>NZ_LDZY01000001.1 GCF_001029285.1 Desulfosporosinus acididurans
AAAAAATCGCATTCAGAGGTGGCTGAAAATCTACTTTCCCGAGCATGAAACGGTGTTTGGAAAGTTTGATGCGACAAGTAGCATGCTGGTTCTGCAAGTTGCCCCGCAACCTAGGGATATCAAAAGACTTGGAGTAGAAGGAATAAACCGAATTTGGAGAGACAACAAGTTGAGAGCAGTCGGAATGAAAAGGGCTAAGAGCCTGTATGAAGCTGCTCAGAAGAGCATTGGTTGCACCGAAGGAGAGTCTTGTTCCCGAATGGAAATTCAGCTATTACTCCAAGACTATCACACTAAAACAGCACAATATCAGGCAGTCATAGAAACCATCGATGAGTTGTGCCGTCAGATACCAGAAGTAGCGAAGTTACTTGAAATTAAAGGTGTTGGCCTTGTTACCGTGGCAGGCTTTCTCTCCGAAGTTGGAGATATTAGACGCTTTAATTCTCCAAAGCAGATCCAAAAGCTTGCGGGCTTAGCCTTACGAGAAAGCAGCTCAGGTAAGCACAAGGGACAGACCACGATCAGTAAGCGCGGCCGCGCACGACTGAGGGCAATCCTATTTCAAGCAGTGATGCCGCTAGTCGCAAAAAACGCAGAGTTTGCAGAGATACACAACTACTACACAACAAGGATCAAGAATCCCCTGAAGAAGAAACAATCACTAATTGCCTTAAGCTGTAAACTAATTCGGGTGTTCTATGCAATATTAACAAAAGGTACAGAATACGATCCGGAAAAGCTAATTAAGGACATTCATCGTCCAGTTGAGCATTTAGCAGCGTAATTAGAATAGCAGCGAAACCATAAGAAACAAACGATCTGTGGGTTAAAGCGTCACCACAGAAGCGAGCAATCCAGGTAACCTAGCAAAACAAAAGAGCTGGTAGTCAGTCGCATATTTTTCCATTAGAGCAAGGACTCGGTAGAGGAGCATAACTGACACCCAATCATGGATAGGTGGAACGAAGGAATTTAGGGCAGATTTATAATCTTGACCCTGTTAGACATGGGAGGTTTACCACCGTGAGAATCATGGGTTTACAACGGCCAACATATCCACAAATAGTAGACGTTGGCTTTGCCATATCCAATTTCTCCGAATTAGACATTTTATGCGAATTCTATCCGTGGTGAGCTAATTTGGTTAGCTAGGAATTCTATGAAAATACGAGATATCTAAAGAAAATATCAAGATATTATAGGGAGGGAAAAATTAAAATCAACAACTGTTCTGTCTATTTCTACGGAGATTATGATGAAAGCACATGAAACCACGTACTCTGGCATTATATACTTCGTATATAACTAATTGCTGAGTGAATAGTGTAAAATAAATTAATATTTTCTTAAAGCAGGTAATTCTGAATTATTAGCGAACTCTAATTATTAGGAAGAATAATGACATGAGATGTTGTAAGGTGCCATTACATAGTCACGTAAAAAGGAGAGAGGCTAATGAGCGGAAGGTGTTATACACTTCATAATGGAAACAAAAAATTAAATGGTAATTTCAATACCGCCATAAGAGGAACTACTGCTGCTGTCATCTATTTAAAGACATCGAACAACTATAACGCCAAAGAAGACCAAGATGATCGAAAAAAGGCCATAATCTCGGTGAGTATTATATGTACCTTCTTATTCTTCTTGACTACTCTTGTTATGGTTGCAAATATAAACTAATTTTTAACATAAACACGAAGATTGTTAGAAGCCGCTCACAGTTAGCGGCTTCTAACAATCTTCCAACAGATAATATAAATAGATTTACTATGTTATAATGAGAGACCGATGTTGGTAAGAGAAAGATTATAACATTCTGGGATTTCCCTTTACTGTAAGTCCATTATAGACAAAATGTCCTCTGGGAAATAGGCGATATAATCTGGTTGTTCACCTTGTAACATCTCTAGCAAATCATATCCCCAGTTGGCCCAAATAATCTTAATGTCCAGCTTTTTACAGGAACTTACATCTCTTATTTCATCTCCGACATAAATTACTTCTGACGGTTCTAACTTTTTGGAGATTAATAATTTTTTAATCACCTTGTCCTTACCTAAAATATTATGAGAATTAATAATAGTTTCAAATACATTAAGTTGTTTTTTACCCAAAAAATCTCGGATGTTACTCTCAGAGTTTGAAGAAACTATCGCTAATTCATATCCTTTTTTCTTCAGCTCAATTAAAATTTCTCTCATACCTGTAACCAAAGCAATACTTTCCAAAGAATGTTTGTACTGTTTAGCAAAATCAGCCGCAAAGAGCGGGAGTTTGTAAATCGGAAAATTAAGGGTCCTAAATCGTTCGTGCAGAGGAAGCCTTTTAATTGAATCGAAACTCTTGATTTTCCTTACATGATATTTGTCAGCGAGTTGATTGTAAATGTTGACAGAAATATTTTGAGAATCAACCAGAGTGCCGTCGAAATCAAACATAAGTAATTTCACCATCGGAATGCTCCTTTTATGTTATTAAAAGGGTAAACGAATCTTGTATAGTATATTCACCCTAAAACATAATTTGACATTTGACAGTTCTTCTTTCACAGACCATCAGTGATTAGTTATCATCGTTATATT
The DNA here is from genome assembly GCF_001029285.1 of Desulfosporosinus acididurans. Lineage (GTDB taxonomy): Bacteria > Bacillota > Desulfitobacteriia > Desulfitobacteriales > Desulfitobacteriaceae > Desulfosporosinus > Desulfosporosinus acididurans. Next base: position 2,589 of record NZ_LDZY01000001.1, read on the forward strand.
CAAGAATGACAAAAGGGGGACAAAAGATTTAAAATTTGGCTATATGTCCTTGAAAAGCTCTTTGCTCTAATTTAGTGTTTACTAATGAATAAATAACCGGTATCACGATAAAGGTCAGGAAGGTCGCTGTCAAGAGTCCAAACATGATCGTTACCGACATCGGTCCAAATAACGCGCTTTTGGATAAGGCAAGAGGTATAAGCCCGGTGATGGTTGCCGTAGAACTTAGTATAATCGGACGAAATCTTTGACTAACAGCAAACATACAAGCTTCATCAATCGATAGCCCCTCTTCCCTCCCGCCGTTAATATATTCAATAAGCAGGATCGCGTTTCTAATGACTACCCCAATAAGGCTTATGATTCCCATTACGGCTGTTAAGGATAGCGGCATTCTAAAGACCATGAGTCCAATAACAACTCCTATTAAGGATAATGGCAGAGAGCACATAATAATTAAAGGCTGGACAAAGGATTTAAATTGAATAAATAATAAAACGTAAATTATTAGAATCGTTAAAACTCCTGCCAAGGCGAGACTGGTGAAGTTCTTCTCGATTTGATTTTTTTCTCCGTCATAGAGAACATTGACACCATTCAAATCCATGGCAGCAATCTGCTGACTTAACGCATTTTCGATATTAACCGAATTGTATCCAGTTTTAACATCACTGTACACTGTCACCGTTTTTTCCTTTTTGTAGTGTTTAATTTGATCTAGCTCAGGAGTGAGTTTTATGGATGCCACCTGGGCTAAGAGAACCTTATTATCTGTAACACTGGATTTAATTTGCAAGTTTTCAAGATCTTTTACTGAGGAAATATTAGTTTTTACTAAAATGCCAAACTCACTGCCGTTTTTTCTGTAAACTGAGCCGCTGTAACCATTTAGGGCAATGTTAATTTGCTCAAGAATATCTGATTTAAGCAACCCAAGCTGTGACGCTTTGGCCACATCAATATTGACCTCATATTCATAGGATTTCTGCGCCGCATCATCTCTAACGTTCATAGTTCCAGGTATATTTAACAACTTCTGCTGAATCTTTTCGGAAGCAGAATATAGTTTCTCCAAATCATCTCCTGTAAGCCTCAAGCGTATAGGGGCCCCTATTGGCTGAGCTTGTTCTAATTGTTTTACTGTAGCTGTCCCTTGACTAAGTTTGCTGTCCAATAAACTTTGTAGATGCTCAGCGAGCTCCTGCCTTGTTTGGAACCGATTTGTTTTGTTCAGATCGATTCGTACCATTATTTGTGCTGTATCTTTGGAAGCTGCTACTGAAGCTAAGGTTATATAAAATTTTGGCATACCTCCGCCTATGGCAGAGGTATATCCTGTCACTTCTTTTTGAGCTTTAAGGACATTTTCAACTTGTTTAACCAAATTTGCTGTACTGTCAATATCTTCAACCTTCTCATTGGAAACATCGATATACAGGATATTCTTATCAACATAAGGGAAAAACTGCATTCCTAAGGTTTTCATTAGGCCAAGAGCGGCTAAGAAAATTCCTAAGGCTACGACAACAATCCTCAGTTTATGCTTTAGTCCATAGCTTAAAAGTTTACGGAACATTTTACGGACAATGCTTTCTTTATTAAGAGTTTTACTTTTTCTAAAAAATAGAGAAGACATGGCAGGCGTTACAAGTAAGGCGGAAATATACGAACAAGTCACACAGATCATAACAACCTGAGGCAAGGTCCTTAGAAATTCCCCAACAGCCCCTGGGATCGTGAGCAGCGGAGCAAAGGCACCCACGATAATTAACGTGGATGTAAATACCGGCACAAATAGTCGCTTTATGCCTTGAAATGCTGCCTCATTTCCAGATAGCCCTTTATCAATACCTACTTGGACAACGTCACCGATTACAATTGCATCATCGACCAGTATTCCCAGAGCTATGATAAGGGCCGTGGTAGACATTTGCTGAACTTTAATCCCCAGGATATACATCGCAAGAAAGGACATGGATATAGATATTGGGATAACCGCAGAAACCACCATGGCATTGCGAAGACTCATTCCAATGAGTACAGTGATAATAACCAGAATTATTCCTTCGCGAAGATTCTTCATGAAAAAAGAAACGGAATCACTGACGTCTTTAGGCTGAAACGTTACCTCGTCGATCGTCAAGTCATTTGGCAGTTGTTTCTTTAGAGCATCTAATTTTTTACTAATGTTATCACCAATCAGGACAATATTTTTATTGTCTTGGAAATATCCTGCCAGCAATACCGCATTAGCACCGTTATCTCTAAATTTAAGACTCGAATCTTGATCATAATCCATGTATACTTTAGCAATATCTTTGATTCTTAAGGTTTCTCCGGTAGTCGGTGAAACCCCTATTATTGTATTTTGGATATCTTGAAGGGAAGTAAATGTCCCCGGCGTTTCAACCTTGATCTTCCCTGTTTTCAAATTCAAAGATCCGGATGGAATATTAATATTTTGAGCTTTTAGTACTTTACATACGTCGTCTAAGGACACGTTATATTTATTGATTTGAGTCCAATCGACGTCAACGATTACTTGTTTATCCTGCTTTCCCTTGACATCAAATCTGGAAATACCGTCAACATTGCTCAATTCTTTCTTAATATCATCGGCATAATCACCCAGTTGCTCATAGGAATAATTCTTACCCGAGATACTTAAAATCATCCCCGCTGTCTCTGTAAGGTTAGTATCAATCGTACTATCTTGACATCCATCAGGAAGCTCCGATTTTAAATCTTTAATTTTATCTCTTAGGTCTCTCCAAGCTTTATCTTTATCGGCATCATTGTTCAAATAGACGATAACGATAGAAGCACTATTCTTGGAATATGATTCGGCATAATCATAGCCATCAATTTCCTCAACTTTATCTTCTATTTTCTTAGTGACAAGTGTTTCTATATCACTTGGAGAAGCTCCGGGATAAATCGTGGTAATCATAGCAGCAGGAGAGGAAACGTCCGGGCTTTCTTGCTTAGGAACTACATAATAACTATAAAACCCTGCGATAATAACTAAAACTACTAGAAATAAGACTATTTTTTTATTCTCAATGGCTGCTTTAATCAGTCTCAATATTGTTCACCTCACTTTTCAGAAACTTGATAACCCGCTTTAATATTCTTCATTCCCTCAATAACAAGTTTATCTCCGGCTTTTAAACCTTCTACTGAAACTTTATCCTCATGCGCATCGCCTAAGGTTATATTTTTCCGAACAGCTCGGCCATTCTCTATAACATATACGTAATCTTCACCGTCATTTAGAATGCAGCTGATGGGAATCAAAATCGACCTCTGATCCCCTGTCTCTATGTACACTTTTACACTTTCACCGATATAAAATTGATCGTTGTCGATAGGATTTAAAAGCTTAATTTCAGTACTAAACGTCCCTGATTGCTGATCCGCCATTTGCACAATATTGCTGATTTCGCCATCAACACTCTGATTATCTATAGTTATCGTTGCTTTCGTGCCGACTTTAATTTTCTTGACATCCTTATCTGATAATCCGACAGTAATGACTTGATCATCGCTTCTCATTAAAATAACGGGATTTCCGGCTGGCTGTAATTCCCCTTCTTTACAGAGAACATCGACCACATAACCATCCAGATCCGAAACCATTGAGGCATCCTGTACCAAGTCCATTTTGGAATTATAATCAGCAGTCGCTGCATTCAACTGAGCTAAAAGTGCTTCTTTGTCTTCATCTCTAGATCCATCTCGAAGCTGCTGCAAAGTCTGCTGCGCACTGTTCAGAGCAGCTTCGCTGCTGTCAAGTTGCAGCTTTGAACCATCCAAAGCCTGTTTGGAAATCGCTGAACTATTATATAAGGTAACATTTTTATCATACAAATCCTTATAATAATTATAATTATCCTGCGCATTTTTCACCGCAATCTCGGCCTTATTAATATCTTCTTGCTGTGCACCATTTACGGCTTTGTTATATTGGGCGGCTGCTGCATTCATTTGGGACTGAGCAGCTTGCATTGCATAATTTAAGTCTGTTTTGTCAAGATCAACCAGGGGCTCGCCTTTGGTAACATGCTGTCCTTTCGTAACGTAAATTTTGGCAATTTTGGCGGAACTTTTAAAGGATAGCTTTCTTACCTCACTCTCGCCGGTAATCCCCTGATACTCCAGCGAAACTGGATAGTTCTCTTCCTTTACCTGTATTGTCTTGACAGGATAGGTTTTTGTATCAGATTTATTGCTGTCACTATTTGCTCCACATCCACTAACGAGTAAAAATGACAAGAACAATGAGAAAATAAGTAAAACTCTTTGTTTCATCCCCTAATCCCCCTCGAGTTATCTCTTAGCAAAATGATTACCGTTCCCTGATTTTTATCTGCTTATCGTGTTCACCCAACTATTCTTTAGGCCTCTTAATTTTGTAAGCCGTTGACTAAAACTTTGGAAGCGCTTCTGCATAATCGTTCAATTTCCATCGGTATAAGGTCGCCTTTCAATCGAGTCTGAACAATAAAAAGACCAATTAAAGATTCTACATACATCAAAGAAACTGTAAAAAAGTCATTTTTCTCAAGTTTCTTTTCATCATGTAACCTGACTAATTTTCTCTCCAATATTTCAACGATCGATCTAAACGTGCTTGTAACATTTTCAACGAGCTCTGATCTCTGCTTGGACTCAATTATTGCCACAATCAATACACCCTTGCTTTGAACGATCCTCCTATACAATTCCATTCCAAATTGAAAAAGCATTTCTTCTAAGGGAATGTCACTTTCTATGATGCTCTCAAGTTTTGAATTGCTGTGTTTAGTAAGATCTTTGGTTATCGCTAAGAAAATCCCCTCTTTATTTTTAAAGTGCCTAAATAGAGTTGCTTCATTGACATTAGCTTCTTTGGCGATCATTTTCGTAGTCGTACCTTTAAAGCCATGATCCACAAAAAGTTGTTTAGCTGCTTCAATAATTCTGATACTCAGAGTATTATCAGTTAAATTACCAGTCTCTATCGTCTCCATTTTATAACCACCACCTATTGACATTATGCGTGCAAGCACTTGCCTGTTTATTGTACCAAACCAATGCTGTCTATGCAAGCAAGTGCTTGCACTTATTTTGCCCGGATCACTAAGCCTAGCGCAAAAGAAAAAGAGCAACAGTTTTTTGTCACTGCTGCTCCCTAAATGATCAGACTTCCAAATTAATGAGTCGAAATATCTTCAACAAATGCTAGAATATCCTGACTCTTCGCAGTTAAGTTTTCAAGTGATGTTGAAATTTTCTCGACTTGATTACTTATTTCAAGCATTTCTTGGTCTAATGTCACGGATATATTGGCAATACCTCCGATTAAATCCACCATCAACTTCTCATCATTGATTGTTGATTTCACGACTTCGTTAGACCTTTCAGCTAATTTTCTTACTTCCTGAGCCACTACTGCAAAGCCTCTGCCTTGATCTCCCGCACGTGCGGCTTCAATTGCGGCATTAAGAGCCAAGAGATTGGTCTGACTTGCTATTCCTTCAATTAAATTCGATGAATTAACAAAATGGTTTAATTTATCATTCATTTCTTCAACATCTTGTCGTAAAGTTGAAGCTATTTCGGTATTATTAGATACCCTGGACATAATGTTTTGGATGTTTTTCACACCGTTCTCATTTTCAGCTGCTATTTCGTTTAAAGAAGCCTTAATATTAACAACATCATTTTCAAGTTTTTTACTGTATTCCAGTCTTTCAGCGCTCAAGTCCTGAAGTTGAGTTAATATCTCGGAGTTCTTACGGTTTAAATTAATTAATTCGCCTTTAGAATAGTTAACACAATTACTTGGAACGCTTAATCCGTTGTGGATTGCCTTCGCCATTTCTTTACATGTCGAATAACCACAGGCAACACAATTAATTGTACGAGATTCGACATCTTCTTTGTGCATGGACTTAAATAATTGATCATACTCAGGCTCAGTTGGTTCCGATAAGTCTCTCGCTTTTTTGGCAGTATTATATACACGTACGAAATCTTCTAATTTTAGAGTTCTATTAAAATAATCGTTTAACCATTCCATACGCTTTATAGATTTTTTAAATCCCTGTTTTTCTTCTTCCTTCATTTTCCTAGTTTTCATGGCATTAAAACTAAAATCTATATCGTCTAGTACGTTATCCTTGATTATTGAAGCTGTGCCGATATTACAGCCATGCTGACAATTTAAAATATCGACGAGAAGAGGTACAGGCTTATTTTCTTTAACACGATCACCATAGATTTCCAAATAACCATAGACGGTATCTGGTCCTTCCACTTGTCTTACCCAAGCATTGGGAACAAAAGCCTCAACGTTTTCTCTTAACCCCCCTGGTCTGCTATAAAGGCACCCCAAAGAACAGGCTAGATCAGAAAAATCGACCTCATTGTAATTTTTGAGGTTAATCTTGTTATTTTCCAGATATTCTTTCAGTTTTTTAAACGTTACATTGTATCCTATTATATTTTGTGTGGAGCCAAATTCCCCCTTTTTTGCTATACAAGGAGACAACATTGCTAATTCCGAGTTATCCTTTAAATACTTTTTCACATAAATTGCTGAGCAAAGCATCGGACTATGAATGGGAGAAAGTTGGGGTAATAATTCTGGCTTTAACTTCTCAATGTAATTAACTATCACAGGACAAGGTTGAGCAATCACTGTGTGTAAGTTCTGCTGTTCTATAGTTCTTAGATATGCCCATGTCGTAATATCTGCTCCAAAGGAGACATCATAGATTACATTGACACCATTTTTAATCAAAAAACCGAATAATCTTTTAAAGTCAGGAAAATTTACTCTGATCGACGGCGCTGCCAATACAGTAATCTTCTTCCCATGTTTTAGATCATTAAAGAAGCGTTCAGTATCATCAAGATAAGAACGTGCACCATGATCACATGTTGAGATGCATTTACCACATTCAATACATCGTTCGTAGTTTATTTTAGCCTTAACCTTATCATTCTTAACGTAGACAATATTAGCATCAACGGGACATTCCCGAACACATTTATTACACCCCTGACAACTACTTTCGTCCGTTACAATATTACCATTAAAAGTTGAAGAATCTTGCTGCATAGTTTCCCCTTTCATACATTTCCTCATAAGCAAATAGGCAGAATTTTAGAGAGTGCGTCCATACATCATTCAGATCGGAAAACTGCGAAAATAACAATTAAAATTATAGTCCAAAATAAAGATCCAAAGAAGTCCCTATGGTCACATAATTTAATGCCAAAAGCATTAATACGATTGGCATTGGATTTTATACGCAAAAAACACAGGCAAATAATCGGCCTGTGCTTAGATTAACTTTGAAGGGCAATTTGTTATTACTTTTTTTCCCCTTACTCCCTTAATTTATTTTGCACCGCATTTTCTTCTTCAAATAATGTCATTTTATAGTGTAAATCCTCCAGGCAGGCGGGGCCAAACCCTTTTAGATTTAATAAATAATCATCTGTTGTTTTTTGAACATCGTCAATAGTATCTATTCCGGCATTTGAGAATATTATAGGTCCTGGAAGTGAGATTTAATACAGATAGTTCAGGCGATTTGAGTAATTTTGCACAAAGGAGTTCGCATTTTTCGGCGTCTTCCTGCCGATTATACCTGGTCTGACAAAGCGAACAAGCAAATACGCTAGTCAATATTTCCATGACCATAGTTACCCTCTCCTAACCCCACAAATAAAATGTTTTATAACATTTCGGTCATATCAATTTCGTGGAAGGTGAGAATATCATGGTGACATTCTCACCTTTAAATTTGCTTTCTCAACTCGTCCAAATTTAAAAGTTAAGAGCAGCTCTTGCCCTTACTAAGGCATTTGAGGTTGAAGCAAAGACTTCATTTTCGGACATAAAGATATTTTCCGGGCCAATGTCAGTATCAAAGTTTGACTTTTTAAACAAGGCTGCAAGATCCGGTTGAACACCACTAATGATCAAAGTTCCGTTATTTTCCCGCACATTCCTGACAAAGACCTTCAAAGCTGTCAGTGACGTTAAGTCAACAGTGGTTACATGATTCATTCTGAGAATAAACACTTTGGATTTATCAACCAAACTTTCAAGTTTATCTCCTAAATCGGTTGCTCCCCCGAAATAAAGATTTCCTTCAAGTTGAATTACCAAAACGTCAACCTTTTCTTCAACGGTTTTCACTTCTTCGAGAATCACCTGGGATCCATCACTCTGTGCTGGAATCAAAAGCTTAAGCGGTGCTTTGTTGGTATCCTTCAGATATAAGGCAATGGATAGAGCAATCCCTGAATAAATTGCATAATCCAAGTTTGGCAGCACAATAACTAAGATACAGGTTACCCACATGGCAATGGAATCGGAAGAGAATATACCTGCTTTCACGACTTTCTTTATTTCTTCTTTGTCAATCAAACCATACCCTGTATAAATCAGGACCCCTGCCAAACCTGCACTTGGTATATATTTCGCATAGGGTGCAAACAGCATGAGAACAATGGCTACAAACACACCGGAAAGAATTCCGGCTAATCTGCTGGCTCCCCCGTTAATATAGTTAATGGCGGAACGGGAAAATGAACCCGAAGCCGGAAGGCACTGGAAGAAAGCCCCTATGATATTTGATAAACCCTGCCCTATAAATTCTTGATTGGAATCAATTTTTTGCCGGGTTTTCGTGGCAATTGATTTAGAAATAGATATTGCTTCAACTAAACCAATGATGGAGATGGCAAACGCTCCGCTCAGCATATCTTTGACTGAGGAAAGGCTAAAATGAACCATGGTAAAGGGAGGAAAGCCGGAAGGGATATTACCTGTAAGTTTGACGCCTTTCTTTTCCAGATCAAACATAATGATAAAAAAGATAGGCAGAATAATCCCAATTAAAGCTCCCGGAAGATTTTTACTGATCTTTTTGCATATCAGCACAATTATAATAGTCATCAGGCCGATGCCTAAAACATAGGGATTCGTTTTATTTAGATGAGTGATAATATAATATACTTTTTCCAGCGTAGACATTGCTGAAGAGTTTTTAATCGATATCCCCAGAAATGTATTTAATTGTCCCAGAGCAATGATCGTTCCTGCTCCGGCTGTAAACCCTACCAAGACGGTGTGGGAAACAAAATCAATCACTTTGCCGAGTCGAACTACTCCATAAAGAACCTGTAAAACGCCAACCATAAAGGTCATTAGGAAAAGCATTTGATAAGCATTAGGGAGATGCATAAAGCGTATCATAGCGCTTGCAGTGAGTAAACAAATCGCATTCGTCGGTCCTGTAATCAGTTGGTTAGAACAGCCAAAGGCGGAACCTATAATCGCCGCAATGATCCCGGTATAGAGACCATAAATCGGATTGACGCCCGCAATCAGAGCATAAGCCATATACTGAGGAAGACCAACAACTACAACAGTTAAGGCACCTATAATATCATGCTTGAGATCCCCTTTTTTATATCCTTTAACCGTTTCAATAATCGGAACCCATTTAGTCATTGAAGGCATACAACTCCCACCTTTCAATAAGCGCAGTAACGTAAAGTGAAATTTTTCACTATTAATCTAAGAGTTTTTCTTTATTTTTGACAAATCATTTTTTACTTCTACAATCTCTTAGCTGTACATACTTTAAATTCCAACGATGATACCGAAGTCACATTTTTTAGCAGTCTTTATGACTGTTTTATCTAATATCGATTATTAGTTATAGAAGGTAAAATTCAAAAATCCAATCAGGGCGCTAACGAAACTCTTTCTAAATCATGTTCCTCCCCTTTCCCTCTGAATTTTGTTAATAACGTTAGAGATTGAATTAGTACTAATCCTCAACAAATCAATCATCCTTCCTCTCTTTGAATTATCACTATTTATTACAAATTCAGATTAGCACTGTGGACTGTATAAGTCTATAGAAAATCAGTATCCTCACCATCATATATGCTTATGAACAATTTGATAATTCATCTTATCACTAGTCCCATTGGCATTTCTCAAGTTCTCTTCTGAAAACCTTAAAAAAGCTCCCCAAGCAGCATTTGGGGAGCTAAAGAATAAGAAGGGTTCCTATAACTTTATGCACTAATTTGTAGTTTATAACTGCTATCGAAATAGCCCCGATGTTCAGCTTTAACTGAACGAGTTCATTTGACAATTAAAACTGAACATTTTGCGCCATAGAGAACACGTTGACTAACACTGCCTAGCAGACAATCTGTGATGGCTCCATATCCGCATTTCCCCATGATTACCATGTCGATTCTCTCATCTTCAATTTCCTTTAGTATTACCTTGTCAGGTTTACCGTTCAATATTTTCCGTGTGACGGTAATCTCTGCGGTATTATTGATGCCGGCCATTGTTGCGTCTAAGGCAAACTTTCCTTCTTGTTCAATCTGGTCTGGTGAAATAATGAACATATCCAGACATGAAACTTCAAGCAGAATTTCGGCGGCGTTTTAATTTTTAGTTAATTAAGCTGTTCGATGACGGGTTATCTTGGGATACCTAAATCCAGCCTCTTTGGCCATAGTTACGAAAAATTCTTTGTCACATGCGACCGTGATCTTAAAATAGGATAATTCCTTAAAATGGGTATCAGTACACTCTTTAATTTCAACCTGCCATTGGATTCCTTGACCTTGGGCAAACGTTAGTATTTTCGTCAGATAGTCCAAACTTACATTAACCAATCCCAGCGGAGTTACATTATCATCATCAGGGGTAACAATTTTATTGATTACTTGTATCTCCATATCCTGAGGGACTTCCGCACCGGTAGCAATGAGTCGTTTAATTAAATCATCATATATTAATTGATACGATTTCAGCTCTTCTCCTCTTAAGTTTCTGACGCCATCATCTTGACCTTTTAACGTAAATCTCTGAATTAATTGATCACACTTTCTCATATAGAATAACCTCCTTTGCTTGATAAAGTACTAACATTCACAATTACACCTGTCTTTATCCACCATATCCTTGTTAAGAGCTGCTATCCTTCGAGATTGATTAAAGATTAGCGTTATCCTCAACTAAATCGTAACATTCCCCAGGCTCTTATGTCTATAGGATATCCCTATGTTATCGATTATTCATTTTAATCGGCATTATAGTAACCCCGCTTCAGGCTCTGGAAAATCTGCAGCTAGTTGCAATGATGTAAGAAGAAAGTATTAGATTTTTGCAAAAAAAGAGCTGTGTGAAAACACAGCCCTAAAACTGAATTAAAGTATTAGTAGTTTAATTCCCCGTAATTTTAGCGCTCATCTTGAGCTAAAAAAGCATTGATTTCCGCCCGTTGCGGGATTGAAGTTTGGGCGCCTTTTCTAGTTACAGTAAGAGCCGAAGCTGCTGAAGCAAAATGCAAAGCAGCCTGAAGGGGCTTGCCCTCAGCAATAGCGGCAGCGTAGGCCCCTACAAAAGTATCACCGGCTGCCGTTGTATCCAGCGCTTTAACCTTGAACGCCGGTTGATACATCGTTGTTCCTTCACTGCTCATATAAAATAATCCCTTGGCGCCTAAGGTTACAATGATTTCCCGACACCCTTGTGCCACTAAGATTTTGCCGGCAGAGTGCACTTCCTCAATACTTTCAGTTTTAACTCCAGTTAATACAGCCGCCTCTGTTTCGTTAAGAATTAATAAATTAACCATGTGATAGATATTCTCTGGCGGCACAAAAGCAGGCGCAGGATTGTATATAATATACTTTCCTTTCGCTGCAAAGTATTCGAATACATAGGCTAAGGTTGGGTAGGGTATCTCATTCTGAAGAATGATTAGGTCTGGCTCGTCCAGCAACTTGCCTGCCTCGTCAATATCCTTCGGATCTAACGCTCCGTTGGCCCCTGGAGAAATAATAATACGATTTTCCCCTAGTCCATCGACGGTAATGAAAGCCAGTCCTGTTGAAATATCCTGCTTGACAAGCACTCCACCTGTTCCGACACCCGAGGATCGCAGGTTTTCTAAGAGAATTTCTCCATAAGCGTCCACGCCTACTGCCCCGATCATTTCGACTTTAGCTCCCGCACGAGCTGCAGCTACTGCCTGATTTGCGCCCTTCCCGCCCGGAATATAGCTCGTTTCAATGGCTTTAATTGTTTGGCCCGGCAAAGGCGCTTTTTCAACGCGATTGACAATATCCATGTTAAGGCTGCCGATCACTGTCATGGAACGCATCATCCTGCTTCACCTCCCTTAAGACATAATCCAGAAACAGTTACAAAGGAATGATTACTCCCTCGACTAATTTACTGAAATAAAAGCATCTGATCAGCTTAAAAACCTTTAAATGATGTTCCTTTTTCAACAAGTTTCAGAGGTGAGCTGACAGTCGCCGAAACGGAATTGCCCTTGACCAGTTTCATAGCGTTCTGAACTCCTAATACTCCTTCTTCAGCTGGCTGTTGAGCAATGTCAGCATAGAAAAGTCCTTGTTGAACGTTATTGACCGCTTCTTGTTCACCATCAATACCGACAATCGCAATCCCTGTTTTATTGCTTTGTTGAATTGCTTTCGAGGCGCCTAGAGCCATCTCATCATTTTGGGCGAAGACCCCTTTAACATCGGGATTAGCCTGAAGAATATTTTGCATAACGTTTAACGCTTTACTGCGGTCAAAATTAGCCGATTGTTTAGCAACAACTTGAATTCCCTTTGCTGTCGCAATTTCTTGGTCAAACCCTTGCTCTCTGTCCCGTTCAGCTGAAGTACCAATGATCCCTTGAAGCTCAACGACTTTGCCCTGGCCATTCAGAGCTTTTATAATCTCATCAGCAGCCATTTTTCCTGCCTGAACGCTGTCGGAGGCAATGAAACAGGATACTTTACCGGAATTTACACTACGATCCAAGGTTATAACAGGGATGTTCGCTTTATTAGCAGCAGCAACTGCGCTGGACAAACCTTGACTATCGGTTGGGTTAAGAATAATAGCACTTACTTTTTGCTGAATTAAGTCTTGAACTTGGTTCAATTGAGTAGCAGCGTCATTATTACCATTATCGATAATAACTTTTACGTTTTCTTTCTCAGCTTCCTGTTTAACTCCATTTTCCATAGCTACAAAAAACGGATTATTGGTCGTGGAGACAGCGAAACCAATGGTATAATCGCCGGATTTTGCTTGAGCAGCTGTTTTGTCGCCTGAACCATTGTTAGAAGCAGTACCGCATCCAGAAACAAGACCCACTGTCAGAACACCTAGCCCCAAAATAGTTTTCCATTTTTTCATTGCCATTTCTCCTCTTTACATTTATTTTTATTTATTTGAAGAAGAGGCCGCAGGGCCTCTTACCTCGCTGAGGATTTCTTGCGATCAAGCATAATCGCCGCAAGAATAATTAATCCTTTCACGGCATCTTGATAGAAAGAATTGACATTGAGCAGATTCAAACCATTATCAATAATTCCGAGAATCAAGGCCCCGATAAGAGTCCCTACTAACGTGCCTTCTCCCCCGGCCAAACTGGTCCCGCCAAGTACGACTGCCGTAATGGCATCCAGCTCATATCCTACGCCTGCAGTTGGTTCTGCAGAGCCTAAACGGGAAGCTAAAATTATTCCTGCTAAAGAAGCCAAAATACCACTGACAACATAAACACTCAAAAGATAACGTTTTACTGGAACTCCAGCCAAGAAGGAAACTCGCTCATTTCCTCCAATTGCATAAATGCGTCTTCCGGCAATTGTTCGATGGAGTACAACCCAAGCGGTAATAAGGACAAAAGCCATTACCCAGACCGGAATAGGAATTTCCAAAAATGTCCCGGTGCCGAATTTAGCAAACTCTTGAGGCAAATTATAAATAGGCATGCCATTGGTATAGATTTCTGTCATTCCTCGAAACAGCGTCATCGTCCCTAAGGTAACAATAAAAGGGGCCAAGCCTGCATAGGCGACAAACAATCCATTAACTGCTCCAGCCACCCCCCCAAAAGCCAAAGCTGCAATAACAGCTACCCAAGGGTTAACGTGTCCGACCATTAGCTGCGAAGCAAGCGCTGCACTTAAAGCCAGAGTAGATCCAACCGATAAATCAATCCCAGATGTAAGAATGACAAAGGTCATTCCCACTGCAATCAAAGCATTCACTGAAATTTGCAGGGCAACGTTGCGCAGATTTCCAAAGGTAAAAAACTTAGCGGTTGCAAAAGAGAGAATGAAAATTAAAATAATGAGACCAATTGTCGGTCCTAAATGATAACGTTTAATAGTTTTGATAATTCGTTCCATTATACCTCACCTCCCGTAGCTAAACGCATAAACGCTTCTTGTTCCATCTCTCCGCTCTGTAATTCGCCCATAATAACTCCTTCGTGCATTACATAGACCCTATCGCTCATGCCCAACAATTCAGGCAAGTCGGAAGAAATCAGCAAAACTGCCTTTCCTTCTAACTTCAATTGGTTCATTAGCTGATAGATTTCCTGTTTCGCTCCCACGTCAACGCCTCGTGTCGGCTCATCCAAAATCAGCAATTTCGGGTTACAAGATAACCATTTACCAATGACGACCTTTTGTTGATTTCCACCGCTTAAATTTTGTGCAGACTGCTCAATAGTTGGAGTTTTAACTCTCAATTGTTTAACCCAATGCTCCGCATTCTCCCGTTCCTTTTGCCTGGAAATTATGCCCCAACGACTTCGCGCATCGAGGGTTGGGAGAGCCAAATTTTCACGAATGGAAAAGGGAAGATGCAGTCCTTCATTTTTACGGTCCTCGGTTACAAGGGCTATCCCGGAACGAATTGCATTAATAGGGGTTCTTAAGGAGAGTTTCCGGCCTTCAAGGATGATTTCGCCGGACTTTAAAGCATCGATTCCACTTAAAGCACGAGCCACCTCCGTGCGTCCGGAACCCATCAGGCCGCCAAGGCCCACGATTTCCCCTGCTCTAACTTCTAAACTAACGTTCTGGACAAATTGCGTACTTAATTGCTTTGCACGCAGTACAATCTCAGTCGGTGTCGTTTCAACATGAGGATAGCGTTCCTCAATCTCCCGGCCAACCATTAAAGAAACCAATTCCCGCTCTGTTGTCTCCTCGGTCTTAACCGTGGCAATGAACTGACCGTCCCGTAATACTGTCACCCGATCTGCCACAGCAAACAATTCCTCCAGGCGATGGGAAATATAAATAATTCCAACGCCTTTATCCTTGAGAGAACGGACAATTTCAAAAAGTCGTTCTGTTTCAGCCCGGCTCAAAGCGGAGGTAGGCTCGTCCATAATGAGAAAGCGAACATCTTTCTGCAAGGCCTTGCCAATTTCCACTAACTGCTGTTCGCCAACACTTAGGCCGCCCAGCGATTCTTTGGGATCACGGTTAAGATTCAATGCTGCCATTGTCTCCCCAACCTTCTTATAGAGAAGAGGATAATTAACGAAACCCAGAGTCCGAAATTCATTCTCATGCCCAATCAGAAAGTTTTCGGCCACCGATAAGTTAGGAAATAGGTTAAGCTCTTGATATATCATCTCGATCCCTAGGTTCTGGGCATCGGGAATCGCCTTAATAGATACAGTCTCTCCGTCGATTGCTATTTGCCCTGCATCTGCTGCATAGACCCCAGTTAAGATTTTCATTAATGTGGACTTACCGGCGCCATTTTCACCAAGTAAGGCCACTACCTCTCCCCCACTGACCTGCAGGTCTACCCCTTGAAGAACCTTGACACCTGAGAAGCCTTTACAGATTCCCTTCATTTCTAAGAGTGCCATAAATTCACCACCTAAAATACAACGCTAGACTTTAAGATGACATTGGCATAAGAGGTCCACTCACCAGTGCGGACAATTACTGCAGCCGATGCTAAACGTTCTTTAAATACTTCGTGACTTACAAGTTCCAAAGGAGCATCTGTCGCCTCCTTGATTTTAGCAAACAAATCCGGATGAGCCTCTTGCAGTTCCTCAGCGATTGTAATTTGTTCGACGCTCAATTCGCCAAGAACAGCATTGAACACATCCTCAAAAGCAGGAACACCCTCACAAACCGCTAAATCAACAAATGGGATCTGGGGCGGGATCGGTAACCCATAGTCTGCAATAACTAAGGTCTGACCATGACCTAATGCAGCAATGAATCGTGACAATTCCCCATGAAGCACGCCTTGTTTTTTCATTCCCTTGACACCCCTGTCTTTTTTTCTGTATTATCGCTTGATCGAAGGCAGTAGTTTGACAATGACATTTGTACCTTTTGCACCTTTAGAATATGATACCGTTACCACATCGAATCGTTAAAACTATAGTTGAAGGACATTGTTAGGAAATGATTGCCAGTTCATCTAAGTAACTTAAATACACTTTGTTGTTGAAGCCCGGGGCACTAACTTAACCTCTAATTCATAAATGCGATTATCGACCTCGGCCCCTTCTATTTTCTTGATTAATAAATCTGCAGCCAAGACTCCCATTTCATAAATAGGCTGAGCTATTGTTGTTAACTCCGGTTCAACAGCCTCTGCCAGATGAATTCCATCAAACCCGCAAATAGCTATCTGATTCGGAACGTTTATACCCAAACGCAGGAGAGTTTTTAGCGCACCCACCGCCATCAAATCATTGCCCACAAAAATACCATCGACATCAGGATGCCGTTCCATCAACACATGGGCGGCATTCATTCCTCCGTCCAGCTTAAAATTCCCAGGTACCATTAAAGTCGGGCTGTACCATTTAAAATTCTTAACAGATTCCTCATAGCCGATTAAACGGTCTTTAGCAGTATTAATTTCCTGAGGCCCATATATATGAGCAATTTTATTGCATCCTGCGTCAAGTAAATGTTGAACAGCAAGTTTGGCGCCTTCAAAATTGTTGGAGCGAACAACGGTACAACCTTCTTGGGAAGGTGCTCGGTCTAAAACAACAAAAGGTATATCGATTTTCTCTAAATACTCGACATCATTGCGGTTAAGGTTATGGGAAGCAAAAATAATCCCACTGATATACTTTTGTTTAAGAATATTAATGTAGGCCTTCTCTTTATTTGCCTGGCCGTCAGAATTGCCGAAGATTACAGTATATCCTGACGTCCGCGCCACATCTTCAACAGCCCTGCTTAACTCAGGAAAAAAAGGGTTCACAATATCCGGCAGAATTAAGGCAATCGTTCTGGTCTTCTTATTCGTTAATCCCCTGGCAACGTCACTCGGCTCATATTTTAACATTTGAATAGCCTTATTGACTTCTCTCTCCGTCTCGATATTAACATAACCACTCTTATTTAAGACTCTGGAGACCGTTGAAATCGAGACCCCCGCTAACCTTGCAACATCCCTTATAGTAGCCATATATAACTTTCAACTCCGATTGTCTTGCATATCATGTGGAACCGCTACCACAGATTTGCCTAATATGTCTCACCAAAGTACAGAATAGTCTCATTTTTCACAGGTCGAAATCCTTCTTTTTAATCATTTTCATTTTTTCTGCCACGAATCTGCAAAATAACGCTGTTTCAAGCACTCTTTGCATAGCTTATTCTTAAAAATAGCTAAAATCATGTCTCCGGATGTCAGTTTATTTTCTTGCAGCCTAAGATCTGGGAATCAAAAAGCCAAGTCACTCAGCTACTCTTCATTTAAAATATGAAACCGTTTTCATATGGTTCGTTATCAATATACTGATTTTTGGCTGAATTGTCAATCAAATAATTTTACCAGCAGCTCAATTTCAGTCAAGATGATTGTTTCTTCTTGGCCTTTCCATAGAGCTTAAAGGTTAAAGAATGACCGTTGATATCACTTCGGATTAGAATGAAATCCCCTGAGTCATTTCTGAACTTGAAATCCAGATCCGGATAGGCAACCGTTGCATCCTGCCCTGGAGGAACATAGGCCACAGGCAGGCTATGACGCGACCGCTCAATAACAGTTACCGATGAGGATGCTAAACGAACTGCATTGTATAAAGTGCTGGAGACCTGACAGACTCCGCCGCCTAGACCCGGCACGAAGGAATTTCCTTCAATAATTATAGCTTCTTGATACCCAGCTTCAACAGTTCTGGGTCCTACAGTTTGGTTAAATGAAAACGTCTCTCCCGGTTTTAGAACCAAACCATCAATAGCTTTGGCTGCTAACTTAAGATTGATGGTCCGTTCTTTTTGATTTAAATCGAAGATGGTTGAGTATTCACTTATAAGATCATAGCTCTTTACTTTCTCCAAGTCCTCTTGGGTTAGACCTGGCTTTATGCTTTTAAATGGGATAGGAATATGTGCTGCATCCTCGATAGGAACCTTTTTTATGCTTGTTATTAGGTTCTCGATATCAACTTGTTTTCCAACCTTTTCGGCGACTATTTGCATTGAGTCATCAGGGTTAACGATAAAGTGGGCATTTTCTGCGGGCATATTCAAACTTGAGAGACGTTGAGTCAGGATGCCTGACAGGGTTTGATTATTCCACGTGTAGTCTGGTGTAAAAGTTATACCCCAACTCGCTTTAAATTTAGCTTCAGCTTTATTAAGGATATTCCCTTCTCTTCCGATAAGATAGGCCTGCTGCAGTGGCTCTTCATAAGAATATGTGAAACCAAGTTCTTTCATCGTAAATGAAAAGGTTTTCTCGCCGGCTGTGAGCTGAAGGGGATGTTCGTATAGTTTAGTTCTCTGTTGTTCCAGCTTGGACTGGGCATCTGCAAACGTTAATTGTCCCAAAGGAATTTCTAAGACAATACCCTTGGCAATCTGTCCCGTGTCCCTGGTATATAAAACGAGTGAAAGGCCTATCCCACCGATAATTACAAGAGCAATAATGGCAATAATTATGAGGGGGTGCCGTTTGGCCGAAATCAGAGGTTTTGACTCATCTGCGGAGCCGGAATCTTTATCCACGTTAAAATCTCCCTTCGCGCTTAGTAACGTTTAACTATATGCGGGAAGGAAGAAAAACTTCATTGATCTTCCGCTGGATATTGCTGGAGAAGACATACAATATTAAGTCTGAATTAAGTCTGAATTCTTGAGGGGCTGTTGCATAATGAATAAATGGATGATTCAAACCACTATTTATGCAGGGCTTTGTTTAATGAGGGACGCTTATGCATTTTGCAACGCAACAGCCTCTTTCGGGTTTTTAAAAAAAGCTTTAGAAATTCACAAGAAATTCACAACTCATTCATAACAAAATCGTATTGGATCCCTATACTTAAACCATAAAATTGCAGATCAATATTAGGTACTTTTAAGCACAGGAGGAACTAAGTATGAAAAAAACAAAATGGATTGTAGGTCTCTCAATCGCTAGCTTAATAGCTTTTTCTGGCTCAGTATATGCTGCTATGAACTCTAAATCCGTAATACCCCATTCCTCGGGGAATAACAGCAATTATTTACTTACTGTTTATAAAAATCCAACTAGCCAAACAGCCGCCAATACCAGTGCAAGTAATTTTGCAGATGATAATTCAAACACCAGCCCAGGATCCTACGGATTTCCTGGTGGGTATGGTATGATGGGCGGCTACTACAGCAATAGTTCCGGAAACAACGGTTCCGGGAACAATAGCTTCAGTAACGGCCAGACAGGTGGCTATTGCGGTGGCTCTGGATTCATGAATGGTTACGGATATGGAAATGGAAACGGGAACACATATAGTCAATCTTTAAAGGATGCGACTAGTGCGGCAAACGAAATGAACTCTTCTTTGACCAATGCCACCGTCGACAAAAATTCAAATACCATAACTTATACTGGCTCAGCAATAAAAATTGTAATGCTGGGCGGACCTGAGGAAGCAGACGGCAAATTTGTGATCGGTGGTTTAATAAATCCAACTCTAAAAATTCCTCAAGGCGCTAATGTAACGTTAGAAATCATCAATGAAGATAAGGGCATGCCCCATGGAGTTGAGTTAACAACCGCAGCTCCTCCCTATGCCTATATGCCAATGATGCAAGGAGCCACTTATCCCGGCAGCTTTATCCCACCAGTTCCGGAGTCGGCAAATAACCAGTATCCCTCTGCCCAAGTCTCATTCTCCGCAAGTCAAACCGGTGAGTTCTACTATATCTGCCAATACCCTGGGCATGCAGCCAAAGGAATGTTCGGCAAAATTGTTATTGGCTAAAATATTAAGACGGCTCCAGAGTCAAAAATCTCGCAAAAAAAGGACAAATTTCTTGATTGATTGCTGTTTCGTGAAAAACTATAGTCTTCAAAATCAAGGAGCGCACCCGTTTAAGACGAGTGCGTTCCTTATTAGGAAACTAGCCGAGTCTTTAATTGCTTGAGATTGTCCGAAAATGTCGTTTTCTTGTATAATAGCTATAAGCCTTGGGAATGGAGGAACTAATTTATGAGAATTTTGCTCGTTGATGATGAAAAGAAAATCACTTCAGTGCTAAAAGCCTACCTTCAACAAGAAGGCTTTCAAGTGAATACTGCCCTCAATGGTTTAATTGCACTAACCATGTTTAATGAAAACGCTTATGATCTTGTTATCCTGGATTTAATGCTTCCTGGCATGTCAGGAACAGAAATATGCCAAGAAATTCGGAAAACCTCCTCAGTACCGATCATTATGCTCACAGCCAAAGTGGAAGAAGAAGACCGCATTCAAGGTTTAAGTATCGGTGCCGATGATTACATTACCAAGCCCTTCAGCCCTCGTGAAGTCGTTGCCCGTGTACGGGCAGTCCTTCGGCGATCAAATAACGAGACCTCTCCTCTGGCGGATGTCATTACTTACGACAATGGTCTCACCATCGATAACATTCAGCATGAAATTCGACTTCATGATCAAGAAGTCTTTCTAACTCCCACCGAATTTAAAATCCTGGGCGCACTGGCCAAACATCCCGGACGAGTTTACTCCCGCGGCCAATTAGTGGAAATCGTTCAGGGCCACGACTTCGAGGGAGATGACCGGGTTATAGACGCCCATATTAAAAAAATCCGCCAGAAAATCGAAACAACACCAAGCGATCCTCAAATTATTATGACGGTTTACGGAGTTGGCTACAAATTCAACCCCAACGCCGGAGGATAAGATGAGAAAAAAATTATTTCTGTCCACCCTTATCATTACCCTTATTACCTTAACCTTCAGCATACTTGCTGTTGATCTGGTTTTTCACCAGCAATTCAGTAATTACTTAACGAAAACCAACGAAACGTTAATTGAACAATTACCATCACGTCTTAGCGCCGCCTATCAGAGCAAAGGGGCCTGGGATCCCGCTTCACTCCAAGACATAAGCCAATCACTCCCTGCAGGGACTATTGTGACCTTGACTGATCCCAGCGGCAAACAAATTACTACGCTAAGCAACATGATGGGCGGTATGATGAATGGTCAGGATGGAATGAGTATGGGGATGTCGATGTACTCGACTCCAGCCACAAGTTGGAAAACAAAAACTCTGACCGTTTCCGGGCCTCAAGGAATTCTGGCTACAGCCTCTGTTCGCTACCCCTCATCGGCACCGATTCTCAATCCCCAGGACGTCCAATTTCAGTCCTCAGTCTTTTACTCGTTACTGTTAGCTGGAAGTCTAGCCTTACTCTTTGGAATTATCCTCAGTTATTTTACCAGTCGTCATCTCGTTAAACCGTTGAAACGATTAACTCAAGCCGCCGATCACATCGGCAAAGGGCACTTAGATGAACGAGTAGATATTATGACCAACGATGAGGTCGGACAATTAGCCGTCGCATTCAACGTGATGGTTGACAATTTGAAACGCCAGGAAACTCTCCGCAAACAGTTCACAGCAGATATTGCCCATGAACTGCGCACACCTCTAACGTCTATCAAGAGCTATATTGAAGCATTCCAAGACAACGTTCTGCCTGCGGATGAAGAAAACCTTTCCTCCATTCATGAGGAAATTGATCGCCTTGTTGATCTATCCAGTGACTTAAAAGACCTAAATGTAGCTGAAATGGGAGCTTTGAAACCGATCTTCGAATCGGTAGACTTGAAACATCTTCTGGAAAAAGTTACCCATAGTCTCAATCCCTTAATTCAAGAGAAACAATTAACTCTCAATTGGAACCCTCCAGCCGAATCGGTCATTATGACGGGAGACGGGCGGCTCTTAACAAGGCTGTTTTATAATCTAATACACAATGCTTATCGCTATTCGAATGCCGACGGTGAAGTAACCGTCACGTTGAAACCAGAGCCCAATTTTTCAACAGTCAGTATCAAAAACACGGGCAGCGGCATTCCGAAAGAGGAACTTCCTTTTATCTTTGAGCGCTTTTACCGTACCGACAAATCCCGCGCCCGCGAAACTGGAGGAACGGGTATTGGTCTCGCACTAGTACGCCAAATCACTACCCTTCATCAAGGGACGATCCAGGTTCAAAGTGAAGTAGACAAGGAGACGGTATTTAGTATCCGGCTTCCAAGAAAAATCCAACAATGACCCGACTATTAAAAATGCCATCGTTAAGTAACAACTTCCCATGCTCGGATGAAAATAGATCAAGCTGCAAGGAACTG
The DNA here is from genome assembly GCF_001029285.1 of Desulfosporosinus acididurans. Classification (GTDB taxonomy): domain Bacteria; phylum Bacillota; class Desulfitobacteriia; order Desulfitobacteriales; family Desulfitobacteriaceae; genus Desulfosporosinus; species Desulfosporosinus acididurans. Next base: position 25,076 of record NZ_LDZY01000001.1, read on the forward strand.
TTTTAGCCTCAGGGCCAGAACAGTTCCTTTTTAGTTCTTAAGATTGCTTCCATTTATCTATATTTACAGATAGCCTTTGTTTCTCAGCTGACTCACTTTAAATCACTCGAAATTAGTGCACTATAATCTACTTTAACGGAATATTAAGAACCTCATTATAGGTCTTGACATAAGTCATTCGCTGGACGTCGAGTTCAAGGTTTTGCCCTGTTCCTGGAAAATGAAGAGTTCGCGTATGAATAACCTTATCCGATTTTCCCTCCATAATTTTGTCATAACGATCATTCTGAGTATCATTCAGGCTCACCTGTTTCCCATCCATTAAAAGGTAGACTTTTGTCAAAACCACTCCATCCTCACTGCTCAGGGTAATATAGGTATCCCCTCCTGAGGTATAGACTTTCTTGATTTCGATGGTTTGCCCAAGAATGTTAAGGGCAGAATTATCCGAACCGATCTTGAGGTTAAAACTCTTATTCACCTGGTGATCCGCCCCTAAGCTGACAAGCTTTATCTCTAGTTTTTGGAGGTCCGTAGGCAGAGCATCATAATCTTCATTAAAAGTTATCCCGTGAAAGTTTGTGCCCATTCCTCCCCCTTGTATAGCAACTTCCTTATCGTTCGCATAGAGTCTTAAGTCAAAAGAATTCAAAGAGATATGCTTAAGGTGCTCTTCCCCGCTTAATTTTGCTTCTGCAAGCTCCAGAATATTCATCACTGACCCCTCAATTACGGTTTTAGTGGGTGATGCGAGAAGAGAATCGATGTGGATTTTATTTCCATCAACATTAAATGTTTCATTAATGTTCTTTTTCAGAGTATAACCCATAGCTGTATTGCGATTGAGGGTGAAAGTGATATTGCCCCTATCCGTCGTACCCTTATCTGTTATAGACACCGTTAATGTCAAGTTCTTTTCGAAGAACTTTGGCGGGGCAAAACTTGTTACGGATTTGATTTCGGTATTATCCGCACTAATTTGCCCAGTACTGTTATTCTCCATATACTCTCCAAACAAACCCTTAATAGTCATCATCGGCGTCATATCTCCATGCTCCAACTCTCCTGCCGGTGCTTTCAGGGTACTAAAGAGCAGAAGCTGATTGCTGTCCAGCATTACCCCGTCCAAAGTCAAGGTAAAACCATTCTTAAAGGTATAACTTTTCCCAATGCTCTGTCCTTTCCCTAACGTATTCAGTTGCTTTAAAGTCCCGTTCATAATCTGGTCATATCCCAGCAATTGCTTACCATAATACGCCAGAGCATCATAGTTATAAGCAATGAGAGAAAAAGCTACGAGAATCACAGCAATACTCACTTTCCATCTCTCTAGCGGACGCCGAGGGGCCCTTCGACTAGTCAGGGCGCTTCGCAGCCTTATTTCCAATTCATCGGGAACAGATAAACGTTCAACGTTTGCTTTCCCTTCTTCAAAAAGTTCCTCAAATTTGTTCAACCCACTCACCCCCAATGCTTCGCTGCAAGAGTCTAAGTCCGGTATGAATCCGTGATTTTACCGTTCCCAACGGGATATTCAGAATCTGGGCAATAGATTCATAATCCAGGTCCAAATAGAAGCGCAGTTTAAGTACCTCCCGCTGTCCTTCGCTTAATTTAGCCCAATGCTTCTTGAGCGAGATTTGCTCCTCCTTTTCAGAAAAAACATCTTGATAACTGCCTTCCGGAACCTTTTCCATAGCAATAACCTTTTTCTGCTTACGTAACATCTTGTGGCAGCAGTTAACTAAAATGGTCTTGCTCCAACTGTAAAAAGAGGCTTCGTTTTTTAGTCGCCTGATGTTCTCAAACAGAAGCACAATCATATCTTCCATTGCGTCCAGTGCATCCTCTTTGTTCCCCATATAAACATAAGCCAGCCTGTAGAATTCTTCTTTTTTCGCCATTACCAGTTGGACCAAAGCCTCTTGATCCCCCGCTTTTGCCCGTTTCAGCTGTTCTTCCAGATCCACCTTGTCACCTCACTCCGGTCTGTTCTGAAAGTAAGAGTATTAAGGATGGTAAAAAGTTCATTAGAATCACAGGAAATTTATACAAATACAATTTATACCTATTGAACTATAACCAAACGTAAATTATCCCAATTTCCTTGAATTGATTATAGTTTATCAAGGCGCCTTCTGCCTAGCATAACCGATGCTCAGTAGCCACCCCTGCATTAGTATGGTATTGGAAAATGTTTCTGATTATTAAGGAGTAGTTATCGAAACAATAGTAAAAAGGAAACTTTTTCGTCGAGGTACCCCCAAAATTACGGACCTTTACACGAACTATTTACTAAGTGGAGGGGTTAAAGTGCAAAGCGTATCGATTCAACAGATGTTAAAATTAGCCCAAAACGGAAATGAACTTGTGAGGGAAGAGCTTATTAGAACTCATAAACCTTTTATCATAAAAATCAGTTCAAGCGTTTGTAAGCGCTATCTTACTTGGGGGCATGACGATGAACTTAGCGTTGCTTTGGTGGCCTTTAATGAAGCCATAGACAAGTACAACCCTGATGAAAATGCAGCTTTCTATGGGTTTGCTAAAACAGTTATAACCCGCCGCCTAATTGATTACTTTCGCAAAGAATCTAAATATCAGCATTTATCACTTAATCCTACAGAATTTGACGATAACGAACCGTTCGATTATGACTCAGAAGTATCTTTTGAACGTTATAAGGAAAAGGAACAAAACAATGATTTCGCCCATACAGTCAAAGATTATATCCAAATCCTCGCTGACTATGGAATAACTATGGAAGATTTAGTTAAAGTTTCGCCAAAACATCGCGATAGCAAAGCGACTCTTTGCCGAGCAGCTCTTGCACTTTCTCAGCAACCTAATTTAATGCAATACCTTAAAAAGAATAAATGCTTGCCTCTTAAAGAGTTAGAACTTTTGACCGGTATAAAACGCAAGGTCTTAGAAAGAGGGAGAAAGTATTTGATTGCCACTGTTTTAATTCAAACCCATCCAGATTTAGGACCTTTAAAGAGTTTTACACAATTTGATTTTGTCAATCAAAGAGAGGGGTTAGCGTAATGAAAGAGGCTAGAGGTATCGTTATGAAGACCTCTAAAAAGAAGACGATCCTATATACTGAAGGTGGTGACTATCTGGAAATTCCAACCCCAAAGACACCTCCTATGCTGGGGCAAGTGATCGAAATGGATCTGCCTATCCATAAGGCTTCCGGGCAAAAATTTATTAAATTAGCTTCCATTGCTGCGGTGCTTCTTTTGGTCGTAGGTTTAGGGGTATTCAATATTGCTTCCAACGCAAATACTGCCGTAGCTGCCGTTGTGATGGATACTAATAATAGTAAGGAACTTTTAGTTAACCGCGATGCCAAGGTTCTCAAGGTCGTTGATTTGGCCCACGGAACTCAAGCTTCATCATCTGAAGTACAACTTCAAGGAAAAGATATTTATACTTCGGTAAACTTAATAATGGCTTCGGCGAATTCTCAGGGAGTATTCAAACAAGGTAAGAACCTGATCATGGCCAGTGTTATTCCCTTAGACAGCCGTCAATCGGATATTGTTAATCAGGTCAAGCTCCGAGACTCAATGGGACAATATATGCTTGCCAATAACATTTCCGGTGCCCTGATGGTAACCAAGACGGATGAAAACACTCAAAAAACTGCGCAAAGCCTCGGCATGAGTGTAAATCATTATCTGGTCTATAAACGTTTAAGGGATCAAGGATTCATGGTAAATCAGAGCAATTCAAGTTATAACGACACATCACATATGCTGGCCGAGTCAAGCACTACCCTTAATTCACTGTTCCCTCAAGAAAGTATGACAATCATGCCGCATAAGGGGACAAATCAAGAGGCACCCAACTCCATGGGGACCCCGATGACCGGCGAGAAAATGCCCTCAATGAGTTCACCAGAATCCGGTTCAGTTCATAATAAAAGCCAAGATCAAAATCGAAGTCCAATGAATGGAGATAACAATCAGAGTCCCCCAAATATGATGAATTCATCACCTTCTTCATCAAATCAAACAACGCCTGTCCAGCCTCACATGGGCACCGCTCCTTCAAACTCGATGCCAAAGTTAAACAGCTCGGGCAGTGCTGGCAGCTCCGGAAGCCATGGAATGATGCATTAAAACTTAACACAAGAGGCAGATGGATAACAAATATTTATTCTTTTTTATAAATAAACCATGTATTTAGTGGCTGATTGAAACCACTATTTATGCATGGTTTTGTTTTATGACAAGTTGTATTTTGTGAAATACGATGACCCGAACGCTAAGAGCATTACTCAAGAGTTTGAGATAAAGAAACACCCCGTGACAATCATCATCGACAAAAATAATCATCCTGTTTTAAGGATCAATGGATTTGATCAAAATAAGCCCAAACTAATTGAAGACGAGGTCACTGAAGTTCTTAAATAGTTCTTAAAAAGCAGAGGACATGGGCGTCCTTCGACAGTAGCCCTTGTCCTCTGCTTCATTTCAACTGAATGAAGTTATTGAACTAAAAATATCTAAAAATTCATCATGCTGCTTCCGGCGCTTGTCGTTGTCCCATTTCCGTTGGTCATCGTATTTCCGCCATACTGGTTCATAAATTGATTCATTTTATCAAGATTGTCCTGTCCAATTTGAGCTTTAACATTAGGATCCGAATTCATCATCCCTTCCATTGCCTGAACATCCCCGGTTTCCATGGCTTTTTGCATGGCACTTGAATTATGGAGATTTTGCATAGCCGGTGAATTCATGATCGCTTGGTGCTGGCTAGGGGTAAACGTTTGCTGCATGAAGTTTTGCATTTGACTATACCAGCTGCTGCCTTGTTGCTGATTTGTTCCAGCGAGTGCCGGTAAAGCCAAAAGACCTACTGCTAACGTTGCGGTGCCCACAATTGCAGTAATTTTTTTACCAAAGTTTCTCATTGATTATTCCCCCTAAATTATTATCTTGAATCTACATATTTATCTTCCATGTACTTAGTGTAACCTCTGCCTACGATTATCTCATGAAAAAGTTTTGAATTTCCCATCATTTTTTATTCTCCCTTTCGTTTTTATAATAGACTGAACCTGATATTTAGAATTTTAAGTAAGGCAGCTAATTGTTACCTCATCATTCCGTATCCACCATTTTCTCTAATATCCGCCCATCATACCGTAGCTGCCAGTTCCACCGTTTTCACCATATCCGCCCATCATACCGTAGCTGCCAGTTCTACCGTTTCCACTATACCCGCTCATCATGCCATAGCCATAGCCATAGCCATTACCATTATTACTGTCATTTGATCCATAGCCTCCGTATCCATTCATACCATAACCATATGGCATGCTCCATGCAGGCGTTTGGTTATTTGAAACTTGATTAACAACTCTTTGAGTCATTGTCCCAGCTAATGCCGGAATGGCAAAGAGCCCAATCGCTAGTACCGTTGTTCCGAAGAGCATGGAGATTTTTTTGTTTAGTTTTTGCATGATAATTCCTCCCTTAAATTTTTGTAAGCCTCTTGCTGATCCTTATTATGACATTACGTTTTGAATAAGCCATGAATTAAATATGAATAACCTATGAACGGAAAGGCTGAGTTTTATATACCAGTTAAAATAATTACTTAAATATCAAACAATTCCCATTGAATTAGTAGGATTTATATTGTAAAATATGAAACATATAAATGATAATTGTTATCATTATTTTTAGAGCTGCTTGCCTCTAAAGTACATAATCATGCTAAAGTTTCGTTTTAATAGTCTATAAAAGTTTGGAGGTAACTTAATGGCAGACGAACAAACTCTTAATATTGAAAAGATATCTCCCTCAAATTCTAGTGGCATTAAACGACTAGTACTGTTACTTGCCACCATAGGACCCGGTTTAACTGTCATGCTCGCAGATACTGACGCAGGTTCAATTATCACTGCCGCACAATCAGGAGCACAGTGGGGATATAAACTGCTGACTCTCCAGATACTTCTGATCCCTATTCTATATTTTGTACAAGAATTAACAATTCGAATAGGGATTACAACTCGACGTGGGCACGGTGAGCTAATCCAGGAAACCTTTGGAACAAAATGGGCTTGGGTATCCATTGGCACTCTCTTTCTAGCAGCGCTCGGCGCCTTAGTAACAGAATTCTCGGGGATTGCAGGTATAAGCGCTTTGTTTGGTGTACCACAATGGGTCACGGTTCCTTTCGTCGCCTTAATTTTAATTCTCATTTCCTCAACTGGAAACTATAAAGTTGTTGAGCGAATTGCCATATTGGTTGGTCTTTTTGAACTCGCATTTGTTCCGGCTGCCCTTTATGCAAAACCAAATTATTATTCAATGATGCACGCGATCGTTGGTAATCAGCCGCTTAATAACCATTCCTATTGGCTGCTGGTCGCCGCAAATGTTGGGGCAGTCATCATGCCCTGGATGATATTCTATCAACAAGGGGCTGTCGTCGACAAAGGCCTATCGTCAAAGGTCATTAAGTACAGTAGAATTGACACAGCAGTTGGGTCTGTCGTTACCCAAATTATTATGGGATGTGTTTTGATTTTAACTGCCTCTACCATAGGCCGGGTTAATCCCAATACACCACTTGAAAATGTTCAGCAGATTGCCGCTGCTTTGACGCCCTTTCTCGGTACCATAACAGGCAAAACACTCTTTGCTGTCGGTTTAACGGGAGCTGCCTTGATCGCCGCTATCGTCGTTTCTTTGGCAAGTTCTTGGGCATTCGGTGAAGTTTTAAAAGTTCCGTGCAGTTTAAATAATACATGGAAAGAAGCGCCTGCTTTTTATGGTTTCTATTGTGCTACGATAGTATTAGCTTCAATTATTACCCTTGTCGGCATCCCTCTGATATCACTCACAATTGCAATTGAAGTGATGAATACACTCCTCCTGCCAATTGTCATGGGGTTATTGCTGGCTCTGGGTTGGAGGGTTCTTCCCCATCCGTATCAGCTCCGCAGATGGGAAAAATGTATTCTTCTGTTTATCTACATCGTTGTTTGTTCTTTAGGACTTTATACACTTATTCAATTGTTTCTGTAGCCTGATTCCCTTCCCCTCGAAATCACTTCTACGCATTTAAACATTCTGTTAACACAAGAAAAGGTTATGGGCTGTACACTCATAGCCTTTTCTTGTGTTCTTTCACATCTGTGAAAGTTCGTATAACTCCGTTATCTTAAGGTAAAAGAGCATTTTTTGCCTATAAATTAGAACCTTAAAGAAAACCCTCCCATTTTATTGAGAGGGTTTTTGCAAAATTATTAAACATGAATATAATCAAAGTTTGTATTGCTTATATCCCAAGATTTCTTATTGAGCGCTATATCCGGCATCAGTAACCGCTTTGATCAGATCTTCGCGATTAGCATTACCAACGACAATAGCTTCCCCTTTTTCAAGGTCAACACTTGCCTTTTCGACACCACTTACTCCGCTGAGTGCTTTTTCCACATGCATTTTGCAATGATTGCAAGTCATTCCTTGAACTTTTAACGTAGTTTCGCTCATCTTATTTACCTCCAATTAATTGTTTTATAATTATCTCCAGGCAGATTGGATTTACCCAGAGAAATTTAGCAGTAATTTAAACCGCAATACAAGACTTACGCCGCTAGCTTTTTATCATAGTTTTTGAGGAGCAGAGAACTTGTTACAACCGAAACGGAGGAAAAGGCCATAGCCAGTCCAGCCCATTCTGGGGGTAATAATTTACCGGTAATCGGATAGAGCACGCCGGCTGCTATGGGAATACCAATGGTGTTGTATATCAGGGCCCAAAAGAGATTTTGCTTAATTTTCCCTAAAGTTTTTCGTCCCAAGCGAATGGCACGCTCAACATCAAGCAAGTCATTCCGAACTAAAACAACATCACCGGTTTCTTTCGCAACATCTGTACCGGAACCGATAGCTATGCCGATATCGGCCTGAGCCAAAGCGGGTGCATCGTTAATGCCGTCACCGACCATAGCAACCTTCAGCCCTTGATCCTGAAATTTTTTAACGATATTAATCTTATCCTGGGGCAGAACCTCAGCAATCACCTCGTCAATTCCCACTTGAGAGCCCACAACCTTAGCCACTTTGTTATTATCCCCGGTAATCATAAACGTCTTGATTCCTAAATCATGCAAACGAACAATGGCTTCTTTGGTGCTTTCCTTGAGAACGTCGGCCAGAGCAATCAAGCCAATAACTTCTCCACCTAACGCTACAAAGCTTGTGGTTTTTCCTTCTTCAGCCAAACGCTGGAAGTCACGCTCTGAAGAACCTAAGTTGGCGTTATATTTTTGGATCAATTTGATATTTCCAATCAGCATTTGCTTGCCTTGGTAAGAACAGATAATTCCGTGACCGCTTTCTTCCCGATAATTCTGGACTTCTTCGATGGCTGCACCTTCATCTTTAGCCCGGCTAACCACTGCCTGGGCCAGAGGATGAATCGAAGGATTTTCTCCGGCTGCTGCCACTTTAAGAACGTCTTTTTCCGTATAACCATTGAAACCTATGATGTCGGTCACTTCCGGCCTTCCTTTTGTAAGCGTACCTGTCTTGTCGAATCCAATGGCCTCAAGTTTAGAAATTCCTTCTAACACCGCTGCGGATTTAAATAAAATCCCTCGGTTTAACCCCACGCCGCTTCCCACCATTACTGCCGTCGGGGTTGCCAACCCTAAAGCACAAGGACAAGCGACAACAAGTACAGCAATTCCAGCTGTTAAAGCGAAGACAAAGCTGCTATGAATTAGAAAATACCAGATCAAAAACGTAACGAGTGCAATGGAAACAACAGTAGGAACAAAATAATTCGCGATGGTATCGGCTAAGCGCTGAATCTCGGGTTTAACTCCCTGGGCATCTTCAACCATCTTTATGATTCCTGAAAGCATAGTGTCTTTGCCTGTTTTCGTTGTCTTTACCTTAATCGTTCCTGAGGAGTTGATCGTGGCTCCGACAACCGGGTCTCCTACTCCTTTGTCAACGGGGATCGATTCCCCCGTGATCATTGCTTCATCAATACTGGCTTGACCTTCGATGATTTCACCGTCAATGGGGATTTTTTCACCGGGTTTAATGACGACGATATCTCCGATTTTCACGCTGGAAGCAGGAACTTCCTTTTCCTCACCATTATCGAGGATTCTTGCTTTATCGGCCTGGAGTTCAAGCAGTCGTTTTAAGGCTTCCCCTGCGCGCCCCTTGGCTTTAGCTTCCAGATATTTGCCGAAACGAATAAACACAATCAATAAAGCGGAGGTATCAAAAAACGTGGGGCCTTTGAAGAAGATTCCGGGAAATGTTGTCATGAAACTATAGGCGTAGGCTGCTGTTGTCCCTAAAGCTACCAGGACATCCATATTCGCGGAACGGTTCTTTAAAGCATGGTAGGCTCCCCGATAAAAGGTCCAGCCGGCGGTAAATTGAACAATGGTAGCCAAAACAAACATTAGATATACACTCGTTTGACTCATCTTGAGATACATGAGAGGCATAATGGGGGCCGAAAGAACAGCACTGAAGATCAGCCAATAAAGTTGCTTTTTAACCGTTTGATCCTCGCGGTTCTCTCCTTTCTGTTCAACAGGAGTATAGCCAGCATCCCTCACCTGCTCGAAAACTCCCTGAAGGTTAATGACACTCGGGTTATACTCAACACTGACGGTCTCTGTGGCAAAATTTACAGTGGCAGAGTTTACGCCCGGTGTGTTCTTCAATTTCTTTTCAATGGTTAAGGCACAGTTAGCGCAAGTCATGCCATTGACTTTAAACTGTTGCTTACCTTCCTCTCCGCCTTCACTATAAGCTCCATAACCTAAATCTTTGACTTTGGCTACGACGTCTTCTGTCTTCACAAGGTTCGGATCGTATTCTATGGCCAGCTTTTCCGAGGCAAAGTTCACAGATGCCCGAGTTACGCCTGACATTTTTCCAATACCTTTTTCGATGGTCAAAGCGCAATTGGCACAAGTCATACCCGTAAGTTTAAACAGCTTTTCTCCTTTATCTTCAGTCGGTTTGTTGGTGGTGAGCGGAGGATTTTGCTCTCCCTCATTTTCCTTTAAATCCTCTTCCGGTAGAGGTGACAATGAATACCCCGCTTCCTCGACCGCCTGCCGGATATCTGTTTCATTTACCTGACTGGGATCGTAATCGAAATTGGCTTTCGAATCGTCTAATGAAACCTGTACGTTTTCCATTCCCGGCAGCTTTTCTAAGGCCTTACTTACCCGGTTCACGCAATGCTGACAGGTCATTCCATACACTGAAACTTGACCGGGTATTTTAGTGGAATCCTCTTTAAATTCCGGATCATCCACCTCGTAACCTGCCTCCTCAATCGCATGGTGAATAGTCTCACGATCAGTTAATGATGGTTCCCAGTTAAAGCTGGCATTTTCTTCGTTTAAAGAAACCTGAACATTGTTCACTCCGGGAAGACCTTCCAAGGCTTTAGTAACATGCTTAACGCAGTGCTCGCACGTCATGCCCCGAACGTTAATTTTTAAGGCTTGTCCTTTGGTCATAAGTGATCACCTCAATCTCAATCTCAATCTCAATCTCAATCTCTATCTCATCATCCTGAAAATTGTATTAAGGACTTCATCGATAACTTCATCATCGTTAGCATCAAGACGCTCGCGAACGCAGGATTTCATGTGTTTTTCAAGCAGAAGCTTGGAAACGCCATTTAAGGCGGACTGTACAGAGGAGATTTGATTCAGTATATCGTCACAGTACACATGTCTTTCAATCATACCCTTTATGCCGCGAACTTGACCTTCTATTCGATTCATACGGTTAGACAAATCTTTAATCGTTTTTTCACTGTGATGACTTGTCCGGTTATTTTCATTGCTCGTCTCTGAGCAACACCCGCACGATTGGATGTCTTTATCTTCATTCATTGAATTCACTCCTTTGTCTATGAACCTATAGTATACCCCCCTAGTCTATTTGTCAACGCTTCATACATATGAAAGCTTTTCCTTCTTACAATATAATAATGTACAAGTTCCTTGATCTATCCCTTGGCCCAACTCCGAAGAAAAAAGCCCTTGAAAATTATCAAGGGTATCATGCAAAATAAGAGCAGAATCAGCTTACTTCTATTCAATTTAAAAGCCCATAACTTTCGTAAGCTAACCTTCGTCATTTCTGATGGCAGTCCCAACAATAGAGCTTTACCCCAACGTATGTATGACATCTTTGGCAAAATTGCTCTTCGTTGGAATGAAATAAGAATCTCTTTATGATCTTAGGGTAACTCCAAGGCGAGAACAAGTAATGAAAATTAATGTGAATTTTTAATGAACAAAAAAATACAAGGGCATAGCAAACTTTGTTCGCAGCGCCCTTGTTATTAAAGCATATAGATTCAGCGTGGATTAGTGCACTTATCTACAAGGTAAACAATTGATTGATAGCTAATACCACTATGATAGGAGAGCCCGATTTCACAGGTTCTGCTATTGGAATAACCAGCCTGACAGTTTTCAGGGAGAGAATCTTTCAAAGCCGCTAAGGCCGAACGATTTAGTTCCGGAAACGTGAAGCCGCGATCTCCGGCAAACCCGCAGCAATGAACATCTTTGGGCATGATAACATTTTCAGCACAGGCATGGGCTACAGTATAAAACTTCTCTTTCAGATTCATCTTCACCGAACTGCAGGTTACATGAATAGCAATTGTTTCTTTCCGCTGATTGAAAGTCAAACGATCAAGCAAATAGTCGTGAATAAATTCAACGGGTTCATAAAGTTTTAACGAGTGCATCACACGCTTCATTCGATATAAACAAGGGCTTGTATCACACAGAATAGGATATTTTCCTCCTTCACTTGCTGCAAATAACGCTTTCTCCAGCTCAGAGCTTTTCTGATCAGCGGTCTCGAAAAACCCCTTGCTTTCCCAAGGCATACCGCAGCAAAGTTTGTCCATAGCGGGAGGATAAATCACTTCATAACCGGCTTTGTCCAAAACAGAGAGCATGGCCTCACTCAAACTCCTCTGATCAAGATCGTTTTTGGCTGCTCCCATGGAACGGCTGATACAGCTGGGGAAATAGACAACTTTCCTCCCATCTTTCCCACCGGTATGCTTAAGGGAGGAAACTCTGCCAGCTTTAGGCATCCACGGGTTCCAGAGAGGAATCGCGTTCCCGGAAATCTTTCTCGCACCTTGGGTTAAACCCTCCATCAGCTTCGTGCCCAAAATACTGTGAACTCCATGGACAGTACCCAGCCCTAAACGCATGACTCCCGTTACACCAGTCATATGATTAGCTAGACTTTCCGCAATTCTGCGGCTGTTAGCTGTTGTCTCTTGAGAACGCAAAAATTTAATGTAGTCCCCCGTATTGATTCCTAACGGACAGCTCGTTGCACACAAGCCATCGACAGCACAAGTTTTATTGCCGGAATAGGCGAAGTCTTTCTCCAGACGAGATAAGCGTTGGGGGTCTGCTCCTGTTCGGCGCAATTCCTGAATTTCTCGCTGCACAACAATCCGCTGTCTTGGGGTTAAGGTTAAATTCTTAGAAGTACAAATATCTTGACAAAAGCCACAGTTTGTACAGGTATCAATAATCTTATGGGCTTGGGGCATATTTTTGAGATTTTCCACATAGACGTTAGGATTGTCATTAATAATAACACCTGGATTAAGGAGGTTATCCGGGTCAAAGGTCGCTTTAAGCAGTTTCATAAACTCATAAGCCTTTTTCCCCCATTCCACCTCCACGAAAGGAGCCATGTTGCGGCCAGTACCATGCTCAGCTTTCAGGGATCCGCCAAAACGATTGACAACCAAATCACTGACTTCTCGCATTAGTCCTTCATAACGGGGTAAATCCTCCGGACGACCGAAATCTTGAGTAAATACAAAATGCAGGTTTCCATCAAGGGCATGTCCGTATATAATAGCATCCTGATAAGCATACTTGTCCAAAATTCCCCGCAAGGCCAAAGTCGCTTCGGCAAGGTTCTTTTTAGGGAAAGCAACATCTTCTATGACTACCCCAGTCCCCAAAGCTCTTATCGCGCCGACAGCCGGAAAAATTCCTTTGCGAATATTCCAGAGGTTCTCATACTCAGCCTTAACATCAGTGAAACTCAATGGCAAAACGGTCGGAATTTCTCTGAGCAGATCTTCCACAGTTGTAATAGTTTGCTGCAGTGATTCTTGATCAGCACCCCGTACTTCAACAAGCAAAGCCGTGGCTGTCGGAGAAAGAGTTTTCAAGTACTCAGGCATACCAGGCTTTTCTTCCATAGTTTTCAAAGAAATCCGGTCCATTAATTCGGCGGCAGATACTGTTTGTCTGTCCAATTTTTGCACAGCTAAGCAGGCTTGTTCCATATCGGGATAGATGATTAAGGCAGACGCTTTATGCTTATGCTCCACGACGGTATGATAAGTAATCTCTGCTATAAAACCCAACGTTCCTTCGGAACCAATCATGAGATGTTTGATAATGTCAATGGGGTTTTCAAAGTCCACAAAAGCATTGAGACTATATCCTGTTGTATTCTTGATTTTGTACTTGTGGCGAATTAAAGCTTCAAGCTCAGGGTCAGACATGATTTGAGCTCTTATTTCGCGGATTTTGCTAACCCAAACAGTATGAGAATCCAGAAAACTCGAGCAAGATTTCTGATCTTCGGTGTCCAACATAGTTCCATCGCCGAAGATTACTTTCATCTCCGCAACAGTTTGATAACTGTTGTCTGCTGTCCCGCAGCACATGCCGCTGGCATTGTTGGCGGCAATGCCGCCAATCATCGCATGATCAATTGATGCTGGATCAGGTCCGATCTTTCGGGCATATTGAGCTAAATAGCGATTTGCTTCAGCTCCAATAATCCCTGGCTCCACCGCTATCTTGTTACCTTCATCCAAGATGGAGCAGCCCCTCCAAGACCCTTGCAATACCACGAGGACAGAATCCGTCACTGCTTGTCCCGAGAGGCTGGTGCCTGCTGTTCGAAAAGTTACAGGCACCTTATATTCCAGGGAAGCATTCAATATGTGTTTGACCTCCGCCGCATCGCGCACTTTGAGAACAATTTTGGGAATTAAACGATAAAAGCTGGCATCAATCCCATAGGCCAATGTATGCAAAGGGTCGCAGAAACGACGATCGGCGGGTATATATTGGGCTGCTCGTTCCCAAAAACCTTGATAAGGTTTTGCTAAATTCGCTGCATCAGCTTTCTGATCTTCGTTCAATGAAATCGCCCCGCCCTCTCTACTTGATTAAAAACAAGGCATTTATTTTTTTGATGTGTTCTTTTTCTTCATTCAACAAGTCTTTTACTATATCTTTGCCTGTATTATTAACAAAGTTTTCGAACTCTTGAAAGATCATGATAGAGTCCTTTTCGAAGCTCAAAGCGAAGCGCAAAATATCCAGATCGGTTTTTATTCCTTTAACCAGGTCTTCAACATTATTCAAGTTAAAAATATGGTTATTTACAATTGACGTTAAATAGTCTCCATATTCCCCGGCATAACTTTCATTGGGTATAAATTCCTTAGAAAGCCTTTCGCCTAATTTCTCAAAGTCTTTTAAATGTTTTTCTTCTTCCTTCGCGAGATAAGCTAAGACCTCCTTGAGTTGAAGATCTTGGGCATAGGAGAGAGCTTTTTCATAAAATTCCTTTCCCGATTTCTCCATTTCAAGCGCCAGCTTAATAATTTCTTCACCTGTAAAGTTAACAATACTCCAAGACATCATGATCCACCCTTTCTCTTCCTAATAGATTATGTGATGTAGGATATGTAAGAAACAACAGAATAGTTTTGTTTTTATTTTATAATTATTATAAATATAAGTCAATAATATTTTGACAGCAATTTAAAATTAATTATTATATAGTTTTTGATTCAGTGAACTAGAAGTGGGGGGCTTAAAAAATGGATCAAAGACTTTTCGTAACAAAGTAAGTTGAGATAACGACTTATGCCTTAATATAGATATGGCTTTATAATTTCAGAATCTGTGATGAACTCAAAATATCTTCATATAATCAATTAGAAATTAAATTATAGAAATTCTCTTCGACTACCTCCCATTGCTCAAAAGAAAGGTGAGTATGTTATGGTGGTTAACTCATTACGAAGCTGGCTGCATCAATTGCGTCAAGAAGGCAAACTCAAATATGTCAATCGAGAGGTCGACCGCCGTTACGAATTAGCGGCTGTCTCTAAAAAGGCGGATGGTTTATATTGCCTTCAGTTCAATCATGTGCGCGGCTCAAATATCCCTGTCGTTACAAATATAGCTCATAGCCGAGATCTTATTGCGCTGGCGCTCGGCGTTCGCAAGGAAAAGCTGGCTGAACATTTTGCCTGGGCCCAAGGCCATCCTGGTCAGTGTCAATTAATCCCCCCGGGTCAAGCACCTGTTAAAAGCAAAATAATGCAGCCTGATTTAAGGAGCTTACCAATCGTCATCCACCACGAAAAAGACGGGGGAGCATTCATTACCGCAGGCTTGCTGATAGCCAAAGATCCGGAAACCGGCATACGCAATGTTTCTATTCACCGTTTACAGATGTTTTCTCCCAAACACCTAGGAATCCTCATGCTTCCTAGACATCTGAGGCAGATTTATCAAAAAGCCGAAGCTATGAACGTCCCGCTGGATATTGCCATTGTTATCGGTGTAGATCCTATTCCTCTGCTTGCATCCCAAGCGCAAGTGCCACTCGGTTATGATGAATTTGCTGTTGCTGCTGCACTTTACGGCCAACCTTTTCCCATGGTGCGCTGCGAGACCGTGAATCTCGAAGTTCCCGCTCAGGCCGAGATTGTCCTTGAAGGCCGAATGCTGCCCCATGTTCGTCATATGGAAGGACCCTTTGGCGAATTCCCCAAAACCTATACTCCCTCATATCCCAAACCCATGATTGAACTTACAGCCATGACTACGCGCAATAATCCGATCTACCACACCATTGTCCCCGCCAGTAACGAACATTTTTTAATCGGAGGGATTCCCCGCGAGGGCGGTTTATTTGAAACAATGAGCAAGACTGTCACTTGCGTCAGGCATGTTCGTTTCACTCCAGGAGGTACTTGTCGTTTCCATGCTATTGTATCCATCGCTAAGAAATCAGACGAAGAACCTAAAAATGCTATTTTAGCTGCTATTAACGGCAGCCAGGATATCAAACATATTGTAATCGTCGATCAGGATATCAATATCTTTAATAATTTAGACGTCGAATGGGCTATTGCCACTAGAACCCAAGCGGCTCGTGACGTTATTATCGCCCGTGATCTGCCCGGCAATCTTCTGGATCCTTCGGCAAGAAATTCCATAAGTGACAAAATGGGGATTGATGCCACGGTGCCGCTGGGGCATTACGAACGTTTTGCCAAAATGCATATTCCTGGTGAAGAAAAAATTGTGCTCAATAATTATCTGAGCAACTGAGAATCATAATGGTTTTATCCACTATCATATGACTCCTGCTTCTGCTTCTACACTTTCGTCACCGAAACCACGGTGTTCAGCTTTAGCTGAACGAGTTTACTATGGATTTTAACGTATAAAAAAATCGCCCACTGTGATTACTCATTGGTGTTAGCACAGTGGGCGATTATTATTTTTTGTAAAAAATGGCAATACTCTGCTTTACCTAGCATTAATTTGCAATAATTAATCAAGGCTTTATATAACAATATCCTTCATTTTGTTTTACAACAAGTTCTATTACTCCGGCTGGAACGGTTTCAACGTAATCATAAAGATTATCCTTTTTTAGATTATTGGCCACTAAGGCATTGTGGCAGGCTGCAAACTTGACGCCCTGTTGATTCAAGCTTTCCATGATCTTAACATCATTATCAAAATCTAAAGCATGCTGATTTTGATCATAATACTTTACCGCCTCGGCATTTGCCAAGACCTCAACAAAATAATTATCCTCACCCGATGCTTTTAATAAATTGCTTACATTCGTTAATAACAGTTTCCATTTCGTCATTTCGTCGATATGAAATATAACCTTATAGTCTTTCATTACATTATCCCCTTCTAGAATTTGTTGGACGGCTCAATAATACGTCCAAGCTCCAAAAATATATGTCTATTATATTCATTCCTACAATTATCTACAATATTTTTGTCCTATTTTAGGAAAAAATCCGCCTGCTCAGTGAACACGTTCAGCTAAAGCAGAACATCGGGGCTTCAGATACAATAATGTCCAGTGGACATTATTGCCGAGCCGCCTTTCCCAACTGGAATACCTTGCGGCGAAGGAGGACTCTACTTTAGTAAAAGGCTGTTATAGCGAAGAAATCTATACCTTTCTTAAATAATGGTACCTAACATTTTCTTAAGCTCTTTAAGATCCTTTTGGGTACGTCTGGCGTAATCGTGCATTTGATCCTTATCAATTCTATGAATATCAAAATAGTTGGCCTGGTATGAACTGAAGTACAAGCCGCAAACACTAGCCACAGGGTCCATCATATAATGGTCTGTTAAGCTGACACCCGTATTTTTTTCTCCCTCTAATAGGTGAAACAGCTTGGCTTTTTCACTATGATCTCTAAGACAAGGATAGCCAAAAGCAGGCCTGATTCCATGATAAGATCCTTTAAATAAAGTTTCAGGTTCTGACATTTCATCTGGAGCGTATCCCCAATAATCCTTTCTGACATGATAGTGTAACAACTCAGCGAAGGCCTCGGCCAGCCTATCCGCAAGAAGCTTCACCATAATTGCTCCATAGTCATTGCCTTGTTCTTTAAGTTTCTCGGCAAACTCTTTGACTCCTATACCCGCCGTGACAATAAAACCGCCTAAATAGTCAGTCTTGCCGGACTCTTTGGGGGCTATATAATCAGCTAAGCAGCGATAGACCTTATCGTTGACAACGGTTTGCTGCCTTAACATATTGAAGGTTGTAACCCTTCCTTGATGATACAATTCAATATCATCGCCTTGAGAGTTGGCAGGAAAAATACCGCAAACAGCATTGGCTGTCAGTATTTCTTCTTTCTCTAGTAGGTCTAACATTTTGTTAGCATCGGCCAAAAGCTTTCGGGCTTCATCACCGTATTTAGGATCTTCCATAATTTTAGGATAGGCCATTCCCATATCCCAGGCTACAAAGAAATAAGACCAATCGATATAGGCTCTTAATTCGCTCAGAGGATAATTTTTCAACAATTTGGTGCCAATAAGGTTTGGTACCCTGATGGATTCTTCATTCCAATTTATCTCAAATTTCTTTTCCCTGGCTTCAGCGAGAGGCAGCAGCTTTCTTTTGGCGTTCTCATAGTTTTCTCTTAACGTTTGGTATTCATTGTCTATCTCCTTTAAATAGCCCTTGACCGTATTTCTATCAACAAGCCTTTTGGCAATTTCTACGGATTTCGAGGCATCAACGCTATAAACGACACCTCTTGAATAGTTAGGGGCAATTTTCAAGGCTGTGTGAGTTTTAGACGTTGTGGCACCTCCAATCAGCAAAGGAATCTTAAACTCTTGCCGTTCCATTTCCTCCGCCACATGACACATCTCTTCCAAGGAAGGGGTGATCAGTCCGCTCAGGGCGATAATATCTGCATTTTCTTTTTGAGCCGTCTGGAGAATTAGTTCAGTGGAAGCCATAACCCCTAAATCAATGACTTCAAAATTGTTGCAAGCCAGGATCACTGCAACGATATTTTTACCGATGTCATGAACATCACCCTTGACCGTAGCCATCACGATTTTTCCAGCGCAGTTTTTTGCGCCTGTCTTCTTCTCAGCTTCTATATAGGGTAATAAACAGCTGACTGCCTTTTTCATAACTCGCGCACTCTTCACGACCTGGGGGAGGAACATTTTACCGTCTCCAAATAAGTTTCCGACCATCTTCATGCCTTCCATCAACGGTCCTTCGATCACCTCTTCAGCTCGGGCATATTGCCTTCTGACTTCCTCAACATCTTCATCAATAAATTCGGAGATACCCTTGACTAAAGCATGAATGAGCCGGTGTTCGCAGTCTTGCTCTCTCCAGGCAAGATTATTCTCGGTTTGGTTTCTGCCCGTCGTCTTATAGTTTTCCGCAAAAGACAAGAGTCTTTCCGCGGCATCAGGCATCTTGTTTAAGACGACATCTTCGACCGCTTGGAGAAGTTCCTGATCGATTTCATCGTAAATTTGAATCAGACCAGGATTAACAATCGCCATATCCAGACCGGCAGCAATAGCATGATATAAAAACACAGAATGCATAGCTTCTCTGATGGTATTATTTCCTCGAAAAGAGAAGGATAAATTACTTACCCCTCCGCTCACTTTGGCAGAGGGAAGATTATCTTTAATCCATTTTACGGTATTAATAAAATCGAGCGCATAATTATTATGTTCTTCAATGCCTGTGGCTATGGCTAAAATATTCGGATCAAAAATGATATCTTCTGGGGGGAACTTCACCTTATTCACCAATAAATTATAGGCTCTTTGACAAACGGCTATTTTCCGTTCAAAAGTATCAGCCTGCCCCTGCTCGTCAAATGCCATCACGACTAGGCCTGCGCCATGCTTTTTTATTAACGCCGCTTGCCGGATAAACTCCTCTTCTCCGCCTTTCAGGCTGATGGAATTAACAACAGCCTTTCCTTGAATGGCCTTTAAACCAGCTTCGATGACCTCAAATCTCGAGGAATCAATCATCACCGGAACTCTGGAAATCTCCGGTTCAGCGGCAAGAAGCTTGAGAAAACGATCCATTTCATGTTGAGCATCAAGAAGTCCGTCATCAAAGTTTATATCAATGATTTGAGCCCCATTCTGTACCTGTTCCTTAGCGATTGCTAACGCTTCCTCATAGTTTTTCTCTCTGATTAAGCGGGCAAATTTCGCTGATCCGGATACATTCGTTCTTTCCCCAATATTGACAAAATTATTTTCTTTCTTAATGGCTATAGCTTCCAATCCGCAAAATATCGTCTCTTTTTCGAGCAGAGGAATTCTTCTTGGTTTGATTCCTTTTACAGCTTCACTGATCGCTTTAATATGGGCAGGTGTGGAACCACAGCAGGCCCCAACAATATTCAAATGTCCTTCTTCTGCTAATTTCCTGACTAGAGCTGCTGTTTCTTCCGGACGTTCCTCATACTCCCCCAGTGAGTTAGGCAAACCGGCATTAGGGTGAAAACTTATATATCGATCTTGCGATTTTGACAGGTATTTTAAGAAAGGAATAAGATCCCTGGCACCAAAAGAACAGTTTAACCCTATACCAAGAATCCCCTCTCCCCTAAGAGTGTGAGCGAAGGCCTCCAGGGTTTGTCCGGATAAGATGCGGCCACTTTTATCAGCAATTGTTCCCGAGATAAATACGGGCAAAATGATACCTTTTTCCTCACAAATATTTCGAGCTGCGACAACTGCAGCTTTAGCATTTAAAGCATCAAAAATCGTTTCGATTATAATAATATCCACTCCGCCGTCGGCAAGACCTGCGATCTGTTCTCGGTAAGCGAATTCAAGTTCGTCAAAGCTTATATTTCTGAACCCTGGGTTTTCAACATCCGGGGAAAGAGACGCTGTTCTATTGGTCGGTCCCACTGACCCGGCTACAAAACGCGGTTTGCTTGGGTCAATCTCTGTAAACAAATCGGCCTGGGCTTTCGCCAGCTTTGCCCCCTGA
Organism: Desulfosporosinus acididurans; assembly: GCF_001029285.1. GTDB lineage: Bacteria > Bacillota > Desulfitobacteriia > Desulfitobacteriales > Desulfitobacteriaceae > Desulfosporosinus > Desulfosporosinus acididurans. The sequence goes on from NZ_LDZY01000001.1 coordinate 45,751, forward strand.
TGATTGAGTTCATAGATCTTTTCCTCCATCCCATAGTCCATCTGAGATATTCTTGTGGCATTAAAGGTATTTGTCTCGATTATATCGGCGCCGGCTTCCAAATAGCTTCCATGAATTGCTTGAATGATCTCAGGATGAGTAAGATTTAGCAGGTCATTATTCCCTTTTTGGTTTCTCTGACAAGAACACGTTCCTCTAAATTCCGGTTCCTGTAAATTGTATCCCTGGATGCAGGTTCCCATGGCTCCATCTAAAACAAGAATTCTATCCTTTAAATAAGTCTCAATATTGTATCTCATCTGTAAACCTCCTCGATCATTATATCTGCAACGGAATGTTATAACTATGAAGTGAACTCTTCAGCTTCAGCTTCAGCTTTAGCTTACCGTTATGACTTCAGTGACAAAAGTGTCCTGCGGACACTTTCGCTGAAAGCGCCTAGCCCATGATAAATGATGTCGCGCTAAAGAATGGACTTACCTCTACCGAAGTAAGGTATGGGAATACCGCTCCCACTTACTAGAAGTGGGACTCTTACATTTAGATAAATACACCCAATCTTGCAAGAAAGGTTTCTCGATTAGATTTACTATACCATCGAACAATGGATATAAAGTAACTCTAAAAAACTATGGCTTGTTATAGTTTAAAACTATAACAAGCCATTTCTTACTCAAACTTGTCACATAGGGTTTCTGTTCTTAGAATCAGTGATAATCTTGAATTACCTTCTCCAATTCCTGCACATAAGCAGCTGCCAGCTTGCTAAGTGTTACATTCTTATGCGAAATCCAGCCTACTGTTATTGTCTCGTCAATATTCAAGGGCACGGCGATAATGTTATTGCCGTTAAGGTCTGCACTTAAAACGCCGGTGGAAATGGTATAGCCGTTTAAACCAATCAAGAGATTAAAGAGTGTTGCCCTGTCACTCACGCGAATATTCTTTTTATGGGTTAACGTACTGAGAATTTCCTCAGAAAAATGAAAAGAATTATATTGCCCTTGTTCAAAAGATAGACAAGGGTAAGGATCCAGATCGTCTAAGCTAACGTTTGCTTGCTTGGCCAGCGGATTTTTAGCGCTGATAAAAACATGAGGCTGTGCTTGGAATAAAACAGTAAATTCCAGATTGCTTTCTTTCAAAAGCTTATTAATGACCTTGTTATTAAAGTCGTTAAGATAGAGGATACCGATTTCACTGCGGAGATTTTTTACATCGTCCAAAATTTCATAAGTTTTTGTTTCCCTTAAGGTAAACTCATAGTCTTCTAAAGCGTATTTTTGGATCAGATTTACAAAGGCATTAACTGAAAAAGCATAGTGCTGAGTTGAAACCGAAAAATGTTGAGGAGATGGCTTAGCATCCAGGTACCGGTTTTCCAACAGTTCTATTTGTTCTATAACCTGCCGGGCATAACCCAAAAATTCCGTTCCCTCCACAGATACATTAATTCCCTTGTTAGTCCGCTCGAAAATAGTGATCTTAAGCTCTTCTTCCAATTCTTTGATGGCCATGGAAAGACTGGGCTGAGATATAAACAATCGCTTGGCGGCTTCATTAATCGAGCCCCAGTTTGCAATTTCAATGGCATATTTGAGCTGTTGAAATGTCATCCTTCCCCCCCTATTCTTCGTTAAACTACTTCGTGCTTTTAATGATACAGTATATCGGAATTCTTATAAGAATACTAGTGATTAGTGAACTCGTTCAGCTAAAGCTGAAGCAAAAATGTATCTTCGCAAAAAAAGTACCCTTCCAATAATGGAAAGGTACAAACGAAAGGTTTTAGAAAATAAGTGTGCAAACTCGAGCTTAGAACAATCCTGTAATTGTTCCGTTAACATCGATATCCATTCTCGTCGCTGCCGGACGTTTGGGCAATCCTGGCATAGTCATGATTGCTCCTGTAATTGCCACTAAGAATCCGGCTCCGGCAGAAAGCCTTAGTTCACGCACGGTAATCGTGAATCCTGTCGGACGTCCCAGACGTGAAGCGTCATCTGAGAGAGAGTATTGTGTTTTGGCCATACAAACGGGCAAATTTCCATAACCCATTTCCACATATTTCTTAATAGAGTTTTGAGCTGCTTTATCAAATATAACACCATCGGCCCCGTAAATCTCTTTAGCGATCTTCTCAATTTTGGCTTCAATAGGCAAATCTAATTCATAAAGGACTTTGAAGTTCGACTCTTTTTCTTCCAGCACGCGAAGAACTGTTTCAGCCAGCTCAACTCCGCCATCTCCGCCGCTCATAAAGACTTCAGAAAGGGCCACCTCCGCACCCAGCTCCTGACATCTCTTACGGACTAAACTCAGCTCTGCCTCGGTATCTGTTGGGAAGCGATTAATTGCTACTACAGCAGGAACACCGAATTTAGCCATGTTTTCGATATGTTTCTCAAGGTTGACAATCCCTCGCCCTAAGGCTCCCAAATCCTCAGTATCCAACTGATCTTTGGCGAGACCGCCATTCATCTTCAAAGCTCTAACCGTTGCCACAATAACAACAGCCTCTGGTTTCAAGCCGCCAAACCGGCACTTTAAATCAAAGAACTTTTCAGCGCCGAGGTCAGCGCCGAAACCGGCCTCAGTAACGAGATAATCTACTAACTTGAGACCCAGTTTTGTTGCCATAATACTGTTGCAGCCATGGGCAATGTTAGCAAAGGGCCCGCCATGAATAAATACCGGTGTATTTTCTAACGTTTGAACAAGATTCGGCTTAATGGCATCTTTCATTAAGAGCGCCATGGCCCCTTCCGCTTCGAGATCGTGGGCCGTTACCGGCTTGCCATCATAGGTGTAGGCCACGACAATCTTGCCAAAACGTTCTTTGAGATCCATAAGGTCACTGGCCAAACAAAGAACCGCCATGACTTCAGAAGCAACCGTAATATCATAGCCGCTCTCGCGGGGAACCCCTTCTGTCCTGCCGCCCAAGCCTATCACAATTTTGCGCAGGGCGCGGTCATTCATATCTACAACTCGGCGGAAGACAATCTGACGAGGATCAATATTTAAGGGGTTGCCTTGCTGAATGCTATTATCCAACATGGCAGCTAAGAGGCTGTGAGCCGAGGTAATGGCATGAAAATCACCTGTAAAATGAAGATTAATATCTTCCATAGGAACCACTTGAGCATAGCCGCCGCCGGCAGCTCCGCCTTTGATACCAAAACATGGTCCGAGGGATGGTTCGCGAATAGCAATCATGGCTTTCTTGCCCATTTTCCAAAGGGCTTGCCCTAGTCCTACGGTTGTTGTCGTCTTTCCTTCTCCGGCTGGGGTAGGATTAATAGCCGTTACTAAAATGAGCTTGCCATCAGGCTTATCCTTAAGACGATTCCAAACATCAAGGCTAACTTTAGCTTTATACTTGCCGTAAGCCTCAATATCATCCTCTGTCAAATCAAGTTTTTGGGCAATCTCTGTGATTGGTTTCATTTCCGCTGCTTGGGCTATTTCGATATCACTTTTCATGTCTTTTACCCCATTTCTTTAATCACTATGGTTCAACTAAAATAAGGCTTACACAGGAAATAGTATTCTCACCATTATTGTAAGGAATTCCACAACTCTTTTCTAAGGCAATAACGTCGATCCCACTGGCTTCGACAGACCAGACAGCTTCTTCTGGAAATCGGCACTCTAGATTATCTAAAAAAGCACATCTGCCGCAGTAAGTGCAGGGACCAACATTCAATGGGAGCAGTTTCTTATAAGCAAACGTGCGCCTAAGCTTGTCCCATAGTTCTCGAAATATCCTAGTGTGTTCTGAGGTTCCTTCCTGCATACCTTCCCAATCAAAGGAACTCTCTAACTGATATACAGTTTGGAAGAGTAATCCTTGCCTAAACGTTAGAACCTTCTCCTTTAGTTCAGCAATCGATCCGACGGCAGGAGGACACATCCAGTTTTTATTAAAACTTCCGCAGACATTTTGCTCACATTGAGTTCTAAAGTCTTCATTAAATTGAATAGCCGCAACGTCGATAGTTGCCGCGTGTGCTGCTCCAAGGGATTTTGCCAGTAACGTCAGCTTTTCCATGTCAGGGTTCACAATCAGCCTCTCCCTTCAATTCAGCAGTATAACCCAGGTTGAAAAAAGTTCTTTTCAGCCTGGGTTGTTTTGAGGCTAAGCGTTTCAGAACATCTCTTTACTTATTTTGTCAATAGCTTCACTGGCACATTGATAGACACCTGGGAAAGAACTAAAATTCAAACCCTGAGTCAAATTAGGAATGAAGTACAACTTGCCGCAGTTTTTACAAGCTCTTTCAACTTCTCTGGCAACGATTTCAGGTGTCCATCCTGGGAAATCAACAACACCGCTGTCAATATCCCCCATGAAGGTAATCTGCTTGCCGTAGTTCTTGATAAGCTCAGGCGTATTGTTAGTTGTCATAACTCCTTGCCAAATATCAATTCCCATTTCAATCATAAAAGGTACGAGATTAGCCGCATAGGAATCACTATGGTGAACGATTAACTCCACTCCGTTTTGTTTGTAGAATCCATATATTTTTTTGTAAGCAGGCAGATAGAACTCCTCAAACATAGCAGGGGATATAAAGGAAGATTTTTGACTGCCCCAGTCATCATGATGGAACAGAGCATCAGGATGGAGACGGTCGATCAATACTTTGGCATAGTTCAACTCATATTCCGTCAGGTAATCAATGAGTTCATGCATAGCCTCCGGTTCTTCATATAACGCCATTAAAGCATCTTCCATGCTCATAAGATGGTGACACATTTCAAAGACGCCTGGTGCCACAAAGGCGGTTACGAATTGATCCTTGCGGTCAACGGAACTAGCATGAGCAACAGCTGCAGCCCAAGCTTCATCCGAATTATTAATAACAGGAGCTTTAACATAGTTTCTCCACTCGGTAATATCCTTTAATACTTTGTGTTCCTCGTCATGGACTGGGAACTGTCCCAACTGGCCTTCCGGCCATCTGAACGTAATACCCCAATCATTCTTGAACTCAGTTCCTGGTTCAGCCATAAGTTTCGAGGGAACTTCCAAGATTATCTCCATAAACTCGTATTGATTAACAAATCGATCTGGATTTCCACCTTTAATCGTTTCCAGTAAATTTTGTCGTTTCGTTAACATATGTTACCCCCCTTTTATTTTAGGTTGTCTTAACCTTTTACCAATTCCTGAGCTTTTACTGCTGCACTTCCTGCATCAGGTGCAAAACCATCGGCGCCAATTTCAGCAGCATATTCAGCGGTTACAGGCGCACCGCCGACAATCACCTTAAATCCGCTTAAACCGCTGTCTTTAAGTGCTTGAATAGTGCTTCTCATGGCAGTCATAGTTGTTGTAAGAAGCCCTGAGCAGGCCACCAGGGTAACATTTTCATTTTCTTTGACGGCATCGATAAATTTAGATGCTGAAACGTCTACGCCGAGGTCAACCATTTTAAAGCCGGCACTTTCAAGCATCATTTTGACAAGATTTTTACCGATATCATGGAGATCACCTTCAACAGTACCAATAACACAGGTACCTAGCGAGGAGGTGTTATCGCTTACGAGATGGGGTTTAAGGACTTCAACCCCTTTGGACATTGCTTTAGCAGCCATCAACATTTCAGGAACAAAAATATCTCCGGCGGAAAAGCGGTCACCGACAACTCCCATCGAGTCAATCATGGCCTGTAGGATAATTTCCGCTGCGTTTCCTTCATCTAAAGCCTCTTGTATCAAACCAGGTACAATTTTAGCTTTACCTTTCTCGACATTTGCTTTTACTTCTTCGATCTTCGACATTCCGAATTCCTCCCTTATTTTTTATTCAGACTTTAAGGTCACCACTTCTATAAGTGGTGGTGCCGAGTTCACTGATTATTACTTCTTAACACCAAATTTTCCTTCTCGATATGCACCAATGTATTCCATGCAATATTCGTCCATGCCCAGAAGGGCTTCTGTTGCATAGAGCATACCCATTAGATCTTTGTTCGTCGGATCAAGGATCGCACTGTCCATACCGGAACTCATCGATAAGACAATAAAGGCTTGATTAACGAGTTTTCGGACAGGGAGATTGAAGGAAATGTTGCTGGCACCACCCGTTACATGAATGTCCGGATACTGCTTCTTAATTTCTTTGATAACATCCATGATCGTAAGAATGCCATTTTCTGAAGTGCAAAGCATTTGCACTAAAGGATCTATGTGTATTCTTGAAGGAGCAATATTATACTCTTTCGCTTTCTTCATAATCTCTGCAAACACTTCCAGACGCTTTTCACCCGTCTGAGGTATCCCAGTATCGTCACACAAGAGGGCAGCGCATTCCCATTTTGTCTCAGCAATGAGAGGGAAGACAAGTTCAATCTTGTCACCTTCCATGGATACAGAATTTATGAGGCCTGGCTTATTACAAAATTTGATAGCTTCTGCACATATACGCGCATTAGGACTGTCTATAGATATAGGGGTATCTGTAACCTCTTGCACCAAATCAATAAGCCATTTAATGGTTTCAAGTTCAAGACTGTCTTCAACAGATGCACAAACATCAATGAAATTGGCACCGGCTTCACTTTGAATTTTAGCAAGGTTTTTAATAAATTCGGCATCTTTGCCGGCAATCGCCTTAGCCACGGAAGGAATAGCGCCGTTAATTTTTTCGCCAATAATTATCAAGATTAATCTACCTCCATTTCAGGTCGTTCTTCAACGAGTTTCCTTTTCTCTTTTCAAAACAGGAAGCACGTCACCTCCAAATCAAAATATTTGTCTATACATTATATTATTATTATATATTTTATTTTTAAAAAATTCTACCTTTGTGAAATTTTACATATAATTCTGTTGAGATTGTACATTACACTAGCCTATAGCTCCGACGAATTAATATTTGCAAATCTTCTAGCAAAAAAGGTACCCAATCAGGGTACCTTAAAACCATTAATTCACAGACTTTTATCTGGCCATATCATTCTCTTAGTCAACATCGACCTTTGCTTCTCTATTTAAATTGCTATGTTTATACCCATACAAGAAATAGATAGCCAAACCAATGACTAACCAGACAAAGAAACGAATCCAGGTAGCTCCAGGTAGTTTAAACATAAGAAATAAAGAGAATGCGGCAGCTAATAGTGGGACGACAGGTACTCCCGGGCACCGGAAAGCGCGCGGCAGATCAGGCTGGGATTTACGTAAAACAATAACCGCAATTGAGACAAAAACAAAAGCTGACATGGTACCGATATTGACCATTTCCGCAAGGACATCGATTGGAGTTAATCCGGCTACTATTGCTACAATAATACCTGTTAACCAAGTGCTTTTATTAGGAGTTTTATGAATCGGATGGGTCTCACTAAAGATTTTCGGAAGTAAGCCATCACGAGACATTGCATAGAAAACCCGAGTTTGCCCATAGAGCATAACAAGCAGTACTGTCGTAATACCTCCAAGGGCACCTATGGAAATGATTCCGGCAGCCCAATTCTGATGCATTACTTGCAATGCTAAGGCAATAGGGGCCGAAACATTTAATTTCGTGTAAGAAACAGCGCCGGTCAAAAGAGCTGTTACAATGATATACAAAACAGTACAAACAATTAAAGAAGCGATAATTCCACGCGGTAAATCCTTTTGAGGATTTTTAACTTCTTCCGCTGCAGTCGAAACAGCATCAAAACCAATATAGGCAAAGAAAACAATAGCGGCCCCCCTGAACACTCCATTCCAACCATAAGGCATGAAAGGCTGCCAGTTAGCAGGCTTAACATAAAATATCGATACTACAATAAAGACTAAGACGGCAAATAATTTGATGGCAACGATAATATTGTTAACTCTGGTGCTTTCTTTAACTCCTTGGGATAAAAGCCAAGTAATCAGAAGAGCGATTAATAATGCAGGGATGTTGACTAGTCCTCCCGAACCCGCTGACAAAGTGCCCCAGGCAGGCAAATTAATGCCTAAACCTTGCAGCAGCTTAACAAAATACCCTGACCAGCCAATGGCTACAGTACTACAAGCTAGTGCATATTCCAGCATTAGATCCCATCCGATGATCCAAGCAAAAAATTCACCAAGAGCAGCATAACTGTAAGTATACGCGCTCCCGGCCACAGGAACCATTGAAGCGAATTCTGCGTAGACCAGAGCTGCGAAGGCACAGGCAATTCCGGAAATAACAAACGATAAAACCAATGCTGGCCCGGCATACTCAGCTGCTGCTACACCTGTTAAGACAAAAATTCCGGTTCCAATAATAGCACCAATACCCAAAGCAGTAAGATCCAGTGCGCCTAAGGCTTTCTTGAGGCCACTTTTTTGCTGTGATTCCAAAATAAGCTTGGTGATAGATTTTTTTCGCAATAAATTCATTAACTAAGTAGCTCCTTTCTTTATGACAATCGTTTGTAAGAAATCATCTCTTTGATTATTGGTGCCTATAACTGGGATTTAACCCTCCTTCCTCAGTTATAAGTTTACTCTATTTATTTTTAAAAATAAATATTATTTGATTTAATTTTTATATAAAATTTTTTATTTCCTATAATTTTTCTATATAAGTTATCACTTATTTTTATATAAGATATAATAAAAAAGAATGTTTATTATATAAAAGAATTAAAATTTTTATGTAATTTAAATATATGTCATTACAGGTAATTAATAACAGAGGTTTGATTTTAAACCTCTGCTCTCAAATTATTTAGTTATACTTTTGACATAATTTCAACCTGATATTAATACCTTGCTGTCCTTTAGTTATTATACTGTTCTATATCATTAACCATTTTTGAACGAATAATTCCTATTCCATCTTTATATTTTCCTCTGAAGCTTCAAAATTATCCACTTTCCAGGTTCCCTTCTCTTTTTTTATTAACAGAGTATAGCCAGTGCTGAAAGGGGTACCTCTCACAATTCTATTTTTCTTATTGTTCTTTTTGTTTAGTTCTTTAAAGTATTTGTCTTCAGCACTGATCACACACGTTTTTACGTTATAAACCACCTCTGCTTCCTGCCGATTCTCGCTCAAAGTAATTGAGAGAAACTCACAATCTTCATATTTAGATTTAATCTTATTGTCTGTAAGGATTTTGATGGTGTTTTCTTCATCATTGTTCTTAACCAGTTTAATAAGATGGTCTACTGTATATAGATGATATTCGGCCCTTCCATCTAAAGATTCATAATTGCGTTCGGTTAAGGCTTTGGCAAAATCTTGACATACTTTCTTAATCACCAGCATCTCTTCGGTATCCTCAATCTTCACGACGTTATGGCCATCATCCGGCCTGGTATTATTATCAATGGTCTTATCCTGAGCGATCAGAGATCCCAGAATATCTGTCAAGACCTTTTTTAAAACTTCCGTCTTCATTTGATCTCCCTCTTTCGCGGTCCTCATAAACTCACACTTAAAGTAGTTTATGAATCATGAAACAATTCGGATACTCACAAGATTTTGCCCTTTGGTCAATGATCTTTTCGGCAGGTATTAAGGTATATTACTTTTAGAACGTTAAAGATTGAAGTGAACTCGTTCAGCTAAAGCTGAACATCGGGCTTCAGATACAATAATGTCCAGTGGACATTATTGCCGAGCCGCCTTTCCCAATAGGAATACTTAGCGGCGAAGGAGGACTCTCTCCCACCTATGACAACGATTTTTTTCTAAACTCCTTGTCCATTTTAATGACTATCAGTGCAAATTTGTTCTTAAAAATAACAAGAAGGCTATCGCACTCCACCATAAGCGAAAATAGCCTTAATGCTTCTTAATCTTAAGGAGCCGCCATAAATCATTAATTATTTCTTCTTTGACAGAAGATTACTGATAAATCCTTTGATTCCGCCTTTTTTGGGGCTTTCCCAGGCAGGCTGAACAGGTATCTGCCCTCCGTACCCTTGATTAATCATGGGATTTGGATATCCCTGGGTTGGATAACCTTGGGGCGGATAACCTTGGGGTTGATAACCTTGTGGTTGATACCCTTGTGGTTGATACCCTTGGGATTGCGGCATCATTGGTTGCTGGAGCGCCTGATTTTGCTGGAAACCTTGCGGCGGATAACCGGGAGCAGCGTACCCCTGCCCTCCAGCTTGTGGACCAGGACCCCAATTTGCATTTCCTCCCATCATCCCGCCTGGCATAGTTCCAGCCTGACCGCCTCCAAAGTTATTTGTTGGCTGGGAAAATCCTGGTGGCATAAGCAAACCACCCGGAAGCCCGAACTTAGGTGCAAATCTTTGCAGTCCTCGGCCTAATAATGGTGTCCGGTCAAATTGCCCTGAACCATTCGGCATTTGGTAGCCTTGAGTTCCTTGAGGCATCATTTGGACTTGTTGATTCCCAAATATATTCATTTTACCTAACGGCATTGGTGCTTCACCCTCATTCCATTCTTGTAATATAGTAAATTATGGTACAATACAAGATATTCAAGTTATAACCGTTTGTCACCAAGTAAGATAACAACAAATTACCTCTCTTTTACTATAAAGAGAGGTAATTTCAATTGTTCTTATTATTTTCCGGTATGTAGGTTTGTTTTGGGCTCTCTTATCAACTGTTAGCTAACTTTCTTAATATATCTCTTTGCTGTCTATAGCGATTTCGATAGATTGTTGAATTGCTGCAATTTGGACTATATCGATTAGATATTTTTATGTTCTTAACAAGTGTCGTTGGCAAGTCCTCGATCGTTCCTGTCGCATAAGCCGCAATTAGACAATTTGTCAGTACGGCTCCACCATAAATTTCCAACGTAATAGCTTCACTTTGCATAACATCGGCCTTAATCTGATTCCACAGATTATCTCTGCTCCCGCCCTCTGTAATAGTTATTCTGTTAATATCAATCCCGGCATTTCTGTAAGTATCTGTAATTTCCATGTAATCATAAGCAATTGCCTCTAAGACAGCTCGCCATAAAACAAATTGGTCCGTATCTAAATTCATGTTTAAAAAACAACCTTTAATATTAGCCCATTCACCGTATCCGCCGGTTAAGTATGGTAGAAACATCACCTCATTACATCCAGGCGGAATTTTTTCCGCTTTTTGGCTTAGCGATTGATAATATTTATCATCTTCAGCCTTTTGACAAAGATTATCCTTAAACCAGCGCAAGGCTAAACCTCCGGTTCTAACAAATCCCCAATAAAAATAGGTATCTTTCAATGTTCCGCTATTAAAAATCAAACCGCTTCCTTTTTTACTTAATTCCGGGATTATTCCAGTGGTAGAAACACAGAACATAGCACATGTTCCTGCCACATCAACAGCCTTATTCGCTTCAATAATTCCGCTTCCTAACATGGACTGCATTGTATCTCCTGCTCCGGCACAAATCGGGATACCTGCTGGACATCCAGTTTCTTGTGCTGCCTCTTCCGATAAGGCACCAATAATATCCCAAGGTTTTACAATCTTCGGCAGATATGCTTTATCAATCTTTAAAAGAGCTAATTGTTCATCGGACCATTCTTTATCATAAATTCGGTAACCAAGACCCCAGCCCGACATTGTTCCCCAATCAATAAAAGCATCACGGCTGTCTAAACCGGCCAAATTCATAAGAATGTAAGGAGCATTGTGGACAAACTTTCTGCCCCTTTCTTGAAACGCTTTATTATTAGCCAACAGCCACCTGGCATGCAAAGCAGGAAACATGCAAGATGGTTCAGCATTGCCTGTCTCTTTGCCCCAAATATCCAGATCCAATTGATTTAAAGCTTCTACATCGCTTTGAGTCCTAGAATCCAAATAATTAATGTAAGGAGTAATCGCCTTCCCTCTCTCGTCAACCCCAACAATTCCACAAATAATTCCGTCACCCATAATGGCTTTAATTAGACTAGGATCAATGCCCTCAGTTTGCAATTGCTCAATACATTGTTTAATTCCCAATTTAGTCAAGGATAGGTATTCATCAGCATCCATATCCACCCATCCCGGCTGGGGGCAGCTCATCGTTGTCTGATTGGATGCTTTTGCGACACAGTGCATAGTTTCAGTATAAACAGCCACTTTTACGCTTTGTGATCCTGCATCAAAACTAAGATAGCAGCTTTCCAAAGTATACATCTCCTTTAATGTTTATGAACGATAATAAAAAATTCTCTTAAGCATCCTTAAGAGAATTTGACAAGACAAACTTAATACATAATAGCGATTATGTATATGAACATCACCTTCTCTCATCCAGACTATACTGTCGGCTTCGGAATTCAACCGAATCTGCTTTACGGCTCGCGGGCTTTACCGCCGATAGGGAATTTCACCCAACCCTGAAGGATAATTATATTAACTTATTAATAAAGTAACACCATTGCTTCACTTTGTCAATTTAAGCCAATTCCCCAGATATCAGATCTTTTAAGCGCTCAGTACCTAAAGAAAGCAATTGAAAACCAAATTTCATTAACTGAACATCATCATGCCTTATCTCTTCAAATCGTTCCACAGTTACATCCATTTTTTCGAGCAAGGAAGTATTATGCCTTAAATAACTTTTGAAGTTATCCAAATCGTAACAAGCTAAGAAGAATAACTTAATCATCTTATTATCAATTTCAAGCTCACCTGTAAGTTTTAAATAACTAGGGATTTGACTAAACCCTTGTTCCATTTCTTCGTAAATTTCTAACCCCTGGTCAGAAATCCACTCTTTAATAGTTTGGCTTTTTTTCTCATTCAACCCATGGCAACGGGAAGATTCAAAAATAAAGGAGTATTTTCCTCCCCCCAGCATGTCCACCGGCGCAATACGGCAAGACCAGGGCCGTTCTTTATAAACCCTACACCCTTTTGGGGTAATGAAAGGACATGTTAAATTATCCTCCTCAGACATCTTAATCTGAACTATAGAAAAACCGGTGGGCAATTGCACGTTTAGAGTGTATTTATCCAGGAATTCTTCTGAAGAAATGCCGAGCAAATTTTTCATTCTGAGGACATCATAAGGTGTAAGATAAATATTAATGTCGCGGCAGCATTTTTTAAAACAATCGAGACCGTCATGACAAAGAAAATTAAACTCACTGTCCTCATTCAAAACTAACTTTCGCTGATCCATAATTAACTAAGTCTCCTTCCACTCCTTGTCGTTGTATAGCCAGAATTCAGTTCTCATCAACGTAATCAAAACTTACAAACCCACCGCCCAATGCAGTTGTCTGAAACCATTGCCCTAAATCAATTTCTTTTATATACCCGTCATCCAAAATTCTTATCGTTGCTCTGCTGTCTTCTTCGGCGTAAACCATTGAAATGATGGTTACCCAGTGCCAAGAATCCAATCGTTTTTCTTCTCCATTATCTAAATTTAGGAAAGCTACAGGTCTGTCATTGCCCAATGCTTGATCTAAAAACATCAAAAGTTGCTGAAATAAGGGACGAGATTTTCGGCCTTTAGGTACATCTAAAATTTCAAGTTGTATAGTTCGTTTCATTGCTTCAGCATATTTCAGAACGTCATCGCCGAAAAGTTTTGTCGTTGGAATTCCGCGCATTGTTGGTTTCACATATTGATAAACTTCTTCCATTAATAATAAGGCCTTACGCTTTGTCCATAGCCGCTTATCCGATATTGAGCTCTTTCGCGTACAGTTGAGATAATACACAATATTCGTTGCAACCGTCGGTCCGCATCCAGCTCGACGCTGCCACATCGTAGTATACCACTCTTGATTGCAGCCATAAAAACTATTTTGAGTATCTTCTTCCTGTATTTTAAAAATATTTTCGTTAGCAATTGATCGATTTATCATAGGATCCTCCAGAAATAGAATTTGGTGAGGAGATGAAGGCCATTATAGTAATTATACCGTAAAGATCATCCGTTTTAATAGCCGCGTTAGAGTTTTTCTAGAAAAGCCACACGCCTGGCACCCAAATAGCGTGAAGCCCAGTAAGAATTCGTTATATTATCAAAACAAACGCCGTATGCCTCAGAATCAATCATCATATTGTTTCCAATATAAATCCCTACATGAGATGCACCAGCTTCATAAGTGCTGAAGAAAAGGAGATCACCGGGTTTTAGATCCGTTTCGGGAATTCCTATGCCCTCCTTAAACTGATCTTGAGACACGCGATTTAATTTAACTCCAAAATGCCCATATACATACTGAACAAATCCTGAACAATCAAAACCGGGACTTGGAGTAGTTCCGCCCCAAACATAAGGCGTTCCCAAATATTGTTCAGCGTAGGCTAAGATAGACTGAAAATTATAAGGAATAGACACTAACTGCTTGTTTTTGCTATTTAAAAGATCAGCGTCAGCAGCATCACTTGGATTTATGCCGTCCGCACGCCCGGCTGCAGCTAATGAGGTTTCTAAGGATTGTTCTTGAGCCAATTCATCGATATTGGATTGTACTTCTAATGAAGAAAGTATTGTTGTTTTCTCTTGAGAATTCACTTGAGCAAGAAGATTTTGCTGGGTAGATAAGAGCTGTTGCTGTGTTTGTTGTAATTTCTTTTTATCTTCAAGCGAGGCCTTTACTGAAGCCATTTTCTCACTGATTAAGGACTGCTTCTTAGTAATATTGGTATTGGCAATTGAAATCTCCTGATTCAAGTCTTTAAAATCGTCAATAATATAAGAGACATATTCCCAGCGATCAAGAAAGTCTGACATACTCGTGGATTGAAATAACACTTTCATATATGGAAGATAACCCACTTCTTCATTTCCACTTTGATAAAAAGTATTTAGGATATCTCCCAATTTATCACTATCGTCTTGATGTTGCTTTTGAAGCTGAATTTCCTGCGTTTGCAAATCCTTAAGTTGTTTTTGTTGGCTTGTGAATGGTAAACTAAACCATACACATTTACGCCAATGAAAGCATACAGGTTTCTGCCACAAAGCATACAACTTTTTGCCAACAACCATACAACTTAAATCAAATACAGCGATCGGACTTTGTTAGAATAGTGACTAGCAAAGAGGTCAGGAGCTGTTAGAATGAAAGGATTTAAGATGTATAAACAGATACAACAACTTAAAGAGATTGGATTCACTCGGTCTCGGACAGCCAAGCAGCTGAACATAAATCGAGAAACTGTAACACGGTATTGGAACATGACAGCGGATGAATTCGCCAAGCAGCTGTATAGCATTAACCGGGAACTGTTACTTTCAAACTATGAGGAAATTATCATCAACTGGTTGAAACAATATCCAACAATGACAGCCGCCCAAGTATGCGATTGGCTCAAGGAGCATTACAAAGAGGATATCAAGGAACGAACTGTCAGTCGTTATGTCAAAGGGTTACGAGAGGAATATAATCTGAAAAAATCCAATCATCCCAGGGATTATGAGGCTGTAGAAGAGCTCCCAATGGGGCAGCAGTTACAGGTGGACTTTGGTGAAAAGTGGATGCAATCCATTGATGGGCAGCGTGTAAAGATTCGCTTTGCAGCCTTTGTACTCGCTCACGCACGTTACAAATGGGCATTCTTTCAAACTCGGCCATTCACAACAAGCGATCTGGTTTCAAGCTGTCATGAGTGCTTTAGATATATAGGTGGGATGCCGCTAGAAGTGGTATTTGATCAGGATAGTATCGTCAGTGTATCGGAAAACTATGGAGATATTATTCATACCTTTGAGTTTGAGAAGTTCCGGCAAGAATGCAATTTAAAAGTATACCTCTGCCGCGCAGCTGATCCGGAAAGCAAGGGTAAGATCGAGAATGTGGTTAAATTCATCAAGTATAATTTCCTTGAAAACAGACTTTTTGCGGATGAGGAAGTTCTCAACAGTTCGTTCCTAAAATGGCTGGATAGAACCGGTAATGCGAAAATTCACGGCACTACCAAAAAGATACCCGCCAAGGTGTTTGAAGATGAACGTGAACACTTAAGGCCCCTGCTAGACATCCGATCAAACAGTGATGTAACCATCTACAGAAACGTTCGGAAAGATAACACGATCGTCTACGACAGCAATCGGTACTCTTTACCTCTTGGTACATACAACAATCAAAAAGAGGTCAGCATTGAAGCGAAGAGTGAAAAATTGACGATTATGACCGTATTCGGTGAATTTATCTGTGAACATCCCATCGCAACCGGCAGAGGTCAATTAATTAAGAGCACCAGTCATACCAGAGATACTACAGACTCGATGGATAAAGCTCAAACTACTGTTGATGAGTTGTTATTATTCAAGGCAACCGATTTTCTGCAGACAATTCGAACAGAAAAAGCGCGTTATGCCCGTGATCAGTTCCGGTTGCTGCAAACATTATGCGATAACTATGGGATTGATGACGTACTCAATGCCATCAAATATTGTGAGGTGAGCAAACTCTTCGGAATAACGTATGTAAAGGATTTTTTAGAGCATAGTGCCAAACCAAAGCAAGTCATCGTCCTCAATACTATTCCGGTTAGCAACAACAAGTACCATGTAACCACTGAGAAACGCTCTCTGGATGTGTATGCAAAGGCAGGTAGCAGCCATGAATGAACGGATTGAACGTGTCAATGCATTGGTGTCAGGGCTGCATTTGGCCCCTGTTGATTTAGAAAACCTTTATGCTAAAAAGAATAATCTCACACCTCTCGAAAGCGTTGAGGTTTTCCTTTCGGAGCAACAACGTCTTCGGACGGAAAAGCAAAATCTAATTCGCAGAAGAAGAGCAAATCTACCGGCCGAAAAAACCCTGGAAACCTTCGACTTCGGATTCCAACGCAGCGTATCCAAGGAACAGATGCTAAGGTTGTCCGATATGACTTGGGTTGAGCAAGCGTTTAACATTTGTTTCCTGGGACCACCTGGTATTGGGAAAACGCATCTGGCCTTGTCCTTAGCGGTACAGGCTTTAAACCTAGGTTATGCCGTAGCTTTTACGACCTTGGATGAACTCATAATTACACTAAAAACCTCGCAAATCTCGACCGCCAGTAAGAGACGAATAAAAATACTCAACTCGGCATCACTGGTTATTATTGATGAAGTTGGCTTCATGCCACTTTCTACAATAGAAGCCAATTTGTTCTTCGGTTTCGTGTCTTCAATGTCCGAGAAAACATCACTCATCATTACCTCAAACAAAGGATTCGATGAATGGGCTGACTTTTTAGGGGATGCCACCATTACAACTGCGATTTTAGACCGACTTATACACCACTGCGAGATTTTAAACATGACGGGAAACAGCTACAGACTCCAACATAGGAAGACTATTACACAGTAACAAAATGTTGTATGGTTTGTGGCGAAAAGTTGCTGGTTTTACTTGACTGCTTACATGGCTCTCTAAAGCAGATTGATCATTGGTAATTCCCTCATTTATGGTTTGCAGAGATTGCTGCAATGATAAAATTTTCATATCAAGGGCAAGCTCCTGTTCTGTCTGATTACTGAACTGGCTATTTAGTTTTAATTCTTGTTCAGCGAATTGCTGCAATTCATTAGCGTCGTTCTTGTTTGGGGTTTCCTTTGCGGAATTACTTTGAGTCTGTAAATTTGTTAATTGTGAACTTGTCGGAGCATTTGTTTGTGTTTGGGCTTGGGCTTGCACCTGTAAAGGCAGACAAAAAATACATGCCATACAAATAAAAATTAATACTTTAAATTTATTATTCATTATTATTCCTCTTGTTGAATATTTATTATGTCTTAACTACTATTCGCTAAAATCATTCTATATCCTTTGTTTTTAATGTTAAGTTTTTGTCAGCCTTTGCTTTTTTCTTAATTTCAGTTCACCTAAATCTCAAAAAGTTAAAGGACATCTCTTTTGAAGATATCCTTTAACTTTTTATAATAACTTTTATCCAATTGTGAGGCTTTCACCACTTAGTAATCATCTGGGTGGGGAAAAGATACACTATGTTTATGCTTCAACCCGATTTCTCCCCTTATGTTTTGCCACATAAAGCTTGTTATCAGCACATTCAATTAATTTTTCGGCATTAATCCTTGGAGCACGTGAGGAAGGTTTAATACTGCAAACACCCAAGCTTGCTGTGATTTTAATCGAACATTCTCCATATACTATTTCACTGTTTTCTACAGAACTTCTCATATGCTCAGCTATTTCAACGGCCCTTTTAAGACCGGCACCAGGAAGGCAGATTAAGAATTCCTCACCTCCATACCTTGAAATCCAATCACTTTCCCGTTGAATACATCCAGAAAGAATATCTGCAACAGCTTTTAACGTATGGTCTCCTGCTACATGACCATGGGTATCATTAACATTTTTAAAAAAATCGATATCCGCAATAATAATTGATAAACTTTGCTCAGAAAGTGAGGTACTAATAATATCTACTGGCAGTTTCTGATCGATATAACGTCGATTGTAAGTACCAGTCAATGTATCTTTAAAAGCTAAATTGCTCATCTTATCTATTAACTTATAGATTTCAGGACAGTTTCCATTTTCAAACGTTATAGACTCCGTTGTATTCTTCAATAATTCAAAAACAATGTCAAATTCACCATTTGCAGCCTGATCAACTGATGTACCTAAAACTCTAACTTGGTTACGGATAAAGTCCTTTAATTCTTCATCTCGCAGCATCATAATAATCATACCGGCAGCTATTCTCGCTACGGGAGGAACAACTTCCAAAGGTCCAGCAATTCCAAAGGTACCAATTTTGGCACCTTCTGCTTCAATAGCAATACTGACTCCTTCTTTTACTCGACCTTTTGACTCTTCAGCCTCCTGGGCTGTAATAACTGCCGAATCTTTATCCGAGGTTAATATCTGATAACTTCCTTTATGCTTTTGACCAATCCTTACTTGCTCTGAATCAGCAATGATTGTTCCAGTATTATCACAGACTATGACATCGAATCCGCTTTGTTTATGAATTAATTCAACAATCTTTTGGGCAACAGCATCACTGAGCTTTATAACCATTAAAATTTAAACTCTCCTTTTTCTTCTCAGCAGATCCTTCATTAACACTTACCTTAAGAGGATATATAAGCATTGCTATAGTTACTATTCTTCAAAACATTTTTTGATATAATTCTTTCTATATCGACTATTTCCTTCTTTTTATTCAAATAATTTTAACTATTATCATTCTGTTAAACCCTTATGAATTTGACTCCTATAGAGCAAATCTGTATTCCATCATAGTCTAGCCTCTTCTGATCATCCAAAATGCAATTCGCATCAACCAGTAAACAGAACTAATCAGTATTGATCGCTCAACGATACCAGTACATTTAAGAAGAACAAAGCAGATGCGAGGCATTTCTATTTGAAATTTACATGATAAGTCCCCTAGATAACCTAAGAATAGGATCCATCCTAAACTTAATTCTAAAATCGCCATAGTTCCACTCATCCAAGCAAGGTAGAGAATACTTGCATCATTATGACTTGCAGTATTAGATAAAGTGTGAGAAAAGCATATTAAACTTAGTATCGAAGCGATTAATCCAATGATTGTGGAAATTGTATGGATAGCACCCTTTAATGAAAAAGGTTTACATTTTAAATCAACTTTAAAAAAACTGCTTACCAGCCCACAGATACCCCAAACGGCCATGAAAATAAGTCCTGTCTCATCAATTCTATCCCTATTTACCAACGTCTGACGCAGACTTAAGCCCACTCCTAAAATTGATAATCCATAAATTGCAAAACTGCTTGCTGCAATTTTTCCGTATTTGCCAATCGCATATTCACTAATATAACGACTGATTGGATTATAGTCAGGACGTAATTTATGCATACCTAGAATAATGACGATAAAGTATACTAAACCAAGTTCTGAACCAATAGAAATAGCTTTAACATTTCTCAGAAAAAATGTCACCTTTAGCTC
The DNA here is from genome assembly GCF_001029285.1 of Desulfosporosinus acididurans. GTDB lineage: Bacteria > Bacillota > Desulfitobacteriia > Desulfitobacteriales > Desulfitobacteriaceae > Desulfosporosinus > Desulfosporosinus acididurans. The sequence goes on from NZ_LDZY01000001.1 coordinate 65,570, forward strand.
TCCCTTATACACCCTGCTATTGACTCAAAGTTATTGACGATTTCAGCTTCAAATCGTAGAACAAATAACTAGTCTGCCATGATAGTAGTCTAGTTTATACTCATAGGAGATTATGCGTATTTTCCCCAAGCAATTGGAAAATATTACACTCAAAGTGATCAGAATTTGAATGGCAATCACAATCGGAATAATTCCTGCTCCCCAAGCGAAACCTGCTCCGCATATTTTTGTTATTTCTGCATCCCTTAATTTGTAGTTCCAATGAGTAAAGGGATTTAAGTTTGGATATTCCTATATTAGATCTGATTATTTAATTCGCGCTAACAGGAAGGAGTGTTAGGTATGGACTTTGCGTCTTGTTCAAAATGTCTATACGGGCAAACAACTATTTGTGATGCATTTATGCTTCACCAGTTTCAAAGCGGCAATGGTGTTACGGAAATAACCTGGCAGGGCGGCGGGTGCCCTTTTTATAATCAATATCAAAAGCCTTAAAGTATCCTAAGAGAAGCAGATATTATAATGACAGCAAAAAAATAGAAACAATTACATACAAAGACTAAAAAGTCGCCCTTGCTGCAGGGCGACTTTTACTGTGTCTGATTTATATTTCACTGGCCTTTTCTCTCTAACTCAAAGGTTTATTCATGCTGTTATTCTGAGTTACATAGGCCAGCCTACCCCTAAGCAGTGCGACATGACGCTCCATGTCGGAAGACATTTCTTTGAACATTTGTTTCGCTGTTCCATCCAGGGTCGACGCTGAAAAAGTTTCATACGTTCCAAGAGCTGATTGAGCAGCGGCTACTGCTTTTTCCAAATCTGCTTGAACAGTCAAATTAAATCCCTCCCTGTAAGTATTTAAACTTAGTATGTGCATAATTCCTAATACTAATCAGCTATGTTTCCCCCTAGATTTATTGAAATTGAATGCCTTAACTACCCGATATTAGCATTATTGCTTCATCTAGGGCACGAAGGTATGCTAAAGGCAAGTCAGAAATTGCCGCTCTGATTTCTTTAAAGGCGATCAAATGAGCTTCTAAAGATTGTGCATTCTGTGGGTAACAAGAATCTGCCAATTGATTGAGATACTTCGCCTCAGCAGGATAACCATTTTGACTGAGATAATCATAAAGGAGCAGTGCTAATTTAAAGACATCACTTTGAGTTTTTATAGTAAATGACATTTTGCAACCTCCCATTCTGAAAATTATGGTATATAGCGGCCCTTGATCCAATCATAAGACTCCCACTTCACCAAGGGGGGCTATACCTTAATCATTATACAAAAAGGACTGGAGTATTTCAGCATCCAGTCCCAAAGTAAAAATAAATTTCTGATTTCCGCTTAAGATCTATTTAAGAGTCATTGCAATCTTTTTAGTTATCTCGGTTAACTGATCAGAATCAGGAATATACTGGATTCTTATTTGCTCCAAGAGATCAAAATTCATACTCTTCAATACATCTTCAACCATGCCAACACTTTGCCCCCCCCAGCCATAAGAACCAAAAGCTAAACCAATCCGCTTTTTAGGAGCTAAACCTTTTAAATATGTTAAAAAAGCAGCTACGGTGGGAAGCATGTTATTGTTCAAGGTAGGTGAGCCTACGCATATATATTTAGCAGTAAGAACTTCAGTCATAATATCAGAGATATGATTCGTTCTTAAATTCCTCATTCTAGTGGTAATGCCTTTCTCCTCCATGGCGTTCTGTATAGCATAAGCTATCATCTCTGTTGAGTTCCACATTGAATCATATACTATTACTGCCTTATCATCCGTCTGATCCGTAGACCACTTACGATATTCACTTAGGATATCCTTTATTTTCGAACGCCATATTACTCCATGGCTTGGAGCAATGGTATCAATCTCCAAAGCAGAGACTAATTCTAAGGCTTTTTCAACTTGTTTACCATAAGGGAGTACAATATTGGCATAGTATTTTGCAGCTTCTTCCATAACAATATCCGCTGAAAGTTGATCGTCAAAGCGTTCCGACGTAGCAATGTGCTGTCCAAAAGCATCATTGGAAAACAATATTTTGTCCTCCTGTAAATAGCAAACCATGTTGTCAGGCCAATGAACCATAGGAGTATGGATAAAGGTAAGACTTCGCTTACCCAAACTTAGCGTTGTTCCTGATTTCATCACATTATAATTCCAATTACCTTTATAGTGGGCTTTTAGACCTTTTTCCCCATTTAATGAGGTATAAATTTGAGCTTGCGGAGCTGCTTCCATTAAACGAGGGAGCCCACCAGAATGATCCATCTCCACATGATTAGATACGATATAATCTATTTTAGAAGGATCAACAACTTCAGAGATTCGTGCTAACATTTCATCAGCTAAATAATGCTTAACCGTATCAATGAGGGTTATTTTTTCATCAATAATCAAATAAGCATTATATGTAGTACCCCTCGGAATTAGATATCCGTGGAAATTTCGAATATCCCAGTCGATTCCCCCGACCCAATAGACATTTTCGGCAATTTGGACAGGTTTCATTTTGAGCACTCCATTCTAAAATTTAATATAGTTCAATCCAGAAAAGACTTAAGAAGTAGTGAGCTCCCAAATACAATAATGTCCAGTGGACATTATTGCCGAGAAGTGGAGATCTTAAAATGCCAAGGGCACTTAGCTTATTTATAATGATTATTATATCATATTAGATATACAGATCAAGAGGTATCCTTTGATTATTCGATTTAATTACTATTTTCTATTTTAGTGTATTTCATCCCCCCAATTCCCAACATAAATTACACCCGTAATGAAATGCAAGGAAATACCTCCTTGAAGTGCTTGTCCGTACTCTTTTTTAAAGGCTTAACTCTTGCCCCTTTTGAGAGAATTTGAGAATTTTGCAGGAGGAGTCTTTCATTTTATATACGAAGTCCTCCAGGATTTCAGGGCTATCGGCAAAGTGCATCGGAATAAGATATTTAGGATTAAGTTCTCGAATAAAATAATCTGCTCCCGCCAGATAATTCTTTTCAAGTCTTGGATCTACCGGAAAGAAAGCAAAATCGATAACCTCACCTTTGATTCTTTGAATTTCATCTTTAAACTCTTTCTCGGCCTTGGCCATCTCTTCCTGAGTATCAATCCAGTACCACCAGTTTAAATCTCCGGCATGAAAAAGACGGGTTTCTTCATCCTGGACCATAAAAGAAACACCTATATCTGTAGAATTATAAGCTTTAATTTTCAAGCTGCCCAATTCGACTTTTTCGTAGGGGGCAAGTACGTTCAGGTTATTTAACTTTGGAGAAACAAGAATATCATTGCTAAAGATATAGTGCATATCCGATCTTTCTTTTTGCCATTCTAGGATCAAAGGATTAAAATGATCAGGATGGCTATGAGAGGAAAAGACAAAAATATTTTTAGGACTTTTCTTGATTAGATCGCCGATACTACCTTGATAATAATCAAAAATAAGTAAATTGTTTGGCGTTTCGACTACAAAACCACTATGATATAAATATTTTATTTTAAGATGTGCGTTTTCCATTGTTATCACCTCATAATGATTATACAATAAATTTGAAGAAATCAAGAGTCTGCTGCTCAAGGACAACTCGACAAAATTTGAGAAAGAAGGTTTCCTATGAAATTTCGATTTAATCATAATAACTTTAACATCCTAGACCTCGAAAAAAGCCTAAAATTCTATCAAGAAGCCTTGGGCCTGGTAGAAGTCAAACGATTTGAACCGCCAAGCGGTGATTTTATCCTTGTTTATCTTGGAGATGGAGTTACAGAACATAGCTTGGAACTGACATGGTTAAAAGAGCGAACAAAACCCTATGATTTAGGGGAGAACGAATTCCATGTAGCTTTTATGGTTGACGATTTCGAAGCAGCATATGAACGTCACAAAAAAATGGGATGCATTTGCTATGAAAATAAAGAAATGGGTATCTATTTTATTAACGATCCAGACAATTACTGGTTAGAAATCGTCCCCCAAAAATAACGAGATCCCCATACACTTTGATACCATCACATCGTTCTAAGATTTGCATATGCTGCTGAGCGGAACTAGCAGATTTTGGCAGGATATTGCACTTATGAAGATAAGAAAAAATGCCTTAGAGAAACTTTCTTTAGGGCATTTTTTCTTACCAATATTAATTTTTAACAGTTAATGAGACCACAACTAAACTCGAAAACAACAAAATACGTTGGCAAATTTCTTTCACAAAGCCAACGTATTATTACGTCAAAAGAAAAGATAACCCTATAACATTTTCCAGTCTATTAATTATGTAATGGTGCCGATGACCGGAATCGAACCGGTACGGGCTATTAACCCGCGGGATTTTAAGTCCCGTGCGTCTGCCAGTTACGCCACATCGGCAATTGGAGGCGGCACCCTGATTCGAACGAGGGGATCGAGGTTTTGCGGACCTCTGCCTTACCACTTGGCTATGCCGCCATAAGTATTACTGGAGCGGGTGATGAGAATCGAACTCACGTAGCTAGCTTGGAAGGCTAGTGCTCTACCATTGAGCTACACCCGCAATAAATGGCTCCCCGAGTAGGACTCGAACCTACAACCTACCGGTTAACAGCCGGTTGCTCCACCATTGAGCTATCGAGGAATGTATCTGGCGGAGAAGGAGGGATTTGAACCCTCGCGGCAGTTACCCACCCTAACGGTTTAGCAAACCGTCCTCTTCAGCCACTTGAGTACTTCTCCAAGTATATTTGGTGCGGAAGACGGGACTTGAACCCGTACGGAGTTACCCACACGCCCCTCAAACGTGCGCGTCTGCCAGTTACGCCACTCCCGCAATAGCTGGAGCCATTGACCGGGATTGAACCGGTGACCTTATCCTTACCAAGGATACGCTCTACCGACTGAGCTACAATGGCAATATAATGGCGGAGGGGGTGGGATTCGAACCCACGGCCCCTTGCGGAGTCACTGGTTTTCAAGACCAGCTCCTTAAACCACTCGGACACCCCTCCAAAAATAACACTTTTTAATTGGTGGGCAGGGATGGATTCGAACCATCGTACCTCGCGGAACAGATTTACAGTCTGTCGCCTTTAACCACTCGGCCACCTACCCATTTCAATTCTTAAAATACAGAAGTTTTCTAATGGTGGAGGTAAGCGGGATCGAACCGCTGACCCCCTGCTTGCAAGGCAGGTGCTCTCCCAGCTGAGCTATACCCCCAAACAAAAAACAATCCACCACAAGTTTACCGAGCCTCGGCAAAGCTTCGCTCAAAACACTTTTTCAGTGAAAGAAGGTGTTTCAGCTATTTGAGGTCGGAACTTTACAATAGCACTTTAAGTTAACCTTGTCAAGAATTAAACTTAATAATATAAAATTAAGATAAGACAAGATAAACGCCTAAGTGATACGCAATTTCTGTCCACCTTGACCGAGATCAAATACTACCATTAATAGAGCAAATTGTCAATAGCACTATAACCAATTGAGCTTTAAGTTCTTAAATTTTTAGTAATTTTAATGAACAATACTTACATCATATTGTTATACATTTTAACATCCGCTATCCCAAAGATGCAATGTTTATTTAGTTCAATTGAATAAATCTTAGAAGATTTAGCCCTGACAGCCAAATCTCACAAATTTTTTCAAAGCAGCAACAGCTAGTCCAATACGCCGAAAATCATCTTATCAGTTCATTAGCTGCTTATTTGAACATGTTTAATTTGGGTTTATGCTTTTACTATTTGTTAATACTCTGTTATCCTTTTGAACTCTCGTTGGGTGTGCCCTTCTCCGCCTTTTTCTTGAATTCTCCCGGAAAACGATTTGAGCCTTTATTCATCTGAGGCTTTTCATGTCTATTATTCATAGAATCATTGTCATTGCCGGGCATTTTACCTGAGGAGGGCGGCAATTTATCAGGCTTTAGTTTTCCTTTTGTTTCTTTATTTGATTGATCAGAGGATCCAGAATCAGGCCTTACATTTCCATTCGTTTGAGGCGTACTTGATTCCATCCCATGTTTACCAGTCTTGATCTGCTCTTGAACCTGGGGATTTTCAAGTAATCGATCCCGTTCTGAATTATCTTTTAGCTTCTGAGCTTGCGTCTCGACTCCGGCCTTTTGAGCAGTCTGCCAAAGCGCATATTCCCCAAGAGTCAATTCTCCTTGTTGTGCTAGCTCGCGCTCCTGGGAGGTCAGAGGAAAAACTGCAACCTGTGGAGTGAACCCATTTTTCTTAATTGCTCTCGTGACCCATAAAGCGATTTGCTGATCGTTAAGTTCTTTAGGCATTTGATCTGAGGTTTTATCTGACATTGGAGAATATCCCACCACGACCCAGTTTTGTTGGGAATTTAGGAATTTATGATCATAAGATTGGGTGATAATTTGTTCAAGGGCCTTATCTAGTGGCTGTCCTTTAAGATCTAACTGACTTAACATGCTTTTGGCGTCATCATTTTCGCTCTGGAACTTTAATAAGCGCCCTTGGGAGTCAATCGTAAATTGTAAACTTGGATTAATGTCTACTGAGAGCAACGCAACTGCAGTTGGTGCTTGATAAAGATTCCATCCCAAACAAGCCATCAAGACTAAAAGGAATAATGCGGCTACCCCTGCCCCAATTCGTAGGCTGTTTGCATTCATTATAACTGTCCGAACTTCGATTTCCTCGCCTACTTCAATGTTCTGTCGCCTGTAAACATGGCGAAAAGCGCCGTCATTACCTAAAACAGTGTAGCGAAACCCAGACCTTTCCAGTACCACAGCTTTCAACTTACTCATTTTCTCCCCCCTTTTCCCGCGAGATGACATATTCTCTTAAATATATATAGTCATGTTGATTGGCTATAAGCAAAGCTACTGCTAAGATATATTTCCGTCCCCTTTCCAAAACTTTAGCGTGAATCTGAGTTTTCAGTGCTAAAGCTTGCATAGGGACTTTTCCGGTTCGTTCAACATGAGCCCATAGTTCTTCGTCAAATGCCAGTTCTCTTGCCGCCCTAAGCAATGTCTCACGAGAATCTCGATGCTTGGGTGAAGCTGCAACTAAATCTTGAAAGGTAAGGTTTACTGCCGCCAAAGCTTGCGTAAACTGTTGGATTTCCGCCGCCCTCTCCCGGTTTTGTTCTTTCTCTTTGAATTCATTTAAACTCAGATGAATTTCAATGTCTCGTCCAATATCCTCTTGGTCGAGTGAATTTGTCAGCTGTGACCGCTGTTTCCGATGATAATCAATAAGGCGCCTTTTGATTAAAACTCTGGCAAATGCTAAAAAAGGCACGCCTTTATCAGCAATAAACAAATCGATGGCTTCATTAAAAGCGATCAAAGCCTCGGATAATTCCTCATCCCTGCCCCATTCCAGAAAATGAAAACACGCCTGGCTAGCGACATGACAAATAAACATTTGAGATTTGGCCAAAAAATCCTCTCGGGCTTTCGAATCCTCTTTCAAACGCTGCCACGTCGATTGGTCTTCCCATTCCGGCATGCTTTCTTCCTCCTACCCTCTTATACGATAGGGTTTCTACTTTTTTAGGGGGGCTCACCCCAAATTGCCTTCAGATTCTTCTACAAATACAAAAATACCGGTAGTTTAATCACCTAACTCTAAACATTCGATACATTGTTAGCCATTTCCTCTCGCGGAAACCAAAAGCTCTCTCTTATCCGTATGGTAATTATTACAATGGTATCGTTATGTCTAAAAATGGCTCCTTACCAAATATTACACATTTCGTTTTAAAGGATATTGACGAATTCTGTCGAAATCTTGTTTATGAAAAAAATGAAAAAGAAAAATAAAGCTGAATCTAGAGATTACTCTAGAGCGGGGGATTTTATTTCTATACCGGGGTGAATCGCCACTATGGCGTAGGGCTGTTACCTTCGCCCGAATCCGACAACTAACCTCGTAAGCTATGAAAGGTGAAAAGGGAATGAAATTGTCTCCGGGCCTGTTTCGACTATCAGGTGTCATTCTATCAGGAATGCTCTTGGTGGGGAATGTTTTAGTGCCATCAACGTCTCAAACCTTGGGTTTGAATTCTTTCATGAATCCTAGCAAATTGGATTCCTTTTCAACGTCGTTCATTGTTCCTCAATTTATTCACCAACGGTTATCTTCAGCGAAAACAGAGCCAATCTTTAAAGCAGCAGCAACAACCGTTACGGCAGCTGCTCCAAAGAATAATCAAGTTCAGACGAAAACTACTCAAACAGCAGAAACCTCTCTGCCTAAAGGTACATCATCAGTACATATAACTCAAGTTGCTCAGGCTGTGTCAAATAATACTATGACTGATGAGACCAATGTATCTCGCGGCGTTATTAACCATTCTGACATCATCGACCATGCTGTAGGTTTAGTGGGTAAGCCCTATATTTTTGGCGGGACAACGTTAAAAGGATTTGATTGTTCCGGATTTACCCAGTATGTTTATGCTGGATCAGGTATTTCCCTTCCGCGAACATCTTATGCCCAATATGCTTCAGGCGATTCTGTCAGCAAGAGTAACCTCCAACCGGGAGACTTAGTTTTCTTTTCTACGTATTCTAAGGGAGCATCGCACGTAGGTATTTACATCGGCGGCGGAAAATTTGTTCATGCTGATAACCCTAAAAAAGGGGTAACTATTACCAACTTGAGTGACAGTTTTTATGTTAAAAATTATCTTGGAGCTCGAAGGTATAAATAATCCGTTAATAATTAACAGAATAATTTAAAAAAACTGTTAAAGGGAGATCTCGAAAATTCACACATAATTAATGACTATTCAATGACAAATCTATAAAGTATCCTTTAATATTAAAAAAAGTGCTTTTGGCATACTACTTTGCCAAAGCACTTTTTTCTCGTACATCCCGCAAAATATAAAGTTATCTACGTCAGTTTGTCTTAGTAAAAATAAAATTAACCGGATTTGTAGAGGTAGAAAAACTCGTTGGATTATTTAGGTAACCTGTATAAGCGGAAGTGCCTGTTATTATATTATTACCTGTTATATGTGGAACACCCATATTATAAATTTCCAAATACTTACCGATTAAAACAAAATTATCTTCCTCAGTCCAGCTGGAGTTTGTAATTTTTATTAGTGTACTATTTGGAAAAGAATACTTAGTTTTATAATTAGTTGTATATCCGGTGTTTTCTTGAGTAACTTCTAAAGTTCCATCATTTTCAAAGTTCAAAGTGTATTTTCCGTCAGATGTTGTCCACGTGCCCAAAATATCTTGCTGAATTTGATCAACTGTGAGAATAGGATCTGGATTCTCATGCATAACCTCAACGGTAGCTATAGGCTTAACCACAGTGGATTCAGCAATTGTACCTGTCACGCAAAAACTACCCGCAGAGAGATACCTGCTTGATTCTATAATTGGCCAGGTGACATTAACGGTTTTGGTTGTCCCATCCATCATAGTAGCCGTTACCGATGAAGGCAGCACTGGGGCAATTCCGATTGAAGTTGTTACACTAACAGGACTTAAATGACTTACTCCGGCCTTTCCCTGTCCTAACCCTGATATAACACTATCAGGGATAACAACTGTTCCGCCAAATATATCAACGGTAGGTGTTACATTGCTATCACCATTTAAACCATTAGCAATTCTGTCTTGATAATAACTTCTTGTCACATCTGCTGGAGAATTATTAATTAAAATTATAGGAGCAGCAATTTTTGAGGCGAGCGCACTTCCGCTTAGGGCATCAGAAAACTGTTCACCGGAAGCTACAGTTGTAACTTTAGGGCCAAAAACACCGGCGAATTGATTGTTAACAGCAATATTTGTGCTATAGCTGTCATTACCTGCAATCCTTTCATAATTGGGAAATTGATTAGCAACACTATCACTAATTTCATCGGAATCACCGATAACATAAGTCTTGACAATACCGTTGTTTGCAGAAATATAGTTTTTAACCGATTCAGGGATACTATCTTGAGATACAAGAATGATTGGATCCTGTTTAATTGCTGCGACAGGTGAAATAGAAAGAGCGTCGGTAAAATCGTCTGAAGTACAAACAAACAGCATCGTTGGTGACGTTGTCACTTGCTTAGCTACAGCTATTGCGGTTTCATATTTATCGTACCCATAAATCCTATTGGTTGTTATCCCCATTGCTTGTAGTTCAGTATCTATAGCATCAGAGATCACTCCAGTACCACCTATTATTGTAACATTTTTGGTTTTCAAATCAGTTAATGTTTTTTTAGTGATTGCCGGCAGCGTTGTGCTCTCAGTAAGTAATATCGGGGCATCAAATTTTTTAGCCAGGGGTACAGCAGCAAGACTATCCGTGAAATTACCTCCAAAGGCTAAGATACAATTTGTTGAACCATTGGGCCAACCTTGTTCGGCAATTGTGCTTGAGGTTTCATAACGATCTTGACCTGCCATTCTATTGATAATGGGAGAAATGGTTGACGTATCCGTCGAAGCCAATACGGGGAGAACAGACGAAAATGTAAATAACGCGGTTAGAAACAAAGTCGGTAATTTCCTCATAGAATCATTCCCTACTTTCAGGTTTCTTAATTCACTATAGTCTGCGTAACTTTAAGAACAACTCAAAAAGGCCAGAGTCGAGACACTTCTTCAGTTATTAAAGCCTTATAAAATTTACGTTATGTATGCATCAACTCCTTAAAATCTCAAACAATATACTAAAATCAATAGAATTGAAAAACTAAACTTCGTTTTGTAATAGATAAAAACATAGTTCAGGTATTTTGTATTATAGGCGAATTTAGAAGGAATTTGGTAAAGAACTTTTTAAGGTTTTGTGAAATTTTAGAGATTTGTTAGTAAAGTAAGGAATGTCGTGATACTATAAGGTTAAAGCCGCTAATCTAAAAAAAACGAAAGAGGTGTAACGCTAATGTCACCATTTGAAAACTCATCCCATTATTATCAAAATCCCTATGTTATTGACATTAAAAAGGTCAAGACTGTTTCGTTATCCCAGGTCATGGGCCTTTTATCCTTTATGTTCTTAGCGATGGCTGCGGGAGCTTTTCTAGTACCTCCACAATATTTTATGCCTGCTGCTATTTTGGAATTTTTGTTGCTCTTTATTATTCCGATCGTGAGCCGACGAGCTGTTGTACGAGGAGACGATCCTGCTGCCGGTTTAACTGCAGGATTGGCCCTGCTCTTTGCAGCATGTGCGGGAGCTGTTCTTGGACCAATCGTCCAAGCTCTGACCGCAACGACTGAAGGACTTTTAGTACTTGGGCAAGCTGCTTTAGTAACCTTTATCGTCTTTGCCGCTTTTGGTGCTTATGGGCTCATGACAAAGCGTAATTTAAGCAGTATGGCAAAAGCGCTCTTTATTGGCTTGTTAGTCCTGCTGGGAGTTACAATTCTTTCAACGATTTTCAGCAGCTTTTTCAGTCCTTTCGGTTTGCTGATCGGTTTAGGAGGCGCTATTCTTTTTTCCCTGATGACGGCCTTAGATTTTCAAAGAGCAAAATATAGCCTTGCTGACAATGCTGTTTTAGTCACCCTAAGTATCTTTTTAGATTTCATCAATTTGTTTACATTTATTCTAGATATATTTCTTATCTTTGGCGGCGGCGGAATTCGCAAACGTTAATACGCATAATATTCAAAAAACTAAGCAGCCCTGTTTCGGTATTGAACGAAACGGAGCTGCTTAGTTTTTCTGTTGGAGGATAATTGAATGATTGACGGGTAAACTAATGGATACCATGTTTGTTTTCGAAATTTGACACAACTGTTAAACAAACGTGAGAAGCTAACAACGGGAAGGGAACTATGGAAAGAATTTCAGCACACCAATTCATGACCTTAGGAGCATCTGTACTCATGGGCGGAACTTTCCTTCTCATAGCTACTTTTGTTACCGAAGCAGGCGGACGAGACGGTTGGATGTCTATTATGCCTGCCTTTGCTTTAACAATTCCTTACGGTATTATGATACTTTCATTATCAACCCAATACCCCCGAAAGAGTTTGTTGAATATTTCGGAAATTATCTTTGGAAAATGGACTGGCAAAATTATAGGTTCTCTCTATATTGTAATATCTTGTTATTATGGCGGGTTACTTTTGGCTTTTATCGGAATTATTTATGAACAATCTATCATGCCCTTGGTGCCTCGTTGGGTCTTTTACCTTGGTGGTCTGCTTCTAGTATTCTATTTGGCATCTTCCGGAATCGAAGTCTTTGCTCGCTTTTCCGAAGTCCTCTTGCCCATCATCGTTGTTGCCTTAGTTTTTAACATTGTCCTAACAGTTCCGCGAATTGAACAGAACGAACTTCTTCCTTTTTTGGGAAACGGAGTGAAGCCTCTTTTATGGAGCGCTATTAAAGTAATACCTTTTCCGATGGTCTATTCCATGTTCTTAGCAGGAATTATAACATTTCTGCCTCATAACGATCAGCAAGGAAAAAGTCAATTTAAGACGGGGATTTGGCGTGCAGCTTTTCTAGTAGGAATTTTAAATACCATCGTAGTCTTAATTCAAGTTCTTGTCTTCGGACCAAGAGAAACAGTTCGTTTATCCTTTGGCATTCTCGAATTGGGCAAAATGGTTGAATTAAGCAGGACTGTGGCCGGCGTGGAATCGTTATTTATGGGAGTTTGGCTTGGAGCCTTAGTAATAAAATGTTGTGCTTTCTTTTATATGACGACCTGGGGATTAGAAACTGTGCTAAATCTTAAAGGCATAAAATGGCGGCTCCTATTATGTGCCGCTTTTCTAGGAATTGCTTTCGGGGTAAAAAAAGGATTCTATTTAAGTACAAAGCTTTCTTTTGCTGAAAGTTACCTTATTTTTCCTTTTGTTTCTGTTTGGATCCCCATCCTATGGATAGCCTCGCATTGGAAGGTTAAACTCAATACGCCCAATAAAACGAGTTAAATCTTGCATTAAATCTATATATTGTTCCTTGTTGATTATCCGCCCTTTATTATCTTTTAACAGACGTATCAAAGGCCGTGTAGGCATTTGCATGGGAACAGCCGCAACTACTCCTATTTCACCGGTATTAAGTGTTATAACTGCGTTTTCCGGATATAAGATTAGACTTTCACGAAAAGCTTTCACTACTATGGGATCATAACCCTTTCCCGCCCCTGCAATGATCATCTCCAAAGCATAGTAAGGCGGCAAACCTTTTCGATAGGGTCTGTCAGCAGTTAAGGCGTCAAACACGTCGGTCACAGCTACAATTTGAGCATCGAGATGTATGTCATTCTTTTTTAAACCGCAAGGATAGCCTGTGCCATTCCAGCGTTCATGATGTTTAATGACTGTCTCTAATACACTTGGCAATACCCGAGAGTTTTTAAGCATCTCCGCACCAAACTGTGGATGCTGTTTCATAAGAAGGTGTTCCTTCTCTGTCAAAGTTCCAGGTTTATTCAAAATTTCTTTAGGAATATTCAGTTTACCCAAATCATGCAAAAGTGCTCCCAAAGTTAAATACTTAAGTTTTTTCTCACTATACCCCAAACGCCTAGCCGTCAACGTCGCTAAAATAGCCACGTTCAAACTGTGCACAAAGGTCCCATAATCATGATGTCTAAATTGTTCTACATCAAGTCGAACCATATTTAAATTCAAATATACATTAGTAGCTCTTAATTGTTTGATAATTATTTCCACAAGTTCGATTGTCTTTTTTATCTGTTCTTGACTAATAAGTTTTGCCTCATGATAAATATTCCATAAAGAACCAACTAATTTTTCATAGACATCCTTAGGAAAGGGTTTAATGATATTAGCCGAACGATTTTCATCTTCTTTTTTCTCCCAAATAAAAACCTCCCTATTTTCAAGAAGTTTTTGGATGCTTTCTGTAATTGGTTGTCCTTTATGTAATAACAATACACCAACCTTATCAAATAAATCGGCACTCGCTGTCATACTTGCAGCTAAATTCGTATGAACTTGCTTCAACAACCAATTCAAGAATTCTCCCTCCTCTTTATCTCTCTTAAACCTTCCTTATTTTATTAAAAATAAAAGCCGCCGAACTCAATGAACGGCGACACAGTTTCTTTGTTTGGTAACCCGGCTATCTATCATCTTTTAGCTAGACCCGTGGCTTTGCGTCCTCAGCTCTCACTGAGTTTGCCTTTATCACTGAATGTTAAATTATCTCCTTACTTCATTAAAACGATTATTGCATCACTGGAAAGTAGTATATTATAAGATATGATAAAGTACAACATTCTTTAACTATTATAACGTATTTTTATCATATTATCATATTATTTATCATTTTATGACATACATTAAGTTTAATTTGACATTATCTGAGTATATTTGACCTATTTCACTTCGATAGATATACTAATTGCCTATAATAAACTTATGCCCAAAATAAATATATTACTCAGAAACCATTTGTCGAAACCGAACTCTTCCTGTAAAATTAAACTGTTCCTATTAATCTATTTAAGGAGGTTTTTTTATGTCTGGGACTCCGTCCACTTCCCCATCTCGCAAGGTTTCGATGGTTCCCATCAAAGGAATTTTGGTTTTACTCATTGCTGTGTTAGTATGCGCATTGGCCGTTGGTCGTTACAATGGTCCTCTGCCAACCGTGGAAGCGAAACTAACTACCACATCCTCTTCATTGCCCGGTCATTTTTCGGTAACATTTCCTGAACAGGGTGAATCAGCTGTTGGCACAGAAAATTTAGGTGTTATAACGTCAACACCTAACCAATCACCCGTTCCAATTGCCAGCGTGACAAAAATTATGACTGCTTATTTAGTCTTAAAAACTCATCCTTTACAACCGGGTCAATCCGGTCCCGCTTTAACTATGAGTGCCCAAGATTTCGCTGGTTATCAAAATGCTTTAAGCAATGGCTATTCATATTTAAAGATTGAAGAAGGGGAAACCCTCACTGAAAAGCAACTCCTGGAAGGTCTATTACTCCCTTCGGGAGACAATGTTGCCGATACCCTGGGGCGATGGGTATCCGGATCAGATGAAGCATTTGTTGCCAAAATGAACGAAACCGCAAAATCCCTTGGTATGACTAAAACTCACTATGCAGATGCCAGCGGTGTCAGTGAAACAACGGTCAGCACCGCTGTAGATCAAATAAAAATTGCTCAAGCAGCCATGCAAGACCCTGTTTTTCGTCAAATTGTTGCTATGCCGCAAGCGACTCTTCCTGTTGCCGGAACAGTATACAATGTCAATAGCATGGTTGGAAAACATGGCATTACAGGCATTAAAACAGGATCAACAACAGCAGCAGGCGGTTGTTTTGTCTCGGCAACACCCGTTGTTGCTGGCGATGAAACCCATTACATTATTGGTGCAGTTTTAGGTCAAGTTACTCAACAATCTCTCCAAAGTGCGCTTCAAGCAAATGCTGACATACTGGATCAAGTTCGCTCTCAATTCAAACTCTATACTTTAGACCAACCTGCCTCGGGTTACGGCGAACTTACAACGGCTTGGGGCAGCAACAGTCCGTTAAAGGCGTCTAAGTCTGTACAAATCTTTGGATATCCTGGCATGAAAGTCAACTATTCCATAGATCCCCAAACTACTAAATTACCAATGCCAGCCAACAGTAATCGTGCCACCTTGAAAATTAAATCTGGTGAAGAAGTCCAATCTATTCCGCTTCAGAATTTACAGCCTATAAATCCACCCGGATTTTTATGGCGGCTTATTCGTTTTTAATCATTTCCTAGGAGAGGTGAAAACAATGCATATTCGTTGGTTTGGTCACTCCTGCTTTCTTTTTACTAATCAGGAGGGCCTAAAAATCCTAACAGACCCCTTTAATGAAAAAGTGGGATACCCTCTTCCTCAAGTTAATACGGACATTATTACCGTGAGCCATCATCACCATGACCACGATCATGTTCAAGGTCTTCCCGGAAAACCTCTAATTATTGATGAAGAAGGTCAGCACAATATTTTCGGTCTATCGCTAACAGGCACAAAAACATTTCATGATGACGACCTGGGATTCAAACGCGGCAAGAATGTTCTTTTTTCATTTACAATGGACGGCGTCACCGTTGTCCATTTAGGGGATCTTGGACATGTTCTAACCCCAGAACAGTTGTCAAACGTCGGACAAGTAGATATCGTCTGTGTTCCCGTGGGGGGCTTTTATACCATAGACGCTGAACAAGCTTATCAAGTAATCCATCAGCTGAATCCCAAGATTATTTTACCAATGCATTATAAACGGGATGATACAATTTCATTGCCTATTGCCGGTGTTGATAGTTTCCTCAAACACTTTGATTTAATTAAAAAAGCAAAAGATCTAAATATCTCTTCTTCGTCTTTGCCTCAAAGCCAAGAAGTTGTTGTCCTGGAGTTATCATAGACAAAAAGCCCCCACCTTGGAACTGATAAGGATCAGTTTCACAAGATGGGGGCTTTGCCGTGCTGTCAAATTAATCGGATGCTCTCCTAGGCTTAGTGGATAAAGTTATTTACGATATATCGCACAATGTCTCCGCGACTAATAATACCTACAAGTTTCCCCTGGGAAACAACAGGGACCTTCTTGATTTTTTTATTGCCTAAAACTTTTGCCACTTGATCCAGATCCTCTTCTGCTTCCACGGTTATAACCCGTTTGGTGGCAATTTCCATAACATTGCAATTCATGAGATTTTTTATTTTGTCATCAAAGGTTTCCGTATCTACCCACGAGGCCGAATTAAAAGCGTCGATAAAGAAAATCTTTGGATCCTGATAGCCGATATTTTTCATGATATCACCATCGCTGATAAAACCGATTGGTTCATTCTTGTCATTGATGACAGGAACTCCGCTGATCCGATGTTCAACAAAAGCCTGAAGAACCGTTTTTACTGAATCATGATTACTTACCGATACGACCTGCTTTACCATAGTTTCAAATGCTTTTGCCATAATTACCCCACCTCTTTAAAGTAATTGTTAATTTCATCGTAGTTATTATCATAAGAAAAAAATTTTATTTTACTATTGAAGGGGCTGAGTCGTCTTTCCTCGCATATAGGAAGCCACCGCCCCAATGATTGACAACACGGCAGAAATGTAAAAAGCAATTCGCAAACTAGACATTACTGCAGGAGCAATTAGTTTAGGAAAGAAAACCGTCCCGAGAATCAGCTGCTGACTTGCTTGAGGCAGATTATGGAGAACAGCCGCAGGTAACAGTTGGGCCATCGGGTTATAACCTAAAAAGGCGGCGAACAAAGCTCCCGTCGGCGGTAAGTTGGCAACCGTTTGGGCGGTCGCTGCCGGAACGCCTGCACTGATAAGTCCTTGGTACATGGTGGCAGGCAAATGATGAGCTAAGCCAATGATCAATATACTGAAATATAATGTCATACTTAAAGCCGATCCTGTATTTTGTAAGGTAGCACGCATCCCGGAAGAAGCTCCTCGATGCTCGGGAGGAACAGTATTCATGATAGCCGTTGTATTAGGAGCAGCAAACATCCCCATTCCTATACCAGCAATCAGCAAGATAATAACAAAGGGCAGATAACTGAAGTTGGCCGGTAAAAAAGTTAATAAGATAAAAGCAAGCGTTGATAAGAGCATACCAATCGTAGCAAAGCCGCGGGCACCGAAACGGTCTGAAAGAAAGCCGCTTACCGGTCCCATGACAAAAAAGCCTAACATCATTGGGAGCATATAAATCCCCGCCCATAAAGGTGTTTGCTCAAAACTATAGCCGTGGAGAGGAAGCCAAATTCCCTGGAGCCAGATGATCAGCATGAACTGTAATCCGCCTCGAGCTACTGATGATAAAAACAAACTGAGATTGCCGGCTGCAAAAGCTCTGATTTTAAATAATTCTAGGCGAAACATAGGCGTCTCGGTAACGAGTTCAATATATATAAAGCCGGCTAAAAGAACAACTCCAAGAATAATGCCGCCAATAACCCAAGGATTACCCCAACCCATTTTCGATGTTCCATAGGGCATAATACCATATGTTAACGCTAGAAGAAGGGCTGTTAAGCCAACGGCAAAGGTACCATTTCCTAACCAGTCGATCTTCTCTTTTCTCAACAATAACCCTGTATCCTTTAATTTAAGATAGGCCCATATTGTACCCGTAAGGCCGACAGGAACACTGACTAGAAATACTAAACGCCATTGAATATCTGCTAAAAGACCGCCTAGGATTAGACCTACTAAGGAACCGCCGATGCCTAGGATTTGATTTAGTCCCATTGCCATGCCCCTTTGATTAGGTGGAAAGGCATCCGTAAGAATCGCAGTGCTGTTGGAAAACAGGAATCCTGAGCCAACCCCTTGCAAAAGGCGAAAGAGAATTAATTCAGTTGCTCCTATGCTCCCCTTTCCCGGGGTAAGAGCAAGTAAGATTGAAGCTGCCGTAAAAATAGCGAAACCTAGATTATATAAGCGGGCCCGGCCATATATGTCGGATATTCTGCCAAAGGAAACTAACAGCGTGGCTGTCACCACGGTATACCCCATCAACAACCAGAGCAAATAAGCAGTACTTGCAGGAGCCATGGGATTAATTTGGATTCCTCTAAAAATTGCCGGAAGAGAAATCAATACAATATTTCCGTTGAGCATCGCCATAAATACTCCAAGTGTTGTATTTGACAATGCAATCCATTTATAACGTGAATTTTGCATAAACTTTGATCCTTCCCTAAATAAATTCGCCAAAATTACTAGCATAAATCATAATTGTCTTATTTTGCACCTTTTAAGTATTACCATTCTGCAAATCATCAATTCTCTTTTGAATTAGAGATTTTATAGTCTGCAACTAGAGAACGATAACCGCATCAACATTTTACATTTAGGCATTTAGACATCCAATAAAATTCAGGCCTTTTATTAAACAATAGCAATAGTTGTCGTCTTCCTTTCGCATATCTCTTTAAAAATGGCTTCCTCTGCAAACCACTTTATTTATAGTTTACGTCAACGTTACTTATTTTACAAATGTTATTTTTCTTAGTTCTTATACTGTGGTATGAATTAATACAAACAGACTGCCAGCATTGCCAGCAGTCTGTGATATTTTAGATTTACAACTCCGATCTAAATCTAAAAGATAACTCCAAGTGCAATTAAAATAAGAACTGCAATGGCAATAATCCCTGCTCCGATACAGCTGCCACCATATCCATAGCCGCCGCCAAAACCTCCAAAGCCTCCATATCCATACATAATTTATTCTCCTCTTTCTTTTTTAAATTCTTTAGAATACAATCCCCATAGCAATTAAAAGCAAGATAATTACTACAACGATTCCAATACCTGCTCCCCAGCCAAAACCTGCTCCACCGCCAGCTGCTCCAAATGCCATTCTGTTTTCCTCCTTTCTTGCAACCTAGTACACAATATGCTAAATACCCATATTTTTCCACTAGAATACAAAAAATTTCTCGCTGACACTGGCATCACTAAATAACCTTTCAGCTGTAAGAACGAACAAAAGAAGTTTGCACGTCATTACAGCCCTCAAAAATTAAAAGCCTAGCCTTAATGGCTAGAAGCTTTTAAAGACATTTTATCAATTCGTACTATTACTCGCTTATCTTAATTTGCATTCGAGTCGACTAAAAAGCGATGGCTTGAACAGCGTTATAGAGAATTTTATTCGCCAAAGCAATTTTTTCCGGATTTACAAAATCAGGGACATCAGCCGGAGTATGATTCTTATAAAGCCAATCTTTAGCCATCATTGTTACTGCCGGAATATGATCCATATTGAAATACAGTTGATCACTATTATAACCATCATGTGAAGTCAAAGGTATGCTTATTTTTTCTGTGGAAGCGGCAGTCTGTACAGCTTGTACGGCCTTATTATCACTGCTGGCCCAAATAGAAAAATCCCTCAAAGGACCATTACCAATGGTGTCAACATTAAATACAGCTTGAATTCCTTGAAGAGGAAACGTTGGCTTTTGCAAAAAGGAAAACGATCCCACAAAACCCATTTCTTCCGCACTCCAAAAAGCTAATATTACATTGCGTTTTGGTTTGACTCCTTCTTTAAGCAAACGACGCATGACATCAAGAATACAACCTACTCCGGAGGCATTATCATTGGCCCCGGGATAAAGAGAACCTTGAAATATACCTAGATGATCAAAGTGAGCGGATAAGATTACCGATTCATTCCTATTCGTTCCCATAACGCCCCCGATGACGTTTACACAGGGCGTGCGCAAATCTTGGGGATTTCCGGGGCGAAACGTCAAACGCCCATGGAAAAATTCTTCAACGACAGGATAAACTGTAAAAGCATTTGTATAATTACGGGTATTATCTTCCATCAAATCGCCCAGAGGTTCCAGCCCTAAGCCTTCCAATTGTTCCATCAGATAGGCAGCAGCCTTTTCTGCCCCGACCGTTCCAGCCCGTCGACCTTGAATGTCTGACTTAGTTAGGGCAAAAATATCATCCATTGCCGTCTGGTTCAGATAGGAATCATCTTTGACGAGAATAGAATTCTCCGGCTTTAGGGACGAGTCCTTGGTCAGAATCGATGCTTGTACAACTTGAAGATTTACAAGTTCAGATATCTTTGACCAACCTAACCAGGGAAGTAATCCTGCTCCAAAACCTGCTATACATTTTAAGAAACTTCTTCTTGTCGGCATACGAACTTCCCCCTAACATTATAGCAGAAGCCTAATCTAACCTGCTCAAATTACCAGGCTAGTGATATTTTTAACGCAAAGATACTCTGTAATTTCTCATCCGCAAAACTAACTGCTATTATGAATATCGGCCAGTTCGTATGTAAACCTTAGCTAAAGTGTCTTCTTGAGCAAATTATCATGGCGCCATTCTTCCAGACAGTTATTGACTCGAGCAACGGCCTCCGGAATACTTCTCTGCAGCGTCTCTGTTAATTCAGTCCCCCAGTCCAGACTCTCAGGCTGGATACCAATAACAACAATTTCCTCCGGTGTACGTCCTTGGAATCCGGCCCAGTACAAAACCTCTGCAAAGCTCATTTGATGTACAGAAAGTTTATTGCTTGTATACTTCGGCACTTCATCTCCACGCCACACAACTACCTCTCCTGGCTTTTTTCCCGCCTCAACAGCATCCAAAACGATCAGCCGTTTCGTATTCTCGACGAATTCTAATAATCTCAAGCCATCCGTTCCTCCATCAAGAAGGACAATTTCCGGAGGAAGATTATTTCGAAGCCGTTCTAAAAGATGAATACCAGCCCCTTCGTCCTGGCGGATAGAATTTCCGAGTCCAAGTATTCCAATTTCAATTTGGTCTTCTATATTAACCTTATTCACGAATATGCCCCCTCGATCAATGCTCTGTACCCTTTATAAGGAATTATTTTGCGAGCTGACAGCTCCTAAAGCTCCTAAAGCTCCTGCTGAAATTGTCTCTGAAGAAAGGTCCAAATCAGGCGAGGCGCAACTATTAGTCTCAACAAATTTATAGCCGGTTATAATGGAGGAGACAGTTCCGTCTTTATCCAAAATGTCCTGGCGAAATAACATATAGAGATGACCGATCAAAAAGAGCGGGTACCCCCAGGCCAGAAGATGATGCCAGATCCTAACGTTATATTCTCCACCTAAAACCGGAATTATCCAGCCAAATAGAGCAAACCAAGTTCCGTTCGGATCACTGCCGCTTTTCATCGCCATCCCGGTGATGATCATCATACTACCTGCCAGCCAGATAAAACAAAGATACAATAAACTGGCTAGAGAATTATGACCTACATGAGGCGTCGATTTTTTTGAGAGAAACAGGTAATACTTAAGGGTTTTAAAGGTATCTTGCCAAAATGATTTTCTCCAAAAGCGGAGTTTTGCATAGTCATTGCCTGCCCAAAACCAATAGAGACGAAACAGCATATTAGCTGTAAAAATCAATGCCGTTACTACATGAACATAATGACAGGTACCCATGAGAAAATGACCGGCAGCCTCACCGCTGACAGTAAACGCCGGATGCCCGATATACATCCCTGTTATGAAAAGAATCGTAATGCAAAAGGCGTTGACCCAGTGAAATAAACGTATGGGAATCTGCCAGACATAAACTTGTTCTTTCTGAGTCATCAACTCTCCCCCCTTAACGTGATCTTACTCTTAGCATTTCCTGCCCGTTCTTGTTGAGAATATGCGTGGAACAAGCCAAACAGGGATCAAAGGAGTGAATGGTTCTTAAAATCTCGAGGGGCTGATTTTCTATAGCCATGGGGGTATCAAGGAGAGATGCTTCATAAGCCCCTTTTTGTCCCTTAAGGTCACGCGGAGAAGCGTTCCAAGTTGTGGGTACGACTGCTTGGTAATTGCTGACCTTACCATCTTTGATACGTACCCAATGGCCGAGGGCTCCTCTGGGGGCCTCAGAAAAACCAATCCCCTGAGCTTCCTTAGGCCACGTCTGAGGTTCCCATTTTTCGGAGTTAAAGGTTACAGAGTCACCGGCTTTGATATTGGCAATAAGCTCATTGTAAAACCCGGCCAGATGATCCACACAATATTTAGATTCCAGAGCACGAGCCAAGGTGCGGCCAAGAGTTGAGAATAAAGCGCTAATTGGTAAATCGAGTTT
Organism: Desulfosporosinus acididurans; assembly: GCF_001029285.1. GTDB lineage: Bacteria > Bacillota > Desulfitobacteriia > Desulfitobacteriales > Desulfitobacteriaceae > Desulfosporosinus > Desulfosporosinus acididurans. The sequence goes on from NZ_LDZY01000001.1 coordinate 88,138, forward strand.
GCGTAGTGCTTCATCAACCAGACCTTTCATTTCTTGGTTTCCTTTGGCATAGCCTATAACAAATCGGGCTAAGGGACCAACTTCCATGGCTTGTCCTTTCCAGCGGGGAGCTTTAATCCAACTATAGGATTTGTTTTCATCAAGGTTAGCATAGGGCGGTTTAGGTCCATCATACGAAGGGTTTGTTTCGCCATTCCAAGGATGGAGCCCAATAGTTTTGTCATCATACTTATACCAGGAATGAGATACAAATTCTTGGATTTGGTTAGGATCTTTGAGGTCAACATCATAGACTTTGCTGAGATCGCGATTCAAAATAACGCCACGCGGAAAGAGGAAGTGATCCGGGTCATTGATATCTGTCGCGGGAAGCCCGCCATATGCCAAATAATTACTCACTCCGCCTCCCCAAAGCTCGTTTTTATAAAAACCGGCGATGGCCAGGATGTCCGGCATAAGGACTTGATCTACAAAAGTCCGAGCTTCATCAATCTTAGATTTAACAAGATTTAATCGTTCCATATTTATAACATCATTGTCGTTTAAGTTAATAGCACAGGCCATTCCGCCGACGGCATAGTTGGGATGAGGATTCTTTCCGCCGAAAATAGTATGGATTTTAACAATTTCCTTTTGCCATTCTAATGCTTGGAGATAGTGCGCAACCCCCATTAAATTAGCTTCAGGCGGAAGCTTGTATGCCGGATGTCCCCAGTAAGCATTTGCAAATATCCCAAGCTGTCCGCTTTCTACAAAGGTTTTAATTTTCTGTTGAACATCCTTAAAATATCCCGGCGATGACAAGGGCCAATTAGAGATTGAAGCGGCAAGAGCCGATGTTTGTGCCGGATCGGCTTTTAGGGCGCTGACAACATCAATCCAATCGAAGCCGTGGAGATGATAAAAATGTACGATATGATCATGTAAATGAAGAGCAGCAGTCATTATGTTGCGGATAAGGTTAGCATTTTTGGGTATTTTGATACTTAATGCATCTTCGACTGCCCTGAGGGATGTCAAAGCATGAATATGCGTGCATACACCACAGATTCTTTGAACGAAAGCCCAGACATCTCGGGGATCGCGGTTTACGACTATTTTCTCAATTCCGCGAAAAATTGTTCCAGAGCTTAAGGCATCTGTAATTTTTGTGCCATCAAGATTAACTTCAATTCTCAAATGTCCTTCAATACGTGTAATAGGGTCAATGACTATTCTTTTGGCCATCTACAATCCCTCTCTAAATCAGTTTTTTTCCCTCAATAGATTTCGAGTCAACTAACGTTAATTACCAGATTTATCTTTAGGAGAATTATGTGTGGAAGTTTTGCCTGCCTTGCCGGCTGCTGTAGCCAAAGCATGGGCGCCAGCAGCAGCACCGGCAACTCCTAAGCCAATAAGACCTATTTGATCAGGGTTCTTTCCAATCACATGGTTGGGTACATCCGCGAGATGAGTGTAGAAAGGTCCCTTATCAAAGAAATGATCTTCTGAACAGCCCAAACAGGGATGGCCAGATTTAATGGGATAGCTAAGGCCATCATTCCATTGGGTAATCGCACAGGCATTATAAGTTGTCGGACCTTTGCAGCCCATTTTATAGAGGCACCAACCTTGCTTAGCCCCTTCATCATCAAAGGATTCTACAAACTGACCGGCGTCAAAAAAAGCCCGGCGGTTGCAATTATCATGGATTCGGTGTTGATAAAAAGCTTTGGGACGGCCTTGATTGGTCAATTCAGGCAGCGTACCGAAGGTTAAATAATAAACAATCGTACCTGTAATGACTTCGGCGATCGGCGGACAACCAGGAACATTAATTACTGGCTTGTTGGTAATAATTTCTTTAACGGGGACAGCATTCGTCGGATTAGGTGCTGATCCTTGAACACAGGCATTCACAGCGCAAGAGCCATAGGCTACAACGGCAAGAGCACCTTCGGCAGCTTCCTCTAAGACGCTCTGGGTCGTTTTCCCCCCAATGGTGCAGTAGACTCCTCCATCACCGGTGGCTACACTGCCTTCGACAACAAGCAAGTATTTGCCGAAGAAATCTTTCATAGTTTTCTGCTTGGCTGCTTCGGCTTGATCCCCTGCGGCAGCCTGAAGAACTTCCATATAATCAAGAGAAATCATGTTCAAAATCAGATCTGCCACTAAGGGATGTCCGGAACGAATAAATGATTCCGAGCAACAGGTACATTCTTGCAAATTAAGGTAAATGACCGGAATACGCGGTTTTGTCTCCATGGCATTGACAATCTTTGGTAAAGCTGATGCTTCTAAGCCTAACATTGCCCCCATAGCTGTACAAAATTTAAGAAAATTACGGCGTGAAATTCCTTTCTTCAGCGCCCATTGGTAATAGCTTTCTTTCTCTTCCAAGCTCATCGCCCCCTCTTTATAACCATTCGCTCTCTATATTTCCCTTATTATTTAAATATTCGCCAAAAAGAGATAAATTCCTTCGTTCAATTTAAAATAATTTTCAACTAATATTTATTAATACAAAAAACCTCCACCCGCAATTTGGAAGGAGGTTTTAGAATAACCATAAAAAACGCCCCAACCATTTTGACTGGCGGGGCGTTTTTATCTAATCAAAGGCTAAGCCCAGATATCCAAAATTCTCCTGAGAATTAGTCCCTTCAAATTCCTCAGGTGCCTTAATCATTCCAAAAGGACGCACAATTCCCTCTAAATACTTGCCAAAACGAGGATGGGTACGCAGAACATATTCATCTGCCGGTATTTCCTGAACTATCTGTTTAATAGCTGGGACCATTAAATCTGCCGGAATTAAAATCTCTTTGATTAGTACCTTCTGAGGACTTAGTCTTTCAACCGCTAAGCATCCCGCAATTTTTTCAATATTTATGGCATAAATGTCTGCTCCGGAAAGTTGAGACAGTTTTTTTTGGTAAACAATGTCCTCATCTGAGTAAGAAATATAGGAACTACCCTGAAGTTGATGATTCCTGCGACGATTATAATCCTCAGGTGTGATAGGGTAAATTCGACACTCGCCCTGTTGATAAACCGGTAAGGCAGCTACACTGCTGTAATTAAGTTGAGTCTCCTTAATATAGAATCCATTACGGAACCCCAGTTTACGGTAAAAGTCAAATAGTTTCAGACTTGCCGGAACCAGCACGAAAACCTCGGCTTTAGACGGTTTAAGATATTGGCAGCTGTAGTCAATTAACTTAGAAGCCAGACCTTGATTCTGGTATTCCGGGACTGTAGCAATAGCATAGAGCATAGCGGTACTATAACTACAATGTTCAGAAATCACGGTTTTAACCGGCATCATTGTGAGCATTGCTAATATTTGCCTGTCATTAAGCAAAACAGCTGTTTCATCTGCCTTATACCTATGGGCAAAAAAGAAATTGATATAACGCTCAGGATCACCAAAACAAAGTTTCCATATTTCTTTTTGTTGTTTTTCCTCACCTATTTCAGCCAACCGCATTTCATGCATTGAACTTTAATCTCCACCTGACTGTCTATAAAATTATTTACCCTTCAAAATAAGTACCCAGATGTTTTTCTTCCATTTTGTCCGGATGATAAGACAGTTTTGCTTTTCTTAACCCTTCAACACCCATATCTTCCTCACGATTTACATACACTAGATCAGGGTACTTCTCCTTAATAGTTGCCGCAAACTCACGATTTATCATTTGATAAGCCCCCGGAATGTAACCAAATGCTTTTTCAACATGAATAACATACGTATCTGAATTTAGTTTTTCCCCCATTGTATAGGCGATTACTTTGCCTTCTAACCGAATCAGTCCGCCCTCTATACTTAGTTCGGCAAAATTATTGAAGCAACGGCGGACAGCGCAGTTTTCCTCAGCAATACTTCCTTCATCGCAGGGATTAATTTTACACCATTCTTTATTCATTTCCCAACAATCAGAAAGGTTATCTAAGGTGATTTTTTCAAAAGCCCAGTCCTGATTTTCCTTCTTGAATCGATTAATATAATTTCGTTTTGAGTGAAGAGAATTGCCCGCAAGAGAAACAAGCTTGTCTAAGAAATAAACATAATCGAAACTATCGCGCATCTCACGATATTCAAAGTGCTCGGGATACAAGGAATTTAGCTGTTTTATATTTTCAGGTGAAAGCCCGGCTAAAACAAATTCATGTCCGCAGGAGACGGCATCTTGCTTCATAGCCTCAAATACAATCATAAGATTTCCTGACCCAGCAGGGTAAAAATAATAGGTTACATCATCCATAACTCCTTTGACCACCAAAAAACCATCTACCTGGGCAACACGATAGTGATAGATCTTTGACCAGGCAAATATATTGGTAAAGTTCTGATGGCATCCACTCAAATCAGCTGCAGTAAGAAGTGGTTCCATCCATTTTTTGTCGTCTAAATCTACATCTTTAAAGTCAATCATATTTTCTCCGCCAATCTGTCTTAGTTCATCTTAATCGACCAAAATATACTATACCACATCTTACAAAATTCCCTTAGCGGAATTTAAAAAAAGTCACAGATTCACTATTGTTCATTAGTATTCCCCATACCATAGTTCGAATAGACACCCACAAGAATCTAAATTCCAAATTACATTTACCATAATACAGGGTAATTAATCAATATATTTAATCTATGCCATTTTTTGCATTTTATTTTGATTAGGTTTATAATCATAAAAATTAAATTTTATTTAACAGAAGGGAGTTAGCTATGAGAATACTTTTTGTTTACCCACAATACCCAGTTACATATTGGGGATTTCAGTATGCCTTGAAATTTGTATCAAAGAAGGCTAGCTTTCCGCCTCTTGGACTGGCTACTGTTGCTGCCATGTTTCCAGACGATGATGAAAAGCGCTTGATTGACATGAATGTAACGACACTAAAAGATAAAGATTTATTGTGGGCTGATTACGTAATGCTTAGTGCCATGGCCGTTCAGAGAGAATCAACGAGAGAAGTGATTGATCGCTGCAAAGCTCTCGGTATAAAAACAGTCGCTGGCGGACCTCTATTTACCGCTGAACCTGAAATTTATGATGATGTTGATCATCTTTTATTAAATGAGGGTGAACTTACCATACCGAAATTTATCCATGACCTTAATGAGAATAAAGCACAACATATTTATACGTCTGATCAATGGGCAGACCTGCGTGATACTCCTGTACCTATATGGAAACTTATCGATCAAAAAAGGTATTCAACGATGAACATTCAATATTCACGCGGATGTCCTTTTAACTGCGATTTTTGTAATGTAACCAGCTTATTTGGACACATACCACGAACAAAGGACGCCCCGCAATTAATTAGGGAGTTAAACGCCCTTTATGAATCCGGTTGGCGTGGCGGAGTTTTTTTTGTCGATGATAATTTTATTGGCAATAAACGAAAGCTTATGAAAGATATTCTCCCAGCCCTGATTAACTGGATGAGGGAAAAAAACTATCCGTTTGCCTTTTTAACTGAAACCTCAATCAACCTTGCCGATGACGATACCTTAATGGAAATGATGGTTAAAGCCGGTTTTAATACCGTATTTATAGGCATCGAATCTCCAAATGAAAGCAGTTTAGCCGAGTGTAACAAAGTACAAAACAAAAACAGAGATTTAATTTCAAGTGTAAAGAAAATTCAGCACTCTGGTCTACAAGTTCATGGCGGCTTCATTGTTGGTTTCGACAATGACAATAGTTCGATCTTCGATAGCCTTATTGATTTTATCCAGCAAAGTGGGATCGCTGCTGCTATGGTTGGGTTGTTAAACGCTCCTAACGGAACTAAATTGTATCAGCGTTTAGCCGGTGAAGGCAGATTATTAAAAGGGTTTACAGGAGATAATACAGATTTTAGTATGAATTTTATTCCCAAGATGGATCGAGAAACTCTGGTCAAAGGATATCAAAGAATTGTCAACACTATCTATTCTCCGAGTCGTTATTATGAAAGAATCCTTGTGTTTCTGAAAGAATACAAACCCATCGCCTCCACCACAGGCCCTTTAAGTTTTAATCATATTTTAGCCTTTTTAAAATCAATCATTCGCTTAGGAATTATTGAGAAAGAGAGGCGGTATTATTGGAGACTTATTTTCTGGTCACTAATGAAACGACCTAAAGTCTTCCCTTTAGCGATTACTCTGTCAATTTATGGTTATCATTTTCGAAAGGTGTTTGAAAACACAGCTCTAGAGAGCTAATAGTTCGCTTAAATACACATCAAATTTTTTTTCATTTCTCGGATCCTGAAAAACTAAGTGAGCAGTTCGAATACAAATTATAGGTTTTTAACGAAAACCTTAGACAAAATGCATTAAGCAAAAGTCCGGCAATATGCCGGACTTTTGCTTAATGCATTTTGTTGTTCCACTTCTCAAATTATTTTGACACGGAGGTTAACTTTTCCCCTACCAATTTAAGGCTCTCTAATTTCTGGGACAAATCTTGAGTGGCAGTTGCTTGCTCTTTAGTTATCACATTACTCTGCTCAACATTTTTTTGCACGCGAATGACTGAATCACGAAATCTCTTAAGCATCTCATCAATATCCTTAACCGACTTATTGCTCTCCACGGCCAGTTTGCGTACTTCCTCAGCCACCACAGAAAAACCCCGTCCATGTTCCCCTACACGAGCAGCCTCAATTGCCGCATTGAGGCCCAATAAGTTCGTTTGCTGAGCCACCCTGCGAATTACTTGTAATATTTCTGAAATACCATTAACCTCTTGAGTGGCAATTTGGGCGATATTAAAGGATTCTTCGCTTGAAGCGGCTAGTTCCTCAGAAGAGGCCGCTAATTCCTCAACAAAAGCAGCTGATTGTTCCAGTTCCGAATAAAGTTCTGTTAACACCTGTTCGTATCGTTGCGTTTTTTCTCGCTCTCTCACTGAGACTTGCGCTATTTTTAACGCCTCGGTTATAGCACGCTTTACTGCCAATTGACCCGATTCAAGGAGGTCCAACATGTATCCGCCCTGTTCCTTAGCTGCCGTATATCCGCCTTTGTCCCCTGTAATAGCCTTAACACCGATTTTGCTTAATTGTTCCAATATTTTGGGAATTTCTTTAATAGTAGTCCATGGCCTAACATATATTGCCGTTTCACCGACAACGAAGTCTGAATCATCCATATCATCTAAAAATCCTTTATGAGCCACCACACCCACTTTTGCCGCTCCACCGGCAATCAAACGCTGAACTGCTTCCAACATCTCAGCAATAGTCATGGTCAGCCCAACAACAGGCTTATCGGTATACTCTTTTAACATATCAACCATAAGGCCTCTGCTGATCATAACATCCGCTTGAGGATTGGCTCTAACTACCTCTGAACCTCGATCAAAGCTTACCACTTCGATAGGAAACGATAAATTGAGCTCATGCATCACCTGTCCCGCAACTTGAGCCATATCAGGCGTCAAAGCTACAAAAAAAATGGAATTCATGATTTTGTTTCCCCCTCGTTAAACTAGGTTATTCCCCTTTTTCTGGATTTTTGGGCGAACATTTATGAATTAAACCGGAGCAATAATGAAAACGACCGGAGTATTTTCATACTTCTATAATTTATATTATTAATTCATATAATTCTACTTCCAACAACAAATATCCTGCATTCGTTACATAATTCGTAAAATATTTGCCTGAAGCGACGTAATATGTGAATACTTTTGTGAATCATCATCCTCCAAAAAAGTTAGCCCTGGCGAACTGCCGGGGCATGTATTGACCATCTGGGGATACCTTTAGACTAAGGTCTCAACACGACTTTGATGCAACTGTCAAGCTTTTGGTCAAATAGTTCATAAGCCTTTTCTCCCTCGGTTAGCGACATTCGATGAGTTATTATATCCGTTGCATCAAACTCATTCTTAATGATCATCTCTAAAATACGATCTATGTACGAATGTGCGGGACATTGGCCCATTTTCAGGGTAACATTTCTGGAAAAGAAATCGCCAAAGGGAAAATTATTATATCTCGCTCCATAGACACCAACCACAGATATTGTTCCCCCCTTACGGACTGCCTGTGAGGCAATTTCAAGGGCCGATTTTGAGCCTCCTTGAATTTTCAGGAGAGTTTCTATTTTTTCGACTGAAGACATTTCCCCATCCATCCCAACACAATCAATAACTACGTCCGCTCCGCCATGGGTTATTTCTTTGATGTATTCTCCGGTATTATCATAGTCATCAAAATTTATCACTTCAACTTTGTTATACTTTCGGGCATGTTCCAACCTGTAATTCAGATTATCCACTGCTATGATTCTATCTGCCCCCATCAAGGCAGCCCACTTTTGGGTAAGTAAACCTACCGGTCCGCAACCTAAAACTACTACGATATCCCCCTTTTTCACACCGCCATTTTCTACCCCCCAGTACGAAGTCGGCAGTATGTCTGTTAGAAAAAGCACTTGTTCATCGGAAAGATTTTCCGGAACTATTCTTGGCCCAACGTTGGCATAGGGTACTCTCAGGTACTCTGCCTGACCACCGTCGTAGCCGCCCATTATATAATGTCATCGGCCTTCATAATTGTAGAATCTTCAACATTTTTAACCTCGACGTGATTGACTCCTTGAAATGTAATTGCTTTCATTCCCTTAGTTCCTTTCTGGTATTTTTATTATCTTTTCATTTTCGTAATAATTCATACCTTCTTTCTGCCCCATCTTCTGTTTTAAATGGCAGTGTACAATTTCAGGAACCTTGTTCACTTAAATCCATAAATTGAATTAAGGGGGGATAAGAATGACAGAAGAGATTCGATGTGTCCATTGCGATAAAAAAAGCAATCAGGATCAATGGTTTATCACAACAGCTTATGCTTTAAACATAAGCATTGAAGAGGTTATAAATCGAGATCAGCCAGTTTTAGTATATTTTTGTCCCAATTGCGGTTTGCCCAATACACGAATAAAAGAAAGCCATGAAGAAATGCCCGCCGAGGAAGAGATTGAAGCAATCAATGAAGAGGTAACCAATAACAAGTCAGATTTTGAGAGCGAGTGAACCCTAGATTATTCATGTTAAGCAAAAAGACGCCGAAAGCGTCTTTTGAGTTTAAGCTTAATTTTATCTGGATAATTTCATAATCTCCTAATGATTATGACAAACTAAAACTACGAAAGGGGGAAAGATCTTTTGGACTCACTGCTTCTTAAACATTGTCTGCTTTTCGAACAAGATGGAAGAACTGTACATAAGGACATTCTAATCGAGATGGGTAAGATTATATCTCTGGAAGAGGATCTTTCTTCTGCTGGTTGTTCTTCAATAATTGATGTTCAAGAGCAATACGTTTTGCCTGGATTTATTGACTGCCATACTCATTTAGGTATTATTGAAGAATGCACGGGAAAAATCGGAGTTGACAATAACGAGACCTCCAATGCGGTTACCCCCCATCTTCGAGGCATCGATGCAGTCAACCCCCTGGATGTGGCTTTTAAAGACGCGGTTAAATCCGGAGTTACAACAGTTATGGTAGGACCAGGGAGTAATAACGTTGTAGGAGGCCTCTCTTTAGCGATTAAAACCTCGGGACGCATCATAGATCAAATGGTCCTAAAAAATCCAGTTGGCTTAAAAATTGCCCTAGGCGAAAATCCAATCAGTACTTATGGCATTGAAAGTATATGCCCCGTTACGAGAATGGGAACGGCTGCTTTAATCAGAGAACTTTTTATGCGAACAGAAGATTATCAAGAATTAAAGCAACAAGGCAAGATTAAATATCGAGATCTTCGTCTTGAGGCAGTTATTCCTGTCCTACAAGGTGAAATTCCTTTAAGGGCCCACGCTCATAGAGCTGATGATATTGTTACCGCAATACGTATTGCTGAAGAATTCAAAATTCATAAACTCGTCATTGAACATGGAACCGAAGCCGATTTGGTCGAAGACTATCTTAAAGAACGCAAAATACCGGTAGCTTTTGGGCCTATGTTAACACCGCGAATTAAGATGGAATTAAAAAGCCGAAATTACAAGACTGCCATTAATCTAGTAAATGCCGGCATAAAAGTAGCTCTAATCACTGATCATCCCTATAATTCTATAGACCAATTGCGTACTATTGCCGCATTGAGTATCGCTGAAGGGCTGAAGCCGTCCGAAGCGCTGTGTGCTCTTACTTCGAATCCTGCAGAAATTTTAGAATGCGGTCAGCAAATCGGGGCTGTTAAAATTGGCTGCGATGCTGATTTGGTTGTCTTCGACGGAGATCCATTTAATCTTAAATCTAAGATCATCTATACATTTGTTAATGGTCAACTGGCATATTCGAAAAATGGAAAACTGTCTTTCAAATCTTAGTATTTTTAAGGAGTTTTCAATATGGTATTACGATGTCCAAAATGCAACAGTAATAAGTATTATTACACCTATATTAACGAGCAAGAAATTGTGCTATGCAGAAGCTGCGGCTATTGGGAATCGATGTCTTTAGATGACTGGGAGAAATTAAGTAATTCTTAAATCTCTGCTTATAACCAAAAGTTCAAATACTTCCGATGCTCATATAAAGTTTAGAGGCGAGTCTTAGGGGTAACAAATTACTCCTCTGGGATAATTTTAGCTCTGTCGAAAGGCAAACGTTTCTTGATATCCATGATCTCTTCCGAAATCGATGCAAAGTTATTAGCGCAGGTTTCGTTGTGGGTTGGCACCTTTTTCAAGGAAGATGCTTTTGGTTCCATTCTCTTTTGAACGTTCTTTCTGTCAAAGTGATACATCGTTTCCCGCCGCCCTTTACGAGAATCGGCAAACCCGATCTTTCGAGCCGGGCGGATGCTGCTTATAGGTTTTATTTCCTCAACATGCTCGTCCAAGTAATATCACCTCCATTTTTATGCCTCTTTGATTATCATTTTATCATTATCCCATAACTTAACTCTAGATAAGATTGTCCATCGCCATCTTTTTTTCAGCTCTTAAGGTTATATTTCCAGCGTCAGAAAAGTAAGTGTGTGTTAATCACTTTTACGTTCCGGATAAATTTTTTTAATACGAATAATTCTCAGCAAAAAGGGTGCACTTAAAGTGCACCCTTTTTGCCTGCAGCCAATATATTAGATTATAAGCCAGCTGCTGCTTGGTTATTGTTTTGATTTAAGCTAATGAGGAGGATGACATGGATAAGTTAGAACGTATTTCAATGATATTTCAAACTGCGGAAGAGATTCTGTTTGACAACTCCTCAAAAATCATCCTAATGAGTGACATCCATAGAGGAGACGGAAGTTGGGCTGATGATTTTTCCAAAAACCAAAATGTTTATTACGCTGCCTTAAACCATTACTACCATGAAAACTATACCTACATCGAAGTTGGTGATGGTGATGAACTCTGGAAAAATAACAAACTAACCGATATCATTAATATACATAATGATACTTTTCTGCTCCTCTCTAAATTTTACAATGAAGGCCGGCTTTATATGATCTGGGGGAATCACGATATCGTTAAACAATCTGAGAATTATGTATTCAATAACTTATATCAATACTTTGATGAACAAGAAAAAAAGTTTATCCCCTTATTTAAGGATCTAAAACTACATGAGGGGTTAATTTTAAGATATCAAGAAACAAATCAGAAGATCCTCTTAATTCATGGACACCAGGTAAATATTATGGATTATGAGCTTTGGAGATTATCAAGATTTCTTGTCAGATATTTATGGAAACACCTCGAGTTATTCGGTATGAATGACCCTACAAGTACAGCAAAAAATTATGAAAAAAAAGAAGATGTCGATCAAGTACTGATTGAATGGGTAAAGGTAAATAAACATCTGCTCATTGCCGGGCATACTCATAGACCTATGTTCCCGGATGTAGGCGCCCCCCCCTATTTTAATGACGGGAGCTGTGTCCATCCGCGAAGTATCACAGGAATCGAAATCAATGATGGATCAATAGCACTTGTCAAATGGAGTGTCAAAACTAAGGACGACGGAACATTATTTATCGCCAAAGAGTTTCTGGAAGGGCCAAGAAAGTTATCCGACTTTCAATATTCCTAGGACAATTTAGCCAAAATCCCTATATGTATAGTTTACTTCCGATTACATTGGTTTATAACATCGTCGGATGCAATTAAGTGCCGTAGAAATGCCTAACATTAAATATGGTATCAATCTACTGATGTATATTGATACCATAAAGATAAGATTAAAATCTGCAGATTGATGATTTTAAGATCTGTAAATTTGAGATGAGAAAGGTCAGTAAAAAAGTGCTTACCACCACCTCCGACCTAAGCCTGGATAACACCCGCACCCGAAAGCGCCGCCATATGGTCCTCCCCAATAATTAAGCCAGTATGGCCACGTCCATACAAGACCCAGAGTTGGCATTTTCCACCCCCTAATCATTACGATCGTATCATTTTGAAATTGCTTGACTCAGTAATAGCATATTCATAATGTTGGTTTTATGTTAATGACTACCTTTTTAGGTGTGGCTTCATCATCACGCTGTAGTGCGTATCGCTCTTTTCTTTTCAAACTCCGCCCATCGTTCTTCCATTGACATTGCTCGAGTCTTCTTTCCTTTAGGAACATTATTATCGGTTTCTTTTTTACTGGAAACGAGGTCTGTTGCAGAGTTCTCCGCTTGGCACGTTTCTTCGATAGACTGCCCTTTAATTTCTTCTTTTGATTCTTCTATTTCCGCCACCACCCGTGCTATTCTGGCGCTTGTTTCTCTTATCCGCTCATCAATTATACTTTCCTTTCTTACATAACTAAGAATTTTTCTCTGTAGCAAAACAATCACTGCTATTAGTACTAAAATGGACAGACCTTCCAGTAATTCGAATAAATTAACCTGAAAACTGATCCTGCGACAAGATTCAATTATTTGATTAATCATATGTTTAGTCCACCTCAATCCTAATTCAAGTGTAATTAACACAGATACTAAAGAAATTGTTAATCTTATTTTCTATAAACAGTCAATAATTACCTTCCGGAATATTGTAATATATTGTAAAATTGCTTCTTTTTTTAGATGCATCACAACAGAACCCCTATATTGGAGTTTCCAACATAGGGGTTTTGCTCTTCTCTTCTTAAGACCCTTATCGATGTTTAAAAGTATAGTTTATGCCTTTTCTACGGAGTCTTTTTCCAGAACTTCGATCTTCCTTATTTATTAGTATATCATCAATTCCGATCTCGGCATAATCACCTTCAAGAGTGTCTAGACACTGACAACAATTATCACATATTTTACTAGGGTCAAGATCGCAGCGATCACACTCACCACAATCTGTGCAAAGCCGGTCTTCCAAAACACATGGTTTACCAATTGTTTTCAAGTTTATCAATCCCTCAGAATTTAGTTATTTTTATGAGTTATCGGCTATTGGATTTATGTTACTCTCTATCATATCATAAAATACCGAATCTGGACAAAATTAATAAATTCCTTTCATCCTTGGAAAGATTATGAATCGCCGCATTGATTCGCTGATCAGCCCAATATTGCCAGACAACGAGAAAAGGATACGGATTTATCCACTGACCATTTGGGATTTCAATACCTAAATGAAGATGATCAGGTGTCGTCAAAGCATCTCCCGTATGACCCATAGTTCCAACGTCTTCACCTGCTTCAATTCGTTTTCCTTTTACCAATTTAGATGATATTGTTTCCAAATGTGCGTAATAATAATAATTCCCATCATCGCCGCGAACTCCAACTCGTTCTCCACCCAGGCGATTCCATCCCAGCTGTTCTATTCTTCCTCCACAAATGTTGATTATCGGAGTACCCTCCGGAGCAAAGAGGTCCGTCCCCTCATGAGCACGTTTGCCTCCTTCACGATCCGCACCGAAACTATCTTCAAACCATGTCTTTCCAACTACCGGGAATCTGTACCTGCCTGGCGTGAGATATTGAACGTGAACTAATATATCTCGACGTCTTGTTACTAGATTTTTTATTGGCAGAGGAATATTCCCCCAGGATAAGTTTTGGAAAGAAATCTTATTTTTGAGCTGTTCGATTAAGAATTGACCCTCTTGGGGAGAAAGTGTTGAACGGATTGCCAGCAAATCCTCCCAGGGAACTACTTTGCCAGACCGATACTCTTGGGAACATTCCTTCACGAGGTTGGGAGAAATCGAGAGCAAGTAAGGATATATATCCTTATCTTGGCTGGGAGAACGATGGAGTAAGTTCCAAAAAACCAAGGCTGCAGCCATCAGACAAAGAATTTGAGTCAATGCTATGAAATAATTCCACTGAACCTTAGTTCGCAAATTATCATCTCCTTTTCTCTAGCTTCCTTCTTTAATCACTGGTTTCGAACATTTGTTTGCGCTTTGTTTTAAGGAATGGTAAAATATACATAAGTATAAGTAGGGAGTGAAAATATGTATCCAGATTTATCGGAACGACAAACTAGAATCTTGGATTTTATTAAGCTAGAAATCCACAAAAAAGGATATCCCCCTTCCGTTAGAGAAATCGGCGAAGCTGTTGGGTTATTGTCTAGTTCTACAGTTCATGGGCATCTTCAAACTCTTGAGGATAAAGGATATATTCGGAGAGATCCCACGAAACCAAGGGCCATCGAGATTTTAGACGACACCAGTGACACTCTCGACTCAAGGAAAGTTGTTCACATTCCAATTATCGGTCGTGTAACGGCAGGGCAACCCATTTTGGCTGTAGAAAATATGGAAGGAACATTTCCCTTGCCTGCTGACCTAGTCCATCAGGAAAATGTTTTTATGCTGCGAGTTCAGGGAGAAAGCATGATTGAGGCTGGAATCCTAGATGGAGACTTAATTATCGTTCATCAGCAAAATGAAGCGCGCAATGGAGAAATTGTCGTTGCCTTAATTGGAGACGAAGCAACAGTAAAGCGATTTTTTAAGGAAAGAACACTCATTCGTCTTCAACCTGAAAACTCGGCAATGGAACCCATCTACTCCCAAGATGTTTCGATTTTAGGCAAGGTCATCGGTGTTTTTCGCACCCTGCATTAACTCCAAACTCCCTAATTAAGATATGCAGCATCCCTCTTACTTAGGTTAAGTACTCACGAACTTAAGTGAACTCGTTCAGCTAAAGCTGAACATCGGGGCTTCGGTGAGGGACTCTAAATAGTAAAGTGAAAAATAATGGGCTGGAACAAACGTCTTTCTCGTTTGCTCCAGCCCATTGCCTTATAAACTAATTCAATTGTAAGAATCCCACTTCTACAAGTGGGCGTAATTCCCATACCATGAACCATGCTTCGTTTTGGTACAATCCATCCTTCAGCGCGATAGCATTTGTTCACTAATCTTTTGATATTTTGCTCTTTTGTTTTTCCTCAAACCGTTCAAATCCCAAGGTAATTAAATGATCAATCAGTTTGGCGTAGGGAATGCCTGTTGCATCCCAAAGTTTCGGGTACATTGAAATCTCAGTAAATCCCGGCAAGGTATTAATCTCGTTGAGAATAATTTCATTCTTGTCTGTCAAGAAAAAATCCACACGGCTGAGGCCGCTTGCATCAACTGCACGATACGCTTCAATGGCCATACTCTGTAATTGTTCAATGATGAATTGAGGAAGAGGCGCCGGTATTTTCAAACTGGAACCAATATCCGAATATTTTGCTTCATAAGAATAGAATTCCTCTGCTGGCAAAATTTCACCGGGCAATGAGGCTTTCGGATCATCATTGCCTAAGACAGCAACTTCGATTTCTCTGCCCACGATATTCTCTTCGACGACAACTTTACGATCATAAGTTGTCGCAAGGTTTAAAGCTTGAATCAGTTCTGAACTGTTATGGGCCTTGGAAATACCCACGCTGGATCCTAAATTGGCCGGTTTCACAAAACAGGGATATCCTATTTTAGCTTCAATAGCTGACACCCAAGTCTCCGGCTGCTTCAAGTAATCAGAACGCAGAAATGTCAGGTAATTGGCTAAAGGAAGTTTTTTATCCAGGAATACCACTTTCATACGGTCTTTGTCCATGCCGAGAGAAGACCCGAGGACACCTGAACCTGCATAGGGAACATTGGCCATTTCTAAAAGTCCTTGCAGCGTTCCATCTTCCCCATAGGGTCCATGAAGGACTGGAAAAACAAAGTCAAATTTACCCTCATTAGGAAGCGTTCGGCCATCTAGGGCAATAAAGCGCTGATCGGACGGATCAAGTACAAGAGTTACTTGAGGAGACTGATTGCTCCCGGAAAACCCCTCCCTAATAATATCTTGAGGGAGAACACCCCAGAACCATTGGCCTTGCTTGTTAATTCCGATAGTTTCAACATCATAGCGATTGCGATCAATCGCTTTAAAAATAGATTGAGCAGAGTTTAGAGAAACTTCGTGTTCCCCTGAACGCCCGCCAAAGATTAGAATCACACGGATTTTGTGATTTTCCACAATCCCCCACCCTCTCATAAGTATTCGTTTAACTATAATTTTCTGCTTGATTATGTTAGTAAGTAACACTAGTTATGGTGATAAGATTCATCACTTTAGTATATGACGCAAATTTAAAAAAGCTCCCACCTTAGCGGGCGAGAGCTCCAAAATGATCAAGCGGCCAATAGCGGAACAATGTACGGCCCGTAATATTTTTTATCGGTAAAAAACCCCAAACCCTTGAATCATCACTGTTATTTCTGTTATCACCCATGACGAATACAGAATCCTTAGGAACAACAACGGGACCAAAATCATTTTTTGATTTTTCTAAGATATAGGGTTCATAGAGTGGTTTATCATTGACATATGTCGTGTGATTACGTATCTCTATCTTATCTCCGGGCAAACCAATAATACGTTTAATAAAATCTTCCGTTGCATGGGCACTCGCAGGCGGTTTAAAAACCACAATATCCCCTCGGGTCAAATGACCGAACTCCTTAAAGAAAAACTTATCAACAATGACCCGGTCTTGAAGCTGAATTGTCGGAAGCATCGAACCGGTAGGTATTTTACGTGCTTCAACAACATAAGTCCGCAACACCCAGGAAAGGGCGAAGGCAATAAGGACTATTTCTAGTAATTCTACAAAAAAGCGAGTCGTGCTTTTCTTGGATTCTAACTCTTCCATAATCCACCCCTTTTCTGTGTTTAATAGTATCACAGGATGGTCAAAGTTCCAAATATCAAGATCAATACTTAAGCTAAGAGTCCTTGCTGCCATAAATTCAGGGCTGCTAAAATATTTCCCGTTTGAATATACCGTTGAGAAATACCCCCTTGCTGGTAGACAATATAAGGTTCTCTTAAAGGACCATCCGCAGAAAATTCGCTCGTTGAACCTTGGACAAATGTCCCGCCGGCCATAATAATTTCGTCTTCGTACCCCGGCATGCCGGAAGGAACAGGTTTAATGTGAGCATCAATTGGAGAACCTTTCTGAAGTCCCTGACAAAAGGCAATCATTTTTTCTCTCGACCCAAGCTTTACAGCCTGAATAAGATCTGTTCTGGGCGATTCAGGTTCGGGATTAACTTCAAAACCTAAAGCTCGCCAAAAAGCCGCGGAAAAAACCGCTCCCTTTAGAGCTTCAGATACCGTTAAAGGACTAAAGAACAATCCTTGATAAAATAAGCGCTCCCATTCCAGGGTTGCACCCATATGACCGCCAACTCCAGGTGCCGTTAAACGCTGTGCAGCCAAACTGACTAAGTCAGACCGTCCGGCAATATACCCTCCGGTAGGGGCAATACTCCCGCCTAAATTTTTGATGAGCGATCCGGCCATTAAATCTGCCCCAATGTCGCCAGGTTCCATAGGTTCTACCAATTCACCGTAACAATTATCAACAAATATTACCACATTAGGAAAGTGACTTTTTACGAAGTCAACAAGTTCTTTGAGTTGGGCAATCGTTAGGGAATTTCTCCAAGCATAGCCCCGCGAACGCTGGACGATCACCATTTTGGTTTTAGCCGTAAGAGCCTCTTTCAACAATTTTAACTGCATATTTCCTTGGCTGTCTAAAGGGATCTCCTGATAGCTTACCCCAAAATCCAGCAAACTTCCTTGTCCTTTTCCTCGAAGTCCGATGACTTCCTCCAGAGTATCATAGGGTGTACCACTTACTGAAATCATTTGATCGCCAGGACGAAGGACACCAAATAAAGCAGCGGCAATGGCATGAGTACCCGAAACGAATTGCCCCCGCACAAGAGCCGCTTCTGTCCCCAGAATACGAGCTGCCACTCTGTCAAGGACGTCCCGTCCGCTGTCGCCAAGACCATAGCCCGTCGTTCCCTGGAGATGATAGGCAGAAACACGTTCTTCTTGAAAGGCTCTTAGTACCTTTTCGTGATTTTGTGCCGAAACTTCTTGCAGAGAGGGCAATTGTTGGCGGAGAACTTCTTCTGCCTCTGCAACTGCTTTATGAATAAACTCCGGCCAGTTAGGATTCAAAAACACGATGCTCCTCCTTATAACGTTTAATGGATAAATTACTCTAGCATAGATTCCAAGACAGTCCAGACAGGACTTAAAGAATCCCCGCGTTTAAGCGATAAAGAGATAGGATAAGGCAAAACCTGGGCCAGCTTTGAGATTTCCTCATCATCCCGAACTTTATCAACTTTGTTGAGAAGTGTGATGATCGGCTTTTCTTGACACTCCAATTGTCCTAAAACCTCGTGGACAGTCTCAGCCTGTTGAATTGCCTGCGGATGGCTTACATCTAGGACATGAATGAGAACATCAGCCTGCTGAACTTCTTCGAGGGTAGCCAAAAATGCTCTAAGCAGCTTAGTAGGCAGTTTGCGGATAAAACCAACTGTGTCACTCAGCAGAATTTCAAGCGCAGGTTTAATTTGAACTCTGCGGACAATAGGATCTAAGGTCGCAAATAATTTATTTTCTCCGCTGGGAATATCAGAACGAAAGCCTGCCTGCTCCATAGCATTTTTCATAAACGTCGTTTTTCCGGCATTTGTATAGCCCACCAAGGCTACTACCGTTAAACCGCTTTTAGCCCGTTGACGCCTTTGAATCTCTCGATGCTGCAGGACAGCTCTCAGCTCTTTCTCCAGAAGATTGATTCGTTCGCGCATTCTCCGACGGTCAAGCTCCAATTTGGTTTCTCCAGGACCGCGTGATCCAATTCCGCCGCCTAGCCTGGATAAAGCTTGTCCTTGTCCTGTTAAATAAGGCAGCAAATGTTTTAGCTGTGCCAGTTCCACTTGAAGTTTACCTTCACGAGAACGAGCACGCTGGGCAAAAATATCTAAGATTAGCCCCGTGCGGTCTAAAACTTTCAATCCCGTTTCCATTTCCAGGGTCCGCAGTTGTGTCGGGGACAATTCATCATCACTAATCAGGACCTCAGCCCTTGTTTCCTGAAGCCGATGAACTAATTCTTCCAGCTTACCGCTGCCTATATAGCTTCGTGACTGGCCGTAACGACGCAGTTGGACAAGCTGCCCAACGACCTCGACTCCCGCAGTAAGTGCTAACTCTGCCAGCTCTTCCAAATCCTCATTAAACTCCTGATCTGCCTCTTGCAAGGCCAGAAGAAAAGCACGCTCTTTTTCAGGTTTCGTCTCTGTCTTTTTCCGCCCCTTGCGATCGTGAGAAGGATCTGGTATTGAATCGTAATAGTCAAACTCCTGCCAGTTATTCGGACTAAGATCAACTACGAAAGGATTACCGTCACTTGTAAGATAAGCAAGCTGAAAACCCGTCAGTTCACCTTGGCGTACTCCAATAGCTGTCATACTTTCCAGCCTTAACGATGTCAAGGCGCTATAATCAAGAGAACTAAGCGTTGGAACTCCATTGGGATGGGTATGCAGACAGCGCAAATGTTTGCTTTGTGATCTTCCCTTAAGAGGCGGGAGAGTAACTGCAGCATGTCTTCCCACTGCTGCCGCAATCAGTACTCCCCCGCGGGAAAGGTAAACACAAATCTCCCGGTTCCAGAGCTGTGTCAAACGGTTTAGGCCTCTAAGAATTTCGGGATGAAGCAATTGCTGCCGCTCCGTTTGATAGTCGGAGAGCATTTTAAGTTCCTGTATCTGACTCGCCTTGATCCCAGACAAATCACCCGAAATTTCCATAGTTCATAACCTCAACTTTAACTATATCGTTTCCATATTAATATCTTCCGGTAGTATTTGAATAAGTTCTTCCCGACTGGACGTTGATTTCTGAAACAAGCGAACAGCCTGCTTGCGTACGGTTTTCTCGACAAGGTTGCGCACTAAGCGTGCATTCCCAGCATAAGGGTGGGAATGCAGCAGGAATTGCAGGTAGCTGCGGAGTGCCTCATTCGCTTCTTTCGTTAACTCGTACTGTCGAGTTTTGAACATCAGATTGCCAATAGCTAACAACTCGTCCAACGTATAATCCGGAAAATCAATATGAATCGGAAAACGCGAACGCAGTCCCGGATTGGTCTGAAGAAACCAATCCATTTCCTGACGATAACCGGCAAGGATCAGGACAAGATTATCCTTATTATCCTCCATGGCTTTAACTAAAGCATCGATAGCCTCTTTGCCAAAATCCTTCTCACCGCCGCGAGCTAAAGAGTAAGCTTCATCAATAAAAAGAACTCCACCTAGAGCCTTTTTGATTTGCTCCCTTGTTTTCTGCGCCGTGTGTCCGATATATTCACCGACAAGATCTGCTCGTTCACATTCAATAACATGCCCTTTTTGCAGAACTCCCATTTCTTTATAAAGGCGACCGACTAAGCGGGCTACCGTTGTTTTTCCCGTCCCTGGATTTCCTCGGAAAATCATATGCAAAACCAAAGGCTCTGATACAAGCTTCTCTTGAACTCTGCGCTTTTGAATTTCCACAAAGGCTTGTAAATCTAGAATAAAACGCTTCACCGTTTCAAGCCCAATATAGGATTGTAATTCAGCAAGAATTTCTGCGATTTTATCCTTATCTTTCTCCGTTGAAGAAAAATTATTTTTTCGGATACGTATCCCTATCCCCTCTGTGGAATGAGCCGACACTTCAGGTTTGGGGGGTATGGGTGTTTGAATCACCGGCGACTGCTGATTTTCCGGATGAAACGTTACTCGAATTGTCATATGTACAGGCACACCTCCCATCCTTACTACTATACGCAGTAAAGAATAAAAGGTGTCCTGATTTTCGTATGGTATTATTTTCCAGTTAGGCTCTTGGCATACTTAACACGTGAGGCATGGTCTAGGAATTTCTTCCTCAGACGTACACTTTTGGGGGTGATTTCAACAAACTCATCATCATTAATAAATTCTAAGGATTGTTCTAAGGACATTTCTTTGGGTTTTTCAAGCCGTAAAGCATCGTCGGCAGCGCTCGTCCGCATGTTGGTGAGGTGTTTTTTCTTACAAACATTTACTTCAATATCCTGTTCGCGGTTATTTTCCCCCACAATCATGCCTGCATAAACATGAAGCCCGGGATCAACAAACAAGTTTCCTCTTTCCTGAGCTGCGTATAACCCATAGGTTGTTGTCTCACCCTCTTCAAAAGCGATCAAAGCCCCTCGAGTTCTTCCGGGAATTTCTCCCTTAAAAGGTTCATACCCAAGGAAGACGTGGCTCATCATACCTTCACCCCGTGTTTCAGAGAGAAACTCGCTTCGAAAACCGATAAGACCTCGGGCAGGAATATTAAACTCAACCCGCAGCTGTGTCTCTGACAGACTGGTCATATTAGCCATTTCTGCTTTTCGTTTCCCTAAGAGTTCCATAACTGCTCCTAAAGATTTCTCCTGAACGTCACAAATGAGAAATTCCATTGGCTCACATTTTACCCCATCAATCATCTTATAGATGACTTCAGGCTTGGAAACTTGCAGTTCATAGCCTTCACGGCGCATGTTTTCAATGAGTATGGAAAGATGTAATTCTCCCCTGCCGGAAACTTTAAAACAATCTGCCGAATCCGTTTCTTCGACTCTTAAACTGACATTCGTCTCAATTTCCTTCCAAAGCCGTTCACGCAGCTTCCGGGAGGTTACGAAATTCCCCTCACGTCCCGCAAAAGGGCTTGTATTAACCATGAAATTCATGGATAAGGTTGGTTCGTCAACCTCAATAACTGGCAAAGCTTCGGGATTAAGAGCACAAGCTACAGTTTCTCCAATATTGGCACTGGTTAATCCCGTTAAAGCAACAATTTCTCCTGCTGACGCTTCGGCGACATCTTGACGCTTCAAGCCCTCAAAAACCATGACCTTGCCAACCTTTGCCCGTTCAAAACTCTCATCACGTTTAATAAGAGTAATAGTTTCGTTTTGATGAACTGTTCCTCTTACGATTCTTCCGACGACAATTTTTCCTACATAATCATCATAATCGAGAGTCGTGACAAGCATTTGAAAAGGAGCTTCAAGGTCCACAACGGGCGCCGGGATATGATCAAGAATAACGGAAAATAAAGGTTCTAAGGTATCCTCAAGAGCATCAGAGGAAAGCCCCGCAATCCCGGCTCGCGCTGAAGCATAGACGACGGGAAAATCCAATTGATTATCCTCTGCTCCCAGTTCTATAAACAGATCTAACACCTCGTCGACAACTTCTGTGGGACGGGCATCGGGACGATCAATCTTATTTATAACAACGATAGGAATCAGTTTTAATTCTAATGCTTTACGCAAAACAAAGCGAGTTTGAGGCATCGGCCCTTCAAAAGAATCGACGATGAGAAGAACGCCGTTAACCATTTGTAAAACTCGCTCAACCTCTCCTCCAAAGTCAGCATGACCCGGAGTATCAATAATGTTAATTTTTGTTCCTTGCCAATGAACGGAGGTATTTTTAGATAAAATAGTAATACCACGTTCCCGTTCTAAATCATTGGAATCCATAACACGTTCCACAACCTGCTGATTTGAGCGAAACGTGCCGCTTTGTTTTAACATCGCATCAACAAGTGTTGTTTTTCCATGATCTACGTGAGCAATAATTGCAATATTTCTTAAATTTCGAGTTTCCATAGTTGGATTGAATTCCTTTCTTTTACCTTAATTAATGCATACAAAGCTAAGATATCATAGTTAGGTATCGAATTCAAGTAAAAAGAACTAAGCCCGGCATTTCCGAACCTAGTTCTTTCGTCCAAAATTAAAATCCTTCAGATCGTTATGTTCGAGAATTAATTTCAGCGAATTATGCTTAGCGTTTTATTCTACAGCAGCTGCAGTTGCTAAATTAATCGGACGTATCGGCATAACCGTAGAGATAGCATGCTTATAGACCATTTGCTGCCGGCCTTCAAATTCAATCACAACCGTAAAATTATCAAAACCTTTGATAAGTCCTTTAAGCTGAAATCCGTTAACCAAATAAATGGTCACGGGAAGGTTCTCCTTACGCACCTGATTTAAGAAGGTGTCTTGTAAATTGATGGGCGATTTATTCATATATTTCCCTCCATCACCTTATATTTCTACGCCATCTATTCTACACGAGTTTGCTGGGCTCTGCAAGTCTGGATTAGCTCTTCAAGGATTTGGTCAATTCCCTCTTCGGTATCATACCAATGAATTCTGGGATCACGGCGAAACCATGTTAATTGACGCTTGGCAAAATGGCGGGTATCCCTTTGTAAAATTCTGAGCATTTCATCCTTTGTCACAAGGCCTTGCAAACACCAGACAGCATGCCTGTACCCAATACTTTGGAGCGGTTTCAACGTCGGAGAGTATCCTGTCTTAAGCAGGTTAAGAGTTTCTTCAAGTAAACCTTCGGCAAGCATTATTTCACACCGTCGATTTATCCGCTCATAAATGATTGCACGGGGAGCAGTTAGCCCAATATAGAGCACCTGAGGATCTAAAGGCCGGTATTCATCATCCTTGAACTGACGCTGACTGGACAATGGTTTACCGGTCAATTCTTGAACTTCTAAAGCCCGAATCACGCGCAGCACATTATTAGGATGCAATTGACGGGCAGTTTCCGGGTCTCGCTGCTCCAGCACCTGATGTAAGGCTTGATTGCCATGATTTTTAACGAATTCCTGCCATTTAAGTCGTATTTCTTCCGAACCATGCTCCCAAAAATCATATGGATCCAGCAAGGAACGAATGTATAGTCCTGTTCCTCCGACCACAATGGGAACATGACCTCGATCACGTATTTCCTCTATCAGAGAACTTGCCGATGTTTTAAACTGAGCAGCTGTAAAAGGTTCCGTAGGATCTAAACAATCGATGAGATGATGGGGGGCGAGTTGCAGTTCTTCCGGAGAAGGTTTGGCTGACCCTATATCGAGTTTTTGATAAACTTGGACAGAATCTCCGGAGATAATTTCTCCCCCGACGTTTTGGGCAAGAGCTAACCCCAATGAAGACTTGCCAATGCCGGTTGGGCCAATAATGATAACCAGTGGTAACAAGACAACTCCTCCATTAAATTATAATAAGACCATAATCAACGGAACTGTATCGACCGCCAGACATTAGTTTGAAACCAAGGCGATTAAACTCCCCGCTGTCCTTCCGTTCCTTAAGCACAACTCTTTTTCGAGCAACTCGGCAGGCATCCTTCACAGTCTGCCGATCAAGAGGACTATGCTCAGACCATTGGTGCAAGGGCTGGATACCATCGGATTCACGAAACGTTCTGCGAAACATCGGATCAAAGTATATCACATCAATAGACTTCGAGGGACAACGGCTTAGAAATTCCTTGTGGTCTGTCCAGCGAACGTCAATCCTTGAGGCGGCATGCACTAAGGATGTCCAAGCTTTTTTCTTATGTTCGGTTCTGGCTTGAAAACTAGTTTCGGAAAGATGCTTTAGACCGTCTTGAATAACTGCGGCCAAAATTGGGGATTTTTCCAGTCCCAAAACATGACCGGACTCTCCTACAACAAGTGCTCCAATTAGAGCGTCAGAAGCCAGCCCCAAGGTTGCATCCAGAAAGGAATCACCAGCCTTTAATTGAGTCGCATCAAGAAAACGGTCTGAACCGCCCCGTAAAATGTTAATAGCCCGAATCAAAGCCATATTAGGATGAAACGCTAAACGGCTTTTCCCCAGGATTAGTTCTGCACCGCGCCTTGAAATTTTTAGTTCAGGAAGAGATCTTAAATTGTTTTGTTGATCAACCCAAGAACATCCCGGTTGTTGTCGGAACCACTGAAGCCGTTCCCAGAGCTCGATGTCGGGCTGAGTAACTCTTAAGCAAATTGGAATAGGCTGATCCATGAATCTCCTCCCTTTAACCCCCCCATTATAACAGTCTCTGCACAAATGTTCTTCTTTTTTATAACACTAGTATGTCCCTGCCAATGCAGGCTCAACCTTCTAAAGAACTCGGTAAAAACGCTTCTCCAGCTCTGCACGGGTGATCTTGATGGTTGTAGGACGCCCATGCGGGCAGGTATAGGGGTTCTCTGTCTGACTTAAGCGGGAAATTAATTGTTCCATTTCCAATAGAGAGAGGGAATCCTTAGCCCTGATTGATTCCTTACAGGCCAAAAGATATATCCACTCTTTTAAAAGCTGATCAAAACTCGGAGAGGTGTTTTTTTGCAAAACCTCTTCCAAGAATTGCCGCAGCAGCTCATCCGCCGGAACACTCCCCGTTTGGACAGGAACGCCCCGCAATAAATAGGTTTGATTTCCAAATTGTTCAAGAACAAAGCCCATTTCCCTGAGAATCCACATGTGCTCGATTAACATTTGTTCTTCCTGAAGCGTGAGCTCCAAAGGAATCGGTATTAAAAGCATTTGGCTTTCTTGCTTTCTCGCTTTAAATTCAGCAAGAATACGTTCATAATTTATCCGTTCATGGGCTGCATGTTGATCAATCAGCAAGAGAACTTCACTATCAGTTGCTAAAATATAGGTATTAAACAGCTGCCCAATTGGCCAGAAACGGCTGAGGCTATGACCGTCATTATCCGCTTTGTCCATTGTCGCCGAATCATTCGTTCCTTCTTCCCTGTTCTTTGGAATTTCTCGATCTTCCGAAAAAACCGGAGAAATTGGAGTGACATTGTCATCAGAGAATAGATTACGTTGCTGGAGGAACGTCTTTTTGACCTCAGCCGTTGATTCGACATTCACAGGTGAATGTGAAGATCCTTGATCTTCAGAGACAATAGGCTCAGCTTCTTTTTCTGATAATAAAGCTTTAGATATCGATGGATCTCTCCTAACCTGGTTTTCGCGAATTTCTTCCCTGGCTTGATGCGCAGAATTTTGTGGACTGTTATAAGTCTCAGTCAGGATCCGAATAGGTTTTCCCTGAACAACCGTATTTGCTTGAGTTCTTAGCACTGATTCCATAGGCCTGCCAAAGGATGGCAAGGGTTGACTCTTTAGCAGCGTTTGATAAATAGTCTTGGTTATAAATGACGCAAGCTCCTGTTCGTTCTTGAATTTCACATCCATCTTAGTAGGGTGGACATTGACATCATAATCTGAGGGAGATCCGTGCAGGTGAAGGGCAACTAGAGGATGAAGTTTAACAGGGATCAGCGTACGATATCCTTCTTCTAAGGCATTACTTAAAAAGGAGGAACGCACAACCCGTCCGTTAATCATAAAGGTCTGCGCTTGTTTGGTTTTTCGAACCAGATCGGGAGGACTGATTAAGCCTTCCAACCTCCAATCCTCGCTTTGAGCATCCACGGTTATGAGCTGACGAGCTATTGATTGACCAAAAATAGCTCCCATCGTTTCCTTTAAATCTCCTCGCCCTGAGGTTTGCAACACCCTTTGAGTAGGATGGGCTAAAGAAAAGGCGATTGTCGGATGGGCAAGGGCAATCCGACCCACTGTATCGCTGATGAGACCAAATTCAGTCGCTTTGGACTTCAGAAATTTCAAGCGAGCCGGTGTATTAAAGAAGAGATTGCGAACTGTCACGGATGTTCCGGCAGGACAGCCCACTTCTTGAAGAACCCCCTCTCCTCCTCCGGTCAAAGTGTAGGATATACCTGAAATCTCTGTTCCTGGGCGAGATATAATTTCCAGAGTGGACACTGAAGCGATGCTCGCTAAAGCTTCTCCACGAAAGCCAAGAGTTTGCAAATAATCCAAATCTTGAATTCCGGTAATTTTACTGGTAGCATGGCGAAGCACTGCTAAGGGCATATCCTCCTCACTCATTCCCTTGCCGTCATCCCTCACTCTAATCATAGGTACGCCATTTTCTTCAATGGAGATATCGATATGTTTTGCTCCGGCATCTAAAGCGTTCTCCACAAGTTCCTTAACCACAGAAACAGGACGTTCTACCACTTCCCCTGCTGCGATTTGATTCGCCGAATGGGAATCAAGGATATGAATTGCCGATGTCAACCTCAATCCTTCTTTCTCTGCCATACCTGATGTTGATTATGAAGCTGATTTTGCAGCAGGCCGCTGTGAATCTCTTGATGATGCTGCTGCACATATTCCCAGAGATCATAACCTGCCTGTTCACATTGGGGACAGGCCTCAAAAGGAATACGCACCAGTACTGACTTCGTCTTCGCATGTGATCGCTGACTTTCAATATATACCGTACCGGCACAATGGTTACACTTACGCACAAAATCCTGTCGTGTTTCTTGGAACCCTTCCGTATCATAGTAGACAGAACGAGGAATGTAAACCCATTCCCCTGGAGGGAAGAATTTTACATTGTGAATTGTAAAGTCAGGTTTTACCATTTGAGTTTGCTTTTTAAGGGTCTCTACGTAGGGTTTAAGGGTTGCTAAGGGTAAACTCGAACGCCCTATTTTCTGAGGTTCACGAACATGATGATAGTCTTCACCCGCCAAGGCCAATAAAATTGCCAAATTAACAAAGGGAAGCGCGCCTTCAATGGAATAGCCGCCTTCAAGAACAGCCAGGTCGGGCTGAAGAAGTTCGGTTATCCTGCCATACCCCGAAGCCGTAAGATTCATGGAAGCTAAAGGGTCCGTAAAATGATTATCCTGTCCTGCAGAATTAATGATCAATTCCGGTTTAAAGGCTTGAAGACGGGGCAAAACCCAGGTTTCCAAAACATAGTGATACCCTTCGTCCCCCGTTCCCGGAGGGAGCGGAATATTCAGAGTCTGACCCCAAGCGTTGGGACCGCCTTGTTCATCAATAAACCCGCTGCCTGGGTAAAGCGTTCGCCCATCTTGATGCAAAGATATAAAAAGAATATTGGGATCATGATAAAAGATATCTTGAGTCCCATCGCCATGGTGAACATCGGTATCGACGATGGCAATTTTCTTGATGCCATAACGTGCTCTCAACTGATTGATAAGAATTGCTTCATTATTTATTGTGCAAAATCCGCGATTTCCCCAAACCGTTGCTCCTGAATGATGTCCGGGGGGACGAACAAGAACAAAACCATTGGAGATCTCTCCCCGAATCCGTGCCTCTCCAAGTAAGATAGCACTTCCTGCAGCGATCAGATGAGGATCTAAGGTTTCCGGATACAATGATGGCGTAGGAAATAAGGCTTGAGCTTGAGCTACGTCTGCTAATGAGGCAACCCGAGGAGTAAATTGCTTCATTTGCGGCAAATCAAGAATTCCTTCTTCAAAGAGTTGTTCCTGAGTATAGAGTAGACGTTCCTCTCGCTCGGGATGGGAGTTGCCTAAAGACCAATCAAAAGCGGGGAAAAATAATATTCCTGTGCGCTTCATTTTACAACCCTCCCTATCACTCCAGGTCGAAGATGGGCAGCTCCACGAATAATTTGGCCTACCGTTTGATAGTTTTGAACGATAGGGAAGAAATCAAAAGGTTCTTTTTCGATCTCATGAATTTGAATTCCATACTGTTCTGCTTGTTTTTGGACAAGTTGATCTAAAAAGTCTTCAACTTCACGGTAAGGACGCGGGGAGCCCATCCATTTTCCTTGCTCACCCGTTTCCTGCACATGATAACGTTTCATGTAAGTATCCAGATGAAGAGTACAATCAAAGGTTGGCCGGGCCATTGCTGCCCCCAGAGCATTGGAGACTTCGGGATAAACGCCAAGTTGTACCGGTGTTCCCAGGCGTTTTCCCAAAGCCTTCGTAAGCCCTTGGGCTCCGCCTCCACTTAACAGCGTATTAAAGGTCTGAGCCTCATGAGGATGAAGAACTTCCCATACTTTGTAAGCAGGCTCGTCTTGCCATTCACGTTTTAAAGAATCAACAGCCTCTGCAATCCGGTTCACGACGGCCTCAATAATGTCACCAGCAAGCTGCTGATAATACTGAGGCGCCCTGAGATCAGGCGGGCAATGAGACGCCAAAGCTTCTTCGGCCAATTGGCGGTTGCCGTAATCGATCAGCCCAAGATAACGCATAGCATCCGTCGGGGTCAAAGCCTTACCGCCGAGGCAATAGGCCGAGCCGAGACGGTAGTTTTTTAACTCAAATCCCTGTTCACAGGTCTCGATGACTGAATCTCCGCCAACCGGGATTGAGCGAACAGCCAGGGAATGAACGAGAGTCGAATAAGGGCCAATTTGAGCCCCTCGCGAGCTGAGCAAAGGCGTTCCGGAAAGAATCAAACCTAGATCGGTGGTTGTTCCGCCGATATCGACAACGATTGTAGAAGCAGAGGTTTCACTCTGAGTCAGTGCTGCTAGAACGCTCGCTGCAGGTCCGGAATAAATTGACTCAATAGGCCTGAGTTTCCCGATTGGCAGGATGCCCCCATCTGCTTTTAAAATTGCAATTGGGGCCTGAATCTTAAGACCTGAGAGAGCCGTTTGTAATTGCTGAGCGAATAGCTGATAACATCCCGTAACACCCAAATTCAAATGGGTTGTGAGGCTGCGGCGATAAAAATTTGCTTGGCCCCATTCATGTCCCAAGGCTATCTGACATTTGGGGTAAGACTTCCTAAGATAATCCGCCAGCCGGTTCTCATGGGAATTATTTCTATGAGAAAATTTCCCCACAACTGCCACCAGTTCAGGACTCCCTGATCGTTCTTTCCAGCTCAGACGCTGCCATTCACTCGGATTAGAGGGGTTGACTTCCCGTCCCCGAAAGTCCATTTCCCCGCTGAGCACTTGATAGTCAACAGGCCAAGGGAGAGCATTCAGGCTCATACCATTTCCGGGAAATAATAAAAGGTTAACAGGCGGCAGACGTTTTTGCAGGATGGCATTGGTGACGAGTGTCGTACTTACTGTAATCTGATTTACTTGCCTGACATCAGGCAAGTTTAACGTTTCGAGAACATTCACGATAGTTTCGACTAAATTCTCTTCCTGAGTAGGAACTTTAGCTGTCCGTTGAATTTGGCCCTGTTCAAGATATACCGCGTCGGTATAAGTACCTCCAACATCAATACCCACGTGACAGGACAATATAATCCCCCCCAAAATCCATATTCGATAGTTTAACCACTGATTATTGTTATACAATTCTTATCATAGGCTATTTTCCTGAAATGCGCTCCATCGAAATTGGTAATTTGTGCATTAAAATCATTTGTCCTTCGGCACGATAAGATTTGTTATTGGCTAGGCGCTTTCGGGGAAACTGTCCACAGGACATTTTCGTCACCGAAGCATCGATGTTCAGCTTTAGCCGAACGAGTTCACTAAGAAGTTGATTGGATTCGATCTCTTAGATCATAGAGATACTGTAAGGCTTGACGTGAGGTCATATCTTCTAATGGCAGTTGAGCCAATTCCTCTAAAATTGGATGGGTCTGCGGAACATCAAAAAGGGAGAACTGGGTTACAGCTTGGGAAGAATCTATTGGACTAGGGACAGATTTGGACGCCTCTAGTTCCAACAGTAAGGTTTTAGCTCTCTTGAGGAGCTCATGGGGAAGACCGGCTAAACGGGCCACTTGAATACCATAACTTCGATCGGCACGGCCCGGTAATATCTTATGTAAAAAGACAATGTCGTCTCCGCGTTCTTTTACGCCGACATGAAGATTGAAAAGGCCATTAAAATTATCTTCAAGTTGGGTCAATTCATGATAATGCGTTGCAAAAAGGGTTTTAGGGTTGAAATCAGGATGTTGAACTAAGTATTCTGCGACAGCCCAAGCAATGCTTAAACCATCAAAGGTTGCCGTTCCTCGTCCAATCTCGTCCAAAATGATTAAGCTCTTCCTGGTAGCATATTTTAAAATATGTGCTACCTCATGCATTTCGACCATAAAGGTGCTTTGTCCTGCCGCTAAATCATCCGACGCCCCTACCCGGGTAAAAATTCGATCAACTAAACTAATTGTCGCTTGTTTGGCGGGCACAAAGGATCCAACGTGTGCCATCAAGACAATAAGCGCTACCTGTCTCATATAAGTAGACTTTCCTGCCATATTGGGCCCGGTAATGATCGCCAAATGTCGCTCCCTGGACAACTGCGTATCGTTCGGTACAAAGACACCCGCCTCTAACATATCTTCTACGACTGGATGCCGCCCCTCTGAAATTGAAAGCTCACCATCTATTGTTATTTGAGGACGAATGTAGCGTTTACGCACTGCAACTTCAGCCAAGCTTACGAAGACATCGATTTCTGCTAAATTATCGGCCGCCTTGAGGATAGCCTGAGTATAGGAACGAACATCTTCTCTAAGCTCCAGGAAAAGTTGAAACTCTAATTCCTTTAATCGTTCTTCAGCACCTAGGATTTTTTCTTCATACTCTTTTAGTTCCGGAGTTATGAATCGTTCCGCATTTGAAAGAGTCTGTTTCCTGATATAAGCCTCAGGTACAAGATGGGCATTGGAATGCGTGATTTCTATATAATAGCCAAAAACTTTGGTATAGCCAATTTTTAAGGATCGTATCCTAGTCCTTTCACGTTCGGCGTTTTCAAGCTTAGCGACCCACTCTTTTCCACCCGTTGCAATAGAGCGCAATTCATCCACCTCTTGGGAATATCCGGTTCTAATGATATTTCCATCCCGCAGAGATATAGGCGGAGAAGGATTGAGAGCATTAAGAAGTGTATTGACTAAAGGATCAAGTCCCTCCAATACAGGAATTTTCCTTTTCAAAATAGTTGCAGTGTTTGAGTTAAGAATCTCACGAATTGCCGGTAGAAGGGCCAAGGTTTGAGCCAGGGATAATAAGTCCTTAGCATTGGCCGTTCCGTAAGATACTCTTCCCATTAATCGTTCCAAATCATAGACTTTAGCCAAGATTTTCATCAAATCTTGACGTAAAAAGGAATCATGTGTTAACTCTTCAACAGTATTTAAACGCTGTTCAATATCAGCTTGCACGAGCAAAGGTTTATCGATCCAATGTCTCAGTAATCGTCCGCCTAAAGCAGTTTGAGTCAGATCGAGGACAGACAAGAGTGTCCCTTTTTTACCCTGATTTCTTAAGGATTCAGTAAGTTCAAGGTTTCGTCGAGTCCACTGGTCGAGAAACATCCATTGCTCTGAGCGATACGTTTTGATCTCGACAATATGCGAGGGATCAACGCCCGGCATCGTTTCCAGCAAATAGTCCCAGAGAGCGGATGCTGCTGAAGCCGCCACAGGGAATTCTTGAAGCAAAGGAGCCTGAGCAGAGAAGCGCAGTTTAAATACCGTACTCTCATAAGACTTAAGATCTCGAACACTGCAGTAGTATCCAGACCAAATTTTTGCTTTCTTTATAAGTTCAGGCGGCAGCAAAATTTCAGCAGGATTAATGCGGGAAAGCTCGGCGAGCAAGGCCTCAACTTCCGAGGTCTGAAAAATAGCAAACTCTCCTGTTGACAAATCTAAAAAGGACAAGCCCCACTGAACATTAAAAAAAACACTCGCCAAATAACGATTGCTGCGTTCAGAAATCGACTCAGTTAAAGTACCCGGAGAGACAATACGAATGATTTCTCGCTTAACAATACCCTTCGTAGCTTTCGGGTCTTCAACTTGCTCGCAAATGGCAACTTTATGCCCCGTACTTACGAGTTTTACCATATATGTCTCAACTGCGTGATAGGGAACACCGCACATAGGTATCCGTTTGCCTTCCCCCGCGTCTCGACTCGTTAGGGCAATTTGCAGGATCGGTGCTGCTAATTCAGCATCTTCACCAAACATTTCATAAAAATCACCAAGTCGATAAAAGAGTATCGCGTCAGGAACCGTTGCTTTTATTCCTTGATATTGTTTCATCATCGGGGTGGTCATCCCTAATATCTCCTCTTGAGTTCATTTTACGCCAGCA
This sequence comes from Desulfosporosinus acididurans, assembly GCF_001029285.1. Taxonomy (GTDB): domain Bacteria; phylum Bacillota; class Desulfitobacteriia; order Desulfitobacteriales; family Desulfitobacteriaceae; genus Desulfosporosinus; species Desulfosporosinus acididurans. Next base: position 121,228 of record NZ_LDZY01000001.1, read on the forward strand.
GCTAAATCTTAAAAGGGAAGAGCTATAGATTAGCTCTTCCCTTAGTGAATTTCATTCTTCCTCTTGAGGATTAGCCGCAACTGCAGCCTCCGCATCCAGAACTGGAACAGCCGCCGTCTCCACAGGAACAACTATCCGAAGAGTTAGCAATAGCGCCTGCCAAGATGGCATTTACACTGTCCAACATTTGGGTAAACTCATCCTGTGCTTTCATATAATCGGAAATAGCAGGATTAGCCTCTACCCGAGATTCAATTTCATCAACCGCTTTTTTATCCTCTTCAGAAAGCTCTTGATTATTTTGCTGCATCTCCATAAAACGTTCCTGAGCTTTCTGTAACTCAGCAATCAGTTTTTGTGCGGACTCATCAGCAGTCATAGCATCTTCTTTGCTATGTAATTCAGCAAGCTCCGGACTTCGAGCAATTGCATCTGCTAGAATCTGAGCCTTCTCAATTATTTCATTCGTCACTTATACACACCTCCATAATTGTTACATTCTACATCAAACAACTCAATTCCTGCTTAACTCCATCTGAGCAGTTAAAAAGTGTTTAATAATCACTTTGATTCAATCGTAAGACTCCCACTTCTATAAACGGGAGTGGGTCCTCCGTACTCTGCTTCAGTGGGGTAGAGTCCCCCACCGAAGTCTCGATGTTCAGCTTTAGATGAACGAGTTCACTCCACGAGTTCGCCTACGAGGGTCCATGACCCTGCCTCCAGAATTCGCAGAGATACTAAGGAACCGATGATTTCCTGAGGGCCATCAAAAACAACAAGAATATTTCCACGCGTCCGGCCAGTCAGGCGATCAGGATTGGTCTTACTTGGTCCTTCAACCAAAACCTCATAACATTTCCCGAGCATTCTTTGTCTTAGTTGATAACTTTCTTCGTTTTGCAGGCTCATCAATTTTTGCAATCGCTGCTTTTTGACAGGCAAAGGAATCTGCTCTTCCATACTCGCCGCCGGTGTGCCTGAGCGTTTTGAATACATAAAGGTAAAAGCCTGACTATAATGTCCTAAACCAATCATTAAAAGGGTTTGTTCGAAGTCTTCCTCAGTTTCGCCAGGAAAACCAACAATGATATCAGTTGTCAGTGTCGCCTGAGGAAGAAGCTCGCGAATTTTTTCGACGATACTCAAATAGTATTCCCGAGTATATTGCCGATTCATACAAGCTAAAATAGAATTACTGCCCGATTGAAGCGGCAGATGAAAGTGTTCGCATAGTTTACTTCCTTTGGCTATTGTCTGAATTAATTTATCCGACAAGTCTTTGGGGTGAGAGGTAATAAAACGCACACGCAAAAGCTCAGGTATTTGATCCACTTCCTGCAGTAAATCTGCGAAATCATAGGGAGGGTCGAAATCTTTTCCGTAGGAATTTACATTTTGCCCTAGTAAAGTAACTTCTTTACAACCACTGGCCACCAGATTCTTAATTTCTTGAATAATATCCTCCGGCTTGCGGCTTCTCTCTCTCCCCCGAACATGGGGAACAATACAATACGAACAAAAATTATCACAGCCGTACATAATATTCACATTGGCCTGAAGTTTTCCTTTTTCTGCCAAAGGTGTCGATTCTTTTGTTTCATGAGGTTCCTGCCAAACCTCAGCAACTTTTGCTCCAGTGTCAGAACGATGCAGCAGCTCAGAAAATTCGTGCAAGTTGTGAGTCCCCATCCAGATGTCTACGTGGGGAGCACGTTTTTGCAGCCGCTCTAAGGCACCAGGTTGTTGAACCATGCAACCGCTGATTGCAATTTTTAAGTTTGGATTCTTTTCCTTTAGTTTTTTAAGATCACCGATTTTGCCTAAGATTTTATTTTCAGCACTTTCTCTGACGCAGCATGTATTAACGATAATTAAGTCAGCATGTTCAAGGTCATCCGTTCTATTATATCCTTCTTGCCGTGTAATTTCTGTCAGAGTCTCAGCATCCCTTTCTGACATTTGACAGCCATATGTTAAAGTGACTACATTTTTTTCCTTACTCAAGTGGTTCAACTCCTAAATGGCTAATTCCTATACCTTATTTATTATTATAAATTATAAATCGATTTACCAAAATTAAAGATTGCGAAAAACGCCCGCCTTACTCAGTGCATGATAGGCAATGAGAATAAACGGTCCTAAAATCAAACCGACAATCCCCGTAGAAGCTAAACCGATGTACATGCTGATAAGAACAAAAAGGGGATCGAGTCCCACATTATCTCCCAAAATTTTAGGTTCGATAACGTGCCTGACAATAGTAATTATAATCGTGAGAAGAACAAGTTCCAGCGCCAACAAGTTATGCCCCCCAAGGAAAGCAATGAGGGCCCAAGGAACTAAAATGATTCCCACCCCTAACACGGGAAGTATACCAAAGATCCCTGTAATAGTTCCTAAAACGATAGCAAATTTAGTGTGAATAATCAGCAAGCCAACAATGGATAAAAAGAGGGTAACCAAAAAGACAATGAATTCTGCCCGCACAAATCCCGCAAAAGCACGTGAAAAATCATAGCCCAATTCTCGTAACTCTTCACGCCATTCCTGAGGAAAAATATTTACGAAGTCACTTAGATAGCGTTTGCTCCCCTTGGACATAAAAAATGTCGCCACCAAAGCAATGACTATGATAATAATAAATTCTGGAATTTTTGCAGCAAATGTCAAAACATTTGATAAAACGTTAGGCACTCTGCTTACAAATTCTTTAACAGTATTATTTATACTATCCTCAGTACCCGGGATATTTAGATAATACACTTCAAATTTCGTAAGCCAATGAGTTATAAAGTGTTGTAATAACCGATTATAGAATGGCCAATGAATATAAATTTCTTGAATTTCTCGAATCAGGCGGAGAACTAAAAGAGTAATTATGACGCCTACTCCCCCAATTTCCACAATCATAGCTGTCAGTACCGCTGGGACTTGGGGAAAACGGACTTTTCTGATAAGAAAATTCTTAAGCGGGCTTATGGCTGCAGTCATGATAAATGCCAAAATAAAAGGCAAAAAAAGATAACTAAAGTGACCTACTAAGTAAATTAAAATACCAATGGCTAACCAAAAAGCAATAAACTTCAAACTTCGAATAAAAAACGACTTGGTTACTTGGTTCACTAACTAGACTCCCTTCTTCTAGCAAGCAAAATTCGTTTCCGTGCCTGGCGTTTCGCCATGAGCTTATAACGATAGAGAAACAGCAAAAATACTCCTAGACTCATAATACCTAAAGGCCAAGGCAGACCATTAGGTTTTGGATCCTCTTGAGCTTTTGGGGGCAGGACAGTCCTCGAAGCATTAAGAGGAAGCGTATCTAAGAGGTTGCCGCCATCATAAACCTGCACTTGAGATACCGCCTGACCCTCCTCAACTGAGTTCAGGACCTTCGAAGGAGACAATATCTTTAAACTTAATACTGAAGAGGTTTGACCATTGACCCCTTGTGTTAAGTAGATTGGCTTCCCTAGCTTTAAATCAACCTTTTCATTGTTAACCGTTATTGCACCCAGCACCGAACCCGCAGGTTTATAAACCTGATCAGTATATTGGGTAAAACCATAATCGAGCATTGCCTGCATATCTGTATAAATTTCACGGCCTGGTGATTTAAGAATCACGCCAATTAATTGACGGCCATTTCTTGTCATCGAGGCGACAAGACAGTTTTCCGCTGCCGCCGTATAACCTGTTTTTATTCCATCGACGTCGGAATCTCGCCATAACAATTTGTTTTCATTCATCATTTGGGTTGGAACATCCGGCTTTGCTCTGGGAATAACATGAGATTTAGTACGTACATATTGAGCAAATACAGGGTTTTGATAAGCAACCCGAGCAATTAAGGCTAGATCATGAGCTGTGGTGACATGACCTTCTGCGGTTAAACCGCTGGGATTGACAAAATGCGTCCGAGTAGCACCGATCTCAAGAGCTCTTTGATTCATAAGAGCGACAAAATTACTGACATTTCCACCGATATATTCAGCTACAGTTACTGCAGCATCATTGGCGGAGTTTAACAACATTGCGTAAAGCAAATTCTGAAGTGACATTTGTTCACCAGGCCGTAAGTAAATCTGAGTCCCATAAACAAGCTTACTATTGAGTAAAGTAGAGGAGGCTGTCACAATATCATTCAAATTTCCCCGTTCGATTGCTAGAAGTCCGGTCATGATTTTTGTAGTACTGGCAGGTGCTAGTTGTTCGTCTGGATTTTTAGCAAACAGTGTCTGACCAGATTGAACATCAATCAAATAAGCACCCTCGCCGTGTATCTGAGGTAACGATTGATTAGTCGAAGGCATGTTCGAAGCATAAGTAACCGATATATTGCTTATTATCATCGATACCGTCAGTATTACAACCATTATAAATTTCAAAGAAGAGTAGCCTCCTATTCTTGCTATACTTTACGCTGATAAAAAAGTGCGAGAGTGCCTGGCCCTGTATGACTGCCGACAACACAGCCAATATCACTGATCCAAATATCTTTTACTACGACGCGCTCTTGGATTTCCCGTGCAAGAATCAATGCTTCTTCATAACACGCGGAATGAGAAATACCGATGATTTGTTCTTCCGGATGATCGATTTCCTCTTCTAACACCTCAGCTAACTTGCGGATTGCTGCTCGTCTGGAACGTACTTTGACAAAAGGTTCAATTTTCCCTTCCGAGGTCATTTGTAAAACGGGTTTGACATCGAGTAAACCGCCAAGGAATCCGGCAGTCTTACTCACTCTGCCCCCTTTAACCAAATACTCCAGGGTATCTAATGTAAAAATATATCGCATCTTGGCTCGAATATCAAGAATCTCCGCTTCCGCATCCTTCCAGGTCGTTGCCGAGGCAAGAACTTGCTGTGCCAAAATGGCCAGTAAACCGTAGCCAAAGGAAGCTCCCAGGCTATCAATAATATGAACTCGCTCAGGAGCCGATGTTGTTTCGGCAATCATTTGAGCCGTTGCAAAGGTAGAACTTAGACCTGATGAAAGATGAATCGCCACCACATCGCAGCCCTCAGATAGCCATCGTTCGTAATGCTCCAAAAGAGTATTGGGATTAGGCTGAGAAGTTTTCGGCAATTCTTTGTAGCGGCGATATTGAGTATAAAAATCCTGTATGTTAAGATTTACTCCTTCAAGATAAGTATTGCCATCAATAGTTACCGGCATCGGGACCGTTTCAATACCTGCTGCCTTAGCGCGATCTACAGGGATGTCTGAGGCACTATCGACGAGAATTTTAAAGGGCATAATGTTACCTCCCTAACGAAGACGATACATGTATTATAATTCGATGTGGGTCAATATTATCCCTGCAGGCCTAAAAAAATAAATGTCCATGCTTATAAGCAATGGACACTTAAGTCTATAATAATATATCAGTGAGTTATATCTTAACCGCAGACATACTTACTAAGATACCAATTTTTGAATAATTGCGTGCTGCCCGATAATGGCCATCAATTGCGGAAGTTCCTGCTTCTTAACCAACCGATAGTTTACTTCTTCGCCTTCAATCCATGTTACAAGAAACATAGAATCCCCTTCTCTCAATTGTATTATGGATTATGTATACATAATACCATAATACAAAATAGAAAACAAGTTTCTCGCGGGATCTGAGTCCATAAAAAATGTCAATTCATAACCTTAAGTCAGTTTTTGTTAACAAGCAATTAATCTGAGCCCATAAATCGGTATTTCGAATATCCGTATGGCGGCCCTCTTTATTGATGAAGAGGTGGGCTGTTTTTCCTTGGGCTAGAAGCGTATTATCACGATATATATCATATAAGAACGTTATTGAACGCGAAGTGATTTTCTCGATGGTCGTAATTATTTCTAGTTCATCATCATAATGAGCAGGTTTTCGGTATCGACAATTGGCCTCAATTACTGCTAACGAAAATCCTTGCTCCTCAAACTTTGTATACGGGAGTTCTAAATCTCGAAAAAATTCGGAACGGCCTACCTCAAACCAAATAAGATAGTTCGCGTGATAAACAATTCCCATTTGATCCGTTTCTGCGTAACGAACTCGCAGTCGACTTTTGCCTGATAACCCCATTTGTACGCCTCCTTAAACATATTCAAGCAAGTGAAATTCTTCTACATTTTTCACCTTCCTAATCTATAATAAACATAGTTTGATGAACAAAGGCAATTTTGGGTTTAATTATTAGCTCATTTGTGAATCTGTCATTATCCTATACAACATGTTATAATAAACTATTATAATGTCAGCAATCCTAACGGAAGGGGAACTATTTTTGAGCACTCCAATTAATATCCTAATTCAACGAATTAATGAACTTTCCAAGAAACAAAGGTCCGAAGGTCTTGAAGATTGGGAAAAAGCGGAACAGGAAGTCCTTCGGCAAGAATATTTGTCGTTTATCCGCGGTCAAGTTAAAGAGACATTAAGCAGAGTCAAGTTTGTCGATAACGAAACCCTCCAATAGTGGGCTAGGCGCTTTCGGCGAAAGCGTCCACAGGACACTTTCGTCACCGAGACCCCGATGTTCAGCTTTAGCTGAACGAGTTCACTTCAACGTTCTTTGAAGGTTATCCAGCCAATGACTCGACGCAGGAGTCGCCGGTCCATGTCCAGGGAGAATCCAGCGCAAGGGACGACTTGTTATTGTTCGGGCCGATTCTATTAATTTTTCTTTATCCCATGTAAAAAACTTCGGCGCCAAACGAAGTTCTCCTCCTTGAAAAAGGTCCCCGACAATTGCAACACCGTTCCGATAGAGAACGATATGTCCCGGAGTATGTCCAGGAGTTGGTATTATTTCCCATTCTCCAAATAGCTTTTGGTCCTTGAGGGAGCAAATGTTTTCCGGAATAGTTAATTTTCCGTAAATAGGACGAGTTAACAAGGGTAACCAACGTTTTATTCCATGACGTTTCAATTGTCCGTTAATAAAAGGTATCTCAAGGGAATGGGCATACAGCGGACATTTCATAGTTTTTTGCAGTATGACTGCACTTCCGACGTGATCGATATCATAATGCGTGAGAATTATTCCTTCCGCAGCCGTTGGATCAAGCCCAATAGAATTTAAATACTTAAGTATGCGATCTTCTTGTCCCGGCATACCTGAATCAACTAAAAAAGTATGTAAACCTGTCACGACGTAAACGTGGGCACCCTTAACTCCATCGATTAAATGAATGCCATCAGTTACTAACACTATGATTTTTCCTCCATCCAATGGTCAACGTGCTGTTTGTTCATTATAGGAACACAGCATGTTTTTTAATTTCTCCAGATTAGTTTGTTCGACGAAAAACTAAAAATACCTTTTTAGAAATAGAAGCAGGCAAAGATTCAAAGATGAAGAATAATAAACCTTTATGAACGTATTTTTAAAGTCATTCGGCAGATACTAATAGTGTTCAAACGTTTTAAAAAGGAGGAGGATCCTTTTGCCGGAACGAATTCTGAAATTTGGAGGCGTTAAAATCCGCAATCTCGTTCCCCCTGTAAAAATAAATCGTTTTGTCAATCAATTACCATTAGAAAAACGAGACTCCCTCTTCGAAATTGCCACTGAATTACAAAACGCGGGAATGATTGACGTATTAAATTCTCGTTCACAAAGTACGATGGATAAGGATACTATCGATGACCAAATGACCAATACAGGTAATTTTGCTCACGACTTATCAAGTTTTAAGCGACACATTAACGAGAAAGACTCTTTAAATCTTCCCAAGTGAACTCGTTCGGCTAATGCAAGTTCACAAAGGACCCACCCCCACTTCTAAAAGTGGGGGTCTTATTAATTATTTTTGGGGAAAAAATTGCATTTAAAATTCCGCACAAACTTAATGTTGTGCGGAATTTTTAGTGTTGGATTTTGCAACTTAGGCAAGAAGAACCTTAACTCCCATAGAATTCAATTTATCCCGAATTTCTTCCTCTAGACCGGAATCAGTTACTAACGTTTGGATACTGTCCCAGCGCGCAAAAGTATGAAAATAGATTTGGCCAATCTTGGCACTATGCGCAACAAGGATGACCTCTTTAGCAACTTTAAGCATTTCTTGTTTAACTTCCGATTCAAGCATATTAGCAGTTGATAAACCACGTTCAATAGCAACTCCGGTTGCTCCTAAAAATAGTTTATCGGCATTAAAGCCTTTCAGAACAGATCGTGTAAGTGGTCCAACAAGAGCAAAGTTTTTACCCTGAACTTCTCCTCCAGTTAGTAAAACGGTAATCTCATTTCGGTTTCCCAAAACACCTGCAATGGGTATTGAATTGGTAATCACGGTACATTTAGTCGTTAGAGCTTGAGCTACACCAAGCGTTGTAGTTCCTGCATCCAAGATAACCGAATCGCCTTCGGTGATAAGAGTTGCAGCTAAATGTCCGATCCTAGACTTCTCACGCTCTGCTTCTCCCATACTCATCATCAAAATTTCCGTTGGTAGAACTGGAGGATAGATCGCTCGTCCATGTTCGCGCTGAATCAGACCTAGAGCGGCTAAGTTCTTCAAGTCTCGTCGAATTGTCATTTCCGAAACATTAAACCGTTTGGCCAATTCAGTGACAGTTAAATTGCCATGCTCTTGGAGTAACCATTGAATTTCATCCTGCCTTTCAGAACTCACGATCTCCCTCCTTTCTGTTGTTAACGTTTTTAAAGAATGCTCATCGAACCTTCATATAAGATACCTGTAAGTGCATCAACGGTTACCAACTGCCCATTGGTTACTTTTGTAAAGGCCTCCCTTGCACCAACAATTGCGGGTATTCCATACTGCAAAGCAGCAATTGCCGCATGAGAAGTCAATCCTCCTTCTCCTACTACAAGTGCACCTGCACGAGCAATAAGAGGTACAAAGCTGGCATCAGTACTTTCGGCAATTAAAACGTCTCCCAGATTGAAATTATCCTGTTCAGGATTCTTGATTTTTTGCGCTAAACCGGAGAACGACTTACGTCCAATACCAGTTCCTTTGGAGAGAATATTTCCAATAATTTGGACTTTAATCATATTGGTCGAACCAACTTTACCGATTGGTACGCCCGCAGTAATAACAACTACATCTCCCGAAGAAATATAATTCATGGTTAAGGCACTATTCACAGCTACAGACAGCATTTCGTCAGTACCCGAACTTTCAGGAACGACAATAGGTTGAACTCCCCATTGGAGTGACAGCTTTCTTGCGGTAGTAGCAAGTGGTGCAGCCGCAACTATCAAAGCTTTAGGACGATATTTAGAAATCATTTTTGCCGTCAAACCAGAATGGGTTGGAGTTAGAATAGCTGCCGCATCAAGATCCTTGGCAATATTATATGTTGCATAACTAATCGCTTCAGCAACATTTAACTGCGGATGGCGATTAGCTTGACTTTCCAAAAATGTCCTTTCTGTTCGGCGTGCAATCTTATCCATCATTTGAACAGCTTGGATTGGAAACTGACCTGCAGCTGTTTCACCCGATAACATAATGGCATCAGTTCCGTCCCAAATAGCATTGGCAACATCACTTGCCTCTGCACGCGTTGGCCGAGGCTGCCGAATCATTGAGTCCAGCATTTGGGTTGCCACTATTACCGGTTTCCCCATGAAGTTACATTTAGAGATCATTTCTTTTTGATTAATAGGAACTTCCTCGACGGGGATTTCAACCCCTAAGTCTCCCCTGGCTACCATTAATCCATCTGCGACTTCTAGGATTGAATCCAAGTTAGCAATGCCTTCTTGGCTTTCAATTTTGGCAATAATATGAACTTCAGCACCCATATCTTCGACAATTCTGCGTACATCTAAAATATCCACAGCCTTTTGAGTGAACGATGCCGCGATGAAATCAATTCCTTGCGAAACACCAAAGCGAATGTCATCAATATCTTTTTCTGTTACTGCCGGCAAATCGACATGAATACCAGGGACATTAACGCCTTTTTGCGATTTTAGAATCCCACCGTTACGGACGACGGTCCGAATTATTCCTTGTTCTACAGTGCTTACTTCTAGATCGAGTTGACCGTCATCAATTAATACATGGGTCCCAGGATTAACACTTTGCCACAACGTTTTGTGAGTAATACCTACCCGTTCTTGATTCCCAAGGCTGAGATCCGTATCGAGGGTAAAGCTCATACCATTTTCTAATCTAATTCCCTCATTAGGAACCATTCCGGTACGAATTTCCGGGCCTTTTGTGTCGAGAAGAATTCCTAAATGCTTGCCGATTTTTGCTGCTTCTTCTTTTAAAACCGCAATTCGTCGTCCATGTTCCTCATGGGTTCCATGGGAGAAATTTAGTCGTGCAACATCCATTCCCGCAGCTAGAAGAGCTTGAACATTTTCTCTAGATTCACTTGCCGGGCCTATCGTGCAGACAATTTTAGTCCTTCTCATTATTAATTCCTCCTGATTACAAACCTTTCGCAACAATTAATTTTACCAAATCGACAACACGATTAGAATAGCCCCACTCATTGTCGTACCAAGATAACACTTTGACCATTCGATCCCCCATCATCATTGTCGATAAGCCATCAACAATCGAGCTTGCCGGGTTTCCATTAAAATCACGGGAGACGAGAGGAAGATCTGTGTAGTCAAGTATACCCTTCAACTCATTATTTGCGGCTTGGCGCAAAGCTGCATTGACATCTTCTTTCGTTGTCGGCCTGCTTAAATTAGCGACAAAATCTACTAAAGAAACATTTGGGGTTGGTACTCGAACAGCAAGTCCATTCATTTTACCTTCCAATTCAGGAAGAACAAGGGTTACCGCTTTAGCTGCCCCTGTTGTTGTCGGAATCATGGATTGATAGGCTGCTCTCGATCTACGCCAATCGGAATGTTCTAAATCTAAAATTCTTTGATCATTTGTTACTGAATGAGTAGTTGTCATCATTCCTTGCTCGATTCCAAAAGCGTTGAGTAATACTTTGGCTACCGGGGCAAGACAGTTAGTGGTGCATGATGCATTAGAGATAATATGATGATTTTTAGGATCGTATTTCTCCTCATTGACACCTAAAACAATTGTTATGTCTTCATTTTTTGCCGGCGCAGAGATGACGACTTTTTTAGCCCCTGCAGTAAGGTGTTGAGCTGCGGCATCACGTTTTGTAAAACGTCCTGTTGATTCAATGACAATATCAACACCGAGCTTCGCCCATGGCAAATCTAAAGGATTTCTTTCAGCTAAAATTTCAATGCGTTTTCCATCAATAATCATAGTATTTCCATCAAGGTCAACTGAATTAGGAATAATCCCGTGGTTAGAGTCATACTTGAATAAATGGGCTAATAAAGCCGGGCTTCCCAAGTCATTGATAGCGACTACCTCAAAAGGCAGTGATTGTTGTTTGAGTGCAGCGCGAAGTGTTAATCTGCCAATCCGACCAAACCCATTAATAGCTACTCTTAAACTCATTTGTTTTTACCTCCTCTTAATGCTCCAATGTTCATAGTTAGTAGAGTACTACTTTAACATATTAACATTAATTCTGTGCGAACAAACAAATTCCTGCTTAAATATATGTTTATTTAAACATTTTTTTATTTGTATATTTAGGGTTCCCTAAACACAATAAAAACTTGCAAACTATAGTTTACAAGTTTTTCAATCAAATAAGGAAATAAAAACGGCTTGTAACAATGGTAAGTTGTTAACAAGCCGTTTCATGTAATTTGATTAAGTTGTGGTAACCTCTGGCGTTAAATTCCTAATATAATTTACTCCTAACGTTCTACAATTAAAGCAATCCCTTGACCGCCGCCGATACAAAGGGTCGCTAAACCGCGTTTTGAATTTCTGCGTTTCATCTCATGAAGTAAGGTCACTAAAATTCTTGTCCCCGAAGCTCCCACAGGATGCCCCAAGGCTATGGCTCCACCATTGACATTGGTTTTATCCATATTGAGGTTTAATTCTTTTGCTACCTCTAAAGTTTGAGATGCAAAAGCCTCATTGGCCTCAACAAGGTCAATATCCTCTATCTTCAAGCCGCACTTTTCTAAGGCTTTCCGAGTCGCAGGAATCGGACCTGTGCCCATTATGCGCGGGTCTACCCCGGCCGAACCCCAAGATTTAATGGTTGCTATGGGTGTTAATCCCAGTTCTGAGGCCTTCTCCTTGGACATAACAACAACTGCTGCTGCACCATCATTGATGCCTGATGCGTTTGCAGCGGTTACAGTCCCTTCCTTTTTAAAGGCACCGCGCAATTTAGCTACAGACTCATAAGTTGCTCCGAAGCGAGGGAATTCATCCTGGGAAAATACAACCGGGTCTCCCTTACGCTGAGGAATACTTACAGGTACTATCTCTTCATTAAACTTCCCGGCTTTGATTGCCTCTTCCGCTCGGTTTTGACTCGATACAGCATAACGATCCTGTTCTTCACGTGAAATACCAAACTGCTCAGCAATATTTTCTGCCGTAATTCCCATGTGAATATTATGAAATGCATCAGTTAAACCATCATTAATCATAAGATCTACGACATTTGCATTTCCCATTCGATAACCTGTTCGTGCTTTTGGAAGAACATAGGGGGCCAGTGACATGCTCTCCATTCCGCCAGCAATAACTATATCTGCGTCTCCGGCAATAATTGCTTGGGCTGCACAAACGACAGATTTTATACCCGAACCACAAACTTTATTAAGAGTCCATGAAGGAACTTCTTGGGGAATTCCGGCATTCATTGCGGCTTGGCGAGCAGGATTTTGTCCTAATCCGCCTTGCAGAACGTTGCCTAAAATAACTTCGTCAACTTGATCAGGGGTGATTCCAGCCCTCTTGATGGCCTCTTTAATAACGATTGCCCCAAGTTCGGCGGCAGGAATTTGTCCTAAAGCCCCGCTAAAAGAACCCACTGGTGTACGGACTGCGCTAACGATAACAACGTCTTTCATTTAGTCATCTCCTACAACAATATTCGAATATTGAAGGACTAGTGTATTATCCTTTAAGGATATGGCTGCTGATAACTACACGTTGAATCTCATTCGTTCCTTCATAAATTTCCGTAATTTTGGCATCGCGCATCATACGCTCAGCAGGATACTCGCGTGTATAACCATATCCACCGTGGAGTTGAACACCCATGGTAGTTACAGCCATTGCAGTTTCAGAAGCAAACATTTTAGCCATTGCTGATAACTTGGAAACCGATACATGGGCATCAGCCATTTTGCATGCTTTGTAAACGAGCAAGCGAGCAGCTTCAATTTGGGTTGCCATATCAGCAAGTTTAAATTGGGTGTTTTGGAATTCTGAAATAGGTTTGCCGAATTGTACACGTTCTTTAACATACTTCATGCATTGTTCATAAGCTCCTTGAGCAATTCCTAAAGCTTGGGAAGCAATTCCGATTCGTCCGAAATCAAGGGTTTGCATCGCAATTTTAAATCCTTGGCCTTCTTCACCCAAGAGATTTTCAGCAGGTACATGAACATCTTCAAACACTAGCTCATAGGTTGCGGAAGAACGGATTCCCATCTTCTTCTCTTTTTTGCCAAAAGAGAAACCCGGCATTCCCTTTTCAAGAATGAAAGCAGCAATTCCGCGATTTCCTTTGCTCTTATCCATTTGAGCAGTGACAACATAAGTATCGGCATAATAGCCATTGGTAATAAAGATCTTGCTGCCATTTATGATGTACTCGTCACCTTGACGAACTGCTGTCGTTCTTGTTCCCGAAGCATCGGAACCAGCCATGGGTTCAGTTAAACCAAAGGCACCAAGTTTTTCACCTGTAGCCAATGGTACAAGATATTTTTTCTTTTGGGCTTCTGTACCAAATTTATAAATGGGGTTGGCACAAAGACTGGAGTGGGCAGAAATCGTAACACCTACTGAGGCATCAACCCGGGAAAGTTCCTCAACAGCAATAGCATAGGAAATATAGTCAGCACCTACACCGCCGTACTCTTCAGGGAAAGTGATACCGGCCAGGCCAAGCTCCCCTGCTTTTTTCCAAATTTCTACGGAAAATTCTTCAGTCTCATCACGATGTTCAGCCCCCGGAGCACATTCTTTCTCCGCAAAGTCACGAACCATTTTACGCATCATAACGTGGTCTTCAGTTAAATCGAAATTCATAATATTCAACCTCCAAATTTTTTGATTTTTAACGTCCTTCAAAGTTTGGTTTTCTTTTTTCCACAAATGCTGTACAACCCTCTGTTCGGTCCGAAGTACTCATGGTTAAACCGAAAACTTCTGCTTCATAAGCTTGGGCACTGTCTAAATCTAAATTAATTCCTCTTTGAATGGCGCTCTTTGTTAACTGAACGGCCACAGGAGCTCGTCCGGCAATCCGTTGGGCAAGTTTCAGCGCTTCTTCCATAAGAGACTCTAAAGGATAAACTTTATTGACGAGTCCTATTCGGTAAGCTTCCTGAGCATCAATAATATCGCCCGTAAATAATAATTCACTAGCAAGTCCTGTACCCACCAGACGCGGCAATCGTTGTGTACCTCCGAATCCGGCAGTCAGTCCTAAAGTCACTTCCGGCTGCCCAAATTTAGCATTTTCGCTGGCAATCCGGATGTCGCAGGCCATCGATAATTCGCATCCTCCGCCCAAGGCAAAACCATTAACGGCGGCAATTACCGGTTGAGGCAAAAGTTCAAGTTTGCGAAACGTTGCATGACCCAACTGAGCAAAACGGCGGCCTTCTAAAGGAGAAAAGTCTTTCATTTGCGAAATATCCGCTCCGGCGATAAATGCCTTTTCACCGCTGCCTGTGACAATGACTGCCTTGACACTGGAATCTCTCCCCAGTTCATCAAGCGCGGCGGACAGTTCCGACAAGGTGTCGCTGTTTAAGGCATTTAAAGCTTTTGGTCGATTGATCGTTAGAACGGCAATATTACCTTGATGTTGAAGTAATAGATTTGTGTACTCCACGCTTTGACCTCCTCGTTGTTACAAATCGAAAAATAGTCTTACTCATAAAGAGCAGATATCCCTCAAGACTTGTATTAGCCCGTTAGACGGCCCTATGATCACGACTCATATTGATAGAAGCCTCGGCCAGTCTTGCGTCCCAGCCAACCTGCTTTGACATATTTGCGGAGTAATGGGCATGGACGGTATTTATCTCCAAGTCCTTCATGAAGAACTTCCATGATTGACAAGACAGTATCCAAACCGATCAAATCAGCTAATGCCAAAGGACCCATAGGGTGGTTCATTCCTAGCTTCATAACGTTATCAATGGCTTC
The DNA here is from genome assembly GCF_001029285.1 of Desulfosporosinus acididurans. GTDB lineage: Bacteria > Bacillota > Desulfitobacteriia > Desulfitobacteriales > Desulfitobacteriaceae > Desulfosporosinus > Desulfosporosinus acididurans. Next base: position 136,460 of record NZ_LDZY01000001.1, read on the forward strand.
AACCGTTGCAATCCCTTCATTAAGTGTAAAAATAGCTTCATTGAGCATGGGAATTAAAATACGGTTAGCAACAAATCCTGGAGCGTCATTGACCTCTACCGGCGTTTTACCCATTTTTATACTAAGGTCTTCGATAGTACTATAAACCTCATTACTAGTTGCTAAACCACGAATAACCTCGACAAGTTTCATTACCGGAACAGGATTCATGAAGTGCATCCCTATCACTTTCTCTGGACGCTTGGTGCAGGCAGCGACTTCAGTGATTGGGAGAGATGATGTATTTGTCGCAAGAATCGTATGTTCAGGGCAAATAACATCAAGCTGAGAAAATATTTGTACCTTAATGGCCATATTTTCTACTGCAGCTTCAATAACCAAATCTGCTGAAACTGCATCTTGTAAAGATGTTGATTTTGTGATTCGGCTCAAAATCCCATCTTTTTCATCTGCCATTAGCTTACCTTTTTCAACAGATCGTTTTAAGTTTTTCTCTATGATTCCAAGACCGCGATTTACGAATTCTTCCTTAATGTCATTTAGAATAACTGAATAACCTGCTTGAGCTGCAACTTGGGCGATCCCGCCACCCATTTGTCCTGCCCCAATAACCATGATAGTTTTCACACATGCTCCTCCTTTTTTCTATTAAAATTTTTACGTTCCCGCAGAAATGGGTGATTCCCGAATCGTATGAATCTTATTGCAATTTCTGTGCCATTTTACTATTCAATAGATTCAGAATCTTAAACCTCAATGGTGACAAGCCTTCCAATTGTTAGCAATAAGATAATAATCGTAACCCGAAATTTTAACTGTATACTTTTGTTGACACATACTTAAGACGTTATAATGCTTTTGCGATTTATTGCGAAATAATTAACATGTTTATTTTAGTAGACATGTCTACATCTGTTTACATATATGTTTTGATTTTCTGATCTTTAAATCTAAAATAAGACATTAATGGAGAAAATATTTTGTCGATTCTAATTATTTATGAAGATTATGTTTAATTAATTTTTTGTACAAGCCTGCTCGCGATAGTCCTAAATTTTTTGCAGCTTGTACTTTATTCCCGTTCGCAGCATCTAAAGCATAAATTAAGGCTTCTTTTTCAACCGCATCTAAAATGCTCTCCAGTGATCCACCCGAAAAATGGCGAGTTTCATTGCCTGCTAAGATCTGCAAATAATTTGGTAAATGTTTTAATTGAATTTCCGAACCATCAAGCATATTAAAGGCCCTCTCAATAATGTTCTCAAGTTCTCGAACATTCCCAGGCCAGCGATAATTTATGAAGACATTTTTTGTTTCTTCAGAAATACCTGTAACGGACTGAGCAAACTGCAAATTAAACTTCTTTATAAATGTATCAATAAGAGCATCTAAATCTTCGATTCTATCTCTAAGGGGAGGAATAGTCAACGTCACCACATTTAAACGATAATATAAATCTTCACGAAACTGTTTCTCACGGATCATTGTTTCCAGATCGCGATTCGTCGCTGCTACTAGCCTAACATGTATTTTTCGAGGCTTATTGCTGCCTAGACGTTCGATTTCACGTTCTTGAAGAACACGCAGCAATTTTACCTGCATAGCCATTTCCATATCTCCGATCTCATCCAAGAACAGGGTACCGCCATCAGCTAGTTCAAATTTTCCAATTTTGCCTCCTTTGCGAGCACCCGTAAAAGCACCTTCTTCATAGCCGAATAATTCCGATTCAAGAAGGTTCCCTGGCACAGCCGCACAATTTACCTTTATAAAAGGGCCCTCTTTGTTTAGGCTTTCCATATGAAGCAATTGGGCAAACAATTCTTTTCCTGTGCCGCTTTCGCCCCTTAAAAGTACGGTTGACTCTGATTTTGCAACTCTGAGTGCTATCTGTACTAAGGAAACCATGCGGGGGTTTTTCCCCTTTAAAAGTTCCAAGGCAGAAAAGTTCTTTTCTAAAATAGTTTTCTTATAGTAATCAAGTTCCGAGCGTAAAGAATTTACTTTTTTAGTTAAAGCATAAAGTTCATTGACATCTTTAAATACAACTTTCCCCAAAGCACCTACTATCTTTCCTTCTTGATTGATAGGAATCCTGCTGGCAATAATTTCATGACCGTTTAAATCATGAATATATCCATGAACAGGTTGCCCCGTTACCAATACCTCCGTAAATTTTGGATTTTCATAAATGTCCTGAATATGCTTTCCAATCATTTCCTCAGGAGATTTATTAAAGAAATTGGTAAACGCTTGATTTGTCATGGTTACGATTCCCTTTTCATTCACAACAATTAAACCATCGTAAGCTGTATCCAGAACGACTTCAAGAGTCCGCTGAAGTTGTTTCGTTTTTTCATGTTCAATTACCATGTTGTCAATTAGATTTTGGAGGACTGTGATATCTTGAAAAACTGCAACAGCGCCTACCAATTCACCATGAATATAAATAGGAGTGCGATTGCTTAATAGAACCTTATTATTCATGGTCAGCTGCTGACCCAGCTCAGCGATTCCCTTCTCAAATACTCTCAATAGTCCTGTTCCAGGGAAATACGTAGTAATCGATTGCCCAACAAGGTCTCGATCCGGGGTTTGCAAAATATTATAGACAGCCCTATTAGCATATATTATTTGTCCTTCTAAATTAATTGCAATTATAGCATTATTCGTATTATCGAGTATCTTTTCTATTGGAATTGTGCCAGACAGTTCCTCCAGCATCGTTGAGAACCCCCCTGAGATTTCTGTATTATCAATTTTATTCGACAAAGAGCAAAGGAAATCCTTCCGCCATGATTTGAAGCCTAACTCAGAAGGAGCTTGATTTCTCCAACATCTTTAATGATCAAACCTGTAGATCCGAACTTAATCCCCTAAAAGAAGAATGAGGAGTGGCATTCACACACTCCTCATTCTTGTTAACCGTTATTGGGTATTGATCTTTGAATATTTCGTTCTTTTTGAGTATCATATTCGGTATAATGGGGATCAGATTTGGTAACAGGAGATTTCGGCCGTGAAACTTTTTTGTGCGTACCCATATCCATCCTCCCTTTTAATTAAAAATTATGGCCCTTTATAGTTTTTCCAAAAAACCAAGTCTTATCCTGACATCAAAAATTTCACTTACGAGTATTAAAAAGTTGACTTGCATAGGAATTCGATTTTAAATTATACTTCTTTTTAGGCTATAATGAAACTACTATTTTAGATTAATTCTAGGGGAGGTAAGACGTGTTAAACGAAACACAAATAAAAGAATTATTAACAAATACACCCTTTGCTGCCATGCCTGGCAACTTTGTCGATTTTTGCCTAACCCATGGGCGTACGCGGATTTATGGTCCAAAACAATATCTTTATTTTGCCGCTGACGAAGGAAATACTCTATATCTTCTTTTATCCGGAAGAATCAGGTTATATTTAATGGGAGAGTTCAATGAAAAAATCATTCGTGTCTTAAGCCCCCCAGTTTTCTTCCCTGAAATCGTTTTAGACGGAAGGCCATATCCTCATGCCGCACTCTCGATGGAAGAAACAGAAGTTTTAGCTTTGAATCGTGATACTTTAATACAATTCATTGAAAAGAACCCCGCTGCTCTTTGGGATTTTTACAAAATGTTAGCATTGGATTTACGTCGTTCCTACAGACAAATCAGAAATTTATCTATCGGCGATGCTCGCTTACGTTTAGGTGCCAAACTCTATGCCCTGGCCCATGTTCATGGTCAGCAGACTCCCAAGGGGGTATTAATTACAATTCCTTTATCTGCCACGGAACTCGCCGGAATGTGCAGCTTAGCCAGGGAATCCGTCAGTCGTATTTTAAGCGAATTAAAAGATTCGAATTTAATAGAAATTGATAAAAAGAGCATTACGGTTTCTGATCCTCAGAAATTAAGCCATTGGATACATGACCGCTCTGCACGTTCTCATTCTTCTTCAGAGTAAGATCAACAAATTCCAAGAAATGGGTCAATCGTTCTTGCTGCTGACCCTGAGTAATATATTGCTGCAATGCTTCTGAAATCCAAGACACTGCCTCGTCATCATTTTTGACTCGACCGGCCAATTTGGAAAATCGCGGGTGACGCCCAACCCGCCCGCCATAACGTATTGTCCATCCTTGTTCACCAGCGGACAGGGTACCAGTCGGACAAACTCTTAAACAATCTCCGCATGAAATGCAGCTTGACCAATCGATAATAATTTCTTGACTATTCCTTTGTAGTGCCTTCTCTAAACACGCATCGACACAAGCATTACACTCCGCACACTGCCTTTGAGTAATTTGGGGAACGACATACCCGGATATGCCAAAATCCTTTATATCCGGTTGGGAACACCCATTGGGGCAGCCAGCTATACTAATTTTCGGAAAGTGATGATAATGAATAGGATTTATTTTTTGAGAAAGCACTTGGAGAAGATTTAAGTCATTCAGTTTGTTAACCATTGTTTCATAAAGATTTTGCCAATTACAAGCAGATTTAGGACAATTTGACCGGCAATGTTCAACCTGAAACCCATTCTGCTGCACATTCTGTTCCATGAGATTTTCCTCCCAAGATAAGTAAGTCTTAAAGTTTATCTAAACCCGATATACAGATAGTTTAACAAATCAAGGTGTTTACTGATGTGGTTTTAATCACAATCCCGCATCATATTTAAAAATTTTTGCGATATCTTCGTAAGATTCCCCCATCTTGCAGGCTCTGGCGAAAGCGGCAGTTAAGCGGCATTCATGCTAGAAGAAAGTATGCAACTGAAGGTTATACTTTCTTCTAAATAAAATGGATGGAGATAAATCTCCATCCTAAAATTTTCTTCAAGTTGCTCAATTTGTGCGTATTTGTGCTCCCTTGTTCTGTTCTCTGATGTTAATCATTCAAATTTACGCGTTTTCCGGAGCAAAGATAGACAATTTCCTCTGAGACGTTTGTACAATAATCCCCCAGTCGTTCTAAAAACCTACAGGCAAAAAGAAGATAATTAGCTTGCTGTACCTGATGCGGTTTAGTCATCATAATAACTTTTAACTCTTCAAAAACTCGAGAATATATTTTATCCACATCGTCATCCATTATTGCCATAGAAGCTGCAGCGTCACAGTCTTCTTGGACATAGGCTTTAAGGCCAAGTTCAAGCATTTCTTTAACCGTATCACTCATTCGAGGAATATCTATTAACGGCTTGATCAATGATTCTTGACCTATTCTGTGGGTTAACTTTGCCAAATCAACAGACAAATCGCCCATTCTTTCAAGATACATAGAAATTTTTAAACCTGCCACAACCTTACGCAAATCGCGGGCAAACGGCTGTTGAGTCGCAATCAAGCGGATGCAGTTTTCTTCAATAATCGCTTGGAGATCATTAACTGCGGAATCGCCGGTTATTATAGTGTTAGCTAAATCTAAGTCTTGATTAATTAAAGACTTTATTGCTAAGCCAATTCGTTCATCCACCATCTTACCTAGATCAAGGATATTAAGGCGCAAATCTTCTAGATCTTGATCGAATTTTTGACGCGTCGGCATTTTCCAGCCCCCTCTCCCTCTAAAATTGCCTTACTATTATATGTCTAATCTCCAGATTTTAAAGTAGTTTAATGATATTTCTTTATCTTATCCAATCGTAAGACTCCCCGTTTGCCAAAACCTCCTTATGATTTTACGTTATTGAGATACTAAACTCTTTTCCAAGATTAGTTTATATACTAAGTTTAGCATCTCAATTTGTAATTGAAAAATCTGTCTTTCGGATTACAAACACTTTTCTTTTTTGTTTTTGTTCTATAATTTTTCACTAAATTTTCGGTTCTTCATTCTAAACCCAAGGCCTGAAGAAGCAAACGAAAAAATAATTCCAAGTGAAATAAAAAGCCACGATAGCCGTGGCCTTTCTCAGATATGCCGATGAACACATTTTAAATACCAGCTGTTAACCAGTCACTCCACTTTCCGTTGTAGCAATAATTTCGAACAATATTCAATCATCTCGCGTCGCCGCACGATTCCGATAAAGGTTTGTTGGTCATCAACAACAGGAACGAAATTTTGTACGACAGCTCGAGATATCAAATCCTCAATTTGGGCATCGATAGTGACAGGCAAATTTTGAACATGTTGCTCCACTTCACTTAAATGAATGTCTTCCGTATTATGAAAGGTTAAACCAGGAGTATTTTTAAGCTTCCAAAGCAAATCTCCTTCAGTAATGGTTCCGACATATTTTCCATCATTATCAATGAGAGGGACCGCCGAATAACTATGATATTCCATCCTTTCCAATGCTTGGCGCATTGTCGCATTTTCTTTCAAATAGACTATATCCTTTTTAGGTATAAGAAAAAAAGCTACATTCATACCTCTTCGCTCCGTTAATAAAATCATGGAAGGTTCACTTTATCCAATCGTAAGGTTCCCACTTCTTGTGGGAGTGGTTCACATTTCACGCGATAAGGAGTGAACTCGCTTACGCTAAAGCTGAACATCGGGGCTTCAGATACAATAATGTCCAGTGGACATTATTGCCGAGCCGCCTTCACCATAGGAAGGGACCCACCCCCACTATAGAAGTAGGGGGCATAAAAACTGGATAAAAATCCGTTTGTAAATCCTACATGATTATGAATCTACTTATTATTATAGATAAACCCTTTCCAAAAGAAAAGATAAACCCTGCAACTAATACATTATACTTCAAATGGTTCTAAATACAAAACTAAAAATGTTTACTGAAACGGTTTAATAAGTTCACCAAACCCTCCGGGGTAAATTGCAGAAGAGGTGGCTTACTGGAAGAGGATTCTTGCAAAGGTTTGGCTCCTGTAGTTTGGGGAGGCACTACAGCTCGAACAAAAATTGTTCCTAATAATTCTAAAATTAGCATCGGTAACGCTCCGCGCAATCCTGGAAAGGTAACGATCGGCAATATCAGAAAAACAGTAGGGCCATAAGGATTGGCTACAAAATCCCCCCAAACTGTCAAAGCGAAAATAACTGGGGCTTCAGGCGTTTCTAAAGTCCCGGAAGATACATCCCTTGGTAAGTTCATCGGTTGATTATTTAAGGGTTGACCCACTGAAGACTGAATAGAACTGCTAGTCACAGATGCCAGAAAATCTTGTAAATCACTGGTCGACATACGAACAGTTTGTTCTGGAGAGATAACCGTGCCAGGTTTAATTGTGCTTAATTCCAGTCCAAATAAACGATTAGCTAAAAACAGAAAAAGCTGAGCAGCAATTAAAATACCAAGTGATGCAAATACTTTTCCAGTTAATAATGGTTGAAGGAAAAAGAGAGAAGAAGTTCCCGGCAAGGAACTAACCGGAGAAAAAATAGAGATTCCAAAATTCAAGGGTTCTTTGGATGAATTTACAGCACTTACCAACGGATCACAAGCATTCGACATTGCTAAGGGTTTATCAAAGGTGGTCGCAATTGTTTTTTGAGTAATTTGATCTAAAGGAACCGTCGAATAATTGTCGCTCATAATCTTACTCCTCTCCTACCATAAATTATGAACGATCTATTAAAATGGTAACTTTATTGACTGAGAACTTTCAATCTCCAATTTATCAGGCATGAAATCAGTTAACGAAGGACCCACTCCCACTTATAGTCCTGACCCCTATATCCATCTTACAAGAAGTGAGGGCCTTAAAAACTAGATAAAACTGCCAATATAACTTAATTATGATGCAAGCCCAATCTTAATAGTGATATAGGTATTTGTTATGGATTAAAAGAATTATATTTACTGAATTTAAAGCAATAACCACCTCTAAACTCTTTAACTTCATTCTTCAAGAAAAATATCTGTTTTTCGGACTGTAAATCCTTTATTTAATTGTATGTAATAGTACAATTCGACATATAACATCCATATGTTAAATTAATATTCAGCATGTTGACATAATACGACCTCAATGATAGTCTTTGACTATAAGAAAAACGCGGGTGTATTATTAGTAATTTCTTAAATGAATTACTGAATAATTTCTAAACGTTTTTGAGGTATTTCACACGATTTAAGTGTAAAAATTCACAATAAAAGTGAATTATTTCACTTGATAGACTTTTCTAACTATTATTATTTTAAAGGAGTGGATAGCACAGGAGCATAGAAGAAGTTTGACACCAAATCCAGATCCTGGTCATCGGGCTACGAAAATTCTAAGTGTTGTAGTTTCCTAATCCTCGGCAATGCTGAGAGTATATTTGAAGTGGAGGGAGTTAAATGCGTTTAAGTTGGCTAATAGTTTTCTTAATCATGGCTGCCGTTGCAGTCGCAGCTTTTAGTACTGCCCTAAAGAAAAAGATTAATATTTTATCATTAGGGGCTAAAGTAAAGGAAGAAAGATTCGAGAACCCCCAAAAACGTTTTATGAATTTTGTATCCTTAGTCTTAGGTCAGAGTAAAATGATCAGTGAATCTTATGGATTTATTCATTTTTTCATTTTCTGGGGATTTATTTTTATTTGTTTAGGCGAATTACCATTAATATTTGAAGGAATTTTCCCTGCCTATTCTTTTCCCCTTCTAGGTACAAACCCATATTTTTATATGCTTAAAGATATCTTAACTTTGTTAGTGACCATCGGCTTAATCATTAGTTCTATTAGACGCTGGATCTTTAAGCCAGCTCAACTCTATCGTTCTAAAGAAGCAGCAATTATTGTTTTACTAGTTATCGGAGTCATAGTGACTGAATGGATTTCCAGCGGCGCTAAAGTTGCTCTTGAGCCCAAAAGCGCGTACGCTCTTGCTATTATGTATCATACCTTCGCCTACCTCTTTAAAGGCCTTAGTCCTGATACATTGGTCGGTATTCAAACATCATTTTGGTGGATTCATATGGTTGTCGTCTTTAGTTTTCTCGTTTATATTCCGAATTCCAAGCATATGCACCTATTAGCAGTTCATCCTAATGTTTATTTTTCATCCTTAAAGCCCCTTGGTGCTCAGATTGAGAAGATTGATCTTGAAGATGAAGAACTGACTGAGTTAGGCGTTGCCAGAATAGAAAGCTTTACTTGGAAACAACTATTGGATTGTTTTGCCTGCGGTGAATGCGGTCGCTGTATGGCCAACTGCCCTGCCAATATTTCCGGTAAACCTCTTAATCCAAAACATTTGTTAAGTCACCAGTTAAAAGAACATCTTATGGAAAAAGGTGCAATTCTGAGGGCTAACGGATTGACCTCCACTGGCGACGAAAATGCCGAAGCTTTGGCTGAGATCGCCGAAAAGGACCCGCAGGCTGCAGAAATTCTACAAAAGTCACTGATCGGTGACATTGTGACCGAAGAGGAAATCTGGGCTTGTACTACTTGCATGTCCTGCCAAGTCCAATGCCCTGTTGCCAATGAACATGTTAATAAGATCATTAATTTACGTCAATCCTTAGTTATGATGGATAGTAATTTTCCGCAGGAATTACAAACCGCTTTTCGTAATGTCGAAAATAATGCCAATCCTTGGGGCGTCGGCTATACTGAACGTGCTAATTGGGCCTCTGACTTAGACATCCCCCTGATTAGCGAAAAAGAAAATGTTGACTATCTCTTCTGGGTTGGATGTGCCGGTTCATTCGACAGTCGTGCTCAAAAAGTTACTGTTGCTATTGCTAAGATTCTGAAAGCTGCCGGAGTTAATTTCGCGATCTTGGGAACAGAAGAAAAATGCTGCGGCGACTTTGTTCGTCGATCCGGTAATGAATACCTGTTCCAAACAGCTGCTGCAGAAAATGTAGAGATCCTAAATAACTATAACGTTAAGAAAATCATCACAGCTTGCCCCCACTGCCTAAATACGTTAAAGAATGAGTATCCGGAGTTTGGCGGTAATTATGAGGTCATTCACCATACTCAATTCCTCAACCAATTAATTAAGGATGGGAAATTAGTACTGAACAAAAACGGCGCAGTCGAACCGCAAAAGATCGTTTACCATGATTCCTGCTATTTAGGCCGCTACCAACAAGAGTTTGATGCTCCTCGTTCTCTCTTCCGCATGGTTCCGGGGGTAGAGATCGTCGAGATGGATCGTAACCATAATAAGAGCTTCTGCTGCGGAGCCGGCGGTGGCCGTATGTGGCTGGAAGAAGAAAATCACCAACGAGTTAATAACTTAAGAGTTGAACAAGCCCTTGAGAAGAATGCGGAAGTCATCGGTGCCAACTGCCCCTTCTGTATTACGATGTTGGAAGACGGTATCAAAGATAAAGTCGATGCTGATAAGCAAACCGTACGAGTTGTTGATCCAGCAGAGCTTATCGCTAAGATGATTAGTTAAACTTTCCGAGACCTATTCGAATTCAAATTCAATTAAATAACAGGTTAAAATTAAATTTATATTAAACAGCCATGAACAGTAGCAGAATTAGTACAAGCAAATTATATCTTTAAGTTGTAACAATTTATGCACTATTTTTAAGCACTTGAGTAGATCTAATTTTAAGGAGGCTGCCCATGAAAGCGTGTGAAGGGACAATTCAAAGATTTACCTCAACAGGCCAAGATAGTGGTATAAAAGAACTTCAAGATCATGAGACCGCAGATTATAAATTAATCTACAATAATTTAATTGCTAAACACATTGAAGCTTGTGGAGAAATTCCAAAAGGAATGGACATTCAAGTCATTAACAAGATCTTTACCCCAAAGGACGAGAATATAACTCCACTCGGTCTTGTCAATGTAAGTTTAGAATATTTGGCAAGAATTCTGACCTTCGCAAAAAGGCAAGGGATACAATGGCAGATTGATAGCCGCGAACACACTGATACTCATTTTCAGAAACTGTCTCACTTCACGGTCAAGGTCGATTGTCCTCAAGAAGATTTTATGACAATGGCCAAAGGATGCGGATACAGGTATTAGATGATAACTTGAGACTATATGATCCCCTAAAATTCTGCGTATGACTAAAGGCGCCCTTTTGTGGCGCCTTTAGTTGCGCCACAAATAGGTGTATTGTCAATTCATAATTATCTCATTAGCAAATAGTCGCTGATTGACTCAATTGAGTATTCGCTTGTGCTTTTTCAAGCAATACTTGCAGAAGCTTCGAGATTGATCTTTTCGTTAAATTATCAACCAACTTTCCATCCTGATCAAATTTCTTTGCTGCATTCGTTATTAAAACTTTAGGAGTTCTTACTGTTTGCGAGTGAAGCTTAAAACAAACTTGCCGAAGATGATACTGGACACGCGCTCCCCCTAACATATCTAGAGAAGCGCTCATAATTGCCAATGGTTTATTGCTTAATGGCAGATCATTTCCTCTGGAAGCCCAATCCAAAGCATTTTTTAGAACCGGGGGAATGGAATAATTGTACTCAGGAGTTGATATTAGAATCGCATCTGCCTCAACAACTTTTCTTTTAAAATCCAATACTGCCTGAGGTACGCCTTCCGCTTCAAGGTCTTCATTAAAAAACGGGATTGGAGATAAATCCACTATTTCCAAAGTGGCCCATGCGGGAAGCAGCTCAGCTGCTGCATGTAAGGCTGCTAAATTATAGGACTTTTCTCGCAGGCTTCCAGTTAACCCAATAATCTTTAGCATTTTAGTCATTAAAAGCCCCCCTATTAGTATTACATAATATGTAGGCATTGTTTAAAAAGTCAGTATACTTTTAACATTCAACATTTTTAATATATTTCCTTCTTTTTCCCAAAATAATTTTGACAATTATAAATTTTAAAAATTAAAAAAAGTTAAGCCCAACTTAACCTGTCTGGCTTAACTTAGAAGAAACATCACCTATGTATTAAATAAGAATTAGATTGTTCTTGTTAAGAAGATATCCTTCTTTCCCAATCCACACCATGGTTATATTGTACAGATTGGGCTTTTATTTTGGATCTTGCTCGCTCTTCACCCACCCTCTCTCCTCTTTTATAGTTATAGCTGTGTCCCAGCCCCATTGTCTCCTGGGCTTTAAATGGAGCTTCCACTCTTAAAGTACTGAGATAAAAGACGAGAGATCCTATAACTGCTGAAAAGATCGTTAAAACATAATAAATCGTCGCAAGATATAAATTGAAACTATCATCATAGGTATAAATTTGTCCTGCATTAAACATCAAGTTTTTAGAATAGCCAAATCCATAGAACAATAAAGAAGCAATATAACAAACGACTGTAACTTTGGGCATTATTACACCTCCGCCTCAATAACTGGTCTTCGCTGATCAAGGAAGGAAATACAGCGACTACACTATTAAGAACCTTGTCATTTTTCAAGATAACCAAATTCCTTTTGGATTAGGATGCGTCTATGTATTAATTTAAGATATTAAGAAACTAAAAGAGACCTGCAATACATTACACCGTAACACAAAACACTAGTACATTTATTTGGTATTCGTTCGAACCTATGTTCCCATTATACCTCTATCTTATATGAATAGCAACAGTTTCTATCCATGTATCTCCATAAAACTATATTTATACAGCTATCCTCCTGCCTTTTTCTTGGAAAACGAAATGATTATACGGCACAATTATTCGGCGATAAAAAAACAAACGTCCAAAAAAACAAACGCTTGTTTTTAAACCTATGGGATTTCAAATGTGTAATCAGCACGGATTGGAAGGAACCGATCGAGTGAACTAAAAAAGATGCCCATGAAGAAACAATCCTCAGGGCACACTTTAACAATATGATAATTCATTGCAAAGAAAAAGCAGGTGTCTCAGTAATACCTGAAACACCTGCTCCATTTACTCTTGTAATTCAATTGGTGCGCCACCGCGGGATCGAACCGCGGACCTGCCGATTAAGAGTCGGATGCTCTACCAGCTGAGCTAGTGGCGCAATAACAACAATAATTAGTATACTCATGTTTCTAATGATAGTCAAGCTTTTTTTGTGAAATTAGTTTTTTTATTCTATGCCCACCATTTTTAATCCGCTTTTGCTTATTCTTAGCGATGCTCAGAATCACTTGCAATATTTAGGATTGCCTGGGCATAAACTTTTGTCGTTAACAGCACGTTATTGATAGAAATATATTCATCAGCACAATGTATCACTTCAGGTTCACCTGGAAAAACAGGGCCAAAAGCCACGCCCTGAGGGAGCGCTTTAGCATACGTTCCTCCGCCAATAGCAAAAGCGTAAGGTTCAAGGCCAGTTACATCTGCATAAGCTTTCAGCAGTGATTTCACCAGTTCGCTATCCTTGGGAACATGATGAGCTTTTTGGTGGTTAAGAACTTCTATACTAAATCCCTCATCCCGAATAATTTTTTCAATCGGCTGCAAAACATCTTCTTGCTTATAGGTTACTGGATAGCGAATATCAAGAACAAAGCGTAAGTGATCCGAAGACAATTCGAATATTCCTAGGTTAAGAGACAATTGACCAGAGGGTTCATCCTTGAGGGCAATACCAAATCCTTCTCCGAAGAAGCCTTTTCCCGGATACATTAAGATAAACTCAAGAATTTTTTGCTCCTCAGAAGTTAAAGGCAACTTCTGTAAATACTTTAAGGCAAAGAGAACTGCATTCTTTCCTTTCTGCGGAAGACTTCCATGGGCCCCTATCCCTTTAAAACTAATAATAACTTCCGAAGTTTCCTTTGGAGTCTTGATTTCTGCCCCTACTCCCTCAGGGAAAACGAAGGACCTTAAGGACCGAGCTATCAACTCTTGATCAAGCCCACGCAAAGTAACCTCACAAAGGTCGGGAACAACATTTGCTCGTTCCCCCCCACGGATACTGACAAGATGCGGTAAAGAAGCCTCAAATGCTTTTTTCAATTCCAGATGAAGTATTCCTTTTTCGGCGTGAATTAGAGGGAATTCAGCGTCCGGTGCAAAACCGAGATAGGGAACCTCTTCTTTTTTTAAATAGTAATCCATATCTGCCCAACCTGATTCCTCATCCGTACCTAAAATTAAACGAACTCGCTTATTCAAGGGGATATTAGCATCTTTAATGGCTTTCATAGCAAATAAAGCTGCTAAAGTCGGACCTTTATCATCCAGCGCACCACGACCGTAGATTTTTCCATCAACAATAGCTGCACTGTAAGGTGGAACCGACCAACCATCCCCTTCCGGTACAACGTCTAAATGCCCCAAAATTCCTAAGAGATCTCCACTACCCATTTCAATATGACCCGCATATCCATCAACATTTTTAACCTCAAAGCCAAGTTTCTTTCCCAATTTCAAAGTCCAATCCAAGGCTGCTTGAATTCCAGGTCCAAAGGGAGATCCTGGGGCCGCATGAGCTACATCCTTTACGCTCTTAATTTGAATACAATCCTGAATCGCTGAGATTATGTCTTCTTTCATTCCTTCGATTTGATGATCTAGACGCATGACTTACTATTCCTCCGTGTTCTTGTATATTTCTCAACTCTATCCTATTTTACCGAAGGATAGAGTCGAAATTACCATTAATAAGTAAAACTGCTCAATAACCGCAATGGATATGCACTCATTATCTAAAATAACATAAGCTATATAAAACTAAAAGGAGTTGTTATTATGAATAGCCCTCAAGAAATTGCAACTCGAATTACTGAGGCCTGGCTAAATGCCTTTGCCACAATTACTAAAGAATTAGGTCACGTCGAGCAACATATTCCTACTCCTCAAGAAGTGAGTGAATTCTTTACTGAGATTCATCGCACTGCACAAAAGACAAATACATAGGAATTAACTACATTGCCAACATTAAAGAGCTTACGCTGTCTTAACTAACGATGGCAATTAATTAAGCCACCTCGCTAAGAAACCGCAAGCTCTTGATTCTAGTTTGTCCTTAGATGGGTGGAAACTATGCTTGAAAGGTAAAGGTATTTTTATGAAAGTTTGGTACTCTTAGGCTTAGCAAAGGTTTTCCAGGAGAAAATGAGACCCATTAACATTCCAGTAAAAAGTCCACCTAAATGTGCAAAATTATCAATCCCCGGCTGCCAAAAGCCAAAGCCAAGGTTTACCAAAATTACGATCACAAGGTTCATTCCCAGACCGGTTTTCCAAAGATACGGCCGTTTGTAAATAAAAAGCAGCTGAGCTCCTAAGAGACCCATAATTGCTCCTGAAGCGCCCGCCGAAAGAGCCGGCGAAAACAAAAAGCTCGCTAACGATCCTCCCAGACCGCTTAACATATAAATTGCAAAATACTTTCCATGCCCATAACTTTGTTCCGTCACAGGTCCTAATGCCCATAAAGCATATAAATTGAAAGCTAGATGCAGAATACCAATATGAATAAACATAGATGTCAATAAGCGCCACACTTGACCCGCTTGAATTAGAGAATTAACTTTAGCGCCGAAGGTGATTAAGACATCTGGATTTGTTGACCCACCTGCTAAAGTCATAAGCAAAAAAACTATGACATTAATTCCTAGCAGAACATAAGTAAAATAAGGCGTCGATAGCTTTGGTAATTGAGGTTCAACATTCAGCGTAATTGGAGTTCCGCTGGCAATTTGCTGCAACATATTGGGAATATCCCGCTTTTTTGTCGGTGGAAAGGGAAATAAATTCCCCATTTCCAGGTCCCAGTACCATAATTGGATACCCGGAAAACGATGTTTCTTTAACTGCGCTGAATCAAACCCTGTAGGACAAAAAACAATTGCGTCCCAGATAGGAATATTAAATTCAGAGATCTTAGCCATTACATCATCGGACATCTCATTTAAATATCCAAAGATAAGACCTCGCGGCTGAGTGTCAGAGACAGCACAAAACCAGTTTCCCGCTAGGGTGCCGACATTCCAGCCTGAGCGTTTCAAACTATCAATAATTACTTCAACCATACTATCTCCTTAGGTTTTATACTTCTCCAATTACCCCCCGAAGCAGGCTTGGAATGCCATAATCATTTTTACCTGACCCATAACCCACGTTCTGAATAACCATTTCCGGGAAATTGCTCTGTTGAGCTAAAGCCTTCATAAGAGACGCTCCTGTTGGCGTAATAAGTTCACCCGTAATGCCGGACTCTCTGAATTTAAAGCCCCGCAGCAACATCAGAGTCGCGGGAGCCGGCAGGGGCAGCGTCCCATGAGCACATTGAACAAAGCCTTTTGACCAAGGAAGAGTAGAAACACGAATTTCCTCAATATCTAAAAGATCGAGAGCAATACAGGTCCCAACGATATCGACGAGAGAATCCACTGCTCCGACTTCATGAAAGTGAACTTTATCAAGAGTTGTCCCATGAACTTTAGCTTCTGCTTCAGCTAAGACATCAAACACCCGTAAAGCGTTTTTTTGAGAACGATCGGACAAGGATCCTGATAAGATCATCTTCTGAATATCAGGAAGAAACCGGTTATGATTATGACTATGATCATGCTTGTGACTATGATCGTGTTCATGACTATGTTCATGTTCATGCTTATGTTCATGCTCATGCTCGTGCTCATGTTCATGTTCATGTTCATGTTCATGTTCATGACTATGATCACTTTCAAGTTGGAGCTCATTTAGTAATACAACATCGATGTCTGTAGCCTGGATGCCTTGAACTTGACGCGAACGGACATCGAGTCGAAATTCGTTCAGACCAATAGAATGTAATTGTTCAATAATCTTCTCCGGGTCAGCACCCAAAGCTATTAAAGATCCCAAAGCCATATCTCCGCTAATACCAGCAAATGTATCCCAGTAGAGTATTTTCAAAATGAGGCTCCTCTCAATGATTTTTGTTTATTCTGCGAATAATTGTTGACGCTAATGAAGCTGCTCCAAAGCCATTATCAATATTTACAACGCCAACTCCCGAAGCACAGCTATTCAACATGCTGAGTAATGCTGCCAGCCCTTGAAAATGAGCACCATAACCAACACTTGTAGGCACCGCTATCACCGGCTGCTCGACTAAACCGCCGACGACACTCGCTAAAGCGCCTTCCATACCTGCCACAACAATCAAAACTTCTGCGCTATCCATAGTCTCTCGTTGAGCAAGAAGACGATGAAGCCCCGCAACACCAACATCAAAAATTGTTTCAACGTCATGACCCATATAGCGAGCTGTAATCCAAGCTTCCCGAGCAACAGGCAAATCAGCTGTTCCCGCAGTCATAATAAGAATTTTCCCAGGAATTGTTGGCTCCTCCAAGGGCAGCAACAGGAGGCAGCGTGCCAAAGGATCATACTGAGCATCGGGGAAATGATGAAGTATCATATCGGCATGTTCTGGGATAAGCCGAGTTGCCAGGACATTCCGAGATTTAGCGCCTAAATGTTTCAAGATGGATATGATTTGCTCCGGCTGCTTACCTTGGCAAAAAATAACTTCAGATTGTCCTGTCCTTAATGCTCGATGATGATCTAAGCGAGCAAACCCTAAATCCTCAAAGGGCAATTCCTTCAGTTGGCTTAAAGCCTGGTCTGGGGTACAATTTCCCGACTTAACGGCTTCAAGGAGACTTTTAAGTGTTTCTTCATCCATTTAAGCCCCCTCCTTCTGGTTATGATTTAAACTGCCCGAACGAAGTCCTTCTAAATCCAGCGTTACAAATTGAAAACCTAACTTTTTAATAGCCTCGGCAATTTCGGTATAATGTTGAAGAAATGGCGCAAATTCTTGGGTTGGAATCTCAATACGCCCTATGTCTTTATGGGCCCTTACGCGACATTCGTCAAAGCCAAAGCTGAACAGAACAGCCTCAGCCTGTGCAATTCTGGTTAATAATTCAACGGATATGGCATCACCGTAAGGAACTCTTGAAGCAAGACAGGCCATTGATGGCTTGTCCCAAGTCAGCAAATTTCGGCGACGAGATAGAGCCCGGATCTCTTCTTTTGTAAGGCCGACCTCCAGCAATGGGCTTTTTATCTTTAATTCTTTTAGAGCCTTTCTTCCCGGACGATAATCTTGGTCATCAGAAGCATTCGTTCCTTCAATTAAATTAGAATATCCTAATTTTTTGCTTAGCGATAGGAATGTCTCGAATAATTCCTTTTTACAAAAATAACACCGATCTGGTGGATTGTCTCGAAACGGTTGTAACTCCATAATGTCAATATCAATCACTTCGATGGGAAAGTGATATGTTTGAGCTAACAATAGAGCTGAGTTCTGCTCTTCGCTGGAAATCATCGGGCCACGTGCAAAAACTGCTTTACAGTTTTGCCCTAAAGCCTCCTGAGTTACAGCCATGAGATAGGTAGAATCGACGCCGCCCGAAAAGGCTGCAAGGACGCTATTATAGGATTTTATAAGGTTAATAAGCTTGGTCTCTTTGTTTAAAGTTTCTTCGCTGAGTGTTACTTCCATGGTTCTGCTCCCTTCCACTCTATTCTACTGATCGTTTAAATGACTGTCAAAGAAACTTTAAAGAAGCGAAATCTACGAAATTAAAGACATCTTTAGTAAAAATTCCTGGTAAAAAAGAACAGGGGGTAACCTCCCTGCTCTTGAAGCAACTATGTTTGAATTATTTAACCATTCTTCCAGGATACGCCAAAACCGCCTCTCGGATATTTCCAGATTATATTGCCATAAGGGCAGCCAATGAGACATGTCCCGCACTCAAGACATCCTTCATACCCCACAGAAATTCGCTTCTCCTCTTCGTCCCAATCATAAACATGAGCAGGGCAAAAGCGGGTACAAGGTTTATCTTGGCATTGGTTCAGGCAAACTTTTGGGTCGCTGATTTTAATATGATTTAATTTATCAGTATTAAATCGCACTAAATAAAGTTTATCATCTAGTTTCATAGTAATGCCCTCCATGCCCCATAGATATCTTTAATAATACCGCCTTTTGATCGTTGATTGAAGAGCATTTGCATTATTTCTTTCTGGCGTTGTTTCTTAGGTGTCCCGTCAGCCGTTAAATACATTTTGGCAGCTTTGGAAAACATTTTGGGATAAATCTTTAAAAGATGAGGGTTATTCTCAAAGAATTGACCCATATGGCGATAATGGTAAAGGTCTTTTAAAACGAAAGAATCACGCAATCGAGCTTCGTAAACCGCCATTGCTTGATCACTGACGTCCCCCGCTTTGATCGCTTGAGCTGCAACTTCGCCGGCGATTTTCCCTGATATCATGGCAAGATTTGACCCTTCACGGTTCAGCGAATTCATAAGCATAGCAGTGTCTCCTACCACCATAACTCCCTGACGATGAAGCCTTGGAACTTGAGTATAACCGCCCTCCGGGATTAGATGAGCGAGGTACTCCTTGGTTTCCCCGCCTTGTAAAAGACGCTTGACATAGGGCTTTGATTTGAGATTTTCCAAAAGGTCATTTGGTGTCCATTGTTCACGAATTACGGAGGCTAAAATTGCTCCAACTCCGATTGAGATGGAATCCTTATTCGTATAGATGAATCCCACACCCATCATACCTGCGGTTGAATCTCCGTAGAGTTCTATTGTAGCCCCTTGTCCTTCATCGAGACAGAATCGATCTTCAATCTTTTCTTTGGGCAGGGCAATTACTTCTTTAACAGTGACAGCTACTGAGGCCGGTTTCAAAGGTTTAGCCAGCCCAGTTTTAACTGCTAAAAAGTTATTTACTCCTTCAGCAATAATGACGACTTTTGCTCCCAAATCCCCCTCGGCTCGACCTGTCCGAACACCTACAACGTTTCCGTTTTGATATAATAGATCTTCGACTAATGTTTCTGTAATAATCATAACGCCGGCTTTTTCAGCTTGCTGAGCAAGCCACCGGTCAAATTTAACCCGTAATATCGAATGGGCGTTATAAGGTTCCTTCGCCCAATCCGGATCGCGATACCCTGCCAGGATCGATTCATCCCCACTTAACATAGCGATCCTCTGTTCTATAATGGGGCGTTCTAAGGGGGCCTCTTTCCAAAACTCCGACACTACCATATCCGTAGCCTTAGTATAAAGAATACCGCCCATTACATTTTTCGTGCCGGGATAATCCCCGCGTTCAATGACTAATGTTTTCATACCTCCATTAGCAGCACTAATTGCGGCAGATAGGCCAGCAGGACCGCCTCCGACGATAATTACATCAAAGTTTTCCATGGTTGCCCCTCCTTAATTAGCCACGCCATGCTGAAGGCGTTTTTTGAATTCTGCTGTCATTGCAGGCACGATCTGAAATAAATCTCCGACAATTCCGTAGTTTGCAACTTTTAATATGGGAGCTTCGGGATCATTATTGATGGCAATAATAAAATCTGATGTTTCCATTCCTACCAAATGCTGAATTGCACCAGAAATTCCAATGGCTATATATACTTTAGGGCGAACAGTAACGCCGGATTGCCCTACTTGTTGATCATGGCTGAGCCAACCCGCTTCCACAGCCCCGCGAGTTCCTGCCAAGGTAGCACCTAAAACCTCAGCCAATTCTTCTGCTAAAACTAAATTTCGCTTAGCAGCAATCCCCAAACCCACAGAAACAATAATTTCTGCCTTATCAAGAAAAGTGCTCTTGGCATCAGCTGGTATAAATTCCAGGACTTTTGTACGAATGTCGCTTTCAGTTAAAGTGAATTCTTCACGAATCAATTCTCCTTCGCGGCCAACAGCTCGCTCAGGCATTTCCATCACTCTCGGACGAACTGTAGCCATTTGCGGGCGTCTTGTGCGGCAAAGAATTGTCGCCATGATATTTCCTCCGAAAGCGGGCCGGGTTTGCTGCAGGAGTTTTGTCTCCGGATCGATTCCTAAGACAGTACAATCAGCAGTTAAACCGGTTTGCATCTTAGTAGCCACAGCCGGGAATACATCTCGTCCCATCGATGTCGCGCCCATCAAAATAATTTCTGGTTGGTATTTTCTTACGAGACTCGTAATTGCTTCGGCATAAGGTTCAGTTCTATAGTCTTTAAGAACTTCATGATCTATAACATAGAGTTTTTCAGCGCCATAGGCAAACGCTTCGGGGATAACATTGTCAACTTGATAACCGGTAATTACACCGCAAAGTTCAGACCCGAGGGAATCTGCGAGTTTTCGGCCCTCACCCAACAACTCCCAGGATACCGGAGCAACTCTCCCATTGTTATATTCAATGATAACCCAAACCCCGCTCCAGACCTCTCCCCCAGCAATTGGCGTCACTTGAGAACGAATAGTTTTCTTCTCATTTCCCTGAGCATAATCGCTGACCGATTCAGGCAAAGGCTCCTTTAGATTAAATTTCGAACCGATCTCAGAAGACAGTTCGCCTTTTGAGTCCTGGGGAATAGTAAGGGATAAAGCATTCGTAGGGCAAACTTTAACACAACTCCCCAAGTCCTTGCATTTATTAGGGTCCGGAGTAGCTAAACCATCAACTAAATCAATAGCTTCAAGGGAACATTCCATAACGCAGGCTCCGCAGCCGATACACTTTGTCTTATCAACAGCAACTGTCATTATCGTTTTCCTCCCTTCATAAGGGGATTAACCATGATGACATTTTGTTGGAAAAGTTTTTGAACAACCGAAGCAGCAGTACCCGCCGGATCGTTTAGCCCGTCAATGATCTCTCCGCCAGAACGTCCAGGGGGGGCAAAAATTCGTGAAACACTCGTAGGAGATCCCTTAAGACCCATTTGAGTCAGATCAAACGACAAAGCGTTTACGGTCCATATTTCGGGCTCATAGGCAGCGGCTTTCATCATGTGGGGTAATGTCGCATAGCGTATATCATTCAGTTCTTTTTCGACAGTAATTAAAGCAGGCAGCTGAGCTTGAACAATTTGTCGGCCACTTTCCGTTTTCCGTTCAACAGTTACGCTCGTGTCTGTCAGTTCCCTAATTCTGATGGCATAGGTCAACTGGGGAAAACCGAGGCGTTGGGCGATTCCGGGTCCGGTTTGAGCAGTATCGCCGTCAATTGCTTCTTTACCGGCAAACACCAGATCGACGGGTTCCGTCTCATGAATCTTTTTCAGAGCCGTTGATATGATATAAGCTGTTGCTAAGGAGTCTGAACCACCAAAAGCACGATCACTTAGAAGAATTGCTCGATCAGCACCAAAAGACATTGCTTTTTTCAAAGCTTCTTTCGCCTGAGGGGGACCCATACTGACGATAGTAACTTTCCCGCCAACTTTATCCTTTAAACGAATAGCTTCTTCTAGGCCATGGGCATCGTAGGGATTGATAATTGACGGTACTCCTTCACGCATGAGGGTATTAGTATGGGGATCTATTCGGACTTCTGAGGTATCTGGTACTTGTTTAAGGCAGACGACAAAGTGCACAGCGCATTCCACCCTTATTTTTAATAATTTTTAATTGATTAGAGTTATAAACTCTCGTCCAATTACAGCATATTACAACCCCCAAAAATTATCAAGTTTTGACACGTTCTTAATTAGCTATTAGAATCATAAATAATTAATATTAACTTTAATGTTCCGCGAGATATTTCTCAACTTCAACGGCAGCAAGAGCTCCGTCCCCGACGGCTGTTGCTACTTGACGTAATGGTGTATCGCGAATATCACCTACTGCATACACACCTTCAATATTTGTCTGCAGATATTGATTAGTATATATATACCCTCGTTCATTAGTTTTTATCTCACCGTTCAAAAATTGGTCATTGGGATCGGTTCCAACATAAATAAATACTCCATCAGCCTGGATTTCCTTCGTTGTTGAATCAAGGACATTACGTAGGCGTACTCCTGCGACCTGCTCCGAGCCAAGAATCTCCTCAACAACATAATTTAATTCAAAGCGCATTTTGGGGTTGCCTTTTGCCCGGCCAATGATGATTTGCGAAGCCCGAAAACCCTCACGCCGATGAATAAGAATAACTTCTTCCGCGAATTTTGTCAGGTAAACGCCTTCTTCAAGGGCTGCATCTCCTCCGCCTACAACGACAACTTTTTTACCTCGAAAAAAAGCACCGTCACATGTTGCACAATAAGACACACCTCTGCCTCTGAATAGGTCTTCCCCCGGAACATTCAACAATCTTGGTTTTGAACCTGCGGCGATAATTACCGACTTTGTTTCAAGAACAGAACTATCTGTATGGATTTTTTTCACCGTTTCTTTGAGGTCAAGAGTTTTGACTTCTTCATAAATAAACTCAACGCCGAAGGACAAGGCTTGCTGATGGAATGAATTCATCAACTCATAACCATTAACCCCCTCCGGAAATCCCGGATAGTTTTCAATTTTCTCTGTTGAAGCCGCTTGTCCGCCAGGCATTGCTAATTCAACGATGGCAGTCTTAAGACCTCCTCGGGAAGCATAAATTCCTGCGGTCAGTCCCGCAGGGCCGGCTCCAACGATTATTACGTCATACATTATTGAACAACTCCTCTTAATGCTCTCTAATATACCCCTTACGGGTATTATATGTTTAGTATACCATAACAAGACTAAATTTAGAAAGACTCTAATCGCAATTTATAAAAATTTTGGAAGGGATTTTTATTTCTTGGGAAGAATATATGAAATACTGGCTATAGATTTAAAACAATGATAGGTTTTAGCCATAGTATTAAAGGAGGAATCTTTGTTGCGACGTTTCATCAAAATCCTTGTGGGGATTATCTTTATTGCAGTTTTACTAAAGGCTTCAAGCGGCTTATATGAAGATTGGTTATGGTTTAAGGATCTCGGTTATTCACAGCTTTTTTGGACACCTCTCTTAAGCAAGATTATTTTCCAAGCTGTTAACGGAACGATTCTCTTCCTTTTTATAGCTGGGACATTATTCTCCATACGCCATGCCATCATGACATTTGTAAATGAACGTCTGCGTTTGCGTTTGCGTTTGGTACAAGATATGAATCGGCCGGTATTAAGCTTATCCCAACGCAGAGTAACAATTTGGCTTCTTATTATTTCAGCCGTTATAAGTTTCGGAGTAAGTTTTATTGCTGGGTTTACCGGATGGTTAGATGTTTTATCCTTTATCCATGCCACACCTTTTGGACAAACCGATCCTATATTTGGTAAGGATTTAGCATTTTATTTTTTTCAATTACCCTTTTTAAGAACCTTGTTCAATGCCTTCTTTGCTCCCCTATTTCTTCTGACCTTATTTACCACGCTATTCTATATTGTAACAAGAGTTCTCAAACTCCATTCCCTCAAATTTTGGCGTAAGGGAACAGTAGAAATTACGCCTGGAGCACGCAGACATCTTGCTTTATTAATATGTATTCTTTTCGCCTTAAAAGGCTTCGGTTATTATCTTGACATTTTTCAGCTGCTTTATTCTATCCACGGCCATGTTGTTGGTGCAGGCTATACAGATTTAACGGCTACTCTGCCTGCTCTTAAGATCCTAATTGTGATCAGCATAATAGGCTTTATTTTAGCCATTTTTGCCCAAAGAATCAAAGACACTCGCTTATTAACATTCCCGGTCGCAGGGGTCATTGCTGTTGGAATTCTAATTTACGGCATATTTCCGAATCTATTGCAGTCCTTTGTGGTAATTCCCAATGAGTTGACTAAAGAACAGCCTTACATCCAAAATGAAATTGCCATGACTCGATTTGGTTATGGATTAAATCATATTTCTGAGGTTAATTATCCTGGAAATACGCCTATTACTTTGAGCAGTTTAAAGGCCGATCAAGGCACTTTGAACAATATTAGACTAAATGATACCCGCCCCTTGCTGCAAACATTTACCCAAAAGCAAGGTATTCGCCTCTACTATAAATTTAACGATATTGATGTCGATCGCTACAACGTTAATGGTGAGTATCGCCAAGTTATGTTAGGCCCCAGGGAAATATCCACACCGGACTTAGATCCCAAGGCTCAAACCTTCGTTAACTTGCGCTTCAAATATACTCACGGTTACGGTGTTGCCGCTTCTTTTGCGAATGCCGTTGGGCCTGAGGGATTGCCGTCCTTTGCGGTTAGCGATATCCCCCCTGTTACTGATTTCCCTGAACTAAAAATAAAAGAACCTCGCATCTATTACGGTGAACTCACTAATGATTGGGTTGTTGCCGATACTTCAATTAAAGAGTTTGATTATCCTCAAGGAGATACAAACTCCGATACCTCTTATACCGGAAAAACAGGAATTCCCTTTACCCCAATTAATAAGTTTATGCTTTCTCTCAGCCATGGAACATTACGATTCTATCTAGCCAATGAGGTAACATCAAACAGCAAAATGCTGATTTACCGCAATATTAAAGAACGGGTTCAAAAATTAGCTCCCTTTTTAACTTATGATTCTGATCCCTATATGGTAATCGATAATGGCCGACTTAAGTGGATTATTGATGCTTATACCACCTCGGATGCCTTACCGTATTCAAATAAATACTCCGATCAAGGATTTAACTACATCCGTAACTCTGTAAAAGTCGTCATCGATGCCAACGATGGAACCGTAGATTTTTACGCTATTGATCCTCAAGATCCTATTCTAAAAACATACATGAGCATTTTCCCTGGAGTATTTAAAGATTTTGCCAGTTTTCCGGCATCGTTAAAAAGCCATCTGCGTTATCCTGAAACCTTATTCACAATTCAAAGCAATATGCTTAAAACATTTCATATGACCGATCCCTCTGTCTTCTATAATAAAGAAGATGCTTGGGATATTGCTAAAGAACTTTACCAAGGAAAGCCTCAAAATGTTGCTCCTTATTATACGATTATGACAATTCCAGGAGAAACGAAACCTGAGTTTGTACTTATGCTGCCCTTTACCCCGGCTTCCAGCGAATCCAATTCGCGTTATAACATGGTTTCTTGGATGGCTGCACGAATGGATGGCTCACATTATGGCCAGCTCTTGCTCTTTGATCTCCCCAAAAGTATCGAAATTGACGGACCTATGCAGATTGAATCACGCATCGATCAAGATCCTGATATATCAAAACAGTTGTCCCTTTGGGATCAAAAAGGATCCAGCGTCATCCGTGGAAACCTCTTAGCTCTTCCTATCGGCGGTAACTTCCTCTATGTTGAACCGATTTATCTCCAATCAGATAAAGGCGGAAGCATCCCTGAAATGAAACGAGTTGTGCTCGCTTACGGAGATCAGTTAGTAATGACTGATAATGTCGGTTCGGCGTTAACTCAAATCTTCGGAGATGGAGCACCTCAGCCAACCACTCCTGGGCAACAGACTACTCCTCCGCCGACTACACCGTCAGGGACAGAAACTCCAAACAGTCAATCTCAATCCATTTCCTCAATACTTGATCAAATGAACCAGATCCGTGACTTACTTGACAACTTAGAAACTCAACTTAAAGACTTACAAAGTTCATCAAGCCCTAAGCAGTGAGCTGGGCGTCTTACGATCGATAAAACATAGACCTAACATATAAAAACATCGTTTTAGAATTACTTAAAGAATTTAATAAAAAGGAGCGCTCACGGGCGCTCCTTTTATATGATTACTAAATTATGGACTTCCCAAAGAAAGTTTTCTTCGCCCATGAAAGTCGTTTCAGAGATATTTGCTCACTCTTTAGATTTTAGCGGCTGCAATTCGGCCTGGGTAGAATCTCCGTTCTTGGTAAGCTGGATTAATTCCGCCCCATCAACAGAAACGTAATTTTCGTCTCCTTGCAATTTAACTTGCGAGAGATTCCCTTTAGTAATAATATAGGCCGTTTGATTACTATATACAATAACCTGCCCGTCTGCTCCAATTAGTGTCCGTACAGAATCGTCATAAGGAATATTCCCTTCCCAAAGAGTATCAAGCGAAGGATTGCTCGTAACTTGGTTAAGGTCATCGGTAGTTTTGATTTTGACAAGTCGATTATTTTTTATTTCACTGATATAAACACTGCCATCTCTTATACCTAAAATTTGATCAGAATTATTATTGGAAATCACAACACGTTTTGAACCATTTAAGGCAATGACTTCATGTTTGGAACCAACTTTACTATCAAGGTATAGAGTTCCATATCGATCTGAAGCCGCCATATTATCAATAGTTTCACCTGATTTACTCAGTGTTCTAACATTTTTCATAACATCAATTTCCAGAAGCAATTCAGACTGTTCACTTTTTACTGTCAGATACATCAAATTTGTGAAGGTTGAAACGACGCATTCTTCAATCTTTCCACCTGCAGGAAAATTATTAATCGTTTGATTGAATCGATCGTCCGGTGCCGTCGAATCATCATCACTGTCCGGAAGATCAAGAGAATATAACTCCGTTAATTGGGGATTATTGTAATGTTTCACGACGTACGGCTTAGCGGGCTGCTCTTTTGTTGTTTCTTTTGTAGAGCTATTGGTATTAGTTTTATTATTACTTGTTTTGTCGCCTGACTTATCCGCAGTTTTGGAATTAGCTCTTTCATTGGGATCTTCAGTTTTAGGCTCTGTCGTCGATGGTGTCTGTACCTTTGATGACGAAGTCTTGGACTGAGTTTGAGTAGGATAAACAGTTTCTAGTGTATAGGGGTTCGGGTTTGCCTTAGCATAAAAATAGAGCAGCGTATTTCTATCCGGCAGCCACTGATAGCTTAAAACTCCAAATGATTTGCTGTTTCCGGAAGGGGGAGCCTTCTCGAACACAACCTTCTTCTTTTTAAGATTAAAAACTTTGAGAGTTCCATCTTCGGAATAAGCGATATAGTCCTTAGCGTAGGAAACCTGAACATCCTGGAGATTTGATCCAGGGATAGTAGCTTTAAGTTGAGTAGTAATAACTTTGGGACTTTGAACTGGAGCAATTACTTGCTGAACTTTATGATTTAAATAAGAATATCCCCCATATTGCACTAATAAGGAAATCAATGTCCAAACGGCAACAGTACGTAGCTTCTTCATGAAATTTCTCCTTTACACCAGGATTGCTTATTAAGGGGTTACAACAAAAGCTGTCGGAATATACCGTTCGCCAAAAATATCCCACAACTTGTTTTGGACTTTCCCATCATAGACGAGTTCAGAAGAAGAACCGCCATCCAAGTTAACAGCATTAACAGCATGATAATCATTAAAAACATTCATGAGATCCCGCAACGTTGCTCCAATACTCCAAGTTGGCTGTCGACCGTCAATTACTACGAAAATTACAGTTCCATCGGCCGTTTGGCCTATCCCTGTCCTAGGCGCTATCCCCCATCCTCCATCGCCTTGAATCACGGACTTGCCGTTGACAATCAGGTTCGGTCCAAAGGAAACAGCTTCTTGAATATGTTTTTCTTCCAATTGACTCGCAGTCATATCTCCAATGACTAATTTACCTTGATCATTGAAGCCTACAATATTTACTTTCTGATTACCGACATTATTATGGACTAATTTGCCATTTTGAACAGTCAGTCCATCAGGAAAAGCTCCATTACCTTTACCATTGGGATCATAAAATCCTCCCGCATTAATTCCGGCAATTGCTCCCATATCATGAACCAAGTCACTGACTCGTTCTCCCGTTGTGCCAATTTGCTTTGTCACTGCCAGCTTAATTCGCTTGGGATCTTTAATCAACATAACTTTCCCTTTAAAACTCGGGCCTTGAATATCTTCTATGGTAATTCCTGAGTTTGCATCATTAACCACGCTGCTGCGTGAAATATCTTGACTTGTTAAAACCCCTTTGCCATAGCCACTGTCCATGATTTTATTTATTTCATCTTGTGACAAAAAGGCTTTAACAAACTGTGGATGACGTGAGGTATAAACAGAACCTACTGCTACAGTCTTAAGGGCCTGAAATGGTCCCCAGAACAAAACAAAGGGCGCAAGAATTACAGCAAGAATAAGATTATAGACTAAAAAGGCTAAAATCTTCTTGATTCTAATTGTTCGCTTTTTCTTCATAAGAATTGTTTTCCCCTTCTCCGTTGATCTAAAATTAAAAGATTTTCTAAAAAACAAAGCCGCATTTTTTTGCGGCCTCGAAACCTTATTTGACCTTTATTACTTCATTTACCCCGCTTTTTCAATTCAGATATCAACTTCCATATAGAATAAAGAATTAATGCTAAATAAAAGTATGCACTGATCTGAATTGAAGACCATTGAGAAGTCCCTTGATAAACCTCTATGAACTGAATGAGTAACCCAGAAGACATACCAACAATGATAATCGTCCACAAATAGATTGTAACACCATATTTTTTGCGCTTTGAAAAATAGTACAAATAAAGCACTACGCAAAGAACAAATATACTTCTTAAAACCATCAATAATATTGACATTCTTCAGCCTCATTCGTCATTAAATTATACCCATAACGCCGACTTAAGTATAACAAATCATATTAATTCAATCAAGGATTGTCTCAAAGATATCTTAATCATTGTGATAACTCAAATCCTCAAACACTGTCTGACTTGCTCCATTGCGTGGCACACACAAAAAAGGAGCCGAATTAAACGACTCTTAAAAGTTTATCCCTGTATTTCTTACTCAGGATTCACTTCAATCCTGTACGTTAAATCTGCTGCTTTATCAATCATATTGGCAACACTGCAGTACTTTTCCATAGAAAGCTGAACAGCTCGACGAAGCTTATCCTCAGGAAGAGATTTACCCCAAAATTTATAAACAACTTCGATATCTTTAAATACTTTTGGATGATCGCTAGCCCTTTCTCCTTCTACCGTTAGCTCAAATCGCTGCGGCTTAACTTGCATTTTATCAAGGATAGATACGATATCCATTCCGCTGCAGCCTGCTATAGCCATTAAAAGGAGCTCCATCGGATTAGAACCAAGTCCTGAACCGCCGGCAGTAACAGCTGAATCAATATGGGTAATTGTTTTTGAACTTCCTTCACCTTGAAAGTGCGTACCCTTAATATGTTTGACGGTTACTTTCATAAAAAAACTCCTTTCGACTTTTATAATCCTAAGGCTCTCGTTTTTTCCCTAAGAGGGTATTATTTCTTCAGTTTTAGCCGAACGAGTTACTCGAAATTTAGAAATTCGAACGAGTTCTGTGATCTAAAACGTAGGTGACCAGACACCTTTAATAACTTCCTGGGCAACTTTCCTCAGAGACTTACGCGTTGTCATCGCATGATCACGAAGAGCTTTATAAGCATCTTGTTCGGAAATACCCTGCTGCTGAATGATCGATAACATAGCTTGGAATAATAGTTTCCGCGTCTTGAGATCTTCTTCCAAACGCTGCAGTTGTTGATAGTGTTCTGTTTCACGTTGATAACGATGTTCTGCCATTTGAATACCCGCAACTATTTCTAAAACACGCCAGGGATAAACAGCTACATGATGGGCATCAGCTTCAATGACTTCAGGAAGTACATAATGCTCTTCCTGAGTTAAGACAACCACTATAGGGCATAAATGCTGTAACACAAGATTTTGGAGAACTTCCGATGAACTTAAGCCGCGAAGATTCCATCCCATAATTACAAGATCAGGTTCAAAGCGATGTATAAAACGCAAGGCCTCCATACCGTTATCGGTTGTAGCTAAAAGTTGATAATTAGCTAAGGGCAGCATTGATTTTATTTCTTGATTTAAAGTAGACTTACCTGATACTAATATAGCCCTTTTCATTCGAATTTCACTCATTTCAATTCCGAAAATAATTACCAATAATACCGTGATATACAAAATATTCAAGACTGTTTAATGGTTCTTCGACATGAATATCTAATTACCTTCTAATGAAAAAACGCTCGAAGGGAGCGTTTTTTATTTTTATTTAGCTACAGCACCAATATGATCATCGGCAGCACAGAACTCTGGATCTTGCTGGGTTGCAGGCGAATTGTATTTAACGGAATTAATTCTCAGCGGGAATACAAGGACAAATAGAGCAATACCCCCAAAAGCAAAAGCCAAATGCTGTATAGTTAACAACGTAAAAACAAACGGAATCTTGTTAGGAGGAGTCCCTATAGCATAGCTAAAGGGCTGAATTAGTCTTAAATTAGCATTTTGAAGTTCATCCGGAGTTGCGTCGGAAATAGGTTTTTTATCCGCCGGAATCCAGACCGGCTTATCCGTATTTTTAACAGATTGAATAATTTTCTCTCCGACTCTATAAAAGGGATCAGCTGAGGAAAAATAAACAAATCCTTTTGTGGTATAAATTTTATCTAGTTCAACAGGCGTACCCGTAATGCTTGCTTTCGTATTAGTTGTTTCTATACGTAAAATATCGCTTTTATTAATATTTACAGGTCCTTGGTCGGTTATCACAGTATACAAATCACCGTCAACTAATTCAATATTGGATACTTTAACATTCAGGAGCCTTATGCCAACCATTGACAGGAAGATCACTAATAAGCTCACTATGATCATAGCTCCCGCAATGCGTTCGCGATCGAACTGTCTTTCTTTATTTAACAACTTTGACACGTCCTTTTCTTATCTTCTAGAAGCACTTCTAGTTTTACCACAAATCTCATTTTACTATAAATTATTTTCTGAAACAAACTTTTTATAAATTCATCCATAAGATCAATCTATGAAAAAAGAAGGCATACTAGCCTTCTTTTTGAAAATCCTATCATTATCACAGGCTCAGGAGCCCTAAGAAACAAATTAAACTTCCGGAACATAAACTTATTAAATGGTTGTAAAACGCCTTCTGCGTCGATCTTGTAAATAATCAAGCACCCGTTGAGGTGAAATATTGAGAATCTGATCTTCCAAGATCCCTGCATCTTCAACTAATTGCAGAGATCGATCGAAGACGCCCACCCTATCCCAAAAGTGAGCATCACTGCCTATGATAATGGGGCCCTTATATTTTGCCATATAACTTGCAAAGCGATGACAATTCTCCTGAGTCTCCTTTTTCCCGGCTGCAAGAGAGCTGTTATTAATTTCAACCGGAACTTGTAATTGAGCTGACATATAAGCGATCTTCTCTAAGTCTAATTCAAATTCCGGTCGGCCTGGATGAACCATCATATCGGTAAAAGGATTTTCCATGGCTTTAATATACGCTTGGGTGTTTTGTTCAATTGTTCCACCTGGATAACATTGAACATGAAGGCCGGCTAAAACTAGTTTCATTCGGGTTAAATAGTTTATGGGTAAATCTAGTTCGCCTTCATGGCTGATAATATTGGCCTCGACTCCCGGCAGGATCCTTACCCCGTAAAGTTCTTCAGGCATAATTGCTAAATTTCCGAAATGATATAAAGAAGGTGCCCCTAACATACTGGGGCCATGATCCGTCATCCCTAATAATTGTAATCCTTTCCGAGAAGCAGCTAAAGCGTTTTCAGAAATAGTGCTATAGGCATGTCCACTAGAAATTGTATGCGTATGTAAATCCACTAACATTTTCATCTGATTCACCTCGGGTTTATTATACCTCCCAAATTACTCTTAAGCAAAATTTGGGAAATGCAGAAAGAGGACTATATTCACGCATATAGCCCCCAACTTTTCTTGCTGAGTTGTAAGTTGTTAGTTCCAGATTGTTATAGATTTATCTAGTTTTTAACCCCCCACTTCTGTAAGTGGGGGTAGGTCCTTCGTTAACTTCAGGCAGGGTAGAGTCCTACTTCGCCGCTAAGTATTCCTATTGGGAAAGGCGGCTCGGCAATAATGTCCACCGGACATTATTGTATCTGAAGCTCCGATGTTCAGCTTTAGCGTAAGCGAGTTCACTGCTTGTTCCCTGCAGCTGGAGCTTTAACGGTTGAATCGACAATGAAACGAAAACTGGCTTCCGTAGCTTGATCTACCCCGCCGGCTGGATTGGGTTTAATTCTTACAATCATCAGATGCTGCCCGGAAGTCGCGCTTTTTCCAAGAGCATCACCTAAACATTTTATCTGGCGAAAAGCAATTCGAGCTTTAGCACCTGGTTCCAAAGAAGGCAATACACCGGGAGAAATTACTTTTTTAGTTTCATCGCCTGCCAGAGAGACTTGCAATTCTACGGGTATGTTTGTCATTTTTTTAGCAGTCGTATTCTGAACTGTTACAATTAGATCAAAAGTTTTACTAGCAATTACTTGCGCACCTTTTAAAGTTACATTGCCGTAATTTAGGTCTTTCACAACTGAGGCCGGTTCCACATTTACCCCCAACATTTGAATTTCAGGCGTGACGGTTACGCTAGATCCGCTCGTTTGTTTCGTCTGCCAGAATGAATACCCGGCAAGTCCAATTAAACAAATTAATAAGCCACTGGTTAGCATTACGAGATATTTACGATTAAGAGCTATAATTTTAGTCAAAGCTGACAACCTCCTATAATTCAGATTTATTCTATAAAAAAAGTATGCATGTCCTTTTAAAGACATGCATACTTTGAAAAAATTTTTATGAATATGCACGGTTACTTTTTAGCTTCACGTTCCTGATAGATCTGATGGCGAATATCTCTCTCCACAGTTAAGCGAAAGATGCGCGATGACTGAATAATTCTTGAAGTAGTACGTATCCCTAAATATTCTTCCATCTCCTCAAGGGTTAGGTTCGAAGTGAAGATCGTAGGAAGTTGATCGTTCATACGATAGTTAATTATGGAATAAAGCCGATTTCTTGTCCAATCAGTATAATTATGTGCACCTAAGTCGTCAAGAATTAAAATTGGTATCGTTCTCGCCGTATCAAGCAAATCCAATTCATTGACATCCGATTTGTACGTTGCTCTCAACTCATCTAAAAGATCAGGTACAACTAAAAATAAAACCTGTTTTTTTGCTTCCATAAGTTCATTGGCAATTGCAGCGGCTAGAAACGTTTTACCAGACCCTACCGGACCTGTAAACATTATCCCAAGTGCATGAGAGCCGGCCCTGCATTCTTCCACGAAACTTTGAGAAGCACGTAAGGCTTTTATAGCGCTTTCATGGTGACTTTGATCGCCAACATTTGAACGATAATAATCAAACTTAAAGTTTTCAAAACGGCATTTTTTTAATTCTCGAGATATGCGGGCGATTCGAAATTGATTATCCAATTTCTTTAATGTCATACAACTGCAAGGAAAGGCGACATCTCCTTCCAGCAAAATTCCTCTATCTTGGCAAAGAGGGCATTTATATGTTTCAGAAGGTTGATGACATTCCTCCGGCTCAATACTATGAGTTCCTAAAGAAGTGTGTTTGACCTGTGAGTTCTCAAATAAGTTTATTGCCGTATTAGTTTCTGTCGATAGTCCCTTATTGGCCAAGATATCACTGATACGTTTCATACAATTAATACCCTCCCAACTGGCCCTATTCTCTTAAAGATAAAAGTTGTCATATTTGTTCGAAGAAGTTTTAGGTCCCTGTTTTTTGGGCCTTGAAACCTTTTTCTCTTGCCGAGCTTGAAAATATGCATCCTCAGCTTCTACTTCCATCTTAGTTCGTAATCCTTTTTTCTCCCATTCTCGAAGTATCGAATCTAAATACCTAAAGTTTCGGATTCCTGCGCTAACTCCTCGTCTTAATGCCTCGATGATAAGTTCTTCAGAAAAATGAGTGGCTAGCCAACGATCTAAGTTCTCGCATTCAATACTTGTTAGAGGTCTTCCAAGTTCTTGTTCAAAAACACGAACTAAATTTTCCATTGGCGATTTTACAGGAGTCGGGGCAGACGTTGATTGAGTTTGCCGTAAAGTTCGTTCTTCTTCTAATTGTTGAGAACGTTCAATAGCCCACAATTCCGCAAGCTCATCAATTAAAGCAACAAAACAATAACTATTTAGCCACTTTTGTTCTGCAGAATTCCAGTATCGTTCGATTGCCAGTAAATTTCGCTCCACCAAATGGCCGACACTTTCTTCGATTTCCGTTAAAGTAGCACTCATACGAGCAGCTAAGGTAGCTAAGGAAGGATAAGGATTGGTCTCAGCTTCACAGAGAATCTGAATTAAGACCATTACTTCACGATCTGTTATACCCATCGTTTTATAGTGAGTTAATAGATATTTAGGAACTGAAACGACTCCAGAAAAGAAAAGAGCTTGTGTAAAGCTCCCATAAACACTTGTCTTATTGCTCATGTGCAAAATCACTCCCTGTTTACATCCATGAAAAACCATACAAAACCATTATAAATATTCCTAGATTATTCTCGCTTTTAAACAATATTCCTGCTCAAAAGCCAAAGACTTGACTCCATAATAATCGAATCAAAAGATATCTAAGAGTCATTAGTAATAAAGTATTTCCATATTTTAGGAGGATTTTTTCTTCCTATGGCGTATATAGTTTCAAAAGAAGCTAAGGAGGCCAACTATATGAAGTTCCGCCAAGAACTTATTCAGATCGTCGAAAAATCAGGTGCTCATCCTGCCTGGGGAATCAAACATTGTTTTAGGGTATACCATTTGGCAAAGGAACTATCCTCCCATCTAATGCTTGATGATGAGGTGTTATTTGCTGCAGCAATGCTTCATGATACGGGGAAATACCCTATTTATGCTATTAAAAATGTTGACCATGCATTACGCTCAAAAGGAGTGGCTGCTAACCTTTTACAACAAATGATGTTCTCTCCCGATAAGATACCTTTGATTTTAGACGCTGTTGAAAATCACATGTATTATTCCGAACCGGGTCGCAGTGACGAGGCTGTATATTTACGCGAGTCTGACATACTGGATAACCTGGGAAATATCGGTTTAATGAGATTATTTAGCTGCGTAGGGCAAGACGAATTAATTCAAACACCTGAGCAAGCTGTTGAACGGGCTCGACTTTTCGCTGACGCTTTGCCTGACAAAGTATCCACCAAATCCGGGAAACGATTGGCTATTAAGCGACGTGAAGAAACCCTCCGCTTCCTTGCCGGAATCAAACGCCAAACGGCAGAGTTTGCCTGGATCTAATAACAATTACCTTGGATAGCAGCGCATTAATTCATTCTATTTGCGCCGATTGACCTTCTCTTGATCTTCGAGCCATCGGGTCAAGCCGTCAAGCAGTTCAATAACCCGGTCATAATTGCGAGAGCGATTACCTTCATCAAGTATCTTTTTAAGACGATGTCGAAGTCTAATGTAAGCTCTGTTAACTTGGGCTCGTGAATGATGAGATTCAAGACGACTTGTCCGCTTCGTTGGCAAGGATACAGACTTTGGTCTTGATTCTTTAACAGGGGGCTCTGCAGAAAGAGCTTGATTCGCCTCTCCAGTCCTCGCTGCAGTATCCTCCAATATCCATGGCTTGTCAGGAGCATGCCGAACAAACTGATCAGATATATATTCAAATACTTCTCCTAATTGAGGGATAACTGGTGTCGTTCCGAATATATCCTTAATCTTTTCAGAAAACGTAGTTTGAGCCTCTAACTCTCCGTGAATAAGAACAATCTGCTCTGCCTTTTTCCCTAAAAGCGACAGCCACTGAAGAAGTTCGGCTTGATCAGCGTGAGCAGATAAGCCATCCATATGCTTTATACGGGCTTTGACTGCTACTTTTTCGCCGTGAATAGTTACTGTTTCAGCGCCTTCAGAAAGAAGTCTGCCTAGAGTTCCTTGGGCCTGGTAGCCAACAAACAACACAGTAGCATTACTGCGCCATAAATTATGCTTTAAATGATGTTTAATCCTACCGGCATCAGCCATTCCACTAGCAGCAATTATAATAGCGCCGCCTTCTATTTCATTAAGAGCCATGGATTCTTCAGCAGTTTGGCTGAAATGTACATTTGCCAGTGTAAGGGGACTGCTTCCCTGTTTAATGAGCTCACGAGTTTCTAAATCAAAGTGTTCTGTATTTTCCTGAAATATCTTAGTTGCAGCAATTGCTAAGGGGCTGTCTATATACACAGGCAGAATTGGTATTCGATGTTCGTCCTGTAGTTTACGAAGATAATAAAGAAGATCTTGCGTACGCTCTATAGCAAAAGCCGGAATAATTAAATTTCCTCCAGCTTCGTAGGCAGAGCGAATCGTTTCGGCAAGTTGTTCCGCACGATCCGTCATCTTGCCAAGTTCGTCATGAAGACGGTCCCCATAGGTCGTTTCCATAATCACGATTTCTGCATCACTTAAAATACTTGGGTCTTCAAGATAGGGTTGATTAACATTACCAATATCGCCAGAGAAAACTATGGATTTAATAAAGTCTGCTTCTTTGACATGAAGTACGACATGTGCAGAACCTAAAATATGTCCCGCATCATATAGTTCAAAAGATATGGTTGGAACCAAATTAACGAGTTCATGATAGGATATAGGCTGAAAATATGGCAGGGTGTCCAAAGCATCCTGAACGGTATAAATCGGATCTAACGGTTTAAGTCCGGCCCTTTCTCGTTTTCTGTTTTTTCGTTCGATCTCCATTTCTTGAATGTGACCGCTGTCAGGCAACATGATAGAACATAACTTAATCGTCTCAGGTGTTGCCCATATTTTGCCTTTAAATCCATGTTTCACCAGTTTTGGGAGCATACCTGAATGATCTGTATGAGCATGGGTCAAGATAACAGCATCCAGACTGGAAGGATTATAGGGAAAGTCTCCGTAATTCAACTCTTTAAGTGCCTTTGATCCCTGAAACATCCCACAATCAATTAAAATTCGCGCTTTATCGGATTCCACGAGATACGATGATCCAGTTACAACTTGAGCTGCACCAAAAAAACTAATCTTCATGAATAATCCTCCACTTATAAAAGTCTGAAAACCGAAACGGCCCTTAATTATTCGAGTTTATTTCATCTTACCTTCTAGAGGCTTATTTAGCAATAGATTATTATTTTATTACATTTTAATCCAGTTGAATCAGTTTAAGTTTAACAGCCTTCAGTGCTGCTTGAGTCCGATCTTCCACTTCCAATTTCCTGTAAATACTGGACAAATGATTTTTTACTGTCTTTTCACTTATAAACAAAGCAATACCAATTTCTCGATTTGAAGATCCTTGAACCACATAATGTAGGATCTCTAATTCTCGATCACTAAGGCCACATGTATTCTTAACCGGTGGTTGGGACAGTTGTCCCATTAATTTTCCGGTAACAGCCGGCGACAAAATCGGTTCACCGTTATATACCTTGTATATCGACTCTATCAGTGTCTTCGAGTCCACATCTTTGAGTAAATACCCGGCAACACCAATTTGCAGTACTTGAAAAACTTTATCGTCAGAATCATCAACTGTAAGAACTAAAATACCAATGTTAGGTTTTTCGCGACGAATAACCCGCCCCGCTTCCAGTCCATTAACCCCTGGCATATTTAGATCCATTAACAAAATATCGAATTCCAAAGTCCGTGCAATATTTATGGCACCTTGTCCATCTCCAACTTCTGCCACGACTTTAATGCCATCTTCAAATTCCAAAATACGCCGTAACCCCTCTCGCAAAAGAGGGTGATCATCGGCGATAACTATTTGTATCATGGTTTGTCCCCCCCCTCAAGCCTTGATGGAATTGAAAATTCGATAATTGTACCTTCCCCACAACAAGATTGAAGCGAAAAACGTCCATAAAACATTTCTACTCGTTCCCTCATACCTATAAGACCGAAATGCTCTCCCGGCGTCTGCATTGTTGAATCAATATCAAAGCCTTTTCCATAATCCTGAATTCGAGCTGAAGTCCAATCGTCTTGAAAATTAAGAACAATCTTAACTTTAGATGAATGTGCATGTTTGGCCACATTTGTGATGCCTTCTTGGATTAGTCGAAAAAGTGCCACTTCCATTGTTGGAAAAAGCCTTTTTTCAGATCCTTCAATAAGCAATTCACATTCAATCCCATAGGTTTCACTAAAATTATCCAGATATTTGGAAATTGCTGCAATCAGTCCCAAGTCGTCCAGCGCCATAGGACGTAAATCAAAAATAATTCGTCGGATGTCTTGAAGGTTTGCCCGAACCAAATTTTTCAGATCCATCAGTTCTGCCTTTACACGACTGGGATCATACTCTAACAACTTTCCAGCGATCTCTAAGCGTAAAACAATATTAGCGAGAGTTTGAGCCGGTCCATCATGTATTTCTCTGGCAACACGTCGTCTTTCGTCTTCCTGCGCCTTTATAACTCGCAACCCCAGCTCTTGACGTTGTTCATGGCATTGGAAATTAAGTGCTCCCTCAATCCCGCCTTGTAATAGACTAATCGCCATGCTTACCTGGGTCATTAAGTTTTGAGCTCGTTCAATAGTTGCTCGCATCTGATTTAAGGATCGTTCCAGCTCATCCCTTCGCTTACGTAATTGCGCTTCTCTTGATTGCAGAAGCTGCAATGTTACCTGGGCATCTTTTGCTTCTGCATAAGCTTCAATCATTTCCTTTTGAGTATATTTTTGAAAGGATCTATTAACTTCCATTAACATCATGCGTTTTTGTCTATCAACTTTTTCTTGAGCATCCACCTGAGATATAATCTCAGAAATATCTGACTTTAGCTGAGAGAGCTCGTTTGTTAATCGAAGGGTCTCATTGCGCGATGTTTCCGCTATAAAAAAAATCTCCTCTTTCCCCGATTCAATCGCGGCCAAAGTATTTTTTATAATTTCCCCCAACTTATCAGACAAAAAATAAACCTCTTTTCATCGTCTTTTCATCGTAATGTCGTATTACAAAATAATATATAAATTATTCGACAAAGAAATAGTATTTCCTACTACCAGGTAATAAAAAACCATTATTTCACGAGTGCTCTTCCTTTCTGACGTAAAATCTGTCGAATCCCTCTTTCCACTCTACGTGGGTATAATAGGTCTTCATAACTGCAAATCAACGCCTTCCATCCTTGTCGATTTAATAGTTTAGTATTGCAAAAATTAGAGGGATCATCCAAACAAATCAGCAAATCTTCTATTTTGGCGAAGACTGGCTGATTAGCGACTTTCATATTCCATTGAATTGATTTGCCAGGATAGATTGTTTTTAACACATACTCTAACCGCTCTTTTGCTTCGTCACTATGAGATTGGCAATCCAGACCCTTTTCATCATCATCCTTATGCTGTAAGTTCATAGGAACTTGTGCAAATTCTATGGCTTCTAGAGGCGGCTCCTGATAATCCTTAATTGTTTCATTTACTAAAGATAGAGCTGGTCCTATGTTTTCTGAGCATTCTTCAAAGTCCACATCCTTGTGAATAGATAATTCCTCTTCGCTTTCAAAATCTTGATTTAAAGATATTATTTTATCGAAATTATTATAAGCTTCTTCAATTGGAATCTTGGGCACCACCGGTTCAGAAATCTCCTCGTTCCTTGCAATATTTATCGCCTGAGAGACCCCTTCAGCTAGCATTCGACTCTTTATATCAGCAAAAGAAGGAAAGTTATTTATAATCTTCTTAGCTGGGAGCTGTTGTTCGATAAGTTGCTCAACACCCTCCTTAAGGTATTCCGGTGGAAATATTGCGATACTTTGCAGTAATAT
Source organism: Desulfosporosinus acididurans (assembly GCF_001029285.1). Taxonomy (GTDB): domain Bacteria; phylum Bacillota; class Desulfitobacteriia; order Desulfitobacteriales; family Desulfitobacteriaceae; genus Desulfosporosinus; species Desulfosporosinus acididurans. The sequence continues at coordinate 176,640 of NZ_LDZY01000001.1, forward strand.
TGTAAGCTTGACAACAATTCGACATCCTTTGTTAAACTCCGTTTCAGCATCTACGCCTTTTAAGAGGCAAACTGTGAAAATCTTTTCGGTAATTTGCTCAATCCATTCATGAATTCGAGGATCATTATGGAAATACGTTTCCAAAAAATCCACCTCCAGATTTAGTTTCTGTAGATAGCTATGCTTGTATCTTCTTAAGTATGAATAGAAATTCGTTTAAGTAAATAAAAAACTCCTCAGATTTTCTGAGGAGTTTTATTTGAATAGCCAATTGTTTTTTCGCTGCTAAGTATTCCTATTGGGAAAGGCGGCTCGGCAATAATGTCCGCTGGACATTATTGGATCTGAAGCCCCGATGTTCTGCTTTAGCGTAAGCGAGTTCACTTTGTAACTTATTGAGAAGGAAAGTGTTATCGGGAGCGAAAAACTTTCAAATAAGAATCGGCATAAATACTCTTATTCAGCAGGATTTGAGCCGTTGCAGCCACATCAACCAAATCATCATCATTAGCGTCCATAATGGCTGCATCCAGTCCACAAGCAATAGCCATTGCAAGGTAGGTTCTATTGATCAAATTGCGATCTGGTGACTTTTGGGATACATTTGATAAGCCAAGAACAGTACGGGGAGCTGGATCGGCCAACATTTTAACTTGACGCAGACTCTCTAAAACCTCAGGAGCATGTTCCTGGGCAACATTAACCGGTAGAATCAAGGGGTCTATGAAAAGATCTTCCATTCTCAGTCCGTATTCATCAGCTGCTGCCACTAATTCCATGGCAAAAGCCACCCGGTTTTCCGAATCTTTGGGGATGCCCTTTTTATCCATGGTTAAGCCAATAACACCGGCATTATACTGAATAGCCATTGGAAATACACGTTCAATTTTGACTTGCTCAGCAGGGCATGAATTGATAATTGCAGGACGTTTACAGACCTTCAAGCCCGCTTCAATAGCATTATAATTCGTGGAATCAAGAACCAAGGGCAAATCTGATACTTCTTGGATAACATTGACCATCCACTCATAAGCTTCAACACGTTCCTCTGTCGGAATGGCGGGGCCGGAGTTAACGTCCAGATAATGAGCTCCGCCTTCTTGTTGTTTTACAGCCCAGTGCTGAATTGGTTTAGGGTCTTTACTACGAAGGGCATTTCCAATGTCAGTAAACATTCCATTGATACGTTCTCCAAAAATAAGCATTAAATCACGACCTTTCATTATTATCAAACTGATATTAGAGAAAGTCAAAATTATGAGCAAACGTTGAAAAAGGTTATTTACTCATCATATCTGCTATGTTTTTCTGGACTAAACGCACTGCAGCAGGATTACGCATAATAAGAATGCTGGCACCAGCTTGGAGCATAGCCGAAGCCGTCATGGCTTCCCAAAGAACGCCTCTGTCTTGGAGATCTCCCCATCCTGGAAACTCATCAGCTGAAGCGTTAGCTTCTTTGCATCGGTTTGACTCATAGCCAACAGTACAAATCATAGGCATCGAGAGCATTTTGTCGTTAGCCAAAGAACCTAAGCGAGCACGCTCCATAATTGAATAAGCATATTCGATTCCAAAGCCGAGTCCGCCAATCATTGGATCAATGACAATTTTGTTGAGTGCTAAACCCATTTCATTGATTAAAATATTAAGCTGTTTGCAGATATTAATATCGAGTGGAGAACGGGCAATAATCGTATGCTTATGAACCATTGCCGCAGCTGTAATCGATTTATAGTTATCTTGCTCCGCAAGTCCGATAAGAAGATTCTCTCCTGCAGCCGCTTCAGCAATTACAGCCATAATTTCATTATTCTTATCGTCATTATCACACCCGACAACAATAAGAGGAACTCCAACAGCCGCCAAAACCTCTTTAACAATCCGGGCACAATCTTCAGGAGATCGATTTTCCCCATCAGGATCAGCGCCGTTTAACTTTAAGTAAATTAAATCAGCTTTAAATTCTTCAACACATTTTTTAGCCCAGGCAGCCGGATTATTAAGAACATCCCCAAATTGGTTCATTATTGCCTCGTTCCACGTCGGTACTATGTCATTGACTTCCATAGCAATGACTGGACGGTTTTTCAGTTCTCCTTCAAAGTGAAGATACGGTAAAGCACTATCTCCACCCACAGTGACGGTTGAAGTTCGAGTTCCTCCTTGTTCAGAAGTTGCACCGAGAACAACCTCTCCGACTTTACTTGAATATCTCTCTTTTACTAATGCAACGGACATGAACTTCTCTCCTTTCTAGTTAAAGATTCCGGCACGATTCAAAATGCTTTGCACAGCCTTGACCGAGACGGCATCATCTGGTAAATCGAATAATGGCTTTCCTGCCAAGTCATATTCCGCAACCATTGGATCAAGCGGAATATCCCCTAATAAGGTGAGACCTGTTTGCGCAATTTCTTCTTTGAGCAATTCCAAACTGTCGGTATTTGTCTTAGTGACAATTAAATATAATGTCCCAACTGCAGATTTTAGGCCTTGAATAAGCTCATAGACCCTTCGAGCAGAACGGATTCCTCGTGCTGACGAATCACTAATGACAAACATGACATCAATATGAGGAATTGTTCGACGACTAATATGTTCAAGGCCCGCTTCGGAATCAACGACTACATAATTATAGCCTTCTCCGATAGTCTCAAGATGTTTGCGCAGGATATCATTTGGATAACAGTAGCATCCTGCTCCCTGTGGTCCACCCATGACAAGAAGGTCTATATCCTTAGTCTCCACCAGAGCCTGTTGAAGTTTATACTCGATAAAGATATTTTTAGGCATTCCTGTGGGAATGGCTTTAGGATCTTTACTTTGCTCAAGCACATCTGAAATTGTTCCAGTAACTTCTAAACCTAAAGCCTCATCCAGATTTGCATTAGGGTCGGCATCAACGGCAAGAATAGAAATTTCTTTTCTTTGTTGAACCATTTGTTTTAATAATAATGCAGTAAATGTCGTTTTCCCTACCCCGCCTTTACCTGCAACTGCTATATATTTTGCCATTTAAAAGACCTCCATTTTAACCTTAATGACAAGATGGAAATAGGGATAAGTCGGTATGCGGCAAAAACAGAGCGGATACATACTCGTCCATAAATGTTGCCCCAACCGATAGTTCAACATAAGTCATCTTACGTCCTAACTCTTCCGCTTCCCGCCAGGCAGCTTGGGATAATAAGGCTAGTCTTGCACCTTTTACGGAAGAATTCCCAATAAATTCAAACCGTTCCGGTTCAAGATCGGGCAGCAAACCTATTTGAATGGAATCATGAACATTGAGGTAATTACCAAAACCGCCGGCGATCACGATACGGCTGATCATTTCGATGTCTACGGCAACCATATTAAGCAAGGAACGAATCCCGGCATAAACAGCGCCTTTAGCACGAATAATATTTTTCACATCATTTTCAGTAATGACAACGTCTTTTTTGCCGCCTGCTTGGTGTGCCCAGGCTAAGACAAATTCTTTATCATCAGCGGTCGCACGTAAGCGCTCAGATCCTGAGGAATGGCCTAATTGAAAGTTCCCGGCCCGGTCGATTATGCCGACAATAAGTAATTTGGCCACACAATCAACGAGCCCTGAACCGCAGATTCCAACCGGCAAACATTTTCCAATTACTTTAAGGGATACATCCAGAGTATCCGGATCTATAACGACTCGCTCGATAGCCCCAGGCATGGCTCTCATGCCAAAGGTTATCCCGCCCCCTTCAAAGCTTGGACCTGCAGAACATGCACAAGATACAAGCCAATCTTGATTGCCGAGAACAATTTCACCGTTAGTGCCAATATCGATAAATAATGTAATGTCTTCTTCGTTGGCTAAATCTGTAACTAACGTTCCTGCAACAATGTCACCGCCAACATAACTTGCAACCGAAGGATAGCAATGAACCAATGCCTCGGGTAACATGTGCATACCGGCATCACGGGCCGTAACAAAAGGTACAGTCGACATAGTAGGAATATAGGGTTCCAATCGAATGTACTTTGGATCAACACCTAAAAACAACTGGGTCATCGTTGTGTTTCCGGCCACCACGGCACTAGCAATATCCTTTGGGCTGTTCGAATGACGACTTAGAAGTTTATCCAGAAGATCATTGATAGTTTCTAAAACAGCTTGACGTATTTCTTGTAAGTTTTCTGCATTTTCAACCGCAAAAACGATCCGAGAAATAACATCGTCTCCATAGCGTGCCTGCTTATTGTAGGATCCCTGCTGATCAACAATCTGACCACTGGAAAGTTCTATTAAATAAACTACGACAGTAGTTGTACCAATATCAATCGCCAGCCCAAAAAGAGGGTTATCATTACCTGCTTCAACATTTGTCACCATAAAACCAGATTCGAGATCTGTTAAAGTAACTGAGACATCCCAATTGGCTTTGCGCAGTATCTCAGGCAAATGCTGAAGAACTGATAAGGGAATGTGGATAGGTTTATCTCCAGCTTTGAGAACACGTCGAAGTTCCATATGAAGTCGAGCCCAATCATTGGTATTTTCCGTCAAAGTTGGAGCCGAAAGTACTATTCTTTGTTTTGTTGCCAGAGGGTGATGCCCAAACTTTTCAAGCAAATCATGTTCGCTTTCCCGTAAAAGTCCTTTTTGTGAATCTCCTAATAAGACCTGGTGTTCTTGGAGCCTGGATTCAGGAGGCACCTCGATGGTCAGGTCTCCTTGAACAATCGTTTGGCAGGCTAACCGAACTCCCTTGGCAAGTTGTTCGGGCGTGAGGTTTCCAGTCCCTATTACTTGAGGTTCCCCATTCAGAACGACTACTTTACAGGCACCGCATGTTCCTTTACCTCCGCACCCTGATTTAATGAATATTTCAGCTTGAGCTGCTGCGGTGAGCAACGATGTTCCTATTTCTACTTGAATAATGCGGTCATCGGGCATGAATTTGATTTCGGGCATCTTGTTCACATCCTTAATCTACTGAAAAATCACTTTTGCAAATCGAGTACAAACTCTAAAACAGTGCTCTCCAGATCAACTGAACTATTAATAATAAATTAGACTATTGTGCCAATTGTTTATAAGATTACATGAGTTGTGATTTGGCAAAAGAAATGATGCCGCTGGATTCACGAGGACCAACAACTACTTTCCAGCCGGTTAATTCTCCCAGTTTGCCGGATATCACGGCGACATAACCTGGAATAATTAAATTTCGATGCTTTACTTTATCGGCAATACCACTGGCTTCCATGGCCTGAGCAATTTTGTCAGGTTCAAACTTTCCTGCTGCATAAGCTGTAAGCACTGAAGTTCCATCCGTATCAATAGGAAGTATATAACTCGGAATCTTCGTTGCTTCGACCTCACCTTCTACGCTGTAATAAGTTAAGGAGAAGTTCGTCGTAACATAGAATGGAGAGTTTTCATTCACTTCTCCCACAGAATGAAGCTTTGGTTCAACCTGAATGGGTTTTTGGGGATCTGTGTAAAGGTTTTGCCGTAAAGTCATTAGTGGTAAAATATGAGCTTTGGCACTTGTATTTAAAACAATAGCGCTGGCATATTTAGCCACATAAACAGAAGCTTCCAATATTTCATCCAGGGGTTCTGGGTGACTGGTATAAGCAACCACCGGATAACCAAAGGGCCGAAATTTTTTCTTAATCGCTAAACGACGAAGATGGGTCAAATTCGCCAACGTTTCTACCGGTTTTCTCGAACCTGGATCTAAAACAAACTCTTTATAACCTAAAGCCTGAGCTTTCTCGACAAGGTCATTCAAAGCATCAAGACCATCAGCTTTTAATATGACAGGAACTGAATTCTCTTTAGCAAGATTAACCATAGCTTCGTAGTTTTCTGCTGTTGCCTCACCGACTAAAGGTTTGCGGGCAGCTAAAGGTACAAGAGCCGCTTTCAACGCTTCAGGATTGCTGCTTAACAAAAGCAACGATTTATCAGTACCTGCAGCCACCATACTGGCTACTTTTTCAAAACGTGCTGCATCTCCTGATTCATTGACAACAGCAACTCCATCGATAGAATAGTGAAGGCCGACACGATCGAACTCTAAAATGTTTATTTCTTGAACCTTCGCTTCTACGTCAGCATCACTTAATGCATCTGAGACTCGGATCAGCAACGTCGTGGGATGATAAAAGGTCTTGTCATGACGAAAAAGAACATTTTCGTCCCCAAGGACTGAATCTTTCCCAAATTTTATTGCTTTAATTGGAGGGGCAGAGGCAGAATCCAGGGCCTCTTTAGCTGCTGCCGTGACATACGGGCAGGTGTCTAATGCCGCTTTGCCAGAAGCTAAAGCCATGGCAAACGCCAGACAAGTTGGTACTCCACACTCTCCGCAGTTTTTCTTTGGTAATTGCTTATAAATTTCTAAACCTGTTAGTGCCATATTTAAACCCCTTTCTTATTGAGAATAGTAAAGAAGCAGACTCTAAGGCCCCTGAGTGATGACAACGGGGCCTTGAGTCGTTAGAGCTTTTTATTACATGAGTGGATCAAGACCGAAGCAGGGATGTCCGTTTTCCTCTAGGAAAGGTAATATTTCCTCAGCAGTAGTTCCGATGGACTCGTCCGCAATTTTATCGATAAAGTCTGCGCCTATTCCTTCATCAAGTGAACGCTGAACAAAATCTTCGCGTATGAATTCCTTCAGTTCTTTAGGCATCCAGATAATACGAGCAATTCCGCCGTCTGCGGGAATGAACTTTTTACTGAGAATATATGAGCGTCCAATACCCATAAAGCCGGGAGTCTGCATTCCTCCGCCGCAAGTTCCGGCTAATGTTGAAAATGTCATTCCGCAAGGAGTCATTCCGGAGTGTTCACGAGTTGTAATCATAAGACCATTTGCCTCCGGAACAATAGCCATAATGGCTTCAAAGCAACCACAGGAAGTCATTGGCCGATCCATTAAGGTATAAAGATTAACCTCTTCCAGAGTATTATTCGAAGCTTTATACAGGTAATCATTGCAGGACTGCCACATACCCTTTAAGTCGTCAATGGCCAGTCCCTTAGGAATTGGCTGATTAGGACCATTAGGAGCAATTTCATGAGAGGCTTTAGCATCCAGCCAACTCACAGCACCGCAGAGACCAACCCGTTCTGGGGTAACAATGCATACGTGATTGGGTGCAAAAGACTGGCAAAGCAAACATGAATAAAAGTCTTCGACAGATTCATCGGTCAGACTCCTCATGCGGTCATCGCGGGCCTTATAACGTTCGCGGGCAAGAACAATACCCTCATCAACGGCTGCTTGATCGAGCATGATGGTGACTTCGACCCGGTCAATAATAGCTGGGAATTCTTCTTTTAATTTAGCAATCAAAAGTTCTCCAAAGTGTTTCATCAAGAAACCTTTTGCCCGAGCATCTTTGGAAATACGTACCCAACACAAATCACGCTGTGCCACGTGCCAAACGCCTTCGCCATAATTTGCGAAATAGTGAATTCTGCGTTCAAAAACACCTTCGAAATCAGCTTGCATCTTACGTCCATAGATATCTACTTTTATTCCTAAAGGAAGTTTAGATCCCTCAGGAACAGTATCAATATCCGGACCTATCACAGTGACTCGTCCGTCTTCAATATTATCAGGACCTACCATTTGAACAAGTTCGAAAGCGGTTGTTCGTCCGCCGCCGAATTCAACGTAGGTATCTCCTTTGCGAATGGTCTCACCTTCAAAGGCCGGGCCAAAGTTAACCGGAATGGGCAGCTCGATATTCGTTAATTTTATGCCCCGAACTTCCAAGGCTAAAGGAACTAATTTCTCATAATCAGGCTCGGAAATATACCAATCAGGGATTTGCATATCTTCGCCCAGAGTCTGATCTGTCAGAACTGGGAAGCCCATAAAAATTGCGCCCATTTCTGCGGCCACTTTTACATCATCAAGTTCTCCAAGATGCAGAACGAAAGCCCGAACCCTGCGACGCTGGTAATCACGATGATTTTCTCGTTCCCCTGCAGGAATACCACCAAAAGCAAGACCTGCTCTGAAAGCGTAATTTACCGCATGAATTACCTGTGTAAAGTTTCCTAAAGGGAAAGCGATATAATCCTCACCAATTTTAACGTTCTCTTCAAGTAATTGCTCAATAACCTCATCGCAAAGGAAGATCATAAATCCTTTGCCCATTAAATTATCTATAATTTTCTTAGCAGCTTTTGAATCTTTAGCTCGCCCAAGAACAACCGCTACGCCCGGAATAGTCCAGTCAACCATCTTAATACCGTGTTTCCGAACAACAGGGTCACCTAAGAATCCTGTCCACGGTTTAACTTTAGGTTCATCACCTCTGAGATAATGAATCGTTTCAATAACTTCAGCGGCATAAAGAACTGACTCACCCCAAAGTCTGGCATTTTCAAATGTAAGTTCCGTACGAACCTGATTACGCAAGCGGTTAAGAATTGGAACTAATTCACCCAGCTTGGTCACCTTTTCACCGGAAAGACATGTGATGACTGGGAGATAATAAGCAGTATCAGGATAACCAATCGTCTGAGCTTCACCGTAATCTTTAATAGCACGATTAAGCAGAATTTCGGCATAGGTCATGGCAATTACGGTTCCATCATAAGCTTTGCGCAATAATTTTTTGGGTTGATTATTTGGGTCCTTAATAGCTTCTTCATATATTTGTTCCATTGACATCAGACATTCCTCCTTTCTTACCAGCCTTGAGCTATTGGGGTCTCATTTTTCTCTGCAGTTTTCTTATGGATATTAAGCTTCCACGTCCGATACTCCAAAGCATTAAGAAGTTTTTGGGCACCAATAAGCGGATCCACTTCAAAAATAAAGTTTCCTCCGAAAACATCATGAGCAATTTGAGTGGTAATACCGTAGACCAGATCGCTTCCTTCAACAGGCGGCAAACTTCCTACATGTGTCGGCAATCCTAAGGTGACACACCATGTCCCAATAGCAACCGCTTTTTCATGCATAGCTTCTGGAGCTGAGGCCACAAAGGGCACTTTTGGTATATCAACTCCGAGTTCATCGGCCATGGCAACCGCTAAATCTGAAGCTCTGCTATTGTCTACACACGAACCTACGTGGAAAACTAAAGGCAAGCCAGTCGTCAGCTGAGGATTGGCATTTTCCAGCATTTTCAGGAAAGATTTAAGTCCTTCTCCTGCATAGGCTTCTACTGCCAGGGGTGACATTAGACCGAACTTCGCGAAGGCTCCAGCCGAACAACCTGTTGCAATGACAAAAACATCATTTTTCACAAGCTCTTTTAAAATTGCAATGTGAGACTCGTCCTGTGATCGCTTCAAGTTGTTACATCCGGCCATTAAGGCAACTCCCTTAATTTGTCCGCTCAGAATTGCATCGGTGAGAACAGAGATCGGTCGTTCGGGACATACTTTTGAGAAAATATCTGTGAGAGCTTCAATGCTGAAACCGGCAACCAGTTTATGTCGTTCATTAGGAATGGAAATCTTATTTGGATCTCGCTGTTTATAAGCTTCAATAGCGATGGTTACAAGTTTCTGAGCATCTTCCATAGCTGTTTCTGGTTTAAAGGCAAGATGTTGAGCCCCTGGAGTTTTCATAATACCTTCTGTGGTAATAATTTTAGTATGGAAACATTCCGCAGCTGTTTGGACTGACGGATAAATACATTGGATATCAACCACCATGGCGTCTAAAGCACCGGTCATAATAGCCATTTCTTGCGAAGCGGAAGAAGTTGCTAAATAGACTCCTTCTCTCATGAGCAATTCATTTCCTGTACAGCAAATCCCGACAACGTTAATTCCTTCAGCACCAACTTTTTGTGCTTCTGCTTTCATTTTTCGAGCTGCTGCTACAACCATCTCACTGAGGACTGGATTATGGCCGTGAACTGCAATATTCACCATTTTAGGATCGATTACCCCGAGATTCGCTTCAGAAACAATAGGTTCGGGAATTCCAAACAAAACATCGCTGAGAGTAGTTCCCACATATTCTCCGGCTAAATCAGCCAGAGCAGTTTTAATTCCGCCGAAAATAATATTTACCGGGTCGTTATCAACACCCATTGCCGTTTGTGCAATTAATTCAGTAACGGTACCATCAATTGCTTTGGGCATAACATTGGTATGCTGAAATTTATTACGACGTCCCTGGGTCATGAAGGAATCGAGAAAAGCTAAAGGACGATCTTGGTAGCGGCCAAAATCTGCATATCCCAGTTCAACAACATCTTTCAAAATTTCCTTATCTTCACGGTCAAGAGTTGAAATTCCTAACCTTTGAGCTAATTTATGCAGTTTAGCTGTTGATTTTATTTCATAATCCGGGGCGTGACCTTCTACTAAAGCATGGGCGGTATGAAGAACATGACGTGCGTGCTCCGAGTGAGATGCTGCTCCTCCGGCAATCAGACGTACAAGATTACGAGAAACAATGGTATAGGCAGATGCCCCGCAAATTCCGCGGCTGCCAGGACCGTCTTCCTTTTTAACCCTACAAGGACCAGCGATACAAATTCGGCAGCATACACCTTTGTAACCAAATGTGCACTGCGGTTGTTGAGCTACTACGCGGTCAAAAACTGTTTCGATGTTTTTACCTTCCAGCATTTTTAACATTTGCAAGGCACCTGGATCTGACGTACGAACAGGATTTTTCGGATCTACAACTCTTGGTGCATCCGATGGCCGGGCAGTATGGGTTAAATCCCGATATCTAGGCATGTTACAACCTCCTCTTTAATAAGATCCTCTTCTCATACTCTTATTGCTGCTAATGAAAACTCCTGTCATCTCCCTTCATCGATAATTTTTTCATAAATTGTATTGAGCTGAACTCCCAGAGACCCTTCAGGCATTGGAATACTGCCTGTATTGATGGACATTTCCAACAGTTCGTCGCTGTAAGGGATGATGCCGATAAGTTGCTCTGTAGAAAAGTGGTCTCTAAGAAACTTTTCATCGTTCACATTACGAATTTTGTTGCCTATAACAACGATACGAGGAATACCTAGCTCATTGGCAAGTTGTTGAATTACATGAACAGTTTGTACACTCACCTTGGAAGGTTCTGTAACAATTACCAGAACATCAACACCTAAGGCTGTTCCTCGTGTTAATTGTTCTATTCCTGCACCCATATCAAGAATTACTGTATCTTTTTCTCCAAGAATAAGAGAATTGACCAAAGCTTGCAGAAAACTGTTTTCCTTACAATAGCAAGAAGTTCCGCCGCCTTTTATATTCCCCATTCGAAAAAAGCGAAGTTGTCCAAGAGAGACACTGTAATCATCTAGGATATCGTCAACATTAGGATTTAGCGGATAAAAGGCGCCAGTCCCCCCCATGCGCTCTTCTATAAGTTCCTTCATATCAACAATAGCTTTTAAATTTGCCAGTACCTCATCGGGAAATCCCAATACCGTCCCCAAGCTTGCATCGGGGTCTGCGTCAACTGCTAATACGGTAATACCCTTTTCCACTAACCAACGGGCAAAATTTGCAGTAAAGGTGGTTTTCCCAACTCCACCTTTACCGGAGATTGCGATTTTCATCTGTCTACCACTCCTTTAGCTGCTATATGCAACCATTTCCTGGAACAAGCTTTGGGTATATAGTTATATTCTTTTTTTCTTTGGTTAATCCTGCAAACATTCTGAATTTATTTTAATATTTTTACTTTTTTTATAGAGAAAATTATCGTTATTTATTATAATATTCTGTATATTGTATAAAATTATGTTAACGCCACCTGTTTATTATTTGTGAAATTAGTTTTATATTTCAGTTTGCATGTTCTTGAGTAATAGCGATCATTATTTACTGGTTGGAGTTCCTACTGTAATTATGATGACTTATGTTTAAAGCAAACATAATTTCCTTGAAATCTATGTGAGCTGGAATTTCCAGCTCATTCTATTGGCCAAGGATGAAATACCAAGCCAAAGGCACCTGTTCCGACATGAGTTGCAATGACAGCACCTGCTTCAAACAATCTTACTTCATGTTCAGGATAGCGCGATTTAAGTTCCTCCATAAGCTCCTCCCCTTCTTTTGGAATATTGACATGCATAACACATATTCGAAAGCGTCTTCCGCTCAACATCGCTCTCGTTAATTCATCGAGAACCCGCTGCCAAGCCCTTGACCGGGAACGAACTTTATCAAAAACATCGATCTGGCCCTGTTGATTGAAATAGAGAATAGGTTTGATCTGAAGCAAAGTACCGATCAAGGCAGCTGCACCCCCGATTCGTCCGCCTCGCCGCAGATTCTCCAGTGTATTAACAATAAAATAAAGCTCCGTTTGTTCTTTTAGTGACTTAAGGTTTTGCATAATTTCCGCAGCATCTAATCCATTCTCTGCCCATTCCGCTGCCGCCCATGCCAAAGCTCCGAGCCCTAAGGCCGAAGACTGGCAATCAAAAAGATATATTTTTTTGTTGGAAGCAAGCTCAATTGCCATTTGAGCAGATCTTAAAGTTCCGCTTATGGCACTCGAAAGATGAAGACTAATTATTTTTTCTACGCCTTGTGAATACAAGGATTCATAGGCTTCAAGAAAAGCTCCAACCGATGGTTGGGAAGTTGTTGATAAACTATTAATATGATTAAGCTTTTCGAAATATTGCTCATTCGATAATTCTGTTTCCGAAAAAGTCTCTGTGCCGATGATCACTGAAAGGGGAACGATTGTTATCTGGAATTGCTTCACTATATCATTCGTTAAATATCCTGTTGAATCCATCACAATTCCTGTTTTTCTCAAGTTTCTTCTCTCCCTATAATATCTTGATATTTTCTTTAGATATCTCGTATTTTCATAGAATTCCTAGCTAACCAAATTAGCTCACCACGGATAGAATTCGCATAAAATGTCTAATTCGGAGAAATTGGATATGGCAAAGCCAACGTCTACTATTTGTGGATATGTTGGCCGTTGTAAACCCATGATTCTCACGGTGGTAAACCTCCCATGTCTAACAGGGTCAAGATTATAAATCTGCCCTAAATTCCTTCGTTCCACCTATCCATGATTGGGTGTCAGTTATGCTCCTCTACCGAGTCCTTGCTCTAATGGAAAAATATGCGACTGACTACCAGCTCTTTTGTTTTGCTAGGTTACCTGGATTGCTCGCTTCTGTGGTGACGCTTTAACCCACAGATCGTTTGTTTCTTATGGTTTCGCTGCTATTCTAATTACGCTGCTAAATGCTCAACTGGACGATGAATGTCCTTAATTAGCTTTTCTGGATCGTATTCTGTACCTTTTGTTAATATTGCATAGAACACCCGAATTAGTTTACAGCTTAAGGCAATTAGTGATTGTTTCTTCTTCAGGGGATTCTTGATCCTTGTTGTGTAGTAGTTGTGTATCTCTGCAAACTCTGCGTTTTTTGCGACTAGCGGCATCACTGCTTGAAATAGGATTGCCCTCAGTCGTGCGCGGCCGCGCTTACTGATCGTGGTCTGTCCCTTGTGCTTACCTGAGCTGCTTTCTCGTAAGGCTAAGCCCGCAAGCTTTTGGATCTGCTTTGGAGAATTAAAGCGTCTAATATCTCCAACTTCGGAGAGAAAGCCTGCCACGGTAACAAGGCCAACACCTTTAATTTCAAGTAACTTCGCTACTTCTGGTATCTGACGGCACAACTCATCGATGGTTTCTATGACTGCCTGATATTGTGCTGTTTTAGTGTGATAGTCTTGGAGTAATAGCTGAATTTCCATTCGGGAACAAGACTCTCCTTCGGTGCAACCAATGCTCTTCTGAGCAGCTTCATACAGGCTCTTAGCCCTTTTCATTCCGACTGCTCTCAACTTGTTGTCTCTCCAAATTCGGTTTATTCCTTCTACTCCAAGTCTTTTGATATCCCTAGGTTGCGGGGCAACTTGCAGAACCAGCATGCTACTTGTCGCATCAAACTTTCCAAACACCGTTTCATGCTCGGGAAAGTAGATTTTCAGCCACCTCTGAATGCGATTTTTTATACTGCTCATTTCCTTTTGGATGCGCATTCTGCAAGCCATCGCTATTCGCAGTTCTGCATAGATCCCCTCCGGGATATAGGGCTCATTGTATCTCCCCTCGATGACCAGCTTAGCAATTGTTTTGGGGTCCTTAGCATCCGTTTTGCTGGGGTGGTTGTCATCAAGCTCCTTACTACGCTTTACATGGAATGGGTTTACGAGGACTAGCTTAATGCTTTGCTCTTTTAGATATGATGCCAGGCCGAACCAGTAATGGCCGGTTGGCTCTGCGCCTACCACTATGCAGTCCTTTTGTGCTTGACCTTTTAAACGTTCAATCCATGCATAGAAATCCCTGAATCCTTCAGCACTGTTTTCAAACTTGAATACTTTGCCCAGCTCTACTCCTCGCCAGTCGAAAGCCCTGGCGTAATGAAGCTCGCTGGCGATGTCCACTCCGATAACAATACTTCTTTCAGAAAGTTGCTTTAGTTTCTCGTTTTGTGTAAAATTCATTTGGGATGACCTCCGTTATTTTGATTGGATTCTGTTGGCCAACAGTCCTTTCAAATTGTAACGTGAGGTCTTCTTTTTGACAAAGCTCATTTTTTCCTACTACAGGAATGCTCCTCAAGATTTATGACCGGTTTATCCCATCAGAACTGACTTTTTATCTCCTTACGAAATTAATATTTCTAACTCTGTACAAATAATGTTGACAGGATCAAAAGGGTTTGTTATTATAGTATTCGTTCTGATAAACGAATTGCGGGGCGTAGCGCAGTTTGGTAGCGCGCTTGGTTCGGGACCAAGAGGCCGTGGGTTCGAATCCCGTCGCCCCGACCATCTAGTATTTGCGGATCTCCAGTTTTGGAGATCTTTTTATTTTTTGGTCATCTGATCCCATTTTGAACTCTTATTTTTTGAAGAGAAAAAATCCATATCTTTAGCAATTATTTTAATCCCTAATGGTTAATTATGTAAACACCAATTTCCTTTATTATGAAATAAAGGAAATTGGTCTATTACTATCTCGTCCAATAGTGAACTCGTTCAGCTAAAGCTGAACACTTAAATATTTTTTATTGTTTCGATTAGGTGCTACAATAGGTTATAAATCAGATGCACTATAATCTAAAGATAAAGCGCTGAGAAGGAGCCTAGCATGTTAGAAGGAAATAAAATAAAGATTCGCCCTATTGAAGAGGATGACATTGATATTATCTGCCAATGGTTAAACGATGAGGAAATTAATTATTGGTCAAGTGGAGCTTGGCCGCTAAATACTCTTTATTCCAAAGATCAAATCATGGAAAAGTATCTCGACGGCCCTTCTGACGTTTACCGGTACGCAATATTGAATGAGAAGAACTTGATAATTGGTACCATTGGTTTTAAAGAAGTCAATGTTCCAGGTCGTTCGGCAACCCTGTTTATTGTTATTGGTGATAAATCATATTGGGGTAAAGGCTACGGAACAGATGCTATTATAACCTTTGTTCGTTTTCTCTTTACTCAATGGAACTTTCATAGGATTTCATTGGATACCTGGGACGAAAACCTTCGGGCAATCAGAGCCTACGAAAAAGTTGGCTTTAAAATCGAAGGATGCCAGCGAGAGGCACGCTATGTACTGGGAACTTATCATGATGCTGTCCTTATGGGATTATTACGTGATGAATTTTTGATCCTTCACGGAAAATAATAGGTTGCCAAATTGCTGGACCTGGAGTACACTATAATCAAATTTAATAATAAACTATCCTCTGGGGTTGGGTGAAATTCCCTATCGGCGGTACAGCCCGCGAGCCTTTTTGGCAGATCCGGTTTAATTCCGGAGCCGACAGTAAAGTCTGGATGAGAAGAGGAATAGATTAAAATGCGTCTTTTTATACGCTTTTTTACTATGACTTTTAGCTCAACACTCGAGGATAGCGAGTGTTTTTTTATTTCCTAATTATTGGCTTTGCTCCTTTATGGTATTTACGATTTTTGGGGGAAACTATCTTAAAAAAGTTTCAGAAAGGAATTATATGCAGCGGGAAACTTTTCAAAAATCAACGGACGAAACTTTTATGTCTGAAGCCATTAAACTGGCGGGTCAGGCCTTGGGGAGAACTAGTCCGAACCCAATGGTCGGGTGTATTCTCGTCAAAAATAATCAAATCATCGGGCGCGGTTACCATCAAAAAGCCGGAACTCCTCATGCTGAAGTCCATGCCTTGTCAGAAGCTCAAGATCAAGCCAAGGATGCAACAGCTTATGTTACTTTAGAACCTTGCTCACATTTCGGCCGAACCCCGCCCTGCTCTGACGCTCTAATTAAGGCAGGCGTCAAACGTGTTGTTGTAGCTATGCAAGACCCCAATCCTCTCGTTGCAGGCCGCGGAATTCAACGATTACGTAAAGCCGGGATTCAAGTTGACGTGGGAGTATTGCAGCATGAGGCTGCATCCTTAAATGAAGCATTTTGCAAAGCAATAACCACAACTATGCCTTTCATCCTATACAAGACAGCCTTAACTCTAGACGGAAAAATTGCCACCGAAACCGGAGATTCTCGCTGGGTGAGCAGCGTGCTCTCTCGCCAATACGTCCATCAATTACGTAATCAATACGATGTTATTCTTGTTGGCAGTGAAACAATCCTTCATGACAACCCAGCACTAACCTGCCGCTTACCAGGCGGACGAGATCCTATTCGGCTTGTTGTTGACGGCCGATGCCGTTTAGCTGAAAACTCTCAGGTTCTCACCTCCTCCGCCGAAAGTCCTTGTATTATTGCTACAACAAAGGCAGCGCCGGTCGATAAGCTCAGTCGATTGCAAAAGCTTAAGAACGTTGAAATCTGGCAATACGATACGTCACGTTATGTCCCTCTTAAGCAAATGCTTAAAGATCTTGTTTGCCGAGGATGGATCAGTGTCTTACTTGAAGGCGGCGGTCGTTTAGCAGGTGCTCTTATTGAAAACGAGTGTGTCGACAAATTAGAATGTTTTATCGCTCCTAAATTAGTAGGAGGAAATGGGCCTTCTCCCCTTTCAGGCTTGAACATTCAATTGATGAAAGATGCCATAGAGCTCTATGACCTCCAGGCAGATATGAATTTTAGAGATATTCATGTAACAGGATATTTTAGGCCACATGAAATTATCCAGTAACGGCCTTTAAAGGAGGATACAAGTGTTTACCGGAATTGTTGAAGAACTTGGTATAGTACGTGATCTTCGCCTCTTACCAGACTCCGGAAAACTAACGCTGCAGGGAAAGAAAGTCCTTGAGAGAACCCAATTGGGAGACAGCATTGCTGTCAATGGGGTCTGCCTGACAGTGATTCAGCAAAACAGTGACGAATTTACCGTCGATGTAATGGCTGAAACTCTAGCGAAAACGAATCTTGGCGATTTGAAGAGCGGCAGCCGGGTAAATTTAGAGCGGGCCCTCCAACTCCAAACCCGCTTGGGAGGACATCTGGTGAGCGGGCATGTTGACGGCGTTGGTTCAATTCGTAAGATAACGCCCTGGGGTATTGCCAAACTTCTCGAAATCACTGCCCCTTCCACTCTTCTTTCCTTCGTTTTGCCCAAAGGATCCATTGCTATTGACGGAATTTCACTTACCGTTGTCGATGTAGAACATGATTACTTTTCAGTTTCTCTTATTCCTCACACTTTCCAAGAAACCACTTTAGGCTTAAAACAAATCGGCTCAAGGGTTAATTTAGAAACTGACCTGATAGGAAAATATGTTGCCCGTTTTATGGGGCTCAACCGAACTGCAGATTCCAAGGAAGATATTAGCATGACATTTTTGTCAGAAAATGGTTTTGCTTAGAGCCTGAGAATAATGGATAAAATTAAAAAGGAGTTGACCGTCATGCAATTTAATACCATTGAAGAAGCCATAGAAGATATCCTTCAAGGAAAAATGATCGTCATGGTCGACGATGAAGATCGGGAAAACGAAGGAGACTTAGTTATGGCCGCTGAGTTAGCAACTCCCGAAGCCATCAATTTTATGGCAACCTTCGGACGAGGTCTGATTTGTGTTCCTATGACAAAGACGCGTATTCAAGCCTTAAAGCTTGAACCCATGGTTACTCATAATACTGACCCTCATGGAACTGCTTTTACAGTCAGTGTGGACGCCTCGGATAGTTCAACGGGAATTTCCGCCTTTGAACGTGCTCATACGGTAAAAGTTCTTATGAATCCCGCCAGTACCCCAGAGGATTTGCATCGTCCCGGCCACATCTTCCCCCTTCAAGCTCAGGAAGGCGGAGTATTGGTACGGGCAGGCCATACCGAAGGTGCTGTAGATTTAGCTCGTCTTGCCGGATTAAAGCCTGCAGGGGTTATCTGTGAGATCATGAACGAAAATGGAACGATGGCTCGAATCCCTGATTTACAACTTTTTGTAGAGAAACACAACCTAAAAATTGTTACTCTTAAAGACCTTATCGCATATCGACGTCAATCCGAGAAACTTATTGAAAGAGGAGAAACTATCCACCTCCCCACAGACTTTGGTGACTTTCGTGCCGTCGGTTACTTGAGTGTCATCGATAAAAAAGAACATATAGCTCTCGTTAAAGGGAACGTTGATGACGGAAATCCTGTTCTTGTCAGGGTACATTCGGAATGTCTTACGGGTGATGTATTCCATTCCCGCCGTTGCGACTGCGGCGATCAACTTGCAGCGGCATTAGAAGAAATTGAACGCGAAGGCCGCGGCGTTTTGCTTTATATGAGGCAGGAAGGCCGTGGGATTGGTCTTCTTAACAAGCTCAAGGCCTATAAGCTTCAAGAGGAAGGCAAAGACACCGTTGAAGCAAATCTAGCTTTAGGATTCCCTGAAGACTTGCGCGATTATGGAGTAGGCGCCCAAATATTAGCAGATCTCGGTATTTCCAAGGTCCGTTTAATGACGAACAATCCAAGAAAAATAGTTGGCCTTGAAGGTTACGGTTTAAAGGTCGCCGAACGGGTTCCCGTTGAAATACCTTCCAAACCTGAAAATCTAAAGTATCTCTGTACTAAGAAAACAAAATTAGGTCATTATTTATCAGCCATTCACTAACATCTATGGTTCTAAAAACTGCTCAAAAAGAAAGGGTGTTTAATAACATTATGAAAACCTTCGAAGGAAAACTGCTAGCTCAAGAATTGAAAGTCGGAATTGTGGCAGCTCGATTTAATGAATTTATTACGAGCAAGCTGGTCAGCGGTGCCTTAGATGCTTTAAAACGTCACGGTGCTCTTGAAGAGAATATAGAATTAGCCTGGGTTCCGGGAGCCTTTGAAATTCCACTTGTCGCCCAAACAATGGCCAATTCTAAACAATACGATGCTGTTATCTGCCTTGGTGCAGTTATTCGCGGGGCTACTCCCCATTTTGATCTAGTCAGTAACGAAGTTAGCAAAGGAATTGCACAAGTCGGATTACAAAGCGGAATTCCGGTTATTTTTGGAGTTTTGTCAACAGACAGCATAGAACAAGCTATTGAACGTGCAGGAACAAAAGCCGGCAACAAAGGTTTTGATGCTGCGATGACAGCCATAGAAACTGCCAATCTTCTGAAGTCTTTTAAGTGAACCAGTTCAGCTAAAGCTGAACATCGGGGCTTCGTTGACGAAAGTGTCCTGTAGACACTTTCGCCGAAAGCGCCAAGTCCATAACAAATACTATCGCGCTGAAGGATGGAGAAGTAAGAGCCATCCGCATGGGAAAACGCCGGCAAGTTATCCTTAGTAAGATATGGATGATTGTCCACTAAAAATTCCTTGTCAAATATGTCATTCTTAATTAAACTCAAAAAGAAGCATCATGACTAGTTTTGACAAGGAGTTGAGTGCCATGTCTTTAAAAGACAACGCTATTATAGATGAAACGTCAATGCTTGAGGCAGCGCGCTCAGGAAATAAAGAAGCATTAAATCAAATCATTGAGTACTACGAACCGGAAGTTCGAATTATTGCCTGTAAATATTTTCTGCCCAGGGCAGATTATGATGATCTTATCCAAGAGGGACGGATAGCGATATACAGAGCGGTTTTATCATATGACGACCATTTAAATATTCCTTTCCTTCATTTCTTAAGGATGGTCATAAAGCGCAAATTAATTGATAGTATTCGAAAATATACTCGTAATAAACATGTCAATCTGAACAATGCTTATTCCCTCAACAACGCTATTTCTGAATCTGAGGAAACGAGTTTTATCTCCCTTCTGCCTAATGCCGAAGACCCAGCCACAACCGTTATTGCTAACGAAGAAGCTCGTTCAATTATTAACGATATAAATCGTGATCTCTCCAATCTTGAGCGAATTGTCTTTGAACATTACTTTCTTCAAGGATTTAAGCAGCGAGAATTGTCCGAACAGCTGGGGCTTCATCCCAAATCTTTGGACAATGCTATCCAACGTATTAGACGAAAAACAGTCCTCTATCGTTCTCGGCAAATAGCTGGTTAAATTTCAACCATGCGGAGGAGTTTCTTGATGCTTTCCTTTTCCAGTTTCGTTTTCTCCTGTCGAATGCGCCTTTCAAAATTTAAAGATCATAAATTAGCTGTTAGTTTAAGTATTTTAATCTTAATTTCAGCAGTTATCTTAGGGCCGCCTCTTTATGAGGAGAGTTGGCTCGACCCTTTTTCCACACTCGGTCTGTCTAATCGCGAGCTTCACCCACATGCAATCACAATGCTTGGCATGCTTTATGCAAACGATCCATATCATCCCTATTATTACACGAACCAAAAGGAGATAAGTGTTTTTATACACGAACTGCAACAAGCCACTCCCATTACCGTATCTCAGATTCCTAAGGATTTGAAGAAACAGCCGGTAGAGTTTTTCGCCTTACATCGTTCTTCTTCTAAATTTCATTCAGAAGAGGATTATGCACTGCAATACTACCCTCAAAAAGGAATTGTTCGTTTTGAGAATCAATTATTTAAAATTAATGATGCCGCAATCAATTTGCTAACGCAATTTGTCAAGGACAAGACTCCCGGCTGGTGGAAATCCTAAAGTGACATGACAAACAAACTCTTGAAATACTCTCTAATTCATAATAAAATTGGGCTGTAACAAACTGGTAAGTTTTGTTACAGCCCTTCTTATACTGTCAGAAAGTATAACTTCGTTGCATACTTTCCTCCTGCAAAAGTGCAACTAACCTGCTGCCTGCGCCAGAGGCTTGGCGCCAGCCAAGTTTTCTTTACATACGCTCGTTTAGGCAATGCCACCATTTTGATTAATTAATTTGCTCGCCTTACTATGTGCATTGGTGGCTTCGTTCGCTAAACGTAAGTAGATATTTCTTAGATCGCCGTGATGAGCCCGAGTTGCTAAGGTCATATAACCCATGGCAGCACTTGCGGCATCTTTTTCATAATCATAAAGCATATCTAAATCAGTAAAGTCGCTCATTCTAATTCCCCCTTTCTATTGAATTTCGTTAAGTCCCTTCTTAAAGTATCCTATAACGTCTTCCAAACCTTTGGCCTGCTCTTTAAAAAATCCTTTTACAGCAGGATCTTTGGCCATTTCATGGTACATTAGGCACTTTTTCATGGCTGTTTCGTTTTCGATGATACTTCGAGTCAGCATTCCTTGATCTAGAAGTTTTTTTGTTTCCATCTCATTGAGTTGCATTTTTGGTCCCTCCTTTTTGGAACTTAATCCATATAACAGTTTCATGATTTGTAAAATCGCTAAAAATTATTCACAAAATCAAAACTTCTTCTTTAAATAACTGGGTGAACACCCATGACGCTGTACTTTTTCTTGAAGAGATGTTTTAGTTCACTATCTAAATAGAAGGGTGGCTTCAAAATTTGGAAATGCCGGACTTTAAACGTGTAATCCGCGGCTATGAACCGGAAGCTGTCGATCAAGCCTGGGCCGAAACAGATCGTCAATTATCCGAAGCAAATGCCGCTAATAAAGAACTTCGTTTGCAAATTAATAACCTGCGGGAGCAAAATACAGAATGGGGAAATCGCCTTAAAAGCTACGAAACGATGGAAAGCGACTTAAGAGACGCTTTACTGAGTGCCCAAAGAGCAGCTAATCAGATTCGCGAAGAAGCCAATCAAAAGGCTGAAACTTTGAGTAAATCGGCACGAGATGAAAGTGACGCCATCATCGCCGAAGCGAACCGTCTTGCAGAAGAAAGGAAAACAGAAATAGAGGCAGACCTCATCGAAAAAAAACAAGAGATTTTTAAACTGCAAGAAGAAATTCAAGTATTAATCATTAAAAGAGATAAACTCCGAAATCTTGTTGAAAAAAGCCTTCAACATTTCGAAATTATTCAAAACTTATTAGGTGATCCTTCCAAAATTCAAACTTTATTGCAGCAGGAGAAAGGCTCTTGAACCAGTTCAAGAGCCTTTTCTCGTACTATCAGTATAATCCTATCCTTCGGTTAAATGCTTTCGATAGAATAAGTATAGTTGTTACAACCGTAATCCATACTTATTCCAACGCTCATCAACTAATTTGATTGTAGCCTCATTGGGAAGGACTTCACCAGGATAATCCGGCTTCATTCGAGCATCTACTAAAATGGGACCATGATAAATAAGACGATGTTGCCTTATTTCTGTTGCAGCATAAATATCGTGAGCCGGATCAAAACGAGTAAAAACTTGCCATAAAAATCCTGTAACGTCGAGAGCTAAATCAAGGTCATCAACTAAGACTATGAAGGGCCAGTTCTTAAAAGGTTCATCTTCGAGATGAGCCAAAACATCCTTAGCCAATTCTGGTGTATCTTTAAACGACAGCGACTCTAAAATTAAGCAACCGGCACAAAATGGTCTTATGCGGGACACTCCAGGCAGCTTTCCGGCGTCAAATTGTCGAGGCAAATCTCGTTTTGCATTCCCTACACCAAGCATAATTGCTTTACTGCCATGGTTTAGTCTACGCCCAGTATAATCTAGAGTATCCATGGAAGTTTCACTTAAAATCATAAGATCAGATTCCGGTTCAAAGCGAGCAAGGACGGTTTCAAATAAAAATTTAAAATTCTGCAGATCCAGTTGAACATCTGTTAAGATCAGGAATTTCGTTAAGGTTAACTGCCCTTCTCCAAGAATTCTAAAGGCGTGAGCCAACGCTTCACGGCGATAACTTTCTCGAACAATAGCAGCAGCCAAAGCATGGAAACCTGTCTCTGCATAAGTCCAAAGTGCCTTTACTCCAGTCATTACCATCGGAAACATTGGGGATAAGAGAGACTGTAGATATTCTCCAATGAAATAATCTTCTTGACGGGGTTTACCAACTACAGTTGCGGGATAAATGGCATCTCGTCTATGATAGATTGTCTGAACACTGAAAACGGGAAAATCGTGTGTTAACGAATAATATCCATAATGATCTCCGAAAGGTCCCTCAGGCCTGCGTACAAAGGGAGAAACCTTACCGCAAATGGCAAACTCTGCTTCTGCGATAAGCGGGTGAGGATGAGAAGGAATATTAACTCGAGAGAGTTTTTCTCCCATTAAAAAAGAGGCAAAAATTAACTCAGGCAGCATTTCAGGAAGCGGCGCTATAGCAGCAAGGATCAAAGCCGGCGGGCCTCCTAAAAAAAGAGTTGTAGGAAGGTCTTGTTCAAGCCGTTCTGCTTCATAGTAATGAAACCCTCCTCCTTTATGTATTTGCCAGTGGATCCCTGTCTCTTGATGATTGTATATCTGGATTCGATACATACCAAGATTATGTTCTTTCGTCACAGGATGCTCAGTATAAACCAAAGGCAAGGTCACAAAAGGACCGCCATCTTCGGGCCAGCTCGTCAATACAGGAAGACGAGTTAAATCAACGGACTTCTCCTGAATTTCAAGAACAGGTGCTTTCCCTGGGGTTATAGAACGCAGACCACTTTTGACCAGGGACATAATCCACTCTTTTTCCTGCCAAAGCAGCGACGGTTTTGGCGGAAGCAGGCGATCTAGAGCAGCCACCGCTCTCTGAACAGTTTCTTCCGGCTTTGGGCCAACAGCTAAATCAACTCTCTGACGTGTACCAAATAAATTAGTCACAACAGGAAATTGGCTGCCTTTAACTCGCTTGAATAATAAGGCTGGCCCTTCCGCTTGAATAACTCGGCGGTGAATTTCAGCGAGCTCGAGGTATGGGTCAACTTCAGCTTCAATTTCTATGATTTGCTTTTCCTGTTTAAGAGTCGTGATAAACTCACGCAAATTGGTATGCATAAAACACCTTCTTCAATAGTATCATTGGAGCTATGGTTTAGTTACAACGAGAAATCTCGGAAATTCTATTTATTTTCAGGAAATTTAAAACAGTTTGAGTGAGGTTGTTACAATTTTGTAAAATTTGGCCTAATTCTTGAGAATTTAAGTGATCCGAATGAATACCTGAAGTGATGGTCACAGGAAACAAAATTTCCTGTGCAAGTGCTTCTGCCATAGTTCGGGCAACTTCTACATCTTTATGCCCAGGTACCGGTATAATATAGACATCCGAACTCCACCCCTCTCCTTGCAAACTTGGACGAGGCAGAGCCAGTACAACCCCACCAACATGAGGTTTTTCTCCTCCTGTTAAAAGGCCTTGCAGACCGTTGCCTGTATCAATAAGAGTTAGCCGTACTTGACAGCGTCCCACTCCTTCTTGCCACTGATATGACATTAACTCTGAATGTTGATCGAGCATTATCGAACATCCCCACCTTTCTGTTTAACACCTATTCCGCTTTATTATACATTTTGGACTTAATTATAGACAAGTTTTTAAAAGTAAGTCCGAAGGCCATAAACATCAGTCGATTCTTTTTAGCCTCGCCTGAAAGGTATAAAGAAACCTTCAGCTTCCGCTTTTTTGACGAAGCGGAAACCAAAGGTTTATCGATATCTAAATAGAGTGGTTAAGGTTTAAGTTTATAAAACTCGAAAGATATAATCCCCTGAGCCATCAATATCAACTACTATTTTTTGTCCATCTTTAATCTCGGCTTGTAATAATTTAAGGGCCAGGGGATTCTGGAGACGTTGCTGAATCACTCGTTTTAGCGGCCTTGCTCCATATATAGGATCATAACCTTCGTTGGCTAGTTGCTGCAATGCCTGATCTGTTAATTCTAAGGATATATTACGTTCATACAAACGTTTGCGTAAAAGGCCCAGTTGAATCTCAATAATTTTCCCGATGTGTGATCGATCAAGAGGATGAAAAACGATGACTTCGTCAAGACGGTTGAGGAATTCAGGGCGAAAATGCTGCCGTAATTCTTCGTTGATGGCCGAACGGACTTCTTCCTGAGGAGCATTTCTGCGGGATAGTTCTTGAATTATAGGGCTGGCAATATTACTCGTTAAAATAACTACGGTATTTTTAAAATTGACACTTCTCCCTTGACCATCGGTAAGCCGTCCGTCATCCAAGAGTTGTAACAAAACATTGGTTACATCACTATGGGCCTTCTCCATTTCATCAAATAAAATGACACTATAAGGTTTACGACGTACGGCTTCCGTCAATTGACCGCCTTCCTCATAACCAACATAGCCGGGGGGAGCTCCGATCAGACGAGCTACCGTGTGCTTCTCCATATACTCCGACATGTCGATCCGCACTAAAGCTTGATCGTCATCAAAAAGGAACTCCGCGAGGGCTCGTGCCAGTTCTGTTTTACCCACGCCGGTAGGTCCTAAGAAAAGGAAAGAGCCTAAGGGGCGATTAGGATCCTGCAGACCGGCGCGGGCTCGCCGAACGGCATCTGAAACAGCGCGTACAGCCTCATCCTGTCCAATCACTCGTTGATGGATTCGTTCTTCCATCTGGACAAGTTTCTCCATCTCGCTTTCCATCAATTTGGAAACGGGAACATGGGTCCAAGTAGCTACAATTTCGGCAATATCCTGTTCCACTACTTCTTGCTTTAAGAGAGAATCTTGTTTACTCTGGAGCTTTTCTTCTTCATTCTTTAAGTTTTTCTCCAGGTTAGGAATTATCCCGTATTGTAATTCTGCGGCTTTATTATAGTCTAATTGTTGTTGAGCTTGTTCCATGAGATTTCGAGAACGATCCACTTCTTCTTTGAGCTGTTGAATCTTCGTCAAGATTTCCCGTTCACCCTGCAGTTGTGCTTCAAGAGCTGACCGTTCTTCTTTAAGATTTGCAAGTTCTTTTTCAATTTTGCCTAAACGCTCTTTGCTGGCTTCATCTTTCTCCTTCTTGAGGGCTTCACGTTCAATTTCCAGCTGCATAATTCGGCGTTTAATTTGGTCTAACTCGTAAGGATCACTCGTGATTTCCATCCGCATCCGCGCGGCAGCCTCATCAATTAAATCAATGGCCTTGTCAGGCAGAAAACGATCACTGATATAACGATCCGACAGTACTGCAGCAGCAATAATCGCCCCATCGGTTATGCGAACCCCGTGATGCGTTTCATAACGTTCTTTTAAACCTCTTAAAATAGAAATAGTATCTTCCACACTGGGAGCATCAACGATAATCGGCTGAAAACGACGCTCCAGAGCAGCATCTTTCTCGATATGCTTACGATATTCTGCGAGAGTAGTAGCGCCAAGCATGCTTAGTTCTCCGCGAGCTAACATAGGCTTCAGCATATTGCTGGCATCCATGGCTCCTTCAGCTGCCCCCGCTCCCACGACTGTGTGCAATTCATCAATAAATAAAATTACATCGTCACGATTCTGAATTTCTTTCAGGACCGCTTTTAGACGTTCTTCAAATTCCCCGCGATATTTAGCCCCAGCAATCATCGTTCCAAGATCAAGAGCGATGACTTGTTTATCCTTAATTGCCTTGGGGACGTCACCGCGAACAATTCTTTGAGCCAGCCCCTCAACAATCGCCGTCTTTCCGACTCCTGGCTCTCCAATCAACACCGGATTGTTTTTAGTTCGTCGAGATAGAGTCTGGATCACCCGACGAATTACCTCATCTCGTCCGATGACAGGATCTAAACGGCCGCGTTTAGCTTGCTCGACTAAATTCAAGCCGTATTGTTCCAAAGCCGCATAGGTCCCTTCTGGGTTTGGGCTTGTTACCCGCTGCGTTCCTCTCACTTCCCGCAACGCTTGAAGGAGATTTTCCCGGGTTAACCCAGCCTCTTTAAGAACCTTCTCAGCGGCTCCTCCGGCCTTTTCCAAAATGGATAAAAGGATATGCTCAGTGCTTACGTATTCATCGCCGAAGGTTGACATTTCGTCGTGAGCCGCAACCAATACTGTCCGTAAGCGCGGAGATATTGTAATTTGAAGGTTCCCGCCGCTTATGCGCGAAAATCGGTTTATTTCTTGACGCAGGGATTGAACAAGAACCCCAACTGCCAGATTCAGTTTTGCTAAGACTTGCGGAACAACACCGTCTCCCTGTTCCAGAAGTGAAAGCAGTAAATGTTCCGGTTCAATCTGACTGTTTCCGTTCCGCTCTGTCAATGCTTGCGCCTGAGCAATTGCTTCTTGGGATTTCTGAGTAAATCGATTTGTATCAAATGCCATAGTTACACTCTCCTCTCCAAATTAAAATTAAATAAGGATGTTTATCCACTAGGTTATACCCCGTTTTTGAGCTAATTCACGGAGGGCAGCAAGTTCTTGGGGATTCAAATTATCTGGAAGTACGATTGATAATTCCGCTAATAAGGCTCCGTATTGGCGGGGTTGTTCTAGTTTTGGCATTCCTTTTCCCTTCAAGCGAAACTTTTTCCCACTTTGAGATAAGGGTGGGATTTTAAGAAGGACTTCCCCGCCAAAGGTCGGAACGCGAACTTCTCCTCCAAGGATCGCCTTATAAAAATCGACGGACAACATAATTTTTAAGTCGTCTCCATCTCTGCTGAAACGCGAATCGTCGCTGACCTTAATATTCAGATAAAGGTTTCCTGCAGGACCCCCAGCAATCCCCGGACTGCCTTGGCCGGCCAAGCGAACCTTTGAACCCGTTCTTACACCTTTGGGAATCTTGGCTTCGATTTGCTTTTCACCAGTTCGTATTACTCTTTTAGTGCCATGATAAGCTTCTTCCAGGGTTACTTGGACATCAACGTCAAGATCTTGTCCGCCGCGAGATCTAACTCCAGTCGAACTGCCTCCAAAGCCAAAGGATTGTCCCCCTCCGAAAAGAGTCGAGAAGAAATCCGAAAAGCCATCGCTTCCATAAAAGCCCCCAGATCGGGCTGACCCACCGAACATTTCGGCAAACTCCTCAGGGGACATGGTATGAGTCTGATAACCGCCATCGCCGGGATGGGCCTGCCATCGGCCCCAATCGAAATCACCGCGCCCGCCGCGCTTCTGCCATTGTTGATAATCCTGCTTCAATTCGTCATACTTTCGCCGTTTCTCGGGATCACTAATTGCTTGATAAGCCTCACTGACCTCTTTAAATTTACCTTCTGCCGATTTATCTCCCGGATTTACGTCAGGATGATACTTCTTAGCGAGCTTTTGGTAGGCCTTTTTAATCGTTTTATCATCTGCATCAGGAGAAACCCCCAGAATCTCGTAATAATTTTTAAAATCCATAGTACCACCTCAAATAATTAAACTCTACATATTGTTGATTTATGAGAACTTCCCGTATACTGTCTAAACTTAAGCTGCAGGTCATGGGATATATTGGTTTTATTTTTCCTTGACACTTAGATTATATTCTCTTTTTTGGCGAAGGTCAATAATGGTCAGATATTATTATAATAATTATTCTTTAATAGCCAACATTATTAATAGAAAAAGGTATGCCTTGAGTAATTACTCAAATACATACCTATAATCGCTAAACTTCCTATCTTTAACTAACAATTCTTTGCTATTTAATTTAATCATCCCCAAAAGATCATAATTCAGATAAATTGAGAAATGATCCCAAACTATTTTGAGCGTATTAGAGCGATGCGGTTCATCACATCATCTTTGACCATACGCAGTGACTCCTCTGCAACCGATTGCGAATCTGCTTTTACAGAGAAATAGAACTTGATCTTAGGTTCTGTTCCGGATGGCCGAACCATAACAAACCCACCTCCTGAAAAGGAAAATCTTAAAACATTGGAACGCGGAAGTGTTAGGGAATAGGATTGCCCTGTTACAAGATTTTTACCAATTTGTTGCTCATAATCATCAATTTTTACGATCTGAATACCGCATAATTCACGAATTTCCTCCTGACGAAGTGAGTCCATAATACGAACCATCTCTTCTTGGCCCTGATGGCCTTCTAAGGTCAAAGATTCTTGAGAGTCAAGGTAATACCCAAACATTTGATAAATACTTTCTAAAACTTCAAAAAGACTGCGATGTTCCGTATTTCTATAATAGAGGGCAGCTTCTGCTAAAAGGATTGAAGCAATAATTCCATCCTTGTCTCGAACGAAGTCTCCCGCGAGATAACCATAGCTTTCTTCGAAACCGAATTGAAATTTACCCCAACCACCATCTTCCATCTCCTTTTCCTTCTCGGCAATGAATTTAAAGCCGGTGAGCACATTTTCCACTGCGACTTTAAAATATCGAGCAACCTCATCAGCCAAATCTGTCGAAGCAATTGTTTTGATAATGGCCGCCTTTTCAGGAAGAATGCCTAAATTCTTTTTCTGTGAAAGCACATAATAGGTTAATAAGACCCCGATCTGATTGCCAGAAAGCTGACGATAATCGCCATTTGGAGCCCTTAATACCACACCTAAACGATCAGAATCAGGATCAGTAGCTAACAACAATTCTGCCTCGACGTTCTTCCCGTACTCTCGAGCTAAATCAAAGGTCGAGGGAATTTCCGGATTAGGATAAGGAATCGTCGTAAAATTGGGATCGGGTTGTTCTTGCTCTTTAACAACAGTCACAGAGCTAAACCCCAGCTCGGCCAAAGCACTCCGCACAAGTTTATTTCCTGCTCCATGAAACGGTGTGTAGACAATTGAAAGCTCCTTCCCTTGCTGGGCATCCAGCTCAGGGTGAAGAGCGAGTTCCTTCACTCGAGAGAGGTAGACATGATCAATTTCTGAGCCGATCATCTGAAGAAGCCCCTCTCTTTTTGCTGCTTCTTTGGACATAGGCTCGATTCCCAGCCAGCTTTCACGGGCCTCGATGCGAGCAAGAATTTCATCCGCTTGTGCAGGCGGTACTTGCCCGCCATCTTCCCAATAGACTTTGTACCCATTATAGGCCTTGGGATTGTGGCTCGCCGTAACAACGATTCCGGCAATCGTTTTAAGTTCTCGAACGGCAAAGGATAATTCAGGCGTAGGACGCAACTCATCAAATAGATAAGCTTTAACACCGTTTTGAGCGAGAATCAAAGCAGCTTCAAGGGCAAAGTCCGCCGAAAACCATCGTGAATCATAAGCTATGACTACACCCCGTTTCATTCCCTCAGGTCCGTGATCACAGATGTATTCTGCCAAACCTTGGGTAACCTTCCTGATAACATACTTGTTCATTCGATTCGTTCCTGCGGCCATAATCCCTCTTAAACCACCCGTACCGAATTCTAAGTCCTTATAAAAACGATCCTCAATTTCTTGCTGATCGTTAAGCTGCTTTAATTCTTCTCGTATTTCTTCATCAAAATAGGAATTTTTCAACCACATTTGATATCGCTCTTGGAAGCTCATCTCGATAATTCCTCCTTACAATTGGCTTCTGACTTGGAATATGTTCCCTTTTAAGTGAGTATAGCATACTCTAATCCGTAAGAACAGCTTGAACGAAACAACCCAAGTTTAAAAGCGAGCTCCTTATATCAATTTGATAATATAAGAAACTCGCTTTTAGATTCGGATTTGAAATGATTCAAGGCTTTTTACGTTACAATTTAGGATTAGAATCCGGGTCAAAATACCGCTCCCTTTCGTAACTGCTTATCCCTCTTTGTAAACTGGCCTTCGAGTCTGACCGGACTTAAGGGATTCTAGTCCTACTGACTCTAAGATAGCATTGATCATTAACTGCTCTTTTTGCGTCATAAAAATCTCCTTCCTGATAGAATATTAAATATTTTCTAATTATATACCTATCTTTGTAATATTTCAAGAGACCATAGGTATAGCTTGACGGTAATTTTTGGCAATGACCCTAATTCGCAAAAGACCTTATTAATATATGCTTCAAGAGCCCATATTATTCCAGTTCCAAACACATTTCATATTGCCTGGCATGAGCATATACTCCATTGATTTGAAGAAAGGCAACTATCCAATCTTCCGGTTGATTTAATAAAATAAATCCCTGCTTACGTAAATTTACGATCATTGAGGTAATTCCCTCTGCTCCTGCTGTATTTGAACTCCAAACATCGAGAATAGGGCCACTATTCTGCCTAAGGGTTAAGATTCCTGCACTGCCATCAGCATTCATTAAAGCCTGAATATTCCGATAGCGTTCTAAATATCCTTGCCGGCGCTGCCAGGCAGGAATAAAATTGGCCTGTAGTCGTTTTGCAAAATATTGTGTCAAGGGAATTTCTTTAAAAGGCTTTGTAGTTAAGGCGGATAAAGGTACATTCTCCTGGGAAACGGTTCGATAAACATAAAGTTGACGAAGCACCGAAAAGCCGATAGAACGATAGACCTTTTGGGCATGATTTTGAACAAGAACTTCTAAATAGACTCTTTCTAGGCCAAGACGTTGGGCCAACTCTATCTGTGCTTTCATTAACGGTTTAAAAAGGCCCTTTCCTCGATATTTTGGATCAATGCTTGTTCCAGCAATCCAGCCATCCAAATCATTTACGGCTAACAAGGAAAACCCCACAATCTGATTATGTGCCCAAATGGCGATAGAGTTAGCTAACTCAACTTGCCCAAGTTCCAGCCAAAATTTCATATGTTCCGGAGTATAGGCCATATTATAATAATAACCCTGCCAGCAGCGATTCCATACTTCCACCATTTCAGGCAGTTGAATCCGTTCTAGTGTGGACATTCGCAAAGATTCCATAATTTTTAACTCACTTTGTTTTGTTAGTATAACAACTTTTATTCAGTTATCGCTAAATAGGTTCGATAAAAATTACAGGGCGGCGATTCATCTCACCGCCTATAGAGGATGGGAGTCTTCTCGCCGCATGGGATAAATAGTAAAATAAGAATGTATTATAATTGATAGTAATCGTTTTAGAGAAAAATATCAACGACAAATATTCACTCTTTGTGAAGTAAGAAAGGCGGTCCCAGAAATGCAAGTGTCAACGATTAGTGACGAAGAACTTAAATTCGCCAATGGTCTTCTTCAATTTATTGAGGAAAGTCCCTCTCCCTTTCATGCAGTGGAAAGTGTTAAACAGATGTTAATGCCTCATGGCTTTAGCAGTTTAAATCTCTCCGACAAATGGTCACTCGTACCTGGCGGTAAATATTTTGTCACACGTAACAATTCAGCAATTATTGCTTTTATAATTGGTGAAGGAGATCTGGAATCGACAGGTTTTCATTTAATCGGAACTCATACAGACAGCCCCAGTTTTCGTATTAAACCTATGCCTGAAATCCCCACTGAAGGATACCTTAAACTTAATGTTGAAACTTACGGCGGACCGATTCTAAATACGTGGTTAGACCGCCCTCTTTCTATAGCAGGACGAGTAATCCTGCGCGGAACCTCTAATTTCCACCCTCAAAGTAACCTGTTTCGCAGCACACAACCCTTTCTTGTTATTCCTAATGTTGCTATTCATTTAAATCGAAAAGTGAACGAAGGCTTTGAATTAAATAAGCAAAAAGATTTACTCCCACTGTTGGCTCAAATTAAAGAAAAGTTGCAGCAAGAAGGAATACTTGTTGAACATCTGGCAAATACTTTCCACTGCTCAAAAAACGATATCTTAGATTTTGATCTGTTCCTACATGATCATCAAAAGGGATGTTTTGTCGGTTTACAACAGGAGTTTATTTCCAGTGGACGACTGGACGATTTAGCAATGGTACATGCAGGCGTTTCGGCCCTAATCAAGGCTAAAACAGGTTTACCAACTCAGGTTTTAGCCTGTTTTGATCATGAGGAATGTGGAAGCACGTCAAAACAAGGCGCGGCTTCACCTTTTTTAGCACATGTTCTTGAGCGAATTCTCTTAGCACAGAAAAAAGACCGGGAGGCTTTTTTCCGAGCCTTGGAACATTCCTTTTATCTTTCAGCGGACATGACTCACGCACTTCACCCTAACGCTGGAGAACGACATGACCCTATACACCATCCCCTTCTCAATAACGGACCTGTGATAAAATATAGCGCTAACCAAAGCTACGCTACGGATGCTGAGTCGGCAGCGATCTTTTCTTCACTTTGCCATAGTATTAATGTCCCCGTCCAAAAATTCGTTAATAGGTCTGATGAACGAGGCGGATCAACGATTGGGCCTATTACCAGCACTCACCTTGACATTCGATCTGTAGATATTGGTAACCCAATCCTAGCCATGCATTCAGTGCGAGAGCTTGCAGGAACAAAGGACCACCTAGCAATCAGAAACGTCTTTATTCAATTTTATGAGACTTGTTAATTTCTTTCAACGCGAATGAAAGGTGACTCTGCAAAAACTCAACCGCATAGTCCTGATGAACAACCATCACTTGATCCTTCGTGGCACTCAGAGGAATAAAAACAGCAGCGACCTGCTCAAAATCGTATATTATAGTTCCAGTTGCTTGACAAATCAAATACCCTTTGTGATTAAATAAATCTTCCAATCGTTGAATCCCCAGAATGCGCTCCGGAACTATCTCGAGATCATGGTCTTCCACATAAATCCCTCCTCAGCACCTAATATCCGATAGACTAAATTTTATGCAGTGTCGTTAAATTTTAAGACATCTATACGAACTAAGATGGCCTTAAATTTTGGATTATGTTCTATATATATCCATTTTTTCCTAACTTGAATAATTTGCGGCTAATATTGGTTGATTATTGTAAGTCTTTTAGATATAATAGAAGTGCTCGAAGTACTTGTGGATTTACACAGACCTTCTCGATTGCCTCAGGCTATGGGAAGACCTTTCTGAACTTCCCATGTCGCGGGTAATAAAATTAATGGAGGTCTATTATGTTTAACGACAAAATCCTAACTTGTAAAGAATGTGGTCGTGATTTCGAATTTACTGCATCTGAACAAGAGTTCTATGCTGAGAAAGGATTTACGAATGAGCCTGGCCGTTGTCCGGAATGCCGTGCTGCTCGTAAAGCCCAAAATAGGAACAATGGAGGATTCTCTCGACAACCTCGCGAAATGTTTCCAGCTATCTGTTCTTCATGTGGTAAAGAAACTACGGTTCCTTTTCAGCCGTCAGGTGATAAACCAGTTTATTGCCGAGATTGCTACCAATCACGTTCACGTAACAATTGGTAATTATTAATCCTCAAAAAACCTTTCTAAGCAATGCTTAGAAAGGTTTTTTGATTTATTCATAAATATATATTTTAAAACTACAAATATTAACATCAAATCCTAACGGTTTCTCCGTCGATTTTGGAATCCAATTAGGTTACCGTTGAACGTCCAGTTCAAGAAGTTCATGATAAAGTTCTTTACGTCTGTCCGCAAGGAAAAAGCTATCCTTCATTGAAACTCGGTCAAAACGTCGAATTCTATTAATTCGTTCTGCAGAAAGTGTCGAGATAAATATACGTTCTTCTAATACTTCTGTGTGAAGAATTACTTCACCTTTAGGACCGATAGTTAAAGTACCACCGCTGAACTCTTTGCCTTTACCGTTACTCCCGATCAAATTACAGGCACCCAGATAAACTGAATTATCGTAGGCTCTCGTGCCTAGATAACGCAGCCAGATCTCTTTTCGATCCCCCGCTATGACAGGAGAAGCATGCGGAGCAAAAATGATCTCTGCGCCTTTCAAAGAATAGATAGCAGCCACCTCCGGAAAATGCCAATCCCAGCAGATCCCAACTGCAAAAGTTGTTCCATGTGAGGAGAATACCGGAAATTGATTACCAGGGGTAAAGTAGTCCTGCTCACTTCTCCCTAAATGAACTTTGCGATAAACCATACCCTCTTTTCCCGGAGACAAAATAACATGTGAAATATAGGGCTTTTCAGCCCTATTATCATGCTCAACTAGACCAACCAGCAAGGTAATTCCCAAATCTTCTGCGCATTCTTTCAAACGGCTTGTTGCTGAACTACGAATTGTATCACCAAGCTCTGAGGCATGCTGCGGTGAATATCCGTCCAAAGCACATTCAGGAAAACACAAGAAGGAAATTTTCTTCTTACTTGCTACTTCAGCAAGATGTGTGATTCTCCTAAAATTAGCTTCTCTTTCGCCAATATGAGATTCCATTTGAACTAAGCCTATTTGACAGTCATGTTGCATAGTTTCCCAGCACTTCCCACTCGTGACATTAGAATATAAAAAAACACTCAAACTTGTTCTCTTATTATTCTATGCTGTCCAATTCATTATAATCTTTACTAAGGATTTCCGATAACAATCTGTGATCGTGAAGCAAATCAATTAATAGACGCTCATCTTTTGACTGTGTCGCCTGGGAATTTTGATGTGCATTTGTAAGAATACTTAAAGGCCGATAGACCGGAGCATCCTGAATTTTTAAGGACTTAAAAATCTTTTGATCACATTCCCGGCGTACAGTAAGGGACGAAATAATTGTTATTCCCAAACCTGCTGCAACGACTTCTTTGATTGCCTGAGTGCTTCCTAACTCCATACTAATATTTAACTGTTCTGGTTCGAGGCCTCGCTCTTTAAGAGCCATTTCCATAACCTTACGTGTTCCTGAACCATCTTCACGCGTTACTAAGCGCTCATGCGGTAATTCCGCAAGAGTTATACTCTCTCTAGCCGCCCAGGGATGAAAATAAGGAAGTACGACAACTAATTCGTCTTCCCAAAACTTTTCGACGTTTAGATCCTTATGGCGAGGTACAGGCCCTTCGATTAAACCAATATGAATCTTTTTCTCCAGAACATCCTGCGATATAGAATCAGTATTCGCGATTTTCGCCTTAAAATCAACGTCAGGATGATTTCTATAATAAATAGGCCAAAATATTAGGTAGAATATACTCTCCTATTGTCAGCGTTGCCCCTAAATAAATAAGACCTCTCCGTCCTTTTGACAAGGCACTAATCTGTTCTTTGGCATTCATAAGAATATCGAGAACACTTCGAACATGAGTATAAAATATTTCCCCCTCTTTTGTCAGCGTTACTCCTTTATTCGTTCTATCGAAAAAACGAGCACCGTATTGATTCTCTAAGTTCTGAATCTGCAAACTAATACTAGGTTGGCTCATATGGAGTTTTTTCGCAGAGAGCGTAATGTTTTTAGTTTCTGCCACTTCTTTAAAAACAAGAAAGTGTTGTTCCATGATGGTAAATCTCCCTCCTAGATTTATATCCATAAAATATTTTGCCAATTGCTTTGGTTAGCGTCAGTCATAAAAAAATTAGGTTTGGTATCGTATATATTTATAATACCATTAGCAGAAAGATTATTCCAGATGAGCAAACGTTCTTTTTCTTAAATAATAGAAATTTAAGAACTCCGCATTAAATTATGGTCTTGCGGAGTTCTTTTTCATCATACCCGAGATTAAATCAATCAGGTGATAATGATTAATATTGCCTGCCAAAATGATTTATCCAGGTTCGAACATATATAATATAATATCATAATCTTAGAAATTATATTTAATTTTGGCCGGCAGCTTTCTCAAGCAACAGCCATTTTCTTCGTTTATTATGCTTATATTGTATAGCGAGATCGACCATACGTTCAGCCCAAACTGGGCATCCCACAGCATGAAGATGATTATAAGAAGCAAATACGTTCTTATAATAAATCCCATCATGCTGTCCGTCAATTCCATGTCCACGTTTAACTTCAAAACCGAATTTTACTTCAGAAGATAAATTAATGATACGAGAATTATGAAATTCGTGTCCTTTAACTTCTATATCATCATCAAACCAAGGTTGCCCCTGGTTAACTTTCATCAGTGTATACCCATGCCCTTGGGGTTTTCGTTCCATTTGAGTATCAAAGGGGAGCAATCCCACCATATTATAACTATTATTCGAAATAGATATGGATCGACCTAAAAACATTAATCCCCCACATTCAGCGTAGATTGGGAGACCTTTTTCGGCATAGAATTTAATATCTTCCCGGATTGATTTGTTCTTTTCAAGTTCGGCAGCGAAAATCTCCGGAAAGCCTCCCCCAATATATAAACCATCGAGGTCATCAGGAAGTTTACTATCACTTAGCGCTTTAATTGGAATAAGATTAGCACCAAGTCGTTGTAAGGCCTCGATATTTTCAGGATAATAAAAACTAAAAGCTGCATCCTTAATTATTCCAATATTAGGCGAACTATTCTTTGTTTTCAGATTATCATCTGAATTAATTAGAGTTTTCCCCTGGATATTGGGAACTTCCGGGGCAGTTCGGGCTAACTCTAACACAAGTTCCAAATTAACATGCTTAGAAATAATCTCTGCAAAATAATCCAATAATTGATTTGTTTCATTGAATTCATCACTCGTGACTAAGCCAAGGTGGCGATCAGGAATGGTTAAATTAAGATCTTTAGGAATTGCCCCAACGACAGGAATCTTGCAAAATTCCTCGATAGACTCACGTGCAACTTTCTCATGCCGATTACGAGCTACTTTGTTAAGAACAACACCAAGTATTTGTACTTCCGGGTCAAAATGCTGATACCCCATGACCATTGCTGCAATGCTTCGAGTCATACGGGTCGCATCAACAACCAAAAGTACTGGTGTTCGTGTTATCTTAGCTATTTCAGCTGTTGAACTGCTTCCTCGCAGGTCAGATCCATCATATAATCCCATAGCTCCTTCAATAATTGTAACATCTTTGTCGCTTGAATGATTATAAACGGACTCACAAAGTTCTTGATGTGTCATAAAATAAGCATCTAAATTGCGGCTTGTTGTACGAGCAGCTACAGTATGCCAACTGGTATCAATATAATCAGGGCCCTTTTTAAAAGGTTGAACCCTAACACCCTGCCGCACAAAAGCCCTTAATAATCCTAAGGTAAAGGTGGTTTTGCCACTTCTACCTTGAGGTGCTCCAATGACGATGCGTGGGACGCTTAGGTTACTTTGATCAAGATTCACAGTCATATTTTCTGATATAGGCAACACATCATCCACACCTTTCTTGGAGCTTTTGCTTTTGACTTACGCACCTCATAACAAAATTGACCACCCAACTTCCGATCCCGGGTAATGCTTGATCGAATAATCAGCAGAAACAGGATCAGAGAAGTCGGGATGGTCAACGATTTAAA
Source organism: Desulfosporosinus acididurans (assembly GCF_001029285.1). GTDB lineage: Bacteria > Bacillota > Desulfitobacteriia > Desulfitobacteriales > Desulfitobacteriaceae > Desulfosporosinus > Desulfosporosinus acididurans. The sequence goes on from NZ_LDZY01000001.1 coordinate 214,909, forward strand.
ACTGATGATTAAGAGTGATCGCGTCGATCAATAATTATGAATTTGGTGTTTTTACTTTACCTTTTAGGCAAATATAAGTTGTCGTAATATAGAGGTATTCAACAAGGTCCTCAGCAGTAAGTTCTTTTACGGCATCATCAACATCGCTTTTCTTCTCGCCGATGGCAACCGCAACGTCTCTACTTTTAGCTTTTTCAACCTTAGCCAAGTACTCAAGAACTTTCTTCTTGACTTCTGGGTTCGCTGGTCCTCTACCCATTTGTCTATACCCCCTAAATTTTTAATTAGTATTTAAATCCAGCAGCCGTACGGAAAGTCTCCCGTGCAAAGATATAATCGTCAATAAGCATTTCAGAGAACGGCAATCCACTTAGGCTAAAGAATTTTTCCCAGCCAATACGCTCAATCCATTCACCAAGACGCTCACCTTTGTGTGCATTGGCAATCCAGAGTTCAATAATACTGCGGATAGCTTCTGTAACTTCAGGCCAACGCGGCGGATTGTTCGGCAGGAACGGAATTACCATGCGAGAAAAGCTCGGTGCAGTACGGGCATTGGAAACTTTACCACCGATGAGAATAGCAATACCGTCATTTCTCGGATCATAAATTTCCATAGCCGGAGACATGGTGTAGCAGTTTCCGCAGTACATGCATTTATCTTCATTTACGACAACGCTCTTGTTCTTCGGATCTGGACGAATAGCACCAGTCGGGCAGCTTGCTACCAGCGTCGGGATTTCAGTTGTTTTACGGAGTTTTTCATGATCAATACGAGGAGGAGTACGGTGAACACCAACAATTCCGATGTCACTGCAGTGTGTTGATCCACACATATTTAAGCAGCAGGCTAAGCCCATTTTTAATTTAGCCGGGAGCTTCATGGATTCAAAATACTCATATAAGTCATCCATAACAGCCTTAACGACGCCTGAAGCATCTGTTGCAGGTGTATGGCAGTGAACCCAGCCTTGAGTGTGGATGATGTTACTAATGGATGCACCTGTTCCGCCAACAGCATAACCTTGAGCTGATAATGTCTCAAGAAGTTCTTTAAGTTTAGCTTCATCAGACACTAAGAATTCTACGTTGTTACGTGTTGTGAAACGCAGATGTCCATCGCAATATTGGTCAGCAAGGTTGCAAATATCACGAATGAAATCAATACTTACTAAACGAGGAGAACCTACACGCACACTATAAAGAGCTGCACCGCTCTCAGCAACGTGTTTGAGTACACCCGGTTGTGGGATCTCATGATATTGCCATTTGCCATAGTTTTCCTTAATTATTGGAGGAAGCATCTCCTTATAATTAGGAGGTCCTTGGTCTAATTTTGCCATGATTATCCACCTCTCGTTAAACTATCTATTTTATTAGAGTTTCGAACCATCAAGAGCAGTACCTGACTTGTCAAGGTCATCTTGCTGCCAGAATACATATGGGTTAGCACGCGGACGGAAGACTTGCTGTGGTACAGCAGGAATTTCACATTCACGGAGGAATTTACCCATTCCTACGCGATAAATTAATTCTCCAAGACGCTCACGAGACTTACCGTTCTCATCCCACCAATCCCAAATGCGTCTTACGAGATCTTTAAATTCTTCAAAGTCGCTTTCCACTTCCATCTTCATGAAAGGTACAACCACTGAAGACATAAACGCTGATTGAACGATTGTTGATTTACCACCGATCAAAATGGAAGCGCCTTTTTCTTTACCAGCTTTAATTGCTTTAGGCATCATGTTGATGCAGTGCATACAACGCGTGCAATCTTCAGCAACTACGGAAAGCTCTTGAGCTTGGCTATTATAAGTCAGGCACTTAGTCGGACATTTGTCACAAACCAGACCTTGAATATCAAAGTTCTTCGCTGCATATTCTTTAACAGCTGCTTGATCAAATTGGATGGAATCACGCCAAGTACCAATGACTGAGATATCTGAACGGGCAATTGCACCAGTGCAGTCGTTAGCACAGCCTGAGAACTTAATTTTGCTCTTATAAGGCCACATTGGACGATGAAGCTCATCCATAAATTCATTGGTAATGTTATAGCATGCTTCAAGAGTATCGTAGCAGGCAAACTCACAACGGCCAGGTCCTACGCAGCAGTTGGTTGTTCTAAGGCAGGATCCAGATCCGCCCAAGTCAAAACCAGCTTCGCTATACTCATCAAAGATAGGTTGGATATCCTCTGTTTTACAGCCTAGCAAAATGACGTCCCCAGTAGAGCCATGCATGTTTGTTAAGCGGCTGCCGTATTTCTCCCAAATATCACAAATTGTGCGAAGTGTTTTCGTGTTGTAGAAGAATCCTGATGGTTGATTGATACGGACTGTATGGAATTCAGCAACATTTGGATAGGTTTCAGGCTCATCAACATAACGACCGATAACTCCACCGCCGTAACCTCTAACCCCAACAATTCCACCATGTTTCCAGTGTCCTCTGTGCTCAACATAAGATCTCTCCAAAACTTGGAGCAACTCGCCGGCAGATTCACTCTTAACTGCAGCGCGTTTCATTTCCGTCACAAAACTGGGCCATTTTCCTTTTTCCAGTTCGTCCAGTAGCGGCGTTTTCTTTTCCGTCATTGCACACCCTCCATCTATTATTTTATGGGGTTTCTACATTTCAGTAATAGTGACTGCACCAGTCGGGCAAACAGAAATACAGCTTTCACAACCCATACATTCTGATTCGTCGCCGATTACATGTGCTTTGTCATCACTAAAGCCAAGCAGGTGAGCTGGGCATCCTTCAGTACATGAGTTGCAGCCAGAGCACTGATCCTCGTCAATTGATACGATAAACACTAATTACACCTCCTTAACCTTAAAAGAGAAGTATTAAAAAATGAACATTGTGAGAAATTAGGAGAAAATCTTCTTGTGTAAATTAACACTAGTTCATATTCTTAATTTAACACCTTGTATTCTCTACGTACAATATATAATTACGATTGTACAATATACAAAACTAATTATTATATTTATCGTTCAAATTTAACCCTTAATTACATTTTGGTTTAGTCTTAAACTTCTATAGTTCTTGATTTTAGAGTCTACCTTGAAGATGCTGCTCACCAAAAATAATTGCTAATATTGTTTATATCGTGAGTACAAAGGGCATTAGATAATGCTTTTGAGGGAAATTTATCCAGTTTAAGATCCTCACTTCTATAAGTGGGGGTGGTTCTCGAATAATTACAAGAACACATGTTCTTGTAATTTGCACAAATACGTACTAGTCGATATCAAAGTAAACTTTTCTTTGTATCTGCATTGATATGGACCATTTCAGATACTGAAATGGTCCATTAACAAATTCTATCACTCTAAACTATTCCAAGAATTCAAAGAAAGGCTTTTTCATGCTTACGAGGGCGTTAACCATAAGTTCAACGAGTCCGCCATATTGAAGGTTAAACTTCTCTGTAGCTTCATAATGCTCCAGAATTGCCCGCATAGCTCCCTTACAGTTCGAACAAGGGGCACAGATATATTTAACCTGAGAGGCATCTTCCATTTTACCTTGAAAGGCGCCCAGAATTTGGTTGAACTTCATCCGGGAAGCAACGTTATCTCTAAATGACGGGAAGTTTTGGGAATTCATAATAGCAAAGCCACTGCCACCACCACAGCAATAGTTATCAACACCATGGGGTGTCATTTCTCTAAACTGAGGGCATATTTCCCTTAAGACATTTCTCTGTGGCTCAACAATTCCCATCTGACGAACAACATTACACGGATCATGGAGAGTCACCGGGAAATTATTACGGCTGGGATCCATTTTTAAACGCTTACTCTGTACTAAATCCCAGAGAAGAGGCAAGCAGCTTTCGACATTAACTTTGGTATCGCCATAAGCCATACGATCACCTGCAACAATAGATGCCTTATGTGCATGGCCGCATTCACCGACAATAATACGATTAACGCCGAGTTCCTTGGCAGCTTTCATCTGTGCTAAAGCAATCTTCTTAGCTTGAACGTCATCATACCACAATCCGTAGTTAACACTATCATAACCCATCATTTCACTGCTTAGTGTCCAATTAAGTCCTGCTTCGTTCATTAAAATTGCAAAGGCAACTGGATTTTCCGGCCAGGCAATGAATTCACCTGCATTATGCAAAACGAGTATATCTGCACCTTTTTTGTCAATAGGGAACTTCAATTTGATGCCAAACTTCTCTTCTGTATCCTCTTCCAGAAATTCCAGGGTATCCAAGAAAGCGGGTTTAGTTAAACCGGTTGAGGAACCCGTTTTGAGTTGCAGCATAGTTCCTTTATTATGCAGAGGTGTCGGAGCAATTCCGATTTCCTGACTAAAGATTTTACGAATTTCTTTTGAGAGAATTGAATTATCTAAGCCCAACGGGCAAGTTTGTGCACATCGCCGGCAGAGATTACAACGGTAAGCCAACTCGCCTAAACGAGCAATTGTTTCCCAATTGACATCAATGTCTGCTCCGACAAAGCCGCCTAATAGTTTACCACTCTTCGTAAAATACTTTTTCACAATTTTGCGCAGGACTTCCGAGCGAAAAATTGGACGATACAGTTCATTGTCTCCAGCTGCTTTATAGATATGGCAAGCTTCAGAACAGGTGTTGCACTTGGCACAATATTCAAAAGACAATAATAAAGGTTCCAATATTCCATTATTGGCATCCGAGAAAATTTTCTCTAAGCCACTGAGAAACTTACGGACAAATTCGTCTTCTTCTTCTTTAGTTTGAGGACGAGTCAAAGTATCAAGCGCAATAAAACCATCTAAAGAAGCACAGTATTTTTCTCTCCACGCAGGCTTGGGCTCGGTAATGGGGGGCTGCATACCAGGTTTATCATAGGGAGGCAATAATGGCATTAGATTATAGGTTTCGAGTTTAATCAACTGTTCATCCTGACGCCCCAAATCCTTCGGGCGCAAATCTTTTTGATCTAACATTTAGTTCTCCTCTTTCCAAAAAGTTCACTTAGGAATTTCATGCTATTTCTTCGTGGAGCTAGGCGCCTGAATATGAGGAGCTGACCAAGTGGTAGTTGGACGATAAGAAGTAGCCGCCTTCACTTTTTGCTCAACAGCACTCCCTCTAAGATTAGGGCTATTGTCCCACAGAACCGTATGGAAGGTAAAGTACTTTCCTACATAGTGGCTCATTTTGCTCAGAGGGATATAGATTAACATAATTCCGACCAGAATAACATGTAAAACCAGGAGTCCATTAGCAGCAAAAGGTGTAAAGGTAATAATGCCCGCAGTAACTTCGCGAGCTGTACCAAATGTAAAGTCGCTGCTCCAGGTTATGATTCCAGTAACAACTGCTGCAAAGAGCAGCAAAAGGTTAAAGTATTCTTGAGGTGTCGTATATTTTTTAAGAGTAGAGTCAAACATACGACGAAGAACTAACAGCCCAGAACCTAACGCTACTAAAACAAGTCCAATAATCCCAGTGATATAAGTTAGATAAAATAATAAAAGTCCCCAAATGCTCGTTGTATTCGCTGCCACCACAATTCCATTAAGCATTGAAACGGCTCCGGCAACTAACAAGAATGTCCAAACAAAAATAAAATAAATTCCTAGATGAAGGGCATAAGAAAGCCACCAAAATGGGCGCTGATTTTCGAATAATGTTTTTATGAAGACTATTTCCTTAAACATTTCGACAATTTCCCGAACATGTGAAACTTCTCGAGGTTTTTTCCACCAAGAAATCTCCTCGTAGAATGAGCCTCCGTGCTCAAATCCTTTTTCTTTCGGTACGGGATATAGTTCCATTCGCCCGTGTAATGGTAATTTTGAAAACTGATAGGCCTTATAAGCGGACAAACCAAGAAAAAGGAGTATGGCCGCATAAGCAATTAAACTTAGAAACAAAACCCTCTACCTCCTTTGTTATTATTATCACGTTTAGTGTATTTGAGTTATTTAAGCTTGTAAAATTATCATTTTTTATCCTACCATATCATTATCTAATTGTATCTTTATGGTGTACATATCTATTTTTTTATTCAAAAAAGGCTTAATGGTCTGATATTTCTTAATTATAATTACTGTCCGAAAAAATATTGTCGTTTTTTTATAGACTCCAAATTAAAACACAATATTTTAGCTTTTATAAATTATTGTTTTCGTATAACATAATTACATCATTAATAAAAAACTGCAAGGAGGTTCTTGAATGAAAGCTTTAATAACGTTAACTGCCAGTGAATCTAAACGTCTAATTGCCAGAGGAGTTAGGGGATTGTCCTGTGTTCAGAATGCTTTAAACAAACATGCTGTAATTATTGCCGGAGGTACAACAAATGCTTTTGTGGCTGAAGAATTGCTGGGGGTAACCATTGAAGATAAGACAGGCTACACCATGGGCATTGTTTCTAAAGGAGAGTTAGGAATCAGCCGCTCTACGAAGAGAACTGCTCCTTATGTCATTGTTGAGGGAAAGGTTATTGAGACCCCATGGAAAGAATATCTTCCTAAGTTAAAATCCGGCGATATCTTTATCAAAGGAGGAAATGCCATCGATTACACCGGCTTAACCGCTGTGATGGTTTCAGATGCTTCAGGCGGAACTATTGGAGCTGCACAGGGAATACTCTATGCCCGCGGAGTAAAGCTAATCGTTCCTATCGGTCTTGAAAAAATGGTGCCTGATGTCCGTCAGGCCGTGGAATTTATGACCAAATCTACTGTAGATGATTCGATTGGGCAGAAAGTTGGTCTTATCCCAATGTTGGGGGCAATTCCTGTCACAGAGTTAACTGCACTGGAAACGTTATATGACGTGGAAGCTCGGTGCATTGCCGCCGGAGGTGTCGATGGTTCGGAAGGAGCCGTCATCATAGCCATTGAAGGCCTCGATGAGGAGGTTCAACGAGCTTTGCGAGATCTTCAAACCGTAAAAGGAGAGCCTCCAGTTTCTGCGAGTTAGATATCCGAAAAACCGTACATGATAAACTTAGGATATAATATTGAAAGAGGATTATTCGCCCGGCGACGGGGAATAATCCTCTTTTGCATTTCTTGTTTACGTTCGACTAGTTTCTCTCGGCGGACGTGGTCCAAAAAATTGATAATAATGACACTCTAGTCGTCCATTATAAAGTTTTCTGCTTTTGTCCCAGCGCCTCCCCATCAAGCGTTCGGGATATTGTTGATTCGTAATAACATGGAGAGACCAGTTTTCTAAACGGTTAAAGGTCTCACCAAGTTCAAGATAAAGCTGTTCAATTTCTTCCTTTTGACCTAGTCGCTCACCATAGGGTGGATTCGTAATAATATGACCATAATTAAATCTTGATCTAACCTCTGCCACCGGCAAACGCTGAAAATGAATTAGATCACTGACACCGGCCTCCTGAGCATGTGTCCTTGCTAAAGACAGAGCCTTAGGGTCAATATCTGAGCCATATATATGAAGGTCTTTACTATGTCCTTGAAGATCAAGGGCCTCTTGAAAAGCTTCCTGCCAAAACTCTTTAGGAATACATGGCCACTTTTCGGCATCAAAGCTTCGCCTGAGACCAGGCGCCCGATTAAGGGCAATCAAGGCTGCTTCAATTAGAATCGTTCCCGTCCCGCAGAAAGGGTCTAATAAAGCTCGTTCTTTATGCCAATGACTTAATTGAACCATTGCTGCAGCTAGAGTCTCTTTCAGAGGTGCTTGACCCGCAAGTTTACGGTAACCGCGTTTATGCAGACCAAGTCCGGAAGTATCGATTGTCAAAGTAGCCTCGTTATTCAGAAGGGCAACCTCAATTTGATAGCGGGGCCCTGTTTCTTCGAACCAACTACGGCCATATTTCTCCTTTAACCGTTCTACAATTGCCTTTTTAACAATAGCTTGACAATCGGAAACACTGAATAGCTTTGATTTAATTGATTTTCCTTGGACGGGAAAGTTCGCATCCTCAGGAAGCCATTCTTCCCAAGGTAATTTTTTCGTCTCTTGAAAAAGCTCTTCAAAGGTCATAGCCTTAAAAGAACCAATTTTTAAGAGGACGCGATCCGAACTGCGCAGCCAAATGTTTGAGCGGCAAATTCCCAGCTCATCAGCGACAAAAGTGACCTTTCCATTTTCAACAACTTGATCGAAATACCCCAGTTCCTTCAACTCTCGGGCGACAATAGATTCTAAACCAAAGGCAGCCGTTGCTATTAACTGTAATTTAGCCATTTTGGATTCAACCCCTTAAATATTTACGACTAACCTCTTCAACTCTGGAAAAGGTCCTTGTCAACTATACGTTTTAGAGATAATAATAGCAAGTAGAAATTCGTCGCAATTTTCTGCATCAAGCAGAATACGTCAGGAACATGCGTTCTTAATTTAGAAATATTAACCAATTAACCAAACTTTGCATTATTGAATCAATAGGTTCTAGGATAAGCTTTTCCAATTTTTAAGTGCTATCATTTTGCAGTATAAATCTCAACAATTTTTAAAATAACGTCTACTGCTTTTTCCATAGCAAAGATGGGAATAAATTCAAATTTTCCATGAAAGTTGTGTCCACCGGTAAAAATATTTGGCGTAGGCAGCCCCATAAATGATAGTCTAGCCCCATCAGTTCCGCCTCTGATCGGACGGATATCCGGGACCACGCCAACTGCCTCCATGGCCTTTTCCGCATTTTCAAGGATATGCTTTACAGGTTCAATCTTTTCTTTCATATTGAAATATTGATCCTTAATCTCTATGGAAAACCTTTCGGGTCCATATTTTTCATTAAGATCAATTATAATCTGCTGCAACTTTTCTTTTCGTTGTTGAAAAGAATTTATCTCAAAATCACGGACGATATAATTAAGAATTGTCTCTTCTACGTTTCCATGAATATCAGTCAAGTGATAAAATCCTTCATACCCTTCAGTATTGACAGGGGTTTCATCCTTTGGCAGCTTCATAATAAATTCTTGAGCCAGCAAAATGGCATTAATCATTTTACCCTTAGCCGATCCTGGATGAACGTTTCTTCCTTGAACTTTAACTTTTACCCCGGCCGCATTAAAATTTTCATATTCTAATTCACCAATTGCACCACCATCAACGGTATAAGCAAACTCCGCACCAAATCTCTGAACGTCGAAATGGTCCGCTCCCCTGCCCACTTCCTCGTTAGGGGTAAAAGCAATGCATATCTTCCCATGTGAAATATCCTTATGACACTGCAGGTAATCAATGGCCGTCATCACCTCAGCAATTCCTGCCTTGTCATCTGCGCCAAGTAAGGTTGTTCCATCGGTGGTAATTAGAGTTTTCCCACGGTAATTTAATAATTCCGGAAAGTCCTTAGGTGATAAAACAATATTTTTATCTCCATTGAGGACAATATCACTGCCATCATAATTTTCGATAAGCTGAGGTTTTACATCCTTGCCAAGCATATCGGGACTTGTATCCAGATGGGCGATAAAGCCAATTGGCGGAATGTGTTTGCTGGTATTTGCCGGTAAATGAGCAAGGACATATCCCTTTTCATCGACGGAAGCATCGTCTAAACCTAAAGCTTTAAGTTCTTCAACAAGAGCATTAGCCAATTCAAATTGCCCGGGAGTTGTAAGAACTACGGTTTCTTCACTCGATTGTGTATCAAATTTTACATAATGTAAGAATCGTTCAATTACAGTTGTCATCTTAAAACCTCCATCTTTAGCAAAACTATTTTTACAACACATAGGTTTTTAAGCTCGGTTAACGACTAATTATACCATCAACATACTATAAACCGCATTTACTGAATTCAAGCCTCAGCCTGGGGCTGAGGCTTGAAAACTAGAGCTCACTGTTAGGGTTCTCTTTAAGATCTTTACCTTTCTTTTGATGCTGTTTGAATTCTGCTCGCCGCGAATCATATTTGGCGCTGGCAAGACCTTTGGGGTGTTTTTGGATTTCACCTGACTTTTTCATAGTTACCTCCATACTTTCGCAAGTGAATTTCAACGTTAGTATGTTACACAGGAGAATATATCATGTAGTCAAATTCTTTAGTCACCTTTTGCTTAAACAATAATATGATGCTGAAGAAACATATTTTTAACTGAAAGAGATGATTACATGAACTATAAACTTTCAGAATCAATTTATAGGCATCTTGTTATGGGGACAGACATGAAAATTCCCTTATACAACGGCGAATGGGTAACGGGCATTAATTTTGATAATGCCGCGTCAACCCCCCCTTTAGTTTCTGTTATGGAGGAAATAAATCGTTTCGCACCAATGTATTCTTCAGTACATCGCGGAACTGGGTACAAATCTCAATATTCTTCCCAGATCTACGAAGAAGCGAGATCAATCGTTCTGAATTTCGTTAATGCTGACCCCAATAACGATACGGTGATTTTTGTTAAAAACACGACTGAAGCCATTAATAAATTGTCTTATCGCCTTTGCGAAGACAATAAGAAAGGTATCATTATATCTACATGGATGGAGCATCATTCCAACGATTTGCCATGGAGAAACAAATTTCAGGTGGATTATGTAGATATAAACTCCCAGGGAAAACTAAACCTCACGGATCTGGAAAACAAACTAATACGCCATAAGGGGAAAGTAAAATTAGTTACAGTTACCGGAGCATCAAACGTAACCGGCTACATTAATCCCATACATAAAATAGCCGAATTGGCACATCGTTATCGAGCTCAAATCCTTGTCGATGGTGCTCAAATGGTACCCCATACCATTGTCAACATGAGGCCGGAAAACCCACTTCAGCGTATCGATTATCTAGCATTTTCGGCTCACAAAATGTACGCACCCTTTGGCAGCGGAGTCCTGATTGGTCCTCAGGAAACCTTCCAAAAAGGTGTCTCAGAAATGGTGGGAGGAGGAACCGCCGAGATCGTAACCCATGATTGGGTTATTTGGAATGACCCTCCAATGAAAGATGAGGCCGGCTCTCCAAATGTCATAGGAGTTGTCGCTCTTGTCGCTGCGATAAAAACGTTGTCTGCTCTAAACATGAAGAAAATTGACCATTATGAATATCAGCTTGCCGAATATGCTTATACAGGACTAAGATCAATTCCGGGCATTACACTATATACTCAGTTAAGCCCGGGAGAACCCCATATAGGCGTCATCCCTTTCAATATTAAAGGTATGCACCACGAACGGGTTGGTTCAATTCTCTCTCAGGAAGCCGGGATCGCCGTTCGGACAGGATGCTTCTGTACTCAACCCTATATCCAGAAATTATTATCAATTTCTCCGAAACAAATGGAGTATTACAAAAAGAGCCGGAATTCTTCTCGCCCAGGTGTCGTCCGTATAAGTTTTGGCCTCTATAATAATTTTAACGAAATAAATATTCTCCTGCAAACCCTGGAGCAAATTGTCAGACACCCCACCATGAGCATCTCCTAAGTTATACTATTCTAATTTTTACTTATACTAGCTTTAGAAAACAAATTCTAAGGGGTGTAATAACTATTGGAGAAAAAGATGAATATTCTCATGTTCAGCGGTGACTATGATAAAGCCTTAGCAGCCCTCATACTCGCCAATACTGCAAAAGAATTAGGGGTTAATGTGAGCATGTTTTTTGCTTTTTGGGGATTATTTTTGGTAAGAGATCCAGCCAAGTTATCAGCAGACGACAAAACTGCTTTTGAAAAAATCTTCGGTTTAATGACACCCAAAGGGCCGGAAGAATTACCCCTTTCTCGCATGAATATGGCAGGTTTAGGAAAACAAATGCTCCTTGAGATGATGAATGATGACGAGACCCCCACACTCACCGATTTCCTTAATGGGGCCCGAAAAAAAGGAGTAACCTTTTTTGGCTGTAAGCTCTCTGTTGAGGTCATGGGCTTTAAGGAGGATGAATTACTGCCGGAAGTCCAAATTATTACGGCTAAAGAATACTTAAAAGATGCCTTAGAGTCCGATATGCAGCTCTTTATTTAATCACTTACTATTAATTCCCAACGCCTCCTTGGCAAGCCGGTCCACGTAATCGTTAAACCGATTACCACTGTGACCGGCTACTTTTTCAAAAGTGTAGAGGCCTTGGTACTCTTTCATAAATGTTACATAGGCTTGTGTAAATTTATTCTTTGCTTTCCAGGCACCAGTAACCCAGTGGGCAATTCCTGAATAGTCATGATAAATTCTTATCTTGGCATTCAGACTCTTAGCCTTTTTCACAGCATGTATTACCGCTGCGATTTCTCCGGCAACATTCCTCATTACGGCAGCTTCATGATTTTCTCCCGCTCCATTCGCTTCAAAAACAACTTGTCCCTCTTTGACAAAGACATAACCAAAAGAATACTTCCCATTTCGATAACTGCCATCTGTATAAACATCATAGTCATACTCCCAGTTTGCTTCACATACTTTATCTTCAGAGGAGTTTGTCTTGACCCCACCCTTTTGATCTTCTCCATCATCTTTCCAGGCAAGGGCTTCGGCTTTCGTTTCGAATCCTTTAAAAACTGCCCCCTTATACCCTTTAACTGCTGCCTGACAATCAGGCCAATTATCAAAAAGCCCCTTCTTGTAGCCCTCTTTCACAACATAAAAATTCTTTTTTCCCAAAGCTGCAAAACCCCTTTGACTAAAATTTGGAGCTTTTTTCCCACGTACTATTATAGTATAAGTCTTGTTATCTCGAAACAAAACCGAATAAGATATTATTATGTGCAGAATAGTCTAAATATTATTTATAGGTCGGGAGGATTTACCCAATTATTGGTCGAACTCATAAAGATACCTATGGTGTCTAACAGTATAACCTAAGTTCAAACCCAAAAAGACATGAACTACGAGGGGGAAAAACAATGGAAACTTACCGGGTAAAGATCGGAGCAGAAGGAGAAATCTCATTACCCTTAGAATTGAGAAATCTCTTTGGATTAGCTCCAGGAGACACTTTAGATTTATGTGTTGATTCTGAGGGCAAAGTTTTCGTAAGAACTGCCGAGCGTTCAGTCGAACCTCTTTCCGATTTTTTTGAAGACCTGATTATCGGCGATTTACATAGCGCCGGATTTACAGGCGACGAGCTTAAGAATAGATTGCTGGAACAAAAATTAAAGTTAAGCACAGTCCTTGACCGAATGGCTGAAGAAGGTTACCGGGCTCATAAAAATTTCCAATCCGTGAAATGGCGCGCCATCCAAAGCATAAAATCATTGGAGAGCATGAAATCATCTCCAACGCCTTATCAAGTTGTCGTAACCACCCGGGGAATTCATGATTTGGCTGTCCTCCAAGCGGCAGAGCTTAAGGAAATACCAGCAGTGTTAAGCCAACTCGAAGAAGATCCCTTAGGATTTAAAAGACTGAAAGGACCTTATTATGAAACATACCGGGTTTCTTTCCGCTGCGGCCACAAGGAATACCGAGTCGTTTACACCATATTTGCCCCTGAAAATTTAGTCGTCGTGTTAACCATCGGGAAAAGAAAAGCAATCTTTGAAAAGCTGAACGGCATTGCCTAAAGGAGCAAGTTAGGTGATCGAAGGTTACAACTCCAGCTATTTTAAAGACTCTCCCAAATACCGATGGTTTATTTTAGCAACGGTTTCCATTGGAACCTTTATGTCAACGTTGGACAGCAGTATTATCAGTGTAGCTTTACCGACAATCTCAGGACAATTACAGGCAAATCTATCGACACTGCAATGGGTAGTTACCGCCTATTTATTAACCATCTCCAGTTTACTCCCTGTTTTTGGCCGCTTAGCAGATCTTATTGGGAGAAAAAGAGTCTACTCTTCTGGATTTATTGTTTTTACTCTTGGTTCTGCACTTTGCGGCCTCGCGACAAATATCTGGTTTCTTATTGGAATGCGTGTCCTTCAGGCAATTGGGGCATCGATCCTCATGGCAAATAGCCCGGCCATTATTACTGCGAATTTTCCTCCAAAAGAACGCGGAAAGGCTTTAGGGCTAACCGGAACTGTTGTTGCTTTGGGAAGCCTTACCGGTCCCGCGCTCGGCGGCATATTAGTTGGGCTGTTAAACTGGCGTACCATATTTTACATCAATTTACCTATTGGAATTTTAGGATACATCGCCGCCCTCGTAATTCTTCCCTTAGACACACCCCTGCCAAACAGCGAAACTTTCGACTTTCTGGGCGCCTTTCTTTTTACCGGCGGCATGCTGTGCCTTTTATTTTCCCTCAGTAATGGCCAAGATTGGGGATGGAAATCCTATCTGATTATAGGCGGCTTAATCCTCGGCCTCATCTTATTAATAACATTTTTCTTAGCCGAAATTCGTGTTTCAAGCCCTATGATTGATCTGTCCCTGTTCCAAATCCGACCCTTTTTAGTGGGAAATATGACTGGGTTTCTTTCCTTTGTAGCGATGTTTGCCAATACCATGCTGATGCCTTTTTACTTACAGCATGTTTTAAATTATGATCCCACCCAAGTTGGGTTAATAATGACCTCTTTTCCCCTGACGTTGGCAATTTCTGCGCCAATCAGCGGACACATCTCTGATATAATCGGCCCACGCGTCCTGACCACAAGCGGATTGATCGTCTTCGCCTCAGGCTTTTTATATTTGTCCAGTCTAACGGCCTGCTCACTATCTTGGCAAATCGTACCTGGTCTTTTGCTGATAGGTTTAGGTTGTGGTCTTTTCCAATCTCCCAATAACAGCAGCGTCATGAGTTCAGTTCCAGCAATAAAATTAGGTATTGCCGGTGGAATTAACGCCCTGCTTCGAAATGTTGGCATGGTTATTGGAATCTCTTATTCCATATCCTTATTTGAAAACCGACAGGCAGTCCTGCTGGAAGGTGTCATCTCTCCAACAGCAGCACAAAAAGCAAATGCTTTTGCAGGGGCTTATCAGATTGTCATGTTAACCTCAATGGGAATTGCAATTGTCGCTGGTTTACTCTCTCTTTACCGCAAAGGCTATTATCAACCTGAAGCTTAAACTCTTAATACAAAATCCTAAAGATTAATTTCTTAACACTACCGTACCTGACCTTCAAGGAGAAAAAAAGCCTTCTGTCGTAGAATCATAACTACGAAAGAAGGCTTTTTGTGTCTGGAAGCTGCCCAAAATTATGTGGTATGGAGTCTCTCAAACCATTATTACTAAGATGAACTGTAAGGTTATTACATAGTTAAATGTACGGTGTGAACCTGACTGTCATCCTTGAGTAAAATGATCGGTTCCTCTAAAAGTACATCGTCACAGGTAATCTGTTCAGCTCCGGTCATCTTCCCTTGAGGGTTCTCAACGACGATTTCATACCGTGATGAACAGTACGTATAGGTTAAACGGAAGCCCTTCCAATGGCTGGGTATACACGGTTTCAGAATTAACCTGTCCCCTTGTCGTTTAAAACCTAATATCCCTTCCAACCCGGCCTGATATAACCACCCCGCCGCTCCAGTATACCAGCTCCAGCCGCCGCGGCCTACATGAGGGTGAATGGCATATACATCCGCAGCAACGACATACGGCTCGACTTTATAGCGATTGGCCTCATTCTCCGTTCGAGCATGATTGACAGGATTTAACATATGAAACAATTCCAGGGCTTTATCTCCTTCACCCAGGGTTGTGTAGGCCAATACGGCCCAAATTGCCCCGTGAGTATATTGTCCTCCATTTTCCCGAACCCCCGGAACATAGCCTTTAATATAACCCGGATCAGGCAGAGACTTGTCAAAAGGCGGTGTCAGCAGCAAAAGAATTCCTTCATCTTTGCGCCACAAATAGTGTTCCAAGGCCAACATCGCATCTAAAGCGCGACTAGGTTTAGCTGCACCGGAAATTACCGACCAAGACTGAGCAATAGCATCAATCTGACATTCTGTATTTCGGGTTGACCCTAAGGGAGTGCCGTCATCAAAATAAGCACGACGATACCAGCCGCCATCCCAACCATGCTTTTCTAAAGATTGTTGAAGCTCTTCGGCAATTCTGCGATAGTCCTCTCCCCGTTCCTTGTCTTGACGACCCAAGCAAATAGTGGAGAAACGCTGCAAGGTTAAATACAAAAACCATCCTAACCAAACACTTTCTCCGCGACCCTTGGGACCGATTTGACTAAATCCATCATTCCAGTCTCCGGAACCAATCAGCGGCAAGCCATGTTCACCAAAACGCATACCCCGTTCAAGAGCTCGCAGACAATGTTCGTAAACAGTCCCAGTCTCTGCGGAAATGTTAGGAACCGAATAACGTTCATCTTCCCCCTCTTTCAACGGTTCATCATCAAGGAAAGACGTGACTTCTTCCAGTACCCCTATATCCCCGGTACGTTCAATATAATGAGCAGTCACAAAAGGAAGCCACAGCAAATCATCCGCAAACCTTGTTCGTATACCTTTACTTTTTCCTTCATGCCACCAATGCTGCACATCGCCTTCTCTAAATTGGTGGGCACAATGAAGAATAATTTGCCTCCGAGTAATCTCAGGGGACGTGTAGACCAGCGCCATAACATCCTGAAGTTGATCTCTAAAGCCATAAGCTCCCCCGGACTGGTAAAATGCCGATCTTGCCCATACCCGACAAACTATAGTTTGATAGAGCAGCCAGCGATTTAAGAGCAAATTCATCGATGAATCAGGTGTTTCAACTTGAATTTTACCCAGCAAGCCATCCCAAAAGCTTTTGACATGTTCCAGTTCTTCGTTTACCTTCTTGGGGTCTCGATACTTCTCACGAATTCCTTCAGCCTCTTCTCGATTCAGAGTATCCCCTAATAAAAAGGTCACTGTCTTTTCTTCTCCCGGCGCAAGCGATACGTTTATTTGCATAGCCGTACAAGGGTCAAAACCTGCACCTACGGAATCCGAGAATTTTCCCGTCTTTAAGCCGGTGGGATCAGCCAGGCTTCCGTTTCGCCCGATAAATTCTGCTCGATCTCCGGTATAACTATCAATGTCCCCGCCGATTACTGTCAGAAACCCTTGCCTACCGGCAAATTCTTCTTGATAGGTGTTCCGCACTAAGAAAAGTTGATTCTCCTTATCAAATTCAGTCACCAAATAAGGAGCCGTCTGTTCCCGGGCCACTCCCAAGACCCACTCAGCGTAATAGACCAGACTTAAATGTATCGTCTGTTCCGACATGTTGCTAAGTATTAATTCGGTGACTTTGACAGGTTCCTCAACAGGCACGAAGAGTCTTAATGTTTGTTTTATGCCATGACTGCAGTGTTCAAAGACAGAATATCCCTGACCATGGCGTACTGTATAAGTTCCTTTCTCACGCCTAGGTCTGGCAGTCACAGACCAAAATTCGCCTGTATCTACATTTTTTAAGTAGAGCACTTCCCCAGGAGGATCAAGAACCGGGTCATTGGACCAAGGAGTCAGTTTATACTCTCGGCTGTTCATTGACCAAGAATAACCCGCACCTGCCTCGGAGACCTGAAAACCAAACCTTGGGTTGGCAATAACGTTAATCCAGGGAAGCGGGGTATTCCTGCCTTCCTGAAGTTGAATGATATATTCGTTGCCATCGTCACTAAAGCCTCCATAGCCATTTGGGAATGTTAATGAATTTAAGATCTCATCGATGGATTCAGGAGGTTTATATTCTGAGGAAGCTTCCAGGGAGACCTCATCTGCTTCGCGAGGACTATGAGTACCGGCATCGATCTCTTCCTCAGTAATTAATTTGCTCTTCTTACGAACTTGAAGTGTACAAGACCCACCTTCTCCAGTAAACATTATTCTTGCTACAGTATAAAGCAACCTTAAATCATCAGGATGAACATGGCCTTTTTGCAGGATAAAAACGCCACCCGGCTGATTTAAGCGATCCCGTGCGTGTCCCATCGAAACTAAATCCCGCAAATTATCCTGAAAAGCCTGGACATAACCGCTCTCGTCCTCGTTGAGAATTACTAAATCAGCATATAACCCTTTTAGACTCCAGTATTCATGGATCGTGAGCAAGCGGCGGACTAAATCCAGATGTTCTTCGCGATCAACGCGAACGAGTACAATTGGCAAATCACCTGAAATGGCATAGGGCCATAAAGCGGACTGCCCTTTACAATTCTTTGCGATGCATTCCGCCACATCTCTGCGGCACGGGCTGAGATAGAACAGGTGGCCTCCAAGACTGAGTGCTTCATTAGCCTGCCCGGCCGTCAAATTCAGATGACGAAGTTCCATATTGCAATGCGTCCAAGCCAATTCAAAAGCTCGATTGACCGAGAGCGGATCGCGGTATTTTTCAGAAATGCGAAGTATTTCCTCTTGATTATCTGCATAACCCACTGAAAAAGAAACCCTGGCTGTCTGCCCCGGACCTATTCTGACTCGCTGTCGCAGGCTCATAATCGGATCAAGAACTGCGCCTACCGTATTCGACAAGGGACGATTGGCATCAACGGCTTGCGGCTTGGCAAGGCTTCTCCCCCTTCCGACAAATCGTGCTCGGTCTGTCTCATATTGCAGGGTTCCCACCTTATCTCCTTCTGTCGCCACAGTATGCATCAGCCACAAACGCCGCTGATTTTCTTTACGAGGCCGCCGTGACGCAAAAAGCACTTCATTCCGATATTCCGTTTGGATAAATAGATTACCAAAGGCAGGATGGGCCAAATCATCATTTGCCCGTGCTAAAACGACCTCGAAATAACTGGTGATCTCTACAACACGCTCAAATTTGCTGTGATTCGTCAGGGAAATACGTCTTATTTCCGTTTGGTCCTCGGGCGAAACAACGATTTCTGTTTTAGTCGTAAGGTTACCGTCCTGGCGACGATATTCCACGCGATCCGGAGCGAAGGTTACTTTGTAGTCCTCCCCGCCGAAACCACAAGGCTGAAAAGCGGCTGACCAAACATCGCCGGAATTTAAATTTTGAATGTAAAAATACATGCCCCAAGCATCACGGGTTACATCTTCTCGCCAGCGTGAAATACTGATTTCGCGAAAGCGGCTGAATCCGGCCCCTGAATTTGTTAACATCACTGAATACTGTCCATTGGAAATACAGTGAGTAACCGGAATGGGGCTCATGGCAGTATTGATGAAAATAGAATGGTTTTTTTCCGGAAGAGTGTTTTTACTGTACCGTTCCGCAACAACCTGTTCGCTCTCCGGCTGAGATACAAGAGATACTGCTGAGGGCAGCCTTTCTTGAAGAAGAAGCTCCGAAGCTTGAATAAAAGGCTCCTTATGCAGTCGACTTTGCATCCTGTTATCAAACAAAACATTATCCAGTGCCAGAAAGCTCATTCCCTGATGATGAGCCATGAAACTCTTAATTAACTTATGAGATCGTCCTACAGGAATGCGATCCGCCGTATAATCGGCGGCTTCATAAAGGCCGTATCGGCCGCTGAAACCCTGTTGATCCATATGGGAGATATTGGCTAACCCTTCCTGCGGAGCAACCATAAGCGCCAAAAAACTGGCATAGGGTGCAATTACTAAATCTTGAATCAACCCTCGTTTCAGGCCCAATCCCGGAACCCCGAAGGCTTTATATTGATAGTTCAGCTGGGGATCGAAGGCGTAGAAGCCCGATTCGGATATTCCCCAAGGCAAATTATGTTCAGCAGCATACTTGCGTTGAACTTCAACGACTGAATTATAGGTTTCATCCAATAACGTCCCTTCATAATTCCTCATGACCAATAGAGGCATTAAAAACTCAAACATCGTTCCGCTCCAAGAAACGAGGCTGCGTTTTCTCATAGCCAAAGTTAAGGTCCGTCCAAGTCTAAACCAATGACTATGGGACACATCCCCTTTGGCGATGGCAATAAAACTTGCCTGACGGGCCTCAGAGGCCAATAAATCATAATAGGACTTATCAAGCATACTGTCCCCAACGCGATAACCGATGGAGAAAAGTTGACGTTTCTCATCAAATAAGGGCCGAAAATCCGTAACCAAAACCATCGCTTCGAGCTCATGCTGTAATTCTCTGGACTTAAGTAATACGTGCTGAGCTTTTTCTAAGGCAGGTTTGATCTTTTCTCCAACCTCTGCAGAAAACTTCCCATGTTCTAAGCCCTGAGAATAGTCCAATGCCAGGCGCTCTAGAGGTGCAAACTGAAGGTCATCGGCAACCTGTTGGTCAATTTGGTTTTTGAGTGCCGGATCATTAACCCAGGGGAAAAAGTCTTGAATCTCCTGCTCAAAGGAAGCAATCATTTTCTGTATTTGTCCAGCCCAATATCTTCCTTCTTCAGACCATTCTTGATTCGAGGAAACATCGGGCCAAAACGATAATAACTGTCGCCAGGTTTCAAGACTCCAGCTCTTGTCAGAGGTCTCTAGAAGTTTCTTAAGACTCCTTTCGAATTCGGAAAAATCGTTTGCTGCCTCTTCGCCGACAGCCTGTTTGAAGAGGATTAACGTATCTTGCAAGGCAGAGAGATAACCCAAATTGAGAAGTGGACTTTCCAGCAATTCGCTAAGTCCGGATTTCAACGTCACCAAATACATCACGAAATTACCGCTATCCACAGTGGATATATATCGTGGCTCTAAAGGTTCCAAACTAAGCGTATCATACCAATTGTAAAGATGCCCTTGCCAATGTTCTAGCTCCTTAATCGTCTGCAGTGTTCTTTCAATTCTGTTAACGGCCGTCCCTAAGGAAATATAACCAAAGTCTCTTGCTGCTAAATTTGCCAGTAAGGCTAAACCAATGTTTGTTGGCGACGTTCTATGGGCAACTCCATTGGGCGGATCAATTTGGACATTGTCAGGAGGCAGCCAATGCTCAGCATCACTCACAAACTCTTCAAAAAAGGCCCAAATTTTTCTGGCCCAGAGACGTAGAGACTGCTGTTCGGAAACAGAAAGCAATTCCTTCTTATGTTGTTTTGGCAGACTTACTCGATAGGAATACCAAATGGAAAAAAGCCATAGAACCGCTATAAGAGTAAACCCTATCAGCTTAGCCGGAAACAGAAGCCCGATCAGAAAAAATACAAGGATACAATAGACGATGACAGGCCGCATTGCTCCTAAAGTTGCTTTAAAACTCAGGTCGATTCGTTTTTCCGTATCCGCAGCCGTCTCCCATTCCAACATATTTCGGTGAGAAATAAACTGCCGATATAAGCTTCTGAAAATGGCGTCAAGCATAATGTACGATTGATAGGGAAGCAACGAGAATTGCAGAGCAAATTGTTCGGCAAGAGTTAAAAAATCCTGAACAGCGTTAGTTTCTTCTCGTCCTTGGCATAAAAGCATATTAAAGATGCTCAAGATCATGGGCCAGAGAATACCTAAAGCAGCCAGTCCGGTCCATACCCAAGGACTCCCAGGAAGAATCATGAATCCTAAAGTCAATAGCAATAATTGGGCTGGATTTTCCAAACTTCGTCTTAAGTTATCAAAGATCTTCCATTTGGATATAAATGGAATAGTCTTAAACAACCAGGGAATGAGCTGCCAGTCTCCTCTCACCCAGCGATGTTGGCGCCGCAGAAAAGCGCGGTAGGTCGAAGGATAACCATCGATCAATTCAATATCTGTGACAAGGCCCGCTCGGGCATAAATACCTTCGATGAGATCGTGACTGAGAATGGTGTTTTCCGGAAAGGTCTTGTGGGTTACTTGTTGAAATACTTCAACATCGTAAATCCCCTTTCCTGTAAATATCCCTTCGTCAAATAGATCCTGATAAAGATCCGAGATGGCGTTTGTATACGGATCTACTCCAACTCTGCCCGAATAGATCCAGGAAAATTCGGTGGCACCGGCGCTTAAAATAGAAACTCCTACCCGAGGCTGTAGTATCCCGTAACCTTGGACGACTCTGGTTTTATCCTCATTTAACTGCGGAGAGTGCAGCGGATGGGCAAGAGTTCCAATTAACTTTTTGGCTGTTCCCTGAGGTAATTGAGTATCGGCATCAAGAGTTATTACATAGCGGATACTCGGAAGGATAGCTAAGTTTCCAATTTGGATATCATAACTAGTCTCTCCGGCTTGACGCAACAGTGAATTAAACTCCAAAAGCTTTCCTCGTTTACGCTCCCAACCCATCCAGACTCCTTCAACAGAATTAAATATGCGGTGGCGATGAAAAAAGAAAAATAGGCCTTGCTGGTACTTTTGATTAAGATTTTCTATTCCTTCTTTCGCAGCGATGATAATTTCCTTATCACCCGGAACCGTCTGGGAGGGGGCATCTGCAAAATCCCCCAGCAAGGCAAAATATAGGTTATCATCTCTGTTTGCCAGAAAATATACTTCCATTTCAGCGATGAGCTCTTTGACTCGATCCACACTCGTTAGCAGAGTGGGAACAACAACCATTGTCTTATATGCTTCAGGAATCCCCTCTCTAAGCTCCAATTTCGGTAAAAAGGCAGGCGTAAACAGTTTGCAGACTAACCAGTTAAGGGTAGGTATTATTAAACCGCTGGCCCAGACAAGGAGTGTTAAAATTAAGATGACATAGCCAAGAGAGGGCGGCATGCTGCGGGCGTATGATAAAATCCAAAGCGTCAGCAAACATATCCCAAGCATTAGACTACCAAAGTAATATGTTAAAGGGTTTTTCCTTACGACTTGACGAAGTTTATAGAGAACACTGAAATTTGAACCAAAGTCCTGTTCCAGCTCCTGTTCCAAACTGCTTCGGCCCGGGCCCAATAAATCAAACCCTATATGGGAGACCAGTGTATTCCCTTCTTCTTCTGCCTTTTCTGCCCTAGCGAGTACCCTTCGTGCTACAACAAGTTCCGAGGTTTTAAAATTTTTAGCAATTATTTCTACCTCATGGCGATAGGCATCCCGTGAGTCGAAATCCATTTGTCCATAAATATGGCTGGGATCCTTAGCAAAAACACTCTCGACTAAACTTACTTCTTCGAAAAACCTGGGCCAATTTTCTGCGGCAATAAAATGCATGCTCGTAATGGCATGCCCCATTGATACTTGATACATTGTCTGTCGTTGACGTTCGAGTTTTGCTAATTCCTCAATGGTCGTATCCTGTTTGGCAACAGCGCGATCAATCCAGTGCAGTAAAGGGGCCCCTTCCACGCCATGTTCGCGCATCCGTCTTAAAATTTGTTCGGCGTAAGCTGACGAATATTCTTCCTCCATACTTAAGGTTTTTAACACGTTATCCCAGTTCGTTTTATCGTGTTCGCTTTCTAAAAGAGGCAGAAGCCATTGGTCTGCCCGTTCCCTTTCGGTTTGGGTGAAGATAATAAGCTCCGCTAATCTCCTAATATTCTCGAGGATTACAATTCTTAGCATTGTGGGGATTGCCCATAATTCACCGCTCGTTAAAGGAACTTGAACCTGATACGCATTGATAAACGCTTTTAAAGTATCGCGTTGTAATTGACTATCTGTATGCTCGATTAGTTCGACGAGCAAAGCGTATACTCTGGGATATCCCATAAAGTCCCCGCTGGAAATGCGGGGCAGCTGCCGTTCAAATTTCAAAGAAATGCTTTTGGGGATCTCCTCTTTCAATCCTCTGAGACTATAATAATTGTCTAATAACCATTCCGTTGCTGGGATGGAATCTTTTGTTCGAGCAGCATAATCCGTAATTTCATGATAAGCCCGTTCTAAGAACTTAATATTTTGTCTGACCCTTGGCAAGAGAGTTCGCTTCGGATGATGAGCGCTCTGATTCGCAGTGAAACGGGCAATTTCTTCCGCATGCTTCAGCAAATCTTCCCCATGAAGGGCAATGTCCTTATATGGCTCTTCTTTAATCATTGACCGTGCGAAAAACTTCATTGTTCGTCTCCGTTTGTCATTTTTTGAGCATCATTATTGCATTATTCCCAATCTCTCCCACTTCATTCATAAAAACAAACACCCTAGCCATTTTTCACAGCTAGGGTGCCGAAATTATTTATTAATTTAATTGTTAAGTATTAACCGAACCGCTCTTGAAATTCATCCATAGTAATAAGTACCTGTCTGGGTTTACTTCCTTCATAAGGTCCCACAACTCCTTGATCTTCAAGCATATCCATCAAGCGCGCAGCCCGGGTATATCCGAGTTTTAATCGTCGTTGTAAGAAAGAGGTCGATGCGATACCGCTTTTAAGACAAAGTTTTCCCGCTTCAAAAAACAGCGCATCATCCGGCCCGTTACCTTCATCGTTCTTTTCCGGAGTTTCTGCAAACAACCGTTCCGGATCAAGATATTCGGGTTTGCCAAGGCTCTTCCAATGGGCAATGATCTTTTGAACTTCTTCATCGGTCACTAAACAGCCTTGTACGCGTAACGCCTTATTAACTCCCAGGGGAGAATAAAGCATGTCGCCTTTGCCCAAAAGTTTTTCGGCTCCAGTAGCATCAAGTATCGTGCGTGAATCGATTTGAGACGATACCGCGAAGGAAATTCGGCTGGGAATATTGGCCTTAATGACCCCTGTTATCACGTCAACAGATGGACGCTGGGTTGCAATTACAAGATGAATGCCTGCTGCCCTCGCCATTTGCGCCAAACGGCAGATGGCCTCCTCAACTTCCCCGGGAGCTACAAGCATGAGATCTGCCAATTCATCGATGATAACTACGATGTAAGGCAGCTTCACGGACGAATCAGCTTCAGACTTAAGTTTATTATAGCGGACAACGTCTCGAACTCCAGCAGCGGCAAAAAGTTCATATCTATTTTCCATTTCTTTAACAATCCATTTAAGAGCACTGGCAGCCTTCTTAGGATCAACAACTACGGGAGCAAGAAGATGAGGAATTCCGTTATATTGACTCAGTTCAACCATTTTGGGATCCACGAGTAAGAATTTCACTTCTGCCGGCGTTGCATTAAATAAGATTGAATTTATGATTGAGGTAATACAAACACTCTTTCCGGAACCTGTAGCTCCGGCTACCAAAAGATGGGGCATTTTAATCAAATCTGCGACGATGGGCTGATCTGCTATATCTTTTCCTAATGCTACTTTAAGTTTCGAAGGATAGTCATGAAAACTGGGGGTCTCCAGTACTTCTCGAAAAGGTACCGAACGCGCCTGTTTATTGGGAACTTCGATGCCAATAGCCGCTTTTCCTGGAATAGGAGCCTCAATACGTACATCACGAGCCGCCAGACCTAAAGCAATATCATCCGCCAGATTGACAATCTTACTGATTTTCACTCCCGGTGCCGGTGCCAATTCGTAACGAGTGATCACAGGTCCACTGGTAACCCGAATTACCTTTGCTTTAACTCCGAAATCTAAGAGAACTTTTTCTAATAACCTGGAAGTCTCGGGATCTTGGACAGGGGAATGTTTTAAAATGGGGTCAAGTAAAGAAAAGTCAGGAGATTCCCAAAGAGTATAATCTTGAGCTTTATCTTCAGGAATATCTTCATGAATATTTTTTGAAACTTCTTCAGGAATATCTTCGAAAGTAATAGGAACATGAGTTTCGGGTGAAGGCTCCAAGGTAGATTCTAAGATCGGTTCTGTCTTTATTTCTGAATCTGATATTTGAGCCGATATGGGTTCTTGGATTGATTCGGCCTCTAATTCCATTTTAGATTCAGTGTTAAATTCCGGCTTCTTCTCCACTTCCGCAGAATCAACAATTGTGTGCGGTCCATTATGGGAAATCCCCGAATTAACGCCTGAAGGATCACTGGGCCTTTCGTCTTTTAAGATGCATTCCTTTACAGCCGTAACAGTATTAATCTCATGGTTGATCCGCAGATCAGGCTTATCCTCAGGTTTAAGGCCTTCATCCTGAGGATCTGTACAACATTGTTTATCTGATGATACCTTAAAGTTCTCTTCCAAATCCCTGTGAGTTGGATTGTTATCGAGTTTAAACTGTGCCAAAAACTCTGCTTGATCTGCTTGTGATTTAAAGATAGGTTTAACCAGAATAGGTTTCTCTTTCAAATCATCCTGTACCAATGGCTGGTTATTTTCCGACTTAGGAATTTCGTTCTCCATTGTCTCTTCTTGATCTACGTCCTCAAAATACGTTTCGATTCCCCTTAACAGAGTCAATTTCGGAGTCTTTTTCGGCAAAAACGACTCACCGGCTGCAAAATATGAAGGAAAATCTTCGCCCAGTTCGTTCATTTCCATCGCTTGTTCCTGATCAATATCTTTAATTTCTACCCAATCCGGCGAGGAAAAGTAATGATTAAAGCCTTGCAAATTAACAAGTTTTCCACCGGGCAAGGGTATTCCCTCTTCATTTAGTTTAGGACTTGTTAACCACGTTTTCGTGGGCTTCGCTTCAGTTTGTCTTCTGCTTTGAGCTTTAGCGATTGCTTTAGAATGAACACTCCTTGTGGTCGTTTGAACTTGAGTTTGAGACCGAGACCGAGATTGGAAAGACTGGACTTTATCCGAATAAATCCATAAAACGATAGCAATAATCATACATAAAAAAAACGCAATCCAAGCAAAAGAAGCCCCAAAAATCGCTGAAATCCCCGAAAAAATCTGTCTTCCCATAAAAAATCCCCGACCACCCATAAGGCTTATTAGAGAAAACAGGAACAATAAAATACTTATTATTTTTAATGGTATTATTTTTAAATCAAACATCTCTAAATTCTTTCTATTGCCTCGCACCTTTTCACCCCCATGCTATATTACTCATTATGGTTGATACGCTATGAGAATGTCAAAAGGTTTTTTAGTCTAATCTCCTTAGTAACTTAAAAGCACACCCTCTTGATTAGGGAAATGATTAAAAATTTCATAGGATATTTCACCGTTTTCGTTCAAGTAAACATTGCCGGTATAGAGAAAATCACCTTTCGTCCAATAACGCAGATCGACGAATTCCACCAAACATTCTCCTGAATCAGAGTTATGAGCCACCACATGATAATACGGGGTAAATTGACAAAACATTTCCGCCAGATTTCCCTCAAGAGCATTAGAAACTGAAGGATTGTCTTTATCGAATTTCGGCAAAACTCTGCAAATTGAAGGCATCTGATTACGGACAATACCAAACCGCACCGAATCTCCCTGGAAGAGAATAAAATTCCAGGCAAAAGGATGATACATGGCTGGAAGGACTTTAACCTCATCACGTGATTTAATTGAATACACTTTCATAAGTTTACTACGTGTTTTCAAACGGCCGATTTGACGGTACCCTAAATATAATAAACTAAAAAATATGGCAAACGAAGCAGAAGGCCTGGAAAAATCAGCAGAACGCAATGAGGCCATGAAAGATCCCAGAAACAAGCATGATATGATGGGATCAGTAAGCATTATCATATCAACTGTAATTTTTTTACGCGAAAACGGCCATAACAATTCCGCTCCAAAAGAATTTAATAAGTCCATAATACTATGGGATAATGTTCC
Organism: Desulfosporosinus acididurans; assembly: GCF_001029285.1. GTDB lineage: Bacteria > Bacillota > Desulfitobacteriia > Desulfitobacteriales > Desulfitobacteriaceae > Desulfosporosinus > Desulfosporosinus acididurans. The sequence goes on from NZ_LDZY01000001.1 coordinate 242,172, forward strand.
AATAAGTGTCCATAATACCACAGTCCACCAAGATGTCGTGGGATAAATCAAATATAAGGCTGTTCCGAGTCCCAGAGACATTCCAGTTAGGGCAATCAAAGAATGGCTTGCTCCCCGGTGGTTCAACAAATAATTTAGCCGACCTTTGAGATGAGCTAAAATATCGAGATCAGGAAGCATAGCGCCCAGAGTACAACCCAAAAAAACGGGATCATTTAATTGCATCGTATGACCTGAGAAAGCACTTAAGGCAATTCCGACGAGTCCATGAGTTATGGGATCCATTATTGCCCTCCTTCACATAATTGTCACGACCCTAACAGTTTTTATTATAGCATAAAGTTGTTGAAGCAACCCGAATTTCATACTCAGAAATGCATTTCCTGATTTTTCATCTGCTAACATATAATTAGAAAACTCCGCATTACCATGCGGAGTAAAATTCAAGACACAGATAGCAAAGTATCTAAACCTAAGTCAATTACCCTTTGCTGGAATGTGCGGCAACTTTAATTGAATTATTAACAGTATGAATCTCAGGGATGCCTTTAATCATTTCTTCAGGCAGATCCCGTTCCTCTTCGGTGTAAACTTCTCCAGTCAGAAAAGCAATACCATTCTGTACAAAAGCGCGAATTTGGCCTGAATTTAAACCATGCTGTCCTAACTTTGACACAAGCTGCTCCGTCAGCCACAAGTCGTCACCTTGCGACCGATGGCGAGTCATGATCTCACTGACAACAGCCTTCACACCGGGAACTTGATATGCGGTTTCAACGGCCCATTCCATCTCTTCCTGAGTGTCGACAAGACCACTTAACGTTATCAAGCCATTACGCGCACCCGTCTGAATTTCATGTGCATTAACCCAAGGCGATGCAACCAAGGCATTTTCCACACGATTTACTATGGTCGCGTCATCAACAGCCTTTTCTAAAAATTGGATTTCGCTGCGGATTTCTTTTACACCGCGTACCTGAGAAGCAAGGCGCTTAGCTAACCGTTCAGTGCTTTGGGTTTCGACATGTCCAAGCAAGGTGGCAATTCCGCGGCTAACCCGACACCCCAAATGAGTAATATCCTCAAAATTAGACCTCTTAAACCGTTCAATAATCCCCTCTTCTATATCCTTATCCAGGATATTTCCGTCGTTAGCAACCGTCAGAGAGTTATCTAATTCACGAACACCATCGATGCGACCCACACGACTCCCGAAAAAATCCTTTTCCACCAAACTATCAACCGTTCCCCAGATTATTGCCCTGTCTCCTTTGACCTCCACGTGAATTCCCTGTCCGCTTTCTCCGAAATGTGTATGAATAAGTTTTTTGATATCACTAAGAATGTCTTTTTCGGATCGTGAATTATGCATAAAATCTCCCTCCAAAATGAAACTGTGTTTTCATACTCAGAGGGTATTTTATCCCAAGACTTCCTCTTTTAATCTATCCTATTTCAGCAGGCTTTAATTTTGTCAGATTCGCTGCCACTTCTTCCAAAAGATGCAATTGTTCTCTTAACCCCAACACTATGAGAAGATCACCTTCTATGATTTCCTCTTGAGCGCTAGGATTACTGATAACACGATCATTACGCAAAATTGCTAAAATCATAGCACCAGTTTGCTGCTTAATACCACTTGTGGACAAGGTTCTTCCGATCAGGCAAGACCCTTGATCAACTTTAAGTTCCATAATTTCCATTCCAATATTTTGATCGTGAATAACAGTTTCGAGATACTCAATACTAATAGGTTTTAAAATTGACATAGCCATTCTCCAGCCGCCTAATATGGCTGGAGAAATCACCTTGTCAGCCCCGGCACGCAACAGTTTATTCTCGGATTCCAACCGATCCATGCGGGCAACCACCTGAATATTCGGGTTTAGCCCTTTTGCTGTCAGGGTTACAAACACGTTTAGGGAATCTTCAGGAAGTGCCGTAATTAATCCCTTTGCTCGCTCAATTCCTGCCTTTTTTAATACCTCATCTTCAGTAGCATCATTATTAATGACCAGATATCCTTCCTCAACAAACTCATGGGCCAAGTCCTCTTCTTGTTCAATAACGACACAAGGATGGCCTTCTTTCCTCAGACGATAAATCACTTGTTTTCCAACGCGCCCTGCTCCGCAGACAATAATATGGTCTTGAAGTTCTTCGATCTTTTTATTCATCTTTCTTCTCCCATACGCCCCGGCCAGTTGGCCCTCAATTAAAAACGCCATCATTAATCCAACGAAATAGAGCATTACTCCAGCTCCGCCAATCATGAGAATGATGATAAAAACATGGCCGGAATCTGATTTAACTTCATAATCTCCGTAACCCACCGTCGTAATGGTCTCAACAGTAAAATAAAAGGCTTGGGCCAAAGTGAGGTGTTCCGTAGTCATTAACCCAACTGTTCCAAAAAACAGCGTAAACAAAAGGGCTGAAAAGGCTAGTCCAATGCGTCTGCCCAAAAAATCACTTCTTTCGTTAGAACAACCTTTGGCTTTAGGTCAGTAGGTTTCGCAGCTTATAAACTCCTTCAAGGGGAACATCCAACTGACCCATTTGGATCCGGCCAAATGGCCCATGATAATCACTTCCACCTGTAGCCAAAAGAGCAAATTGAGCAGCAACTTCAGCGTAATAAGAGATTAAACTCTGCTGTTGTTCCCAATATCCATAATACACTTCAAGCCCAATTGGCCGATAGGCTAGGAGATCAAAGACCATATCCGGTTCAGACAATAAACCGGGATGAGCCACAACAGGGAAACCTCCGGAATTAAAAATCAAATCAACAGCATCTTCAAATCTATGTTTTAGATAGGGAAGATAGGCGATTCCACCGGGGCGAAAATATGTGGCGATATCTTGCCAGCTTTTTGGATTTAAGCTGCTATATCGATGATGTATAGCCCTCATAATATGGCCCTTACTAACAGCTCCAATCGAACCGACCTCACGCTCAACATCCTTCCACTCAATGGAAAGTCCACCTTTCTGAAGACATTTAACCATATCGTAGGCCAGAGATGTACGCTGCTTTCGAATCTCACTTAAACGAGTTTGCAAAACTGAATTGTGAATATCTTTAAAGTAGCCTAGTAGATGAACTTCCTCTCCCTGAAAATTTGTTAATAATTCAACACCGGGGATAATTTCAATATTTAGATATTTGGCCAATTCTTCCGCCCTTGTGATACCCTCAGTACTTTCATGATCTGTGATAGCAAGTATTTTAACGTCATTTGAATGGGCGAGATTTAAGACCTCTTCGACAGTCTGCGAACCGTCAGATTCTTGAGTATGAACGTGTAAATCAATCCTCAAGGTACCCACTCCCTCCCACTGACTTATTTTATAATGCCTATTCTGGTTTTTCTTGAAAAATCCTGCCGCCTTTATTATATTTCATTTAAATTAGTTCCATAATCATAGTTGACACATATCTTATTTTAAGCTATAATTCAATTCGTCGCTAAAACTAAAGGGGATTAGTTTAATGGTAGAACAGCGGTCTCCAAAACCGTCAGTGCGAGTTCGACTCTTGCATCCCCTGCCAAGATCATAAACGCTGAAACGCGCATGAATAAAGGAAATGGAGGGTTTAATACCCTCCATTTTCAATTACTCCCTCTTTTCCTTGTACGGTTATCTATTGGCTAATTTTATCCGTATGCGGTTATTTTACAGGCACGTACTGGGCACACTAGGCACGTTTTAGGCACGTTCTTGGAGGGAAATTCTTATCATAATCGGACTCAAGACCTATGAAAACTTGCTCAAGCTTAATATGAAATAATCGTTTCATTTTTTTTGCTACAGTAAAAGGGATACATCTTGTATCCGATTCATATTTTTTAACATCTTCCTCTGTAATGGCACAATATACAGCAACCTCTTTTATTGAAAATCCTCTTAATTCCCTTGCTGATCTTAAAGTTATCGTAAACATTTTTATCTCCTTCGTTTTACCTCTTGCCGAAGAAGGGGGATTGAAAGTATAATTGAATAACAAATATTCCCTTCTTCGGAAGTGAGTATTTTATAAGGAAGTCCGGACTCTGTCAGGGGTGCACGGGCTTCCTACTTTTATTATTGTTTAGAAGTTTTCTTCCTATCTAACGGCTCAATAGTTAATCCAAAGTCTCCGGATATAACCTTGTATTTCTCTCCATTAAGTTGAAAAATCTCTCCTTCGCTTAACCCGGATTCGTCAATTTCGCCGCCAAGATCAATATCTCTTCTAGTCCATGTTTCTCCATCATCACTGCTGACTTTTACCTCCACAATTGATATTGGTTCCTCGGTACGCTCATAAACCTCTTTTCCGATGTAGTCTACGTATTGATCCGCAATTGATTCGTTTTCGCTCAAATCCTTAGCCCCCTTCTTACAGAATGTGTATTCTTTTATATTAGAACACCTGTTCTTTGTTTCTTCAAGGGGTAAATTGTCGAATGCTCAATATTTCACATTTCCTTAATTAATAATTCTAACTCAACGCCTAGACATTTTGCGATAAGTGCCAATGTTTTTATCTTAGGCCGAATTCTCCCCTCCTCTATTGCTGCAATGTATCCCCGGCTCAATCTGACCGCTTTGGCCAGATCATCTTGAGTCCATCTTTTTTCATGGCGAAGATACGCAATTTTTTCCCCTATCATGTCGTTCCTTGTTGCTATTAAAAGTTTATACCTTAAGTAGTGTCGAATTTAGTCGCAATAACTTGCTTATTAACTACATAGTTTACGATAAATTTTCTATAAATTCGACACAATTTTTTTACTTAAGTATAAACTTATCCATAAGCTTCCTTTTTCAAAGGAAGCTGGCTGTTTATGTTGAACATAAGCTCTCGGTGATAATTATGAAGCAACACAAGCATTGTAGGGCTTATGACGTTATGATTAAAAAAGGTATGAGATTAAAAGACTTAGAGGGAATAACAGGCTATTCCAAATCTCATTTATCTCAGATACTTAATGGAAAAGATTGTTATTTATCAACCGCCCAGGATATAGCTCTTGCCCTGGGTGAAAAAGTAGATTATCTTTGGCCTGATTACTTTCATAATGATAGACCTTGGCGACCAAGCTAGTGTCTATCATTATGATGGGTTGGACATTTTTCACACTCCTCCTTTTTGAAAAAACTAAAAAGCCAGCAAGAGCTCTCAATCATATAAGAGCTTTTTGCTGGCTTCCGTCTTCTGCGGTATTGCCTATTGTTATTTTAATTATGCTTAGTTTAATCTCTGATTGGTCCTTCGTCAAGTACAAGTGATTGAATTTTTGCTGAAAAGCAGGAAGATCATAAAAAGGACGGAAAATTAGATCAAAGGGAGTTGAGAATGATGTTTGATAAATTGGCCAAGCTTTTTATTGGCGACCGGCCTGCCGGAACTAGCGCGAAAAAGAAAGAAGAAATATTTCTAATAGACTTCATAAGTAAAAGGTCCTCTGGTGAAACTATCGAAAAAGCAATAGTAAATTTTCCTCTAGATAGCCTAGCCATAATAATAAATGGTGAAGAAAAGCCTTTTGATGCTTATTACGTCAGAAATGAAGGCTTAAGCAGCGACGAGCTTTATTTTCGTATAGCAACTCCCAAATATAAATTCTGGATTTTGCCAAAAGATCTGTCTAGATTTATGAAAATCGCCGAGAAGAAAAGAGCAATGCAAATCGAGAACAGAAAGAAACAGAACAAAGAATTTAATGCCAATCTTAATACTCCAGTTAATTATGATTCTATAACAGACGAAATATACAAATGCTTTATTACCGGCAAATCAGGAACAAATGAAATCTGCACTCCTGAAAAATTCGAGGAAATTGAAAGCCAAATATCAGCCATATGCAAATCAAAAAACGGAAGATATTATAAATCAAAATCCAAGTCTGCTAAATATGCAATAATTTTTAGCCCATATAGCAGACTAAACTCAAATATAGGGCGATTAAGGGAAGAAGGATATAAGGTGACAACACTTGAAAGAGCCCTTCAACATTTTGGCCTTTATCATTTGTTGGATTATGAGTTAATGGTTCAAAAAGAAAAGGAAGCTATAGATTATTTAAAATCAAGATACTGTTAAACGAAATATCTTTGCATGAAATGTCAATCATGGTGGATCGGGTAACAAAAAAGAGAGCTTAAGCTCTCTTTTTCATGTGGGGATATTACGGGAAGTAACCGCGGTATTCTATACAGTATTAGAAAATACGTTACATCTTCCACAACAACCACTTGCAAGTATTCAATTCGTATTTTAGCTCAAAGCGTTTCAGCTCTCTGTTAATCTCACTTTGGCACTTAAACAGCAACATCCAGTTCCCTGCGATCTTCTCTTCTTCCATGGAGATGACCTGCTCGATCTTGACCTCTTTGTCATCGAGTTTCATGCGGATTGGTTGAGGACGGCCGTTAAGTTCGAACCAAGCTAGGACAGAGATAGGCGTAGCATAAATTTTCATTTGTCTATCTCTATCTCATAATTACTTATGAATAATTCCTTGGCAAAGCTGCTTTTATCGGTTTTGCAAACTGAATATCTTACTTCTATCTCCTTAATGTTAAAGTCGGAATACAGCGCTCGAATCTCCGGATGGTCATTAATACTTAGCAAAAACTTTCCCTTTATTTTAGCCAGACATTCCTTCAATCTAATATGATCATCTTTAGAAAATGGTTTGCTCCCCTGACTTGTATAATCAGCCAATCCATAATATGGCGGATCACAATAGAAAAACGTTGAAGAACGATCGTAACTTAATATAATCTTCTCGACATCCCTGTTCTCTATAATGGTATTTATCAGCCTGTCCCTCACAGAGGTTATGCTTTCCCTTACTCGTTCAAGAGTCATCGGTGGCTTCCTTAAAGGACTAATCATAAAATCCTTCATTAAAGATCCAAAGCTAAAATGTAATAGGTAATAAAACCTGACTGCCCTTTTTACATCTGAGGTTCCGCTGAGACTTAGAGCCTTGTATTTCTGGAATATTTCTCTTGAAATAAGTAGATAATCCAACGCCTGTATGAATTCTTCGGGCTTTTCCTTTACTACTCGAAAAAAGTTAATTAGTTCAGAGTTTATATCGTTGTAGACTTCTACTTTAGAAGGAACCTTTTCAAAGAGGACCCAGCCAGCGCCTCCGAAGGGCTCACAGTAGCATACATGCTCTGGTATCATCTTTACGATGGTTTTCCTTAGTCTATATTTGCCACCCATCCATTTGATTGGACTATTCAAGTCTTCACCACCAAACATTTGTATTATTTTGTTAGATCATTTGTTCTAATTATATAACTATAGTTCATGGATGACTAGCCCCAAAAAGCAAAAAATCCCCTCATTAAGAGGGGACATCAAGAAAAGTAGTACATCCGTTGATTTCGAATCAGACAAGAACGGAGATGGGGGTGGCGATGATTTTTATATTACATTCCTTCCTAATGTAATTATCTCAAACTGCATTCAATCTGAAGCTCATTAAGTAAGGTTGGATAAAATAAGTTATTGTCCAGAATATTAAACAAATGATTAGAATTTCGCAAACCTCCACAAAAATCCGGTTCTAAGGCTATAGTCATACCCTTAAGTTTCGGTAAAATCAATTGCATTAGGGGCGAGTGAGGCGAAATCGTTTTTACCACCTCTTCATCATTGACTAACTTCACATCTACACCCCCACCACAAGCATCCTTACTTTCGGTAAAATAATCCAAATCGATATCAAAGTATATCGAGTTAATGTCATCTTTTTTTAGACAATCTATCAATTCATCAATTGTATAAAACACCTTTCCGTTATGTTTTTTGCCAAGATAATCTGTAAAAGGAAATATATCATCATACTCTCTCTGCTTGCACAACACGTAGATTTTTGACACTAGATTTAAATATGCCGCCGCTAATATTTGCCCATCATTACATGGATTGAGTTTATATGCAGTGAAAATACCTACTTCATTAAAATCATCTCGATTTAGTGCTGTTAAATCATCACATTCCATCTCACTCAATGGGGCCAAATCTTGATGCCAATCCAGCGATACTAACGTTGAGGGAACATTCTCTGCTTGTAAACTTGCCCATTTAGTCCAATAATAAAAGGCAAAACGGTGTTCATTTAGTACAGAAACGTTAACAACTTTATCATTATAATCATTATGAAGTATATAATTAAAGGTCCCGGGCATTGTTCTATCTTCATAATTCCAATTCACTTTATCCCCCCTAATAATGAATCAAATGATTTCTTCATTATTAATTAATTGACATCCAACAATTATTTATTAGCCTTTTATTTTTTCTAGCAAAACAAAAGTATTTAGAATCTCACACCTTCCCCGCAAGTAAGGGGAAACTTGTCTAATCAAATAAAAGGCTCCCATCATCTCCCATCATTTAGATGAAAGGTCTTAAGTACTTAAAACAAATACATTACAGTTTTTATAAGAGTAGCTTCTTTCTTATCCAAACTATTGCTTTCAAAAGATAGCTTTAATTCTAGTATCCAATTTGTCATATAGGTCATTTTCAGTTACCCAAACTATATGATTATACTGCCGAGTATCAAAGTGAAGATCTTTAACGTGATCCTCTCTACATGTCCAAATTACCGGTTTCCCTAAACCAATCGCAAAACCAGCCTCGTAATAAACACCACCACGATTAAAGGTGAAATCTGCTACAACATATTTACATCTCCTTATATCGGCAATGATACGATCAGAAATTTGTTCAATATGTTCCTCGTAATCTACTCGAATAGGATTATATCCATTGTCACTAATAGCCTTTGCAATACTATTCTCGTAGACAGTAATTAAAGAAGGATCAAAAGACATAGCTATAAAGACACTTTTATTATCTTTTTGATCTCCTAGTTCCAATTCTGCGACTTTGCCCCAACCTTTTGGCGTTAACCGAACCTCATTGGGCAACGATAGACCATTATCTTTTAGCTCAATGAGGTTTTCATCAATCAACTGTTTCATAATATAAAATTGCGCTGTTGTATTATTCTTATCAGCATAAAAAAGAGAATAGTCATTAGCCGTTACCTTGATAAAATCACCTGAATATGCAGACAATTTGGCAAGATTTAAAAGAACCAAATCCAGTCGATCAAAAATCAACCTCGGAAATTGTTCGATAATTTGATCAAGGCCTATACCAGATGGCACTGATAAAGCAGACGTTCTATTAAGACAGATGATGGGTAGAGATGAGCCTTGAATATATCTATTTCTTAAATATGCAGATATCTTTGCTGAATGTTCATTTCGAGTTGCGTTACCTTTAAAATTTAATAAAGATAAAGCTTCATGATGTATAGCGTATTCACCACAAACTGGACAAGAGAAACTAAGAATCGCACCATTAGTTAATGATTGCTGCGAAGCTGATGTATTATCACAAATTGCGCAAGCCATAATTATTACCTCCGTTGAGAAAATCTTTCTTATATGATTAACATCATCTCATAACTTTTTCGCGAAGTAAGGTGAAAATTGTCCTATAAACGCAAAAATTCCCTCCCACCATTTTCTGGCGAGGGCGGAGATGGGGGTGGCTAGGATTTTCATAGGGTTAGCTCGTAGTTATATAAGTAAGGTGCTTCCACCATGAATCAAAAAACTATCGCCTTTTTGGTCCTCTTCGTGCAACAAAGTTTACTACGACAGCCAAAACGAATAAGCCCCATAACCATAACGGAATATTTGTAACTAAGATTTTTATTGTCCATAGTGCGTAGTGTAATATCGCCAACTGATCAACTTTAAAACTAATAGTAAACACCCCTATTTCACTAGATTAGTATTTTTCTATAATCTCACAACCTTTTCGCGAAGTAAGGGGAAACTTGTCTAAAACGAAAAGACGCCAAAGAATTAACCTTCGGCGTCTTTTTATGCTCCAATATATCTTCCACATTGCAGTCGAGTAAATTGCAAAGCCGGTCAATTACTGACAATGCCACATATTCATCATCCCATAGCTTAGAAGCTAGGTATCATTTATGATTGCTCAATAGGGATAACCTGAAAGAATCTTTTTCTTATATTTGAAACCGTTTCGGAGAAAATTTCAGTGTTTATGCTGTATTTGAGGGCAGAACGATAACCGCAGTAATAGAAATTGATAAATAACCCCGCCTGACGAGGGCAGCCTGGGTAGCTGTCGAAACCTAACCGGGACAAGCTCCGGGGAGGTCGCGAGATCCCGCACCGAGGGAGTAGTACAGCTTCCCTTTACATCTATTTTGATCTTTGAGAAATAGAAAAGCCCCCATCGTTCAGTGAGGGCCTTAAGGAAAAACTTTATTGGACAATCCGACATAATATGTATTGCAGTAATGGACATTAGAGCTGTAGTCTTAGTCCTATAAATTCAGATTTAAATATACATTATCTATTATTTCCTGTCTTTTCTTTTTATCGTATATTTCTATTTTTTTTGTTCCAAAATCACCAAGTACTTCTACTCCTTTATTAAAGACGCTCTGGAATTCTTCCATATTTTCAATAATTAAGTATAAATACCTCTCGCTTGCGTCTATAGAATATATTCCATAATCCGCATTAATTATTTTTTTCATAATAACATCTAGATCCCATCCAAGACCCCGAAAATCGCGTGCTGTATTTAGATAGATTTCGTCCACAGAAATAGTCATTAAACCTCTCTCCTTTGATTTACTTATCCAATTTACATAATATTATTACATACCCTTATGCTAAAAAATGTCGAAATTAGACTAAAATCTTTGCGTTTAATAAAGTGTGTAAAACATAAAAATCCCTCCCCCGCACTAAGCGAGAGAGAAATTTGATATCGATGTCGGAGTTTACTCTCCGGCATCTTTTTATGCTCCAACAGCTCCCCCACACTCACATTGAGATAAGTGCAGAGCTTGTCAATCAGGTCTTGCGGGTAATGCTACATATCATTGTTATACATATGAGATATTTCATGTGTTTGGGTAGTGTATTGCTGTCTCATAGATGACATAATGTCTAAAGCAATCGGATAATTAACATACAAATAATATGCACCGGCAATTTCAGCTAGGATGGCACAAACAATTACATAAGCGACAATCGTTGGTTTAATCAATTCCCTCCACACGCTATATACAGTCATTTGCTTTCACCTCAGCGTATAGCCTGCCCCTAGCTCCTACCTCTTAAACAATTATCATACTCAGATAAAATCAATATTACTATTCTGCATAAATTGCAATTATTTGGCAAGATATCTTCCTTTACTCAGAACAATAGTTTTGGTAAAATCAGAACATATATTCTATGTGGGGTGAAGGAAATGGGCAAGAGAATCATTTTTCACGTCGATGTTAATTCAGCCTATCTCTCCTGGGAGGCTGTTTACAGGCTTCAGCATGGCGATTCACTTGATTTAAGAACCATTCCCTCAATTGTTGGCGGCAATCCTGAGACTCGACACGGCATTGTTTTAACGAAGTCAATTCCGGCCAAAAAATATGGCATTCAAACAGGTGAAACCCTTCATACTGCTTTGGCTAAATGCCCGGAGTTAGTGATTATTCCGCCAAACTATGGATTATATATGCAATGTAGTAAGGCTTTTGGTGATATACTCCGCGAGTATTCTCCCCTAGTTGAGCAGTATAGCATCGACGAGTATTTCATGGATTTTTCAAATATGGAACGTCTGTTTAAAGACCCTGTTGTGGCTGCCTACATGCTAAAGGATCGAATTAAAAGCGAGTTAGGATTCACCGTTAATATAGGAGTTTCTACTAATAAAATCCTTGCTAAAATGGCGTCTGAGCTTCAAAAGCCTGACAAGGTCCATACAATTTTCCCGGATGAAATCGCAGAGAAAATGTGGGTCCTTCCTATCGAAGAGCTATTTATGGTCGGTCGTGCTACTTCCAAAAAGTTAAGAAGCCGGGGAATCAGAACAATTGGAGATTTGGCACATTATGACCCTAAACTAATCAAACCCTTTCTACACAGCCATGGGCTACTCGTTTGGAATTATGCTAACGGGATCGAATGCAACCCAGTTAGAGAAAATAGGCGACCCATAATTAAAGGGATGGGTAACTCAACAACGATCGCATTTGACATTGACGATAGAAAAACCGCACACTTGGTTTTGTTGTCTTTGACCGAGACTGTGGCTACAAGGCTACGGCAATCCGGTTATTGCGCAAGGCTGGTATCTGTCTCGTTTAGGACAAATGAGTTTTTTGATTGTTCTCACCAAAGAAAGATTTTCTCGGCTATTGACTGCACAAATGCGATATACGAGGTGGCTCGTGAGCTGTTCGACGAGCTATGGAAGTGTGAACCAATCCGTCATTTAGGCATTAGAGTTTCCGAGCTATGTCAGAATGATTTTCAGCAGATGACCTTTTTTGAGAAGGATTATGCAAAGCAACGCGCCGTAGATCGGGCAATTGATTCCATACGAGAGAGGTTTGGAAATGGATCGGTATTTAGATCGGCTTTTTTAAATAGTGGGGTACGCTTTTCTAGTGGTGGAACGATGGATGATGAGGAGTACCCGATGATGTCGAGTCAATTATAGACATTAAAAAATCCCGACTTCGAAAGTTCGGGATTTTTTGTCCGGGCGAGGGCGGCCATTAGTTCAAACCAGACGAGGAAAGAGATGGGGGTAAAGCCAATTTTAAGACTCATTTCCATTTCAATTTAATTAATTCTAGAACAACAAACAATTTCTATTAGCCATATAAATTTTCGTATTCTTTGATTGCAAAGGAATCTGTCATACCAGCAATATAGTCGCAAATAACTCGCAAAAGTGATGCCTTAAAATCCATTGATCCTTGTTCTTCGTCAATGGCAAAATTATGTTTTTTCTTTGTCTCAAGTATATTTCTCAAATCGCTAATATTATGGGTATTATTCGTTTCCTTACATTCTCTAAATAAGGATTGTATTGTCTTATCGGGTAACTGTTGAGGATTTGCTAAATAAGCTTTATATAGTCTTCTAATAATATATTGAGCTTTTCCATCCATACGATGTACGTTATAAGAGTTCAATACAATATCTTTCAGTTGGTCTTGGAACTTCTTATGAGCTTTGTCCAAGTCATCATTAAGATTACTTAAATCCATAAGTCCTATAACCCTATTCGCATCATTTATATCTAAAGATAAATACTTTTTGTCAAAATCCTCCATAGTCTTTATGGAATTTTTTTGTGCAAAGTTAATAATATTTTGAGTACTTATTTCAAGTAATTTACTTACGAGAAAATTTACAATTAGCCGTGATAATTTGGGCAAAAAAAACTCAGTTTCTTTATTTATCCTGGCATCTTCAAAGTTTCTAAGATCTATCTTGGAAAAAAATTTTTCAAAATTACTTTGAACTAGATTTAAAGCTGCACTATGACTCAGCAATTTTCCTTCGATGGCATCTTCTATATCATGATGTCTCTGAGATATTTCATCTGCCCATGCAACAGAGAATGCCTCAAAAGACCAAGCTTCCCGATCACTATTTTTGGCAAGATAAAATTTTTTATATTTGTCAAAATAACCAAGCGAAAACTCAGAATCAAGGCATTCTGCGAACTTACTAAATTCAAAGCAGTATTTCTTATCGTCATCATTTTCTTTTGACCATTTCTTACACTCCGACCATTTTGTTTTACTATGGCTCTTTATTCCGTATAAAGTAAAATTAGTTAAATTCAAACCTCTATCATTTATTCCCGTGCTGGGAGATTCTAAATCCATCGCAATCCTAACACTTTGTAAATTATGCTTAAATCCCTTGTCAACATCCGTTAGAAGAATACATGCGCCAGGTAAGCTAAAGTAATCTCTAACTAATGGATCACATCCATTCATAATTAGATTAAGAGTCCTTTCACCAACATGTCCAAATGGAGTATGTCCAAGGTCGTGAGCAAGAGCAATGGCCTCAGTTAGGTCTTGATCCAATTTTAAATTCTGAGAAATTGTTCGTGCGATTTGCGAGACTTCGAGAGTATGTGTGAGCCGATTCCTCATATGATCATCAAATCCTGATACAAAGACTTGTGTTTTTGATGACAGACGCCTGAATGCCTTGCAATATAAAATTCTATCCCTATCACGAGTAAAATCACTTCTATATTTATGCCGAGTTTCATTTTCTTTTCGACTTACATATTTTCCAGGAGCTCTTAAGGAAAAATTCAGTTTAGTCATTTTTTTCACCTCAATTTTACTCTTTTATATCATTAATTCCACAATATCCAAGAAAACGTCACTAAAAAACAATTCGTATTAAATTATCGCATATCTCTCTCGCGAAGTAAGGGGAAACATGTCTTTGTTCTAAAAGCAAAAAGACCCTATGTGGGTCTTTTTGTTTGAAATTTTGTCGTAATACCATTATTCTTGTCGCGTGATAGGAATATGAATTAAACTATAGAAAGTCTAAATATTCTGTTTTGCTGAGAAGTTTTTGTTAAGGAGGTTATTCACAATGACTAAATTAGATCCCAAATGCTATGTACCGATCTTAAAATGGAAGAAAGGCGAACAAGAAGCCCTCAGGCATCTTGAACCTGTTAAAAAACAGTTAATTACACCTATTATTGAAGTCGTTGATCCAGTTGACCCGAGGAAAATTGTAGATGACCTTGACTATTGTTTTCAATATCCTATTTTTCTTGATACCTTCAATGTTGAACAGTACGACATAAGTCTCCTGAAACAGATAACTGACGAATTCACAAGCCGCGGAAGGAATAGTTACCCAATTTTATACTTTGATAACTTGAGTGATAATTTCTCCATAATTTCCAGCTGCGCAAATAGGATAGCTATAAGAATTCCCGTCCCTGAGTGCGTAGATGGCCCAACTTATCAAGAAATTATAAAGGAAATTAAAAGGGTAAAATTGAAAAATCAATCGACTTATATTGATTTAATTTTAGATTTAGGAGTAATCGATACCAGTACAGCTTCAATTTATCTTCACGCCACAATATCTCTCCTGGAGGACTATCTGATTAA
The DNA here is from genome assembly GCF_001029285.1 of Desulfosporosinus acididurans. Classification (GTDB taxonomy): domain Bacteria; phylum Bacillota; class Desulfitobacteriia; order Desulfitobacteriales; family Desulfitobacteriaceae; genus Desulfosporosinus; species Desulfosporosinus acididurans. The sequence continues at coordinate 257,210 of NZ_LDZY01000001.1, forward strand.
TGAGGACTTTTATGACAGGATCATCATTGCCGTAACTTCATTCCCTGAGGATTTACAATCAGTACCAAAGTCGGGATCTGAAGAATATAGCAGAATTGACTTCTCTCTCTTTGTTAAATTAATAAGTCTCAATAATCTGAAAAATATTCGTGAACGTATGATCTATTCAGACTATGGTGTTACAAAATTCTCCGATTCGGATATTGACTTCAGTAAATTGCGGTATGGTATTTTGCCCAAAGTAAGATATACTACCGATAAGACATATTGGGTCCTTAAAGGAGAAAAGGACATTGTTACTCGCGTAATGATTAAAAGTTATGTTGATTTAGCAAAGGAAATTTCTCTTTCTCCTAAATATTACGGAGAGACATTCTCATTCGGAGATTTGGATATTAAGGAAAGAGCTTTTGGTTTAAATAAAAAAGGTCCTGGTGGAAACAAAGATTGGGTTACGATATCGGCAAATCACCATATAGTTGTTTTAATTCAACAGCTTTCCACTCTTCTCGGGATTTAATGGATTTTCGGACAAAATCTTTGATAACTGTACAATCTATCTTTTCGACAGCAACTCTACCAAGTTGCTGTCGTGTTTTACTCTTTATTCCTTTACAAATACCATTTATCATCAAAAGACTAATCAATTCTTCCTTCCACAATAGCTGAGATACTGAGAAAATATCAACTGAAGGGTTTATTTTGGCCTGTCTTTTCCTTACAAGACGAGCTTCATTTTTGTTTTTCTCAACGGAATAAATTCCCCAGAACTCAGGGATCAATGTATTGACTTTTTCTAAATGGTCGTTTGCTGCAACTATAGAAACTGTGTCAAAAATCATATTATATGCCTTGATTTGATATGGAAGTCTTTCAAGTGAATCTCTTTCGCTCTTTATTTCGTATCCATGCATTTTTCCATTAACAACCGCAACATCCACCCTTGAAGATCCATAACAAATGTCCATTTCATAAATCAATTTGGTAGAAGGATCTGAGGTAAAATGTTTCATGTTAAGAAACTTTTCAACTAAAAGTTTTCGAATATCCTTATCATAAACTTTCACCGACATCACCTCCACTCCCATGCTAGTACTATTATTATCTTCAAGCTTGTTACTGTCAATGGTTACTGTATGCCCAGATTCTTAAACTATAGACATAATCCTATTTTATCCCTAGCGCTTCTTCAAACTAAGTAGGTTCAAAACCAGAAAAATTCCTCCCTCGCATAATCGAGAGAGGAATTCATTCACTTAGCGTCGGCCGGCACCGACGCTTCTATTATGCAGGTTGTTGGGCTTGGGCTTGCGAATCTGACTGAGCAACTTGAGTGTCAGAAGTGTCCTGAGCTGGTTGGGCAGCCTGCGGGGTCACGGCACCCGAGAAAGCTTGAGCCGTCTGATTAATCGCTTGTTGAACTGCATCATTCGCGGCTTGCGTCGCAATAGGAGTAACAACCTGCTTGACCTTAGTAGCAATGGCCTGGCTAACTGCTTGATCGGGTGCAGTTTGGCCTGCTTCTTCAGAAGATGCACTCGAATTCATATCAAAGACACCGGTTTCTATCATATCCTTAACGGCTTTTTGAATTTCAAGAGTTGGTTCGTATCCGGCAATCTTAAGCATATTCATAGCAGCATCATAGGCGTTTTGATTTCGTTGATCTTTCGTGATCTGGCTACTATTGTATTTCTGCTCAGCAGAATGAACGCATACCTGGGCAAATTGGATAATCTTATCGGCGGCAGACTCGACAGGGGCCGGAAGAACGAGTTTACCAATGTCATCATTAACGACCTTCGCTTCACTGATAACGGTTTCGGCAGTTGAAAGAATTGCCTGGGGATCTTTACCGGACTTCTTAAGGTATCCCAATCCTAAACCTACTCCAGCGCCAACGACTAAACTTCCGACAGAAATTAATAACATAATAAGTGTTGAATTCATAATGATAAAACCTCCTAAAATTTAATTATGGCAATAGGAAAGCAGGCCATCTCTGACCTGCTCGTTTTAAATCCTGCCTGCCGGGACAGGAAGAATTACTTTACTTTATAACGAAAATATAGATTTTGCTTGACTAAAAAAGTCAAGCATTTCCCATTAATCAAGGGTATAAGTCAAGTTCGCTTGATAAAATTAACTAAATATGCTGCTCTACTTGAAGGGTTAGCGTTATCAAGTGGACATATTTTTTGGCATATTTTACTTAATATCTGACAAGGTGCACTCCCAAGCTATTGATATAAGCCTAACCAAGCCTTTTTATTTCATTGAAAATTCCTGGCCAAATCGCAAGCGCTTGCGAATTTAGCCTAGATATTTTTTCACAGCAGCTGCCGTGCCAAACTTATCATCGCCGCTCAGCAGCGTTTCGTTCGGATGCCCTGTCGTTGCTCCGCCAACTGTGATCAGATGTTTAGCTTTCATGGCATCGGCAGGCGGTGTAGCATTATGTGACGGCCGCACGAATAAAGCACAGTTGCCATTACTCCGTGAAACGTCAATGGCTGACCAAAAATCTTCCTCGGTATCCATCAAAACTGCTACTTCTAAATTCATGTTCTCGCTCCCTTTCTCTACAGCTGTATTCGCTGTTGTTTCGACGATCCATAGCCCAGCATCGTCATTGACATAATCTTTGTCGCAGGCCACCCCGGCAACAGTTACATTGTTACTGTATTGGTAGATATGGTTAGGTGCCTGTTTACCATAGCTCCAAGCGTAAGTTTGAAAATATCGATCCGGCGGGTAATCTGCACTCTTAGCGGCTACCATGACCGCGTAAGAGCCATAAATCCCAACTAAGTATTTGCCGGTTAACACAGTATGGACACCACGTAAATACTCCTTAATGGCGGGCATGTCTTCCGGCTGGGCCTCATAATCGACGGTAAAATATATCGCTATGCCCTTAGGAGCACCGAGATATTCAGCTTCAGCCAGGGCAAACTGAGCGTCTGATATTCCTCTTAGGTAATTAAAGTAACTCGACTTCGTTGGCGATAACTCAAGGATTAGAAACAACGCCAAGCCAGCGTCTAAGATTGCCTTGGCTTCTGTTACGGTTAAGCCGTTCCAGAGGTTGCGGCCTAAGTAACGCCCGACCGCTTTTATTCCCGCGCTCTTTAGAGCTTGTACATTCGCTGGGGTTAACTTGGTCGCGCAATCTATACCATTCATTTTTCTTCTCCTTTCTCTTGTAGTTGCTGAAAAATACTTTTAAATTTTGGCGGCATTCTAAGACCAATCTTTCCAACGTTCTCAATCATTGAAATCCCTTCGCGCCCGGCATAGTAGTACATCGCCAGCGTTCTTAAGACCGGACCTGTGTTGCCAAAAAGCTTATCCAAAAGAACTGCTAAGGCGACAAGAGAAAGAATAACAATCTTTCTAATGCCGCCCCAAAACATGACTTCGGAATTTACTTTTTTCTGTCTTACCGCCCCCAAGAAGCCGGTAATATAGTCTAAGACCATAAGGTAAACAAGAACCTTTAACGCGATATCCCACCCACCGCACCAAGCCGTAATGGCCGTCCCTATCGCGGCAAACGTTGTTTTGAAAATGAATTCCTTTTCGTTCATATCTGCCTCCATGTATTGAAATTCTAGGGCATAAGAAAAACGCCCTTATTCAGAGCGTTTGCTGGGCATAATGAGTCTTTATCGAAGGTTTATTTGCATCTAAAATGCTCCCTTTCATAAATTAACGAATTTAAATAATTTGGATCCATTAATTTACTCCTAATAAAGGAAAAAATGTTTCTTTGTAGAAGAATTATTCCAGAACCTAGTGCGTGTCAAATAGGTCTATAAAATATTCATGGAGGGAGAAGCTGTATAATGATAATACAATGGATTGTAAAAAACCAAACAATAGCTTTTTTCGTTATTTTGTGTAGTATCGCTGGAATAATCTTTCCAATAATAAGCCATAAAAGGGAATGGTTAAAAAGAGTCATACTAGGTATGTTTGTTATCTTTATTATCATTATATCTATAGATAAAATAATAGACGTTAAGGCAGCTATAAATATTACGGAAGCAAATACGGTAGCGTCAACACAACCACAGGCACAAGCTCCGACTCCAACTCAGACCCAAACACAAGCTCCAACTCAGACCCAAACACAGTCCCCAACTCAGACCCAAACACAGTCCCCAACTCAGACTCAAACACAGTCCCCAACTCAGACTCAAACACAGTCCCCAACTCAGACTCAAACACAGTCCCCAACTCAAACTCAAACACAGTCCCCAACTCAAACTCAAACTCAGTCCCCAACTCAGACTCAAACACAGTCCCCAACTCAAACTCAAACACAGTCCCCAACTCAAACTCAAACTCAGTCCCCAACTCAGACTCAAACACAGTCCCCAACTCAAACTCAAACACAGTCCATAACGATTAGCCCTTCCAGAATAAATAAGCAAACAGATAACTATGATTCTATTGTAATCACAGGTTACAATACACACTTCTCACAAGACCGAACACATTTACAAATTTTATATTACGGAATAGAAGACGCTATTGGTGGATCAAAACTTAATGTTCTTAGCCCGACTAAAGCGGAATTACTCAATTTCGGGGGTGGTAGATCTACGGGGGAATACCAAATAACCTTGTCTACTGATGGAGAATCCCAGAATACAACGCTTTTAATAGTTACAAACCTCCCTACAGGTGCGATTAGAGGCACGGTCGTGGATGCGAACAACAAACCTGTTGCTAATGCTACTATTGAAGTTATACTTAATAATAGTACAATGCGGACATCAACCAATCAAAATGGCCAATTTGAAATGGGTGATTTGCCAGTGGGTAGTTTGACCATTTTTGCCCAAGGAAATAGTGCTCAGGGGGAAACTATTGTCCAAGTAAATGAAAATAGTTTAGGATCTTGCACCATTCAATTGCGATAATATCAATGTTTAAATTATATATTCCATAAAAAAACGAAAATTTTTAAAAGTTTTCTTTTATTACTATATATGTTTTTAACAACTGATACATGAAGATTATTGCGATTTCCGAAACAGCTACCGTTCATGTTCTAAATTCGATTTTCCTCAAAAGTAAAACTAAAAGTAGTAGTATTCTTCACAAGGTTTCCGTAATAACAGGAAGCCTTGTTTTGCAATGGTTTAGGCAACTCAAATGATATCGGTATAGCTAACTTTTCGGGAAACATAGTGATGCTAACTCTTGACTAATTTTTGAAATCCTTTTGTATCATAACTATATTAAAGGAAAGAAAAGCCGCTTTAATAGAGACTCTACAGGTTGTTACATGTATGCTACTTCTCATTAAAACCATAAGGAAACGGCTGACAGGGTAAAGACGCTCGTTGCAAGCCAAAAGGAACATTTTTGCTCAGCGGGCGAAATGGTGGGTACGTGAGTATTTCCAGATTCGCTAAACTCCCAACTATAGAACGCCTTAATCGAAGGACGCCCTTCGATTAAGGCGTTCTTTGCACATAATGCGTCTACTGCCTAGGAAAAGACCTACTTGGTTTTTATACCAAGTACAGGTCTTTCCACAAATAGGATCAGAAGTAAGTGTAATAAAGTTATGCTCAAACCCCTATCAAAGTTTTTCGCTATTATATAATAAATGAATACATTAACTCTCTTGCAATTTCTGATGTTTTCGGATATTGCCTTACCCCATCGTCCTTCACTAAGGTTAATCCAATTTTCCCCATAACTTTACATGAGGCAGCGTTCCTAAAATCGCAATGTGCCACTAAATTAGAAACTTTTAGTTCATTTACTGCAAAGTCCTTTACTGCCATAGCCGCCTCAGTTGCATAACCATTACCCCAATTATTTTTTATTAATTATCCAGCCTAATTCGGCATAAGTTCGCTGTTCATTCAAATAAACAGAAACAGCACCAATTTGTTTTTCTTCAATGGCAAATTCATAAAATTTTAACTGGTCTTTCTTCCACTCATTTGTGATACGCGTTAAAAAATGCGATGTTTCTTCTATTGTATCATTTGGCAAATGTATCATATATTTAGTGTTTTCAACATCTGATGCATATTCATGAACAGTGTCTAGATCTTCAATATCTAATGGTCGTAAAACTAACCTTTCAGTTTTTAGTACAAAAGACATTTCTATCTCCTTTGTTAGTAAAAAAGCCTTTATTACAGGACATAAAAATAGTTTATTTTTTCAATTTTCATGATATAATTTCTCCTATACATATACGTTTTTTTCAAGCTTCCGTTGACACGGGGGCTTCTTTTTTTTGTGTGATTATGAAGAAAATAGGCTGTCCAATGGTTGACGCAACAGGCAAAGCAGTTGAAGAAACCGCAAGTAATATTAAGATATAAAGAGAGGATGGTATATGATGGAGGACAATAAAAGATTTGTGATATCGATTTTACTTATCACTATGATTATCATTTTTGTCGTTATAGATAAGGGAATAGTAATCGCATCTACCACAGCAGTGGGTATATTAAATTATTGGTTCAAGTCCAACTACCGAAATCGTTGAACTTTTCGCATTTTACGTCTTGTACTAAACCGCTGCGCGGTGGCTTTTTAGGCCCAAATAATAAATGAGGCATGATATCATTCTTTTGCAAACCCAATTTACTTTGGAAAGGATGATAATCATGCCTCAAACTTCTCGTACTCTTTCACCACATTTTCAAAAAATGCAGATCGAAATGGAACTTCGTGGTTTATCCCCTCAAACCCTACAACAATATTTTATCCCTTTAAGGCTCCTAGAAAAACATTTTGATAAACCTGCCTTTGAAGTCTCACCTGATGAACTCAAACAATATCTTTATCATCGCATCAAATCTGGTATTAGTAACAGCAGTCTCAACATTTCCTGCAGTGCATTTAAGCTCTTTTTTAACAAGGTTCTCAACTACAACTGGTCAGATGATGTTATTATTCGCCCAAAACGCCCTAAAAAACTTCCTTATGTGCTTTCTCAAAACGAGATTCTAGCAATTATAGATCAATTGAGTAATATTAAACACAAAGCCATTCTCCTAACCACGTATTCTTCTGGCTTGAGAATTAGTGAAACTCTGAGTCTCCGGGTCTCCGATATTGATTCTGAGAACATGCTGATTAGAATCAATGATGGCAAAGGTAGTAAAGATCGTCTAACTGTTCTTTCTATTAAAAACCTTAAACTATTAAGGCGTTATTGGAAACTTTATCGACCAACTGATTTACTTTTTCCAGGTCCTATTGAGGGCAAACCTCTTTCCGCGCGCAATATTCAATATGTTTTTTCAAGTGCTAAACAAAAAGCAGGTATTTCGAAACCCGCTACAGTCCATACCCTTCGGCACAGTTTCGCGACTCATTTGCTTGAGAATCGTACTGATCTCAGAACCATTCAGATGCTGATGGGGCATAGTAATATTTCCACGACTTCTAAATATATTCACCTCTCTACTGCCCATATTGCCTCAGTTAGAAGCCCTCTTGATGGTCGTGATCCAAATGCCTGAACTTCAGGATATTTTTGCTCAGGTTTATCTGAATTCTATGTCATCTGATCAAGCGAAAGCATTCAATATGATTCGCCATTGCAGAACAGCTTCCCTTGGATCTCATTCTGACGTTTGTACTGAATGTGGTGCAGTTGACGTTTCTTATAATTCCTGTCGAAACAGACATTGTCCTAAATGCCAACATTCTGTCCAAGAGCATTGGGTTGAGGCTCAGATGCCCAAACTTTTGCCTGTCGGTTACTTTCACATTGTTTTTACGATTCCTCAAGAATTGAACACCCTTGTCTTGCAAAATCAGGAACTTCTATATTCCCTGCTTATTCGATCAGCTGGTCATACTTTAACCGAACTTGCTAAAGACCCAAAATACCTTGGAGCAACAACCGGAGTAACCTCCGTTCTCCATACATGGGGTCAGAACTTATCCTTTCATCCTCATGTTCACTGTATAGTTCCCGGTGGAGGGCTTTCCAATGATGGTCTCCGTTTTGTTCGTTCGAGTAAGAAATTTTTTATTCCGGTTAAGGTAATTTCAAAAAAATTTAAGGGTAAGTTCCTTTATCTTTTGAAACAGGTTTTTAATGAGGGGAAGATAAGCTTCTTTAACAATGCTGTCAGTCTTTCGTCCAGAAGCAATTTCCTTTCCTTAGTCGATAGTTTGTATCTTAAAGACTGGGTTGTTTTCTGTAAAAAACCATTTAAATCTCCAGCTCATGTTGTTAGATATCTTGGTCGTTATACCCACAGAGTCGCAATTAGCAACTCTAGGATTCAGGCATTTGACGGTAAATCGGTGAGTTTTTCGTGGAAGGATTATAGGGATGGTAATAAGTCTAAGGTGATGACTCTTGATGCTAAAGAATTTGCTAGAAGATTTCTTCTGCATGTACTTCCCACTCGTTTTGTAAAGATCCGACATTATGGCATAATGTGCAGCCGTAATATTAGTACTAAGCTTTCAAAATGTATGAAGCTTATTGGAAAGAAACCTTTAAAAATTATTACCCCGAAACCAAACCAAAACAAGATCTGTCGGTATTGTGGAAATCAAAATATCATTTTATTTTTCCCTAAACACTCGTGTGCAGGTCCATAATCATACAGAAATTTAATATTTTTAAAAAAGCGACCCATTTGGGGAGGGGGGACGTCTGTCCATTTTGAGAGTTTTAACAGATATTAATAGCAATAAAAGCAATAATCCCGTTCATTAATATCCCTGTAAATTGAACTTTAACCCTGATGAGAAAGATTGAATTCCCATATAGCCCAAGTGCCGTCGGCAGCGGTTCAGTACAAGAAGAGATTTATGATGTTCTATGCGCTTTTAACTCAAATAATATAATTTAAGCCATTGATTCTAATCACTGGCTTTTTCTTTGTCTACGAACATCATAAATCTCTAGTTACTTTAGCGAAGGTCAATCGGTGGCCATTTTTATTAGAGTCCGATAAGAGCGATGTAAATTGCAGCAGCGTTTAACGTTCCATGCATTCCCGACGCGTCACAACCACCTTCATCTTTGCCAGTGTTGAGAATGACGTGTTATTCGATGCCACGGCAGAAGCACGCTCGCAAATCTCTAAGATCATGTAAATCCTGAACCAAATTACATTCATACGTTCAAGCCCTGAGTGGATTATTTCGTGATGCGGCTATCCTTATTTTAATCTTCCGCCGTTAAATGAATTATCTCAACCCAAGGTGCTAGTAGAAACCAATCAAAATCTATACGATAATCCCGACCGAAAACTACCCGTTTTATCCCGGACGAAATAATTAACTTTGAGCATTCGGCACATGGACGATCGGAAATATATATTGTTGCGCCATTTCGTACGTCAGGAGTACATTCTAATAACGCATTTACCTCTGCATGTATTGTTCTGACACAATGATCGTTGACAATTAGACATCCCTCATCTATACAATGTGGTAGGCCAGCCGCGCTTCCGTTGTAGCCAGTTCCCTTAATTCTCCTATCTTTAACAATTACTGCACCTACACTGCGTCTCGGACAGGTGCTTCTGCTGGCTACCTGAGACGCAATATCTAAGAAATAAGAATCCCAATCTTTACGCAATCTTTTTCCTCCCTATAATATCTTGATATTTTCTTTAGATATCTCGTGTTTTCATAGAATTCCTAGCTAACCAAATTAGCTCACCACGGATAGAATTCGCATAAAATGTCTAATTCGGAGAAATTGGATATGGCAAAGCCAACGTCTACTATTTGTGGATATGTTGGCCGTTGTAAACCCATGATTCTCACGGTGGTAAACCTCCCATGTCTAACAGGGTCAAGATTATAAATCTGCCCTAAATTCCTTCGTTCCACCTATCCATGATTGGGTGTCAGTTATGCTCCTCTACCGAGTCCTTGCTCTAATGGAAAAATATGCGACTGACTACCAGCTCTTTTGTCTTGCTAGGTTACCTGGATTGCTCGCTTCTGTGGTGACGCTTTAACCCACAGATCGTTTGTTTCTTATGGTTTCGCTGCTATTCTAATTACGCTGCTAAATGCTCAACTGGACGATGAATGTCCTTAATTAGCTTTTCTGGATCGTATTCTGTACCTTTTGTTAATATTGCATAGAACACCCGAATTAGTTTACAGCTTAAGGCAATTAGTGATTGTTTCTTCTTCAGGGGATTCTTGATCCTTGTTGTGTAGTAGTTGTGTATCTCTGCAAACTCTGCGTTTTTTCGCGACTAGCGGTCATCACTGCTTGAAATAGGATTGCCCTCAGTCGTGCGCGGCCGCGCTTACTGATCGTGGTCTGTCCCTTGTGCTTACCTGAGCTGCTTTCTCGTAAGGCTAAGCCCGCAAGCTTTTGGATCTGCTTTGGAGAATTAAAGCGTCTAATATCTCCAACTTCGGAGAGAAAGCCTGCCACGGTAACAAGGCCAACACCTTTAATTTCAAGTAACTTCGCTACTTCTGGTATCTGACGGCACAACTCATCGATGGTTTCTATGACTGCCTGATATTGTGCTGTTTTAGTGTGATAGTCTTGGAGTAATAGCTGAATTTCCATTCGGGAACAAGACTCTCCTTCGGTGCAACCAATGCTCTTCTGAGCAGCTTCATACAGGCTCTTAGCCCTTTTCATTCCGACTGCTCTCAACTTGTTGTCTCTCCAAATTCGGTTTATTCCTTCTACTCCAAGTCTTTTGATATCCCTAGGTTGCGGGGCAACTTGCAGAACCAGCATGCTACTTGTCGCATCAAACTTTCCAAACACCGTTTCATGCTCGGGAAAGTAGATTTTCAGCCACCTCTGAATGCGATTTTTTATACTGCTCATTTCCTTTTGGATGCGCATTCTGCAAGCCATCGCTATTCGCAGTTCTGCATAGATCCCCTCCGGGATATAGGGCTCATTGTATCTCCCCTCGATGACCAGCTTAGCAATTGTTTTGGGGTCCTTAGCATCCGTTTTGCTGGGGTGGTTGTCATCAAGCTCCTTACTACGCTTTACATGGAATGGGTTTACGAGGACTAGCTTAATGCTTTGCTCTTTTAGATATGATGCCAGGCCGAACCAGTAATGGCCGGTTGGCTCTGCGCCTACCACTATGCAGTCCTTTTGTGCTTGACCTTTTAAACGTTCAATCCATGCATAGAAATCCCTGAATCCTTCAGCACTGTTTTCAAACTTGAATACTTTGCCCAGCTCTACTCCTCGCCAGTCGAAAGCCCTAGTGTAATGAAGCTCGCTGGCGATGTCCACTCCGATAACAATACTTCTTTCAGAAAGTTGCTTTAGTTTCTCGTTTTGTGTAAAATTCATTTGGGATGACCTCCGTTATTTTGATTGGATTCTGTTGGCCAACAGTCCTTTCAAATTGTAACGTGAGGTCTTCTTTTTGACAAAGCTCATTTTTTCCTACTACAGGAATGCTCCTCACAGATAAACCCCAGTAACTCTGTCATTAGACTTAGTGGTTTCGGATAACGTTATATTAACAAACGTAGTTCGTATAACCTCAAAATCAAGAGGTATTACCGAACTAGGTTCGTAATATTTTAACTCTATATGTCTTCGCCTTATTGGAATAAATATCCTTCTGCGCCTGATAAACAACATTTTGACAAGTTCATAGAAACCTAATTCATCGTTTTATGGTAAATTCCTCCCCCTTATTTTTACACTTTGAAATTCTATTCTATTTTATTTTTGCGCACGTAGCATTGTTCTTCCACACGTCTCGCTCTCCCAATAACGTCACAACCGAATATAAAAACCTTTACGATTCCTGCATGGTTAAACACTATCGCTGAGGAGAGTAATATTAATTTCTCGCAAGTCCTACAAAATGCCTTAAAGGACCAACTTGGTATTGCCAACAGCTGATTAGATATAATGAATTCGCAGCATGAACAAATAAATAATATATTAAGCAGCCTTAACCGGCTTATCGCGCTCATATGTTTTTCGCCTTGCTTCGTGAGTTATTTACAGGGTTTTAATCTTTTGTGTCGAAAATATGAGATTGACCATATCAACAGAATAGAAAAAGACAGGAGTTGTTTACTTGAAAGATTTTAAAGAATTCGTAGGGCAAGTAAGAGAAGAACATTATGCAAATGCTGTGGATGCCATTGACCAACTTGGAATTCAGATCCCATTTCCTTTGACTCAAGAGAATTCAAATGACTTGGCTGGCATAATAACAGTCATGAGCACTATTTGCGCTTTTGAACTTCTCGAGAAATATCACAATTGGTTAAATAGCCCTGAGTAGTTTAAGCAAACTCCTTAATCAGCACTAATTACCCACGCCGAACTGAAACTTGCTCTTTCAGCTCGGCTTTTTTGTGATCATTAACCGTCGCATCAACAGCTGCCCAAAAGCCAAGACTGCGTTTTACTTGACTAACACGAGGAGTAATGGCTTTCTTTTGCTCTGCCTCTATCATGAAGCGCAGACTTTTACTCAATGGTTTCACCTTCATTTCGCTAAATACTCACAGGAATATTCCTTTTTTGCGTCGAAGTTGATAGTTGATAATTGTTTAGACAAACCAATCCATACAGGAAGGAGATGAAATCAATGAGTTTGATAGGCAACAATCTGTCCGATCCAATTGAGCAAGATGAAAAAGGAAAACATGTTTATAAACAGGATTGTCATAATATCAATATCTGCAAGTCCTATGGGGAAATCAGCTTTGCATGTTTAGCAGGGGCTATCGCGAATACTAGGTGCTCATTAGGGGAAAAGATGCGGATAAGAGTATTGAATGACTCTAACCCAAACGCTACTTACAAACCCAAGAAACCGATACCCGAGAAACCAGATTAAGTTGTGAATCTAGACTGCTTGATAAGTTCAGCACTTTTCAATATCGAGATTGCTTCGTTAACTGTAAGTCTTTCTTTGCGGAGAACGCTCACAAAATCTGAAGCAATCTCTTTTTTTCTGTTTTATTTCCTGCAAAATCGTCATACACCTTTCGGGCGTATCCTTCGCAGTGAATTTTCCCATCTCTCCCACCTCCCCTCAACACCAACGTTTTCACAAACTATCAAGGAGTCCAACTTTCTTAAAAACTGGATAAACCGAAACGCCTTCGATAGATCGGACCATTTCAGATCCCGGTAGCTCGGAATAGCAAACTGCCGTTTGAAAGCAGAACCGTCTCGAGATATGAGCAACTGCTTCAACGTATCGATGATTTTCTTCAAGACGATTTTGTTGAGGACATAATGAATTGTAAGCATAAACAAGTGAACCGCCCCTACCTACACTTCATTAAGAACGAAAACACTGTTTTCGCCGTAGGATAGGGGCTTCCGGCAAACCCAGAATGCATGTCTCAGAGGATCTCGTTAGAGAGATACTTCACCCAATGGCTTGAGTACATCATTTCGGTATGGCCGGCAACTACATGCCTTTGCTTCATACGGGCCAGGTTCATGACTTCTACTACTTCTCACCTTAGACGATCCGCAGATGCTTTTGCTCTTCCAGATTGATTGTTTGAAATTTGCCATATTTGTATTGTAGGTAAGTGGTCATTTTGTGAAGGGCATCCGTTAACTGGGCATCGCTCTTGCGAGTCTCTATCTTTGTGAGGCGGAAAAATTGAATCAGCACCCAGCGTTGATACCAACGTCGCCGTCGTTGCTCCAAAAATTACATGGTCCAAATAGCTTAAAAGCGCAGCTATCGGTTTATTACTTTTTCGCACTTGAGCTTGAGTGCTTATACCGTATATTCCAAGCCATGCCATAGATGATATTCCTATGCCCTTTAGCATTGCATGATCTCGACCTGTTTTTGAAAGAACATATGCAGTAGTAATTCCATTTGCCGATGTCAATAAACCATTAGCTATTTTCCCGACGCCATTCCCCATAATCTTATGTGCATCTCTTCTGCTTACAAAAAGCATAGATGCCATTTCTTCATAACGAGAGTCTGTGATACCAAGCTTAAATTCCAGCTTATTTAATAGTCTACCAGGAATTGCTCCAATCATCCCTGCGATAAAGCCAAGAAAGATTCTGTCTTTTATTTTTTCCATCATCTACCCTCCTCTATGTAATGACCATTTAAATAAGGTCATCTATGGCCTTGATATAAGCCATAAAAAACCAAATTGCAAGATCGCTCTATTACTATTCCCATAAGTTCCTAAACACTTACTAGTATTTTTTTCTATAATAGGCTCAGAACGTCTTCAAACATGGAAGCTATTTTATTCTTTGCGAAGCCTCCGGATGTATGGGAACCATTTTCACTTGCGGAAGTGGGGTTCTTACGATTGGATAAAAAAAAAAGCCCCTCTCAAGGGAGGGGTATATAAAGGTATAATAGGTATTTGGGTATTTGGGTATTTGGGTATATAGGTAAATGGACATATAGGTAAATGGGCATATGGCTGTATTGACATACGTAATAATAATACTTACTGACCGAAAAGACAAATCACATCTTTTAAAGTTTAGTATAAGAAATACTTATGCAAGAAAATCCACCTCCAATCCAAGGAAGTGGGCTTTCGTCATGCCCAGCGTCCAGCAACGCTGCTTATTTTATCTGGCTCTTGGTCTCTGATTAATCGCTTGGGATTTTTTATGGTTTTTGCCAATACCCAATCTTTATTGTGTTATACTAACAAATGACTAATTTCACTTGGGGGGGTAATAACGTGTCTGGCATAACGTTTAAAAGAAATCTTTTAGCTGCAATCACTATCCTATTTTGGTTTGCGCAATATGTCTACATACCATTCCTTACACCCTACCTGCTATCTCTTTCGATATCGGCAACAGTTGTGGGAGTTATTGTTGGGGCATACGGAGTCACCCAACTGCTATTAAGGATTCCGTTGGGAATTATTACCGATATCGTCGGAAATCACAAAATTTTTATCATTATAGGTGCTTTCTTAGCCGGCACTTCTTCCATCATGATCATACTTTTTGGTTCACCTATTATGCTGTTTGTAGCTAATGCCCTATCGGGAGTTGCTTCTTCAACATGGATTTCTTTTACTTTGCTTTATTCTTCATACTATGACAAATCAGAAGGTACGAAAGCAATTGGCCTTATCACTTCCCTTATGAACCTCGGTATTTTAGCTGCATTTTTACTCGGTGGAGTTTTTGAACAATTAGGCATCCGCTCACTGTTCATTTTAAGTTTTATATTCGGTATGACCGGCTTCATTCTTTCATTCTTTATCAATTCTGAGACTGCAGGCCGAACAAATGTTACTACCGCTAGTCTTATAAAAGTTATGAAGAATAAGAAACTACTAATAGTCTCTCTTTTGGGTGGTTTTGTTTGGTTTTTAATGTTTGGAACTGTGTACTCCTTCACAACGAGTACTGCAAAAGAGCTTGGTGCAACAGGCCTCCAACTTGGTGTTATTTATGTTTTATTTAGCGTTATGAATATTATAGGCGCCTATTTCGTCAGTACAAAGGCTTCGAATAAACTTGGCGAAAAAAATATTATAACGTTAGGCTTTATCTTACTGGCGGCATATTGTGCAGGCATAGCCGTCGCCCCTAAGCCTATCTGGTTCTTCCCGCTCCAAATGATCGGCGGGTTTGGAGCAGGCATCCTCACAGCAATTCTTATGGCAATTGCAGTAAGAGGCTTTGATGCAGATAAAAAATCCACGGCTATGGGTTTTTATCAATCGATATATTCACTCGGTATAACCTTTGGACCAATAGTAATGGGGATCTTGATCGACCATTCGTCTAAAGTCTTTTCGTTTTCTGTCATGGCTGTAATTGCCTTAGCCTGTTCCGTTTTCGTGTTAGCAATGTATAAGCTTAGTCCTCTATTTAAACAAGCTTAACGGAGGAGTCAAGAATCTTATCGCCATGCATGGCGCACACCAAAGGGCGCTTATCAGTTTTCATGATAAGCGCCCTTTGGAATTCAGCTTGTAAGAATTTTACTGAATAATGGTGTCTGAATTAAACAGCTTGAAACTTAGTTCCGCATTTGGGACATTCCGTCATCCCACTGAAATAATCCCATATTGAGTGACACATTTTGCACTCTTTTATAAAAGGAACAAATGGAGCAATATTCTCCGTTATGTTATTCTCGATTTGATTTGGTTCTCCAGTATATTGTTCCCCAGAATTTTCAACCTCAGACTTGCTAACAGCAATAGACACAAGACAACGTCCTTTCCTCCATAATCGAATATTCTTATAGATAATTATAAGAAAATCTCGACAACTCCGTCAATTAAGAACCCCCATCGTAATTCGCACTATATTTCACTTATTTAAAGGAAATTATGCGTTTTCGGGAAAAAATTGCTTCCCTTCCTCCAAAGGTAGCTCAGACTCTTTTTCAGGGTACGATCTGTTAATTATTGTAAAATAAATAGTTTCTGTTCTTCGAGAACAGATTCTAATTCGAGCATATATATGCTTGTAACTTCTCTATTGTCCGAACTCATTTCTGCTAGTTCATTAAAGCTTATTTCATTCTGGCACTTTAATAACGTCCGCAGTATCCCTCGGCTGGCTAAGGGGATCATCCAAAAAGTATTGGGATGTTGCAGCGTTTCAAACCAAGATTCAATTTTAGTTCTATTGGCAAATATTTTAGCAAGAATTCCATTTTCTCTCGAATCAATCATTTCTTAAGCTTCCTCCCTGTTGACAAAATGCATATTGACAATATATTCAACACAAAAACACATAAACCTTCTAAACTTAAAAATTAGCTTCCCTTTAATTCACCTTAAGACAAATAGAATGAAAATTTTGTATTTGCAAAAAAGACTCTCATCATTTAATGACGAGAGTTGACGGAGGGTAAATCAAACGCCGCTAAACATTATGCCCAAAGGCTTGGGCAAATACCTTCAAATGTTTACCAAATACAACTCTGCCTTGGCCACTCTTACGAAATGAGGAAAATCGAAAGGAAGTCAAACAAAAACCTCCGCGTCCGGAGGTTCAAAGCGCAATGCCCCATTGTATATCCCGCTAAAAGATTCTGAGGGACACAGTTTTAAGAAATCTTCTTCATTTTAAAAAATCATGAGACTAAGAAAACTAAGTGGTCTAAATATTTTTCTTACGACATATTATACTATATATTTACATATTTGTGTTAAAAAAGTATCTTGGTAATTTATCACATTAGAACCTGTATAAATTAATAGCTAAATAGGTTAGGTTGGATACTCCTAAACTGCAAAGTTTGTTACGTAAGAAAAAGCCCTCTCTAGGAGGGCTAGTGAAGGAGTGTTAATTACTTTTTTGTTCCATTTTTAACAAATCTGTCATATTAAAGGAGTTTGCCGCGTTAACTTCCGGAATTTGAATTTCTATTGGAGAGTTTGTGCCGGAAATATCAGAATTATAATTAAGAATCATTTCCAAACTACCTTTTGGAGTATCTGAAGCAGATGATTTGTTGTCAATTGTACTCATGAATTGATTCAATTGATTTAAATCAATTTTAAGGTCAATGGTTCCACTCTCTTTTATTACATAACCATTATCGATATAATACTTTAGATCGATCCCCTTATCCCCTAAAAGAGTGACATTCTTCAGCTTATCCATTTGAGAATTAAATGTTGCCAAAAAAACAGTTTTACTAGCATCAAATTGTTCAAAAGCCTGATCAAAAGCTTGGATGCTTTTTTCCTTGTCCGGTGCTTGACTCATTTGCAGCGTGGAATGAACTAAATCTTTCACAAAATCCATAGCTTCTTTATCTTGGCTAAAATTATTAACGGTATACCGGATTAAATCTTTAAATTGCTGATCATTAAGTCTAATTTCATAGCATCGGACTAACTTATAGCCATCATCAGTTGATATTGATTCAGTTGAGTTAGCGACGGTGCTAAAATTCGGGTTAAATCGACTTGCATAACTTTTTAAGAAGTCAATTTCCTTTTCTTGAAATGTTTTGCTGAATTCTAGAAGCTGCTTTAGGCTTTCATTATCCAAACCAGAATCTTTCGTATCCAAAGGGTTCATGACTAAATAATCTTTGTTTGCAGCCAGTTGAGGCAAAGAGCTTTTGGCAATTAAAGGAAGTTTTACAATTTCCTTAATTGATGGAGTATCCCCTGTTAAATCCGAGTCTACCCAAACGGGGATATTAATTTTCATTCCTGGAGTAACTACGTCCACAATAGCTTTGCTCTTACCGACTGTTTTTTGATCATTATATGTAGATTCTACATCAAAATTGAGCGAAGCATTATTTAAGAGCGCAGCAACAGAATCGATTTGTTGTTGAACCTGCGGATCAAACCCCTGGCCACTAACGTGAAGATTCATCGTTGTTTGAATATGTGATGAATTAATCGTTTGCATGTTCAAAGCAGCGTTAAAAATTTCCTGCTCATTACTGCTGCAACCTGTTAAGACTAAAAGCAACATCATAGCTAAAGCAAACCAGATAACTATTTTTTTCCTTTTCATTCATTTCCTCCTTCTTAACTATCTTAAATTGACTCTGTTATATTATAATATACTTCCTACTACATTGTATATCGGCAAATTAGAAATAATTATCAGGTCAAATTATTATTCTTATTTAGGCAAAGTGAATTCGGACCCACCCCCACTTATAAAAGTGGGTGACTTAAAACTGATCAAACAGAGGGCTATTGCTCTACGAGTCCTAGGTTTATGTTTTTATTTTTTATTCTGTAACCGAAAAACTTCTCAAGATAGTAAATATAAAGCCACATGTAAGCAAGGTAATAATTAATTTCATAATCAGCATCTCTTTCAATTCGTTAATATGGGTAAGTTACCCTTGCTTTTAAGATTACACTAGAATTCTTATAATTCCATGAACATTATATTAATAATTTATTAAATTTTTTGCAGACATCTCCTTAATGCGTCACCCCTAAAAACAGAAGTCCCGGCGTTCAGCATAACTGTTCCGAGTGAACTCATTCAGCTAAAGCTGAACATCGGGGCTTCAGATTGGGACTCTACCCCACCTGAAATTTACGAAGGCCCCCCCACTTATAGAAGTGGGGGGCTTAAAAACTGAATAAATTAATAGCATTATGTTTAATTAAAACATCAGAGTTTTCCTTATTACTTAACCGTTTGCTGGACACTTTTAACATCAAGGGATATCCTCTAGAGAATATTAGTTCAGGATCAGATTAAACGATTGAAACTCAAAATACCCAACATTTATTATGCCAACTTAGGAAATACTGTATAGGGAATCAGTAAACTACAAGGAGGGTTCATAATGAGTAAAGATAAGGATAGAAGAGAAGAATTAGCCGCAAAATATCCTGAAGTAGAACAACATTTTCAAAATATCAAGCAAGAAATGTATGAGCCTCAAATCGAGAGATTAGGAGAAACGAAAAAGGAACAAAAGCAGCGTACAGAAGGTCATTAAGGTATTGTCTTTAAACAAAGCACCAAAAGAAGGACTGATATTCAGAGAGGTATCAGTCCTTCTTCTTCCCGTTCTATCTTACATCAAGTACTAATGATTATGGGCTACCTTAAGCTGATTTACGATGGTTCCGCTGATTCTATCCGGAACCTCTTCGTACTGAAGGAATTTAAGAGTAAATGACCCTCTTCCTTGAGTAAGAGCCCTTAAATCAATAGCATAACGCATCATTTCAGCCTGAGGCACGTGAGCCTTAATAACTTGATATTTTCCAATGGCCTCCATCCCTAATACTTTTCCCCGTTTAGTATTAAGATCCCCGATGACATCACCCATGAAGATTTCAGGTACTTTGACTTCAACTTCCACCACCGGCTCGAGCAACGTTGGTTTTGCCAATTCCACTCCCTTGCGAAAGGCAATCATAGCGGCTAGTTTGAACGCCATTTCCGACGAATCAACGGAGTGATAAGAACCATCACAGAGAGTGACCTTAATATCGGTCACAGGATATCCAACCATAGCCCCTTCTGCCATGGCTTCACGGATTCCTTTTTCCACAGCGGGAATATACTGTTTGGGGACTGACCCTCCGAAAATCTCCTCGGAAAATTCAAAGTCTTTGCCATCTAATGGTTCCAGATTAATCCAAACATGGCCATATTGTCCATGCCCGCCCGTTTGTTTTTTATGCTTGCCTTCAACTTTCACGGCTTTACGAATCGTCTCACGATATGGGACGCGCGGAACCTTGATAGCTACAGCAACTCCAAACTTACGAGCTAATTTTTCCTGAATAATATCGAGGTGCATTTCACCTAAGCCCATCAACAATAATTCTTTCGTTTCTATGTTTTTGCTAAGTTTAATAGTAGGGTCTTCTTCAGCTAATCTTGCTAAAGAGTTACCCAATTTATCTTCATCGCCCTTGCTCTTTGGTTCAATTGCCATCGATAAAGTTGGAATTGGAAAATCTATATCCTCTAATTGGAGCGGATGTTCTTTAGTGCATAAGGTATCCCCAGTTTTTACACTTTGCAATTTTGCAGCCACCGCTATATCTCCCGCTGGAACAGATGTAATGGGCTCCTGGGTTTTGCCTTTCAAGTAAAAGGGTTGGCCAATTTTTTCTTCGACGTCGCGATTAACATTATAGACCATGGTTTCTGAAAAAAAAGTCCCTCCATATACTCGAAAAAAAGACATTTTTCCAACATAAGGATCAGCAAGGGTTTTAAAAACTAATGCAGACTTTTGTGGTAAAACCTCAGGTGAAGGAACTATATCGACAATGAAATTAAGAAGGTTGTTAATGCCTATATTCTTATACGCTGAACCGCAAAGTACGGGGACCAGGAGATTTTGCTTCAATGCTAAACGTAAAGTAGTTTGCAAATCATGGCACGTTAAAGATTCGCCATCAAGATATTTCGTCAGGATTTCATCATCAGCTTCAGCAACCGCTTCTGTCAGTTGCTCTTGCAGAAGGTTTAATTCATCTTGATAGTCTTCAGGAACTTCTTGAATTACATACTTGCCGCTTCCATTTGTCTCATAAGCATACATTTTATTTTCGAGAATATCGATAACTCCATGAAAATCTGCTTCAAGTCCAACTGGAATTTGTAAGGGAGCAAAGCGGGCATCAGGATATACATCTTTCAACTGTTCAATAATCTTATTAAAATTAGCATTCTCACGATCTAGTTTGTTGATAAATACAACTCTCGGCAGCTTCTTTTCTTCCATAAGTTCCATAGTAATTTCAGCCTGCACTTCCAGACCTGATACACCATTGAGGACAATTATGCCGCACTCCGCAATCCTCAACGCACTTATGACTTCCCCAATGAAGTCTGAATATCCTGGAGTATCGAGAACATTGACCTTAACTCCTTGCCATTCAACAGGAATAAGACTCGTACTAATCGACACTTTGTGCTTAATTTCTTCTGGCAAAAAATCGGAGACTGTGTTTCCTTCAGTGATTTTGCCGATTCGGTTGATCACACCTGAATTGAAGAGAAAAGCTTCCGAAAGAGAAGTCTTTCCTACTCCACCATGGCCGACCAGACAGATATTACGAAGATTTTTCGTGTCATAGTTCTTCAAGACGATCCCTCCTAGTATGTTATTAAGAAAAGGTCTTAGCCTTTTACTTGCAACAGTAATTGGGAGCTTTCATTAAAGTCTGAAGATAATAGTTTTGATTAGTTTATTGAGCCGAGCAGGTCAAGTATTCTCATTATAAATTATTTCTTTTCGTAAGTACCCCTTATGAGGGGTGTTTTATTCCTCACCATATAGTTTCCTTTGGCCCAGACATCTCGAACCTGTAAAGACTCATCGAGAACTACCAGGTCAGCATCGTAACCTACTCGTATCATGCCTTTATTTTTAAGAGACAGTACTCTGGCCACATTAGATGTTATGGTACTCAAAGCCTTTTCTAAGGCTACTCCATGGTGATGAACAGCTTCTCTGACATCACGCCATAAAACTTCGACAGAGCCAACACCCATGCCAACTAAAACGCCCTCTTCGTTATATTGGGGCATACTTCCATTTCCATCCGAAGTTACGGTAATTCGTTCATTGAGAAGATTGCGTTGTTCTAACATTGAAAGGACGGCCGGTACCTGAAGTTCCGCGGAAAAATCGTCACACCCTGCCGTTAAATCAATGTGTCCTCCTGCTTGCAAGAATTGAATTCCCTGTTCTAACAAGGAATGTGTCCGATTAATATGTGTGGGCATAAATTGAGTAATAGGAATCTCAGTTTGTTCAAGAATCTTCCATATATAATCGAGCCCACGCTTACCCTCCCCAAGATGGAGATGAACAACACCTGCTTTGCTCCCGAGCATTCCGCCGACTCGGGCTTCTGAAGCTAAACGTTCAAGCTCGGCAATTTGAGGTTGAGCAGAACGGTGATCTGAAATTGCGATTTCTCCTGCACCGATTACTTTTTCAATCAGGGCCAAGTCTTGCTGCAGAGTTGGCAAAAGGGTCCTTACTGGTACTTGATAGGCCCCGCTGTAGATAAAGGTGCTTATTCCCTCATCTTCAAGGGCATGAGCTTTCGTAAGAAGTTCGGAAATTGAGCGAGAAACCGAATCTGTCCCTAAGCAGCCGACAACGGTGGTTGTTCCGCTTAAAGTGAGCTGAGACAGTTGAATTTCTGGAGTTCTGGAAGCCGGACCCGCTTCCCCGCCGCCGCCGCAGATATGTACATGAGCATCTATAAAACCGGGAGTCAAGATCATACCCTGAAGATCAATCTCTTCTCCCTCAACAAAGTCAGGCAGATGTAGATTCTTCCCGATTACTGCAATGCTTGAACCAACAATGAGGACATCTGTTTCCTCAATATAGTTCGGACTGTATATCTTTGCGTTCTTGAGCAGTTGCCACATTATGATTCCCCCCTTGAGGTAGAATGCCCCATTTTAAGAACCATATTCCTCCATGGAAAACTTTTCTCTATCCAACATTAAAATCCTTTTGTTTTTCGCAGCTCGGTAAAAAATTTCTTAAGCATTTCCTTATTTCCCTGTGCATATGGTTAGAAGTAACGATATTGCCATAGTTGTGGAGGAAAGAGATGCCAAGAAGGACCTTTGTCTACGGCGCAACAATTCTCTTAGGCGCTAATTTATTGAACCGTGTATTAGGCTTTACTTATCAATATTTAATCATGGCCCATATAGGCGGAGAAGCCTACGGACTCTTTAATATGGTCTTTCCCCTATACATGCTGGCCCTAGTTTTTACGACAGCAGGAATCCCCCTTGCCATTGCCAAAATGGTTGCCGAAGAGGTTTCCTTAGGAAGAGGTTATCAAGCTCGTTCCATCTTTCGCCTTGCCTTTTGGCTTCTTACAGTGTCGGGGGCCTTAGTTTCATCAGGCCTCTATTTCCTGACACCCTACATCGCCCACAGGCTTTTTCCTGACCCCAGAGTCCTGACGATTTTTCAGATTTGTACACCTGCTATCTTCATAGTCTCTATCTCCTCAGTCTTTCGAGGATATTTTCAAGGCTTACAAAATATGGTCCCTACAGCAGTAAGCCAAATTTGTGAGCAAATCGTCCGCGTTGCTGTAGGCTACACAACAGCCATTTACCTTCTCAAAACCGGTGTTGAATGGGCCGCGGCGGGATTAGCCTTCGGAATGCTGGCCGGTGAAGCCGTTGGCCTTTTGGTAATTATCATCCATTATCAAAGGTCGCGAATACCCTTAGAAAAAGATCCGGCCTCCCATACTTCTTCGGGCTATATTTTACGGCAATTATGGCATCTTGCTTCTCCTGTAACCGTCGGAAGATTATTTTCTACCGGATTGTCTGCTTTAGACGCTATGCTTATCCCCCAACGTCTGCACGCTGCAGGTTACAGTGCTCGGGAAGCAACTACCTTGTTCGGGCAATTAGGGGGATCTGCCTTTACCTTACTTACCTTTCCCAGTGTCTTTACCTTTGCCTTAGCCACATCACTAGTTCCATCTATTTCTGAAGCAGCAGCTCAACATCAGTTTCATATTGTCCGTGCTCGAAGCGTTGAAGCAATACGTTTAACGATCTTGATTGGTATTCCCTGTCTGATCACTCTCTTCTATTTTTCTCGTCCACTAACCATTTTTTTTAAAAGTCCTGAAATCTCACCTATTTTACGAATCTTAGCTTTAGGTGGTATTTTTTCGTACATTCAACAAACAACAACAGGAATTCTGCAAGGACTCGGAAAAGTTCAGCTTCCGGTTCTTCATTCTATTATTGCAGCCATGCTGCGGATCCCCATTTTGATCTACCTTACCGGTCTTCCCCAATGGGGTCTTAGGGGAACTGCCTGGGCTTATGTGATTGGTTTTATTATAATGGCTGCCTTGAACCTTCTAGCTATCACACGAAGCAGCGGCATGCCTATTGACCTTCAGCGGTTTCTCCTCCAACCCTTTAGCGGAGGTATCGCCATGATTCTTGCTTTTAGCCTCTTAGACCCTATCATAGGCGGACATTTAGTGGGGTATAGTTTAGAATTTTCCTGCGGAGTTTTGCTTTACGGCATAGTGCTAGTCTTCAATGGCGGCATTACTTTCTCAGATTTAAGACGGCTGCCTTGGCTCGGAAAATTTTTAAAGCCTTAAAAGAATTATCTCCACCAACGTCTAAACTGCCCCCCCCATTGCCAATAGGATAACAAAATCAGCACACTAATAAAAAGAATAATCAGAAACTTATATACAAAGTAGACTTTTATTATTTTTAATATCACGACTAAAGCCCCTAAGAAAATAGGGATAACTAATAGTTTAACTATTGAACTTGAACGCTTTTTATTTCTGAAACTCGGAAATGATAAAAGCAAAGAAAAAACAATAACGTATACTATAAAAGATGCAAATATCATGAAACTTCCTTCCTTAACAAAAAGAAATAAGATATCCATAATTTTAGTGCCATAAAGCTTTAAAAAATGTTAATACTATCATTGTACGGATAAAGATAAGAGGGAGGAGATTTATATATGAGTCGTCGAAATAGAAACGCCGGTATTTTACCACAACCAGTTTTAGAACAATTCAAATGGGAAGTCGCTGAAGAATTAGGTCTTAGTTCTAAGATCCAAACTCAGGGCTGGGAAAACATGACCTCCCGTGAATGTGGACATGTTGGCGGCAGAATCGGCGGAAGTATGGTAAAAACAATGATCCGACGAGCAAAAGAATCTCTTAATACCCCCGTCTAAACCGTATTCGACGATAAAAGGAGTACAGAAATTTCTGTACTCCTTTATTTTAACTTAGCCAGCTCTTCAGTCCAAAGCGACAAATTCGCATAATCCGTTAAGTTACTGTGAACCGGAGTCACAGAAACAAACCCCTCCTGAATTGCCCATAAATCCGTATCGCTTTCATTATCTGGAGTCATAGTGCCACTTTGCCAATAATAAAGCCTTCCTCTGGGATCAGTTCGCTGTTCAAAAATATTTTCATAAACTGCCTTACCTAATCTTGTTACTTTCAGTCCCCGCCACTCATTGCGAGGTTTTCCGGGAAGGTTCAAATTGATTAATCCCTTATAATCCAACTTGCGAAAAAGCTTCAAATTCTCAGCGACATAGGCTGCAGCAGGTTCAAACTCCTGATATTCAAAGCTGGCTAAAGACACAGCAATAGAGGGAACACCCAATAAAACTCCTTCCATCGCTGCTGAAACCGTTCCAGAATAAAAAATATCAGTCCCTAAATTAGGACCTTGATTAATCCCTGAAATCAAAAGATCAGGTCTAGGAACAAGTTCACCTTGAATTGCAAGTTTTACACAATCGGAAGGAGTTCCGCTTATGGCAAATCCTTTTAAGGATTCCTTCAACAAATGTTCGCTCACAAATAAAGGATTAAATAACGTAATGGAGTGGCCTGTTGCTGAGCGCTGACCTTCTGGGGCTACAATGCTGACATCATATCCGGTATTGCTAAGAACCTTGTAAAGCATTTGAATTCCTGGAGCAAAATAGCCGTCATCATTGGTCAATAAAATATGCATATTTTTCCTCCTATTTACTCTACTTCATAAATCGACACAACCATTTTATCCTCTTTTTTCGTTAACCCAAACATTAGTCGATAATCTTTCAAGTTTTTATTGAGAAAATCTACTACTTTATAAAGTTCTCGATTAGGGCTAACTTTCTGTGTCGCAATAAGTTCGAGTTTTCCCGACCGTTCCGGCATAGGAGAAGTAGGTCTCTCATCCATAGGATACCTCTTTCTTAGCTTTTATGACCTTGAATTAAGGAGAAAGCCTCCGATCTCGTTATAGGATTCGTTTTAAAAATTCCACGTACTGCAGAAGTGAGGGTTCTAGAACCTGCCTTTTTTACACCTCGCATGGTCATACACATATGCTCAGCTTCAATAACAACAAGCACTCCTAAAGGTGTAAGTTCAGCCATAATTGCATCAGCAATCTCAGATGTCAAGCGTTCCTGAAGCTGAGGTCTGCGGGCAAAGCCCTCCACTACACGGGCGAATTTCGATAAACCAGTGATTTTCCCCTTCCTGGGAATATAGGCGACATGAGCCTTACCATAAAAAGGAACAAGGTGATGTTCGCACATAGAATAGACTGGGATGTCCTTAACAATCACCATTTCTTCATGTTCCTCGGAAAACTGTACTTTTAAATGTCTACTGGGGTCTTCATGCAGACCTGCAAATACCTCTGCATACATCCTGGCAACACGTTTTGGTGTGTCCTGAAGTCCCTCTCTTTTAGGATCCTCCCCTATTGCTTCTAAAATCATATAGACTGCCTGCTCAATTTTTTCCAAATCCATCCCCATAATCATTTCTCCTTTACACGATGATCCCTCACCAGTTTTCTATAACTGCCCCATAAAGACATGTGTTTGAGGAATAACTCGGACATTCATAAGCTTTTCCAGAAAGAACCGCTGCCAATCTAAAAGTTGGCCGGGCTTGGGACTCTCGCAACCGTTGACTTTAGTAACAGGCTGCAAAATAGTTAGCAATGACGGGTTAATGCCCGCAATTAAATCCCGAGCCTTTTGAAGATCGTCTAATTTGCTTTTCTCAGTCACGACAATTTTGATAAATACTTCTTTAGCAAGACTTTTACGCAGAAAGTCTTCGTGAACATCCCAAAAGATCTCTTCTCCGAAAGGTAACTTGATATCCATACTGATAATATCAATAAGTGACAATATTTTGAGAAGTTGGGACGGGAGTGTTCCATTCGTTTCCAGATAAATCGGAAGATTCTTCTTCTTGATTAAGGGTAGAAACGACGAAAGTTCATCAGCCCAAAGAAGAGGTTCTCCGCCAGTGATGCTTAGGGAGTGATGGAGAGAAAAATCGTAAGACTGAAGCAACTCCACTAGTTCGAAAATATCAATAGGATTTTCGAATTCCCGAAAACTTCGCGAACCTGGGTTGATTTCTATGCGAAATTGTTTCGGAACTATAGTCTCTGTATCACAATATGGACATTTTAAATTGCAGCGAGGAAACCTTAAGAAAATTTGACGTGTGCCGACGTACGGGCCTTCCCCTTGAATCGATGAAAAAATTTCAGTTACCGGTAACTTAATCATCACATAACCCCTCGGACTTTACAACGAGCATGGCGCATCGACAAGACCTCGGCACAATAACGTTTGGCAACGTTCTCTCCGAATTCCAAAACATTACAGACTTGAAGATCATTTAAGCCAGTCGTCGGAATAGGAGTATTATGGCTAGAAACGTTTAAGCCGCAGTGGATAAGCGTGGAGACAGGCGAAAGAGTTGCAATACTTACAGAAAGCTTTCGGTCTCCATCATAAAGGTCGTCTCCAGTTCGTCTCAGAGAGGATGCTCCTAATTTTTCCAGTTCTTCTTTTATAGTTGCTATTAGCAAGCGCTGCCGAACAATCGTCTTCTCTAAATCCATTTCAAAATGTTCAACGATAAAATGCAGCATGTCCTCACTATAGATCCAATCCTGTGCTGCCACATCTTCCATGTCCACCATCTCATTTTGTTCAACGCGGCATGCTCCTCGAAACACACACATACTATCCCCCATTAAACCAAAGTTTTTGTAGGTAAACAGGGATTGAAGCTGACTCCCATCATAGTTGAGAGGATTTTGACAAATATGATATTTCAAGACTATTCCCTCTTTTCGCGGCCTTTGAGTCTTTTAACATTCAAATATTTAAGATACTATTAAGGAGTGTCGAACAGTTCACTTACCAAAGCTTCAGCCTCATTTACGATTAAAGCTCGTTTCATTCTCAAACAACTCTCGCAATGTCCACAAGGGCGCTGCCCATTTTCATAACAGCTCCATACCTTTTCAAATGGAATATTGAGTCTTAAGCCTTCTCGGACGATTTCAGATTTTGATAACGCTGCAGTAGGGCTATCAACCGTCACCGTATTTTGAGTCGAGTATTTGAAGCAATCATTCATTGCGGTCATGAATTCTAAAGAATTATCCGGAAATGTTGCGGCCTCTTCCCGATTGAAGCCCGTAATCAGAGTTACCGCTTCACCCATATTTTCGGCAAATACAGCGGCAATGTTCATAAACAAGCCATTGCGATTAGGCACCCAAACCTGATGAGCGCTTTTAAGAGCTTCTTCTTCAATATTATCAAGTTGTTTAAACTCTAATTGAGGTAAATCTGTTGAACGATTAACCAAGGCAGTACGAGTCTGCTCTTGAAGAAAAGGCAAAGCAATAATCGTATGGCGGATATTAAAATGGTCGGCAATCTGACGAGATGCAGATATTTCCTTCTCCTTTGCCCGTTGACCATAATCAAAGGTTATAGCTAAATCTAAGGTTGTTTTCTCGAGAAATAGGGCCATAGCCACAGTTGAATCTAAACCGCCTGATAGTAAAACAATACCAGCCAAAAGTCAGTCCTCCTTATAAATTGCCCAGGCATCTGGAGCTTCGAAAACTTTCACCCATACTAAGCGATTTTCACCTAATACTAAATTCTGCTTAAATTCACAGAATAAAAATTGGGCTATAAGCTCTGCTGTAGGATTGACTCCTGCGGGTCCAAACGCCGGCAAATCATTGAGCAGGCTGTGATCTAACAAATCAAGAGTCTTTCTAATCGCCTGTTTTACTTCACTAAAATCCACCAGCATTCCCAAATTATCTAATTGTTTACCTTCAATACAAACGACAACATTCCAACGATGCCCATGCAAATTGGAACACTTACCCTTGTAATTGCGGATAAAATGAGCGGCATCAAAATGCGCCTGAACACATACCTGATACATAGTTAACTCCTTATTTGAGATATTACTATTTATATTAACATTTTTAGATACAAAATAAAAATGAAATTTAAACAAAAGAAGAAGGGTTTTCCCTTCTTCTTAGGCTAATTTGAGTGCTTTATTATAGCAATCAATGGCCGTATCATACTGATTCATTTGATCGTAGACATTTCCAAGCAAAGCCCATCCCGCTGAATGATTGGGGTCTATTTCTATAAGTTTATTTAGAGATTCTATACACTCCTGCCAATTACCTTTACGAGTAAGACATACACTAAGGTTATAAAGAATCAACGGGTGATCGGGGCTTAGCTCTAAAGCCTTTTTATAGTATTCCACCGCCCTTCTTGATCTTCCTTGATGAACAAGGGTAAAGGCGAGGTTGTTCAGTAGAATTGGATCTTGGGGATAAATCTTTATAGCCCGATCCAAGAGGTTTAATGCTTCCTGAGTTCGTCCCTGATTTTGATAGACCGCGGCAAGATTACTTAAAGAATCGTAATGATCCGGCTCATATTTAAGGGTGAATTTGTAGTATTGGATTCCCTTTTTTATTTGACCGATTTGAATATAACAATAGGCTAATCTTGCCGCTAAATCAGGCGTTCCGCCATAACGAAGGGCCCGATCAAAACTCAGGCAGGCATCAGCCAATTGCTCCAACTTCAAGTGCATTTCTCCCTTTTCTTCCCAATATCGTGATTCACGCGGTGATAGTTGACAACACCCTTGAAAACAGCGCAAGGCTTCTTGATATTCTTCATGATAAGCATAAATAATCCCTAGCCGATAATAGGTTTCCGCATTTTTAGGTTCTGCTCGACAGGAATTGTCAAGAGCCTTAACTCCCTCCTGCCAATTTCCTTGTTCCAAATGACAATCTGCAAGAATCCCCCAGAACTTGGAACTTTGCGGTTTTAATTTAAGCGCATCTTCAATCATAGTTTTCGCTTGCAGAATGAGGCCTTGTCCAAGATAACATTGCGCTAAGAGACCACATATCATCCCCGATTCGTCATAGCCCTTTCGTTCCAGAGTTTCTAAATAATCCCTTGCTTCTTGAAATGCCTGAACTTCAATTAAATGTTCAACTTCATTTAGCCGAAGTTTACCTTTGCTTTGCTTCAATAAATCTACCCATTCCTGGATAGCTAAATCCGTTTTTCCCAGCCAAAAGTGCCATTTTGCTTGCAAAGAATTCCACAGATATGTTTTCCTGAGAGTCGGCCTTTTTTGTTTGACGTTTGAGGCCAAAGGTACAACCATTGTCTCAGCCCCTTTTTTACTTATTTTTCCATTATTTCATTCTCCTTTTTTTCTTTTAATCCTCCTGGGACACTCGAGAATCGAACGCCAAAAGCCTTGGATATACGCGATTATTCATTATACTTGAGCTGCTTTTCCTACACTCTCGTCAGATTATTATAATTACTACTTAATTTATGTCATAATAAGTTTTTATTCCTATAAATCAGCAGTGAACTCGTTCAGCTAAAGCTGAACATCGGGGCTTAACTGGATAAATGGTTTAACAGTGTCCTCGAAATTTCATTCTGACAGCAAAAAACTCAGCTAAATCGCCGAGTTTTTGTAAACAGAGGTTTTATTTCTCTAATGTTCCATCAAGAAAGAAGATTTGACCTATTATTTCTTCTTAAGGCGAATTAAGGCAAAGAGGCGCATTACTGCGCCCCTTCACATTTAGAACAATAGCCATAAAATTTTAAATCGTGGTCGGAAACTTTAAAATGATTTCGTTTCATAATGACGGCTTCTAAGGACTCTAATAAATCATCATCAAATTCCGAAACATTTCCACAGCGTAAACAAATAAGGTGATGGTGGTGATGATGTTCATCCTTACGACTAAATTCATAACGAGTGCGGCCATCTCCAAAATCGTTCTTAATAAGAACTCCAATTTCCGCCAATATATCTAAAGTTCGATAAACGGTAGCAAGACCTATCTCTGGGTTTTCATTTTTAACGAGCATATATACTTCTTCGGCACTTAAATGCCGATCCACATGCTCCACAAACATGTGGAGAATCGTCTGTCTTTGAGGAGTTACTTTATAGGAGTGATTACGCAGCAAGTTGCAGATATTCTCAAACGTTCTAAAGTTCTCCATCAATGCCCCTCCTCCATATATTTCCTATTATAAGACATTATTTTCACTTTGCAAAGTGATTTTAAGAAATATTAACGATTAAAGACTTCATAAATCGCGAACTTTAGATAATCTGTTTCTTCACTTCCTAAAAGAACTGGATGATCTTTACCGGCACGACGGAATTCTACTAGGCGCAAGATTTTATGAGCATCTGCTGCAGCTTCTTGCAGCATTTTTTGAAATCGTGCTGAACTTAAATGGTATGAGCATGATGCTGTTATTAAAACGCCACCATCTCGAACTAACTTCATTCCTTGAAGATTTATTTCCTTATAGCCTCGCAGCGCTCCTTCCAGAACCTGACGACTTTTAGCAAAGGCCGGAGGATCTAAAATGACTACATCCCAAGTCTTCTTCTCGTTTACTTGGTTTCTTAAAAAATCAAAAGCATTTTCCGCAACAAATTGAGTACGATGCAGAAATCCATTAAGCAATGCATTCCTCTTAGCCATTTCAATAGCTTTCTCTGAGATATCAACACAAGTAACCTTTTTAGCCCCATACAGACACGCGTGCAGCATAAACGATCCTGTATGGGAAAAGCAATCTAAGACCTCAGCACCATCCCAAAACGGATTTTTAATTTCTTTTCCCTTTTTATCTTGAGGACGTCCTTCAGGATCTCGGTAAATCCCATGACTCGCTCCCCATCCAGTCATAATGGGCTTTAAGGAAGCACGATTTTCACGTTGATCAAAGAAATACCCAGTCTTCTGTCCTTCAGCTACATCGACCATGATCTTTAACTCATTTTCCTGGAGGGTTATTTGAGTATCAAAAGGAGTATCCACGAAGCCGACTCTCTCTTCCAGACCTTCCAAGCGCCGAACAGAAACATCGCTTCGTTCATAAATTCCTCGTGGATTGAAGATTTTTTTTAAGGCCTGAAATATCCATTGTCGTCGGACTTCCATGCCAAGGGCAAGAATTTGAACCACAAGAACGTCTTCATATTTATCAATAATCAGGCCTGGCAAGAAATCCGCTTCACCGTGGACAACCCGACAGGAGGTTATATTAGATAATAGCCATTGTCGCCGCTTCCAAGCACTTTGAATTTTGTTTAAAAAAAACTCTTCATCAATGGGGTTTTCCGAATAGGATATCACTCGCAGAATCAGCTGCGATACAGGGTTATAAAATCCTTGGGCCAAGAAATGTCCATCGTGATTTAAAATATGTACAATATCTCCTCCTGAGGGATTCCCTTCGATTCTGCCAATTTCTCCGGGATAGATCCAGGGATGCCCCTGTTCAAGCCTTCTTTTGCGATTTCTTATAAGAAACACTCTTGGTATAGACATAACAGATCCTCGCTTTCAAAAACGTAAAGATTCATATCTTTAAAATATACCGTGAAATCAAAGGAAAGGAAAGCTTTCATTTTTCTTTGATTTCATAGTTACATCCATACAATCGTTTCTACCATCTGATAGACGATATGCTAAAAAACCATCCTTTTTCGGATGGTTTAAGAAGTGGGAGTGGCTCGAGTTCATTCTATTAGGAAAAACGATCCCTAAGAACCTCAACGACTTCTTCTGCACTACGACCGGAGGCATTAATAACTGGCAGCTTGACCGGCCAATCCGCCGATAAATTATGAGTTCCATCACCCTTAACGACAACTGCCCGAATATTATACAATGCCTTTCCTTCTAAAGGAGCGGTCTTAAATCCTGAAGCATGTAATGCTTGTACGACATTGCTGAGTCCATCTTCTACTGCTATCATTTTATACATTTATTTCACCCTCTCCTTGAATTATACTTAGTTTCCCACCAATAAATCATCTTATCCAGAGAGAAATTTCCTTAAAAAGAATAGTTTTCTTTAAATAAGCGTAGATAGTCTATCGATAATTGCTTGTTATGTATTTGCAGCTGAGGCTCCGAACAAGGAAATATTCCTTCGATTGAACATGTTAGCAATCCCTGAGTTTCTACGCTTAAATGAATGGTGTTCTTCTGAGGCGGGGTTCTTTGCAAGAGCAGCGAATACTTGCCCGTTGGCTGCCGAAATCCTATTAATTGTATTTGTTTAGGCAGTTTGGTCATTGGAAGGAACTCATCCGTTTTAGCTTCAAAAGGATGATCACTTTCCAATTCTAGTTGAACCAAATAGGGTTCTTGAAGATAATTCAATTTTATGGTTAGATCCAAAAGTCTTTGAGCATTTAAACTTTTCTCCTCAACTGTCGTCGCCACACTTAAAGGAGCTTTCTCATTCACTAGAGGTACCTCGACGCTTTTTCCTTCTTTGACGCCTAAATCCTTCACTAATTGACTCGGTAAACGTTCATCCGAATAAATATGAATTTTCCCCTCCTTGTTCCCGATCCATTCTTCTTGAACTGTAACTTGCTGTGGGTACTTCGCGTTGAAGGAGGGTACCAAACCTAAACAGAGTACCAGCAGACCAAGCCCAATCAAGGCCGGCATTTTTACATAGACCAAAATTTTTTTGGCAAGAGCGGATCTCTTCAGGGCGACATGACAGCAGGCAAGCAAAAAGGGAACTAAAAGTAAGGCATACGTCACGAGGAAAATGACAGGGTATTTATGGATAGCTTCATTAAAACTCAACCATTGTTCAGAAGTCAAAAGCTCATAATGGATCGAATATAAGAAATAGGGACCTATTAGCACGAACACGATATTAGGAAAAAAGAACTGAATATCTAGACAAAAGAGCCAGAAAACAAAAGGAAAGGCAAGATCAATGCGTATAAGAGCTAAGCTTAGACTCACAATCAAGAGCGGAAGTCCGGCAGCTAAACAGTAGAGATTCGCATCCCGGATCATCGGCAGCTTTTTTAACCAACCGGCAAGAAGTATAATAAGACCAACAGAAATCCCCACACGAGCAATAAGGTATACTTCAGGATGAGCATAATATACCTTTTGAGTATGTTTTAAGCTTTGCCAGAGGAGTTCTCCAATTCCACCAGTTCCTATAATAATTATACTCAGCAAGGTAATAATGCCAGTACTTACAAAGACATCCTTCCAGGGTATTTTATCTCTACGTTGTTTCAGGTAATTGAAGTAGATAATAACTGTTAAAAGCAAAATGAGAATAATAAGTCCTCTCAGGGCAAAACTAGGCAGTACAAAAACATTTCCGCCAATCTGAAACGAAAGATACAACTCATCCCAGTTCTGGGGTCCAAGTCTGTCTAGTTTTACGTTATTCACTAATAAATGAACAAGATTACCAACGTTTTGCAAAGTTTCCAATGATACATGGTCCAACTGATCTTCTGGTCTATGAAAATATCCTTCCGGCCTCCCGTAAATCCCTAAGCCCAAGGCAGGAATCCCCTGATCTAAAAAAGAGCTAAAATCACTTGAACCGCCCTGCGAATTATCCCGAGTCATAACGGTAAAATCTCGGCTGAGATGAAAAGGAATATGGCTCTCTTTAGCCAAAGCCGAAACTTGTTTAAGCAGATCCGGCGGGGCAGATTTATTGCCTGCAACATCAATTTCCAGAGGAGTTCCGACCATATCAACATTGATCATCCATTGTACAGCTGATAAATCGGCTTGTGAGATATAATAGTTTGAACCGACTAGTCCATTTTCTTCAGCGCCGAAGAAAACCAATTGATAAGTTTTTTCATGAGGTTCCTTGCTTAAGACTCGTGCAAGTTCAAGCAATACTCCTACCCCTGAACCATTATCTACAGCTCCAGGTACATTCATTGCTGCCGTATCATAATGGGCACCGAGTACAACAGTATCTGGAAGCGTTCCAGGCAGCTCAGCGATGATATTTTGACTATTTATCAATTCAACACGTTTTTGAGGATCATTGAGGGATGGATTGCGAAGGATCACTTTACTAAATGGCTGTTCACGAACTTTCCAGCCATTTTGACTTAAAACATAAGCAATATACTGGGCTGCCTTTAGCTCTCCTTTGCTCCCGGCCGGGCGAGGTCCAATCTTATCTGTAAGGTATTTTACATGGTCGAAGGCTAAGGCTGCAGAGAAATTTAAACCTGATCCCTGGGCAGGCAGTACAGCTTCGGCCTTGCTGTTCATATATCCGAGAATTACTAAAACGCTAAAAATAATCGATATAAAAATAGTCCAACGAGTTTTCATCACCCTCATAACCCCATGCCCTTTCAAAGCTTTAAACTCACCCTGCCCAATTCTTATGAAAAACTTCTTGATGTTATGCCTTTCCAATCTTTTAACCTTTTGGACACATATGTTATAATGTAGACAAATTTTGACCTTGGGAGAAGTAAGTATTATGCCTAAGCGACATATCCCCTTAGTTACAATAGTTATTCTTTTATTCTGCCTTCTGTTTTTAAGTGGATGTACCATGAAAGTTCCTAAAATTTTTGCTAAGAAGGCCCCAATTTCCAATCTTTCCGCCGAAGCACTTTTGATTGATCAAGAGGCTATCTATCAACGCACCATCAGTCTGATTCAATCAGCACAATCCTCAATTTATGTGGAACAAGCCGAGTTTGACGACCCTCAGCTCATTAATCTTTTGCTGTCTAAATCCCGTTCAGGTATTGAAGTCCATATTCTCTTAGACCAATGGCAGAAGCAAAATTGGGCTACTCTCGACCAGTTGAAAAATCAAAATGTATCGATTCAGTACTATCCTGCTCAGAAAGGACAAAATGACCATACCAAGTGGTTAATTGTTGACCAAAACAAAGCTTTAGTTTACGGACCATCATGGACAAGTAAAAGCTTCAAAGCTCATGATTTAGCCGTGGAACTTTCTGGAAGTTCTGCCTGGAAAATCGCAGCACTCTTCTCCAAGGATTGGGAATTCACCACAACTTTTCCCCTAGATGTACCCAAACCAACTACTCTTAATAACGATAATATTACATTGGCTGTCAACGCTAACGTCAAGGAACAACTGCTGGAGTATATATCCAGCAGTGCAAAATCCATCTGGATTGAAAACACAGAAATCACCGAGCCTGATATTGTTCAAGCCTTATTTGACGCTGCTGGAAAGGGCCGAAATATCCGCATTATATTAGACTCCAGTGCTGCCAGCAAGACACCGGTAACTCTGGAAAAACTAAAAGCCGCCGGCATCTCCATACGTTATTTTCCTAAGCAGTCACCTCTCGGACTTCACCTAGCAATTTTTGACCAGAACTCCTTTCTGGCAAGCGGCTCCGATTGGACACGTTATAACTTTGTTGCAGATCATGAGTTTTCTATTACTGTCCCCTCACCTGCTGCAACCTCAAAATTAGACCAGATGTTTCAAGAGGACTGGAAGAAAAGCTCACCCTAAGCAATAATCCCGGATTCACATAAAAACCACCCAAAGCATTTTGCCTTGGGTGGTTTTTATGTGAATCAAGAGTTTAGTTTCTTTGGTCAACTTTTTCTAAATGCTGACAATCCCCGACCAACTCAGGCTTCCATTCATCACCGTCAACTTCAAAAATATTTAGGGCAGTATTATTCTGCCAAGGCGTTTTAGTCCAATCATGAATCTCAAAGCCTAAAGCTTTGGTTACTAATAGTTTCAGAGTTAGCCCATGAGTTACCACACAAATAGTCTCTCCTGGATGGTTAACAAGAATCTTTTGTACAAAATCCCAGGAGCGTAATAGTACCATTGCCATATTTTCTCCGCCGGGAGCCGTAACCAAATGGGGGGAAGCATCCCATATTTTAAACAAATCCGGGTATGCTTTCCTTAATTCTCCCCAAATATGCCCTTCCCAATCACCAAAGGAAAATTCTCGCAAGGCGGGATTGATGATTAATTGATCCAATCCGATTTCTCGCCGAATCTCTTCAGCAGTTCCCCGAGCCCTAGGAGCGTCACTGGTATATATATATTGAATCCCCTCGTCCTTAAGTCTATTGGCCAAAGATCGAGCCTGAAGCAGCCCAGTTTCGGAAAGAGGGGAATCCAGACGACCCTGTACACGCCCCTCAATATTCCACAAGGTTTGGCCATGACGAGTTAAAATTATCCTTGTCATTAGTACACCTCTTAAAAAAACTTATCCAGCGAAAAAGCATCTGGAGTTAAAAGATCTCCCTTTTCGCGGACATAAAATACAACAAGGGTAGGAAATTCTCCCTACCCTCCCCAACTTGCCGTAAGATTTCAGGTTTCTGACCCCGCTTTCGCAGGTGGGCACCTAGTCCATGCTTTCCAACTTCCCTGTTTCCACAAAGAAAGGGCATGTTGTAATCACATGACATTTAGTTCCCGTGTCATTAATAGGATCAAAACCATGAAAATCTCTACGCACAAGTCAGGCTATGTTTTTATTATATCACCATAATTAAAAAAAATCTCTAGCAAATGCTTGGAAATTATCGTTTTCGCAGTTTATCCTCAATTTCCGCCATTCGATCCTGCAATAAGGCAATGGACATCTCTTGAGTACGTACGCGTCGACGAAGATGATCGACTAGCTGAAGAAGTTCTTGGAGATTTTCGTTAATGGTATCATTATTTTGTGGTTCGTCGGCCATAGAATTTTCATCGTTCTCTTTTTCACTAGACAAAGATTCCATAGCGTCAACTGATTGGGCTGCTAGTAAGTAACGAAACCGAGCGTATCTTGAATTTCTGCCAGGCTGAACATCAAGTACTCCATCTTCTGCCAATGCTTGAATGGCTCGTTTTAAGGTGACACTTGCTGCTCCTGTTTCACGTTGAATATCTGAATATGCTAATTCAAAATCTTGTCCTTGATACATATTAGAAATCTTCTCAAAAAAATCGACAAATTTCCGATGAGTTTTTTCCTTTAATCTCAAAGCTAGTCCATCCTTCCACAACACTAATTAAAACACTGAAGAATAATTAATATTATAGCAAATTTTAAGCAAAAATCCATACTAAGAATTACTTTTAATATGAAGTTTGAAATACAATTTTAAAATAACCTTTCTATCTCCATAAAGTTTTTGAATTACTCCATCTGATAAACTTAAAGTATGTTCTTCGGCTGGTTCTCCGGAAATATATTTTTATCTTTATAGCAAGGTGTTGTCATACTCTTTGAAAAAGAGGCATAGGTAGTTAACAATTAAAAGGAGGGATACCATGACAAAATCCTTTCAGTTAACGATGATTTTAAAAGGAATTCTTCTAGCAACCGTGTTAGCCTTATTGTTATCGGTAGTTTTCGGGATCGTACTTTCCTACACATCTGTTCCTGAATCAGACTTGTTCCTCAATATTATTTTTGGCTTTAGTGTTTTTGCAGCATCCTTTATTACCGCACATCAAGCAGGCACTAAAGGTTTATACTACGGACTTGCCATCGGATTGGGCTTTTCACTCATCGTTCTTATCTTATCCGCTGTTCTGTGGTCGGATGCGCCTTCATGGCTCAGAATGGGTGAAAAAGCCGTTATTGCTCTTGTGTCCGGTGGAATAGGCGGAATTATAGGAGTACTTTTTCCTAACACTTAGAACAATTGAGCTCAAACTCTTCAAATTAAGTTATTTATGAGAGGAAAATCCCCTAAGAGATTTTCCTCTCATTTCTATTTACATTAAAATATTACGATATCTATTAATGTGATCATAACTCTTTTCTTTTGATCCCCTAAGTTATACAATATCCTCAAAGCAAACGAAAGGGGAATAATCTATGTGTATTGAAAAAACTCCTTGGGAACAAGTGATTGATTTTCACGGTCATACTTGCCCGGAAATAGCTTTAGGTTACAGGGTTGCCCAAATAGCTATGCGCGAATTGGGTATTAAGCCAACGCCCAGCACTGAGCTTGTGGTGACAGCCCAAACCCATTCTTGTGCTTTAGACGCCTTTCAAATATTAAACCATGCAACCTTCGGCCGAGGAGCACTAAAGGTCGATGAGAATAAACAGCACAAATACCTCTTTGAATATTCGGACACCTCTGTCCGTGTGACCATTACGGTACTCCCGAAAATTCTCGAGCATTTGGTTATTCCTGAAAATTTAGCCACCCGCCGCGAAATCCAAAATGCAACTTTGGAAGCAATCCAGTTTATTCTTAGTTCTGAGGAGAACATGTTTTGCACAATTCAAAAAGACGATCACCAGTAATGCACGTTCAAAAGTACCGGGAACTATGAAGAATGATAGCTCTCCTTAAATAGAATCTTGAGGAGTATTGTCTAAATCCTTATGTTGACGATCTTTCCATATTCTCCATGCCAACAAACATAAGGCGATAATGACAGCTACTGAGCTGCTCCATTGTGCCGCTGTCCAATGGAACAAGAACCTTGGACTATCACCCCTCAGCCCTTCGAGAAAAAACCTTGAGGTGTTATAGAAGATCAAATAAAGAAGGAAAATCGTCCCTGAAGGCCATTTCTTCAGCTTAAGAATGACGAGAATTGCAAAGATAATAACGTCAGCTTGTCCTTCCCATACTTCAGCTGGCCAAAGGGGTTGGTTGCCAAAAGTATCCCGGGCAATTGTCCCTACCGGATAGAGGATGCCAAAGTTTCCTCCTGTTGGACCCCCAAAAGCATCGCCATTCATTAGATTAGCGTCTCTGCCTATTGATTGAGCAAGCATCAAGCCGGGAGCAATTAAATCGGCAAGCTCCCAGAAAGGAAGCTTTTTACGCCAGACATATAGTCCCCCTCCTAATAAAGCCCCGACGACTCCGCCTTGAATAGAAAGTCCCCCATGCCAGATAGCAATAATTTCACCAGGATATTTGCTATAGTAAGACCAATCGAAAAAAAACACCTGCCAAATCCTTGCACCCAGCAAACCACAAAGAAGTAATATAGGCGCTAAATCAAGCATGGTCTCCATATATTCTTCTCGTTTTTCAGCTTTCGCAAAGTATAAGGTGACTCCTACTCCCAGAACAAAGGCGAGCGCAAAAAGCGTGCCATAAGCACGTATTGGAAAACTCCCAATAAAAAACCAAAACTGATGCATTAATTTTTCCTCCACTCAAATATAGCTGCCCGTTTTTTTCAAGTTTCCAGTATTATAGCCAAACTTCCTATGATTATATCCAACTATATCCAAAATTGCAATTCAGACTACGCCTAAAACACATCTAAATATTGAGGATAAAGAAAACTTAGCTGGCGAAAGCGGCAGGTTAGCTGCACTTATACTATCAGACGAAGACACTGTCTGATAGTATAAAAAATAACGACAGATCCGATGCAATGTCCATCGGATCTGTTGTGTTTTATAGAGTATTCAGTTTAGAAAAGAAACGATTATGCCGGTCCGAATCAGGAATAGAAGCCTCTCGTTCTTTTTTTCCCAACGGTTTTTGAACTGTTTGGAAATAGGTAGAATGTTTCTTTTTACCAGTTAAAGCATCTGAATAAACAGTAACTACTAAAATAGCGACAGCAATAAGAGCTACTAACCATTGAAAGAGCATAATATTTTACACCTCCATCACCATTTTATGGCCTCTGGGAAGAATGTCAAGTGTTCTTTTGCTCAATCTTTT
Organism: Desulfosporosinus acididurans; assembly: GCF_001029285.1. Lineage (GTDB taxonomy): Bacteria > Bacillota > Desulfitobacteriia > Desulfitobacteriales > Desulfitobacteriaceae > Desulfosporosinus > Desulfosporosinus acididurans. The sequence continues at coordinate 298,056 of NZ_LDZY01000001.1, forward strand.
AGCAATGTCACTCGAAACTAGCCGACACACGATCTCCGGGATGCAGGACCGTCGTAAATTCAGCCTCCTGCCCGTTTACACGTAATTTTAAAGAAGCCCCTTTCGGCATCTCATCTGGGAACTTAACGAAAGGCAATAAGTCTGAAAGAATCGGCATCTCTTTATAACCGTTGACTCTTAAATCCATTCCATCTTCGAGTAATTCATCATCTGAGACGGGTTTTCCATGAAATATGATTTCAGCAACTTGGGGAGGGTATTCAAATTCTTGTCCGTTAATCGTAAAAATCAGCGGCTTTGGTTGGAGACTCAATTCACCAACCCTTTTCTGTTCCTGACGAACCTCTATAGAATCACCATCTTGGATCGGACAGTTTCCTTCAACAAGACAACCATTAACCAATAGCTGCCGTTCCAAAACAATTTTTCGCACTTCCCCATTAACTTTAATGGTTAAGGTTACTGGAGCTAAAATTGGCTCTTTAAACAGAGTTTTCTTTTGCTCTAATAAATTTTGCAGATTATCGTTAAAAATACAGGTTAACTTATAGCCATCTTGAATTTTATCGTTAATATTTAACACCTGATCATTATGAAAAACATGAGGTGAAAAGTCTTCTCGCCTCCCATTCCAGAAAATCCATTTCTTTTCATAGGGAGGCAGAATTTCGCCGATGGTCATCTCAGCATCTTTGCCGGGGAGACCGGGAATAAACTCAATCTGGTCTCCACTGTTCAACGTCTGATCAAATCGGCCCGGTCGTGAGTTAACCGTCAATTGGGCCGACCGCCCCATGGTACCCTTGATTATCTGCACTTCTTGATTCCATTCGAAGGTAAGAGCTGCCCCCGGTTTCCCGACAAAGGAACGAGGAGATATTCCCGCAGCAAGCAGAGCCTCTGCGACCGTTGTCAATTGCACCTCAAAAATTGGTATCGGTATATTGTTGACAGTTACTGTGTAGTATTGAAGTCCGGTTCCTTCAAGCGCGGATATACCAATTCCTATAGGAGTTATACTCTCCGGCCCTTTAAGATCATTTTCACCCTGAACGTCCTCTAAACGTTCTCGAATTTGAATACCAACGCGTTTCGGGGAAATTCCCAAAACTTCTGATAACATCTTGGGGAGCATGGGCGTTAGACTTCCTCCGCCAATGAGAATAATTCCTTGGGGAACATTTTCATTTAGTTTTGTGATTTCTTTGGCTACATCTTGAGCCAGTTTATTAACGACAGGTTCAATTACCGTTAGTACCTCTTCTTTAGAAACAGTTACCTTGTTACCGAGAAAATCTACGAATTTTAGTCGAGATTTAGTATTCACCTCTCGCTTTATCTTTTCACCCACTTTAAAATCAAGGAGATAATGTTCACAAATGGCTTCTGTGACCTCATCCCCGGCCATCGGCACCATCCCGTAAGCAAAAAAAGATCCTTCTCGAGTCAGGGCTATATCTGCTGTTCCCGCCCCCACATCAACAAGTGCCAGGTTTAGACGCCGCATATTCTGAGGTATCGCTGCCTGCCCTGCCGCAATAGGTTCTAAAGTTAAGCTCATCATTTCTAAACCAACTTGCCCCAGAACCGATACTAAACCATCGACAACGGTTCTGGGCAAAAACGTAGCAATCACTTTAACTTTGGCCTTTTTTCCCCGCTGCCCAATGAGGTTGGAAATCTCTTCGTCTTCGTTCCAGCAGGCAATAGTGCTGTATCCGACACAATGATATTGATTTGAGTTATGTTCGCCGGATGATATTAATTGGTGCAGAGCTTGATGGACTGCTTCTAACTCCAAAGCCAAGATCGTTTCTTGTTCCCACCGCACAGGCAACAATTCCCGACGTTCGGCGCTGGCTATTTCCGTTCGCAGGGCTCTGCCGGCTGCGGCAACAGCGACTTGTTTAAGACTTACATCTAACGTTTTCTCCAAAGTCTCTTTAACAGCGCTGACGGCTCGTGCCACTTCATTAACATCATGAACTTGCCCGTCATACATAGCACGCTGACGGTGTTCGATACAGGCACTTGCCAAAATTTCACACCCTTGATCTTGGGTTTTAGCCATCACTAATCCCATGACCATTCGAGTTCCAATATCCAAGGCAAAAATAGGTTCCATTGTTTCACCTCTTTTGGAATAAATTCGACTTTAATTGGTAAAATCCTTCTAAAAATAGACATAAAGAAACCCCCATATACCTTTTCCTCGACTAAGTACACGAGAGTTTAGCAGAGCGTTAAGATTTACGTTAAGATATGCCGTTCGCTGCCATAGGCCTCGATGGCTAACTTTTCAGCTTCATAGCCGGGGCGTCCCATTAAACCATAAGTACCATTTTTGCCTTCCTCTACGCCTGGCTGATCAAAGGCGTTGATATTGAGCAGTTCACCCATATAGGCAGTTTCCCATTCCAGAAGAAGAAGTAATTGTCCAATATTATAGGGAGTTAAAGCAGAAAGGATAATTTTCAGATGCTGCCGGCCTGCCTTGGTTAAGGCGTATTCGGTAGCTTTTTGCTCAGCAAATAAAAGCTCCTCTAAGGTTTTCCCTCCTAAAAATCGAATATCTTCCGGTAAGGTTAAATCCTCAGGAATTTCTTGAGTTACCCGGAATTCCTTCAAAGTTAGGAAGGTAATAACCTTATCGTCCGGTCCTTCCGTATATAATTGAATCTGAGAGTGTTGATCCGTCACTCCCAGAGCTTTTACCGGAGTCTGCCCTAAAGTAACCTCTTTCCCTAATCGATCATAACGTTTGCCCAAACTTTCCGCCCATAACTGAGCATACCAATCGGCCATTGTTTTCAAGCCGTCCACATAAGGCATAAATACTGAAATGTTTTTTCCTTTTTGCCAAGACAAATAAGATAAGGCAGTCTTCAATTGGGCAGGGTTACCAAAAACTCCCTTCGTTTCTCTAATTCGCCTGTCCATCTCTATAGCCCCTGCTAAGAGTTGTTCGACGTCAATTCCGCAGATTGCCGCCGCCAGAAGACCAACTGGGGTCAATTCGGAAAATCTTCCTCCAATACCTGAGGGAATTACAAAACGTTTGAATCCTTCCTTTAGGGCTATGGGCAAAAGGTTGCCTTTTTGTTGGTCTGTAGTAACAACCAGATGATCGGCATAGCTTTCTCCACAGAAATGACGCAAGTAATCGCGAACTATGAGGAATTGTGCCATGGTCTCTGACGTATTTCCAGATTTGGAAATAACATTGTAGAGAGTTTTTTGCGGATCAAGAATTTGACCCAGCTCTCGAAAACGAAGCGGATCAATATTATCCAGGACATAGAATCGAGATCGGCCAAACCTCTTCTCCGGTGCTAATTCGTTGTAGTAATAATGATTTAACGCTTGCTGAACCGCTAAAGGGCCAAGTGCTGACCCTCCTATGCCCAGGACAACAAAGTTCTCGAATCTTGAGGCGGCTTGATCAGCATATTCACACAATTCAGGAAGTTGACTGAGCATAGACGGCAAAAGCAGGGAAAAATCCAAATTTCCCGATTCCCTCCGAGCATGCAAGGAATTTTGAGCCTCGTCCAATTTCGCCTGCAATCCTTGTAAATCTTCCTTGGAAAAGCCTTTAGGATTTTGAGACGAACACATCATTCCTGTGTAATCGATGCAAAGTTTAGATATTTCATTAACCATTGCAAAACCTCTTCTCCACAAAAAATTCATCCAATCGTAAGACTCCGAACGTTCAGCTTTAGCTGAACGCATTCACTCCTTCCGTTAAATTGATAACTGATTAGCTAAATCATAAAGTTCGCGATTTAGAGGACGACGAGGACCATAAGCATCATCAAGAGGCCTGGAAACTACACCTTGATTAATGTAAGCTGTCATACGATTCGTTTCATTGGCCATAAGGATTTCAACGGCTTTCCCCCCCATAGCTGCAGCAATTACGACATCAAGAGCACTGGGATTACCTCCGCGCTGCAAGTGCCCAAGAACTGTGATACGAGTTTCAAAGCCTGAGCGGACATGCAATTCTTCTCCGATTTTGTAGGCGCTTCCAACACCCTCAGCAACAAGGATAATACTATGATTCTTACCCCGTTGATGACCTCTGAGTAATTTATTGCTGATTTCATCCAAATCATAGGGAATCTCCGGCACCAGAATCGATTCTGCGCCACAGGCCAAACCTGCCTGGAGGGCAATATTCCCACAGTTTCGTCCCATAACTTCAACAATAAATGTCCGGTCATGAGATGACGCCGTATCACGAATTTTGCTTACAGCATCAACAACCGTATTAACCGCAGTATCAAAGCCAATGGTTAGGTCTGTTCCGGCAATATCATTGTCAATGGTTCCGGGAATACCAGCGACCTTGACCCCTTGAGCCACAAGGGTTTGCGCGCCTCGAAAAGACCCATCCCCACCTATTACAACAAGGGCATCAATCTTTCGTTCCTGCAATTGAGCGAGAGCCTTTTGCTGTCCGGCAGGAGTCTTCATTTCTTCCGAACGGGCAGTTTTCAGGACTGTACCTCCCCGCAGAACGATATCCGCTACGGAACCGATACTCATTTCCTGGATTTCGCCGTGAATGAGTCCTTCATACCCTCGATGAACGCCAAAAATAGTCAGCCCGTGGAAAATACCTTTACGAACAACTGCTCGAACAGCAGCATTCATTCCGGGAGCATCTCCTCCGCTTGTGAGCACCCCTATTCTCTTAATCGAGTCTGACATCGGATCACTCCTTCGTAATATCTTTAAACTTATTTTTTATTTCTTGATAACGGTTAAGTAATTCCTGATTCTGAAACAACTTTTCTTCCATTTTTTTATAGGCGGTGATAATGGTAGAATGTCGGCGATTAAAATATGAGGCTATGGCCGGATATGAGAGATTGCAAAGGGTTCGAACCGCATAAATTGCTAATTGTCTGGCTTCGTTGACAGAAGGTTTTTGAGTAGAACCAACAATTTCCTCGAGAGTAAAACCCATAACTTGAGACGCAGCCTGAAGGATGTTCATTGGGCTTATCTCCTGACTCTGTTTTCTAACCTCCTCTTGCCAATAGGACAAAAAGCATTGCTTACTAAGTTCATCGTTATGAAGTTCCGCATATTTCAAAAAACCGTGAAGGATTTTTTGCGCCCCGGTGAGACTTTCTGTTCGCTGGGCAATCATTTCCGGAATTGCGAGATCCATTGAAAGTAATAAGCGATGTGAGTATTCTTCCACAAAGCCTTCTAACTCATAGCCCTGAGGCTTATTGATGGGGATGACAATTCCGCCTAGCAAACGCGACGTCAAACGGTCTCCTAAATAGTTCAGATTCAGAACATCGGTTTCCAGAATCGCTACCATTTTACCTCCTCTTTGCACGATATTTTCATAAGTAAAAAGAATTTCTTCAATCGTTTGCTTTTTTCCAGCTAAACATTGCAGATCATCCAGAAGCAGCAAGGATGCAGCGCGATAGTATTGGCGAAACCGGGGGAGATTATTTTCCTGTGCAGCAAAAGCATATTGACGGGAAAAGGATGGAGAATCGATTAAAATACTCCCCTCTTTTTTCCTCTGTTGATTAAGAAAGTTTAAAAGAGAAGACTTTCCAACACCCGGTGGTCCGTAAACAAGCGTCATGCTTGGCGCTGTTTCGAATTCGTAATGCTTCATGAAACGCCACGCCCTTATATTAAAATCGCTTAAAAACCAGTTCAAGCGATCCTCTCCTTTTTGTCATCGATATAAAAATGCATTGTTAGCCTATGCTGAAAATTCAATGTCCATTCCCAAGTTATTTAAGGTCTGATCTCTGAAGGGAAAGGTAACGATAACACTCTTCGGCGATATATGATAGGGATTTATTACGGCGAGTTAAAAGATAAAAACCTCGTTCCAGATTCAAATCTTTAACCGCCAATTCGGCCAAACCTGATTTTTCACCTTGTTCAATAGCATGTCTTGATAAAAATGAATAGCCCAATCCAGATCGAACAGAGTTTTTAACGCCTTCTGTGCTGCCAACTTCTAAAACGATATTGAAATCATGTAAATCAAAACTGTGTTTAGCGAGAGCCTCTTCAAAAGCACGTCGATGTCCTGATCCATTCTCTCGAATCACCATTGGATAAGACTTGAGCGTTTGAAGATCAACACTTTTCTTGGCCTGTAACGGATGATCCTCTTGAACAAGTATGACCAGTTCATCTTTAAGCCAATATTCAGACGTTAATTTTTCAGTATCGAAGACCGCACCTACAACAGCAAAGTCTACCTCATGGTTTAAAACTTTTTCAGCAACCTCCAAACTGTCTCCAATCGTCAATTTAAAGCTTATATCGGGAAAGGACTTACGAAAATTTGCTAAGTACATTGGCAATAAATACTCACCTGGGACATTGGAAGCTCCGATATGTATTTTCCCACTCATAACCCGATCCGAATTTCCAATTTGTTCTATTATTTCTGTCCAGGAATCCAGCATATGCTTTGAATGGCGATAAAATATTTCTCCCTCTTGAGTTAGGACAAAGCCTTTCCCTTTGCGATTAATGAGTTTGACACCGCCTAATTTCTCTTCTAGAGCACGCATTTGATTTGAAACTGCAGGCTGACTAATCTCTAATTTCCGAGCAACAACCGTGAAGCTCTCCTCTTCAACGACTTGAACAAATAAACGCATTAAATCGAACATAGCTATCTCCTCTTAGAGGGAAAAAGAGGGCATAGCCCTCCTATTCCGCGTTATTGGTCACTTTCTTCATCCGTTGGTCTTCAAGAGGTTTATCGGCACGGTCTCTCGGCACATTTACAATTCGGTCAACTTCCTCCATGCCCTCAATAACCTTTCCAAACGAAGCATATTGTCCGTCTAAGTGACTTGAGGGTTTAACGACAATAAAGAACTGAGAACTTGCTGAATTAGGATTAGCAGTTCGAGCCATGGATATAACACCACGTTCATGCTTTAGATCATTCCTAAAGCCATTGGCCGTAAACTCCCCTCGAATTGTCTGTTTACTTCCGCCCATACCTGTACCATTGGGGTCTCCGCCTTGAATCATAAAACCGGGAATAACTCTATGGAAAATAAGGCCATCGTAAAATCCTTGCTCTGCAAGAGTTATAAAGTTCTTGACCGTTTCCGGTGCTATTTCCGGATAAAGTTCAATCTTAATACTATTACCGTTTTCCATTTCAATTGTCACAATTGGATTTTTAGTCGTACTTTCATTTGCCACAAGTGCAGCCTCCTTTAAGTTTATCCTTTAAATTATACCACTTGAGTTAATTTTAGCCTAATCCTCAAAGAAATAACCTTAAGAGATCGATAATAATTGACATTTCTAAGATCTTATATTAAACTCCTTATTGAAACAATATTACATTAAGGAGTGTGTCCTATGTCTCACAAACCCATTTACGTTTTTTGGGCTATTGTACTTGTTTCCTTTCTACTAGTCAGTGGCTGCAGTACACAAGCTCCTGCGGTTTCGGTCCAGCCCAAAACCGTAGTTACTAGTATCTCTCCCATTGCAGATCTTATCAAGCAAGTGGCTGGCGACAAAGTTAAAGTGATTAATTTAGTGCCTGCCGGGAGCGATCCTCATGAATTCGAGCCTAAACCATCAGACGTGCGTCAAGTTGCTGCTTCCAGCATTTTCTTCGCTAATGGTGTCGGTGAAGAAGTGTATTTAAATAAAGTGATTTCCAATGCCGCCAATCCCAACCTCCGTACAGTTGTTCTGTCAGATGGTCTAACCATATTAGGCAAAGATCAGGGGGGAGAAGGCAATCCTCATCTCTGGCTCGATGTGCAAAATGCCAAACATTACGTTGAAACAATTCGTGATCAACTATCTCAGACATATCCGGAAGATAAACAGTATTTTAATCAAAACGCTGCTGCGTATCTTACAAAATTGACAGAGCTTGATCAATGGATTCGCTCCCAAATTTCCAGCCTTCCGCCAGAATCACGAAAGATGGTCGTCTTGCACGATGCCTGGAGTTATTATGCCAAACAATACGGTTTAACTTTCGTTCAGCCTTTGCTTCATACTGGTGAAGCCGAACCTTCGGCTAAAGAGTACGCTGATTTGATCCAACTTATCCATGAACAAAAGATTCATGCCGTATTCAGCGAAGCAGGTTTTAATCCGAAGTTAGCTCAGCAGTTGGCCTCGGAAACCGGTGTAAAATTTATCGACAATCTTCACGATGATACATTAGGCGATACACCGGACTCTAATTCCTACATTGCGATGATGAAAACGAATACCACTGTCATCGTTTCTGCTTTAAAATAACATAGAGAGTAGGACTAAAACCATGTCAGATAGTTTTGTCATAGAATTTGATCATTTTAGTCTCAAGTACGGCGACCGGCAGGTCCTTAAGGATATTCATCTGCGCATTCCTAAAGGATCCTGTATCGGAATCATTGGGCCTAACGGATCTGGAAAAACGTCTCTCATCCGCAGTATTGTAGGCCTCAACAAACCGTATCAGGGAATAGTCCGCGTCTTTGGCGAACAACCCCGGCGCTCCTGGCGCCGCCGGCACCAAATCGGCTATGTACCTCAGCTCAAATCTATCAACAAAGAATTTCCTATTTCCGTCTATGAAGTGGTCATGTTAGGCCGTGTCGGACGTCTCGGACCTTTACACTTTCCCAGAAAAGAAGACCATCAAGTTGTTCAGGAATCTCTCAAACGCGTTAAAATGTTGGACATTGCTGATCGTCCAATCGGTCAGCTCTCGGGAGGACAACAACAACGAGTATTTATAGCCCGTGCTCTGGCCCAAGAATCAAAACTTTTGTTATTGGACGAACCTGCAACAGGTCTGGATATTCCGACCCAGCAAAGTATTTACGAGCTGCTCGAACAGCTTCACGAGGATGGAATAACGACCTTAACTACCACCCATGATCTCTTAGCTTTGGATTTTCACCACTTCGGCCGAATTTTATGTTTAAACGAGCAAGTTATTGCCTTCGGGCCACCTGAGAAAGTCCTCACACCTGCGATATTAACCCAAACGTTTTCGGGACTTCCTTGGCCCCATCATCTCGTCGATGAGGATTCTCGTCTTTCGATTAAGGAGGATTCTATTTCATGCACTTGCTCTTAGACCCCCTTCATTATGCTTTTATGCAAAACGCTTTTATTGGAACTGTGGCAATTGGTATATTATGTGCAGTTATCGGAAGTTTTGTTGTCTTACTCCGCTTAGCATTTATTGGCGAAGGATTAGCTCACGGCTCTCTTGCGGGCTTGGCCATAGGTTACCTTTTGAATTGGGATCTCTACCTCACTGCCAATTTTTATACGATTGGCCTGGCGCTGCTCATCGGATTTGTCCATGAAAAAGCTAAAGTCACGTTAGATACAGCCATCGGTATTATTTTCTCAACCTCAATGGCTTTAGGAATTGCTTTAATAAGCAGTATGAAATTTTACACAACGGATCTTACAGGATATCTCTTTGGTTCTGTCTTGGCTATTACCCCTTTTGACTTGAGAATAATATTGGGGGCATCCATTCTTATCCTTTTAATTATTATTCTTTTCTTTAAGGAATTTGTCTTCTATGCCTTTGATCCCGAAATGGCAGAAGTAGCAGGCTTATCGCGAGGATTCCTTCATTATTCAATGCTCATTATGATCGCAATTACCGTCGTCGTTGCCTCACAGACAGTAGGGATTATTTTAGTTACTGCTCTCTTAATCATTCCTGCTGCCTCAGCTCAACAATGGACTCGTTCCTTAAAAAGCCTCCTCCTGCTTGCTATTTTCTTTGGCCTGGCCAGTGCTGTAATTGGCCTATATATTTCTTACTACTTCAATGTTGCCTCGGGTGCAAGTATTGCTATAACTGCTGCTGTAGTTTTCCTTCTTAGTCTTATTTTTTCAAGGGAACGCCAACCGCTTAGGCGAAGCTTTGGGCTCAAAGAAACTACAAAGAAACTATGAGAAAACTATGTAACCGAAGGTTATACTTTCCGACAGTAAAAAAAAAGCGGCCTTAACCGCCCAAAATAGGAGATAACGTTATGAACTATGGAGAAATTCTTGAATATATCCAGCAACAAGGATATCGCCTTACCTCAGCTCGGAAGCACATTGTTGAAGTTCTTTGTCACAATTCCGATTACCTAGGAGCCTATGACATTCACCACATTCTTGAAGAGAACAACAAACATATTGCAGTCGTTTCTATTTATCGTGTTTTGGAAATGTTGAACAGTATCGGTTTGCTGGAAAAGGAGGAATTCGGAAGCGGCGGAGAACGATATTGTTTGAAAAACGCCGCCGAACAACATGGCCATCAGCTTATTTGTACCAAATGCGGCCAAAGTAAAGAGTTAGGTGACTGTCCCATAAGGCATCTTGCTCAATCTATTGAGGCTCAAAGCGGTTATCGCATTCAAAATCATTGGCTGCGCTTTTTCGGTTTATGTCCTCACTGTCAATCAGAAGAAGATTTAAAGCCGCCGCAATCAATCCTCTAAACTCGCTTTTCCTCGTTTAATACTATAGAGATAGATTAAGAAGACTATCAGGGCAAGAACGATTCCCCCTCTAACAAGATAACGATGCAAGATGAAGGTAATCTTCTCCCAATGCGCGCCTAAGATTCGGCCTAGAGTAATAAAGGTAAGCGCCCAAAGAAAGGCCCCGGTTGCAGCTAACAAAGCATAGCGACCGTAATGCAGTTTGCTCATACCTGAGAAATATGCAGTAAAATGCCGAAATCCCGGGAAGAAGTATCCAATAACAATTAAACGATCACCAAAGCGCTGAAACCAATGTTCAGCGCTTTTAATCTTTTTTTCGTTAAAATGCAGAAAAGGTCCAACTTTCTCTAGAAAAGGAATTCCTAACCTTCGGCCAATCCAATAGCTTAAATTCATTCCCATAAAGCTGCCGAAAGCTGCAACCAAAAGCGTCTTGGCAAAGTTCATTCGGCCTAAGATCGTTTGAAAACCACTGAAGGTCATTAAAAACTCGTCAGGAACGGGGATGCCAATCATACCACCCATAAGCATGATAAACAAGCCGGCATAACGATAATGAAAAATTATGCTCATTACATAGTGTTCTAATTCGTGCATGCCTAGCTCCTTCCCCAGATTATCTTAATTCTTAAGTATTGATCAATAGCCTGCAGCAAGTATTTAAAGCTTACCGTTTTTTTAGGTGTTTCCAGACCAGCAAAATAAGGATAACGACGATTGCCCCTCCCACGACGACATCAGCACGATGAAAATAGGGCTTAAGGGCATTCCAATTTTCGCCTAATTTTTGGCCAATATATATCAATAACGTACACCAAAGAAACGCTCCAATTGTCGTATAGGTCGCCATTTTTAAAGGATTCATACGTGCAATTCCCGCCGGTAAGGAAATAAATGTCCGAACAATAGGCAATACACGACCAATAAAGACTGTAATTTCACCGTTGCGTTCAAAGATCCTCTCGGTCCAGGCTAATTCTTTAGCATTAATGAAGAAGTATTTGCCATACCGTTTTAAAAAGGGACGGCCACCCCATACACCAACATAATAGGCAGCTAAGGCTCCAAAAAGATTTCCCAGGGTAGCGGCAATAGTCGCTTGCCAAAAGCCAAAATGACCGCTAAAAACCATATATCCAGTGAAAGGAAGAATAATTTCGCTTGGCAAAGGTATACAGGCGCTTTCAATCGCCATTGCCAAAAACACTCCTAAATAGCCAAAGGAAGAAATGATATGTATGACGAACTGTCCCAGTTGAGTTATAATCGCTTCCAAATTATATCCTCCTCCTTTACTATTAAATAAACACACCGTGGGTATTTTATCACAGACTCGAAATCTTTACCAGTTTCCTTAGAAATCATTTCTAAAAATTGGCCAAAGCAGACTTACTTAGGTTTCATCTGCTTTGGCCAGAGTGTCATGATAATTGTCATTTTGCATTTCTAATTATTATCAGTTTTGATCCAGTTTTTAGACCCCCACTTCTATAAGTGGGGTAGAGTCCCCATCTGAAGCCCCGATGTTCAGCTTTAGCTGAACGAGTTCACTTTTTGCCGCCGGCTGACAAGCCCATCACTAAATTCGAAAATATGGGGTTTTCCATCAACAACTGTTTCCAGAGCAGCAGATTTTCCCCAAAGAGACTGAACTAAAGAAAGGGTCTTTTCAAGATAAACGATATCAAGATCCACGCCTTCATGGCAATGTTTGAGATAAAGTCCTCCTTTGCCCTCATAATCTCCTTCTTGCACGACTATGCGCGGATTGCCGCCATTAACAAGCTGTTGAACTAAATTGTCCCGTACTTTCTCCCAATCAATTTCCGTGACTTGCCAGTGGGCTCCTACTTTGCGGAAATTAAACAAATTTAGTTCTTCCACTAATTCTTTGCTCAGATGATTGCGAATAAAGGAAAGATCGTTTTCCGTCTCCCGCAGTTCGAAGAGTTCTTCCAGCGATTTCTTTTTAGCAAGGCTTTCCCATAGTTTCACTCCTAAATAATAGGGATTAAGCCCCATGCGTGAAGGCTGAACAACTTGACTATGCATCAAGGAAAATTCCAAAGCTTCATTCTCAGTAAGCTCGAGTTCGCGCATTATTTTGGCATGCCAAAAGGTTGCCCATCCTTCGTTGATAATTTTAGTTTCGATTTGAGGGAAAAAGTAGAGTGACTCTTCGCGGACAATGCTTACAATATCCCTTTGCCATTCTTCCAAACCCGGAGAAAATTCAATGAGATAATACAAAAGGTCCTCATAATCCTGTTTTGCCTGTGTCCCATGTTCTTTGTCAGATAAATCCTCCCACAAATCTTCATAGGGAGTAGAGTTCCGCGATTTTCTGCCCGCAGCCTTATTAGGCTCTCTCGTTGGAATTTTCGACTGTTGACAATTACCGCAACTTCCGCAAGTTCGCTTTGTCGAGCAGCCTTGACCTTGGCAGTTCGACCCCTGGCAAGAATTTTCTCCTCCTGTCTTCTTATTTTTCAGAGGATGTTTTGGGGTCTTGTCTGTTTTATAATCCGGCCCGATATGAGAGCGAAAGTCAACGTGTTCTTGGATCGCCAGAACTGCATCTAAAGTAGATTCCACCTTTTCCCGGCCATACAAACATTCATAATCACGAATTTTTTCCGCATGGGCAGCCATTCTTTCCACCATGTCTTTAGGTGTATGGGAAAAATAATGGTTATTTTTAAAAAAGTCTACATGAGCATAGACATGACCTATTACAAGCTTGTTCTGGGTTAAATGATTACCCTCCAGTAGGAATGCATAGGCGGGATTTGTATTAATTACCAGTTCATAAATCCTACTTAAGTTCAAATCATACTGAGTTTTCATACGATAAAATGCCTTACCAAAACTCCAGTGAGCAAAACGCACCGGCATGCCGTAAGCTCCGAAGGTATACAAGGCCTCGGCAGGAACAATTTCAAAATTTACCGGATAGAAATCAAGTCCCATGCCTCGTGCCACCTGAGCGATGTTCTGGGCTATGGTCGTTAACCTAACCATCTCTGTATCCATGCCTTCCCCCCTTATGGTAACTCTTCCGAGGCCTAAGAAAAAACGGTCTTTAAAGCATCATAAACTTCGTTGCGATCACGAATCGTTACTAATCTGAGCTTTGGATCAGTAATACGTTTTAATGTCGACATCAACGTACTGGAATAATGGGTTCTCAGAATTTCGCCATATCCAACCACCCGACTTACCTCGACGAGATTTTTCATCAAGGTTAAAGCCCGAGAATTATCCGACCCTATATTATCTCCGTCCGTAAAATGAACCGGATAGATATTAAAATGCGCTGGTGGATAGTCGCTTTCAATTAAATCCAACGCGTATTTATATACTGAAGAACAACGTGTTCCGCCGCTTTCTCCCCGAGTAAAGAATTCTTCTTCGGTAACTTCTTTGGCCTCCGTATGATGAGCTAGAAATCGGATTTCCACATTTTCATATTTTAGACGTAAAAACCTGACCATCCAAAAGAAGAAAGTTCGTGAAATATACTTTTCAAACTGTCCCATAGAACCTGACGTATCCATCATCGCTAAAATAACGGCATTCGTCTCGAAATTCGGCCGGGTCTCCCAGGTCTTAAACCGCAAATCCTCAGGAGTAATCTTAAGTCGTTTGTCTTTATCCTTGTTTTCTTGCAAGGCCTGTCTTTTAATGCTTTCCAGCAGCGTACGTTTTTTATCAACATTGGCCATAAGCCCTTTTTTGCGGACATCATTAAATTCAGGTCGATCATGAGCAATCAACGGGCGTTTCTTATCATCTAAATTTGGCAGTTTTAATTCAGCAAAAAGGATATTGGCTAAATCTTCATAAGTGACTTCAGCTTCATAAATATCTTCCCCAGGATTTTCCCCAGCTCCACTTCCCGAGGAACCTTTTCCTTTACCTAGTTCGCGACCCAGGATATCACCCGGGGACATTTTTTTATTTCCCTGACCCGTATGATTTTTTTTATTAAGATCATATTTAAAGCGAAATTCTTCTAAAGATCGCATAGGAATCTTTGTGCTTTTTTTACCATCAGATAAAATGATACTTTCATCAACAATTAAATCGCCAAGTTGTTGTTTGATGACTTCTTCAACTTTTTCTTTGTGTCGCCTTTGATCCAAATACCCTTTACGATGCAAACCCCAGTCATCATGGTTTACAATAATGTCCTCAGCCATGTTATCCCTCCTCTGATTTATTTCTAGCGGTTAAGGAGGGCCCCGACATATTTTACAATTTGATTAGCACAAATCGGACAGTATCCATGCTCATTGATAAGACGATCCATGACATTATTAATTCTTTTCAACTGTTCCTGATCAGGATGTTCTACTGAGGTTGTGATTTTTACAATATCCTTTAGATCAGCAAACAGTTTCTTTTCGATGGCCTCTTTTAAACGCTCATGAGACTCATAGTTAAAAGGTTTTCCTTTACGGGCGTACATGGAAATTCGAATTAAGATTTCTTCGCGGAAGGTCTTCTTCGCATTTTCTGTGACACCAATTTGCTCTTCAATGCTTCGCATTAACTGCTCATCAGGAGGTAATTCCTCACCTGTTATGGGATCCATCAATTTCGTAGAATTACAAAAGGCTTCTACATTATCAAGATAATTGTTGAGAAGGGATTTAGCCGATTCCTCATAGGCAAAGACGAAGGCTTTCTGAACCTCTTTCTTAGCCATTTCGTCATATTCACGTCGGGCTACAGAGATTAAGTTCAGGAGATTTTCTCTTTCTTCTTTCATAATTGACGTATGCTGGGATAACCCATCCTTTAATGCTCTGAGAATGTCCAAAGCATTGATACAGGCACGTTCATCTCGAATCAGGGCCGTTGAGATGCGATTAATGACATAACGTGGATCCACCCCGCTCATTCCTTCGCCTTGTTCCTCTCCTTCCAGCATGAGTTCCTTAATGTCCTTTTGATTGAATCCCTCAACATCTTCGCCATCATAGATTTTCATTTTTTTCACGAGATCCATTCCTTGTTTTTTCGATGGCTTCAGTCGGGAAAGAACTCCGAAGACAGAGGTGGCCCAGAGACTATGGGGGGCAATGTGAACATTTTTAATATCGCTCTGGCTAATTAATTTTTCATATATTTTGATTTCATCGCTTACTCGGAGGTTATAAGGAATTTGCATAACGATGATTCTCGATTGTAAGGCTTCATTTTTCTTATTAGCGACAAACGTTCGATACTCATTCTCATTAGTATGAGCAACTACCAGCTCATCAGCTGATATTAGGGCAAACCTCCCGGCTTTGAAATTCCCTTCCTGGGATAAACTCAAAAGATTCCAAAGAAACTTCTCGTCCGATTTCAGCATCTCCTGGAATTCCATTAAACCCCTGTTGGCTTTATTCAATTCTCCGTCAAAACGGTAGGCTCGAGGATCGGATTCCGATCCATATTCTGTAATCGAAGAAAAATCAATACTGCCGGTTAAATCAGCAATGTCTTGCGACTTGGGGTCTGAAGGAGTAAAAGTGCCAATTCCCACTCTCTGTTCTTCTGAAAAGAGAATCCGCTTGACAGGAAAACGTTCCACTTCTCCCTTAAATTCTTCATCCAAACGCAAACGACAAACGGGACAGAGATTTCCTTCAATCCGGATGCCATACTTCTCTTCAAATTGAGATCTTAATGATAAGGGCAACAAATGCAGAGGGTCTTCGTGCATAGGGCAGCCATCAATGGCGTAAACTGCACCCTCTTCACTTCTCGTGAATTCTTCAATGCCCCGTTTCAATAAACTTACAATCGTTGACTTGCCACCACTTACAGGGCCCATAAGCAATAAAATCCGTTTCCGTACGTCCAAACGTTTAGCAGCACTATGAAAATATTCCTCAATCAGGCGTTCCAATGTCTTATCTAACCCAAAGAGTTCTTTGTCAAAAAAATGATATTTCTTTAGATCACCCTTTGTTTCCACACCTGCGGCTTTGATCATCGCATATATTCGCGCATGCGCATGCATCGCTAAATTTGGATTTTTAACAACCATTTGCAAGTAATCCGCAAAGGTTCCCTTCCATTCCAATGAAGCCTCTATCTCTCGATATTCACGTAACCAGTTAATAACTTCCATTATTTGCCCTCCCTTCTCCAATCAATCAGTGACGGATATATATAAGTATATGCCTTGTCGCCCTAGATAAGGCATATACTTTTAAACTTCTTTTCTAAGGAAAAATTAAGAACACCCAAAAAGTGGTGTTCTCCATTCATCGGGCAAGTATAAACTATTAATTAATTTTCTCCAAATCCCAAGGATCATAAGCAAACTCACCCGGCAGAATATCTAACCGCGCTACTACATACTCTCCGATCTCATCACGATCAATCCGTACAACGGTCCCTAGGCAGCGATTACTTGTTGTAACTCTGTCCCCAACTTTAAACTTACGTTGAGTTCGAAAGGAAGAGCGGGATACCGAATCATTATTTATCGAAAACACATCATTGTCCTCCTTCTTAAATCGCACTATGTTACTTAATATTATCAAGTGAAGAGTGTAAATTCCAGATAATATTTAGAATATTTTAAATTGTACATTGTGATTTTTTTAATAAAGTATATGCTCATACGTTAAGTCATTTTCATGACACTAATATTTTATTTCTGAATTAAGAAGGCCTCTCTCAAGACGGAAGGTTAGCTGCGCTAAGAGGAAAGTATAACCGAAGGCAAACTTTGCGGATTGCATAAAAAGATCCGCAGCAAGTGCGGATCTTTTTATGCAATCATTTCTTAGTATAAGGCTAAATATCGATCTAATTCCCATTGTGAGACTGTTACTCGAAAACTGTCCCATTCTTCCATCTTCGCTTCGTAAAAACGGTGATAGATATGATTTCCTAAAGCTTCTTGCATAACCGGCGCTTGAGCTAATTCATCTAAAGCCTCTTTCAAACTGCCTGGCAAGGAACCAATATTCACATTGGCGCGTTCTTCATTAGTCATGGCAAAAATATTCATATCAACAGCCGGAGGTGGAGTAAGTTTATTTTTAATTCCGTCCAGTCCGGCTTTTAATTGAACAGCGAGTGCTAAGTAAGGGTTGCAGGAAGGGTCAGGACTTCTTAATTCAATGCGGGTCGAAGCCCCTCTTTTCGCCGGGATCCGTATCAAAGGACTTCTGTTTCGCCCGGACCAAGCTATGTAGCAAGGGGCTTCATAACCGGGAACAAGTCGCTTATACGAGTTAATAGTCGGGTTCGTAATGGCTGTAAAGGAACGAGCATGTTTCATTAGACCGGCAACATATTGATAGGCAATTTCGGAAAGTTCAAGGGGATCATTTGGATCATAAAAAGCATTTTTTCCGTCTTTGAATAAAGATTGATTACTGTGCATCCCCGAACCATTGATACCGAAAATGGGTTTGGGCATAAAGGTAGCATGTAGGCCATGGTGTTGGGCTATTGTACGAACTACAAAGCGAAAGGTCGCAATCTTGTCAGCAATATCCAAAGCATCCGCATACTTAAAGTCAATTTCATGTTGTCCGGGGGCGACTTCATGATGAGAAGCTTCAATTTCATAACCCATCTGTTCTAAGGTCAGAACCATATCCCGCCGAGCATTTTCTCCTAAATCGACAGGTGTTAAGTCAAAATATCCTGCCTTGTCATGGGTTACCGTTGTCGGCCGCCCTTCCGGATCTGTATGGAAAAGAAAAAACTCTAATTCCGGACCCACATTTAAGGTATAGCCAAGATCTGCCGCCTCTTTTAAAGCCTTTTTCAGAGCGCTTCTCGGGCAGCCTCCGAAAGAAGTTCCGTCCGGATTATAGACGTCGCAGATAAGACGAGCCACTGCTCCTTCTTTAGGGCGCCAAGGAAATACGACAAAGGTATTAGGATCCGGCCGTAAATACATATCAGATTCTTCAATCCGTGCAAAACCTTCAATCGAAGATCCATCAAACATCAGTTGACCATCCAGCGCTTTCTCCAATTGTTCTATGGTAATGGCCACATTTTTCAGGATTCCAAAGATATCCGTAAATTGTAAGCGAATAAACTTGACTCCTTTTTCCTGAGCTTCACGAAGGACATCATCATTAGTCATGATCACAGTGAATCTCTCCTTTCAAGTTTCCCAAACGATAAACGTCCATGCTCTAACCCTATTCGGTTTTGCATGGACGACTTTGTCCGACACTTATTTTCTAGTATACTCAGTGTTTCCTTTATTTACAATGCCCGGACAACTTTAATATTCAATCCCCTTGCGAGCCATTATTCCGTGGTCAAACGGATGCTTCTTTTGAACCATTTCAGTTACCAGGTCCGCCCTGGCAATTAAAGATTCTGAGGCATTACGGCCTGTCAATACTAACTCTACATGATCAGGTTTAGATTTTAAAACGTTGAAGACGTCCTGTTCCGCTAAAAGGTCAAACCAGATAGCATTAATGATCTCATCGAGAATAACAATATCCCACTCCCCTGAAGAAACAACTTCCTGGGCTCGCTTAAAAGCTCTTTGGGCTTCTTGTACATGTTCTTCCCCGGGAGTATCTTTGTATACCCACCCCTTTCCGCCAAAGTGTTCCAGTTTACATTCAGGATATAGACGACTTAGTCCTTGCAATTCTCCGTAGTCATCGTTTCCTTTCATAAACTGAATAATGTACACGTTGAAGCCGTGTCCCACTGCTCGGACTGCCAGTCCAAAAGCAGCTGTCGTTTTTCCCTTGCCGTTTCCAGTGTATATTTGAATTAATCCTTTTTCTATAGCTGGCATCATTATTGCACCTTCCGAATCCATTGTTCTAGTTGAGGATGTACGTAAACAACATTGGGCGACCTCAAGATTTCCGGAAATCTTTCCAAGGTTTGCTGGTTGAACGGGATAGAAAAAAACAGTTTAATCGCTGATTTTTCATCATTCGCCCTTAACTCTACTTTATCAGGGTAAAGATAGTACGAATAGTTCCCATCGCGCCATCGAACCTCAAGTTCCCCAAGCTTCAATCGAATTATACCAAACTCCTCAATTTTCACAGACTCTACGCTAGAAAAGGGCTGTCGTAAATATTCTGCTTCTAAAGCGACTTGTCCAACTTTAAATTGCAATTCCAAAAGTTGTTCAATGATCAATCGTGCTGGTATGGATATATCTTCAAAGGCCCTGCGCTCGCTAAGCAACTCCTCAAGAAGAAGCTCAAATTTTCGCACATGGACAGACCGTACTTTTTGTACTTTCTTTAACGCTCTTTCAAAGCTATGATAAACATCTTCAATACACTCAAGGAGCATTGTATCTTCCTCACGCATAGATTCCCCTCCTATCCATATCACTATACCAGAATGTGTCTATCTTTATTTTAGCTGAATTGGCTTAAATTATAAAGCTCTTTTGGAAATTTTGGAAGGCTTAAATCGTTCGTCTGCGACGAATTTTCTTTGATACTTTTTGAACTCTAGTTTCAATCCAGCCTGTGGCGATTTCAGCATTACGTCCCATTTCCAAGGCCTTCCAATAACATTCTAATGCTTCTCTGTAGCTGCGCCTCTCTTCATAAAATTCCGCTAGTCGAATCATTGCATCTAAGGGGAAACCTCCTTGCATTTTAGTCTTAGCATCAGGGGCCTCGAGTTTACCGCTATGCTCTTCTCCCTGTTGCAGAGTTTCTTTTAGAAGTGTCAGTGATTCACAAACCTCTCCGATATGTGATTGCTCTCCCAAAGTTTCGAAGAGGCTTAAAGATTTCAAATAGTATTGTTCTGCCATCGAATAATCCATGGTTAAATGGAGCAAATTGGCCAAATTTTGATAGCGAAGGGCCATCTCAAAGTCTTGCTCCGGATAATAGCGGATAGAAAGATCCAGATAATATTTTGCCTCCTCCACTAAATTTATGGATTGTTCAATTTTACTTAAGAAAAAACAGCTTTCACTAAAAATCTGTTTCGTATCAAATTTTAAGCATAGAGCAACAGCTCTTTGTTGACATTCAAAAGCGGAGCGCATTTCATTTTGTTCGAAATATAATAACGCTAAATATTGAAGGGCGTTCGTTAAAGCAACCACGTCGAGAATTTGAATAAAGACCCAACAAGCATGCTTTAAATTTTGAGTTGCTTCCTCCCGTTTCTTTTGGCGGAAACATAATTCTCCAATCAAAACATCTAATTCGCCTTCACCTTTAAGAAAGCCATTAGCACGACAAATCTCTTGAGCCTGCTCATAAGCCTTCTTCGCTTTATGCCAATCGGCAAGTGCAGCGTAAACTTGACCAAGGTCAGCGTACAGCATCCCAAGCCTCAAAGGCGGCGAAGTCGTTGGATAAACCGCTATAGCCTTTTCATAGTCTTGACAAGCAGCCTGAAACTTTCCCCTTTTAACAGCAACGCTGGCCAAACCGGCCCAAGCTTCAGAGATCCCCTTGGCATTTTGTATTTCTTGGCAAATACGGAGTGCAGATTGAAACCCTTCTTCGGCTAGTTCATAAAAGCCCAAACGAACTCTTGCCGTCGCTAAGAGTCGCAATGTGAAGGCAACAATCTCAGGAACTGACAATTGATCCGCCAGCATGAGCGCTTGGGAATAATAGTTTTCCGCTTTTGCATATTGTTCTTCACCTAAACACTGAGTACCATCCTCCATTAAGTTCCTCCAGACTGTTAATTCCACTTCGTACATATTATCCCCTCCATGTATGTTTCATAATATGCACGATTAAATTTATTGGGTATTATAAAATCATAAGATTTAAGAGAGCTAAGGAACATTAGAGAGAACAAGCATGCAACCTAGACATAAAAGTCGAAATATGATAATCTTTTTCTAGAAGGGGGGTTTAGACCTTGAATACTTATCACCCATCTCAATCCTCTAATATTTGGATGATTGCAATCAAACTACTTATACTCATTCTAGGTCTTTATGTTTCAGCTGTAGTATTGGGTAAAGTTTTTACCTGGCTATTCGCCATCACTTTCTTCCTGATACACCTTATAGTGATTGTAGCAGCCTCTTTTTTAGTTCTTCACTTATTACTAAAGTTATTATTTAAAGTTGATTTAATTAAACAGGTGTTTGGCCGACAAATTTTTAAACATTTTTAAGAAAATCAATTCTCAATAAATCAACGCCCTTAAAGGGCGTTTTTTTGTTTTCACCTCATGATCTGCTGTTTAAACGAATATCTTTATTCCAAAGGAGGAATGCCAAAGTGAGATTTATCATTTTTAAAAAACCATCCTGGCGTAACCTTGCTCTTTGGGGAATCTTATTGCTCGTTTTGATCACTTACCGAGAGAATGTGACTGCAGTTTTTTCCGGAAAACTGAAACCCATCTATTCGGCAACAGTCAATACCCCGTCTATAGGTCTAACCTTTGATATCAGTTGGGGAGAAAAAACCCCAGGGCCAATTCTTGATATTTTGAAACGGGAAGGAGTTCACGCTACATTTTTCCTTTCTAGTCCTTGGGCCGAAAAGCATCAAGCCTTAGTCCAGCGCATAGTTGCGGATGGCCACGAAATTGGGTCCCATGGAAACCGCCATATTGATCTTAACACCTTAGGATCTGGTGAAATTGAACAGGAGATATCCTCCGCTCAAGAAGTTCTAGAACGAATATCCGGTCAAAAAGTGCGGCTTATCCGCGCTCCGAATGGAGCTTATGATAATAAAGTAATTGCTGTCGCCCATAAGCTTGGCTACCGAGTTATTCAATGGAGCGTTGACTCACTTGACTGGAAACGACCCGGACCATCGGCAGTCGTTAACAACGTTCTTAATGGGATACGCTCAGGTGGAGGAGCTAAAGCAGGCGACATTATTTTATTTCATGCTTCAGACTCTGCGCCTGATACGATTCAAGCCTTGCCTACAGTCATAGAACAGCTGAAAAATAAAGGCTACACCCTTATGCCCGTGGGAAAACTATTGTCAGAAGCAAGTGGAACTTGGCCTCCTGAAAGTAAATTAGATAATGAATCATCCCCAAAGTAAGTGTCATTGCGATTCTCTGGTTAAAAATTTTAAGAGCGAATCAACCTCTTGCCGTTTAGATGCTTGATCTCTCCTCAATCGGTGGTGGATTATCAGTGTCCCTTCCATGATGAAAAGCCTTCGCCCACGACTTCAGGAACCTCAGAAATGGCCACAAAAGACATCGGATCTTGTTCGCGAACAATCTCTTTTAATTGAGACAACTCCGTACGATTAATAACACAATAGACAACCTGCTTAGATTCTCCCGAAAAAGCGCCTGTCGCTTGAAATAGGGTTACCCCGCGTTCCAGCTTGGACATTATTTCATTCGCAATCTCTTGGGGGCAAGAGGTTACCACCATTACTGACTTAGAATAACTGAGACCTTCCTGAACTAAGTCAACTACCCGGGTCGCAATGAACATATATATCATGGCATACATGGCCATTTCTGGTTTAAATAAAATAGCCGCCATCATAAAAATTACCGCATCAATTGCCAGTAAAATCTGACCTACACTGAAAGGCGTCGTTCTCGCAAATAAAACAGCCAAAATATCTGTCCCGCCCAGAGAACCTCGCGAACGAAAAATAATTCCCATGCCGATCCCTGAAACAACCCCGCCAGAAATTGCGGCCAACAGCGTATCATGAGTTAAAGGGGGTAATTGGGTCGTCATAGAGAGAGTCATTGACAAAACAGCAACACCCAACACACTTAAAAGTAAGAATCTGCGTCCAACTAATTTAAGCCCTACGATAAAAAGAGGTATATTTAAAGCCAATATAATCCAACTCACAGGCCATTTAAACAAATAATGCAAAATAATCGCAATCCCTGTAACCCCGCCATCCGCTATGCGGTTAGGAATGATCAAAGTATTAATACTTACACTCACTATTGTGGCACCGAGAATTATTCCTAAGAGGTGCTTTAATAATTGCCAAGAAAAGGTCTCTTTTATCTGCTTCCAGTGCAATGAAATTCCTCATTTCTTGAATCAGCTCAGTTATTTTCCTTGTAGCATTATACAGCAGACTCCTTTAGGAGACAACTTCCAGACCAAATCATGAGATTTCAATCTTGACAAATCGGGACAAATTGGGTAAAGTAAAGAAGTGTCCTCTTATGCGCTCGTAGCTCAGTGGATAGAGTGACGGTTTCCGAAGCCGGAGGTCGCAGGTTCAAATCCCGCCGGGCGCACCATAATGTATTTAAAGCCACAACCTGAGAGTTGTGGCTTTGTTTTTTTCTAATCTAGCAACTGTTTGACAGTTATGTATATATCGTTGTGAATTTCTTCAATACTTCTCAGTTTATCGTTTGAAACACAATCAATCCTCTTCCATTCGTAATCAGCACCTATTTCACAGGCAGTATTATATGAATGTACCAAATATTCGTAATTACTCTCATGGATATCCTTATTCTCATCGCCAAATTTATTTTGGCGATTATTCATTAAGGTTTGACTAAAATGAGGAGGCATGTCGAGGAAAATTACACAATCCGGAACAGGCAGTTTGAATTTTTGAAACTCCAAATCTTCTAACCAATCAAGATAAACTTTTCTTTCTCCTTTATCCAATAATTTAGAGGCCTGATGAACCATATTCGAGGTGGTATAGCGATCAGCTAATATAATGCCGCCTCCTAAGTAGAACTCTTCCCATTCTTTCTTATAGGATGCATACCTATCAACCGTATAAAAAGTAGAAGCAGCATAAGGATTCACGTCGTTAGGATTCCTACCGAACTCCCCTTTTAAATACATCTTAATTAGGGTCGAGGAATCACTCTTATAATTAGGAAATTCCACTTTTTTTATAGTATAATTTTCAGCTTTTAGCCGCTCAAATAATAATTTTGTTTGCGTTGCCTTACCTGAGCCATCACCAGCTTCTATAACGATTAGCTTTCCCTTCAAAAATAGCCCCTCCTTAGTGTTTCCATTTGGCTTTTTGCCAAAATTACATAATTATCACTTCATTATTACTTCTTGGACCCAATTGACATCCCTGTTGGCATCCTCCAATGAGATATCGCCCGAACGACGAAACAACAACTATTTCACCCGTCTGATAAATGGAATCAATGCTGGAATTTTCTTCTGATAGATCATGTACGATAAGCCAAATTGTTTAACTAGTTTCTTTTCCTCTAACCTAATACCTATTAGTATATAACCGGTTAGAATTGTATGAACCATAATGTCTATCCTTGTCGAATTCAGACTCCACATGAGTACAATCGTGGCTAGATACATCGGATGACGAACAATGCCCAATAGTCCCTTATCAGTAATGGTTTTAGGGAGAGTGTTTTTCTCCCGTATCTCCTTTATCTGACGAATACCAATAAACTCCAAGGGATCATAACTTAGAAAGGCCCATAAAATTATCAGGCATGAGAAAATAATCAAACCATATTGTAAAATCGTCCATGGAGGCACAAATTTTATGACGAATTTTTTATCTAAGGACTTGGTGTATTTTTGAAACGTCATAAATAAGAGTATAGAAAGCAGATTATAAAAAATTCGGTAAAACGCATAGTATCTTCCCAACAATCGACCCGTCCAAGCAGAAAATCGGAAATCAATTAATAGACTATGAATAAAGGCAAATCCAACCCACATCATAATAACAATAATATACATAAATTTAATCGATTCCTCCACTGATAGACAAAGTGCCAATGTACATTGTTAGTTCAAATGCATGCCGAATTCCTCGTTCCACTCTGAGGCTTCGCTAAACACAAGTTTCTTTCATAGTTTAGTGGTATGAATTAAATAGTAAATTAGTTTATTTCCATAAATTTTACGAGATATTTTAGGAAAAAGTCAACTTACTTTTTAAGAGCATGTGATTTTCTACAATGATGGATGAGGTTCAAAGAAAATATAAAATTGAGACCCCTTCTGACTGCTAGACACAATCCAGTTCCTTCGTCTTTTGTTGTAAAGAATGGAGTGCCTATTTTATCTAAGATTTCAGGTTCAATCCCCTTACCCTGGTCTTGAATTTCTAATACAACAGTCTCAGCCTTCTCCTTACAATAGGTTTTAATTGCTAAAGTTCCTCCGTTCGGCATAGCTTCAAATGCATTCTTAGTAAAATTCAATATGACTTGGCATATTTCTTTTTCATCTAACAATAAATTGGGAATAGTGTTTAAATCTGTAACTATATTTTGATCAATAGCAATTAAAACGAGGCTTCATGTGAATAAAACAAGCAACAATAAATCATCCCACCCCCTCTCTCCTGACCTCGACGCGCCCCTGTAAAATACTGGACATTCTGCAATTATAAAACCATCTTCGCCTTTGCGAAAAATAACAGGAAATTTCATAATGTTAATCTCCAACAAAAATAGTAAATTAGCCATGCTATCAAGCGTTACAAATATTCTGTCCTTCTATTGCAGAATCCTTCCTTGGTTTGTAAGATCCTTTGAGCGGCAAGATTTGTATCCCTATCATAAATGAAAATTAATCTTTATTGGATTTATTATTTATTTGCTGTACTATTAAAGTCACTTAATAAATATGGGGGGGTACTAGGAATGAGAGTGTTGGTCAGAGTGCCAATGAATCAGCCTTTGCAATTGAAGGACATTGAAGGCACATTTGAAGACTTTCAGGAGTTAGTTGGAGATTTGTTAGAGATTGTTCCGTTAACAGATGATATTGTGTGCTTATGTAATGATGAAGCGGAAATGCTAGGACTGAAAAAGAACTTTTATGATGATCGACATGGTTGGGTCTTTGGGTCTTGTGTATTCACGGCAACTAAGAACAGGGAGTTTGCTTCTCTTTCAGATAAGCAAATCGGATACATCTCAGAGTATATCGGTTTTCCAGTTGTCTAGGTATGCAATTGTTCTATTCAACCTGTAAAGAAGATAGGACAATATGACTCTGTCACACGATAATAAACTATAAATGCCCTCAGATAGAAATTATAGTCTATCTAAGGGCATTCGCTCTATTTTTAGGAATCCAAAATGGTCTATTTTTTTGCAACACTAATACTATATCAAATTTTGTAGAGAATCGACCATAACATAAAATAATGATTAACTATTTAATTTAAACAATTTAATAAAGGAATTAAAATTTTATGCAATTTTATTAACTTATTTGAATTTCAAGATACCGTCGAGAAACATTTTGATCATCTATTTGGAGATAAACTTTTGTGACTTCTAAGCTAGAATGACCCAATATTCGAGATGGAGTATATATATCTCCCCCATTTAGAAGATAATACATTGCAAAATTAGCTCGAAGGCGATGAGGGAATAACTCAATCCCTAAACTCTTGCCAATTTTATTTAATGTTCCTTCGTAATTGGTAGGCTTTAGCAAATTCCCTTTGTTTGAAGGGAAAAGTAATTCATTCGTCACATAACGATCCTTATATCGGATCCAATTTTTCAATTCCTTTTTTAACTTGACGGAAAAGAAAATAAGTCGTTCCTTTTTATTTTTTGTGTTTCGCAACACAATAGCTCGATTGTTTAAATCAACGTCATCAACTTTAATCCCCAAGCATTACGAAATTCGACATCCTGTACTAAGAAGAAGTAAAGTAATGACAAAATTTCTATAGTCATGAAATTTTATTTTACTCGTCCTCATCTGTAAGCCAATTAAAAAATACTTTAATATTCCGAACGTAATTATTAATGGTATTCACACTAATGGGTTTACCTCTGTCCCTGCGCACAAAGGAATTGTTGTTCCCCTCTTCAGCCGTAGTGTATTTTCCACGATCCTGAAGGCACTTAACATAATGCCGAATATGATTTTAGGTGAGGTTATGACTCGTACAATGGAGCATAAACTCCTCAATTCTTAGGTCAAAATTAGAATACTTCAAAATAATTTTCCTCCCCTATCATACAGATAAACGTATGATAGGAAAGCGCTTAGCGAACAAAAAGTTTATTGCCTTATCAAAATCCTTAAACCCTTGGTATCAGTGCCTTAGCTAACCTTACTCATTACTCTTAATTTGTCGGCTAAAAGGGCAATGAACTCTGAGTTTGTTGGTTTCTGACGTTCTATGTTCATCGAATAACCAAATATTCGTTTTAGGGTATCCGTATGTCCTCGTTCCCAAGCTAATTCAATCGCATGCCGAATTCCGCGTTCCACTCTGCTCGGTGCCGTATCAAACTTTTTAGCAATTCCTGGGTAGAGCTCTTTAGTAACTGCCCCTAAAAGAGAAACATCTTCAACCACCATAAGAATAGCATCACGTATATATTGATATCCTTTGACATGGGCAGGAATACCAATTTGATGCATCATTGTGGTTACTTCCACACTTAAATTTACTCCATTGCCAACTGTTGTGACCGATGGAGCGGATGTTGTAAACTGAGTTGGGGCAGTTGCCGGCAAATCTTGCGTTAAGGAACGAATTCGCTTATTTAATATTTCCAAGTCAAACGGCTTAAGAATGAAATAATCTACTCCCAGTAACATTGCCTGATGAGTGAGGGACTCCTGCCCAAAAGCAGTAAGCATTATTACCTTAGGACGCGGCATTGTAGTACGGCTATTTACACGTTCTAAGACCCCTAATCCATCTAAATTCGGCATAACCAAGTCAAGAATAATTAAATCCGGTTCTTGAGTTTGAATGAGTTCCCAAGCTTCCAAACCATTATTAGCGATGCCAACAATGATTACATCTTCTTGTCCTTGGAGGTAGTTCTGTAGCATTTGACATAAATTACGATTGTCATCCGCCACAATTATTTTGATTTTCTTACCCATTCGACCATCATCCCGCCTTAATCGTATTCCGGTAGACTATTTCTCACTTCGAAACTCCGGTGCCCTTATTATACGTTAAGGGCAATGTCGAAATCGCAAATAATAAGGAAACTAGGCAAAGCTGTTTAAAGAGCTGGAAGGCTGATGGGTTAAGGTTTTTGGATAATATTGGAAATATTTTTTGACGCAAAATATTCCTGTATTTTCCATTAGGGTGAGATAACTTTCTATTGAGAATGAAATAATGAGAACATAATCGAGATTAATCAAAAAAAATTATCCTAAATCCCGCCAATATTACAAATCATCTTTTGAACCGCGATAACATCGAGCCATTGACCAAATTTTATGCCAACTTCCCGATAATGTCCGACCTGGCAAAAGCCGTTTTTTTCTGCCAACCTTAAACTGGCTGTATTCGATCCTGTTATTAGACCAATTAACGAGTGATAATCTAAGGATTCAGCACGGTCACAAAGATGTTTAAGAAGCATATCTCCCACACTTTTTCCCTGATACTCTGGAGCAATATAAATCGAGAATTCTCCAGTCGGCCGATAAGCTGCTCTGGGATGAAAGGGAGATATACTCCCCCAGCCAATGACTCTATTTTGATCTACAGCAGCATATAATGGATACCTTCCCTGATGTTCTTTAAACCAGTGTTCATTCTGTTCAATTGAACGTTCCTCAATGTCAAAGGTCGCAACTGAGTTCAGTACTGCCCAGTTATAAATCTCCCGCATTCGTTCCATATCGTCCTTTTCTGCTTTACGTATAACAACGTTCATAGCCTTATCCGCCTCACTTACCAAAAACTTGTTTATTAGCTCAAAAAAATTCTATTTATATAACAGTAATATGAATAGACTACTTTGACAAGGGAAGAATATCATTAGATTTGGTGAAGGAGGGTACATAATGATTGCCGAAGTTGACAAAGATACGTGTATAGGGTGTGGAGCTTGCCCTGAATTTTGCCCTGAGGTCTTTAAGATGGACGACGATGGCTTAGCAACGGCTTATACCAACCCTGTTCCCAGCGATGTAGAAGACACTGCCAAAGAAGCAGAAGAAGGCTGCCCCGTTGATGCTATTACTGTAAACTAATACTGAATAACCCTTATATTTAATGGAACCTCTTTAGAAGCTGTTTAGAAGCTGAACAACTGAAGCCTTTTAGCAGCTTCAACCCTGGAAAAGGTAGCAGGCGCGGAAATAAACATCCGTGCCTGCTACCTTAATTTATTCACTGGATTTGCTTTTCCGCATAATCATGAAGACCTTCAAGACCTATACGATCAATAAGCCGACCTATTCGTTCCTGAGGTTTTGCATTTTCTTTATAGTAGGTAATGACCGCATCCACAACAGGCAGTACCTGATCCCTCTGGAGGTTTTCAAAAAGAATGTTTCCTTGTCTGGGCTTAACTCCGCCATTTCCTCCAACATAAAGATGATACCCTTTACTGGTTCCCATTAAGCCAAGATCCACCGAAGCAGCATCAGTGCATTTATTTGGGCAGCCGGCAACACCAATTTTAAATTTTGAAGGTAATTCTAAGCCGTGATACCGTTTGTCAATCTCCATACCTAACGCCAACGTTTCTTGAAGTCCGCGTTTACAGAAGGTATCGCCCGGACAGACCTTGACGCTTCGTACGCACAAACCAACGGCATGCCCTGGATCCATTCCTAACTCATCCCATATTTTGGGCACATCTTCCGGTTGTAAACCAACAATAGCAATACGTTGGGCCGAAGTTACTTTTAGAGCTTGGGCCTTATACTTCTCCGCAACATCAGCAATCTTGCGTAAGATCTCCGGAGTCACGACGCCAGCCGGAATATGGGGGGCAATAGAATAGGTTTTCTTATCCATTTGGAGTATAGAACCTGAAGGCTGTGCCTTTGCCGCTGCTTCGGGAGAGAGTTCACCCTGTTCAACCGCATTTACTTTTTCCAGTAAGAGATTGGGGTCTAAATGGTGCATTTGGGCCGCATTGGCTAAGGTTTCATTTACCGAAAAGGCGCACCCAAGACAATGTAATCCTAATTCCTGCATTGCCTCCGCTGTCTTCGGGTTTGCCGCCATAATATCTTTTAACTTCATATCAAGTGTAAAGTGCATATCAGTCTCCTATCCATGAATAAGCATTGGCAGACAATGCGTACAAACATGTTTTTCTTCACCTTGGTGAACATATGTCAAGATAGGTGTCAATTCGCTAGTCGTTCCACATTGGTCACACTCAAGTTCTGGGGCTTCTTTTTTAACATTTGCCATAGTAGTTTACCTCCTTCTTTATATTCGTTAGTCTAGCACGTTAACTTTTGGCAAAGTGTGACTTAACACACGTTTTTGTGTGCTTTTACGCACCCTGCTTAGATTGTCAATCTAAGTTTAAACGATTCATTAAGAAACTATACAACGCAGATTATTGCACTGCAGCGTACTTAAAGTCAAAGAAGTCCAAGGGGGAAACTATAACTCCTTTAATGTTATCTTTGAGGATATAGTTCTGAACATAATAATAAACAGGAATAATCGGCATCTCTTGCATAAGTATTTTTTCGGCTTCATGCATTGCTTCCATACGGACCCTTTGGTCGGGGTTTTTTTGAGCCGTTTCAATATTCTTGTCATATGCTCCGTTCGACCAACCAGTTTCGTTATTACCGCCGCTTGAAAGAAATATAGCCAAAAAGGTCATAGGATCAACATAATCACCAATCCAACAAGCTCGAGCAATGTCATAGCTCAATCCTTGTTGATTTTGTTGATAATTATCCCATACCTGGCCTTGCAGATTCACATTGATACCCAAGTTTCTTTTCCAGCAATTTTGAATTGCTTGAGCAGGCAGTCGTTGTTTACCATTGGTATTATAGAGTATCGTTAAAACAGGAAAATTTCTGCCCTCAGGATAACCGGCCTCGGCCAGAAGTTGTTTAGCTTTAGCAATGTCTTCAGTGATTAAATTCCCGCCCATTTTGCGGAAGTCCTTGTCTGGAACGGCATCCGGAATTGTTCCGGGAACGAAAGCATAGGCTGGAATTTCACCCCCTAATACATTCCCCATAAGATCTTGGCGATTTAAGGCAATGGATAAAGCTTGACGTACCCTTAGATCGTTGAGAGGTTTTTTTGTCGTATTAAAGCGATAAAAATCTGTCCCCAACATCGGAGCCGTCTTCAAATTGCCATCTTTTTTTAAACGAAAGATATCTTCCGGTACGAGGTTATTCAGTCCATCTAATTTTCCTGCTTCAAAGGCTGCAGTCGCTTTATTTCCATCTTGCGCAAGATAAAAGTCGAGTTCTTCCAATTTAACATTCGCAGCATCATAATAATTAGGGTTTTTTACGAGGATCATTTTATCTTTATGACTCCATTTCTTAATCATAAAGGGACCGTTGCCAACAAATACCGTACCATCTGCATACCAATCTTTATGTGCTTGAGCGTTCTGTTGATCCACGGGAAAATACGTGGGTAGAGCTAAGAGAGATTTGAAGAATGGGCAAGGAGTTTCTAAGGTTATTTCCAGAGTTCTGACGTTCACCACCTTAATGCCGACATCCTCTGCTTTAACACCGCGTGAGTAGTAGGCTTCAGCATTCTTAATATAGAATAATTGGTAAGCATACGCTGCTTTGTCCTCGGATTTAAGGGCATGCATCCAGGATGCTTTAAAATCGTAAGCAGTCAGTGGGTCTCCATTGCTAAATTTAGTATTTTTTAATGTAATCCTATAGATCAACCCGTCAGGAGAAACTTCAACGTTGTTAGCAACTGCCAGCTGCGGGACGTTGTTCTTGTCTAGACGCGTAATACCTTCAAACAAAGCCATCTCAATTATAGCTTCGGGAATACCGCTATACAGCTGTGGATCAAGAGTCTCTGGTTCACCGCCCGGGGCAAAACGTATTTTCATTTCGATTGAAGTACTACAGACTATTAGAAAGAATCCAAAGATAAGAATAACGGCAATGACTGCCAAAAGACGTTTATTTCTCTTCACGTTTCATTGCCCTCCTTTGTTATGCTCAATGACGATACATTTGTAAAGCATATTTTTAAATTTAACAGTATGTAAAAAAAAAGAATGCAGTTTTTGTGGTTTCATAAGCTGCATTCTAATATTCAATTTTGATCCAATCGTAAGACTCCCACTTCAAGTGGGAGCGATTCCCAAAAATAAGGTCTATTGTGCAAGAGCTTTCATCCGCTTAAATTGTTGGATTCGCCAACCACTTGCAGTTTGTCGTAAGCCCATTGAAAAGGTAGCACTTTCAACGTTTTGAATAGGTGATAACCAGGAAACTCGAACAACGACTCCCTGAGTATTGTTGGGCTCAGAATTTAAAAACTCAATCTTTTGCAGCGATAATAGTGGATCTTTATTGAGTAATGCCACCCATGCTTTAAAGTCCAGTTCATCCATAGATCCTTCCGGCAAAAGTAAAAGTTCTTGGGCCAAGTCAGTTTGGCGTTTATCCATAAGAGACCAGAAATGTTGAACAGTTGTTTTGGGATCACTTTGATAATGAGGATCTGCTATTGTTGAAATTACTGTTTGAGGTGTCTGAATCATAATAATAGTTACTAAACAAACGATTGATAAACCTAAAATCCATACATAACGACTCTGCCGCATTGTTTTCCCCCCTTGCTTGTCTCTATTACCATTTTAGGAGGGAAATGTGATTTTATTCCACTAGCCAAAAACTTTTCTTAAAACATTAAGTACGAACTCAGGTAATCGTACATAATAGATACGCATCAAAATTCCTCCTTTGCCTCGGATTAATTAACCACCTAGAGGTAATGTATGCTTGCAAGGTTCTGAATTCCAAATTAAACAGCTTGGTAATTTTTAACTGCTTCTTCAAGCTGGGCAACAAGCTGACGTTCCTCTTCTGTATTGGCGGTAAAATATAGACGACCGATAATGCCTGTAATTATTTTAATAACGTCTTCCAAAACCAATGACTCTTTCATCGCTAATTGAGCACTTGTTTCGATAAGGGCAATCCCAAACTGATGACCTACTCCCTCTTTAACCATACGTGTACAGCTTTTTCCTAACAATCTCATAACCAGAGAAGCTTCTTGAACATCAAGTTGGCGTACGACATCAATCGTTGTCGTCAGACCTTGAACCATCCTTAATCCTACGCTATTCCAACTAACTTGCTGATTATCCATAAAATGCTTCCTCCTTAGTGTTCACAGTCTTGTGCCATACTATATGCCGGAACTCCTTCAAGGGTGAGAAAACGAGCAGGAATCTATTATTCCTGCTCGTTATAAAAGACAAATTAAGATAAATCATAAAATAATTCCGATCAGCATTATATTATTTTCCAAGCTTCGGAACCTTAAAGGTTGAAACCATTAAAAATGCGAGGATAACCATACTGAAGGGATAAACATACCAAGGCAGCATGTGTCGGATAAACATTAATAAAGCCATAAGACCACCAGCGAAAGTAATGGGAACTCCTACAAAATAAGTTTTGATATTGAGCATATTAAAACGTGCCAAGCGTACTGCACCACACAAGGCAAAAACCACAGCGATCCCTAATCCAATATACCTAATATAGCCAGATTGAAGGGGTTGGAGAATACCCTGATAGGTCAATATAGCAGGTGCAACACCAAAGGACACTAAGTCACTCAGTGAATCAAGCTCTTTCCCAAAATCCGAACTAACCGAAAGTCGGCGAGCCACTTTGCCGTCCAAACTATCCATAAGCACTGAGAGCAAAATCATTGTCGATGCTAAATCAAAATTCGCTTCTAATACCCACACCAAGGCAAGGAAACCAAATAGAAGATTTGCAAGAGTAAATATGCTCGGAATCATTCGAGCCGGGATTGGTCTTCCACTCATTCTTTATTCACTCTCCCTATTCCATTGATTCCGACTCACCATATCTTCTTTACGAACGAGTACATGGAAATTTACGGGCAAAAAGAGTTCTTCTCCTGCAAGATGAACCCAATCATTACACGATAGGGGATATTGTTTCACCTAAAAAGTAACCTCCTCTCGATTTTCTCTAGTTTACCATTTTTGTGATGATTATTAAAGCTCCTCTCGGTTAAATACCCAAAAGCCATTCGTCAATTTTCTCGTAAAGCAGATTGCCATCTCCTCTAAAATGAGTCTTAACGGGTAAAGAGTTCAAAAAATATTTACCATAATATTTATTTATCACACGATCATCTAGCAATATTACGAAACCTCGATCTTCTTTGGATCGTATTAAACGCCCAAACCCTTGCTTGAAGCGAATCACCGCCTCTGGGAGAAGTAGTTCGCGAAAAGGATCCCGGCCCTGGGCTTTTAAGAATTCCGACCGTGCTTCGATTAAGGGCAGCGAAGGAGGCCAGAAAGGCAATTTAACTAAAATTACGCAGGATAAAGTCTCTCCCGGAATATCAATTCCCTCCCAGAAACTATTAGCACCCAATAAGACACTTTTAGAGTTTCTCTTAAACGTTTCCAGTAAAGTTGTCCGTTCACCGTGAACTCCCTGTGCTAAAGTGTCAATTTCAATTCTTTTTAATCGCGGTTGTAGCACTTCATACGTTTCTTGGAGCAATTTATGAGCTGTGAACAAGACTAAGGTACGGCCCTGCATTCGTTTAACAACTTCAAGAATTATCTCCGAGAGATTTGCAAGTTTTTCTTGATCAGAAACCTGGGACGTCGAAGAATTTTTGAGTATATAAAAATTCATTTGTTTATCGAAATCGAAAGGGGAATCGACTACAGCGGTTTTTGTCCTTAATGATAAGCCAATATCTTGTAAAAAATGATTAAAAGAATTGGCAATGCTTAAGGTAGCTGATGTTAAAATGACTGTCTCAAGACGATCAAATATTTTTTCCTTGAGAATTTCATCCACTCTAATAGGGGAGGTTTTTAAATAAAGCCTTGAACTGCGTTCTAGCCAGGTCACTTGTTCCGGATTATGGACATTTATTGCCAAAGCCAGGGTTTCTTGAATTTCTTGCAGCTCCCTTAAATGAGTGGCGATTACGTATCTCAATTCTTCAATTTCATCGGACTCTTCACCGCTTAAGATACTCGTAAGATTTTGAAATACGGTCGCCAATGATTTAATTCGTCCTGACAAATTTTCAATTTGAATTAAAAGCAGTTTCCACCACGAAAGGTTTGTATGGTTAGGGACAAACCGGAAAGTGCGGTTGGGTCCTAAAATATCTTCAAACAATTGGAATAATTCTTGGGCTTGTTCTGTGATTCTAAGGCTTAACTCGGGGATATTATCCAAATGTTTTTCAAAGCTGTCCCAAGCCACAATAGGTACTCTTTCGGTGAGTGACAACCAACGTTGTTTCATAGATCCGTAAAAACTTGGACCTGGCTTACGGAAGATAGCCTCCGTCGTCCGAAAAATCGACTCCTGACTTAGCTCAGAACCCAAGTTTTGCAGGGCAGTTTGATAAATTTGATGAGCCTCGTCAATAACTAATTGATGATATTCCGGTAAAACATTATAGTCAGTCTTTAGATCGGAAAATAACAAAGAATGGTTGACGATCAATACATCAGCTTCTTCGGCCTTTTTGCGTGCCCGAAGCAAAAAACAAACTCCCGCTTTAGAACATTTGCTTGGGTTGCACATTTCATGATCCGCATTTAAAGTCGGCCAGAGGGCAATCAGCCCTGGTACCTTAGCAAGTTCCTGAATATCCCCTGTCAGCGTTTCTCGCAGCCATACCAGCGTACTCAATATTGCTAATTTTTGATCCCGCCCTTTGATTTCACTTGAATTGCTCAGACAACTAAGCCATTTCTTAAGGCAGCAATAATTTCCTTTTCCTTTTAATACCGAGCTTCGAAAGGAAAAAGGCAGAACTTTTTCTAACACGGGAATATCCTTTTTCTGAAGCTGTTCCTGCAGAGGTATTGTATGAGTCGCTATGACAACTTTACGGCCTGTTTTTCTTGCAAACCATAAACTGGGAAGCAAATAAGCGAAGGACTTTCCCGTTCCGGTACCAGCTTCAACAACGACATGATGAGCTGAAGAGAACCCTTCCGCAATAAGTCTTGCCATTTTCATTTGACCAAGGCGACATTCATAACCGGGCAAGGATTGTTCAAGTATTCCATTCTGGGAGAAGCACTCTATAACCCAATTCATTGAATCCGGTATCTTCTGATTATGACCTTGATTTTGGGAAAATAATCCTTCAGATATGGGAGCCAGAACCAGATCAGTCTGAATCCGGCGATCAGAGAATCGAGTTGTAATCTCTCGCCTTAAATCATCGAAAAAGCCCTTCCCTGACCATCCTTCTATAAAATATTGTGCTTGATCAAAGAAACTCAGATCATATTCCCGACCTTTTTCCCTGCATGCCTCGAAAAGTTTCCACGTTAAAAAAGCCTTCCTCTCAGCCGAAAAAGAGTTCAGTTCCTCTTCTTGGGCAAGCCGAAGTATTTCCGCCAAATAGAGCAACCGATAATCCTGCAGGGTCGGGAAAAAAATCCGGGCCAAATCGAGGGTGTCCCAGTAAACTTGTTCAAAATATACGTTTAAGGTCCTTTCTAAATTCCGCAAGCCAAGTGTTCCCTGATGACCTATTAAAACCGTATCTGCAAAGAATTCTATAATTTCTTGGCGGCGCTTAGACAATGAAGCTATACCAAAGGGACCTTCTTCAACCGATTGTCCAAATAACAACGATTTCTGAACACGTCCATCATGAATTCGAAGGGCTGCAAACTCGAGAATTTCTTCGTTCTTGTCCTCCTGAAACGCCGTCTCTATATGAAAAACAACGATGTCGTAATGCACCATTCTTGACCCCTCTCTTGAGCCATTGTACCCAATCTTTCCCTAGGAAGCAATGAAAAAGCAGGATTTGAAGTTTAGGCATCGAATATACACTATTGAAAAATTGAAAAAGACGATGAATGTAAACAATCTTGTTTAAGGAAGAAGGCTAACCCATTGTTGTGGAGACGAAAATTTTCGGCATTGGCACTGAGCATAATTGTTTTATTCTCAATACTATTCCTGGGCGGTTGCTCTGAAAAACCTTATTTGACCCAAGACGGCTCCTACGTTATTCTGACAGTTTCTCCCTCTGGAATGACACAATCAGAAGTCATTCAATTACCTTGGAACGCAAATATGGCAGTTATGCAAAAATTACTTGAAGAATGCTCTTTTGTTTTAAGTGATTTACATACCCCTAGTTCCCAAGAATTGGCAAATTCAGATCCGACGACAACAGTTAGTTTACAAGCCACTTATCCCAAACCAAAGCGAATGTCTTTTGTCGTGGATAAGCGCCCTGTTAGCTTAGATGTCGAATCTCTCCAGATTGAGGTTGAGGGAGCGAATGTAGGCCGTGTAACCATTAATCGTACACTTGTCCTCCAAGGAATTAATAATCCTAACCTCCAGCCGGCCTTTGAAGACCTAGAAAAAATGCTCCATAATCAGAACAGTTAAGTATCTTCATAGATATTCCGGAACCACGCTAAGGCAAATCTTTAAGGGGAATATGCCATGATATTTATGCTGGACAACTTCGATTCTTTCACCTACAACCTTTATCAATACTTTGGTGAGCTAGGAGAAGAGATTGTAGTTAAGCGCCAAGATACCTGCACTTTAGCAGAAATTGAAGTTTTAAAACCAGACCTTATTGTTATCTCTCCCGGTCCTTGTACTCCCTCTGAATCCCCATTTTCCTTAACCCTTATTGATTATTTCAAAGAAAAAATCCCCATTTTAGGTGTGTGCCTTGGGCATCAAGCTATTGGGCAGTTTTTTGGCGGGAAAGTAGTAAGGGCTAAACAGCCAATTCATGGTAAAACAGATTATATTCATCATGACGGCAGAGGCTTATTTACTGGCTTGCCTAATCCTTTAGAGGTAACCCGTTACCATTCCTTGATTATTGAACGATCTTCACTTCCGGAAGAATTGACCATTAGTGCGGAAACTAAAGATGGGGAAATTATGGGACTCCGTCATATATCTTTTCCTATCGAAGGAATTCAATTTCATCCTGAAGCGATCCTTACCCAAGCAGGCCGTCAACTTTTGCGAAATGCCCTGGAAAACGCTTTGAGGTGGAAACCCTTACATCAACCTTCGGAATGGACGATTAAACCTTTTGCTTGTCAGTTCCCTCCTCATATCATGTTTCAAGCACTCAGAAACGAGCCCTTTCCCTTTTTTCTTGACAGCGGTGACGATTACCAAAAACTTGGCTGCTATTCTTTTCTGGGTGCAGCCCCTTTTTTAGAAGCAACTGCCTATCCTGAAAAACTCGAAATTACCTGGCCCAACGGATTGCCAAAAACAAAAACAATAACCCCGGCATTATCGCCTGGCAGTTTTGACTTTCTCAACAATACCATCCGTAAA
The DNA here is from genome assembly GCF_001029285.1 of Desulfosporosinus acididurans. Lineage (GTDB taxonomy): Bacteria > Bacillota > Desulfitobacteriia > Desulfitobacteriales > Desulfitobacteriaceae > Desulfosporosinus > Desulfosporosinus acididurans. The sequence goes on from NZ_LDZY01000001.1 coordinate 336,783, forward strand.
TATCATGTTTCAAATTCACCCTTTCCCTTTTCCGGAGGCGCAGTAGGCTTTATCAGCTATGACCTGAAAGACGAAATCGAACATCTTCCGCATCTCTCAATCAATGACTTGGAGCTGCCCCTTTGGCGATTCGCCTGGTACGATGGAATTATCGTCTACGATCATTCCCAAAAAAACTATTGGTTGGTCGCCTGCGGGATTGATAAGGATGGAATTTGCCAGCATGACTTAGCAGAGGCTCGTATTCAGTATTTAGAACACCTTTTAAATTCTTATACCCCTTCAATATCGGGGCCTCTGGAATCTCTAGGGATGAACCCTAAAAATTTATCTAAAATAAAGCCAACAGTCACTAAAGAAAACTATCTCCGGGATTTGAAACACGTTATTGAATATATTTATGCTGGAGATATCTACCAAGCCAACCTGACCCAGCGTTTTTCTCTGCCTTGGTCCGGGGATCCTTGGTCATTATATTCCGAACTACATCTGCAAAACCCTGCACCATTTGCAGCTTTTCTATACTACTCTGACTTTCAAATCCTTTGCAGTTCCCCTGAGCGCTTTATACGCATTACAAAGAACGGCCAAATCGAAACTCGCCCCATTAAGGGAACACGGCCGCGAAGCGAATCACCTCTTGAGGATGAAGCTCAGGCCCAATCCCTGATGTCAAGTCAGAAAGACCGTGCCGAATTGACCATGATCATTGATCTGGAACGTAACGACTTGGGACGAATCTGCCAATTCGGGAGTGTGAAAGTAACTGACCTTATAACTCTGGAAAAATATCCGACCGTTTGGCATCTCGTTTCGGCCATAACAGGACAACTCCAAAAAGGCCTCCAGCCTAGTGAGATTCTTCAAGCAATTTTCCCCGGCGGCTCGATTACTGGAGCTCCGAAAATACGAGCTATGGAAATTATCGATGAACTAGAACCCAATCAGCGAGGGATTTACACTGGAAGTATTGGATATATTGGTTTTGATGGCGCTTGGGACCTGAATATCGTTATTCGCACAATCCTTTTGAAAAACGGAAAGGCCTATATTCATGCCGGCGGCGGGATTGTTGCCGATTCTATACCTGCCGATGAATACCAAGAGACCCTTGATAAAGCAAAAGCCCTGTTCAGGGTTTTGAAAGGACAACTACATGATTCCCACTAATGTTATTTCTTCTCAAGATCGGTTATTCTTATTTGGTTATGGGCTATTCGAAACCCTTCTCATCACGGAATCAGGCCCTCTTTTTTCAGACCTGCACTGGAATCGTATGCAAGAAGGGGCTTCATTTCTTAACCTTAAGTTTCTTGATCAAAGCGAATGGACAAAATCAATACAGGAATTTATCCGTCATAATCCCGCCTCTTTCCCTTTTGCCCTGCGCATAACCCTTAGCGGCGGATCACCCGGGACTGATCTTCCAGCACAACTTTTCTTTAATGTAAGACCCCTGCCCTATAGACCAGAACAATATCTTAGAGGAATAAAGCTCCACCTTTTATCTGCTCCGCGTAACGAACATTCTCCTTTAGCAGCTATAAAATCGACGAACTATTTAGAAAACTTGCTGGCTAAAGAAACCGCTCTGCGCTTTGGTGCTGATGAGGGCATATGGCTCAACACCAAGGGATACCTTACTGAAGGAACCATGAGCAATTTGTTCTTTATCAAAAAGAATAAACTTTTCACCCCATCTCTGGCAAGCGGATGTTTACCTGGTACACGGCGTCATATAATTATAAAGTTGGCTGAAATCCTCAATATCCCAACAGAAGAAGGTTTATTTACAGTTGAAGAACTCTTAGCGTCTGACGAAATATTCGTAACAAATGCTCTGATGGGGCTGATGCCTGTCTGCTGCGTGGATGATGTATCATTTACTGTATCACCGCCAGTTGCTGCAAATTCCCTTCTACGACGACTGGAATTAGCTTATAACAAAAAGATGTCAGGTTATCCCTGACATCTTTTTTAATATTTCTCTTCGATAACTTCAAATATTTGCGGCGTTGAGGACTTAAAAGCATTGTTTTCTCCAACTGTGCCGGACCAATTTTCGAAGGCGCGGCGGTCTTCCCATTTAGAGAAGAGCATAATTTCCGAGGTGTCTTGCTGTTGATTTACTGAAGCAAATTTGAAACCATCGACGTTTTCGCAAGTACGTATTCCGGTTCTAACTTGTCCTAACAAACGATCAAGATCTGGACCATCAAAGGTATGAATTACAGTAAGCATTTACTATACCTCCAATATTAAACTTCTATTTCCCGGATTAGCTTACCCGGAACTAACGTCCTGCATACTTAATTCCATGAACCTTCAAGCCGGCATTAGCATACTTTGTAATGCATAGTCTTAAATCAACGAGAAGAATTTCTTAGTTTTGAGCTTTGACGTGTAAATATTTCGAATTTCATGCTATACTTAATTTAGTAAAAGGCTCAACTGGAAGTGCACAAAGGGGGATTAAATAGATGAAGCTTACTTATGTACGTACAGATTTCCCTAATGGCCGTTCACACATATTAATGCGTGATTCCGAATCGCCAAATCCTGAACTTGTACATTTTTTGCTTGTTCTAAGTAACAAAGGTACTGTATGGGTCGATGTTTTCTGGCCTTTTGATGAAGAATCTGAAGGATTTACTCGAAGAATTTCGGAACAGCAGTTTTGGCAAACTTTCCGCGAATGGAGATTACAGGGAATTAAACTTGGCGACAATGGCAGGGTCGCGGATATGTTAGCTCGTAAACAGCTATTAACTAAAAAAAGTCGGGAAAAAGACGCCTAAAAATCTAAAAAGCGGTTGCAACCGCTTTTTTTATTGCTCTGTTTTACTGATAGAAAAAGCCTTCTTTAAGCTTTTGCAATTGTTTTAAATGATCATGCTCGTCAGCAAATATTGGTTCTAGTAATTCTTTATCGGCGCCGCTTAAATTTCGTTCTGAATATTGAACTGCTCGGGCTAGTCCTTTGTCCTCACCGGAATAAAGGTGGTCCAGCATTTGTTCAGACTTTACCTTTCCCAAGTTACGTATTCGATTTTTCCAGGTTTCGATATTCCCTGCCAGTCCCGCACCTTCTCGGACTTTTCCCCCGTTCATTTGAATATAATAGGCCAGCCTTGTAGCGTGATTTTTATGATCCGTAAGAATACTTGTTAGATGGTTTCTGAGCGGTCCATCAGAAAGCACATCGACACATGATTGATATTCTTCGATTGCCATATGTTCGCCCGCCAAAATTGAATTTAATACTTCGAAGGATCTATCCATAATTCAAACCTCCTATCTTTACAATAGTTTGTTTCATAGCCTTCAAAATATGTGATATCAGGATGAAATCCTCGACTGTTTAGCCTTTTCCAGGCGATAAACTAAGGCCAATAACTCAGCAACAGCACGATAAAGCTGCGGCGGTATTTCTTTAGTTAGTTCAATTTGAATTAATGCCTCAACTAGGGCTTCGTTTTTCTGGATTAATATCCCTTCTGCCTCAGCGACTTCAATCATTCTACGTGCTAGCTCACCTCGTCCCTTGGCCACGACACGCGGCGCTCCCGTCTGATCGTACCGTAAGGCAGCAGCGATTTCCGATTTTTTATTCTTTATAGTCATCCTGCAACATCAACTCCACGTCTTCTATGCCCGAGAAGAAAGTCTTTAAACTCCGAATTATGTTCCAAATCCTCTGTGTCAACCTTCGAAAGCAGAAATCCCAGCTTTGTAAACCGGGCTTTTGTTTCCGGCAAAACCTCTTCAACTAATTCTGGAAGTTCCGGATCACTTGATAGAATATCGAGAGTCAAAGAATCTTGACTAAAATAGGCATCGACACCTATAAGACCCAACGTTTCGGTTTCCATTTGAATTGCGATACGACAATGATTTTCATCCATTTTCGTTCCTTTTCGAGCACTTTCGATTCCAATTTTTACGGGTATACAGCGCTCCTGGTTCATTAAAGGAAGATGAAGCAATACATACCCATTATTCAATGTACCCGTTTTAAGCCATAATTGCTGTCCGGTTATTGCATCTAAAAGGTCAGTAAGGGACTTCTCGGAATGGCCTTCCTCCATTTGGTCATTAATCTCCTTAAGAAGGGCATACTTCAAAGTATCTTTTAACTGTTCTTTTTCCTGTTCTCTAGCTCTGAGATCTAGTTTAAGCATTTGCCAAAATCGTTGTTCATAATCGATTCCCAACTTTCGCAGGCAATCAATAATTTTCTCTGCACCATTATCTTCTATGAGAGTTTCCCATTTAGGGAAAGATTTTTTAATTATATCCAGAAATTCTTGGGAAAAAAGCCCCTGCAGGTTATCCAATAAAGGAACTCCGCTGTTAAAAGTCGTGAAATTTCTTATAAGGTTAACAAGATCTTGCCTCAACGGCATTCCCCTTTCTGTCAACTCCATAAATTCCTGGGAATTGACAGGAATGTCCTGGGGATTTTCCAGGTAAGGCTCTCTTAGTAAAAGGCAGACTCCATCTTCCTCATCTCCGACATTCACCCAAAATTTATCCCCTGCCTCAGCAGAAGTCTCAAGTATTGCCCGCAGGGCTTGCCCTTTAACCCGGATTATTCCATAATTCTCTCCGTCTTTCTGAAGAACTTCCACCAAAATGCGTTCCCCAGGCTGCCCTACCTTTAATTTCTGTTTCTCAATCGACTGTATGGCAGACAAAGGATTTATTTCCATCTTCTCCACCCCTTAAGGTCAATATGGTTTCCTTTTTCTACTTATTAAAACAGCTTAGGATAATTCCTAAGCTGTTTGTTAATTCCCAAACATATAATCTCTTGCTAACGTCTTGCAGCATCTTAAGTTCTACTGTAGAAACGCTTAGACCCACGATCTTAAAAATCGTTAAATTTTTATCCAGTTTTTAAGACCCCCACTTCTTGTAAGTGGGGGTGGGTCCCTCGTTAACTTCAGGTGGGGTAGATTCCTCCTTCGCCGCTAAGTATTCCTATTGGGAAAGGCGGCTCGGCAATAATGTCCACTGGACATTATTGTATCTGAAGCCCCGATGTTCAGCTTTAGCGTAAGCGAGTCCACTGAACTAAGATACTTGATTTTAAAAATAAATATGTTTCGCATTAATACTACCCTCTTGTAATACCATCCAGCCAAAAGAATATTGAGGTTCACGACGTTTATCCGTTGGTGAACCGGGATTAAACATAAGTACCCCCTGATGCCACATCAGAGCGGGTGTATGGCTATGCCCAAAAACGACAATATCAACGGGATTTGACACAAAAGCATTATAAGCACGTTCCATGGTTGTTTGGCCCTTACCTTGGTGTCCATGTATTATGCCAATTTTCAAAGAACCACACTCAACCCATTCTTGACTAGGAAGATTTACATCCCAATCATCACAATTCCCGCATACTGCTTTAACAGGAGCTAGGAGAGAGAGTTCGTCAAGGATTTCCTTGTGAACTAAATCTCCGGCATGAATAATAAGATCCGCCTCCTCTAAATGCTCCCAAACAAAACGTGGTAATGTTTTCCCTAATCTTAAATGGGTGTCAGATAAAACAGCGATTTTCATCGAATTTACCTCATTTATCCAGTTTTCAAGACCCCCACTTCTTTAAGTGGGGGTGGGTCCCTCACTATTTTCGCATTTATATATAAACCTTGAATTCACTTTATAAGAGATAAATCTTACTTTATGTTGATACATTATAACATAATTCTTGAATTTGGAGAAAAGCTAAGAGTAAGAAAGGATTGCAAGGTTTTCCCTGCAACCCTTCAGGAATCAATGAAAATAGTTTAAAGAATGACGTTGTCTTTTAATGGCTTTCCTAACTTCATTGGCAACGCGCCAGGTCTCTGGCAGGTGAGGCGTGATTAACTCTAATTTTCCGGATCGTTTGTCTATTAAAATATCGACAGTTGGTTTTCGTCCTTGTTCTTTCTCTCCTGGGTGCAAAATATCAATTCCTATTTTATGTTCATCATATTGAGGAGGAACAAGATAATTCAAAACCTCTTCAGTTGCATCCATTAACTCGACAACTTGATCTTGTGGGTATCCTTCTCGCAAGAGAATATCCCGTACTTGAGTTAGAGGATGGTCAAGGGTCAATAACATCTGGGCGCGTTGAATCAAATTATAATCGATATCCATGACGCACCTCCACTTTATTTTGATATCTTCATTTTTCCCTTAACCCATGTAATGAATACTGATTAGATGTTTACGAATCTGGCGATATCTTACAGTCATATTAAGGAGGTAACAATGTTAAAATTTCTGTCATTGCCTTTTGTTATAGCCGGAATTTCAGGAATTACTATGGCTGTCCAAGGCACATTAAATTCGTTATTAAGCGAAAAAACCTCTTTATTATCTGCGACCTTTATCGTTCATATTATTGGAACAGTTATTGCGCTGTTAGCTCTTTTGGTCTGCAAAATACCAATCTATAAACATAATTGGGGATCAATTCCTTGGTTTCTTTACCTTGGAGGCTTATTAAGTGTCCTTATAGTTGGACTTGTTGCGGTCAGCATTCCTAAAATCGGTGTCTGCAATGCTACGACAGCTATTATTATTGGACAGGTGAGCACAGCAGTTCTGATCGATCATTTTGGATGGTTTGGCATTCAGCGATTTCCCTGGAATCCGTGGCAGTTTCTAGGCATTGTTTTATTTGCGGCAGGTGCAAAACTTCTTTTCAGATGATCAGCTTAAGTATTAGTACGTGCACCAATGATACCCAAGTTCTTGATTATGGAATAGATTTCATCGCTTATGACAAATTTTCGAATTTGCCCGTTAGAAGCAAGAATAACCGAGGTTTTTCCCGTTGTTTTTTGATCACTTTCAATTAGTCTAGACAAAAAAGCATAGGCATCACTGCTTACAGGAAGTTGATTAAATTCTCCATCAGCAACAAATATTATCCAATACCCCGAGGTAATCTCACTTCTGCCATTATGAAGGTCATTCGCAAGATTAGAAAATTCTTGACCTAATACGTTTTGCGAATTCGCAGCAGAACTATAACTTTTATTTGCAGTGCTATTTAAGGTGTAATTGTCATTAAGAGTACTGGTTTGAGTGACGGGGTCTGATAAACGAGTATAAATATCTTTGAAAAAATTAGGAAAGAGTACATACCCTACTACTCCTATGATAAGAACCCAAAGGGCCAAGGCCTGTAAATCCTGCCATAACTCACTGCGTGGCGGTCTTCCCCAGGTATTTGGCATAACCTCTCCCCCATTTATCATAATTGTATATACTTACAGCATATATACGTTTGAAAATGTGCAGATATGAACGGAGCACTTGCATCTTGCTTACCCGAGCCCTAAAATAGGAACAGAGGTGGTAAAAGTGGATCTGCTTCGACAAAAACTGAGCTTGTTGCCTCCCAAACCGGGTGTCTACCTTATGAAAGACTATCGGGGACAAATTATTTATGTCGGTAAAGCAAAGCAATTAAAAAATAGAGTTAAATCTTACTTTACTGGGTCTCATGATGGGAAAACAGCTCGTCTAGTGAGCCATATCATAGATTTTGAATATATACTAACGGATTCAGAAGTCGAAGCCCTCGTGTTGGAATGCAATTTGATAAAAAAATATAATCCCAAGTACAATATCCTTTTACGTGACGATAAAACTTACCCTTATTTAATGATCACCCATGAAAGACACCCGCGTATTATGGTCACACGTCAAATTAAAAAGGGCACTGGGAAATATTTTGGGCCTTATCCTAATGCCACAGCGGCACAAGAAGCCGCCCGACTGCTAAACCGGCTTTTTCCGTTTCGAAAATGCCGTCAAATTCCAACGCGTTCTTGTCTGTACTTTCACCTGGATCAATGCCTAGCACCTTGTATTCGCGATGTTTCGCCCAATGACTATGAAGAAATTTCCAAGAATGCATCAACATTTCTTAATGGCGACCAAAGTGAAGTTTTGAATCTCCTAGGCGCTAAAATGCAAACAGCAGCAGAATCTCTCCAATTCGAAAGGGCAAAAGAATATCGAGATCTCATCGAGGATTTAAAGCGACTTGGAGAGAAACAAAATATAACCCTCAATGATTTTGTTGACAGGGATGTTATCGGCTATGCCAAAACCACAGATCAATTATGTATACAGGTCTTTTATCTGCGACAAGGCAAGTTGCTGGCAAGGGATAATTTTATTTTCCCTTATTATGATGATCCTGAAGAAGCATTTATTTCTTTTATTGCTCAATTCTACCTGGAGCGTAAAATCTGGCCTAAGGAAATTTTAATTCCTTCTTTAGAATCGCAGGCCTTATTGAGTTTGTTTCCTATTACTATTCCCCAAAAAGGGAAAAAACGAGATTTAGTTCTGATGGCCATGTCAAATGCTCAAACAACGCTCCACGATCAAATTACTCTTGAAATACGCCAACAGTCGGACAATACCCAAGCTCTAACAACTCTTGGAGAACTTTTAAAGATACCCTGTCCTCACAGAATTGAGGCATTTGATATATCCAATACAGCTGGAACCCATTCTGTTGCCGGTATGGTTCAATTTATTGACGGTAAACCTCAACGTAAGGGGTATCGCAAATATAAAATACAACCTATGGAGATATCAGATGATACAGCCTCTATGAGTCAGGTTATACGCCGCCGCTACCATCGTCTTGTTTCCGAAAATGAACCTTTGCCTGACTTAATACTTGTTGACGGAGGCAAAGGCCAAATTAATGCAGCCTTAAAAGAATTAGAGGACCTTGGACTCACGATTCCTGTGGCAGGTATGGTAAAAAATGATCGTCATCAAACGAATGAACTTATGGATTGGGAGGGAAACCCCATCGCTTTGGCGAGAAATCATCCAACGTTTTTATTATTGGGGCGAATTCAAAATGAAGTTCATCGATTTGCGATTACGTTTCATCGTCAACAGCGCACAAAGAATATGACATTGTCTGCTCTTGACGGAATAACAGGAATAGGCCCTAAACGCAAACAGCATCTTTTGCAGCATTTTTCTTCCCTTGCTGAAATTCAACAGGCATCTGTGGAAGAACTTCAGTCTACAGGACTCCCCGAAAGTATTGCCCTCTCTATTTTTGATTACTTCCACCCAGCAGATGAACACAACCCTTTACAGGAGGAGAAATCTATTCCATGATTTTAAATTACAGAGTAGAGTTATGCCGAAAATGTTACTACAAGCGCACACATCAATGTAACATATCTGATTACTATATAAGCAATACTAATTCATCTTTAACAGAATCAAGAACAAAATCAAGCGGCGAATGTCTTCAATATAGGCCCGTCCCGTGGATTCCCCGTTGTTAGATTGGGCATAAAAACAACAGCGATCTCTCGCTGTTGTTTTTATGAATCCTTAATAACGTGTCTAATTGACTCGACGGGCACCCAAATAACGGCTTGCGTAATAGTTATCACTCAGACTTGTAACCCGAATCCCTTTATTCGAAGCATGAACAAAGCGTCCTCCTCCAATATAAATACCCACGTGAGATGCTCCTGAAGCGTAGGTGGAGAAAAATACTAAGTCACCTGCCTGTAGCTGCCCTCGACTGATACCGGTTCCAGTTCTAAATTGCTCTGCGGCAGTTCTCGGCAATGAAGTGTTCGAGGATCGATAGACATATTGAGTAAACCCTGAACAATCAAAGCCGTTTCGACTTGTCCCCCCAAAACGATAGGGAACACCCTGCAGGCTTAGAGCATTATTGATTAATTGAGAGGTAACCGAACGCGATACTTGTTTTTGGGACGCAGCAGCGACTTGAATAGCTTTTGATCGTGCCGCTGACACCGGGACAACTCTTGATTGCAGTTTATCAGCCGATTTTGTTACGTTATTTGGTGTACTTGAAGCCGATAAAACGGGTTTTGAATCGTTACTATCCTGAGAAGAGGTCAGGGAAGCAGTGTGCCACTGCAACTGTGTGCGGACGATGTTAGTATAGGGCCCAGTCGGAATGGAAATTAAAGTTGTCTTGGCTGCAATTTTACCCGCCGCCGGAACTGACAAACTGCCAGCCAACATTAAACCTGCCAGGACTGTGCTTCCTAACCACATCCGTCCAGATGAGGAAATTAGCAATGAGAGTCCACCTTTCATTTGCTTACGAGGTTAGTTGACGGATTCGGGCTAAAGGTGTAAGCCCTACACGAGAAATCGTGATTCACCCCAAGAAAATCCCCCGCTCCTAACATAAGTTCGGATTCAGCATTTTATATTAGTCTATTCGCCTATATTAGGCTATTCGCCAGTATGTCTAAAAATCCCTGCAATAATTCATGGAATTATTATCCACTATCAGACTCCATGCCGCTAGGCAGCACCACTGATGGATAAAAATTGTGTCCATACTGTTTCTATGACTGGCGAAGGTAGGTCGAGATAGTAGGACAAATAAAAACCGCCTCTCAATTTGAGAGACGGACTTTATTTGGACAATAGGAGGCTAAAGAGTCAATATTGAGGCTTAGGTCAAGTAGGTTTTCCCACTAAGTTCCTTCGGTTTCCCTAAAGGCGATTTCTCCTTTTCCCCAGCCTGGGATGTCGCCATCACCAGAACTTGATCACCACTTAGTCCTCACTTCAATCCTCTTTAGTTAACGTTCTAGAAGTTTCCTTAACACTCCTAGACAATCTAGCCTCTTTTGCAGAAAAGCATTTCCGGCAGTTTGAAAAGCATCGGCCAACACCCTCCAAACCTCTTAAAGCCTTCCCAACTTTTCCACCTCAAGGCAGGCTACACTGCACTAAGTTCCTTCCTAATGCAGGTTCTACCCTAAGCCATAGCTATAAAAGCCACGCACTTAGGCCTCCACGGAAAAGGGTAGCGCCCGCATGCCATTGCGGATCCCCCTCATTCCTTAACTCCCAGCAACAGCCCTCGACTGGGCGTCGAAAGCCACCACCAGGAACTTCATCGGTATGCCCTCGGCGGATTATTAGGCCCGCCTTCGATTGCCAATCGTGCACTAGAATAACGCTCCATAGCCCAAAGCAAAATTAATTGTTGTGATTACATTGCCTATTGTACCTGATTATCATAACTTTGTAAAAAACCTTTTAGCCATTTATACCGTCGCTTGATAAAGTAAAAAGATAATTAAAGATTCTTTTGTCATCTAATCTAAGTTTTTCTGACAAAATCAGTTATTTAGACACCAAAAAGGCAAAACTATCAGTTGGATAAACTTGTAATTGGGGCAGGTATTCTGCCGCCGCGATTAATAAAGGTTTTTGAGGAAAATGGATGAACATTCATGACCGGAGCTCCGCCCAATAGACCTCCAAATTCCACACGTTCCCCAGCTTTTTTACCAATAGCAGGAATAATTCTGACAGCAGTTGTTTTTTTATTAATCATCCCAATGGCAGCTTCATCAGCGATAATTGCCGAGATAGTTTCAGAACTCACATCCCCTGGCACGGCAATCATATCTAATCCAACAGAACAGACACAGGTCATGGCTTCTAGTTTATCCAGATCCAGAGCCCCAACCTCCACAGCTTTAACCATTCCAGCATCCTCTGAGACAGGGATAAATGCGCCGCTTAAGCCTCCCACATGAGATGAAGCCATAGCGCCGCCTTTTTTTACCGCATCATTTAACATGGCTAAAGCAGCCGTCGTTCCATGCGTTCCACAACGTTCAAGGCCCATATTTTCCAAAATCTCTGCCACACTATCCCCAATAGCTGGTGTTGGAGCCAAGGACAAATCAACAATTCCAAAGGGAACTTGTAAAGCTTTCGATGCTGCTCGACCAATCAGTTCGCCCATTCGTGTAATTTTAAAAGCAGTCTGTTTAATAAGATTGGAGAGTTCCCCAAAATCTGCATCAGGAAATTCCTTAACAACTTTTGCCACAACGCCCGGACCGCTTACCCCAACATTGATCACGCAATCTGGTTCGCCAACACCGTGAAATGCCCCTGCCATGAAAGGATTATCTTCCGGGGCATTACAGAAGACAACAAGTTTGGCTGCACCAATTCCATCTTGAGCAGAAGTTTTTTGAGCGCAATTTAAGATAACTTCTCCCATTCGTTTGACTGCATCCATATTTATTCCGGCTTTAGTCGTTCCGATATTAACCGAAGAACATACAAAATTTGTTTCACTCAAAGCCTGAGGAATAGCATCAATTAAAGCTAAGTCTCCCTCTGTAAATCCCTTCTGCACTAGAGCAGAAAACCCACCAATGAAATTTATTCCCAACGTCTTGGCAGCTCGATCCAAGGCCTTGGCAATTCTCACCATTCCTTCCGAGGATAAATGAGCTGCCGCGATAGCTATGGGTGTAACTGAAACACGTTTATTGATTATGGGAATTCCATAACGAGATGAAATTTGTTCTCCCACAGTCACTAAGTGACTTGCTTTTTTAGTAACCTTATCATATATTTTTCGTTCTAAACTATTTATATCCTCTGCCACACAATCCAACAAACTAATTCCCATAGTAATAGTTCTAATATCAAGATTTTCTTCATGAATCATCTTGATAGTTTGTTGAATTTCTTCACGAGCAAATGTAATCGTCATAAACGATTTCCCTCCACAATTACCTTCTTTAAAATTCTTTTGTGCTAAATGCGATGCATATAGGTAAATATATCCTCGTGCTGAACTTTTACTTGTAACCCTTTAGTGAGTCCCTCTTGTTCAAGACTATTGGCTAATTCAACTAATTCCAACGTTGCCGATTTTAAATCGACTACCATGATCATTGTAAAAAATTCCTTGAGGATTGTCTGACTAATATCTAAAATATTCACGTTATATTCAGCAAGTTTCGTTGCAACCCAAGCGATGATACCAATCTGATCCCTGCCGATAACCGTAATTATGGCACGTCCAGACTCTTCGCGAATCATTGTCATAAGTGTTTTCCTCCCTATATTACTTTAATAAGCTTTCCGGGCAGACTTACATAATTATTTTAGCGTAACAATCGTTCATCAATATCCAAGGTAAATGCCGAGAACCGATTATGCTAAAAGAGAGCCCCCGAGAGCTCTCTTTGAAAAACACATATCAGGAACAACCGCCGCCGCAGCTTCCACAACCGTCACTGCTAGGGTTGGCTGTGCGGATTTCGAATCCTCCGCCTTGCTTAGAATCAATGAAATCAATTGTAGCACCCTCTAAATAAGAGGAAAGTTTCTTGTCGGTGAGTATTGATACGCCGTAACCTTCATCAAGTATGTCATCTGTTGTCTTTGACTCATCCAGAGTCATGCCGAAATTCGGCCCACCTCAACCAACACCTGCTAAATAAAGTCTAAGAAATGCATTTTCTTTATTTTGACTTTTAAGCACTTCTTTAACTTTTTGAGCTGCGAGTTCTGTAATCTCTACCATAAATCTCACTCCTTTTTTTCTCGCTAGTCCTAAATATACCATATTTTTAGCGTTTGACCAAGGGAAATTAAAATAAAACCGAAAGGCATAATATACAATCGAAAACCTAGACTTCTTCCCCGCTTCCGGACACACGAAAATCCTTTAAAAATTGTCGTACTTCGACTTCCAAACTTTCTGGAAGGTCCTGCGTAATAGCTTGCCAATGTTTTACTTCAAAGTTTAATTTCTGGGCCCAATCTCCTTCAGGCCAAGAAATAAACGTTTTTTTTTCTGTCAACGTGTAAGTTTTTAGAACAGCTATAAACCCTATGAGAAGTAAAACACGCCAAAACCAACGCATTCAAATCAATCCTTCCAAATAAGCTAATATACATAGCTTATCCAAAAGGAATAATTTAAATCATTTCTTTATGTAATTTATGCCAAAATTCTTCCATATAGGAAAATAATGGCTTAAAATAATTTAGAGCCGACTTGGTAAACAAATGCTCATGGTAACTTCGAATTTTCTCTTGATAGAAGGATTCACAGGAATTTTCCCCCACAAGGGGCCAACCTTGTACTCCACCTAAGGTAAATAGGCGGCCCAAACCGATGGCACCTACAAAATCCAATTTATCCGCATCATATAATATTTTTGCCTCAAGGGTTTTAGGCTCATACCCCTCTTCGCGAGAATGTGCAATAATAGCTTCTTTTACCCTTATAATAACAGTCTCAGGATATCCTGCTTTGTGAAGAATGTTATCTGCAAGTCCTGCGCTGCTTTGGGCATGGGTTTTTTCTACAGCACCTGATCTTCCAATATCATGTAATAAAGCCGCAAGTTCTATAACTATTACATCTGCGCCTTCTGCCAGAGCCAACTTTTTACCCCACTCTCTAACCCTTAAAGCATGGTCTAAGTCATGGGCCCGATCTTTGCGCGCATAGAAACCTTTGGCAATTTGGACAACCTGTTCAAAATTTCCTTGACTTGTTAGAAAATCCATGTTGTCCACCCCCATTCAGCGTTCAATACCCCTGGCGTGTACTATTGCCATTAATATTACTCCTCAAAATCTTGCGTTGTCAAGTAAGGAGACCCTCTAAACGACCAATGAGTTCTTCAAAAACTAAAAGGGCTTCGCGAACCGGTTGCGGCGTCTCCATATCAACGCCGGCTTTTCGCAGCAATTCTATGGGATAGTCTGAACTGCCGCTGCTTAAAAACTTAAGATACTTAGCTAAAGCTGGTTCGCCTTCCTTTAAAATTGCTCTTGCAAAGGCTATAGCTGCCGAAAAACCAGTAGCGTATTTATAGACGTAAAAGGAATTATAGAAATGGGGAATGCGAGCCCACTCAAGGGCAATTTCCTCGTCTAATATTATATCTTCTCCATAATAAGCCGCATTTAAGTCGCGATAAATTTCAGAAAACTGATCTGCAGTCAAAGCTCCACCTTCTTCGACAATTGCATGGGTCTTCTTTTCAAATTCGGCGAACATTGTTTGTCGGAAAATTGTACCTCTGAATTGCTCAAGATAATGGTTTACTAAATAGGCAAGAGTTTTGGTGTCTTTAGTTTCATCCAGAAGATGCTCCATCACGAGAGCCTCATTCAACGTTGAGGCCACTTCAGCAACAAATATTTTATAACCTGCATAAAGATGAGGTTGAGTATGATTAGATAAATAGGTATGCAGCGAATGACCCATTTCGTGAGCTATGGTAAACATAGAATCAAGAGTATCCTGATGATTCAATAAAACATAGGGATGAGCACGATAAGTGCCCCAAGAATAGGCCCCACTCGTCTTACCTTCATTCTCATATACATCAATCCACCGATTGTCAAATCCCTCTTGCAAAACCTTGAGATAATCTGCTCCCAAAGGTTTTAAACCTTTAAGAACCATTGATTTAGCCTCATCATAGGAAATCTTCATCGTTGTTTCAGGTACGATAGGAACATAAATATCGTACATATGTAATTCTGTGAGATTCAAAGCTTTCTTACGCAGTCGAATATATTTATGCATTTGGGGAAGAAAATCATGAACAGTATCAATTAGAGAATCGTACACCTTTAATGGGACACGATCATCGTCTAAGGATGCCTCTATTGCTGAATGATAATTACGCGCTTTGGCAAAAAATACATCTGACTTGATGTTGGAATTTAGAGTTGCTGCCCAAGTATTACGCTGCTTGCCGTAGGTTTTATAGAGAGTTTCAAAAGCAGCTTTACGCACGTTTCTCTTTGAACTTTCCATAAAATGAATGAAATTCCCTTTCGTCAACTCGACCATTTGACCTGTTTCATCTTCAATTGCTGGAAATTTCAGATCTGCATTATTAGCCATTGTAAAAATTGCACCCGGCGCTTCGGCTAATTCGCCAACTCCAGCCAATAATTTCTCTTCACTTGAGCTAAGAATATGGTCTTTCTTACGCAGAATATCTTCAAGAGCATGATGATAGAGTTTTAACGTTT
Source organism: Desulfosporosinus acididurans (assembly GCF_001029285.1). GTDB lineage: Bacteria > Bacillota > Desulfitobacteriia > Desulfitobacteriales > Desulfitobacteriaceae > Desulfosporosinus > Desulfosporosinus acididurans. The sequence continues at coordinate 352,662 of NZ_LDZY01000001.1, forward strand.
CAGATTCGGCCCGAAATTCATTCAGTCTTCCCTCGGGCATTGCTAACAATTCAGGAACAACAAAAGCAACTGCACCGCTTACCTTTACTGCAAGAGATCCTGCACGGTCCGTCATTGCTTGATAATTTGCCTGGCGATTATCCTCATCCCTGCGCATTCGGGCATATGAGTAAACTTCTTCAATTCGTAAACTGAGGTCATCCATCCAATCAAAACAAGAAACTAAAACACTCGAAGAATCTCCAAGGTGACCTTCGAATTTTTTACCTTCATCTAAAAGCCTTTCGATATTGGCATACTCCTGTTCCCATAAGTCATTCGTCTTGAATATATCTTCCAGTCGCCATTTTGAGGTCTCAGGAAGTTCTTCTCTGAGCTTAAGTCGTCGCTGTTCCACAAAATTCCCTCCTTGATGTTCGTCACACTTATTATATACATACCCAACAAAAATACCATTTTCCTAATTAAGTTTATGTGAAAGGTCTTAACCACTTCTCGAATTAGGAAATCGCCCACGTCGTATATGGCTTTCTAGCTAAATTTACGTTAAAGTATTTTGAATCATTGGTGATTTCCCGTTCCCAGTTAACCCAGTTTGGAAACGTTAAGGGATAACCCACTTCAGGTATTTCAACGTCAACCGTTATTAAGCCCTGATTTTCCATTTGATATACATCAACTTCCCAGATCAGGCTTCCATAAGGCAGCCTATACCTGATTTTTTCGATTGGAGGGGCAAGAGATATCCTCTTTAGAGCATCCCGCTCTTCTTGAGTTGAAGATGGATTGGATGTTTCAATCTCCTGACGGCTGCCATCAGACCGTAATTCTTTAACGGTTATCGTAATAGAATCCTCAAGAAAACGGTAGCGTATTGACGGCAGTTCTGATAAATATCCTTGAATTATGTATTGACCTCCGTGCAATTCCGGTAAGTTCTCTTGTATCACCAAAAATTTCCGTTCAATTTCCAATGCCAACGTTACATCTCTCCATATTCAGCATTTTCTTATAGTCAGCACTCATTAACAGGATAAAAGTGAAGCAGGCAGCGTACGTTCCACTGCCTGCTTCTTCACCTTGTCCACTGATCCCCTAGAAGGTTCCCCAACCTTCTGATTCAATTTTACTAAATTCTTTCTCTCTGCGCAAGTATCTTATTAAACAAAGTGACTATTAAAATACTTTTATTGTACGACTTGCTGGCATGGTTTATCTGTATTATGATAAGAGATAATGAGGATATTCTCGAAGTCTGTTTCATCTTTTAGAAAGAGGGGACAGATGATTTTTTATAGAGGAAGGAGACAACATCATGTCTACGATGGGTTATCTGGGCCCAAAAGGAAGTTTTTCTGAAGAGGCAATCCATCTTTTTCTAACAGACCATTCTGAATTTAGCCTATCCCCGCCGCAGTTGATCCCCTTTCCCACCATTTCGCGCCTGCTTCTTGCTTGTGAAGAAAAGAAGATTGACTGGGCTTTTATTCCTTTAGAAAATTCAACAGAAGGACAAGTTGGCGTAACCATGGATATCCTTGGCCAAACAGAACATCTCTTTATCAGCTATGAATTTGTCCAACCCATTGACCAATGCCTCCTAACTCACGAGCCGATGCCTTTGCAACAAATTGAACGCATTTACTCTCACGAACAGGCACTTGGCCAATGTCGAGATTTTTTGGAAACGCATCTTCCTCAGATTGAACAAATTACTTGTCTTAGCACGGCAGAAGCTGCACAAAGAATCTCTTCAATTCGAGAAAATTGGGCCGCTATCGGTCCGCGGCGAGCTGCCAGCCTCTATAACCTCCACATTCTCGCGGAACGTATTCAAGACGTCGTTCTTAATCCTACCAGATTCGTCCTCGTAGGCCATCGCCTGGCAGATATGTCTGATGGAAACGACAAAACTTCATTGCTCATCGTTGCCAATAATACTCCGGGATCCTTATATTCGATCCTAGGCGAATTTTCCAAGCGCCTTATTAACCTTACGAGAATTGAGTCTCGTCCCTCTAAACGAAAACTTGGCGAGTATGTCTTCTTCATTGATGTGGATGGCTATGTGTTTGCTCCCCCCATCCAAGAAGTTCTCTGGGCCCTACGGGAAGAAAATATCTCCGTTAAATTGCTGGGTTCCTATCCCAAAGCCCTTCCTGATGAAACTATTTTTTAGGAGTCTTAAGCAGCAAAGAACCTTTTAGTATGATAATGATACTAAAAGGCTCTTTTTATATCTTCACAGTCATCCTTCTTAAACTTAGTTCCCAGAAAATATTTACTTGATAAATAATCCTTGTAACATTTCTACAATCTTCTCCGGTTGACAGGAATCAACGATCTTTGCTTTCTTTTTATCTAAACCCTGTAATCCTTGAGGAATTTCCCAGTTTGTTAATTGACTCAAACCTTTCAAGGCCTGCCATTCATCTCTCTGCTTCCCTTGAGTTCCCTCTAAGGCAATTAAAACATTAGATGCAAATTTAAACGGACTGGCCGTTGATGCGATGACAGTGAAGGTCGTGTCATGACTCGAAGTACAATAGTCTTCATAGACTTTCATACCCACAGCAGTATGAGGATCAAAAACATATTGATATGCTTTAAAACTATGGGAAATCGTGGCTAAGGTTTCATCTTCATCTGCCCAGCCGGCAAAAACAATCTCCTGGCAATTTTTGAGAGTTTGGGGATCAACCTTAAAGGATCCCAGGTTTTTCTGATCATACCAGCTGTTAATGAGGTCAGCGTTTCGTCCGTTCATCTCATACAAGAAACGTTCAAAATTACTGGAAATTAAAATATCCATAGATGGAGAAATTGTTTGATAAAATTGACGTTGGCTTTGATATTCGCCCGTTGCAAAAAAACTAGTTAAAACGTTGTTTTTATTGGATGCACAAATAATTTTGGCAATAGGTAAACCCATGCGCCGAGCATAGTATGCTGCCAAGAGGTTTCCAAAATTCCCGGTTGGCACAACTACATTGATTACTCCGCCGGGAGCGACCTTTTGCTGTTCAACCGCCTGTAAATAGGCCCAAAAATAATAAACAATTTGCGGCAAGAGCCTCCCCCAGTTAATGGAGTTAGCCGAAGAAAACACTAACTTGTTTTCCCACAACTTGGCTTTCAAAGCTTCCGAGGCGAACATTTGTTTAACCGCGGTCTGGCATTGATCGAAATTACCTTTGACAGCAATAACATGGGTATTAAATCCTTCAGTAGTGGTCATCTGCCGCTCCTGCACAGGACTTACTCCTCCTTGAGGATAAAATACGGCGATATGCATACCTTCACGATTTTTAAAACCTTCCAAGGCAGCTTTTCCTGTGTCTCCCGACGTTGCAACTAATATTAAAACTTCCGCATCAAGGCCTATATGTTTTAGACTAACGTTCAATAAGTCAGGTAATACTTGTAAAGCCATATCCTTGAAAGCCGAAGTTGGACCATGCCAAAGCTCAAGCACTCCAAAATTGCCCACTGAAGCGAGAGGCGCTGGATTTTGCCCGTCAAAGGTTCCATCATTGTAAACATTCACAATTTTATCGAGAGTTTCTTCAGGAAAATCCGGTAGATAATCCGCCATAACCCGTTTGGCCACTTCACGATAGGACAATCCTTGAAGTTCTTGCCATTTTAAGGCGGGAAACGTCGATGGGACAAATAGACCTCCTTTGGGTACCATACCTAATGCTATTGCTTGGGAAGCACTTTGCCCCGATAAATTACCCCGAGTGCTTTCATACATTTCATTTCCCTCCTTGACTTTAATTTTGTTTTTTATGTACCATCTTATTCGCAGTATATTCGCGGTAAGCGGCCAAATTCCTTCTAAATTGACAAACCTAGCTGAGTTCCTATTATTAAAGGCAATTCTCTGCTTATTTCTTAAAGGAAAGTTGAGACATTATGTGGAATATTATGTGGAATATCAGAATGACAACTTCATCACTTGAAAGGCGGTGCCAGAATGTCTGATTACTCAATTCGCAGATATCGTCAGAGTTCGATCCTTGGCCTAATCGGAGCTGCAAAAAAGCTCTTTCCGGATGAACAGCTTAAAATCTCCCACTCTATCCTTGATGGAGTCTATTGTGAACTTGAAGATTCTTTAATGTCATCAAGGGAAGTCATGAGACTTGAGGAAACTTTAAAAAACTGGGTTTTAGCGGATCAGCCCATCTCTTTTGAGTCAAATCGAGATAACTCATATCATTGCCGCTTGGACAATCTAGAAATTAAAACACTTTATCCTCCTCTTAATCGTTCAGGTTCCTTAAAGTACTTCCAATTGATTCATTTCCCTCCGGGTTTTATTTTACTCTTTCCCAATGCTAACCATCCAGAAACCCTAGCTCCCTTTGTGCCACCGGAAAAACTGTCGTCAACCTTTTCAGAAAGTCAGCGTTGGCTGGAAAATTTACATCTCACTAAAGTAGACGATGTCAACTCGATCATATCTGCGGATGGTTCAAATGACCTTATATGCTTAGCAGAAGCCCTACACGAAAAGAAGATCTCTTCTATTGCTGACCGAATTTATGAACATCGGCGTAATGTCCGTATCATTCTCATATCAGGTCCTTCTTCTTCCGGAAAAACAACCTTTGCTCAACGATTGTCAACACAGCTGCGTGTCAGCGGCTTACGGCCAATCGCTCTCTCTTTAGATAATTACTTTCTTTCGCGAGAAGAAACTCCGCGTGACGCTAATGGGCAATATGATTTCGAATCGTTAAGAGCTCTAGATTTACCTCTCCTTGCAGCCCATATTAATGCTCTGATTCACGGCGAACATGTCGAAACCCCCATCTTTGATTTTGTCAGCGGTCATAGGTCTCCGGTTGGCAAGCCATTACACCTTAGCCCTGACGAAATCCTCGTTATCGAAGGAATTCACGCTCTCAATCCAAGTTTAATACCCTCGCTGGACAGAAACCAAATGTTTAAGATCTATGTCAGTGCCTTATTCCAGTTAAATATTGATGACTATACCAGAGTCCCAACAACAGAAGTCAGACTTATTCGCCGTATCGTTCGTGACAATCAGTTTCGCGGTATTGATCCTGAGCGAACACTGGCACAATGGGAGAGTGTTCGACGCGGGGAAAACCAAAATATTTTCCCCTATCAGGAGGAAGCAGATGTTATGTTTAACTCGAGCCTTCTCTATGAATTGAATGCCCTTCGACCCTATGCTGAACAGCTTCTGCATTTGATAGCTTCCAATTCCCCTCACTATCAAACAGCGGCTCATCTCTTAACCTTGCTTTCGTTTTTCAGTCCCCTGGATGTTACTTCAATTCCTTTTATCTCGATTCTCCGAGAATTTTTAGGTGGAAGTATATATAACGTTTAACCTCTATTCTAAAATAAAGGTCGACGCTCAATTAAATCATAAATAAGCTCTTAGACATCCCGGCAAGAAAACTCCGCACACATTCTGGCGGAGTTTCTTAATGACACAATCCTAATTCGTTTCTTCAAAGCGTTTGACTTGATTTAACCTGCAGCTCTTCTAAGCAAAGTTTTACATAAGCCATTAAAATTTCCGCACTTTTTCGATTCGTCGCCAAGGGAACATTGTGTACATCACATACTCTTAACAAAGCCGCAATGTCCGGTTCGTGAGCTTGAGCCGTTAAAGGATCACGCAAGAAAATAATCATATCCAGATTTTGGGTCGCAACGAGACTGCCAATCTGCTGATCTCCTCCGATCGGACCTGACAACAGCGCTTGCACAGGCAAACCTACATGCTGTTGAATTAATTTCCCCGTTGTTCCGGTGCCTGTTAATTGACATTGAGCTAAAAGATCCTTATACGTTTTAGCAAATTCTATCATTTCTGCTTTTTTTTCATCATGGGCGATTAAGGCAATTCTCAAAATATCCACCTCATTCTTGGTAAATAGTCTTTAACCCTTATACTTTAATCAGCACGATGTTCAGCTTTACCTGAACGAGTTCACTTGATGTAGTTCTTTTGTCGCGACTGAAATGCAGAAGGTCAACTGTCGTCTTTCAGCAACACGGCAAATTTCCCAAGGTTCTTTTGTTAGACGAAGTTTTTCCGCTCGATCACACCGTTTAATAGCATACTCCAAACGCAGAGCATTCCCCCAAGAGTTGACCTCCCAAGCCTGAACCAAGGATACTGGGCCATGAGACGCAGTATATTTTGCCCCTTGCCTTCCAGAACCCTTCCCATTATGTTCGCGCGCTCTTCGTTCGAGATCCGTAGTTGCACCAGTATAGATTGTATCATCTCCACATCGAGCAAGATACACCCAATACCCCATACCTTATTCCTCCGGCCAACGCTCAATAATTGGACGGCTAGGCAGTAATTTTTCCTCATAACAGAGATCTAAATATTTATGCAGCCCTGACAATAATGCAGGGTCTAAATCATAATGAAACTGTGTAAAGTAATCCTTCCAAAAATCAATGGATCCGCCGAGCATCACCTGGCAAGCCTGAACGATATCCTCCATTTGCTTCAAGGCTTTAGATTTTGCCTCCAACAGCAGATGATAAACATTCTTAATTTCTTCAGCCTGCTGAGTCAACAACTTTTTCGGAAAAGCCCAGACAGCATAAGTCATAGAATGACCTGTTTGTTTTAACCATTCAGCCCCCAAATCGTAAATCAAACAATCCGGCTTCGCTTGTGCTGACCGAATTGCAGAATCGGCTATCAATAGAGCCGCGTCTGCCTGCAGGAACATATCGCTTAAATTTGAAGGCAAGGTTACATACTTGGGAAAGACTCCATAAAAGCGATGGAGTAGGATCTTCGTCAGATTAACCGAGGTTGCTGACATATCTGTTAGCGCAACGGTCAGACCATCCAGATTCTCTAAAGGAACTTTAGAAAACAAAAGAATTGACCCAACTCGTCCCTTCGTGGAAACCGAAAGGTTAGGCAGAATAAAATAATCTTGCCAATGCTCGCCATAAGAAAATGCACTGATTGGCGCCATATCTATCTGACCCTTAGCCAACATAGCATTATGCCCAGTAGGTTCTGCTGTAACCGAGGTCAGAAGTGGATGTTCTTTAGGCAAAAAATGAAACATCGGTAACATGTTTGTATTTGGGTTATGTCCAATTCGGATCATATCATCACCCCTATATAGGTTCTACCTTAGCAAGTTAAACGTTCTTAGGAAACTCATTCAGCAATTATTCTATTGTGTAATTCACCGATCGCCGGAATTTTAACAACGACCTCATCTCCAGGCTGCATCGGGCCAACACCTTCTGGGGTGCCAGTAAGTACAACATCACCTGGGAACAGGGTCATAACTTGGGAGATAAAGCTTACAAGCTTAGGTACAGAGGCCATAAAATATTTTGTATTTGAAGATTGCTTGATTTCTCCATTCAGGGAAAGTTGAATATCCAGGTTGCTTGGGTCAACATCCGTCGCAACCCAGGGACCAAGCGGGCAAAACGTATCAAAGGATTTTCCGCGAGTCCATTGACCATCCTTTTGCTGTAAATCCCTTGCCGTTACATCATTGGCGCAGGTATATCCCAAGATGGCGTCAAAGGCTTCCCCCTCATTTACTCCTTTAATGGTTTTCCCAATTACTATAGCAAGCTCGGCTTCAAAATCGACTCTTTGACTAATTTTGGGATAAATAACATTGTCTTCGGGACCTATAACACTGGTTTGAGGTTTCAAAAAAATAACAGGATCGTTAGGTGCCGAAGAATCCTTTTCTTTAAGATGTAATGATTGCTTTATTTCTTCGACATGTAATGAATAATTTAAGCCAACACATACTACTTTACTAGGTTCAACCGGCGCTAAGATACGAACTTCTTTTAGTTCCGCCCATTGATTAGTCAATTGCCTTTGAGAATCCAGAAACGTTCGATCAAGTAATTGAATTCTTGTGCCTTCTAGAACTCCAAATCTAATATCGTTCTTCTGATCCAAAAAGCGTATAAATTTCATAGTTCCAACCCTTTCGATTCTCAGATAGATTTACTTTCCTATTTCTTTCACGCTGCAAACCACTTTTTGTTCCCTAACTTTTATCTAACTAATAGGAAGTTCCCCTTCAAAACACTATCTATGTGTTTAGAAATATATTCTAACATGAAAGGCCTTTAAAAAGAAGATTAAAGAATATTGTCATATTAGAGTTCAGTACTCTTGAACATTTTACAAACCGATGGGAGAGGACACTCCGGGCAATTCGGTTTTCGAGCAAAACAAATGCGTCTGCCTAAGAAAATAAATAAATGATGAAGATCCGACCAACGTTCACGCGGAAATACATTCATTAATTCTTTTTCCACTTTTTCTGGGGTATTGCCTTCCGCTAAACCTAACCGATGAGCTACTCTAAACACATGAGTATCTACCGCTAAGGCCGGAACTCCATAGGCGTTACTTGCAACAACATTTGCCGTTTTACGTCCTACACCAGGGAGCTTTCTCAATAAATCAATAGTGTTGGGAACTACTCCTGAGTATTTTTCAACCAATAGTTGTGAAGCAGCAAGAATGTTTTTGGCCTTGTTATGATATAAGCCCAAAGACCGAATTTCACGTTCTAGATTATTTAAACCTAAAGCAAGAATGCTTTCAGGGGTATTTGCGCTTTGGAATAGCGCTGCCGTAACTTGATTCACCCTCTCATCTGTACATTGAGCCGATAAAATCGTTGCGATCAGCAGTTCATAAGGTGTATGAAATTCAAGCTCGCAGTGAGCATCAGGGAACGTTTTTTGCAAGGCAGTAAAAATAAACTCCAAATCAGAAGCTTCCATTATTTTACCCATTATTTTATCCATTATTTTTCCCTTTCTTACCTCCACCCGACGTCATGAGACAATTCCATAATCCGCAGAGTTAACTTCCATATTAGCTTTACAACAACTTCGCTTATCCCATCAGTAGGCCTACAATGTGCCAGGCTACTTGCCAAAGGATAAAATATGATGACGAATAGTCTCTCTAGCGGTATACTAAAGAAGCCTTCGGCAAATTGGTTAAAGAGAGGTATTTATATGTGGCTTAATCTTCTAATTATCAGCGCTCTGGGTTTTTTTGCTGCAGCAGTTGATGCAATTGCTGGGGGCGGAGGACTCATTAGCCTTCCCGCATTATTAGTAATTGGAGTCCCTCCTCATCTTGCCCTTGGAACTAATAAATTTGCTGCCTGCACTGCTTCCCTAAACAGTTCCATAACCTTCGCACGTTCAGGAAAAGTACATTTTCCTTTAGTTAAATGGCAGATTCCTTTTACCTTTATCGGTGCTTTACTGGGAGTCTGGGCTGTTCTCAGCGTCAGCTCTCAATTTCTTAATAAAGCTGTTTTAGTCTTAGTCCTGATTGTCGGTATTTATACGATACTACATAAAAACTTAGGCATGGAGAACAAATTTCAACAATTGATACCTGCAAAACTTATAGCCGGCTGCTTCTTTGCTTTAGTTTTAGGTTTTTATGATGGTTTCTTCGGGCCAGGAACCGGATCCTTCTTAATCTTCTCCTTCATATCCCTCTTCGGTTTCGATTTTGTTGCCGCATCAGCAAACTCGAAGGTATTGAATTTTGTTAGTAATTTTGCCTCGTTGATACTATTTGCATGGAATGGAAAAATTCTTTTCCTCTACGGAATTCCAATGGCAATTTCTATGATTCTTGGTTCACTCTTAGGAACAAAACTTGCAATTCGTCGCGGTGCGGCTCTTGTAAAACCCATTTTTATCACAATGTCACTTTTAGTTGCTGTTAAATTAATAGCGCAATATCTCTGAGATAGTGTACTCATTCCACTAAAGCTACACATCGAAGCTTTCACTTGTAAAAAGTCTTAAGATTGGATAAAGATCTGAATTTTCTCAACCATACATTGTTCGCAGGTGAAAATAGATACTCCCTAGTCAAGGTCTTAACCTTCTAACTAGGGAGCTTTCTATAATCCCTCAATTATCTTGAAGGATTATAGAGACTATTTAAAATCTTCATTGAAGATATCGGGGCGAACCGGATAGCCATCCGGTTGTTGAGCAGGGTGATTAGCATCAGCCACTCCAAATAGTCTTATTCTCAACCAATTTTCACCTGTAAGTGCGCTGACGAGAAGATAACCCTTCGTATCATTTTGAAAACGGAAGTCAAGCAAGCCATAGGCAACCGTTGCATCTTGACCCTTAGCAACATAGGATACCGGCAAAGAATGCATATGCCTTTCCACTACTTTCAGATTTGCCTCGCAAACCGCTTGAAATAAGGTACTGGAGTCTTGACATACGCCTCCTCCATCACCCTTTATCTCTTCCTGACCCACAAAAATATATGCTGGTCGATATCCTGCCGCCTCGGTACGTTCCCCAACTACTTTATTATAGGAAAAAACCTTTCCAGGAGCAATTAAGTAATTATTGATGGCATTAGCCGCTAATCTTACATTTTTGGTTCGAGGAGCATCTTGAGGGTTGAAATAGGTAGTATAATCTCCTAAAACATCTTTTATCTTGTCGATTTCGACTGGAGTAGGCTGGACCGGGATTTCTTGAACTAGTGCTTCAACTTGTTTGTTTACATGATCATTGGTAATTTTATGAAAAGTCGCATCAATATCTAGAGCTTGACCATTTTGGCCTGAAGTTTTTTCGAAATGCCGATTCAAATAAGAAATTGTTGCAGGAATCATGGGTTTATTAATTTGAGCCCCTATAGCCTTTAATTGAGAAACGATATCATCTTGATCTAATTCGAGAACTGGATTCAAAACAGGTTTATGCATTAAACTTTGTAATACATCCAAGTACCATACCCCGGAAACGGGTGGGAATATCTGGTTTAACCAGTTATCAATTTTAGCGTAAAAACGTTCTAATTTTAAAGGAAAACTCTTCCCTTGATAGACAATAACATCGGGAATTTCCTTTTTTAATTCGGAAGCTATTTCAGCTCGATTCAAACCAGAAAAATTCCGGCCCCAAATTATTAAACCTGAAGGTGCGCGATCGTGTGTACTCGCATAAGTTGCAACGCTCCCCAAACTTAAAGTTACACATAATTGAACGAGTAACACAGTCAGAATGAACCCAGCCCTTTTCATTGTTTTTCAGTTCCTTAGTTTTTCTGTAAATGAGATGTGATTTCCATAAGGGTGCTGCGTGAAGTGATAAACGATATCATCTCCGGAGTAATCCGTTCACCCGCTCGCAAGACATTTCCGTTATCCAAAGCAATATCTTTCTCAACCATTTTGCCGATAAAATATTGCAGTTGGCGTTGTTCAAAAAGGTTAAACCCTTTATCCCCTTCTTCAACTTTAGCTGAAGTTACCTCTTGTACACCTGTAGCGGGAGTTACCTCTTGTACACCTGTAGGTTCAGTAATGCTGTTGACTACAGGATCAACGTTGCTAAGTTGTTGCTTCTCTTTCTCCCCTTCTGCAGAAAATCCTTCAATAATGAGTAACTCTTTTCCTAAAGTTATGACTTTCTCGGCTCCGATCTCATGGACCTGTCCATTAGACTCGAAGATACAAGCAGAAATCCGTCCTGTTTCTTCATCGAGGAGTATTTCCGTTACTTCTCCAATCAACTGTCCTTTTTTGGTTAATACTTTTGTGCCTATAACTCTTGTATCAAGATTTAATAATTTTTGAGCCTCCGTATTTTGAGCAACATCTTGAATAACACCAGGGTTGGGAATTGTCATTGCAAATTCACCTATACCCAGAATATCTTTAAAGGCGATAATTTTCGCTCCCAAAAAATCTGTAGGCTGATCAACAATCACAAAGTCTAATGTTTTTTCTTGGGGATTAAGAACGATATCTTTTACAGCTCCTGCTTGAGTACCATCGGCAATACTAATAATCCTTAATCCAATAATTTCTTTCGTAGGTTTCATTTTAAAAACCAGCCCCCTATTAATATAAATATTTCTCGAGATCTTCTTTCTTTAACCAGACCTCAAATTGAAATTGTAAATCCGAACTAAATTGCGGTCTATATTTCTGGGCGTAACCCATGATCCTAGAAATTGCGTAATAAGATTCCCCAATATTTTTCCAGAGCCAATAGCAATCAAGGATTAAATAAAATGCTATATCTGGCTTAGGTTCTAGACATAACGCTTGAAGAAAATAAACAGCTGCCTGAGCAAAATTCCCTGCAAATTTTTCGTTAAAGCCTAAGTTAAGAAGCTCATCTAAAGTTAATTGATCTAAATGCTCATCTAAATTTGCTTCTTTAGGTATCTCTTCTCCCATAACAGATTTTTCAGATACCTCGGTTTCCATTATCAGCTCTCCGAGGGCCTCGACTTCCTCTACCGGTTCTTCCGGCACCTCGGTTTCCATTATCGGTTCTTCGAGGGCCTCGACTTCCTCGACTGGTTCATCCGGCACCTCGGTTTCCATTATCGGTTCTTCGAGGGCCTCGACTTCCTCTACCGGTTCTTCTGGCACCTCGGTTTCCATTATCGGTTCTTCAAGGGCCTCGACTTCCTCTACCGGTTCTTCTGGCACCTCGGTTTCCATTATCGGTTCTTCAAGGGCCTCAACTTCCTCGACTGGTTTTCTTTCTTTCAGCACGTTGATCAATTCTATCCTAGAACTCTCTATACTATCGGTACTTTCAAAGGTGATGAATTCAGAAGGCTTTTGAATTTGTTGAGAACCGCTTTCCTTCCTATTACCTTCTGATTCACTAAAACTTTGATAGTCATTAAAAGGTTCTTTATCATCATGAGGCCCATCGTTATCATTGATTTTAAGTCCTTTTAAACAAATACTTTGGTCTAGTAAATTCATAGGATTAAGATTAATTTGTTCATTTCTGAGGTCTCTATTCTCTGTTTCAGCATAGGCGTCTTTCTGGGAATTCGTATTCTGCTTTCTCACGATTTTCATAATACTCGGCCAAGCAGCGCCCGCGAATATGAGAATCGTGGTTAAAATCAACCATAGCCCTATTCGTCCAGACTGAAGGACAAAAGGGAAAACCATAACATCTCCACACAATAAGAAGGCTATTAGAATAGCACTTCTTTTGGTCAATCCCCAAGTATTTGCTCGAAAAGTGATAAAGGCTATGAATGGAAGACTTCCCAAAAAAACAATAACTTCATATGCCAGAATACGGGTCCCCCCTCCATCTGTACAATCCTTAATTAGATTCGACAGAAAATTACTTTCTCCTTCTTCTTTCAGCTATAGTTTGCTGGCATTCCAAGATAATAGCGAATTAATGTCATAATTTAAGATTTAGAAAGAAAAAAACCCCGCTGCTTTAAGAATGCGGAGTTTTGGATTCATTCATTCTCTTATATTCTACTTTAAATTGCCATAATTACCTGTATCAGGCTTCTTGAGTCTGTGAAACAAAACCGCCATCAATAGGAACTTTACGGATAGATCTTAAAATTTGTACACCAGATGTTACAACTACTGCGGTACAACTTAAAAGAAAAGAACCGATCATTACTGTTCCTACCCAAGTTAACATATACACACGCTCCTATAAATATATTAAATAGTTCCATGTTTCACTTTAATAATAACAGATTACCCCCAAAAAGAAAAGTGATTGTATTCACTTTCTCAAAGTTTTACTCTTTTAAATATTTACTAAAATTTAACTTTTTGAAATTGTTTTTATATTTTTAAATTAAATATTACTCTTAATCTATTCCCACACAAGTCCTTTATCTTCATATTTAACTTGATTTCTAGTGAAATCAGCTAACCATTTCAAGAATAAATCCGTTTGATTTTCCGGAACAGAGATTATGAAATGAATGAGCTCCAGGAATTCTTCATCGCGGATACGCCAATTCCGTTGCTCAAATTGATACTTCAATGAAGAATACCATTCGTAAGATAGAGATAATTGATATTGATGAAAAAGGGTCAATTGAACTAATTGACCCCCCTCAAAAACCTGTTTGGCAGTGCTGCCGTATGCTCTTGTCAGGCCTCCCGTACCGAGAAGTACTCCCCCAAAATACCTAACAACAACCAGTAAAACGTTCCAGAGGTTCTGATGTTTAAGAATGTCTAATACCGGACGCCCACCAGTACCCTGCGGCTCTCCGTCATCAGACGCTTTCTCTAAATTACCCTCGTGTAAACGATAAGCATAAACATAGTGTCGGGCATTTGGATAGTCTTGGCGAATTCCTTCCATAGCCTGATTAATTTGCTCTAGGGAATGAACAGGGGTTCCGATACCGATGAAACGTGATTTATCAATAGTTTGCTCAGATATTGTCTTTTGGGAAAGTGTATAAAAACCTTCCATTATTATATCCTCTGGTTTCGTTTTTGTGCCTTACTCAAAAAAGGTTCTGCTTCAATGATAAAGCGTTCATGTTTGCCAGAACCAATCTGTCCAGCTTCATCACTGGCTTCCACCCTAAAAACTAACCGCCTGCGATCAATTTCAATCAACTCAGCAGTGGCGGTTATTTTACAGCCTATAGGAGTTGCAGCAGAATGGGTAATCATTAAGGACGTCCCTACACTTGATTGCCCTTCAGACAATTCAAAAGCATTCATTGCAGCCTGCTCCATAAGGGCTACCATGGCGGGTGTGGCAAATACTTCCAATCCCCCGCTGCCCATAGTCTTCGCAGTATTTGCTAAGGTTACAGTTGTTTCTGCTTGTCCTCGTGAACCGATATTAATTGTCACTCGTCAAAACATCCTTTCCTCGGCGCTTTACGTTTATTTTATCATAAAATAAAGTAGTGTGTGAAATTGTCACAACACTACTTTAGCAGTGATCTCTTATTTACATTTTAGCTAACCAATAGCCAATGTATCCTACGACTACAATTCCAACCACATGCAAAACCCACCAACCTGTACGAAACGCCCCCCATGTCCCTAAATCCATTCGATCACGCAAATCGGCCATTTACGCTTCATCCTTTCCGTTTAGTTCAAGTTCTGATGGGCGCCTTGAGAAATATCGCTTAGAGCATCCCCTGCTTCATTAACATGAATTTTTTCAATAGCCAAGTCTCCAATAGCAACAATACCTACTAATCTATCTTGATCCACGACTGGAAGTCTTCTAATTTGATATTGAGACATTAAATCGGCTGCCTCATGAACGTCCTGATTGGAGGAAACACTAACAACATTCTTACTCATAACATCTTGTACTACAGCTGTGTTATAATCTTTGCCGACTGCTATTACATTCAAAACGATATCTCGGTCTGTGATCATACCAATTACTTTATTGTTATCACAAATTGGAATTGATCCAACATCATCTTTTTTCATTAAACGTGAAACTTCTGAAACCGTAGTTTTTGGTCCTACCCAATCAACAGTTCTTGTCATAACATCACATACCTTCATAGTTATGCCCCTCCTAAAAATTATTATTTGAACGAGATTAGTATGTTCATTCTCATTAAAACCATGCCCGATTATCAAGAATAATCATTACTTATTTTTTACAAAAAATAAAAAGAGCCGCAAAACACAGCTCTGTTAGCTCCCCATATTGTTCAATCAAGGAAGCAGATTTTAACTATCAAATTTTAGAAACTTCCAAAGCACAGTCTACAAGCGTGGTTTTGTTCCAGCTATAATAGCCACCACACCGCCAGCCAAATTGATGTACTTAGTATCTCTCAAACCACATTCGGAGAAAATTCTAGTAAGTTGTTGCTGTGCAGGAAATTCTACTGCTGAGTCATGTAAATATTGATAAGCACTTGCCTTCTTGGCCCAAATTTGCCCCATCAACGGAACTAACTTATCAAAATATAACCAATAAGCTTGTTTAAAACCGGGGCATGTTGGCTTAGCCATATCTAAGGAAACGACCTTCCCGCCAGGCTTAACGACTCGGATCATTTCCTGGATGCCTTTTCTTAGATTTGGTAAATTTCGCAGTCCCCATCCTACCGTAACCCCATCGAAAGTACTCTCTGGAAAAGGAAGTTCCATGGCATCTCCCTGAATAAATTGAATTCGCCCTTTTTCTTCCGATTGAGCAAGTGTCTGTTGGGCTACATCAAGCATTTTTTGCGAGAAATCTAAGCCAATCACCTTACCTTCTCTTCCGACCGTTTTACCCAATTCCAAGGAAAATTGTCCAGTCCCGCAACAAACATCAAGAATAGTCATACCTGGTTTGGCGCCGACTTGCTGAACTGCAATCCGCCGCCAACGTTTGTCCATTCCCAAGCTCATTAAGCTATTCATCAAATCATAATGCCCAGCAATCGAATTAAATGTTTCTTGAACATAAGCAGCTTTATCTTTACCTGAAAAATCCATATACTTACTCCCATTCTTAACTTCATACTCTCCATAGTATTAGATATTCCTATAAATAATACGCGATGGAATAGGTGTTGTCTAGCTGTCCAGGTATTAGCAGTGCAATTGGGGAACAAAGTGAACTCATCCAGCTACTGCTGAAGCCCATAACTAATGTGATCGCGGGAACCGCTTCCACTTGAAGAAGTGGCAATCTTACAAGTGGATCAAAATCCGTTTTCGTAAAAAAAAGAAGGATTTGCTTAGGCATTTCCTTCTTGAAACTTCTAATGCATTTTTAACCAAAATATCCGCCTTAATTGCCATCTCGGATTCTGAAAGCCCCGCACATAAGATCGAAGGCGGTATCTTCCAAATCTTCCAGAGCTCTTGGCTTTTTAGAGATAACCCAATCACTGACCATAGCATCGAGAGTCCCAAAAAGCATTTGACGTCCAACCACGATGTCAGGCAACGCAAATTCGCCATTTTTAACTCCTTCAGTCAAAACTTGCTCGATGCAATGAAAATATTCGCGCAAGGGTCCGGATATTGCTTCTCTAATCTTTGGATTTGATTGCCTCAACTCAATTTGAGTAAACATAGCTAAGGATCGATTTTCCTGCATATATCGCAAATGGGTCTTAATAATACGTAATAATCGTTCCTTTGCGGTTTGACATTTTTCAATTTCTTGAAGGACCTCGATTATAAACTTCCCCATTCGTTCTGTAAATAGACTAATAAGAATATCCTCTTTATTCTTAAAATAGAGGTAGATTGTTCCATCGGCAACTCCGGCCAGTTTAGCAATTTTAGATATCTGACTATTGAAAAAACCATATTCTGCAAATGCCTCAGTTGCCGCATCAAGAATGGCTTGATACTTTTCTTCTCGGGGTCTACTCATCAGGAACTAAGCTCCCTTCAATCAGTAGTAAACTCACCAGCCAATAGTTAGATCATACCATATTTCTCAATATTCATAAATACTTCATGGTAACTTAACTACGGCTTAGAGATTTACCCCGTTCAGTAAGTACCCAGAAGGAGTAAGTTTCAGGAGAAGCAAATCCGCATCCTTCGCAATGACTACTGCACTCATTGGAACTACAGCCCGCACCGCAAGTCTGTCCATAGATTTGCTTGCGAATATAGCCCATATGTTCCATTTGTTCTAGGGCACTTTCAAGTTCTCTCGGCGAAGAATTTAATTCTTGAGCCAGCTGCGTCATTGATAACGATTCTTGACGGGCTAAGACATTTAAAATTCCGGTTAGCATCGAGACCACCTCCAGGGAGAAATAATCAGTTATTGAAAGCCCATCGCTTGACCTCCGTGAAAGATAATCCACCCTATAATGAAACTCAATATCAAATTATAAGCAATTCCAAAAGCTGTCCAGCGCAGACTGCCTGATTCTTTATAGGTAGTCACTACCGAGGCTAAACAGGGAATATAAAGCATATAGACAACTAAAAAAGTATAAGCCCTTAAAGGAGACATAGCCCCTGTCATTGCCTGAGCAATTGATTGTGAGGCATCAGCTGCCACGCCATACAAAATTCCAAGAGTCGATAGGGTCGTTTCTTTGGCTGTAAAGCCAAAAATAATAGCCACCATAATCTTCCAGTCAAACCCCAGAGGCTTTCCGATAAATTCCAGCCATTCTCCCATTTTACCCGCCCAGGTTGAGTTCATTGGCACTCCTTGAGGGAAAGAGCTTAACAGCCAAACTACAATGGAAGCAGCTAAAATAAACGTCCACGCCCTCTTAAGAAAAGTATAAGTTTTATGCCAAGTCGGCCATAGAACATTCCGTAAGGTAGGAAGATGATATAAAGGCAATTCCATAACGAAGGCCGAACGTTCCTTCTGATCTACGACTTTTCTCATAAATAAAGCAGAAATCATAACAAGGAGCATACTTATCAGCAAGAGGCTTAACATAATCATCGCCCCGCGGGTTCCCGGAAAAAACGCCGCAACTACAGCGCTCATAACCCCTAAGCGCGGAACACATGGTATCAAAGGGTTGAGCAGCATCGTAATCAATCGATCCTTAGGATCTTCGAGAGTTCTTGTAGCCATAATTCCAGGTACATTACATCCGAAACTGGACACTAAAGAGAAGAATGACTTGCCATGTAATCCCATTAATTGCATGAGACGGTCACCTAAAAAAGCTGCCCTCGCTAAATATCCACTATCTTGCAAAAAGGAAAAGAAAGCAAAAAAGATTGCAATTTGCGGCACAAAAGCCAACACTGCGCCAACTCCCGCAAAGATTCCATCTCTTACCAAACTTGTTAAGAAAGCAGGTGCCTGGATCCATTGTAAGAGGCTCACTAAAAAATCAGCTGCCCAGGCCATGCCCTGAGAAACGGCCTCTCCTAAAGGTGCACTGGCGATGAAAGAAGCCCAGAATACAAGGGCAAGCACTAGGATCATGACGGGGTAACCCCAAATCGGAGAGAGGATCCAACGATCTAAGGAATCAGTAAGAGAAGGTTTTCTCAGATCTTCTTGAATTAAAAACCGAGGCAAAATTTGAGATATATAGTTATATTTAGCATCAGCAAAAGCCATTTCAAAATGGTCTTTAGTCCACCCTTCTTCCTCGTAAGATTGCAGCAAATCATTCCCCGGCAGCTCAATGATATTCTTGAGTTTATAGTTTAAAGCATCACCCGAATCACAGCATGTTTCGCGTTTCTTATCTTTTGAAGATTCTGGGGCAGAGACTGACTGCCATTCTTGCCCAATCTCAGGATCTCTTTCCAGGCGTTTAAGAGCTAACCATCGTAAGGGATATTGAGAAGCCCAAGAAATATCTTTTAGTAGATTTTCCATGGCCTGAATTTTTTCTTCGAGTTCAGAAGGATAGGGTACTTGGCGAACCAAGGGGTCCTTCTTCAGAAGTCCGACTCTAACAGCCTCAGCTAAAAACTTGTCGATGCCTACACCTTTTGCAGCTACGATCTCAACCACTGATACATTTAAGGCTTTTGTCAACTCAGCAGCATTTAAACTAATTCCTGAAGACTTTGCCAAGTCCATCATATTAAGTCCAATAACTACACGAGGTGCTAACTCAAGAATCTGGAGAACGAGATAGAGATTCCTTTCAATATTGGAAGCATCCACCATCGCCATCACTACATCAGGTTTTTCACGAAGAATGTATTGCCGTGTAACGATCTCTTCTTGAGTATAGGCCGTTAAACTATACGTCCCAGGCAGGTCAACCAATTCAATTTCCAAATTATCTCTGTGAATAGTACCTGCCTTACGTTCAACGGTCTTCCCTGCCCAATTTCCGACCTGTTGATTGGAGCCTGTCAGGGCATTAAAAACTGTACTTTTCCCAACATTGGGATTGCCAACAAGAGCAATTTTCATGGCATAGCCGCCCTCCTTTAAAAAGCATTGTTTACTATGTCAAAGCGGCAAAATCCACTAGCGACTAGCTAAGGTATGTTCAATAGCTTTATGCTGCTCTCCAGAGACGACTATTTTAGCACATTCTCCGCGACGCATTGCCAGATAATAGCCCTTAAGGCGTATCTGTAAGGGACCCCCCATTGGAGCACAACGAACAACTTCCAGTTCGACTCCAGGTACAATTCCCATATCCATCATCCGGCGACGTAAAGCACCTCCACCATTGATACGCTCAACACAAGCCCGTTCACCGGGTTTTAATTCCCCAAGACTGCGTTCCATTGTTGATCCCTCCTCCGCAATTGATAATCATTCTCATCAAAATGCGTCATTTAATTGAGAACCTATCTCATTTGTTAATAGCATACTCTTCTTTTACAGCCTTGTCAATATGGATAACTGTCCTAGTCTATTCATCTAAACTATATCACTTATTTGTAAAATTGATAGCTCCGACTGCCAACATTTGTTTTAAAGTATTCGGAGCCACGCCTTGCCCTAAGGCAATGCTTACGAACAAACGTACTTTTTCTGTCGATAAATCGTCAGCAAACCAAGCCCCGATGCGTTCCAGATCTGCTCCGCCGCCAGAATACCCGTAAACGGGAGAAGTCCTGCCAAACAAACAACGTGAAGTTATCACGACAGGAATGCCGTTGTTGATAATCTCCGAGATTTCCGGAACAAGATGGGGCGGTAAATTACCTCGTCCAAAAGCTTCAATAACCAAGGCATCTGTTTCATCATGAGTCATTAAGCGTAAAATATTGTTAGGCATTCCTGTATAAATTTTACAAATAGCAACTTTCGCCAATTTTTCAGGGACACCGAGTTTTATGGTTTGTTCCGGCTTACGGTGCCAGAGAACATCTCCGGTATCGATGGTCCCTAAGTCTCCCTTTTCCCCGGAATTAAAAGCATCAACATGATTCGTATGAAGTTTTCTGACATCTCGGGCAGCGTGAATTTCTTCGTTAAGTGCAATCAAGACTCCACGGCCCATGGCCCGAGAATCCAGCGCAATACGCATAGCATTGGTCAGATTCCGAGGACCGTCCGAATCAGTTTCCGAAGCATCTCTCTGGGAAGCCGTTAAGATCACTGGACGAGGATCTCTGATCGTAATATCCAAAAAATAAGCCGTCTCTTCGAGAGTATCTGTTCCATGAGTAACCACGATTCCTTTTAAGGCAGGATCAGTTAAAAAGTGTTGTTCAATAGCAGAGGCTAGATTTCGCATTTGCTTTAAATCCATATTGCAGCTTGCCATATTGCTGAAGTCTAAGACGTCCCATTGGGCATGCTTCGTCAATTCCGGGATACTTTCCAATAATTCATATCCGCTGACAGCAGGCACTGCTTTTCCTGCCTTATCTTTGCGCATGGCAATAGTCCCGCCCGTGGCAATAAGAAGAACTTTATCCAAGACTATCCCTCCTTAGATGATGACCCAATATTTAACTCACAGAGAGTTCGTTGAAGTCTGGCAACATGATATTTCTTGGAAATATCATCTCCATACCAATAGCAATCCAAAATATCCGCATCTTTTACAAGTTCCTCCAGAGGTGATCCGATGTCTTCCTTTTTCGAATGATTAATAATTGCTTGAACAATAGACTCCTGAGTTACTGAGGAAAGATTTCCTTCCCGAAGGAAACGACGAGCTAGCTCTTCCCCTTGGGGAGCATGGTTTTCTTGACGCCCGGTAACCCAGCGCCCGCAATCATGTAAGGCACATGCTAAAGCAGCTTGTTCACTGTCAACGTCTCGTTTCTGAGCTAACATCCTGCCAATCTGAGCACAACTTGTGGAATGAATCCTCTCCCAAATGATTGGATAATCTCTCTCCATTTTTTTAAGCTCTATCTGATCTAAGAGATTATAAATTTCTTGCAATGCTTTAATGAATTCAATATTCACGGCGGTCTTCACCTTCCTTAAATTTACAGATGAAAAAGTAAGATTAATTTTCTAATTTCTCATATCTTATCCTAGGAGTGTGCTATAAAGGAGGAGGGTATCTTTGAATTGGACACCAACTGCACAGCGGCTCATGGAAAATCGAATGTGGGTCCTTGGCTATGTTTCTGAAGATTATCCGGGGGATTTACGAGCGATTGATTCCATACGCCAACAAGGATCGCACATAGATGTATATGCTGATTTTGCCTTTCAGCTTCAACCAAGCGGTTATTTCACAGGCCAGATCAATAATCTCGCCATTCGGGAAAGTTTGGCACGCAACATTGCTCCTCTTATACTTTTTCATAATTTTAATGGAACCATTTTTGATCCAATACCTATCCGTACCATTCTTTCGTCAGCGACTTCGCAAAAGAATTGTATTCAGCAGATGCTCAATTTACTTCCGTCCTCCGCAGCAGGTGTACATGTTGATTTTGAGGGAGTCGAAGCTTCCTATCGCATTCCCTTTGTAACTTTCCTGGACTCTCTTAGAGCGGCGTTACATGACAGGGGCTTATTATTAACGATTGCTATTCCAGCTAAACGTTCAGAGTGGGAAGCCCCTGGGTATGACTTTGCCGGAATAGGGAAACTATGCGATGCAATTACCCTGATGACCTATGACGAGCACTACGCAGGAGGATCTCCCGGCCCTGTTGCCAGTTTACCATGGATGAACGAAGCTCTCGATTACGCGATTCGTTACCTTCCTCAGAAAAAAATATTATTAGGGATACCGGTTTATGGTTACGATTGGTCCAATGAAGCCACCCAGATGGTGCCGATGCGCGACATTCCAAATTTGGCTGCTAAGACCAATGCTCGCATGCTTTGGTCTGATACAGCTGTAGAACCATATTTCTATTATTGGCTGGGCAGAGCACGGCATAGTGTTTGGTTTGAAAATGAAATTTCTGCAAAAATCCGACTTGGATTTGTTAAAAGTTATCGTTTAAGAGGTATTGCCATCTGGCGCCTCGGGTATGAGACCAGTCGATTCTGGCAAGGAGTAACCACTAAACTTAAAAAATAAAGAATTTTATCCAATAGAATAGGCATCCTCGAAGGGATGCACTTTTTCTGCTTGTTCTTTTGTCGAATTGGACTTATTATTGAAATAATTAATCAATAATAAGGAGATAACAGTAATGTACGCAGTAAAAAATCACCTTGAAGTCGTCGTCCGACAAATGCTTGAAGATTATCTGCGCGATAACCCAATCGATTGCTCATGCGAAAAGTGTCAAGCAGATATTATGGCCTTAGCTTTAAACCAACTTCCGGCACGCTATTGTGTATCGCTGCGGGGGCAAATATTAACAGAATTTGAATCTCACACCCTTCCAGGCCAAGCGCGTATCATGGCCGAGATAGTCCGAGCAGCCCAACAAGTAAGTGCATCCCCTTCGCACGGGTTATAACTAGGCAAAATTACATTAATTATGATCAGACAGAATTAATGATAATGATTACGGCTATGAAGAATACCACAAATACGACGACAACTCTAAAAGGGGAATTAACCACTGATTGAATACGAACTAATTCAATTCCGAGCATACCCTTACCCCCTTTTATATAGTGTATGCTCTTATCAGTTTTCAGTGTTTTTCAACAGTTCCTTCTCTTAGCAAATTTACAAGTGTCACCCTGAAACAGCTTATTTCAAATCTACGAGTAATTATAACATTAAACTAGACTTAAATAAAATTATTGTCAAGGGGAGAAAGGAGGTCTTATTGTGCTAACAGCAAATGAACTTCTTCGTTTTTCTCTGTTCTCATCCTTAACAGCCGAAGACGTTTTCCCACTTCTTCCCCATCTTCAAGAACGTCATTACCGGCGAGGGCAGCTGCTATTTGTTGAAGGAGAAATTGGCAGCTGCGTGTATTTTGTACTTTCGGGACAAGTTAAACTGACCAAGAGAACACCGGAAGGCGATGAACAGATTCTTGACTGGTATGGCCCATATGATAGTTTTGCCGAGATTTTACTTTTGGAGTCCGGTCCATATCCTGCAACTGCTGAAGTTCTTCAAGATAGTGTCCTCTTTGTCCTAAATAATGAAATAATGCCTCAGATTCTCGAGATTAGTCCTTCTCTTTCCTTAGCCCTGATTCGCACTTTAAGCCGCAGATTAAGATTAGCTCAAGAATTTATTCGCATCTTAACCAATCGATCTACCTCAGGAATTTTAGCAGCCCTTTTTTTGCGACTGGCACAGCCTGCAACAAGTCCGGGAAATCACATTTTTGTTGATGCTTCTATCACTCATCGTGATTTTGCCAACATGATTGGGACTAGTCGAGAATGTGTTAACCGAGCTATTAACGGCTGGAAAAAGGCCGGAATACTTAAACTGGTTGATGATCGTTTGGAAATTATCAAGCCTCATGAATTAGCAGAATGGCCCTAATTAATTTCCAAATCCTGAGCACTCTCAGACTCAAATTGATTAACAATATGCCAACATTCTGCCCAACTAATATTTAAATGACGACGCCAAAATATCATAGCTGTCCTTGTCTTTTCGCAGACGCGATCATTCAGCATCGTCTGATTGGGTATTTTTCCGCCCCAGGCTTTAACCCATTCAAGATAACCGTGAACCAGTTCGGCTGATTGGAGTTTCAAATAGCGAATGGTATAAAGAGTCGTCAGCCAGTGGGTGGCTTCCTCTTCAACTCCTCTAGCAAAAACTTGTCCGTCAAGGTCCTCACCGGCAATAATCAAGAGCAAACAAAGAAAGTGAACCCGAACTGCCTGGCGCAATAATTCAGGATTAATCTGATTAATTTCGGCAAATCTTCCCAAAGGTTTGAGATAAAGTTTAACACTCGGATCTCGATGGGAACAGACTCCAAAGGCTGATAACGAAACCGGAAAGATATCTTCTAATCCGCTCTCTTGCAATTGCCCTAATAAATCCTGGCCGGCTTGCACCAAGCGTTGTTCTTTAACCCGCAACTGATCAGTGGTTTCTTTTAGAAAGGCCTCAGCATCTTTCGGCCGTTCCGGAAGATCATCTGACCATTCCCTTAACCGCGAGCGTCTGGGCATTAAGAGTTCGATCATCGAACCTGTTTCTTGATGCAATCGTTTGAACCCTTGCCGAACACGCTCAGGATCTCGGTACAACCCTCGCATCAAAGTTTCGGCTGCACGGGGAATTTCCAAAGATTCCTCAAATTTAACCAAAGCTGCTCCGTTTTTTTCGGGAAATTTGAGCCCCATTGACTGCTCTATCTCTAATCTCAGCGAAGACACTACCAAATCCCTCCTTAGCCTTGTCTCTTGTTTCATCATATGGATTCAAACGCTGATTCAGACCAATCGTTGCTAAAGTTGACCATCATTAGCCCTTTTGTTAAAATAAGTAAACAAATTTACATCAGAAACGAGCTGACATATATGTCTGAGCGTAAATATCACGAATACAACCTTGACCCGTTTCAGGAACAGGCCTTAGAAGCAATTGACGCCGGAAAATCAGTCATTGTGGCCGCTCCGACAGGCACCGGTAAAACGCTGGTAGCTGATTATTTGATCGAAAAGGCCATGAATGAACATTTGCGAGTTATCTACACAGCGCCAATTAAAGCCTTAAGCAATCAAAAATATCGGGATTTTAAAGAACAATTTGGTGAAGATGCTGTTGGGATTATGACTGGTGATGTGGTCTTGAACCCAACGGCACCTCTTCTTATTATGACGACGGAAGTTTTCCGCAACCAAGTTATCACCGAAGATCCAAATCTTGAATTTGTTTCTCATATTGTCTTTGATGAAATTCACTGGCTCAACGATGAGGAACGAGGGACAGTCTGGGAAGAGTCAATCATTCTTGCTCCTGCTAAGATGAAACTTCTGGGGCTTAGCGCAACGATTGCCAATGCTCAGCACCTTGTAAACTGGATCGAATCAATCCGCCACGAGGAAGTCGCCTTAATCGAAGAACACAAACGCATTGTTCCTCTTGAATACTTTTATTTCACTAAGGATACAGGACTCGTCGATTATAATCACCTTTGGAAATTCTATCGTCAAAAACTCAAACAAAACAATAGCGAGGAAAATCCTTTCAGCCCAACGACTCATTTGGACCTAATCCGCACGATACAGCGTGACCACCTCCCAGCCCTTTTTTTTGTCTTTAGCCGCAAACAATGTGCACTTAAAGCTATGGAATTAGCTGCCATTGCTAATTATCTTAAATCTCCGGAACGCAGAGTTGTCGAAGAAAAATTTCTTCAGTACTTTGGCCCGGAAAACAATTGGTCGTCGTCGACACGACAGTTAAAACGCTTATGTTCTAAAGGGATTGCCTATCATCATGCGGGATTGCTCCCTTCCCAGAAGGTAGTTGTTGAAGAACTCTTCTTAGAACGACTTATTAAGGTACTTTATTGCACGGAAACATTTAGCGTTGGCATCAACTATCCCGTAAAGTCGGTCTGTTTCGATTCCCTTAATAAATATGATGGCCGCAATTTCCGACCTCTGGCTAATCACGAATTTTTTCAAATGTCAGGTCGTGCCGGTCGGAGAGGAATTGATAAACAAGGGTATTCTTTCGCTATTGTTGATTTAGCCTATATGGAAAAAAGTCCTCCTCCCAAGTTTCAATTAAACAAACTGGAACCTTTAACAAGTCAATTCCGCTTAAGTTATAATACTGTTCTGAATCTCACGGCAACTCTTACCCCTGAGCAAATTGGAACCTATTTTCAAAAGAGTTTCGCAGCCTTTAGTTATCGCTTGAACTCAGACCACTTTCATTCAGAGTTGACCAAAATAGAAAAAGAACTTGAAAAATCCAAGAAAAACTTATGTGAAGAGGTTGGATCCTTCAAGTGCCCGATAAAACATCGCCCGAAACAGAAAGAGTTAGAAAGGCTGCGCAAAGCCTATAAGGCACTTGGCCCCCGCAAACAAAACCGTGCCTATGGACGGGAAATGGCCCGCAAGATTCGCTCCTGGGAAAAAATATTAGCACACCCTCCCCTAAATTGTCCTTCTGAACAACGAGACAGTTGCGAAAATTACAGTAAATCCTTCCTGATGTTAAAACAAAAACAAAAAGAACTTCTAAATGCACTCGAAACTCTTCCCGAAGAGAACGCCTTTCTAAGGGAATATGAGTATAAAAAAAATCATCTTCGTCAAATCGGATATTTACGCGGTGATGAGCTGTTGCCTCGAGGAATTTGTGCAAGTCGAATTTATGTCCAAGAACTCCTAGTCACCGAATTAATTTATTCCGATATTTTTCACCAGCTCGATGATGACCAAATTAATGCTTTACTTTCTAGTATTGATTTTGAAGCTCGAAAAAATGATGTTTTTCAGCGGGGTATTGTCTTTGATTCAACACCCGTTAAGGATATCATCACTTACATTCAGAGCATTTGCGGGCAAGAATCTGTGCGTTATGACCCTCGTGTAGCTGTCATAACTTATGCTTGGAGTCAAGGACAATCCTTTAGTGAAGTACAAACCATGTGTAATCTCGATGAAGGGGATATCATCAGTGTTTTTCGTCGGACTATTGATTTATTGCGTCAAATGCGTGATGCCGTAAACGATGCCAATTTAAGATCTCGCTTTAAAGTTTGCATGGATAAACTTGATCGAGATGAGGCCGCAGTTATGGAACTATAGATCAGCGACACTCAAGCAAACTTAACGATAAAAGCGCACAATTAAAAGGGGCTGTAGACAGTCCCTTTTTTCGCCACACCGCAAGTGAACATTCTTTAAATTTATTAGATTAGGATCTTGTTTAGAGAGATATTATAAGTTTTTAACACGTAATCCATAAATTCCTCAGCACAATGACAGGGTTCACGATGATTACAAAACCCCACCTCAAGTTTGCCAACTAAGTGATGCTGCAGAACATGTACGTTTACATATAAATGACTTACCTTTCGATTAACGGCAATATAACGCTTAACAGCTATATAAAATAAGAATAGCAAGCATAAGCTTAAGCTCATTCCGATATTAGGCAATAACCACGGAATACTTAAGATACTTCCTCCCACAATCAACATCAAAAACATAAGAATCATTTCCTTGAGTTTTGCACTTTTCCATTCATAATAACGCCTTAAAAACTCAGAAAATAATTCAGCAATGCGTGCAGATGTTACCGGAAGATCTATCGGGACCGTTGTTTTGGGTAATATGAAAAGGTTATATATACCCAAGATTATCACCCCTCTAATCTACTTATCTTTAGAAAAAATCGCTTCACTAACCTTATTATAACCCTTAATATTCTATCCTTTCCAAAGAAATTCCTTCAGGCAATAGTTATGTTCCTTTACTTCCAATCATGAAGTTAACTAAATCTATTGAAGAAGAACCTGTTAGATCATGCATAATGGATAAAAAAAGCCTCTGAGTTGTTTCCCAGAGGCTTTGCCATTTCTCAGCTCCTGCAACGAACCACTCTGCTTTACAGAGGTGCATTGACTGAGACATCCCTTCTTGGTGCTGCAGCACATTTTAGAAAAGGAACATTCTTTAAACTAAGATATCAGGAACTTTCGTCTCCTTTGTCCTTACAATTTTATTTCTCTTTGAGGCTCAATATCCAGCCTGCACCATACCGGACAAAGAATTCACTTCCCTATATAACTATTCGAACTGACGGTAAGAAAGTCCTTGCACGAAAAAAATCATCTTTTCACCAATTTTGTTATAGCGAACAGCATCTTAGTTCTTCTTTGAATTTTTTTTGCGCTTCTCAAATAACAATTCAGCTGTATGAACAACTTTAATATTGGGGTTTCTTTTATCTAACCCCCCCGAAATTTGCATCAAACATCCCGGACAGTCCACAGCAACAACCTTCGCTCTAGTTGCTTCAATATTATTGAGCTTACGTTCCAAAATCGGTTCAGATAGCTCTGGGAATTTGATTGAATAGGAACCTGCAAATCCACAGCAGCGATCAGACTCTTTCATTTCTATAAGTTCTACTCCGGCTGTATCACTAAGAAGTTTTCTCTGCTCAGCATAAACTCCCATTTTTCGTTTCAAATGACAGGAATCGTGATAAGTTACTTTAAGGGGCACCCCGTCTCCCCCCGGCTCTAAACCGCCAAGATCTGAGAGCAATTTGGAAAAATCAAAGGATTTACGGCTTAATTCTGCAGCACGGGCAGCTAGCCCTGGATCATCCTCGACAAGTTCTTGGAAACTGTCTTTAAGGGCATGAGTGCAAGTTGGGCAAGCACTGACCACGTAATCAACGCTTTCCGCATTCAAAGCTTCAATATTCATGATGGCCAATTTCCGAGCGTTAGTGCGGTCACCCATATAAGTCGCCGGGGCACCGCAGCAAGATTGTCCCTCAGGAAACACGACTTCATATCCTTTTTCATTGAGAGCGCTGATAACACCTTCGCCGATTCGCGGATAGACAAAGTCAATCAAACAGCCTGAGTAAAAGGCAATCTTTCCTTTGGGTTTCTTAACATCTTGTTTGATTGTTTTAAACACATCGCGAAATGGAATGTCTGCAACTGCCGGCAAGCTCTTCTTCTCAGTCATTCCCGATAAAAAGAGCGGTAAGTGGCGGATAACCGGCTGCCCTTTCGTAAAGGGTTTTTGGGCTTTAGAGGCAACACGTAATAGGGAATGGAATAGTCTTCTATTGGAGACAACGTCTAAGGCAAACTTTTGCGTAAAAGGAAGGCCTTGCTTTTCCCCCATCCGATTGCGTAATTCCAGAATCATCTCAGGAATATCTAAATTTCCAGGACACACTTCTGCGCATTTCCCGCATTGAAGACATAGATTCTGAGGATTTTTAGCATCATTTTCCGAGTTTAAGAAATTCGTTAAAATTGTTCCTATTCCACCTGTATAAATATGACCATAAACATGTCCGCCTACAAGTTGAAAGGCAGGACAAACATTAAGGCAAGATGCGCAGCGAATACATTGGAACGTCTTTTTAAACTTAGGATCATTATACATTTTACGCCGCCCATTATCCATGAGGATAATATGAAACTCCTTATCCTTTACGGAACCATCTTCATAATAGGCAGGAGTTGGTCCGGTAACCATTGTTACGTAGCTAGTGATCTGCTGGGCAGTTGCACTTCTGGGTAAAGCTTGCAAAATATGCGTAGCATCTTCAAACTTAGGAACAAGTTTTTCGATTCCTACGAGAAAAACATGAACTCGAGGCAAGGTAGAGGTAAGTCGGGCGTTCCCTTCATTAGTAACCATCATCAAAGTGCCTGTTTCCGCGATGGCCATGTTCGCTCCCGAAATTCCCATATCTGCTTCCAAGAACTTTTTGCGCAGTTCAACACGAGCTGTTTTAACCAACTCTGTAATAACAGGTTGACTTAATCTTTGCAAATGCCCCGAAAAAATATCAGCCACTTCTTCCTTAGTCATATGGATTGCTGGCATAACCATATGAGATGGATGCTGCCCGGCAAGCTGAAGTATCCATTCGCCCAAGTCAGTTTCTTGAACATCTATCCCTTCAGCCATTAAAGCTTTGTTTAACAAAATTTCTTCTGAGGCCATTGATTTTGATTTAACAATATGCTTTACGCCTTGTCGTTTCGCTAACTCACTAATATATTTTTTGACGTCCTCTCCTGTAGCCGCCCGGAAAACTTTTGCTCCTCTGGCAGTGGCCGCTTTTTCAAATTGATCAATCATCTCATCCAAATGACTTGCTGCATAAGACTTGACCTTAACAATATTTTCACGAATCGAAGGGAAATCATAGCCTTCATAGGCTTTTTCCCGTGCCGTAATATAAGTATCTCCAAAGCGTCCTAGCGCACCACGTAAAACATTATTATCCAGCGCATCTGAAATCTTCTTTTTAAACTGTTTATCTGCCATTTTGGCCACTTCCTCTCCCTGTTAATCAACAAAAACAACAATAAGTTGTTGTGGACCATGTACTCCGATTGTTAAAACACGTTCAATATCGGAGGTTCGGCTAGGTCCTGTGATAAAACCCACAAATCCAGGTATTCGAGGAAGACGATGAATTGTTGACATTGTTTCTGCCAGACTTGGTAAGAGCTTTTCGGTCCTTATCACAGCAACGTGAATCGGAACGAGAGTAGAACATAACCGTTGGTCGACATTGGCATCATCATCAGCCTGGACTAAAGTACCTAATTCGGCAATAGCATAAGAAACTTGAGTAATCCCGGCTTGAGCGTCAGGGGTAACTTTTCGGAAGTTATCACTCATAACGTCTATGTTCATGAATTTTAACTGTTGAGCAAAATTGCCTTTCTTTGATACTTCTCCTTCTAAAAGTGCAACATTCTGAACACCTTTGTCCTTGAGAATAGTTCCTATCAATTTCCCGGCTTCCTCTTCAGTCTCAACTCGATAACATTCCCCTGATACGGCTTCCAGTTTTGCTTTAAATCCATCATATAATTCAGCAGAACGAGCATTTGCCATAGAGGCATCCTCCTCAAAGTAATATTCTCATACGATATTCTGGCTAGCTTCCAAGATTATCAGCACATGCTGGTCAGACCATCATACCATTTAATTTATTTTAAAATAGTTTTCGCTAAAAAACAATACCTAGTTCGAAAATTTCAAATAATTATGATTAACTTCTTTCGAGTTAGTGTATGTATTTCCTCATTAAATTAATAGAGACCGAGTATGGATTACATACTGTTGGTATTTTGCACCTTAATGGGGAAATTCACCTACAATGATCCTCAAATAACAAAATCCACAATAAATTACACATTGATTTTCGACAAAATATGCGTTATGTTAAGATAAGTAAGTCTAGTAGGCTTCACTCTCTAGACCTTGCGCATCTGAGGGTTTCCGGACGCGGAAATCCTCTGAGCCATTTCAATCGATGTTGACTATTTACATAAATTGCATCGTCAAACTACTTGCAATTTTATTTTTTTGGCATATAATTAGGTGTTGTTGGGGGTATAGCTCAGCTGGGAGAGCGCTAGATTCGCATTTTAGAGGCCAGCGGTTCGATCCCGCTTACCTCCACCATAAATTTAAGTATTAGGATTCCGAGGTTATGTCCTCGGAATCTTTTTTTTGCATATTTTTTAAAAGTCGAGGGTCTATTTGTCCACAATCCCTCGTAGTATGTTATGGGAGGATGGAATGCAGGAAGTTCAAATTGATAGGGAAGTACTATATGTACAAAAGATCCATTTCTTTATGTTTCTTGCAACGATAACCTTATTTGTTTTTACTGCTGCGATAGGGATTTTTGGAATTAACATTGGCCTAATAGTGTTGTCAAGCGGCCTGATTATATCCTACATGGCAATGGTTCAAAAAAAACACTTTTCTCCCCCCAAGAGAAAAGTCACAGCTCAGCGTATGGCACATTCTATTGCCCAAGATACTAGTCCGCTGTCCTTATCTTGTTTTGCCAGTCAGCTTTATTATTATTTTCATGAGCCAACTCAGGCAATCTCACTTTTAGAAAAATTTCTTGGGTCTCAGGACCCACTATTATGTACCACTTTGTGCGATATTCTCCTTAAAGAAGGAAGACCTATTCCCGTCCTCTATATAATTCGAGATAACCCTAACGCACTTTTCGACCCACTCATGCTAGCTACTCAAGGCGTTGCCCTGCTCAAAATAGGTAAGATTCCCGAAGCGATTAAACTCTTCGAACGCAGTTTACACGCTGCCAAGACAAAAGGATTTCCCAATAACGGATCCCCTTGGCTGACACGAAAACTCCTATCCTTAGGCTATATTGCCGGTATTCATCATAATTTAGGGGATTGCTATTTTACTCTAAAAAATCTTAAACAGGCAAATTATCATTATAAAGCAGGTAATCTTTTATTATTTGATATTTCCCTTTGGCGTTATTACCCGTCACAATCTGTTTATTCTACGCAAAACCACAATATTTCTTGTTAGTTCTTCATTCTTTCTATTTTAATTCATTTACCCAACTCCCAATTACAACAGAATTTTTATTGATAGTTGTTTATAATAAATTTGTATAAAAGGATTATGCAAATTGAGACAATACTAAACTGTTTTCGAAATGGAGGGTGAAAAATGCTGTCAACTCACTGGGACGAGATTCTAGGATTTATACGAGAATTTGAATTATCTTCGCGCGAATATCTTCAATCTAAAGGCTTAAGTGAATATGAAATGACCAACGCTTACCTAGATCTTCAGTGGGATTTTCTTCATACCATTCTCCAACAACGATCAAGAGGACGATTCCAATCGTAATAATTTGCATATTGTTATCAAGGAATAGTGAGTATACAAAAATCCATCGTTCAGTTGAAACTGACGCGATGGATTTTTTACATAAAAGATAATTATATCAATTAAATTTAATGGATAATTCGTTACGACTAAATTATCCGGCTAACAGCTATCTCATCACAATTAGGAAATTTTATACAATTTATACATTCTCTCCAAACTTTTTGCGGCATTTGATCTTTACTTACCTCTTCATAACCACAAGATTTGAAGAATTCGGGTTGATATGTCAGGGCAAATAGCCTGGAACATCCTAGGTCGAGGGCTTCTTCCTCAATTGCCTTAACAATTTTTGTGCCTATTCCCTGTCTTCTGTGATTATTGTCAACCGCCAGGGCACGTATTTCGGCTAAATCACTCCATAAAATATGAAGTGAGGAAACTCCTACTATTTGCCCATCTTCTTCTGCCAACATAAATTCTCGAATATTCTCAAAGAGCATATTCCTCGATCGTGGAAGCATTAGTCCCTGCTCAGCATTATTATTAATTAACGACATCATCTCTTCCACATCGGCTATTTTCGCTTTTCGCAATTTCATGATCCTATCTCCTTTCTTATTGCATAATTATACAACAATGTTTATATATTTTCATCTTAAAATTCTTTACCTCAAGCTCTCCTTTTTTTTACAATTTTCTACCTGAGCTTTATGATACACTATTTCAGGGTTTATTGTTAATCCCGGAAGGAGTAATGTCTGTGTTTTCCCGTAAATTCCGTATACTCCATCGCCAAGGTGCCTTGTTAATATTGTCCCTTTTTCTTATTTTTAACGTTTTAGTTATTTCGTTTACTCACCTCAACATTGCCTTTGATTTAATCATTGTTCTTCTCCCCTATACAGTAATCATAATTTGGTTTGACCTTTTAGCCAGTTCTTGGGGAAAAGGCTGGATCATGACCACCACTTTGCTTTTGTTTTTTTCATTAAGCTATACCAAATTTCCGTCAATTAAAATATATATCATCCATGTAATGTTTCTCATCCTATTACTGGGAACAATGTTCTTATTTGATCGAAGTCAGATCCGTCTCAAAACTCTCCACCAACGGCATATTAAAGCAATTCGTGTTTTACTTCACCAAAAGACCTCCATCATTCCAACCATTGACTATACGCGAGAAGCAATTATGATTCTCGATAATTCAGGAACAATTCTCGAATCGAATAACCTTTCCTGTCATCTTTTAATGCTGCCAGAATCATCACTAGTTGGCCGTCAAGTTTTCGAAATATTGGCAATCCCATTAAGTATTAAGTCAATAAATTCTTCTGACTACGGAGAATTTACCTGGAAGGCCTCACAAGAGGGTATTAAACATTTACGCTATCAAACACAACCATTGCTCGATAATCATAAAAAGCCCTACGGAGTACTTCTAACACTTTACGACATCAGCGAAGAAAAAAAACGCTCGGAAGCATATGTTCAATTCGCCAAGCTTTCCGTAATCACACAGGTATCCGCTGGATTAGCTCACGAAATCCGCAATCCACTGACAACGATCAAAGGATTTATGCAATTAATTAAACCCGAAGAATGGCCTGAATCCTTCCGCCCTTATCGAGAGCTATTCCTTGAAGAAATCCAGTCCATTGATCGGATTCTAAATAAATTTATTTTAGTTACATGCCCATCGGCTCCACACATGAAACAAATTAATCTTATCGAAACACTCAGAGCCATATTAAAATCCATTGAACCTTGCGGTAAAAATAGAGGAATTTCAATCATTTTGGATTCCAATGTAGACCCTGTCTATGTGTTAGGAGACCAAGAACAACTCTCAGAAGCCTTCCTCTCGTTGTTGAACAATGCCATTGAAGCCTCACCCCAAGATGGAAAGGTGATCGTTCGGCTAACTATTATTGATCAATACGTTCGGATAAGTTTTATCGATTATGGCCATGGTATTCCAGAAAATCTACGTCAGCGCGTACTTGATCCCTTTTTCACAACTCAAATAGGCGGAACAGGTCTTGGCCTGACAATTGCTCAGAGAATAGTCCTTGCCCATCACGGTAAGCTCCACTTTAAGGATTCCACTCAACAGTCTGGAACAGAAGTAATGATTGATTTGCCTCACTTGAAAAATTGTACAGATTCTCTAACAGCTTAACTTATTCATTAAACAGAGGCGCACGGTTATTCAGCTCATAGATCCCCTTTTCTTTCCAATTATCTGGCAGCGTCCAGATGGGGAAGTCATCAATACTTTTTATCCAGCAATACCAGCGTCTTAGTTCGTCCTCCATCCCAGGCGTGGTTAACCAATGTATACGACCATCCCATACCAACAAATTGCCCTGTTCATCCTTAGCATTTTCGAGCAAACTGCTGCTATCAAGTACACTGGACAAAATAATACTTTTAGAAGCTTTCATAAGCGGCTTTTCAAAGATTGGACAAACAACACTTAGTTGACCATTACCTTGGAAGAAATACCACTGCTCTAATTCTGAGACTGAATTCTCACTGCGTTCTTTCGGCAGCCAGGGCCAAGGCCAAGGACTTCCCCAAAGAGATTTTAGAACTCCGTCACCTTGGTGAAGCCAGAGCGCAAGAAGATCCTGTGATCGTAGTTTTCTCTCAGCTTCAAGATTTTCCAAGTAATTTAGAATACTATAAATCGAACTGCTAAATTCGCTGTTAAGAGAACCGGAGGCGTCCACCCAGCCTTGTTTTTGCCATTTTAAGCATAGATCTTGATCTTTTAGCCATTTTACCCGACTGCTTAGTTCGAATTTTTTACCGATTCTTCGAACTTCGGCTATTTCAAAATTCCCCCAGAGGAAAGCAATATGTTGTTGCTTAAATTCTGTACGGATTCTTTGACTGCTTAGCTCTATAAAAAACTTATTGACAATCATTAATTGTTGTCGAGCAACAGGATTTAATCCCTGTGCCCATCGTTTCCAATCCGGACGTTCTTCACCAATTGTGTACCGTAACCGGATATTCTGCCGTTCCTCGGGAATCAAGTACAAACTCGGAGTGAGTTTTTCACGCCAATAAACTGCCCGGGCAGTAATACTACCGCCGATTTTAGTAATACTCTTTAAAAAGGCCATAGAAAAATCAGGAGCAACAAAATATATAATTGTCTTCGCCCCATTACTCAATCTATTACCCCATAACACACCTGCAAGCAGAAACTCTTCTTCACGTGAAATTGAAGAACAGGCAACAATTCCAACTCTAAGCGTCGTCTCCCCGCCCATAAAATAGGAATATTGGGTTGGAAGACGATTTGCTTTCTTTTTGTCTTCTGTACATTCCACCCAATTTTGTGCAATAAATACTTCCGGATGAGCTTCCCAAATCGTATCCCAGGTGATTTTCACAATGAACCTCCCTTAGCTTTTCTCCTTTAGCATATTTACGCACAAAAGTCAAAATTCATGACAAATTTAAGGCAATACTTAACTCATAGGGAAAGGATTCCGGTTATAGTAACCACCTCTCCAAGCTTTGATAAGTTCAATCGTTTCCTCAATCGGAAGAGCTTGGCGCACATGTCCATCTCTGCCTTCCATAGTTTCCGCCAGAAATAAAGCATTCCAAATACTTTCTGCCGTTGCTTCAACAACAGCCCGGAAAAATTCATCGAGATCCCAATCCGATATGAAATTGCTGTCTTCAAAGGGAGCAGTGGAAACCATAAGACTAAAATCGCCGCTCCCCGTCATAGAAACAGACCCTGTCCGGGCCATTCCCAGACTCGCTCGGCGTGCAAGCTGCCTCAATTGCCATCTCGTTAAGGGGGCATTGGTTAAACCTATAAGAATTAAAGATCCGGGTATATATCCCTTGGCTTGAATCGTCAACAGCTCTCCTATTGGTACCCCTGAAATAATCAAATCTTCTAATTGCCCGAAATTTGCCAAAGCCAACATCCCAAGAGTATAAATTCTGCCTTTGCTTTTGACTACACGGGAAGAACTCCCTATTCCTCCTTTAAGTTGAAAGCAAGACATCCCTACACCGGCTCCAACATTCCCCTGACCTATCGGCCCTCCTCCTGCACGCTGAAGCGCTAATAGCCCGTCCCAGGGTCTAACATGTCTTCCACGTATGTCATTCAAAAACGAATCGTCACACTCCATAACAACCACATTTGGAGTTCTGGCATCATTTCCGATCTCTGGATTTTGCTGCAGCATATATGTGATTACCCCATGAGCCACATCACTTACACTCAAGGTGTTTGTCAGCATAAGCGGGCAATTTAGATAGCCCATCTCTTGAATAAAGGGAACTCCCATTGATTTTCCATACCCATTGATCACTTCAATTCCAGCCCAACAGGGATGAAGATATAGATTATCCGAACGAGGAATAATCGCCGTAACACCGGTTCTTACTGGACCCTTGCCTGATGGAAGCAGCGGGCCTTCTCCTTTGACAAGAGAAACGTTACCCACTTTTACTCCCGGAACGTCGGTAATATCATTAAATGTCCCTACTGGCATTTGCCCTAGCCAGAGGCCAAGACTTCTAGGATTAAATCGTTTGCACATAAAAATCCCTCCGCTGTTACACTATGTGAAACAACGGAGGGATATGAGAAACCTCAAGCTTCTTTTTGCTCTTTTTCTAAAAGTCCATCCAAAAAAACGCTTAGAGCAGCATTGACTTCGGCGTGTAAATTGCCCGAACCTGAAACGAACCAGCGCATGAAATGCTGAACTACCATTCCTTCAAGACTTTCTGCCAAGAAGGCCGGATCAAAATCGCGGTTTATCTCTCCATTCATTTGCCCCACATTGAGAATTGCCAGTAAGGCATAATGCAAGCTCATGTCATATTCTGCTCCGTCACGATTACGAATCGTAACCCAAGCAATCTCACGATCTCTCACCATAAAATCAGTCCAATCATGAAGAAGACTCTCTAAGCGTTGACGTATATTCAGGCCAGGATTGTAACGACCAATATCGATCAGATTTTGACAAGTACGTCTGGAAAATTCCAGGACAACTGCTTCTTTAGTCGGAAAATAGTTGTAAAACGTTCCTTTTCCAACATCCGCCTGTTGAGTAATCTGTTCAATAGAGGTTGCTCCAATGCCTTGTGATCGAAAAAGTTTCATGGCATTGGCATAAATTTTTTCTCGCGTTTCCTTTTTCTTACGTTCTCTGCGAGATAAATCGGCCACGATTATTCCCCCTTTCCCCCTTAAATTCAGATGCGAACACTATTTAATCGTTTATCTATTCGCCATATTCCAAATTTTTCCTCCTCTAGAAAGGGGGGCTATCGTATAAATATTTAATAATTCTCTTTTCTGAAAGCTGATTCTGCTCCCAGTTTCCAAACTGTTAAAATTCTCCAAACTGTCCGCTCAATTTGAACTTCTCCCTTGGAGAATGCTTCTTCTAAAGTCCCCGGGCCTTCTGAAACGCTGAAACAACAATTTACTCCATAATCCCCAAGAAGATCCGGCTGACCTTCTACCGCTCCTGAAATAACTACGACAGGAACCTTATATTTAACGGCTAAAGCTGCAACTCCTACAGGTACTTTTCCATAGGCCGTCTGGAAATCAGTCATTCCTTCACCGCTTAAAACCAGATCAGCATGTTTAATTTTTTCCTCCGCCTTCGCCACATCTAGAATCATTTGTGAACCCGGGCGTAATTTGGCGCCCAAAAAGCCAACGAGCCCAGCACCTAATCCTCCCGCAGCTCCGCCTCCCGGCAATTCCAAAAGGTTTGTACCGGAGAGCTTACTCAGCTTCTCACCAAAATTCAATAATGCAGCATCCAAAATCCTAATGTCTTCAGGTTTTGCTCCTTTCTGAGGTCCATAAACCGCGCTTGCTCCTTCTGGTCCGCAAAGGGGATTTTGCACATCACAGGCAACCTCACATTGGACCTCTGCCAGACGCGAATCAAGTTCTGAGACGTCTATGTCCTGAAGGTTTGCCAAGGCAGCTCCTCCTGGGGGCAGTTCTTCGCCTTGACTGTTCAACAATTTAACACCCAAAGCAGCAGCTAACCCTGCGCCTCCGTCATTTGTGGCGCTGCCGCCAATTCCCAGCAATATTTTTTTAACACCTCGATCCAAAGCATCCCTAATTAATTCCCCTGTTCCTTGAGTTGAGGTGATACGGGGATTCCTTTCTTCTGCACGCAATAGAGGCAATCCAGAAGCCGCGGCCATTTCGATAATTGCTGTCTTATCATTTTCAATAAGACCATAAAATGCTGATATTTGACGTCCTATGGGATCTTTAGCCTTAACCTCTATTTTTCTGCCCTTAACGGCATTTAAAACCGCTTCAACTGTTCCTTCTCCCCCATCCGCCATGGGAATCAGATCTATTTGTGCTTCCGGGAAAACCCTTCGGGCTCCTTTCTGCATAGCAAGAGCTACCTTTGTAGCATTCAAACATCCTTTAAATGAATCCGGGGCAATAACAATTCTCATTATTCTCACTCCTTATAGTTATGATAGTGAGCGTTTTCCAATAATCACTCCAACTTTAATAATCATGATAAGACTGACAAAGTCTAGAATAACCATAGGCCAATTTACCAAAGGAATTCCATAACTATAAGCAACTACATATGATAAGGAATTAAAAATAAAGGCGGCAATATATGCCGCAGCAAGGCTTTCTTGCCGCGGACGATACCCTACCAAAAAACCAAGGGGATAATAGATAGCAAAATTAAGGGCTAATTGAGTAAGGATACCTCCTGAAACAAAAAACTCGCTCCAAAAAAGGTAGAGCAAGCCTAATAGGAGCATGTATCTCCAGAAAGCATTATTCATATATACCTCCGCTGCAACAGGAAAGGACTTTCCCCCTCCCCCCATTTCTAACTATAATTTGGTGCTTCTTTTGTAATCGTAACATCGTGAGGATGACTTTCCCGTAATCCTGCGGCGGTTATTCGAACAAATTGAGTCTGGGTCCTAAGGGCTTCAATTGTAGCAGTTCCACAATACCCCATCCCTGCACGCAACCCCCCGATCATTTGATAAATTGTTTCGGAAACAGGGCCTTTATAAGGAACTCGACCTTCAATCCCTTCCGGAACCAGTTTCTGATCTTTTTCTTGGAAATACCGATCGCGGCTTCCCTCTTTCATGGCTCCAATAGAGCCCATCCCTCGATATACTTTAAAGCTCCTGCCTTGATAGATTTCCATATCTCCCGGGCTTTCTTCGGTCCCAGCGAAAAGACTTCCAATCATAACAATTCGAGCCCCGGCCGCTAAAGCTTTCACGATATCGCCTGAGAACTTGATTCCGCCATCGGCGATAATTGGAATCCCATACTTATCTGCTTCTTCTGCGCAATTCATAACTGCCGTAATCTGGGGAACACCAATACCTGCCACGACTCGAGTTGTACAAATTGATCCTGGTCCGATTCCAACTTTAACCGCATCGGCACCAGCCTTAATTAACTCTCGGGTAGCCTCCGCAGTAGCAACGTTTCCAGCGATCAACTGGGTTTCCGGGAAATGACTTTTCAAACGTTGAACTGTTTCAATAACCCCTTTGGAGTGTCCATGAGCTGTATCGAGAACAAGAACATCGGCTCCTGCCTTAACTAGAGCATCAGCTCGTTCTATAGTATCTGCGGTAACCCCTACCGCAGCTCCTACACGCAAACGGCCTCTTTCATCTTTCGTCGAGTTTGGATATTGTATCGCTTTTTCAATATCTTTAATGGTTATTAGTCCTTTAAGAGTTCCTCCCGCGTCCACAAGCGGCAGCTTTTCTATCTTATGCTGAGCTAAAATTTCTTTCGCATGCTCCAGAGTTGTTCCAACAGGCGCCGTCACCAAATTCGACTTTGTCATAACGTCACCTATAAGGCGATCATAATTTTTCTCAAAGCGCAGGTCCCGATTTGTCAGTATCCCAACTAATTTCCCATCAACGGTAACCGGAACACCTGAGATCCGATAGCGTTCCATAAGTTTTAGAGCTTCCGCTATTTTATCATTTGGTTTCAAATGGATAGGATCTGTAATAACCCCATGCTCCGAACGTTTAACTTTATCGACTTCCAAGGCCTGCTGCTCGATGCTCATGTTTTTATGAATAATCCCAATACCACCTTCTCGAGCTATAGAAATCGCCATCCGCGAATCGGTCACCGTATCCATTCCTGCACTCATTAAGGGTATATTGAGT
This sequence comes from Desulfosporosinus acididurans, assembly GCF_001029285.1. Classification (GTDB taxonomy): domain Bacteria; phylum Bacillota; class Desulfitobacteriia; order Desulfitobacteriales; family Desulfitobacteriaceae; genus Desulfosporosinus; species Desulfosporosinus acididurans. The sequence goes on from NZ_LDZY01000001.1 coordinate 393,819, forward strand.
TTGATCTTTTTTGTAAGATAAGTACTGACATCAACATCCCGCGGAAGGACGTCAGATTTTGCAGGAACAACAAGGACATCGTCAAAAGTTAGTGCTTCTTGAATAATACGATTGGACTGCATACTTAGCTTAGCTTCCTTTCTCCAATAGTTTTCTAACTAGTATATCAGATATTCCTGGGATAAAATAGTGTAACAATTATTTGATGTCAATTGTCAGTGTCATAATTACTGAATAGGTTTCCCTAATTATTAGAAAATACTCTTGAATACTTGTCAGGCCGACTCCAGATCCTTATTATGGAGAAAGGAGGAAAACAGGCATGTTTTATCGTATTCGTCAATTTGTTCAAGCATTTTTCCCTCTGATACATCCTAACGAGCTGCTTTGGGCAAGGCAGATATTACCTCCCCGGGCAAACTCACTTTTTCTAAAACAATCAAAGGCCGAACAACGACACGCTCTCACAGTAGCCCAAAGTCTTTTGCCTTATCAAACTGCTCTTTCTTCTTCTGAGTATCAGGATCTAATAACGGCGGCACTTCTTCATGATTGTGGTAAATCTCTCGTTAAGGTTCGTTTATGGCAGCGAGTATTCATTGTTTTAATGCAGCAAATGCCCGGATCTATCTGGACATTTCTGCAGAAAGGACCTTCCTTAATCGCTGCTCCTTTGAACATGGCTGAACATCACGCTCACTGGGGGAGCAGCTTAGCTCAAACTATTGGCTTAAATCCCCGAACATGTAAGCTGATTTATGAACACCATACCCCAACTACCAAGCTTGGGCAGTTATTGTACAAGACCGACAATGAACACTAAAAAGCACGAGTAATTGTAATTTTACTCATGCTTTTTGCACTGAGGTTTCAACTTTTTCCTTAAGCTCAACAATCTCTTTGTTTTTGGAAAATATCCAGTTGGCAAATCGCTTATTGTCCCTTTGCAAACGAACATTCTCCTTCTCAAGATTGTGTACAAGTGCAACCTTTTCGCGCTCAACCTTCTCTAATAAGTTCATTAGAACACGCCGGCTGACTCTTAAATGTTCAACACGCTGTTCCAACTCTCCAACGCGAGCCCGCAATAATTGTATTTCGTCCGTAGAATCCACTGGCACCCCCCCCGACTTGTTCTCTAACTATTCTATGCCGGAGAGTAGAATTTTAACCCTGATATTTACTTGAGACGTTAATTACCTTTCGCTAAGACAAGTATTTGTTGAATTACCTCCTCTGACGCTCCCCAATGCCCGAGCTTTACTCCAGGCTTCCGCTCCTCACCATGAAAATCTGATCCACCCGTCATAACTAAGTGATATTTTTCGGCTAACGAACGATATCGAAGTTCGTCTTCTTGATTATGTTCCGAATGAGATACTTCAATTCCTTGAAGGCCAGCCTCAATCCAAGGCCGAATTCCTTCTTCAAGACGATTGATCCCTGGATGAGCAAGAACGGCAACTCCATGAGATTTCCTGATTAGTTCAATCCCCTCCTCAGGGGTTATCTTATGAAGCGGGACATAAGCTGGAGCACCTTTTCCGATGTAACGTTCAAATGCTTCCTTGATAGTGTTGACATAACCTTGTTCCATAAGTGCTTCGGCAATATGAGGCCGACCGATTGATTCACCTCTAGCGAACTTTTGAATTTGCCTAGCTTCGATCGAAATCCCCAAATATTGCAATCGATCCAGAATTTCAAACATTCTTAGTTTACGTGCATCTCTCAAGTTTTTCAACTGATGCTTTAAATCATTCGATGAACCATCAAGCTCATATCCTAAAATATGCACTTCCTTCCCATTCCAATCGGTATTCAATTCAATTCCTTTTAAAAGTTGAATTTGATGGACGTTTGCTGCTTGTTCTGCCTCTCTCCAGCCCTGAATGGTATCATGGTCGGTGAGACCAATCCCTTTTAATCCTAAAATTGCGGCAGAACGAACAAGCTCAGTAGGTGTTAACAGCCCATCCGACGCCGTTGTATGGCAATGTAAATCAACTTCGCAGAGTCCCCTTGCTAGGTCCAATACTTCTACTACCCCTTTCCCTAAATGTCTTTAATTATTTTAGCACGTCTGATAATACTCGCATAAAGTTTCGGCCTGAAATCTGTTTGATTTCTTTTGACGTGAAACCGGCTTTTGTTAAATCATCCAAGAGATAAGAAAAGTCGCTTACATTTTCCAGTCCGTCTGGAGTTTCATCAATGCCATCGAAATCTGATCCAAACCCTACTGTTTCAACACCGGCAATATCGGCAATATAGGATATATGTCGAACAACATCTTTGCGAGTGACAGGGCCGCTCTCTTTTAGAAATCCAGGATAAAAATTAACTCCCACAATGCCTTTATTCTTTGCCAAAGCTCGTAACTGATCATCTGTTAAATTGCGTGGATTGGGACAAAGGGAATAGGCACAAGAATGCGTTGCCGCTATAGGGTATTTTGATAGTTCTAAAACATGCCAAAACCCGTTCTCATTCAAATGAGAAACATCAATCAGCATTCCTAATTGATTCATTCGCTGAACAGCTTCCTGCCCCAGCTTCGTCAGCCTGCTTTTAGTCTCATGTTCCCAGACTCCGTCCCCAAGAGCGTTGCGATGGTTCCAGGTTAGACCAAGTGACCTGACCCCAAGACGATAAATTATATCTAGCAAAAATAAATTTTCACCAACTATTTCCCCGCCTTCAACACTTAACAAAACTCCTATCTTTGTCGGATCAGGAATTCGGCTTAAGTCCGATTTTTTTTCAACTAAAAACAGCTGATCAGAATTATCCTCCACAAAATCGCGAATGGTTTCAATAAGTTCAAATCCCCGTATCGTTGCCATTAATGGTTTAAACTTAGTTTCAATAAAGGCTGCCATGAACTGAAGAGAGATGTCAGCGCTTTTTGCTCTTGGAATATCCCAGTGGCCGCCCTCATTAGGAACAGACACCGACCTCCCTTGGTTACTCAAGTGGCCAATACTGTCACAATGCCCGTCAACAATAAAACATTTATCCAATCACAACACACCCTCTCAGATTAAAAATTTACACAAATAAACACCTGTTTGCTTGTACTCACAAACAGGTGTTTTTTATTAACCTAGCGTGGCTGAACAATCAATTTAATGGCTGTTCTTTCTTCTCCATCGATAACAACATCTGTAAAAGCTGGAATACAAACAAGATCGACTCCACCAGGCGCTACAAAACCACGTGCAATGGCCACAGCCTTTACCGCTTGATTCAAAGCCCCTGCCCCAATGGCTTGCAGCTCAGCTCCGCCACTTTCGCGCAAAACCCCAGCAAGTGCTCCAGCTACGGCATTGGGACTTGATTTTGCTGAAACTTTTAATACATCCATAATTCATCCTCCTGCTCGAATTCTTTTTACAGGTATTACCACCACTTTGAATATCTATTCGAGAAGGATCGGAGGAAATCCTCTTTTTTTAACTAAGTTTTCAGATTTTTATATTAAATTCCTTAATGTTCAAAGTCTCGTTGAATAGCTTCGATTTTTACAGCCTTTCCAGATTTCTCATCGATATCAATCACTACCGCATTAATTTGGATTGGCCCTGTTGCTAATTCAAACTTGGCTGGAAGCTGAGTTAAAAATCGATTAATAATAATCTCCTTTTTAATACCTAATACCGAATCTCTTGGACCCGTCATTCCAACATCCGTAATATAAGCGGTACCCTGAGGAAGAACTCTGAAATCCGTGGTTTGAATATGGGTATGAGTTCCAACAACCGCACTGACTTTTCCATCAAGAAACCATCCTAAGGCAACCTTTTCCGAAGTTGCCTCAGCATGAAAATCAACGAGAACAATAGGAGTCTCCTGCTTAAGCTGGTTAATCCAACGGATGGCTCCACTAAAAGGATCGTCTAAAGGTGTCATATACACCCGCCCTGATAAGTTTAACACGCCAATTTTGCAGCCATTAACTCGTATAAGCCCCGATCCCCGGCCAGGTGCTCCAACGGGATAATTAGCAGGTCGGATCATTCTAGTCTCTTGATCTATAAAATTCATAATATCTCGATTGTCCCATACATGATTCCCCATCGTAAAAAATTGTATTCCGTAATCAAAAAGTTCTGCGGCAATTTCCTTTGTTAATCCTTTTCCTGCTGCAGCATTCTCTGCATTTGCTATTGTAACATCAATAGTATATTCCTGCTGAAGCGGCTTTAAAAATCTCTTAATGGCTTCCCGCCCAGGCTTACCTACAATATCTCCGACAAAAAGTATACGCAACATTACACCTCCCGCTACAATCCATGGGACTTTTCACATATTCTTACCCTTTTTCTTCACAATAAAACTAACACAAAAATTATTCCTTGCAGGGCACTAGACAATATAGCGTCTAGTTATTAAAAACTAAAACACGTCCCTCGTCTCTCAAAGCTATAACATTTTTAGAAATATCCATATGTTTAATTGAAGAAAGTATTTGATTAATGACTTCTTCATGAATTTCCAACTCTTCTTCAGGAAGGCTTGTTTCATCATAAACCAGCTGTTTGGCAAACGCACCCTTCAATAATTCAACTAACAATCCTACTTCCTCTTGACTAATGCTTTCTAAATCTCGGACTACTTTTAAAACAGAAACATCTTCCTCACTGTGACAACTTATTTGAAAAACACGTATCGATTGACGTTTAAGATGATGATAGAGCTCCAAAGCAGGTCGAAGCACGTTCTGTACTGTTTCAAGCTCTAAAGACTGCCTAAGCATAAATGTAAACTTAAGGGCATGTTCCTCACACCAATAATGAACCGCTCCTAATTCAGGATATCTTGTTAAAATAGAAGTTAATAGATCCGCTCCCTCTGAATCTTCCTTTAAATCCTTATGTATTTTGCTTAACACCTTTGTCAATCCTCTCTATTGCTTTGAGCTATCATAGAAATTATTCGTCATAAGAATCTAATCTCCTGCATTATTCTTAATTTACACTTATGCTGAAGGAAAGGATTTCGCGGAAAGTTGTTATACTTTCTCAGAGGATAAAAAATCAGGCGACTCAAAGTCGCCTGATCATAGATAACTTGTTTATTTTGCAAAGTCAACTGCTCTCGTTTCACGGATAACAACAACTTTAATCTGCCCAGGATATTCAAGTTCTTCTTCAATGCGCTTACTAATCTCACGCGCTACTCGTGGTGCGAGTACATCATCAATCTTGTCCGGCTTAACAATAATGCGTACCTCACGCCCCGCTTGGATAGCAAAGCATTTTTCAACTCCCTCAAAGCTCTCCGCGATTTCCTCAAGTTTTTGCAGCCGCTTAATATAAGTTTCCAAAGTCTCACGTCGTGCACCCGGGCGAGCAGCCGAAACCGCGTCAGCTGCCGCTACTAGTACGGCGACAAGGCTTTTAGGTTCTACATCATTGTGGTGAGCTTCAATAGCATGTATAACATCAACGGACTCTTTGTATTTTCTGGCCAGATCTACACCAATTTGAACATGAGTTCCTTCTAGATCATGATCCACCGCTTTGCCAATATCATGCAAAAGTCCGGCTCGTTTTGCTAATTGAACATCCACTCCTAATTCGGCTGCCATTAATCCCGCAAGATGAGAAACCTCTGTGGAATGTTTTAACACATTTTGACCATAGCTGGTTCGGAATTTTAATCGGCCAAGCAGCCGAACCAATTCCGGATGCAATCCATGAACTCCTGTCTCGAAAGTAGCTTGCTCTCCCTCTTCGCGAATCTTTTGATCCACTTCTTTTTGAGCCTTTTCAACCATCTCTTCAATGCGAGCAGGATGAATACGGCCATCAGCGATCAGTTTCTCTAAAGCAATACGCGCTACCTCTCGGCGTATAGGGTCAAAACCAGATAAAATTACTGCTTCAGGTGTATCATCAATAATAAGATCGATTCCAGTTAATGTTTCCAATGTTCGAATATTGCGTCCCTCGCGGCCTATGATTCGCCCTTTCATTTCATCACTCGGCAGTGCCACAACAGATACGGTAGTCTCAGCCACGTGATCCGCAGCACAGCGTTGAATGGCTAGTGAAATAACGTTTTTCGCCCGCTTTTCGGCTTCTTCTTTGGCGCGAGTCTCAATTTCTTTAATCATTATCGCTGACTCATAGCGAACCTCTTCTTCAACTCTTTTCAGAAGGAGCTGTTTTGCTTCTTCCGAGGTCATACCGGATAAACGTTCTAATTCGGCTTGTTCTTTATCTACAAGCTGATTCAATTCTTCTTTGAGGGAATCTACTTCGCCTTCCTTACGATGCAAATTTTCCTCTTTCCGTTCAATTGACTCAATTTTACGGTCTAAACTCTCTTCCTTTTGTAACAATCTCCGTTCTAAGCGTTGGAGTTCATTTCGACGTTCGCGTGTTTCTTTTTCAACCTCATTGTGAATATGCATGGCCTCTTCTTTTGCAGCAACAATTGCTTCACGTTTTTTGCTTTCTGCAGCAGAAAGTGCATTTTCAACAATCCGTTTTGCCTCTTCTTCGGCAGTACCAATAACTTTTTCGGCAGTATTTCTACGAATATGCCAGCCTACCAAGGCTCCTAGAGCTAATCCAACTAAGATGGCAATTAAACCGGTCAAAAATATTCCAATCACATTTACACCTCCTTGTTTGTAAAAATTCAAAATTTAACAAATAAATAAAAAAACTGGTTCAAAACCAGTCTCTTAAGCAACCTTTAATACGGGAGTTCTTCCAGCCTTCTCCCCTTCCTACAACTCTCGTTAGTCAAAAACAATATTAAAAATGACTACCTCGAAATCTATAAGAAAACCATAAAGGTTAGATCTTAACAGAGACAGGTCTCTGTTAAGATTCTAATATCATTTGTAATTATTGTCAAGCTTGTCCTAAATGAGGCTATTCTATTCGCATTTTTGCCAGAACATTTTGCACTATATCTGAAGGGTATCCTCGTTGGATAAGTTTGCGGACAACCCTTTGCTGTACCCATAATTCTTGAGGCACCGTCTTTTTCTCTGAATCCTTTAGAGCCTTTTCTTCCCAGCGTTGTTCTTCTTGAACCCGCCACTTTTGCGCCAAGGCTAAGCAGAGTTTTGCTTCTTCATCCCACGAATAAACTTCCTCCAAGACCTGCTCAATTAAATCGGAAGCAATTCCGCGATTTCGCATATCCATGGTGACTCTTCGACGTGAATATCGGTGGAGACGACTCTTTGCATAGGTTAAAGCGAGTTCACGGTCATTAAGATAACCATAACCCAGTAATTTATCGATAACACTCTGAATTTGGCTGCTCTCATACCCTTTATCGTTAAGACGAGTTTCCAGCTCACGCTTTGTCAGGGCTCTTCTGGATAAGCTGTCTAAAGCAGCTTCCCAAGCGCTTTTAGGAGATTGATTATTCCTCAAAAGAATCATCTTCTATTGGCGTAGAAGGCGCTGAATCCATATTTGAACGAATCAGCTGTTCAAGTTTCTGGGCCATGTCCGGATGCTGTTTCAGGTATTCTTTGACATTCTCTCGTCCTTGTCCCAATCGTTCTCCATTGTAAGAGTACCAGGCACCTGATTTTGATATTATTTCCATATCCGTTCCTATATCGACAATACTTCCTTCTTTAGAAATTCCTTCTCCGTACATAATATCAAAATCAGCAGATTTAAAAGGAGGAGCCACTTTATTCTTAACGACTTTCACGCGGGTTTTGTTGCCAATAATCTCTTGGCCTTGCTTAAGAGCTTCTTGGCGGCGAATATCGATGCGGATGGTGGCATAAAATTTCAAAGCCCGCCCGCCTGTTGTCGTTTCCGGGCTGCCAAACATAACACCAATTTTTTCACGAATTTGATTGATAAAAACAACACATGTGTTGCTTTTACTGATCGATCCCGTTAATTTACGCAGGGCTTGAGACATTAAGCGGGCATGCAGCCCGACATGATTGTCACCCATTTCTCCCTCAATCTCTGCTCGAGGTACCAAAGCAGCCACTGAATCAAGCACAATAACATCAACTGCAGCACTGCGCACTAAGGCTTCACATATTTCTAAACCTTGTTCTCCTGTATCTGGCTGAGAAACCAGCAAATCTTCAAGATTAACACCTAAAGCCTTGGCATATACCGGATCTAAGGCATGCTCAGCATCAATAAATGCCGCCACTCCTCCGAGTTTTTGCGCCTCGGCTATGATATGCAGGGCCACAGTAGTTTTGCCGGAAGACTCAGGCCCATATATTTCAATAATCCGCCCACGCGGTACTCCACCAACACCCAGAGCCAAATCTAAGGCCAATGAACCTGTAGGGATAACATCAACCGACATCGTCGCAGATTCTCCCAGCTTCATAATGGAACCCTTACCAAACTGCTTTTCAATTTGGGCTAAGGCAACATCCAGAGCCTTTAGCTTATTTGTTTCGGCCATCTTCCATCCTCCTCAACGTGGTTAAAAACGCATTTTCGTATTAATAAAACACCTGTTCGCTTATCATTATAGGGGCGGACATCGTAACTGTCAATGTTTATGCTTCGATGCAGCAGGACAACTATCGACACCATTATATAACAAAAGCGATGATAATAATATAAAAAAGCTAAGCCCCTAAAGACTAGCTTTTTTATATTATCAGAAAGTATAACCTTCAGTTAAATACTTTCTTCCAGCATAAATGCAACCTATGGCTTCCCTTTCGCTAAGACTCAGCGAAGCCGGGTTTTCTTTATAGTATTAATGCTCAACTGAAAATCAGGTGTTTTCACGTGCTTTTGCCGGTTCAACACTAACTCTTCGTCCTTTAATCATAGCCTGATGCATGCAGCTTAAAACCCTTGAGGCATATTCTTCAGGAACTTCAACAAAGGTAAATTTGTCGTAAATATTAATCATTCCAATAATATTTCCCGGGATTCCGCTTTCTTCAGCAATCCAGCGTATGATGTCCTGAGGACGAATTTGCTGGACTCTGCCTATATTCATAAAGAATCGCACCATACCCGACGCTGCTCCGGTGTTTCCAAAGTGATTCACGTCCGGATCATTATCATCTATGCGGTCTTCAGAATTAGCTCCCTCAACGGCAAACTTTAATGCCGCTGCCGCAACATCCGTTGAATCGTATTCTTCAAGCAGATCTCCGACAATGGCTCGGTAATTTCCTAAACGATCGCTTTGAATCAATTTAACCAATTGATTCTTCAGATTTTCCGCTTGTCGTTCGCTAATATCGGCTAAGGAAGGGAGTTCCCGGCGGCGTATTCTGGTTTTAATCAAATTTTCAATAAGACGAAGCTGACGATATTCCTTGGGAGAGATCAAGGTTATAGCCTGCCCGCGTCGGCCGACACGTCCTGTACGTCCAATTCTGTGCACATAGGACACAGGATCTTGAGGAATGTCGAAGTTAATAACATGGGTCAAATTGCTAATGTCAATGCCTCTGGCTGCAACATCAGTAGCAACTAACATTTCCGTTTTGCCATCACGAAAACGCTTCATGACCCGATCCCGCTGCTGCTGGCTTAAATCACCATGGAGAGCATCCGCAAAATATCCCCGTGCTTCAAGCGCTACGACGAGTTCATCAACTCCTCGTTTTGTTCGACAAAAGGTAATTCCTTGTCCTATATCCTCCATATCGATAATTCGACACAAAGCATCAACTTTTTTACTTTCTCTCGTCTCATAAAAAACCTGATCAATGAGGGGAACAGTCAATTCATCTCTGCTAACCGTCACGGATCGAGGATTCTTCATATAAGTTTGTGCTAACTTGCGAATCGCCTGAGGCATCGTTGCTGAAAAAAGCATAACCTGGCGTCCTTCTTCGGGCACTGCTTTTAAAAGTCCCTCGATGTCCTCAACGAACCCCATGTCGAGCATTTCATCCGCTTCATCTAAAACGACCATCTTAACATGCTGTAACCGCAGAGTACCTCGATTTAAATGGTCCAACAACCTCCCAGGGGTTCCGACAACAACTTGGTATCCCATACGCAAAGCGCGAATCTGACGATCAATGGGCTGACCGCCGTAAATCGGCAAAGGTTTAACATGTTTATATTTTCCTATTTTTGCCATTTCCTGAGCCACCTGAATAGCGAGCTCACGAGTCGGAGTCACTATAAGAGCCTGTACGGCTTGAAACTTTGCGTTGACTTTTTCTGTAATCGGAATCCCAAAGGCAGCGGTTTTCCCTGTTCCGGTCTGAGCCTGCCCAATAATATCGGCATCTTCCAAAGCCACTGGAATTGCCTGTTGTTGAATTGGCGAAGGCTCTTCAAACCCCATTTCAGACAAACCTTGTAGTATTTGCTTGCTTAACTGAATATCACCAAACGATTGTAAACGTTCAACCATCACCTATGTGTAATCCCCTTTCCTTGTTCAACATCTGTTGCCTTATCTCATTAAGGGCTGCCTGGACAGTCAATTGGCGCACAGACTCCCGTTCTCCATAAAACTGAAACTTTTTAGCATAAACTTTCTCCGCTGAAGCAAATCCAATATAAACCAACCCCACGGGTTTCAGGTCACTGCCGCCATCCGGGCCAGCAATACCGGTGGCTGAGATGGCAAGATCCGATCCCGATTTTCGCCGAATTCCTTCGGCCATTTCCCTGGCAGCTTCTTCGCTTACTGCCCCGAATTCCTCAAGAGTCTTTTCATTGACTCCCAATAGTTGTTGTTTTAAGGAATTCGAATAGCTTACAACCCCTCCCAAGTAGAACTCAGAACTACCTGGTTCTTGAGTTAAGGTCGCACCAAGTAAGCCCCCAGTGCAAGACTCGGCAGTAGAAATGGTCAAATGATTCTTTTTTAAAGTTTGCCCTACAATCCCTATCATGGTTTCCTGATCGCGGCCAAAGACCTTGTCACCGAGACGCTTTCGAATTTCTTCCTCGGTTTGATTTAAAGAGTCCAGCGTCTCCTGTGATGTTGCTTCCGTACCTCTGGTGACTAAACGGATATGCATCTCCGCCCGCTTAGCTAGTAAAGCCATCGACAGCTTAGGAAGATGCATGAGATCATTCAGCACTTCCTCTATGGCAGATTCTCCGATACCAAAAACTTTTAAAACACGTTCATTCATCCGTTCAGAATCTGGCCCGATAATTCGCTGTAATTCAGGTAAAGCATAATGTTCAAACATTGGCTGCATTTCAAAAGGAGGTCCAGGTAATATAATAACCGTCTTTCCGTCTTTTTCAATGAATGCTCCGGGTGCTGTTCCGATAGGATTGGGCAATATCTTCGAGCCTTTGGGGAAATAGGCTTGTTTCTCATTACTAGAAGGCATTGGAGCTTTTCGTCGGCCAAAGAACTCCTTGATGTTGTTTAAGCTACTCTGGTCGAACTCCATTTCTAAATTCAAGACCTTAGCAACAAGCTCCTTCGTCAAATCATCCGCTGTGGGTCCCAGACCGCCGGTGGTAACAAGAAGGTCTGAGCGGTCAATTGCCTGACGCAAAACTTGCTCTAATCGCTCTGAATTATCTCCAACCGTCGTATGATAGTCTACCTCGATGCCTAATGAGGAAAGTTTTCCTGTTAAGTAGTGAGCACTTGTATTTAGAGTCTCTCCAAGTAACAACTCCGTCCCAGTAGCCACAATTTCAGCTTTCATACTATTCTATCACTCTCCTATTATCAACGCAAATATACGCGCTATCTCATGCTTGCTTAGTTATTTCTCACCTTGCATTTGCTTATCCTTCCTAAGCAAAAAAAGAACCTCGAATGAGGTTCAATTAACTAGGCGACGTTTTGCAAATACGTTCTCAACGTATCCCCGCTTAGACTTTCTTCTTCCTGCAAAATATCAGAAAGTTGTATTAAAATATCCTTTTTTTGGAGAATAATCTGCTTTGTACGATTTTCGAGTTCGGCGAGAATATCTTTGGTAACGGGTTGTCGTTGTTCGGCGCTCAATAAAGAAACGTCCGTCACTCCCAAAGGAGACATACCAGCTTGGAGCATTTTTTCCACGAGATTCAAGGCTTGTTCATAATCCCCTGCAGCTCCTGTACTCCGATTCCCCAGGCATTCCTCTTCAGCCAAAGCGCCGGCCAAAGCGACCATAATCTGTTCTTCCAGCATAGCCTGTGTATAAAGATAGAGATCATCCTTAGGATAATGACGAACATACCCCAAAGCGTTTCCTCTTGAACGTATTGATACCTGAGAAACTGAGTTTGGCCGAACTGATTCAGCCAGCATAGCATGTCCGCTTTCATGAATTGCAATGCGGCGCAGTTCTTCAGCCGTTGGTTTCCGGTCGAGCTTCTCACCGAGCATGACCTTTTCAACAGCCTCATGAAAATGTCGAGCTGTAATTTCCTTTGCCTGATCCCGCAGAGCAAAAATAGCAGCTTCATTAGTGACACTTTCCAAATGTGCCCCCGAAAAGCCAAAGGTTTCATGAGCAATCGCTTCCAAATCGACATCAAAAGCCAGAGGTTTGTTCTTGGTGTGAATTTCCAGAATCGCCACTCTTCCTTCTTTGTCAGGAAGATCGACTTTTACTTGACGGTCAAAACGTCCCGGCCGAAGTATTGCCGGATCCAATGCTTCCGGGCGATTCGTTGCCGCCATCACCAAAATATTTGGCCCTTGATCGGTCTTTAAACCATCCATTTCAATAAGCAGCTGATTTAACGTTTGATCATATTCATGATGAGAAACATTACTTCCCCGCTTGGCACCTAAAATATCCATTTCATCGATGAAAATAATAGCGCTGGACTTTTTCTCACGTTTTACCATTTCTCTCGCCCGCCGAAATAGACTTCGTACCCTTTCCGCACCGACACCTGCGTACATTTCCACAAACTCGCTGCCGGAAACCGATAGAAATGAAGAATCTGTATATTTAGCTGCGGCTTTCGCTAATAAGGTTTTTCCCGTCCCTGTCGGCCCTGATAATAAGATTCCTTTCAAAGGACGAATTCCCAAAGCTTTCATCCGATCGGAGTAACGAAGAAAATCCAGAGCCTCCTGAAGTTCCTTTTTAGCAATTGCTTGTCCGCCAATATCCTCAAAGTTAACCGTAGTGGAAGTAATAGTCTCCCCATTGCCAGTTTTCAGAACTTGACGCGAAATTACAAAAGTCCATAAAAAATACGCCGCCAGACATAACATGGCAATGGGCAAGACGTTATAACCCATAACCAGCAAAAAGGCAAAAATGCCCACTCCTAAACCAATAAGGATATCTCGTTTCACATAGTCCCCTCCTCATGAAGATAATGCTTGCTTTAACAATTCACCAATTCACATCTAAGGCCATTAATACAGTTAACTTAACTCCCTGCTTGGCAGAAACTGCCCTTGACCATTTCGTTCAATCACTTCAATCAGTTGGGCATTTCCTTGATCTAACACAATATAAATCGCATCACTGTCCATTTGCAATTGGACTTGAACGCCCGCTTTTTGAGCCAATGTTTGAATCCTTTGTTCCATCTCGGTAAAATTCCCACGGGTAATTCCTTCTTGAATTGCAAATTGCATTTGCTCAAATAACGTTGTCAAGGAAGCATTTCTATGATCTATAAAACGAATAGGTTCTTTGCCGACAATATTTTCCAAAGACAAGCTCACTTGACGCAAATTTGATATATATTTAGTCTCAACGTCTAACTCCGCTTGACCATTGACCTGGACAGTTTTAACTGACGTAATTCCGGATATTTTTTGACTTTGAGCTAAGACCGATGAATCTACCCACTGCTTTTGGTAAAGAACCTTCCCACCTAAGAGCAAGCCGAATATTATAATTCCAACAAGGCTAATCACTAATACTCGCTGTTTTGTCATACACGCATCGTCCTCCATATGCAATACTATTTGCTATATCATCATTATAGCATGCAGTATATCATATAGAAATTAAAGATTTATCCTGTCAAGGTAATTTGTGTTAAAATTCCCAATTGCTAAGGGAGAGCTTTCTTATACCGAAAGCTCTCCCTTAGCAATTTTTAATTAAATCTTAAAACCAGATATAATTATTTATGTAACAACTTACGAGATTTTAATAAATAATCGAGGCCCGAAATCACCGTAAAAAACACGGCGATATAGAGCAAAGGCTGACCGATGTGAAAACCTATTATTGAAAAGGGCCAATCATGGAGCAAAATAGCAGAAATAGCAACAACTTGAGTGATTGTTTTAATTTTACCAAGTTTACTGGCACTGATAACTACTCGATCCACTGCGGCGATAGCACGCAGACCTGTTACAGCAAATTCCCTGGCTAAAACAATCCAAGCCACCCAAGCATTAACTTGACCAAGTTCCACCAAAGACACCAAAGCAGCAGATACGAGGAGTTTATCAGCCAGCGGGTCCATAAACTTCCCCAGATTCGTAACTTGGTGACGTTTACGTGCAATATAGCCATCTAAACCATCCGTGGCGGAAGCTAAAATAAAAATAATCGCTGCCACCACTTCTTGATGAGGAAAAAGAGTCTGACCTTTAGGTACTTGGAGAAGCAGAAAGGCCATGAACACCGGTATTAAAATAATGCGTGCTAATGTTAATCGATTGGGTAAATTCATGAAGCAACCTCTCCTATTAAATCGTAACTATCTGCCTCAAGAATGCGAACTTTAATCATGTCCCCTACCTGAAGTGAAGTTCCTTTAGTCGTTCTGTTAATATAGACCTGGCCGTCAATTTCCGGAGCATCGCCTTCAGTTCTGCCCAACCAACGCCCGTCAGCAAGTTTCTGCTCCAGCAATACAGTCACAATCTTGTTAACCCATCGCTGTTGTCTCTGCCAGGATATCCTTTGCTGAATCTGCATCAGATGATCACGGCGCTGCTCGCGGACTTCAGGAGGAATTTGATCCTCTCTTTGGCCGGCAGGCGTATTTTCTTCCTGAGAATAAGCAAATACACCTAATCGATCAAACTGTACACGTTGAATAAATTCTGCCAGAGCTGTAAATTCTTCTTCAGTTTCTCCTGGGAATCCAGTAATCATCGTTGTCCGAAGCGTAAGATCCGGCATAGCCGACCGTAGTTTCTTAATTAGGGCTTCGGCCTGTTCGATGGTACCTTGCCGATTCATTTCTTTTAGAATTTTATTATTGGCATGTTGCAAGGGCAAATCAATGTATTTACATACTTTCGCCTCCTGACACATGGTTTCAATGAGTTCATCAGTGAAGCGTTCCGGGTAACAATACATGAGCCGAATCCATTCTATGCCCTCAATTTGAGCGAGTTGGCGAAGCAGTCGCGGAAGGGTTAATTTCCCCTCTAAGTCCTGTCCAAAACGAGTTGTATCCTGGGCCATGACCATTATTTCTTTAACACCTTGAGCAGCCATCTCTCGAACTTCACGAATTATCGATTCCTCTGATCGGCTGCGAAAGCGACCGCGTACATGGGGAATAACACAATACGTACAGTAATTGTCACAGCCTTCGGCAACTTTAACATAGGCTAAATAATCGGGAGTGGAGCGTTTTCTTGGCATTAAGTCATTATACAAGAAGTCAGGCGTCCCTTGTTTTACGAGATTGATTCGCTTTTCTTCAGCCGCCTGTACTATCGCCGCGATTTCATCAACATTTCCAGTTCCCAATACGCCATCAAGTTCTGGAATTTCCTGCATTAATTCGGAACCATATCGTTGAGCCAAGCAACCGGCTGCTATTAAGGTATGACATTGAGCAGTATCCTTATAATTTGCCATTTCAAATATTGTTTCAATCGATTCTTCTTTCGCCGATTCAATAAATGTACATGTATTAACGACTATGATATCCGCTGTTTGGGGATCATCTGTCAGTGTATAATTTTGGGCTAAAAAGCCTGTCATGATTTCACTGTCAACTTGATTTTTCGGACAGCCCAAAGTAACAACTGCAACTTTCTTTGTCAAGGTTACACCTCATATCACTGTTTTACCTTTCTTAGTATAAACCAACACCTCGACAAGGTCAAAAATTATTATCCATAATAACTTCTACCAATTTCCTAAGAAAAAAAGGGCCCAGTCAAATCTAAACTAATGCCCCTTTAGTATATTTAATTATTTAATATGGAATCATTTAGCTATTTAAATCTTTGCGTTCAGCAGTCGCTATATAAATGACATTTTCTCCAATGTTTGTAGCATGATCGGCGATTCTCTCCAAATATCGAGCGACAAACGTTAAGTGCATTCCCTGATCCAGGTTATTGGGTTCCTGGGTCATGATAATTAATAAATCCCGGACTACTTGGTTATAGAGATGATCAACTGCATCATCAAGTTCAGCAAGATTTTGAGCTAATACCATATCTTCACGACTATAAGCCTCTAAACCTTGGTTCATCATTTTCAGTGCTTCTTCAGCCATACAGGGTATGTCAATAAGAGGTTTACATAAAGGTCCTTCGATTCTGCGTACGATTTTAGCAATATCAATAGCTAAGTCCGCCATTCGTTCTAGATCCGTCGATATTTTCATCGCTGAAATGATTTTCCGTAAATCCTTGGCCACAGGCTGCTGCGTTGCAATCAAGAGTACGCACTCGTCATCCACCTGACGCTCATAGTCATTGACTTTTTGGTCCTCTGAGATCCAATATTCCGCCTGTGTTCGATCAAGAGAATATAGGGCCTTCATACTTCCTTGCAATATTCTTGTAACTTCCTCACCCATTTCTTTAAGTAAGGTGGTCAGAACCTGCTGACCTTCGTTAAGTGTCTGACGCATTAGTTTTCCTCCCTCATCATCCGAAACGCCCAGTAATATAATCTTCTGTCCTTTTGTCACGCGGATTAGTGAATATTTCTGAAGTTGGTCCATGCTCTACGAGTTCTCCGTTTAGAAAGAAGGCTGTTGTATCTGCAATCCGTGCGGCCTGTTGCATATTATGCGTTACTATGACGATGGTATACTCGGATTTGAGTTGACCAACTAATTCTTCGATACGCATGGTGGCAATAGGATCAAGGGCAGAAGCAGGTTCGTCCATAAGCAATACTGATGGCTCGACAGCTAAAGCCCGCGCAATACAAAGGCGCTGCTGTTGACCGCCGGACAAACTCATGCCTGAATAATTAAGACGGTCTTTTACTTCATCCCATAAAGCAGCCATACGCAAACTTTTCTCGGCGATGGTTTGCAAATTCTGCCTATTTCTCATTCCATTTAGTTTTACACCTGCTACAACATTTTCAAAGATAGTCATAGAAGGAAAAGGGTTTGGCTTTTGAAAAACCATCCCTACCGTTTTCCGCAAGGAAACAGGATCTTGACCATAGATGCTTTCTCCGTTGAGAATGATTTCCCCTTTAACTTTTGAACCTGGCAGCGTCTCATGCATGCGGTTAATACATCGAACAAAGGTTGATTTGCCGCAGCCGGATGGCCCGATAATTGCGGTAACCTGATTAGCTGCAATTTCCATGTTAATTCCTTTAAGAGTCTGATTAGTCCCATACCATGCTTCAAGCTGACGAATACTTAAACTCTGACCCATTTCTAACCCCTCCTAGTTACTCCTCGATCGAAAGGCAAAACGCGCAATCAAATTTAGACAAAGTATAATGGCAATTAAAACCAGAGACCCAGCCCAAGCTTGTCTGTGCCATTCATCATAAGGTGATGTGGCATAGGTATAAATTTGAACAGGTAATGAAGCAATAGGATCCTTAAAGAGAGAATGAGTCCAATATTGATTGCCTAGAGCTGTAAAAAGCAGCGGTGCAGTCTCTCCAGAAACACGAGCAACTGCCAGCATGGCACCTGTTATGATGCCCTTAGCCGCTGTCGGTAAAACAATATTCAGGATAATCCGCCGTTGAGAAATACCCAAGGCATAACCAGCTTCGCGTATAGCATGCGGCACTAATTTTAACATTTCTTCCGTTGATCGGATGACCAAGGGAATCATAATAACTGCTAAGGAGACTCCCCCCGCAAAGGCCGAAAAATGCTTTGTTTTAGCAACTATCGCCATACTGACAACAATCCCTATAATAATTGAAGGTATACCGGTTAAAACATCGGTGGTAAAACGCACTGTCGTGCTCAGCCAACTATAGCGATCGTATTCGGTCAAATATATGGCAACTAAAATTCCTATCGGAATCCCAATAATACTCGCTATAGCAATTAAAATTAGGGTCCCTGCTATGGCATTGGCCATTCCCCCGCCACTCATCCCCATGACCGCAGGCAGTTTGGTAAAGAAATCAAGATTTAAGGAAGTAATTCCATTTTTAATGACATAGCCGAGCAAGGCAAATAAGGGGACGAGTGCCACAAACGTTGCAACCGAAAAGAGCCCTAACATCAATTTATTAACAAAATTCCGTCTGGTATTGATCATACTAAATGTCCTCCCTTCGGTCCACGGGCAACTGACCATACTAAGAGACGAGCAAAAATATTAAGGAGCAGTGTTATACCGAAGAGAATAAGTCCAATCTCAATGCAAGAGCTTAAATATAAGCTATAAGTAGCTTCCGTAAATTCATTAGCAATTACGGCAGCCATGGAATAGGCCGAAGAGAACAATGATGACGATATTTTAGGCATATTTCCTATAACCATAGTTACAGCCATGGTCTCCCCAAGGGCACGTCCCAACCCTAACATTATGCTTCCCAAAATTCCCGACTTAGAATAGGACAGCACCGATAGGCGAATCATTTCCCATTTCGTAGCACCTAAGGCCAGGGCGGCTTCTCTATGGGCGGTAGGCACCGCCGCCATAACTTCTCGCGAAATGGAAGTAATTGTTGGCAAAATCATGATTGCCAGAATTATTCCTCCACCAAACATGTCAAAGCCTACCGGAGCGCCTTTAAACCACGGTATAAAGCCAAACCATTTCGTCAACCAGGGTTCCACAGATTGTCTCAGCACCGGCGCAAGTACAAAGATGCCCCATAACCCATAGACAACGCTTGGAATTGCCGCCAAGAGTTCAACCAAAAAAGCAACTACTTTGCGAATAGTTGAAGGAGCCATTTCATTTAAGAAAATTGCCACGCTGATACCAATAGGGGCGGCGATAATTAAAGCAACAACCGAAGTTACGATAGTTCCATAGATAAAAGGCAAGGCGCCGAAAATATGATGAACAGGGTCCCATACTCTGCTTGTAATAAAGGCCCAACCGAAATGCTGAATGCTCTCTTGCGAAGAGGAAAACATTTGCCATCCTATCCATATCATCAAAATCACGACCAGGATAGCCATCAGCAAGGTGACATAACGTAGGACTTTGTCTCCCATCGATTCATATAAGCGATTATTATCTGTACTCACTGCCCGCATCCTTCCATCATTTTATCTAACAGAGGAAATAGCCCAGCGTCTTGCTGAGCTTTCCCTCTTACTATATAGTGGTTTGGTATCCTATTTTTAATAATTTCTTTAAAGTTCTCATTGTTTTCATCTCTACTTGAAATTATTTCAAGAGCGGTTGTCCGCCAGAAGTAACTGTCTTCAGCATTGCAGTTTCACGTGCTGTCAAGTTGTCCGGCAATGGTACATAAGAAAGGCTGGGTGCAAGTTTTTGGCCATCGTGCAACGCCCAGTTAAGGAAATTAACCATGGCGGTTCCTTTTGCTTTATCCGTTTGATTTTGATAAATAAGGGCCCATGAGAATCCGGAGATCGGATAAGCTGCAGCGCCAGGTCCATTGACAATATTCACGCGCATATCATCCGGAACTTGGAAAGAAGCAGCATCTGCAGAGGCACCTTCTAGCGAAGGCAATACCCATTTCCCGTCCTTGTTAAACATATAAGCGTAGGGAATTTTGTTTTGCAGCGCATATGCTAATTCAATGTACCCAATAGCACCCGAAGTGCTTTTTACTGCTCCGGCAACACCGGGATTTCCTTTGGCGCCAAGAGCTTTCCCTGTTGGATTTGGCCAGTTGACGGATGTCCCGCTGCCAACTTGACTATTCCAATCTGGGCTGATAGCACTTAAATAATGTGTAAAAATTGAAGTTGTTCCGCTGCCTTCAGAACGGTGGATCGGTATGATGGCTAAGTCGGGGAATTTCACATCCGGGTTGTCCTTAGCAAGGGCAGGATCATTCCAGTTTTTAATTTTACCAAAATAGATATTGGCTAAATTTTCAGGACTAATTTTAATATGTTCAGGTATCCCCGGAACATTATAGGAAAGTGTAACAGCACCTAAAGCGACGGGTAATTGAAGAACTTTACCACCTTGAGCTTTACTCAGTTGATCGTCTGTCATGAAGGCATCTGTTGCTCCAAAGTCAATTGTTTGATCCGACAGATGTTGGATTCCGAAGCCGCTTCCACCGCCTTGATAGTTGATGGTCACATTAGAATGGTTTTTTTGATATTCAGCGACTTGTTGCATTAAAAGTGGCTGTACGAAAGTACTTCCGGCACCTGTTAATGTGACTGCTGCGTCAGATGTTTGTTGGGTTCCTGATGAGGATTGCGTTTGATTTTGGCTGCCGCACCCCACTAAAGAAATTGCCAGAACTCCTGTCAAAACTGCGGTTAGAATTCTACCTGTCTTACGAATCACTAACTTTTCCTCCTTTTAATTCTTTGAATATAGCTTAATATATCCAAAAACTTGATTTATCCCTCCGAACTGGTTTGATTATAACAAACGATTGTAATGTTAAAACGAATAGAACGTTAAGTTAATGTTAACTTTTTAATGGAATATCATTCACGCAAACCCTTGGTAATGTTTATCCAGTTTTGGTCTACCCAACATCTAAACCTAGATAAGGAAAAATCAGGGTTAACACGATGAGGTTATAGGTTCTTGTTAACCTTTTGCAAATAATATGGTAATATATGATAATGATTAACTCCGTAATCATTGGCCTGATTAATTCTATTTAATCCAAGAAGAGGTGTACAGTGTGTTTGAGCAAACCATTAATCCAATCGACACTTGCGGTTGTGGGGATACGGGATATTTAACCACCCGAAAAATCCCGATTGACTTAGCCCATGGTGTCGGATACATAGAAAATGTTCCTGTCTATCATTGTCGTTCCAACTCTTGTTCTGAGTTTGCCCTACCCCCTGAAGTTTCCAGACGTCTCGAAGATATTGCCGAACAAATGGAAGCAGACCATTCCACTCAAGTGGTTTATACATGGAGAACCACTCAAGAAGAAAGCGCTCCCCCTCTTCAAAAAGCCTATCAGCAAACCCAAGTGGAGTCATTTACCCTGCAATTTATAGGGCGGGAGTATACAGACGCTCGAGTTGCTTTTGTCGTACCTGGCCAGGCCGTATTTTTCCAAAGCACGCTCGAAGACTCTGAATATTTCCTTTTACGCTACGACGCCAAACCATCTTCCGAGGGTATATGGTTTGACTTTTTGAAATTTTATTATGATGAACAACCGGACCTCACTTATGAAGCATTTTCGGCCTGGTCTGAAGAGGGATATTTAAAAGAACTGGGCAGTATCACTCTTGACGAAGTGGAGGATACTCTTCAGGATGAATTTGGAGAATTAACCTAAAAAGCGGTGTGAGCAACTTGCTTACACCGCTTTTTAGAGGTCTTCCTGGAATTTTCAATTAATCCTCAAATCACTTTCTTTGACCTTTCTCCTTTGGCGAACTCTTACCTGCTTTTGAATTCGTCAGACTTTTATGACTAAGCTCTTTACTTTGCTTGGGCTTCATACCGGATCGCCTTGTTGGTTTCCTGCCAGACCTTTCCGATTTCCCCGAGCCCGTACGCGATTCCTTATGGGGCTTAATTAGGCATTGCGGACCGTATCCAATGAGATCTTCACGGTGAGCTCGCCGTAGAGCCTCTTCTACTAAGTCATAATTTTTCGGATTCCTATACTGAATTAAAGCCCTTTGCATCGCTTTCTCATGCATACTGCGAGGTACATACACCATTTCCATCGTACGAGGATCTATTCCCGTATAATACATACACGTTGAAAGCGTTCCAGGCGTCGGAATAAAGTCCTGGACTTGTTCAGGATTGACGCCCATATCTCTTACATATTCCGCTAATTCTATAGCCTCTTTCAAAGTACTGCCCGGATGAGAAGACATTAAGTAAGGAACAAGGTATTGCTTTTTCCCTAGGAGTTTGTTTTCTTCTTTAAATCGCTGAACGAATTTCTCAAAAACCTTTTTACCCGGTTTTCCCATATAACGCAGAACTTCGTCACTAACATGCTCGGGGGCAACCTTCAATTGACCGGAAACATGATGTTCACAAAGCTCGCGTATAAATTCGGTATTTTTATCCGCTAAGACCGCATCATAACGAATGCCTGATCGAACAAACACTTTTTTAACTCTGGGGAGATTTCGTAAACGCCGCAATAGGCCTAAATATTCTGCATGATCTATTTCGAGATTCTTACAAGGCGAAGGAAATAGACATTGTTTATGAGAACATGTACCCTTAGTCAGTTGCTTTTGACAGGATGGACGCCGAAAATTAGCCGTTGGCCCACCCACATCATGAATATATCCTTTAAATCGGCTGCTCCAAGTCATCTGCTCAGCCTCGCGCAGAATAGATTCAGGACTTCTGCTTTGAATGATTCGTCCTTGATGGAAAGTCAAAGCGCAAAAGGAACAGGCCCCGTAACATCCGCGTACACTGGTCAGGCTAAATTCTACTTCTTCAATGGCCGGAACTCCGCCTTTGTCTTCATAAGATGGATGAAAGGTTCCCATAAAAGGCAGAGCATAAACAGCATCCATTTCAGCTTGGCTTAAAGGCAGTGAGGGCTGATTTTGCAGCACGGCTTTACGATTATGAACTTGCAGCATCGGTTTGCCTCGAAAAGGATCATGTTGATTATACTGAACCCAAAATGCCTCTGCATATTTTTTCTTGTCAGCAAGTACCTCTTCATAGCTTGGAAGCACCAAAACATCTTTGCTGGTATTCTCAAGACTGTAAGGCACCATGGTGCCCCTGACATCTGTGATTTGCGTGATCAGCTCTCCACCCTTAAGTCGTTCAGCAACCTCAACTATAGGTTTCTCTCCCATTCCGAAGACCAATAGATCAGCTTGACTATCAATAAGAATCGAACGTCGAACTTCATTGCTCCAATAATCGTAATGAGCAAAACGCCTCAGTGAAGCTTCGATTCCCCCAATGATCACCGGAACACCCGGAAGCGCTTCCCGCACTCTATTCGAATATACAATCGTGGCGTGATCCGGCCGCAGCCCCTCCTCCCCCCCAGGAGAATAGACATCCTTATGCCGTTTCTTCTTAGCGGCTGTATAGTGGTTAACCATAGAATCAAGGTTTCCGCCTGTAACCAGACAAGCTAAACGGGGTTTCCCCATAACCCGAAAGGCTTGAAGATCTTTCCAATCGGGCTGGGCCAAGATCCCTATACGGAAACCTTGATTTTCCAAAACACGAGCAATAACGGCAATTCCAAAACTCGGATGATCCACATAGGCATCTCCGGTAATAAATAGGAAATCAAGTTCGGTCCAACCACGAGCTTCCATGTCTGATCGATTTATGGGCAAAAAATTTCTCAAACGCATATTCTCACCTTTCTTGAAAAAAGAAAAGAGGGGCCACCGGGCCACCCCCTCTATCTATCTGTAATTGACAAATTGCAGCTCGATGCCAAAGTCCTCTTTTTTAAGAAGAGCAATGGCTGCTTGCAAATCGTCTTTATTTTTTCCCGATATTCTGATTTCATCACCTTGAATAGAACTTACCACCTTAATCTTACTATCTTTAAGAACTTTATTGATCAGCTTAGCCTTATCCTGAGCAATCCCCTGTACCATTTTAACTTCTTGCCGAAGGGTATTCCCGGCAGCTGGTTGAGGTTTTCCGTAATCTAAAGCTTTTAATGAAATTCCCCGTTTAACAAGCTTACTTTCCAAAATGTCCACAACATTTTTTAATTTAAAATCATCATCGGACACTAAAATAATTTTTTCGTCTTCCAGCGTTATGGATGATTTACTGTTCTTAAAGTCAAACCTTTGAGAAAGTTCCCTCTGAGCTTGTTGAACAGCATTGGACACTTCGGGTAAATTCACCTTTGAAACAATATCGAATGAAGAATCTTTAGCCAACCTGACGTCTCCTCTCAATCCTTTAAAGCGTTTTCAAAGTTTCTGGAGTAAAGATCACATTACGAATAACTTGACCGGAACTCCCTAAACTCGGCAACGCTTTTCCATTTAAGGTTACATTTAATCCTCCGGCATTTCCGACTGTAACAAGTTCGATTTTATTACTCCCTTTGACAACCTTCGTAGTCCCTGCAGGAAAAGTTCCCTGAAACACAGGTTGGCCATCAGCTTGCACAACTACCCAACAAGACTGTTTAAACTCCAATTGCGCGGTTAAGCCATCCTGGGTTGCTGCTAAATCAGAAGGGGAAGTACTTGAGGCCTGAGAATTATTCTGGTCATTTGGGGTATTATTTTTACTATTACTTTGAGTGTTATTCTGTTTAGGTGATGCTGCCTCAGCCTGGGAAGGTGCGCTTGGAAGCACCGACGGGGAATAAGCAGAATTCGAAGGCTTTTCAGGTGTATTATGACTCCATTCAGCAACTCCGACTACGATGCCGATAGCTAGAACAGCCATAATCCCTGCTGCTAAAGGCCTAACCCAGTTAGGACTTTTCTTTAGAGGGATATGATCGGGAGTTTCAAGAATCTTTACCGTTTCTTTTACCTCAGGACTATTATTATAGAGTTGTATAATCTCATCCGGGTTTAAACCTAAGTGCTTTGCATAAGTACGTAAATATCCTTTAACATAAGTCGTTCCTGGAAGTATCCCATAATTTTCTTCTTCAAGCGCCTGGATATAACGAACTCGAATTTTAGTGGTGTCTTCGGTAAATCTTAGACTCCATTGTTTCTCCTCACGTGCGGCTCGGAGCATTTGTCCTTCTCCTGCCATTGAGACCCCCCCTTATTATGTTAGCTTAAATCGAAGGCAGAAAAGCTCATTGCTATATCCTCGCATCGAATGTCGTCATCGTCATGATGACGTATTTCAATGATAAAATCAAAATCGATCTTCAAACGGCCATCTCTCAGCAGAACATCCGGGTGTTCGATAATTTTCACTGTCGGCATTTCCAAAACATTTTTAAGTAAGGACCAATGAGCATCGTTTCCTCGAGTGGTGCTCGTAATCCCATCTATGAGAAATATGCTATTTGTTGACTCTCCAAGTAATAACTCTGTGCGTATGGTTTGCCGAATGATTGTTGAGGATAATAAAATCCATCGTTTGTTGGCATAAACACAGGCAGCTATGGCTGCTTCAGTTTTCCCTACCCTCGGCATTCCACGAATACCAATGATTCGATTTCCGCCCTCAAGTAAAGTATCTCCTAAAAAGTCAACCAGCACTCCTAATTCTTCACGAACAAACCGATATGTCGGAGGATTAATTTCAGCCATGTCTAATCTCTTGCCATGGCGTAAAGCTATCCGGTCCAATAAGGTAGGTTTTCGAAATGCTGTCACTTTGATAGCTGCAACTTGCAGCAAGGCTTCCTGCAAGGTCCTTATTTTAGTATCCGAATGAGCTTCCAAAAGAAGTCCTCGTCGGGTTTGGCCTATGCTTGTGACCGCCAGAATATTAAGATCCAGCATACCAATCAAGGTGGTCACAGCTCCTAATAAACCCGGCTTATTTTGCTGAATGTCGTATTCCAGATAAAGTAAACTCTCGATTTGTGTCGGCCACCTTTTCATCAAGATACCGTTCCAACTCCCTTAACGCTTTAGCAGGCTCACTATAATCTATAAAATAATTATATTCTGCGTTTGGTTGATTGGGATACGCATAAAGTTTGTCATAATACTCAACCAAAAGACGTTCAGTGAAGATTTCCAAATGGTCTGCTTCTAAAAGGGAACGCAATTCCCGCACTTTAACATGACCAAGAGTTTTTACCAATCTCTCTAAAGCGGCACCGATCTCTTCAAGGGCATTCGGCACTGATGTATACTCCCGTATTAATCGTTGAACACGATTTGGCAAACTATCACACTGCAATAATTGAGTCCCCTGCTGCATTGCCGAGAAAAACGTGGTCGGTATAGTTACCCTCCCAATACGTTTACTTTCACATTCTACAATGACATAAGGGAAACTCCTCAATAAATTTAATTCTTCGTAAAGCAGCCCTTCAAATTTTTTCTGAGAGGGCGACTTTCCTAAACCCAAGGCACCAAAAACAGAACCTCGGTTATTCGCTAATTTCTCGAGGTCAATCGCTGGATATCCTTCCGAACGCAACTTTCCCAGAAGCTCCGTTTTACCAACGCCCGTATTGCCACGGAGCACAACAACCTTAACAGGAAGCGGATTATTAAAGTATTCAACCACTAGATTACGGTAAGCTTTAAAACCCCCTTGCAATCGGTAAATCGGAATACCCATTAATTCAGAAACGGTAGCAACCGCCTTACTTCGCATGCCTCCACGCCAGCAAAAAAGCACCACGGGACCTGACTTAGACAGTTCCTCAACTTTTTTGACAAGTTCCGGCAACTTCGGACTAGCGATATTTAAACCAAGCTCACGAGCTATAGCTGGTGATGACTGAGTATAAATTGTCCCAATTTCAGCACGTTCCTGATTATTAAAAAGTGGGAGATTTACAGAACCCGGGATCGTTGCTTCTTCAAATTCACCCTCCGAGCGTACATCAATTAAAACAGGGCGATTTAAAGATTTCAATTCACTAACATGTATCTCTTTTAGCATAAGTATTCCTTTACTATCTTATCAAATATCATTTTACATCTTATCATAAAGCTTAATAAAATTTTATGCAACTAATATACAGTTTCGCTTTTTACACAATTTCATTGTTCAATGAACCGTACTTTAACTCAAATTGTCCTCTGGTCATCAATACTTCGCGGGGTTTAGAACCCTCATAGCCTCCAACAACCCCTTTTTCCTCCAAGAGATCCATAAGGCGTGCCGCACGAGTATAGCCAATTCGTAAACGTCGCTGCAATAGGGAAACTGAAGCAGTTCCGCTTTCGATAAAAAGTTGAGCTGCCTGATAAAATAATTCGTCTTCCATCTCATCCTTTGCTGTGCTCCCAATATCCACATTAGGGATCTCCTGATATTCTGGTTTTGCTTGATTTTGCAGAAACTCCACAACATTTTCCACATCTTTGTCACCTAAATAACAGCCCTGGACACGTATGGGTTTACTCGCACCCATTGGATAGTATAACATATCACCGCGCCCCATAAGTTTCTCCGCCCCATTCAAATCCAAGATTGTTCTCGAATCTGTTTGAGAAGAAACAGAAAAGGCAATTCGCGAAGGGATATTTGCTTTGATGAGTCCCGTAATAACATCAACAGAAGGTCTCTGAGTTGCCACAACCAAATGAATTCCAGCCGCACGAGCCATTTGAGCCAGACGGCAAATAGCGTCCTCAACATCTCCCGGTGCAACCATCATTAAATCTGCCAGTTCGTCGATAATGACGACGACATAAGGTAAAGGCGGATGCTCATTATTTTTTTCCTGTGCTCGCAAAAAATTATACCGAACAATGTCTCTCACACCCGACGCAGCAAATAATTCATAGCGAGTTTCCATTTCGGTCACAATCCATTTCAATGCTCCTGCAGCTTTGCGAGAATCTGTGACAACAGGGGCAATTAAATGAGGAATGCCGTTATAGTTAGCTAGTTCGACCATTTTTGGATCAACGAGTAAAAACTTCACTTCATCCGGACGAGCTTTAAAAAGAATGCTGTGAATCAATGTATTGATACACACGGACTTACCGGATCCCGTTGCTCCGGCAATCAAGAGATGCGGCATCTTAGTTAAATCTGCTATTACTGGTGCTCCAGTAATATCTTTACCCAAGCATAAGATCAGCTTATTGCTTGACCCCTGAAATTCAGGAGTTTCTAAAACTTCACGAAAATGTACCATAGCAATTTCTTTATTGGGCACTTCTATCCCTACCACTGATTTGCCGGGGATAGGAGCCTCAATACGAACGTCAGCAGAAGCCAAACTTAAAGCAATATCATCCGCCAAGTTGGTTATTTTGCTGACTTTCACCCCTGGAGCAGGCTGAGCTTCATAACGCGTAATAGCAGGACCTTGAGTCACTTGGGTCACTTTGACCTTTACCCCAAAATTAGCAAGAGTTTCCTCAAGTATTCGGACATTATCCGTTAAATCTTTGTTTAACCTAGGGTTTTTAACTTTCAAGGATTTATGCAGCAAGGAAACTTGCGGAAGTTGAAAATTTCCGTCTTCATGAGTCTGCCGAGAGATAGGCGTACTGGTCACTTTGCCCGGCGCTGGCGGTTCGGAAGTTACTCCGCTTAGTGTTTTCTCAAAACCTAATTGCCCTTTGGGAAGAGACCCAGAAGAACTCTTAGTTATCCCTTCTCGGAGATTTTGACTCGTATTTTCATTAGGATCATCAAGAGTTTTGATAACCAATGGCCGTTCAACAATATCCGGGTCAAGAACAGGCGGCCGTGAAGATGAAGATTTCTTGAGGTTTTTGGGTGCCTTATGAACACCGGGATTCTTTTCTTCACTTGTTTCAGCCTCTTTGTCAACGTCAGGATTTTTCAATACTTCCTTAAAATCCTCCATGTGTTGTTTCATCCATACTCCGGATTCTTTCCCCATCTGACCTATTTCTTGCACTCCTTTTATAAGAGAGCGATTTGTGATCAGCAAAGCTCCAATAATTGCAAACATAATTAAAACAACGTAACTTCCGGGAATTCCGACTGTCTCCTTTAATATAAAGGCTATTACCGCACCAATAAGTCCTCCGCCATGTCCAAGCTGGCCCTCATGAAAAATATCAGATCGGGAAAAAGCTTCAATTCCCGGCAGCTGAAGGTGAAGAATCCCGATAAAGACAAGCCAGAGAATAATCATTCCTTCGATTTTTGTGCCTAAACGCGGCGTTTGTTTGTTCATGTAAGAAATACCCCAAATTCCTAGCATGACCGGAATGCCGATTCGTCCTCCTCCAGCTAACATAGTCAAAAAATAACTAATTTCACCGCCAACAACACCGCTTCTCTTCGAATAGAGAGCTACAAGCCCTAAACAAGCCATGCCGACCACAATAACTCCAATGACTTCTCTGCGAATCGTCTCAGCCATCGTGGCGGCCCTCATATCGACCTTTTTATTTAATTTGCGGCGTCCTCTTTTTTTCGCCACACACCAATCCCCCAAACATTTTAATCTAATCTTTTTTAATCCACATTTAATTCCACATACTTAAGGCGTTTTCCTTTTTTGAATCAATTGACATTTATCAAGCTTACTCGCCTTACTCTCCATTGGAGCTTCGGTGGCGAAAGCGACTAGCCCATAACAAATTCTATCGCGCTGAAGGATGGACTTAAAAAGCCAGTGATACTCATCACGTCAATTTGATGGGTATCACTGGCCCAGTCTAAATCTAATATTTAAAGTTTAACGCAGCTTTAATACTATAGCAGCTGGTCTGAGGAGCTTATCAAATCATTCAGTTCTTTGAAAGCCTCTCGAACCCCTCCAACCGCTTGAATCAACCCTGCTTTGACAGCTTCTTCGCCAATTAATATTGTTCCGATATCCTGTGCTAACTCTCCTGTTTGAAACATAAGCCGCTCCAATTTTTCTTTACTAATATTTGAATGTGAATATATGAACTGATCTATTCTCTCTTGCATTTTTTTCAAATAGTCAAACTGCTGGTGACCATTTATTACTAAACCTGTATAGCGAATAGGATGAACGGTCATTGTGCCTGTCGGTGCGATAAGGCTTTTGGTACAACTTACAGCGATAGGAATACCAATACTGTGACCACCGCCAAGGACTAAAGAAACAGATGGCTTACTTAAACTAGTGAGCATTTCGGCAATTGCCAGCCCAGCCTCCACATCACCGCCGGCCGTATTGAGAATAACTAATATACCTTCGATTTTAGGGTTTTGCTCAACTGCCAGAAGCTGAGGAATAATATGTTCATATTTTGTCGTTTTAGATTGTGCTGGCAATATTTGATGACCTTCAATTTGACCAATAATTGTCAAACAAAATATTCTTTCGGAAACTTCAGGAATTTCAACCTGTCCTAACTCTTTAATAGAGTTTGTTGACTCGTCAAGCTTAATCTCTTCTTCTTCAGATCCAGATAAAGATGATTTATTAGAAAACACTGATTGTTTTACCCCCTTACTTTCGAAAACCTCAACTCACTGCAGAAACATCAAATTAATCAATCGTTAACAGGTTCTCTTTTAGTATGGAAGATTCGAGCATAAATAATACAAATGTAGGTTATCTAAAGGCGCTTAGATAATTAGAATGTTGATTCTCTAGCTTTAATTTTCATGATATACGAACAGACATTCACTGTTCTTCCTTTGATCATATTTTGCAGCCTGAGACGGAAAAATTCTGAACTTCAGTCTTGACAGGAAGGGTAATTTCCCTGAATGCAGAATATATTTGTATTAATACTATATGCATGTTGCAAATAGCCGAGGTGAGTATATATGGATAACGAGAAGGTAAAGGAGCTTGAATTGACACTATCTATGGAGCGTTTCATTCAAGCGGAATTACTTCTTCTTTTAAAACAAAAACCTTCTCATGGGTACGAATTAATTCAGCGCCTAGATGATAGTGAATTTAAGAGTGCTGAAGTTGACGCAGCTACAGTTTACCGAAATTTAAGACGTATGGACAAGGAAGGAATGATAAAATCCCAATGGGAAGTCGGCGAATCTGGTCCAGGCAGGAGACTTTATAAGCTAACAACGCAGGGAGAAGAGTATTTAATTGTCTGGACGCAGTACATTGTTCGGCAAAAGATAAAGTTAGAGAACTTCTTAGAGGCTTATCTTAGATTTAATCAGTGATAGGTGGTGGCAACAAACGTGGTTCAAAAGACTCTTAAAATTATTCATGCGGGTGCTTTGCAGATCGTTATGGAAAAGTGTCAAGAACATTTCTTACCAAACTACCCAGATCTCCAAATTGAGCTGACAGGAGTTGGCTCAAGAGAAGGAGCAAAACGTTTACTCACTGGAGAAAAATACGACATCATCGCACTTGCAGATCAAGCCTTATTTGCAGAATTACTTGTGCCCAACCTCGTAAATAATTACTTTATATTTGCGTCGGACCAAATTGTCTTAGGCAGCCACGAAGAATCTAAAGGAAACAAAGAAATTACTTCTGAAAATTGGACCGAAGTGTTACTGAAACCCCAAGTCAGTTTTGCTCGTTCCGACCATCGTCTTGACCCCTGTGGTTATCGAACTCTAATGGTATGGCAATTAGCTGAGAGATTCTATGACAGACCCGGCTTATATTCAACTTTAGAAGCTGCATGTATCCCTTATTCAATCTATCCTAAATCAATTGACCTGTCTCAGGCCTTATTAAATGGTCAAGTAGATTATGCATTTCTTTATTCCTCGGAGGTTAGACATTTAGGTCTTCCGTTTATTCCTCTGGCGCCAAAAATTAATTTATCAAATCCTGCTTATGCCAAATTTTATGATCAAGCTTCAGTCAGCCTTGAGAGTAAGATCCCTGGCACAAATATTATAATCCACGGCAGCCCTATAGAATTTGCCATTGGCATAGCAAAGGATAGTTTCCAATCTGACATTGCTCAATCGTTTGTTGATTTTCTTACGGGAGAGGAGGGCGCTGCGATTCTCGAGGAATGTGGGTTAACTCCATGCTAAACCGATTAATCGCTGGAATAACTCAATAACCATCTTTTGACGTTCTCGAAACGAAAAAGTTTCTTCTCTAGCGTACTTTAAATTCCTTTCTAATTATTTATTGACTATAGTAATTAGGAGGTAAAGCCATGGAAACAAGAAAAGAACATGAGATTAACCAGTCATTGGAAACGCCCGAAGTTGTCAGTCTCTTTGAAATCGCAAGAACTTTTCTTCACATAGGTCTTGTGTCTTATAGTCTGGCAGCTCTAGGTGAAGCAAAGAAAGCTTTAGTCGATAAAAAATACTGGCTGACTGATGAGGAATACTTGAATGGTTTAGCTCTGTCGCAGCTTTTACCGGGAGCACCTACCGTAAACCTCAACACTTACATTGGTTACTTCATTAGGGGGTTTCCCGGTGCCTTAGCAGCTAGTATCTTTTTTGTAATTCCTTGTTTTGTTTTAATGGTACTTCTTGCCCACCTGTATTTAAACTATAACAATGTTCCTGTGGTATCCTCGTTGTTCAAAGGAGTAGGTGCTTTAGTTGTAGGTCTTGTCTTAAACACTATTCTTGATTTATGGAAAAAAGGGGTGAACACCCCACAGTTAACGATCCTAGCTGTCGGCGGTTTTACCTTGGTGTATTTTTTAAAGGTAAATATTATTACCCTTCTCATAACAGCTGGGATAGTAAGTCTGATCTTTACTTTTTTAACAGTAAAGTGTTCTGGCTGGAAAACTATTATGGATAAAAAATTCTGGGTTCCTAAGAAATCCTCACCAAAAACAGTTTCGGCGATTAAATTTGAATTCAGCAAGAAAAAGTACCTGGTAACGCTAATTATGCTTGGCATACTGATGTTTATCAATTTTGCTATTAATTTTAGCAATCCTCTCTATAAAAATCTGGGAAATTCCTTGTTTGGAATCGGAGGACTGACCTTCGGAAGCGGCTACGCAATGTTACCTTTTATACAAAATACCATGGTTAATCAATATCACTTTGTAACCGACAAAGAATTCGGAGTAGCCTTAGCCCTGAGTTTACTAACGCCTGGACCGGTAACCGTAATTTCCGCCTTTATCGGATATAAAGCAGCAGGCATATTTGGGGCGGCGCTCGCTATGGCAAACATGTATCTGCCTTCGTTCGCTGTTGTAAATATTATTTCCGACCTCTATAACCGAGCTGGTCAAGTTGACAAGGTAAAAATGATCATCAGCGGCGTTGTAGCAGCGTTCATTGGGACGCTATGGGCAACCATTTACAAATTGACTGGCAGTTCATTGGTCGATTTACCTGCTTGTGGGATGGCCTTAGCAGCTTTTTCTGTCCAGCGCTTTACCAAAATTGATACACTATGGATAATTATTGCTGGGGCATTACTCTCTATAGTTATTTTCTAATATCGACTCTTTCAAAACAGCAGCCCTCCTCATTTATTACGTGAATGAGGAGGGCTGAACTCTTATCAATTTTAGATGTGAACTCGTATGGGAACCACTCCCACTTGTAGAAATTGGAGTCTACGATTGGATAAAATTCTGTTAGAGTAGATTATTATCTTTCAGTAAGATTCAACTTAAAGAAATTTAGAAACCTCGAAGCAGCATGAGATAAATACCGTCCTCTTTTCCATGTTAATGCCAATTCAAGATACAGTTGTGAATCTGTTAGTGGCCGGGATATAACAATCTCTGGATCAAGATCCTGACATATTTTACTGGGTAACAAGGCGACACCTAGCCCAGCAGTCACCATTTGGATCATGAGTTCACGCTGCGAAGTTTCAAAAGCTACTTGAGGTATAAAACCGGACAGTTTACACCTGTCCAGAATGATATCATGAAGCTTATAGTCGCTATTGTAAATAATGAGCTGCTCCCCTTGAAGATTTTCATAGCCAATCATATTATGACACGCTAACCAATGAGTTGGGTTCATAACCACACTATGTGGATCTCGCTCAAACCAAATCCATTCAAAGAGATCACTGTCTTCAGGTGTGAAAATACCGAAGTCCAGTAAACCTTCTTGCAGCGATGCTTCAATCTTTTTGGGTCCATATTCATAAAGTTGGATTTCAATTCTAGGGTAATGATGTTTAAATGCACCCAAAACGTGCGAAAACGTTGTCACAGCAGTGATATGAGGCAAACCAATGTGAACTTTTCCTATTTCTTGTTTTTCAAGGCCTTCAAGCTGAACATGTATATTTCTAAAAGAGGCCACAATTTGTTGCGCTTGATCAAGAATCGCCTTCCCAGTATCGGTCAGTTCAACATATTTCGTACTTCGATAGAACAACGTTTTTCCCAGCTCAGTTTCTAAATCCTTTATTGCCTTACTGATTGTGGGCTGAGAAATATGAGTTACTTCAGCGGCTTTACTGAAACTCTTATGCCTGGAAACCTCAAGAAAATATTCCAAATGTCTTATTTCCATCGTTACACCTAACATTTATTCTAAAATTCGATACACTCTATGCCAAATGGGTATTTTACGAATGGGCCAATACATTTTATAACTAAATAATAAAGATCCTGATATTAAATCTAAAATAAGGAGTTTTTAATGTGCAAGAACATCATCCCATCAAGCATCTGGCCCCATCTTGGTTTGCCGTAATTATGGGTACCGGTGGATTAGCTAACATTCTCTTTCAATGGCAAAACGCTTTTCCTGTGGGAAACCTTCTAGGTATACTCTTTGCTACTGTTGCAGACCTTCTTTATTTCGTAGTTTTAGTCCCGTGGGTTATTCGTTGGCTATGTTTTTTTGATTATGCTTACCGCGACCTAAATCACCTTCACACCGGCAATTTCTTCGTGACCATGCCTGTGGCGACAACCATTCTGGGAACTAATATTTATCTTATCTGGAGCCATTATCTTAATCAATCTATAGTTTATCATCTTATTCTCGGCCTGTGGATTATTTCGATGATTGGCGTAAGTTTTTTTACCTTTTATTCGACGTTTTTGATTATACGACTTAAAGAAACTCCGAGTCCGGACGTCATTAACTTTTCTTGGATTATGGCACCTATTGCTAATATGGCTGTTTTATTGATCGGGAACCCGGTTCTCGAACTGACAATTAAAATTCAGCCGACATGGAGTCTATCCTTCCTGATCATTAATACAGCCCTATTTGGTATTGGCTTTTTCCTTTTCATATTTATTAGTGCCATAGTTTTTGTCCGACTAGCTCATCATCCACTCCCCCCAGCAGATAAAATCCCATCCTTCGGTATTTTCATCAGTGCAATCGGACTAGCCGTAAGTGCAATTATCGATATTACGAAAAATGCACATTCATTAGGATTATTAGCATCAACAGATTTTTCAAATCTGATCTCTGTCGCTGTCTGGGGATTCGGAATCTGGATTGTTGGTATCATTGTGATGATTAGTATTTATCAAATTAGAAATGGAGGAATTCCCTTTACTATGGGATGGTGGGCCTTCATCTTTCCCTTAGCTTCTTATACAATCGCAAGTCAAAAAGTTGCAAGGATATTTATATCCCCTCTTACGGTTGGCTATTCTGAATTCCTAACGATCCTCTTAATCCTTCTTTGGGTGTATACCTTCAGTAATACTGTTAGAGGAGTATTAAGCGGGAAGGTTTTCATCGGGCCTAGAATTCAATCAAGATGCGATCGAATTTTGTAACATAACTAAACTAATTAATTTTAAGCATCGTGGAATATTCCTTATGTTAAAGATACTCCATTGCATTCTCCTCATCGTGGAATATTCCTTATGTTAAAGATACTCCATTGCATTCTCCTGCAGTGTGGATCCTTAACTTCCGTGTTCGTGTATACGATAAGCACGAAAGCCTCCAGTGGAGGGTTTCGCCGAGCCACCAACCCTAGAGATTCACTTCGTGGCGAAGTACGAGCTTTTCGCCACATTGCGTCATGAAACACAGATAGACTGCCAATTTGGCAGTCTATCGCTTGTTCACCTGGCGATGACCTACTTCCCCAGGAGCCTGCGCCCCAAGTATTATCGGCCCTGGAACGAAAGGCGGATGAGCCTTTCGCCACACTGTGTCCCCATGCGCATACTCCTGCAGTGTGGATCCTTAACTTCCGTGTTCGTGTATACGAAAAGCACGAAAGCCTCCGGTGGAGGGTTTCGCCGAGCCACCAACCCCAGAGAATCACTTCGTGGCGAAGTACGAGCTTTTCGCCACGCTGCGTCCCGATACGCATTCTCCTGCAGCGTGACGAAAACCGGACGAGGTTTTCGCCACATTGCGACTTGTGACGCATTCTCCTGCAATGTGGACCCGAACGGGTGGAGCCCCGGTAGCTATCTTTCATTTTTTCATTTTTTTCATAAAACACAGATAGACTGCCAATATGGCAGTCTATCGCTTGTTACCTGGCGATGACCTACTTTCCCAGGGGCCTGCGCCCCAAGTATTATCGGCCCTGGAGGTCTTAACTTCCGTGTTCGGTATGGAAACGGGTGGAACCCCTCCGGCATGATCACCAGATCTCTGAGATTCAGTTGTCCTTTTCGAACTCTGTTCTCTCAAAACTACATAGAGTCTCTTTCTAGCTTCGTCTTTTCGGAACCATTTGAGCCACGTTCCCTTTGCTAACGTATCTTTTTAGGTCAAGCCCTCGACCGATTAGTACCGGTCAGCTCCACACCTCACGGTGCTTCCACATCCGGCCTATCAACCTGATCTTCCTTCAGGGGTCTTACCGAGCTTTCACTCGTGGGAAATCTCATCTTGAGGCCGGTTTCGCGCTTAGATGCTTTCAGCGCTTATCCGATCCGAATATAGCCACCCAGCTGTGCCTCTGGCGAGACAACTGGTACACCAGTGATTCGTCCATCCCGGTCCTCTCGTACTAGGGACAGATCCTCTCAAATTTCCTGCGCCTGCGACGGATAGGGACCGAACTGTCTCACGACGTTCTGAACCCAGCTCACGTACCGCTTTAATGGGCGAACAGCCCAACCCTTGGGACCTACTACAGCCCCAGGATGCGATGAGCCGACATCGAGGTGCCAAACCTCCCCGTCGATATGGACTCTTGGGGGAGATAAGCCTGTTATCCCCAGGGTAGCTTTTATCCGTTGAGCGATGGCCCTTCCACTCGGTACCACCGGATCACTAAGCCCGACTTTCGTCCCTGCTCGACTTGTGGGTCTCGCAGTCAAGCTCCCTTTTGCCTTTACACTCTGCGCGCGATTTCCAACCGCGCTGAGGGAACCTTTG
>NZ_LDZY01000002.1 GCF_001029285.1 Desulfosporosinus acididurans
ATTAAAGCCGGGTTACAATGTCCAAATAGGAACAGAAAATCAATTTGTCGTAGGATATAGTATCCATCAATCAGCAGGCGATACCAATTGCATGAAAGAACATCTGGAAGAATTGAAGAAAAACTTAGGGGGGAAACTCCCTGCCAACATTGTTGCCGATGCGGGATATGGCAGTGAAGAGAATTACGAATATCTGACTCAAAAGAACCTTGGGAACTATGTAAAATATAATACCTTTCATAAGGAAGCAACGGCCAAGTGGAAATCCGATCCGACGCTGGTTCAGAATTGGCTCTATGATAAGGAGAAGGATGAATACACGTGCGGGTTTGGGAGGGTTCTAAGGTTCAAGCACATAAAAACTCAGAAAAGCAAAAGGGGCTATCAAAGTACAATCCGAGTCTATCAAAGTGATGATTGTCAAGATTGTCCCTACCGCAAACGTTGTATTAAGCAAAGTAATAATGCGAATTTTAAGAAGCAGATCAACATTAACCCTAAAGGCAATGAACTAAAAGCAGAGGCAAGGGCTAATCTGACCAGCGAATATGGGATAAAAATGCGTAGCTTAAGACCTATAGAGGTGGAAAGTGTCTTTGGAGATATCAAAGGCAATTTTGGTGTGCGACGATTTATCCTAAAGGGATTGGAAAAGGTCAAGCTGGAGTGGGGATTACATTGTATTGCCCATAACATGAGAAAACTGACTGTCGTCTTAGGATAGACGGTCAGTCAGTTTAGCCTTCCCCATTCGAAACCTATTGAGGGGCTGTGAGAAACAAAGTTTCAACACAGCCCCTTTGTGTTGCATGAGAGTAAAGGTTAAGTTAAAGTAATAATAATAAGCATTGTGGGAAGAAGTTAGGGATTCCACCCGTTCGGGTCCACATTGCAGGAGAATGTTTCACAAGTCGCAGCGTGGCGAAAAGCTCGTACTTCGCCACGAAGTGAATCTCTGGGGTTGGTGGCTCGGCGAAACCCTCCACCGGAGGCTTTCGTGCTTTTCGTATACACGAACACGGAAGTTAAGGATCCACACTGCAGGAGTATGCGTATGGGGACGCAGTGTGGCGAAAGGCTCATCCGCCTTTCGTTCCAGGGCCGATAATACTTGGGGCGCAGGCTCCTGGGAAAGTAGGTCATCGCCAGGTAAATAAGTGATAGACTGCCAATGAGGCAGTCTATCTGTGTAAGTGAAGTTGTTAACCGTTAGTTTTTAAAGTAGTGAATGAATAACTGTGGTCAGGATCTTAATGGGATTAGGCAGTTTAATACCGATAATTAATAAGAAGTTCAGGATAAAGCCAATTGACAAAAGACTGATTACCAGAATAAGTTCTTTTCGCTGCCTGTTTTTTATAAGTGGAGGAATTTGTGAGAGAGACAAAAGCGTAAAGATCAGAATTAAGACTAGAATATAAAGAAAAACTTTCATTGAGCCACTTCTCCTTCAGTGTTTTTCGGTTGAACTGGTTTTTTAAGATACCCGGACCAATGGAGCTTGGCGTCGACAATTATATTGATTTGAATTTTCCTAAACTCTTCTCGCCAGTTTCTTTCTAATTCGGGCCATTCTCGGGGATACTTGCGATGCACGTCCGGGGCGAATTTGAAGATGTCCACGTCCCAATTTTGAGCTTTGCTGACGGCGCTGCTGATCTCCTCTTTGATATCTGTGTCTATTTGTTTTTCGATCTCATCAAAGGATTCAGGTTTTACTAAATCGCTGCTTCCCATTTCTTCTCCAAGATTGCCGTCCAGACGAACATTAATCGTCATTATGAGATTCCCGTCAACTAACTCCGGTACAACATTGCTGTCAGCTCTGATAATTTCAATTCCGGACTTTTTGCTTTCATTTCCGGGAGTCGCAATATCAATGATTCCGCTTTTTACTTTGCCAAGAACCCATAAGACACCCCTAGTTTCCTTTTCATTAAACCAACCAACCATTCGATCTCGTTTTAAGATCGCTGTTCCATCAAGCTTTAGGCTTTCTTCGTTTGGGTTTTTATTGTCCTCTTGGATTATGTCAATCCCGGGAACAATTGAGTCATTGGTTTTGCTGGCGAAATTTTTGAGGAGATCAATTAACTGGACTTTGGGGACTTTAGAAGCTGCATATGTTACTTTGGCAAGCTTTTCTATTGCTTGGGCAGGTATTTTTTCCTGTTCATAATCGCTTCTAATAATATCCTCAGCTTTTCTTCTGGTAATAAAAACATAAGTTAATTTACGAAATTCAGAATCGCGACTGAATAGATCCAGTTCGTCGCTGATTCCATTCCTGGCGAGTTCTTCAGATAAAACGTAAACAGTGTTGTGAGAAAAATATGCTTTTCGATCTGTTTGCAGTGAAGCATTTCGTATAGCATCAAAAACTGTTTCTCCTTTGCTCGTGACGACCCAAACACTTTTCGTGCCACTCGCTTTTTCCGATGTTGAAGATTTAATTGCGCTAGGTTTTAAAATTTGAAGCGATACAACGATTTGTCCGTCATTAGCCCGATCAACACCCACAGCTTCAACAATTGCCATGGTATTTAGTTCTCGCCGGTTCCAGCAACCTGGTAGAAGAAGTAACAGAAGAATAGTTGGGATTATTAAAGTAATTTTTCTTCTCATATGTTCTTTTCACCTTGCTTTCTAAAGAAGGCTATAGCGAGAAGCAGATAGGGGATAACAATTATGAAAATAATATTAATCCAAACGGATATAGGATAAGACAAAAAATCATTGAGATCGGAAATGTTGCTTTGAACGGATAGACATATCGGAAGAAGTATGGTAAGGGTTGAGATAACAAGGGGCCTATAATCCTTTATCCCAACTAAGTGACTCAATCCGATCAGAATAACATAGAGATATAAGATGGCTTTTAGATAACCACTGAGAATCCATATTGAGAGATGAATAGATTCTATGCGTTCAATAAAATCACCAATGTTCACTAAACGAACGGCGCTAAAATAAGGAAACTGAAGCATCTTAGCTAAATCGAGTCCTAGAGTTGCCAGAACAGTTACAGTTGTAATAAGCCACAAAAGTGCTATAAGAGAATAACTGGATATCAGGACAAGCTTTGCTTTCTCTTTCTCAGATTTTAAATGGGGAAGCAGCATAGCGAGTACAACTATCTCGGATGTTTTCAAGGCAATTGCGAATCCACCCATTCCTATGGATATTATGTTTTTTTCCATGAATGG
Organism: Desulfosporosinus acididurans; assembly: GCF_001029285.1. Classification (GTDB taxonomy): domain Bacteria; phylum Bacillota; class Desulfitobacteriia; order Desulfitobacteriales; family Desulfitobacteriaceae; genus Desulfosporosinus; species Desulfosporosinus acididurans. The sequence goes on from NZ_LDZY01000002.1 coordinate 3,207, forward strand.
CATAAAAACATTGAAATCCATATCTTTAGCCAGCAGCAGAAATATAACTAAAATTCCTCCGAAGACTATAGGCGCTAGAAATTCAGCAAACCGTGAAATTACTTCAATGCCCTTGAGAACAGCATAAGCACAAAACGGGAAAAGAAAGAGGAGAATAAAAAGGACTGGAGTTTCAGGCATAACGGCAGTTGTCAAAAAGGCGCTCCATTCGTATAAAAATAGAGATAGTCCATGACAAAAATATAAGACATAAAGAAGACTGACTGCTTTACCAGCTTTGCCAAGGAGTGTCTCTGCATATTCAAAGAGTGACTGATCCGGAAATCGTTTCCATAATAGATAAAATGGAACTGTTAACAATAGACTAGCAGGAAGACTAAAAATTTCCGATATCCATACATCCTGATTTCCTGGAGGACCAGTAAAAACAGGGAAAAACGTAATTGAAACGACAAGTCTGCTTATTGCTACAAGGAAAATAAGTTGTTTGGGGGTGATTTTTGCATTTTCTAACATAGGATCTCCTTTATGGAGAGGTATATTAATTAGTTGTCTCCTAATTGCCGGGATTTTCCGGCGGACTGGGAGCTAATGAATCAACTTGTCTCGTTGTGTTTCTACTTAAACTATGAGGCCGTGAAGTCATAGCCCACCAAGGTTTGCGAATAATGACATCATTAAGGCCAGAACCGTTAAGTGGTACAAGCGGAGACATATAAGGCACTCCAAAGGAGCGAAGCGAGAGTTGATGAATAACAAACCCCGCAAATCCGAGCATTACTCCATATAGACCAGAAAAGCTTGACAAGATGAGGAGAACAAAGCGGGCGATAGTAGTGACATCTGTAAAAGCTGGGACGACAAAGGAGGAAATTCCTGTAAGGGCCACGACGACAACCATGGGAGCTCCAACCAATCCGGCGGATACTGCGGCTTCCCCAATGACCAGTGCGCCGACAATACTAACGGCCTGTCCAACGGCCTTTGGCAAGCGAAGGCCGGCTTCCCTTAAGATTTCGTAAGCGATTTGCATCAAAAGTGCTTCGACAATAGTAGGAAATGGTGAGCCTTCGTTCGCACTGGCAATGCTAATCAAGAGTGATGTTGGCAGCAGTTCCTGGTGATAAGTTGTGATAGCAACATAAAGAGCGGGTACAAATGTAGAAATAAAGAAAGCCAGCCAACGGAGCCAACGGATAAATGTTGCAAGATAAGGCCGTGAATAATAATCCTCACTATTTTGGAACGCTTCTATGAATAAGTAAGGTACCGTTAAGACCAAGGGAGTTCCATCAGTTAAAATTGCAACTCTGCCTTCCAACAATTTCGCACTGACTATATCAGGTTTTTCGCTATTTCCAACGGTAGGGAATAAGGAATAAGGAGCATCCTCGATGAAGGACTCAATATAACCTGATTCGAGAACAGAGTCTGTCTCGATGCGGCATATTCTTTTCTTAACTTCCTGAACGACCTCGTCATTGGCAATACCCTGAATATGGACGATGGCTAATGATGTTTTTGTCTGTCTGCCGACGGTCATTTTCTCAACCATTAAATTTGGATTTTTTATTTTCCTGCGGATAAGAGAAATGTTTGTGCCTAGAGACTCAACAAAGCCTTCTCTGGGACCACGAATAACCGATTCAGTGCTCGGTTCTTCTACACTACGTGCTGCAAAACCGCGAATTGACGCAATAAGTGCTCTATCGGCTCCATCAATGAATAAGACGGTATCACCTGACAAAATTCCTGTAACGGTATCTTCTAGAGTTTGAACTTCCTGAACACTGGAAACAGACAATATACTTTCCTTAATGATTTCTAAAGTGGAGCCTGTAAGTTGGTTATTGTGTACTGATAGTAATGGCTTAAAGAGATTTTCGTTAACGGAATCTTCATTAAAAAGACCGAAGATCATAACCGCAAAGGCCTGAACAGGAGCTTCGCTTCCAATAGTGAACTCTCGAATTACTAGATCGTCAGCCTTGGGAAAGGTGTTTAGAATTGCCTGCCGGTTATCCTCTAGTTTTTTAGATAGAGTTGTGGGGTTTCCCGACGGATTTTGGCAGAGTGGCTCAGAGGATTGGCGGCGTTTCTTCCTAGTAGATTTTCTAATAATTTTTGTGAGCATAATCCACCTCCTGTTCCTCATTCCTTAAAATAGTTTTTGCGCAAAGTGGGAGATTTATTACGGAACAGGCAGGAATATTGGAAATATCCGATATTCCTGCCTGTTCCGTTACGTTATAAGTTAACTCCTGAAGTGATGCAATTCTGATAGGATTCTTCACAAAAGGGGGGCAACAGATAAGGTCCTGCAGCCCCTCTTAGTGATTTATCCAATCGTAAGACTCCCACTTCTTTAAGTGGAAGTGGGTCCCCTGTACTCTGATAGTCATTGCACAAAGGGAAAGGCATGAAAGGGTTACTTCTTAGCGCGTAAAGCTTCCTCTTGAGAAAGGCCATGGTTATCCCTGGAATCCATGCTCGGCTGATGATTAGGCGGCGCTGGTTTTGGATTGGGATTAGGATTTTTTTCCGAAGGCATCTTTTTTATCATAGTAATGTCACTTCCTTTCTCAGATCATGGTTTAGGTTCTAATTTATTTTGTCCCTTTTTAGAAGTAATACTACGGAATAAAAAAACAAGAAAGACGAAGATAGCAAGAAGAAACAAACAATGATTAGAAAGATAGACTCAAAACATGACTAAAGGCTAGTTGACATACTATATGTAGTGTGTTTAAATTGAAAAGCATACTACATATTGGGGGTGAAGGGGTGCGCTGTCCATTCTGCGGAAACGAGGACACGAAGGTTTTTGATTCGCGTCAGGTTGACGAAGGAACAACTGTACGAAGACGCAGAGAATGTGACCGATGTATGCGTCGGTTTACTACCTTTGAGAAGTTTGAGGATTCACCGCTCGTGGTTGTCAAAAAAGACGGAAGACGTGATGTTTTCTCTCGTTCTAAAATGATGGCCGGCATGCGAAGAGCATGTGAAAAACGGCCAATTTCAACAGAACAAATTGAAGAGGCCGCCTATAATATTGAAAAGGCTCTGCGCAATACGCATGAGCGTGAAGTGACGAGTGCTGAAGTTGGGGAGGCAGTCTTAGAGCAATTGTTCGGCTTAGATGAGGTGGCCTATATACGCTTTGCATCTGTATATCGCCAGTTTGGGGATATACAACGTTTTCTGGAAGAGTTACATGAACTTATAGAAAAACGGGGAACGTTAACAGATAAGGAAAGTAAAGAGATATAAAGAAATATAAAGAAATATAAAGAAAGTTGGGGGATTTTAGTTGAATTTCGAAGGACAAGCACCAAAGAACTGGTTAAAGATAAATTTAACGCCCAATGCCCGTGTTGTGTTGGAAAAGAGATATTTAAAACAAATTGATGGACAAGTTATCGAGACGCCGGAGGATATGATTTATCGAGTTGCCAATGTAATTGCCGCCATTGAAGAAGAAAAGTATGGCAAAGGTGAGAAAGAAACACGGGCTTTGGCGAAGGAATTTTATACAATTATGGCCAATCTTGAGTTTATGCCTAACTCTCCGACCTTAATGAATGCGGGTCGGGACCTAGGACAGCTGAGTGCCTGTTTTGTCTTACCGATTGAAGACAGTATGGAGGATATTTTTGATGCGATAAAAAATGCGGCAATTATTCATAAGTCTGGCGGAGGAACGGGCTTTAGTTTTTCACGTCTGCGTCCTAAAAATAGTATGGTTCGTTCAACAGGCGGCGTAGCCTCGGGACCAATTTCTTTTATGAAGGTTTTTAATTCGGCTACAGAAGCCGTAAAGCAGGGTGGAACTCGACGCGGGGCTAATATGGGAATACTGAAAGTTGACCACCCGGATATTTTAGATTTTATCCAATGCAAAGAGGACAATAAGGAAATTACGAACTTTAATATCTCAGTTGGGATTACGGAAGAATTTATGAAGGCTGTCCGTGAAGAGAGGGATTATGACCTTATTAACCCTCATTCTGGGGAAGCAGCAGGTAAATTATCTGCTCGCGAGGTTTTTGCTAAAATTGTTGATCATGCATGGCAAAACGGAGAGCCGGGAATTGTCTTTCTTGATCGTTTAAACGAAAGCAATCCTACTCCCCAACTTGGTAAAATTGAAGCGACAAACCCCTGTGGGGAACAGCCCTTGCTTCCTAATGAAGCGTGTAACTTAGGCTCCATTAACCTTAAACTTATGGTGACTGAGAAAAATGGTAAAATGGTTATCAATTGGGAGCGATTAAGTCATGTTACCCGTCTGGCGGTACGCTTTTTGGATAACGTTATCGATGCCAATCAGTACCCGCTAAAGATTATTGATGAGGTTGTAAAAGGAAATCGTAAAATTGGCCTGGGAGTAATGGGCTTTGCTGATATGTTGATTTTGCTGCAAACGTCTTATGCTACGGAAGAAGCCGTTGACTATGCGGAAAAAGTCATGAAATTTATTCAGACGGAAGCACGCATCGAGTCCCAACGTCTAGCCGAAGAACGAGGAACTTTTCCCAATTATGAAAGCTCTATTTATGACGGAGTTATGAAACTGCGTAATGCCACACTAACCACAATTGCCCCGACGGGAACGATATCGATGATTTGTGCTGCATCGAGCGGAGTTGAACCTCTTTTTGCAGTGGCTTATACGAAAACTGTCATGGATGGCACTTCGTTAGTTGAGGTAAACCCTCTTTTTGAAACTTTCGCGAAAGAGTACAATTTTTATTCACCGGAACTAATGCGTAAAATTGCTGAGAAAGGAACGGTTCTCGGACTGCCGGAGGTTCCTAACTGGGTACAGGAAATCTTTACGACGGCTCAAGAAACTTCTCCGGAATGGCATATCCGCATTCAGGCCGCTTTTCAAAAATATACGGATAACGCAGTTTCTAAGACGATTAATTTTGCTAATTCAGCAACACGAGAAGATATTGCAGAAGCATATCGTTTAGCAGACGAGTTGAACTGCAAAGGCTTAACGGTTTATAGGGATGGAAGCAGAGAGGAACAAGTACTTTCTACTGGAACTACAGTACCGGCAGCCGCTGAGGCCTCCAAACAAGCTGCAGGCGGGGATCAAGGACAAGCCCTGACCTCTTCAGCTGGTCAGATAACTGCCCCCAGTACCCCGTTTGTTCCTGAAGTGAATACCGTAATGCCTCGTCCACGCCCGACCACAACTATTGGGGTTACAGAGAAAATTAAAATTGGCTGCGGCAATCTTTATGTTAGTGTTAATGCTGATGAAAAGGGAATATGTGAAGTATTTACAAATACCGGCCGGGCTGGAGGATGTTCTTCACAATCAGAGGCCACAGCTCGCCTGATTTCTATTGCTTTACGTTCCGGTTTGTCTGTTGATGCCATTATTGAGCAAGTCAAAGGAATTCGCTGCCCTGCTTGTATGCGACGTGAAGGGGTAAGCGTGACTTCCTGTCCGGATGCAATTGCCCGTGTCATTAAGAAATATAATGAAGTAGGCATCAATGTTACACAAGTCCAGGCTGTTGAAGGGCAAAATGCAAGCGGACTTTCAAAAGTTACGGGTCCCTCTGGAAAGATTTCTGCCAAGAAGTCCCTTCCGGGCGTAGCTCCAGCGAATGCCTGCCCAGAGTGCGGTATGCCGATTAACCATGAAAGCGGCTGCGTTGTCTGCACCCATTGCGGATATTCGAAGTGCGGATAATAAAAGTGTTCACTGATAATAAAGTCTGACACTGAATAATAAAGTCGGACACTATTGGACAACCGATGTTGACTTTGAAAAATTAATAACTATCAGGACTAACCAAAATGCATCTTAGCCAATAACTGAAATATTACGGTTATTGGCTTTTGTTTTTACTATTATGCATTTATAACCGTTTTATCTATAATTGGAAGCTAAGTGTTTAGCTTGGGCTAAGTCATAGTTAGTAGGATAATGCGAATCAGATAATTAAGCGAACCATCTCCAAATAAACGAGACTACGTTAACTTAATACTGGTTTTCTATGATTGAATATTTAAGTTAGTAAGCGCATCAAAAGATAAATTGTCGTACACAGAGGAATTTGGAAGAAAACGGAGAATAAATTTTAATCGTCTTCTTTATTAGACCAAATTAATGTGTTTTAGAATATATTTCTCGTCTTACACTCTTAATGTAAATATTTATTAGAAAGAGAGTATTAACGTGGGTTTTGCATTTTTTAAATGGGGGATTTTACTTATTAGTATTGGAATTGTTGTCTATTTAGGATTAAAAAAACCGAATACTCTAATCTCGTTACTCGTTGGGGTGGTCGCTTTAGATATTTCCGAGACTTGGTTTCCGCTGTTGGAAAAACTCAGCTCCCAGCCTGTATTTACTCTAGCCCGTATTCTTAGCCTCGGTATTATCTTGTCTGCGCTTAGACGTTTATGGATTGAACCTAAGAAATATCAAAATCTGAAAAAGATTCTAAATCATTTTTTATCTCGTGCCCTAATGATTTATATTACAATTGGGGCATTTAGCATTTTTTATTCCATTGGACGGGGACTAACCGTAGTTGAGGTTGTTCGATTGCTGACGTTTTTTTTGCTTTACCTCAGCATCTGCCTTATTGCGGAACGTAAATACACCCTTTTTCCCTTTCGGGTAGTCCATTGGGTCGGGGTGGCACTTGTTCCACTCACACTGTATGAAGGAATGACAAAACATTTTATCTGGCGGGGATATTTAGCAGTGGGAGAGATTGCACGCGTTAATTCAACCTTTTTGGACCCAAATATTTTTGCCCGCTACCTTGTATTAGGCATTGTGGCGAATTTAATTCTCCAAATCTATAACGTTGAAACCTGGAAGCGCCTTACGTATTTTATGTCGCTATTAGGATTGATAGGAGCGTTAGCAATAACATTATCGCGCAGTGGAGAAGTAACTTTGGCTATCATCTTAGTTTTTATTCTCTTGCTTATTCCGAGAAAACAAATAGCCCAGTCGATTGGGCTAATGGGAGTAATTGGGTCCATTATCGTGGCTATGAGCCCGACCGTCCAGCATCGTCTGCTTACCTTTAGAGAGGGGCTGGGAGCGTTAGATGCCCAGCGTAAATATTTAGGGAAAGTGGCTTGGGCAATGTTTACGGACCATCCGATTTTTGGAGTTGGTTTGGGTGGCTTTGAGAAGATGTTTAAAACCTATTACATAAGCTATAAGACAGTTGCTGAAGGGGCAACTCGCTCACATACAACTCTTTTTACAATAGCAGCTGAGCTTGGATTATTGGGACTAACTGCACTCGCGTTGATTTGGTTTGCGCTCATACAGATTCTTCGAAGTTTACGAAGTCTCGACCAAAATCGATTAGACTGGTATATTCCTGGTGTGGGGTACTTTTTATGGATTTTGACTATTTTTATTAGTTCTCAGTCCGAAGCGCGTTTCTTTGAAGACCCTGTACTCTGGGTTAGCATGGGTATGATACTCAGATTGTTGTTTGGTGTAGAGAATGATATGAAGACGTAAGTTTGGAATTTTCTATTAAGGCTGTCTGACTAATGCCCGTGGTGGATTTGAAATGACTCAAGTGAATTTTCGGCGATATTAAAGGCGTTTAGAGTTTTAAAAAGCGGAAGGAATTTGTTCCCATTATTCTTAAACCCTGTAGTAGAAATGCCGTCCAACCTCTATGTTAGGTGGACGGCATTTGTAGGATTTGGGGAAGTTGTATTATTAGCTCTCGAAAGTCTTAAAGTAAGCAATAAGAGTGAGTGTGTGAAATTTTTTTTACACGCTCCCTTTTGCTGAAGCTGAGCGAGTGCTCTTCTATCACTTCTTCAAAAAGTTCATGTTCAATCTCATTTAAGACCTTTAAAAATCATTTGTACTTCCGATTCAATAATTAAGAAGTTTGCTTTAACTTTAACGAATTTTGGTTCCAGAAGAAAAAGAACCAGCGTGTATACAGACGTCGCAGTGCAAAAAAGCGCCTCAAGCCAAATTTGAACTTGTAGGCGCTTTATCATTATACATTCGCATCTGTTGCAAAGGCCTCTGAACCCATTGGTGATATTGTGACAAAAAGACGTAAGACCTCTTCACCGGTGTTTATAACCTGCAAGCTTTCCTGCCCATCAACCTGCATTAACTCGCCCACCTGCAACGAGGTTTCATTGCCATCCGTGACAACCTTAGCATTACCCTCCATGACCTGCAGGAAAAGGGTTGATTCTAGATGCGTATGCCCCGGTAGCATTTCCCCTTTTGCAATGTTTAGAACAAAAGCAATTATATTATCGCTGGTGAAAAGCATTCGCTTGGCGATTTTCCCCAGTGGCTCTTGAAAATAATCATTGAAAATAAACTTGTTCATAGATAAATCCTCCTATAATTCTAAACTAAACTTTAATATACCCAATTTGAATATTGTTACGAATTCCTTTTCTACAAAATGTTCAACTATCTTATAAGGAAGTAACCAAGTCAAATCACAATAAACTACCCAAAGCGATGCGGCCTCCCAAGGAAATGCCTAGAATATTTCCCCTATTAACCCCAACAGCACGTATGAGTTTTGCAGTATCATTTGCCATCATTTCAATGGTATAAATAATATCAGGCTTGTCAGTACGACCTGAACCACGGTTATCAAAGGCTAGGACTTTAAATTCTTCAGAGAGTTGATTAATAATTTCCTTATAGACAGTTAAATCTGTCCCTAGTCCTGGAATAATCACAAGTGAATTGGCATTTTTTTCACCGTGAAATTCATAATACATGGTTATATCTTCGACTTTTACAGTAGGCATTATTTTATAACTCCACAAATTAATTTCTAACCCATAACCGAACATTGATGCCGTCCCGACAAAGTGTTGGACGGCATTCATAGCATCGGAATAAAGTTCCATACTTTATACGTATTTTTCGGTAACAAATAACGGAAGTTATAGAGGTGGTTAATTCATTTGACATAGCATTAAAGTCAGTTTAAGGTGGAGAGAAAACATGGCAAATAGAAAATGGTCAATTGAAGAAATTGACGAGTATAGGAGAACTCACAATCAATATGTTTTCTATTTTAACCCAGATGATGCTAATTTTGTAGTTCCAAAAGCAAACGGACTGGGACGGACAAACAACTGGGCACATCCAGCTTCATGGTTAATAATTTTAGCAGTTGTAATTTTAATGGCTTATCATGCATTCTTTAAATAACCGAAATCTAATGTAATGGTTTTACTGGTTACTTCTTCTAATTCTTAAACCTTACGCGTCGGTGATGTTATGACACATCTATAGCACAATAAGTTATAAGTTTCTTAAGAGGTTTTTGTGTATGATTTTAGAGAAAATATTGAGGATTTTCCTTAAATTAAATATTTTAAGTGCTATATACGCTCTGGCTTTATTTGCCCAGATTCAACTTATGGGAAATATTTATCGAATCGCTAGAATAACAAATTGGTCTGTTAAAACTGCTAATATACGGGTCGGTATCTTGATTCTAATGATAATTATAGTTACATCAATTTTATTTTACCTAATCACAAGTAGGTATCTAAGTAAAGCAAAATTGAGATTTATAATAACACTTCTTTGGATTCCTTATTTCGTTATCTTCACTTTATTTTTATCTCCCGCAATGGTTCGGGGAGAAGAACCTCCTCCAGTCTTGGGGCTATTATTGATTGGTGTTTTTCTTATCTATCCTTTTTATATAGCATTTATCAATGTGATTTCCTCTGAAACCAAGTAATAAATGTTTTGCTATTTATTCGTATTCTACTCTTATAGCGTAGCATGGCAAGTTCTGCTAATTCTTAGACACATCAGTAAAATATGGAGTAATAATTATCCGACATAATAGTGCATGGAATATCGGGAAGATGAATTCAAATCCTGCTATTCTGTTACTGAAAGGAGGTTAAACTAATGGATTTGCTTAAGAACCTGAATCGAGCATTGCAATATATTGAGGAGAATCTTGCTAATGACATCGATTTAAAGGAAGTAGCTAAGATGGCTATATGTTCTGAATACCATTTTTCAAGAATGTTTTCTTTCCTTGCAGGTATTTCTCTTTCAGAGTATATCCGTCGTAGACGACTAACTCTTGCTGCATTTGAACTTAAGAATAGTAGCATTAAAGTCATAGACATTGCAATGAAATACGGGTATAACTCCACAGATTCCTTTTCAAGAGCTTTTCAAAATCTGCATGGTATAACACCGACAGAAGCTAGGAAAAATGGTTGTCCACTTAAGGCTTATCCACCAATGACCTTCCAGCTATCAGTAAAAGGGGGAATTGAAATGAACTACCGAATTGTAGAAAAAGGTACATTTAGTATTGTTGGTATTAAAAAAAGAGTTCCTATAATTTTCAACGGGGTGAATCCAGAGATTGCCTCAATGTGGCAGAGCCTTAACGATGAAACAATCAAACAACTTAAAGGACTTTCTAATATAGAGCCATCGGGAATAATAAGTGCATCGATTAACTTTTCAGAAGGACGTATGGAGGAAAAAGGAGAGTTAGACCATTATATAGGTGTAGCAACAACGAAAGAGTGTCCAGATAATTTCGCATGCCTCGAAGTTTCAAAATCTAAATGGGCTGTGTTTGAGGCAGTCGGACTATTCCCGGATGCACTACAAAATGTTTGGGGACGTATCTATGCTGAATGGTTCCCGTCTACAAATTACGAGCTGGCACAAGGGCCTGAAATTTTGTGGAATGAAAACAAAGATACATCCTCATCAAGTTTTAAAAGTGAGATATGGATACCAATAGTCGAAAGGTTATGAGAAATACTCAACAATGCGAAGTAAAACTTACTTCGAATTGTTCTTATTAAGCCTACTAACCAAATAAACAGCTGTCCTCCACTGATATTCAGCAACGAGGACAGCTGTTTAATTATAATTTGATACCCATCAGTATAAAATGCCTTCCCGCCTTGGACGGCATGAGTAGAAGTTGGTTTTTTTTGGTCCTGGATTTATAACATCCTACTGTGGATAGTAAATAACCATACACAATGTGCAGACTTCACTGCCCGAATTTTTATAACTATGTGGACTATCAGCCTTAAATCGAATTGAATTGCCTGTAGTTACTAAGAAGTTATTGTTGTTTAAGCTTATTATAACCTCACCTGAAAATACGGTAATAAATTCTTGAGTACCATGAGGGTGTGCTTCTGCATCCAGATGACCACCACTATCAATCTCAAGAGAGTACATTTCGAATCTTCTTTTGCTATCAAAAGGAAATACTGGGAAATTCCTAAATCTTCCGTTATCTTCAATAAGCGGTTGTATTTCGGTTTTATCAATACACTCAATATCTGCTTCTGGTCTGCTCATTAACTGGGTAAAGGATATTTTAAGCCCATTGGAAATTTTCCATACCGTTGATACTGTGGGGTTTACCTCGCCCCTTTCAATTTGACCAAGCATACTTTTGCTAACACCCGAAAGCCTTGATACATTATCAAGGCTTAACTTTCTCTCTTCACGAAGTCTTTTTAAGTTTTCGGCGATAACATAATTCAATTTATCCAAAATATTATCCCACCGTCCATTGACAATATAGTGCACATAAAGTATTATTATATTGCACGGTATGCTGTATAAAGATCATATTGTATATTATATCACACAAAATAGAGAGAGGGGAGTCATATGCCGAATTTTACTGCTTTTTTATCGTATGTAGTTATTACAACCTTTACCCCAGGACCAAATAATATAATGTCCATGTCAAACGCCAGTCGTTATGGATTTAAGAAAAGTATATTTTTTAATATTGGAATTTTCTTTGGTTTCTTTACAATAATTGCTCTTTGTAGCACTTTTAGTGTAACACTTTTCCGCCTTATTCCCTCTATAAAACCAATTATGACTTGCATTGGAGCTGTTTATATTCTATGGCTTGCATGGAAGACATATAAAAATGACCCTCACAGTAAGGGTAATAGTGATAGCAAAGACAAAAAGAAAACAAACACTTTCCAAGCGGGATTTCTTCTTCAGTTTGTAAATCCGAAGGTTATCCTTTACGGAATTACAACCGTTTCAACTTTCATTGTGCCGTACTACAGGTCTGCGGTTGTACTAGCAATATTTTCGGCAATTCTCGCTTCTGTTGGGTTTATAGCTACTTGTTGCTGGTCACTATTTGGTTCTGTATTTCAAAAACTTCTTGTTCAAAACGAAAAGATTATCAATATTGTTATGGCATTACTACTTTTATATTGTGCTATTTCATTGTTCCTTTAATTAGAAATGTAAATCGACTTTCATTTTCTAAAAATACAAGATTTCTACTACGCAATACCGATTAGTTTATATTATATTTATACTCTGTCGAATTGATTGAATAATTGAAGATTAGGTAAAAATCATTGGTTATATTTATTAATCATTCTATATTAATCGGAGGTAGGTACGATGGAAAAAGATGTTGTTATAAAAAAGTATATAGAATTACTACAGAGTTTAGGTTCGGATAGTATAAAATCAATCGATACTAAATCAATTGTAACTGCTCCTTGGACAATCTATAAATGCCAATTTGGATGTGGACGATACGGTAAAAGTTGGTGTTGTCCGCCAAAATCCCCAAGCTACAAACAGACTCAAGAAATAATAGATTGTTACAATATGGCTATTCTTTTTAGGTGTCATGATATGTCTATTGTGACCGATATTGCCGTGAAGATTGCTAAAGAAATGTTTCTCGATGGGTATTACAAGGCAATTGCCTTTGGTAGTGGTCCATGTATGCGATGTAAAGAATGCAATACACAGGGGTGCAATTTTCCCGACAAGATAGCACCTGCCATGGAAGCTTGCGGAATAGACGTTTATCAAACCGTAAGGAATAATGGCTATGAAATTACAACTTTACGGGGAAAGGATGAAGTTCAAAATCATTTTGGACTAATACTTATAGAATAAATAGTTTTCACATTAACTAGGCTGGTTTATATTGACGCCGAAAATCGCTAATAATCTATATCGAAAAAATTGCCTACATCCGTACGCTTGCAATTATTACCATTATTCCCATTATTCTCATTTATTACAGTACATTCCCGCCAACCGAACTGCACATTATCCATAAATTATAAACAATAAACAATAATATAGTCATGGAAGAACACTATCTCATAATTAAGCGCGCTTACGGAGTCAGAGAACAACGAATTGTCCATCCCTCAGGAGAATCGTATGCATAGCAAGTAAATATCTTAACTATCGAATTATTTTTTGCCTTAGAGGTTAGTATAGGGGTATGAAAAATCAATTGGCTTTTTTCCCGACCCCTTACGAGGATGAAGACTTAAAAGTTTAATATTTCGGTACCATATTCGTTCCTGCAAAGTTATTTATAGAAAATTTTCTAGTTGCGTTTGATTATCAATTTTGTGGATATCGAGAACACCGTGATATTCACGGAGCCAAGAATATCTTGAGCAATTACAAATATGGAGTGTTTCGAAAAGTGCATGTAGAAGAGCAAAAGTATCTACGGATTGCCTAAGGTGAGAAGTAGTAGAAAGTTCTGTTGGACAATAGCGGCAAGTCTATCAATGGACTTTCACCAGATTTTTGTGTAAAATCATTATTTGGAAAACTAAAACGGATTGAGTGATTTAAGATGGAAAATAAAATGAAAATGGGTGGACATCCGCACGGTAAAGGTGGTCATCCGGGTGGGCACCCAGGAATGAACGTTGACTACGATAAGAACCCGTTCATCGTAATCTGGGAAACTACTCGTGCCTGTGGGCTTAAGTGCCAACACTGTCGTGCAGATGCCCAGCCTGATCCGCATCCAGAGGAGTTAACGCACGAGCAAGGTATTGCGCTAATCGATGAAATCTACGAAATGGACAATCCGATGCTAGTTTTCACCGGTGGGGACTGCATGCTTCGAAAAGACCTTTTTGAATTAGCAGACTACGGTATTAAAAAAGGAATGCGTGTTTCGATGAGCCCAAGTGCTACTGTGGAAGTAACAAAAGAGCGCATGGACAAGGCGAAAGAAGTTGGGATTTCTCGTTGGAGTTTCTCCATTGACGGTGCAGATGCTAAGACGCATGATGCTTTTCGTGGAATTGAAGGAACTTTTGATTTAACAATCGAGAAAGTTAAGTATTTAAATGAAATTGGTATTTCTCACCAAATCAACACTTGCATTAACAAAGCAAACTTACACCAACTCGAGCAAATGTCTGAATTGATGAAAGAGTTGAAGACATCAGTTTGGTACATTTTAATGATGATTCCAACTGGACGTGCTTCAATTGATGATTGCATATCAGCTGCTGAGCACGAAGAAGTATTCAAGTGGCTATACCAGTTAAGTAAAGTTGCGCCTTATGATATAAAAACAACTGCAGGTCAGCACTATCGTCGTGTTGTATTCCAACAACGTGCTAAGGAAAATGGTACTATAGGTGGAGAAATCACCTTCGAAGGCACTAAGACACGTGACATGGCTCAGTTCATTGACGGTCTGGCAAGAGCACCAAAAGCAGTTAACGATGGAAATGGTTTCATCTTCGTATCACACACAGGTGACGTTATGCCAAGTGGATTTTTACCATTAGTTGTTGGTAACGTTAAGGAAGATAGACTGCGCGACATCTACCGTGAAAGCCCTATTTTAAAAGACTTGCGTTCACCAGATAAGTACGAAGGTAAATGTGGTATTTGTGAGTATAACAAAGTTTGTGGTGGATCAAGAGCACGTGCCTACGGCGCAACTGGAAACTATATGGCATCAGAGCCATTCTGCGTGTATATTCCAGAGAAGATGAGAAAGAAATAGAATTATAGTGTGAACGCCTGCGATTTTCGTGGGCGTTTTTACTATGATATAATTCTTGTAATTCTTGGTGCATGAATTCAACTTCTGAGGTATCGGGAAGTAGCAAAGGTGTTACAAATACATAGTGGGAGATATAAGGTGATTAGCGAGAAGGATTTCTTTGCAGAGATCAAGGCTAGAGGTTTTGATTTAACTGAACAGCAAAAACGGGCTGTTGTCCATAACCAGGGCCCTCTTTTGCTTTTAGCTGTTCCCGGTGCAGGCAAGACGACGGTTCTCACTGTTCGTTTAGCCTATTTGATTCTTGTCAAAAACATAGATCCTCGAAGAATTCTTTGTCTAACCTTCGGACGGGCAGCAGCCAGGGAAATGCGTGAACGGTTTGTTGAGAATTTTGGAGCAATGGTCAGCAGTAAAAATGAAGGCTGTGGGGAAATTCAATTTTCTACGATTCATAGCTTTGCTTATGAAGTAGTTCGAACCGCTTTCCGACAAAGAGGTACCAGATTTGAACTTATTGAGGAACAAACAGGTGCTGATAGTAAGATGGGAGTTCTTCGTAAAATCTATGAAAAGCATAATGCTTCCGCAATTACCGATGAGCAGCTGGAAGGGTTGCAGAATTGCATTTGTTACGTAAAAAATACCTTAAGCAAACCTGAGGAGCTTTTAAATTGTGACATTAAGAATTTCCCCCTTATTCATAATGATTATGAGATCTATAAGCAAAGCAGCCGGCCGCGTTTGATTGATTATGACGATATGCTTTTTCTTGCCTTTCAAGAGTTAATGGAAAATCCGAAGTACCTAGCGTATTATCGAAAGCGATTTGACTATATTCTTACGGATGAGAGCCAAGATACGTCTCTTCTACAGCACAAAATCATTGAAATGATCGTTAAACCCAAGAGCAACATTTTTGTAGTGGGGGATGATGATCAATCAATATTTGGATTTCGAGCGGCTGAACCAAAGTACCTTTTAGAGTTTGAACAGACCTACCCCGGTGCAAAGATCCTGCGCATGGAGCAAAACTTTCGCTCGACTCCGCAGATTGTGGACGTAGCCTGTGGTTTTATTCGTTCTAATAAACTGCGATTTGATAAGGATATGTTTACTGAGAATCCTAAGGGAGACGTTCTGCGGATTAAGCAATTTGAAGGAATTACAGAACAAAATCAATTTATTATTCAGAAACTCAAGGGCCAAAAGGATTTGGCAAAAGTAGGGGTTTTGTACCGAAATAATTTATCCGCCATTTATTTAGCAGATGCGTTGGATCGGGCTAATATTTCCTTTTATATGCGTGAATCAGGTAAACAGAGGTTTTTTACCCACTGGGCCATTAACGATATGTTAAATTTCCTTCGCTTCTCATTTAACGATAAGAGCTTGTCCGTTTTAGAGCGAATTTGGTCTAAGTTAAGTTGTCCTATACGTAAGCAACATCTTGATTTACTAAGGCAAATGCCAATCGATCGTTCAATCTTTGAAATCTTAGCCGAACAACCGGGAGTGACTTTAAAGGAAAGATCAGAGTACTTAGACTTCAAAAAGTGGTTTAAGGAGCTTAATGCTCTTTCGCCTGCTCAGGCGATCCATTATATCCGAAACCAACTGGATTATGATAAAGCAATGAAGAGAATATGTGAGTCGTTAGGGTTTTCTGAAGAATATGTCAGAAGTCTCTTGGAGCTTCTGAGTTCAATTGCCCAAAACGAATGTACAATTGTGGATTTTGCCAATCGATTAACGTATCTTGAAGAGCAGATGACGTCTTCGTATAAAAATAAGCACAAAAATGCCGTGACCCTTTCAACCATCCATTCTGCCAAGGGTTTAGAATGGGAACAGGTCTTCCTAATTGATCTTGTCGAAGGGATTATTCCTGAACGAGAGACGATCAAGGCTGAACAAGGCGGAAAGAACGAATTATTAGAAGAGGAGAGACGTCTTTTCTATGTCGGCATGACGAGGGCTAAACGCCAGTTAACCTTATGCTCTATGAATTATTATCATCATAAACGAGTGAAAGTTTCCCGTTTTATCCGTGAGGTCAATCATGTGCTGCAGGGTAAAAACCCTCAAGAGGTGATTCGGCAGGAAGTATCAAGCCCCATGAGCGATTTCGTTGCAGGATTGGTTATACAACATAAATCATTTGGAGAGGGAGTCATTGTTAACGATGAGGGAAATGTAATGGTAGTTCGTTTTAAGAACGGTTCACAGCGTTCGTTCATGAAAGATATCTGTGCCAAGCAGAGGTTGATTTGGGCTAAGTCATAGTTAGTAGGATAATTAGAAGTAAATTTCTAAGACGATGGCTATGATTTTAATCGTTATAACTCCTTATCCTATTATCATTTTTGTTCAATGCATCATAAAAACACCCTCCCAAATCTGGAGGCCACTGAAAAAGTCCTTATAGTAAAAAGGTATAACACCTCATAATATAGAGGAAGTTATACCTTTTTTGTTTTATAATTATAGTATCAATTTCATGTAGGTGAGTTCTATGATTCAAAAACAACAATCAATGATCCTCAGTCCATTTATGGATATATATAATATAGTCGTACCAAAGGATAATCTATTGAGAAAAATGAACGAACTGGTTGACTTCTCCTTTTTTGTATGACGAACTTAAAGATAAATATTGTCTTGATAACGGTCGAAATGCCATCGACCCTATTCGGATGTTCAAATATTTATTGTTGAAGACTATCTATGACTTGTCGGATGTTGATGTAGTTGAGCGTTCAAAATATGACATGTCTTTTAAGTATTTTCTTCATATGGCACCAGAAGAGGCAGTTATTGAGCCGAGTTCATTGACCAAATTTCGCAAACTGCGTTTGAAAGATCTCAACCTTTTGGATATGTTGATCAATAAAACCGTAAAAATTGCGATCGAAAAGGAAATCATCAAAAGCAAAGCTATTATCGTTGATGCCACTCATACGAAATCTCGCTATAATCAGAAGACCCCCAAGGAAATCTTGATGGATCGGTCCAAAAAGCTAAGAAAAGCCGTTTACAAAATAGATGAATCAATGAAGGACAAGTTCCCCGCCAAAAACACAACTGATGTATTGGAAGATGAACTATCCTACTGCCAAAAGCTTATTGAAGTGATCGAAAAAGAAGAAAGTATTTCCCAGTATCCAATAGTAAAAGAACAGCTAAACCTATTAAACGAAATCATCGCTGAAGATATCGAACACCTCTGGATCTCGGGCGATCAAGATGCGAGAGTTGGACACAAAACTGCGGACTCCTCATTTTTTGGGTATAAGACCCATCTCGCAATGAGTGAAGAACGAATCATCACCGCAGCGACTGTCACAACAGGCGAAAAAAGTGACGGGAAAGAATTAGTTACACTGATTGAAAAAAGTGTGGCTGCTGGCATGGAAATTGAGACAGTCATTGGAGATGCAGCCTATTCAGAAAAGGAAAATATTAAATATAGTAAGACCAACAACATCAAATTAGTTGCTAAATTAAATCCTTCGATTACTCAAGGGAATCGGAAAAAGGAAGATGAATTCAATTTTAATAAAGATGCCGGAATGTATGTGTGTAAAGCAGGTCATATGGCAATCCGGAAGGCCCGACAAGGTAAAAAAGGTCAAAGCAAAAATCAAACGGATACATATTACTTTGACATCGAAAAGTGCAAGAGATGTTCATTTAAAGATGGTTGCTATAAGGAAGGGGCTAAAAATAAAACTTATTCTGTATCTATTAAATCAAATGAACATACGGAACAGGCAAATTTTCAAGAAAGCGATTATTTTAAAGGAAAATCTAAAGAACGATATAAAATTGAAGCTAAAAATAGTGAGCTAAAGCACAGGCACGGGTATGATGTTGCATCATCCTCGGGTCTAATTGGCATGGAATTACAAGGGGCGATGGCCATATTCAGCGTAAATTTGAAAAGGATATTAAAACTAATGGAATAAAAAAACTACATACCCGCATACAAAGGTTATAAAAAGACGATCTTCATTCGAATAAAGAATGAGGACCGTCTCTTTTATTTGATTACTTAACTACCAAGAAGAAAAACGTAGGTTTTTCAGTGGCCTCCCAAATCTGGAGGGTGTTTGCTTCAACTGTTTATTGGATTAATTCTTTGCGATTAGCGGTTTAAGGTTGTCTATCAAGCTAGTTATGATTATAAAGTCTATAGTTAAATAGAATATATAGAATTAGCCCAACAATAAAAGTGATAACTTCGGTAACAGTCATAGACCATATTACCCCATGCAATTCAAAGAACTTATGCAATATGATTATAACTGGTATAAAGAGAATCCCTTGTGTAACAGACATAATAATGGAAGGTATCCCTTGACCTGATGCTTGAAAAATTCCTATAAATAATGTTGTAAATCCATTAAATAGTGCAGAAATAAGCATAGCAGTCATAATATATACGCCAACAATCAATAATGAAGAATCACTTGAGAATAGATGTATTACTGTTGTTCGGAAAATATAAACTAAAGCAACAAATACACTAGACAGTCCTAATATCCATAAAGATGATTGTCTGATACCTTCTTTTAATCTTTGAAAATTTCCATTAGAAAAATTGTATGCTATTAACGGAATAACCCCTAATGACAGACCCATGGAAAGAAATTCAGGTACTTGTACAATTCTCAATGCTATACCAAAACTTGCTACTACACTATCCCCGTATCCAATCGAAAAATTATTTAAAAGAAGGGTTGTAATAATAAGAAAAATGGCCATAAATAACTCAGAAACGCCAATTTTGTATATTTCTATTTTATCTTTTAAGGAAGTTCTAAAGTAATTAATAAATCCCTTTAAATGTTCGCTTCTTGTTTGTAAGTAATAAATATAATAGATAGATGAACCTAGATTAGATAAAATTAATGCTAATGCTACCCCCGTAACATTTAAATTCAATATTAATATGAATAGTGGGTCAAAAATAAGATTCAACACCGTGCTGATAACCATTCCATACATAGATTCCTTTGAGGCTCCTTCAGCACGTACAACCTGTTCTAATGCAAAATTTAATATTATAGTAAAGCCACCAAAAAACATAGTTAAAGCGTAGTTTTTCGTATAACCAAAGGTAGCAATATCTGCACCCAAGGTCTTAACAATAGGATTAATTATAAGGTAAGCAATTATAGCGATTAAAATTGAGGCTATAATACTGCTATAAAAAGTATATCCTGCAACTCCCTTTGCTTCTTCTACTTTCTCTTGTGCAATAAGACGAGTAACAAATGTTCCCCCACCTACTCCAAACATATTCCCAAAAGCCATTAATATAGTGAAAATCGGTAAACCTAAAGTGACAGCAGTTAACATTTCTGTATTATGCATTAATCCGATGAAGAAAGCATTAATTACGTTATATACTGTACCAACTGACATCCCAATCATCATTGGAATTGATAAATGTGCAATTGCCTTATTAATGGGAGCCTTATCTAAATAATATTCATTTGTTAATGTTTGTTCCATTTTTACCCTCCTGTATTCCTTTTTTGTACAAAACAATGATTAACTATTTAGCCGCCAATATTAATAGAATGCTACATCCTAATAATAATATTTCTAATCATTAGTATTATTACTATTAGAATTCTAACAATAACCCTGCTAATAGTCCACATAAATTCGAGTATACTTTTAGATTTGGTAATTATAGATTTTGATTTACCTTCGCTAATAGAGACAATAAAGTGTCCTTTTCACTTTCGGTCAAATTTTCAGTAATACTTTTCTCTACTTCCCCAAATGCTTCATTAAAATCTTGTATTAATTCAACACCCTTTGGTAATACATAAATATTTTTTTGTCTTTCATTATTAATGGTAATTCTTCTTTCAATGTATCCTTTTTTCTCTAATCCTTGAAGCATACTAGTAATACTTGCTCCTTTGCGTTCAAAAACAACTGCTAAATCTTTTTGAATAATTCCACTATCTTGGTGTTCATAAATATAACCAATCATACGACCTTGTTGTGAATTCAATCCTAATGCGTTTATATTTTGGTCAGCCTTTGCTTTTGCTTTCCAAGCAATACTTCTTATTAAATCAGAATATGGATTTTCTAAAAAGGAACTATTTTTTGTCATTAAAGTACCTCCTGCGACTTGTATTAGAATCCTAACTATTCATAGTATAATAATTAGAGTTCTAACAGTCAACATTTTTTTATATCTATCTTTTTCGTCATATACTGCTAATTATTCATAGCCAATTATCCGAAGTTAGGTACAAAAATTAAGCTTGAAGTAGAGATTGAGTAACTTAAAACCTGGCAATGCCCCTGTTACGAAAAATACTGGTTGAAAACCAAGGTTCTCTTCGATAAAACCGCCAATGATAGGACCAAGCAGAGAACCGGCGATACCCCCTGTTGAGAGTGTGCCCAAAGCCTATCCTGCGTGTTCCTTGTCCGTTTGCATTGCAATCAAGGCGGTACAAGCGGTACTAAAACCTGTGACAACACCCTCTATTTATTCATGTTCAAATTGTCTGATCTCAATCATATTGAAGGACAACAATCTCTTTATCTTCTTTGTATTCTTTTATACTGGCTTTATCAATGTCCAGTTCCTTACAATGTCTGGCCTTTAATCCTGAAGCAGCAATGAATTTATCGACCTTTTCAAATATAAAGCCAAGTAGCCCGAACGCCTTTGTACGGTAATGCATTGGGATCACAATTGCCGGATTTAGCTGCTTCACGACTTGAACAGCATCCAGTGCATCAATGGTGGCACGTCCACCAACGGGAAGCAGGAGTATATCCACAGTCCCGATCTCCTTAATCTGAGTATCTGTGAGCACATGTCCCAGATCGCCGCAATGACAAACATTGATTCCATCAATACTAAAGTTATATACCGTGTTTTTTCCTCTCTTGCTCCCCAAAGCCTTATCATGAAATGTTGCTACCCCTTTTAGAGCAATATCATTTGCCGCAAGAGTACCCAGTTCGTTGAAATGGGTAAAGCTGCCTTTGACAGCATTAATATTATTATGATCGCTGTGATTGTGACTGGTAGATACGATATTCGCTTCAATCTCAGGTAACTTGTAACCCAACATATTTTTGAACGGGTCAGTGAGTATTTTTGTGCCATTTTCCGAAGTTATCAGAAAACACGATTGGCCGAACCATTTGATTTTCAATTTACAGCACCCCTTTTTATAGTTCTCGATATATTAGTAGACGTCCATTTATCCATTGCCAAAACAACTGCTTGACATATACTGTGCAACTCCTTTTCAGTAAGCTAATACAAGTGGAGCAATCTCCATTTAATATAAACGGGGAATGCTCCACTTGTCAAGAACAGCTCTATATTATATAATTTAGAGTAATAATTTTGCGAATTGTGTGAAAACTACCTGAATTCGAACTGGACATCGCAATGCAGTTACCAATTTGATTAAAAACTTGGGGCGTTATTATGCGAATGAGCATGAAGAACATGTATGTGAAACCGTACACGGGGAAACTATTTAAGTTTTCTTATGGCGAAGGGGGGATTGAAAATGGGATCATCACTCCACGAACAAATATACGATTTAGAAGACAGATTATTACAACCTGAGATTCGCCGATCAGGAGAAGAAATTTCAATGCTATTAGCAGACGATTTTGTTGAATTTGGAAGTTCCGGGCGCACGTATGATAAAATACAGGTTGTGGAGGGATTGCCACATTCTCCTACTGTTCCAACGGTTATTGAGGATTTTCAAGTAAAAGTTTTATCGACATATGTGGTACTAGCTACTTATCGTGCAGTTAAGGCTAACGAATCTAGAGAAGAGATGAGGAACTCATTACGCAGTTCAATTTGGAGGTTCACAGATGGAAGGTGGCAAATTGTTTTTCATCAAGGAACTAGATCAATGGAATTCTGTAAGTGACACGATTCCTGTTGTTGGGATGAGAAACTTTCAAGCGAGAATTGTTAGTCAAAATATCGTTTTAGTTTGATGCAGGAGACGGGATGCTGATGATGAAATTTGTATTGGACCAAAAATATTGCTGGGCGGAGCAGTTGGGTCCGTCGGACCAGCCGGTGCCATTGGTGATTTTGCTGTCCGGTGACGATAGTATGCAGCAGTTGTCGGAGATCCGTGAAATGCTGTTGCTCCGGATCGCTGCCGGGGATTGCCGGCCATTTCTAATTACGGGATTTGGTCCCATCGATTGGGATCGTGACTTTACACCATGGTATCTGGAAGGTACAGGCGGTCGGATTTTTGCCGGGAAGGCCGATGAAATGCTGGACTTTATGAAAAATGCCCTGCTGCCGATGCTGCAGAGCACTTTTTCCCTCAGCGGGGAAGTGTATCCGGTCGGTTATTCTCTGGGAGGGTTGACTGCTTTGTATGGCCACTGCAGGTCGGGTTTTACCGGTTGCGGCAGCTGTTCCGGATCGCTCTGGTTTCCAGGATGGCTGGAATTTTTGCAGAAGCACCTGCCCCCCGGCAAAGTCTACCTGAGTTTGGGCGGCAAAGAAGAAAAGACTAAAGATCCTTTGATGTGTGAAGTGGGCAAAGCCACACAGAAGTCCAAGGAGTTGCTTGCAAAGTCTGCCAAAGTGATTTATGTTAAAGAGCCCGGCGGCCATTTTCGGGAAATACCCCAGAGAATCGGCAGGGCTATTTTATGGCTGCTGGAGCCGATTCAAAGGTGAATCTTAATATTTGGGACGAGCTCGGCTAATCCAGTAACTAAGTGTAATGTTTCACGAGATTATCCCTGAGTTGCATACTACACGCTTTACCTTGTAACAACATGAAAATAGAATAATATCATCCTAGATAATTAAAGCCAATAACCAAAAATTATGGTTATTGGCTTTGGCAGTTATAATTGGCCTACTTTTTTCCTTTGAGGAATTGTCGAAGGGCAGTGTCACTAACGACATAGATATCGTCGATGAGGTAATAATGCTGAGCACCGGCGATTAATTCTTCGGCCTCTGTCCGCCCAACTTCTGTGTAGGCAGTTAACTCGTCATTTTTGATGGTAATCAGGATAAAGGTCTTTTCCGGAGAATCGTCAATATCCGAAAGCTGAGAAATTCCCTTCATATTAAAGGCAAATAATTCGTTCTCCTGAGACACGGCTTCAATCTCCTTAAAGATTTTGCCCAGATCATCAACTCCTATATCTTCGCGAATGATAAGATTTCCTTCCCTGCCAGGATAAAAGATACAATACTTGGAACGTTCTGGCTTTGACACTTTCTTCAACACCTTTCTGTGGTTCTTGAATTGATTTATCCAATCGTAAGACTCCCACTTCTTTAAGTGGGAGTGGGTCCCCCGTACTCTGCTTCGGTGGGGTAGAGTCCCCCACCGAAGTCCCGATGTTCAGCTTTAGCTGAACGAGCTTACTATAGGTCTAACTGCGGACACATAAAAAACAAAGCGATATGATTCTTCTCAATCTAGGTGACGCTAATATTGACCATTTATCTATTGATATTTTCTCATAGATATGATTCACTTTTATTATAGAAATAAGATCAGTTTTTTAAAAGGAAAATTTTATCCTCGTGCGACAAGAAGTCCCCAACTCTAAGCGTTAGCGTATCCAAAGACTTCTACTTCCACAAGTGGGAGTGGTTCCAATACCTTGCTTTGGTGGGCACGGAAAATAGTACAATTGATAATAAGGAGGGAGCAAAGGAATGGCTCGTAAGTCTAAACTATTGATCTCCGTACTGATATGTATCCTTTTTTTGCTGGGATGCAGTACTCAGAGTTCTGAATTGGCTAAGGAAAATTCTCAGCTTAAAACCGAAATACAATCTCTACAACAACAAGTTGATACTGCGAATAATAAAGTTAAACAGCAGGAGGAACTATACAACTTAAGAAATAATTTGGATAATAACCTTCATTTAATTTTAACATCCCTTATTAGAGGAGATTATACAACGGCAGAAAAGTACCTTGATTCCTCGATGCGCATTGAAAACCACAAATTGATTACGAAATTAAGCTCCGGTAATTTCGAATTTATTATTCCAGACCGCATGATGAACCTAAGGCAAAGAGCCTATTCGAGGAATGGAAATACTTATAATGCAATCTATGAGATCTATGATGCGGGATATACTTCAGGTAATAAATATGATGACAGGATATACACTCTAAATGTCACGTATTCATTAATCAATGGTACCTGGAAATTAAACAGCTTGATGATTGATGAGTAATAACTGCAATCTGCAATGATTAATCGGTAAAAATAAAAAAGTTATAAATAAAGAAGGTATTTGCTCCGAACACGGCGAATATAACTAAATAATGAGCGGAATAGCAGGCCAGAAGGCTTGTGTTGACGTAATTATTTGGCTACATTATTAATACTAACTATATTTTAATACTAAAAATGAGACCATGGAGGTCTGACCCACATAGGGTTCTCCATGGTCTTTTTTATTTAAAGAGGAGGGTAATACAATGTGCGAAGCTAATGCGTACTTTAACAGTAATGGTCAAGAGGTCTTGTTTATGGAAGCGGTTGATGTTATTGAACCTTATGAAGATGGCTTAAAGTTAGTGGATATATTCGGGCGACAAAAGTTTGTTAAGGCTAGGATTAAAGACATGACGCTGCTTAATCACCGAATCGTCTTGGAAGAGACTGCCGGGTTTAAGCATGATTCGGAATAAGGAAAAGGAGAGAAAGCTCAGCGACATTAGCGAAGGGGGCTAACCTAAATGGAATTGCCTAACTGGTTAAGCGAAGCAAGTCCTGCGTTATGTCGCTGCGGTTGCGGTGGCAGACGGAAAGGAAATTTTATTGAGAAAACACTGCGGGACATAATCAAGATTATCCAAGAAGCGGTTTTTTCTGAGGAAATTGCCCTGCGGCCAGGATTTCTGCAGAGATTGGACGCGCGAATCAAAGTGATCTCCCTGATATACCTTTTAATTATTGTTAACTTATGTGCGCACCTTTCTCTATTATGGGGCTTTTACTTAGTTTTGCTGGCTATAGCGGTGTCATCTAAACTCCCCCTGCGTCAAGTGGTGGCTAGGGTATGGCTGGTTATACCATTGTTTACAGGGATTATGGTACTGCCTTCAATCTTTAACTGGGTGCGTCCCGGCGACCCGCTATGGGTTATCGCTGACTTCCATCACTCTCTTCACTTGGGGTATTTATCGTTTCCTTCGGTTTTGGCAGTTACCAGCCAAGGATTGTGGGGAGGGATAATGCTGATTAGCAGGGTGGGAATCTCTGTTTCTTTAGCAGTGGTCCTTACGCTGAGCACCCGTTGGATGGACTTTTTGCGTGCCTTACGTACCTTTTTTGTTCCTAAAATTTTTATTATGACCCTTGAGATGACCTATCGTTATATTTTTGTTTTGGTTAGCGCCATGGAAGAAATGTTTCTTGCTCGAAAGGCCCGTGATGCTGGTCAATCGGCTCCTAAAGAAGAGCGGCGATTCGTAGCTTCAGCAGTGGGAGGATTGTTTGGCAAGTCGCTGCAAATGAGTGAAGAAGTTTATTGGGCCATGACTGCACGTGGTTATTCCGGAGAAATACGCCTCCTAAAAGGTTCTAGCCTGTGTTGGTCAGATGTCTTAGTTTTGTCATTGGTTGTCTTAGCAGGACTTATTTTGATTGCTGCCAACAAAGTCATGGGCTGATGAAAGGAGATCTCTGTTTGGACGAAATTTTTGATATTCTTAATGTATCTTACTCATATCTGCCCGGCTATCCCGTGCTTTCTGGGATTTCTTTAAGTATTAAAAAAGGTGAGGGTTTAGTAATTTTGGGAGCCAATGGGAGTGGTAAATCCACCTTGCTTAAAATGCTTTGTGGCCTTATCCATCCTGAGGAAGGTAAAATTTTGGCTTTTGGGAAGGAGCTGACCGAAGATGCCTTGCGTGATCCTAAGTTTCTGCAAGATTTCAGACAAAAGGTAGGTTTTGTATTTCAAAACTCGGACGCTCAGCTCTTTTCAGCTACTGTGCGGGACGAACTGGCTTTTGCTCCCTTGCAGGCGGGGTTACCCAAAGAAACAGTACAAAAAAGAGTTACAGACATTGCTCAATTGGTTGGCATTGGTAATCTCTTAGACCGGGCCCCTTATAAACTAAGTGGAGGTGAAAAGAAAAAGGTTGCTCTGGCCTGTGTTCTCACGGTTAATCCGGAGGTATTATTTCTGGATGAACCGACGAATGGTCTTGACCCTCGTACCCAATTCTGGCTGGTTGAGTTCCTGCAGGCGCTGCAAACAGCAGGCAAGACGGTCATTATGGCAACCCATGATCTATCTATTGTTGAAGAATTAGCCCAGCGAGTCATTATTTTCCGGGAGAATCACACAATTGCTGCGGATGGTGCACCGCTTCAAGTGCTCACGAATCGTCAATTATTGCTGGAGGTAAACTTGATCCATGAACGGTCTCATTTTCATTTGGGTGGCAGTCGGCAGCATGGTTAATGTTGAGAGAAAGGAACACCTCACTTAATCGTGGAAGGAGGAATTTTTTTATGCACATTCCGGACGGATATTTAAGTCCACAAACCGATGCCCTTTTAGGTATCGCCAGTGTGATTGCTGCGGCAGGGGCAGCTTATAAAACGGCTCATACTCTGCGTGCCAAATATATTCCCATGCTTTCGATCGGAGCGGCTTTCTCGTTCACAATTATGATGTTTAATGTTCCCATTCCTGATGGGACAACGGCCCATGCAGTCGGAGGGAGTCTCTTGGCGATTCTGCTTGGCCCTTGGGCTGCAATGATCAGTATTTCAATTGCTTTAATTATTCAGGCCCTCTTTTTCGGAGACGGCGGGATATTGGCCCTAGGGGCCAATATCATGAATATGGCTGTCGTACTGCCCTTTGTCAGCTATGGTATTTACCGGCTTGTTGCAGGAAAAAGCGGTGTTTCATCGAAGCGCCATTGGATTGGAGCAGCCATAGCGGGGTATGTCGGTCTATCAGCTGCAGCTCTTTGTGCCGGCATTGAATTTGGTTTACAGCCCTTACTTTTTCATACTGCCAATGGCACTCCGCTGTATAGTCCTTATGGCTTGAACATTGCTGTACCAGCTATGCTTTTTGCTCATTTAACGATCGCAGGCCCGGTTGAGGGATTGGTTAGCGCCTTGGTTGTTACCTACTTACAACGTACCAATCCGGTAATGCTCCAACTAAAGTCGAATACAGAAAAATCGGTTGGCAGTTTCCGGTATAGAACATTGATTATCGGTTTACTAGTTCTGGCAGTACTCTCCCCTTTAGGATTATTGGCTTCTGGGACTGCTTTTGGTGAATGGGGCGGTGAAGAATTGCAAGCCAAGTTTGGTTTTATTCCCAGCGGTTTGCAAAAATTGGGGGATTTCTGGCACCATGCTTTTCTCAAAGACTATGGTATTTCAGGCTACGACCACACCTTTTGGCAACAGGCTCTTGGTTATCTTATTTCGGCGTTTTTCGGCTTGTTGGTCATTGGCATGATCGCTTTAATCGTTCAGCGTTTCCTGGGCAGGTCTCAGGGACGGACAAGTTAGTCGATCCAGCGTTCTGCAATGCGGTTGCTTACGGGTTTGAAGGATGGATGTTCGTACATAGATTTTCGGTAAGTAATTTTCGCTATAATTAAAGCCTCCGGCAAATAAAACCGGAGGCTTTAACATTATTCTAAAGTAATTGCTTCCACAGGACAGCTGTTCACAGCGTCTTTGGCTAATTTTTCAATTTCTTGGGGAACAGGATTCAAATAGGCTTCGGCAATCCCGAAACTGTTCATCCTGAAAACCTGTGGGCAAATTGACTCGCAGGAAGCGCATCCAATGCAATCAGAATTCACAGAAGCATACATCAACGTTGCCTCCTTTCAGTAGTTTTATCGGACTAACTTCTAATTTTACATAAGAATAACTTGGGAGTCCCTTCATAGTCAACAATAGATTTTAGCTTAAAGCGGTAAAAGTTAAGGTTGATTTTTGTTTTTACCTGGACGGGTAAGAGGTTTTGGAGCAAAGTTGAACTCGCTGAGGAAAATGGTTATAATCAATCCAATATTCCCATATTTCAATAATGGGCTATTTTTAAGACTAAGGAGAAAAAGCTATGGCGCATAAATTTAATCCAGGAAATAAAAGAAAGCTCGATGACCAGTGGCGTCGACAGAATCTCCCTCCAAAACCTACATTAGAAAAACTAGGTCTTAATTCCGACGATACTCTTGCTGATGTAGGGTGTGGGATAGGGTATTTTACTATCCCAGCGGCCGAAGTGATCAAATCACCCAATAAAGTATTTGCTTTAGACACTTCAGAAGAAATGTTGGCCGAGGTAGAAAAAAGAGCTGATGATGCCGGTATATCAAATATCGTCTTAATTAAGACCGAAGAATATGGCTTAAAGCTTCCTGATCAAGCTGTAAGTTTTGTCCTCTTAGTCAATGTACTCCACGAAATTGACAACCAAGAAGGATTTCTCGGCGAAGTGTATCGTATATTAAAAACTGATGGTAAAATAGCCCTGATTGATTGGGAAAAGAAGGCAACGGAAATGGGTCCTCCCTTAGATCATCGAATAAGCAGTCAAGATGCTCAAGGTTTGCTGCAAACAGCAAGTTTTGAGCTCTTAAAAGAAATGTCATTCGCTGAAACATTTTATGGTTTAGTAGCTATTAAGAAGTGAACTTATTTAGCAAATGCTGAATATCGAGCTTCGGTGATGAAAGTGTCCTGTGGACACTTTCGCCGAAAGCCCTAGCTCATAACAAATTCTATCGCGCTGAAGAGGATGGACTCTGCCCCCGCCGAAGAGAGAACGAGATACCCCTGCTTTATCTTAGAAGTTGGAGCCTTGCGGTTGGACAAAAGTCTTATACCGTAAAGGATAGAGCCAATATTTTTGGTATACGGTATACCACTTTTCTCTTGCCTTTTGTTGTCTGATAGACTAATATTGAATTTAGCAGAAGATTTGAAGATTTATTCTAAGGGGATAACGCAATGGACTATCGATTTCCACCCATTAAATTTAATGATCTGGGCAATATCCGTGATTCAGTGTTTTTCATTCTGAGGAATGCTATCCTTGAGAAGAAACTAGAACCAGGAGAGAGACTTGTGGAGCGGAACATTGCTGAACAACTGGGAGTTAGCAGAACTCCTGTGCGCGAAGCAATCCGCAAGCTTGAATTAGAAAAGTTAGTCACTCATATTCCACGGAAAGGAGTTGTAGTTTCCGAATTTACGAAAGCCGATATTATTGAAATTTTCCTTATCAGAGCCTCTTTAGAAGCGCTGATGGGCAGTATCGCAGCGACAAAAATCAAACCCAAAGAGGTAGAACGCTTAGCTATGCTTGCCCAGCAGATTTCCGATGAACAAAGGAAGGGAAACATTCAAAAATCGAATCAATTAAATGATACTTTCCATGAAATTGTCTATCGAGCAGCAGAGAGTCCGAGATTATACAACTTATTTAGTACGTTTAAAGAATATATAACAAAATTTACCCAAGTCGCCTACTCTAAACCGGGTCGTCCGGAAGAAGTGTGGCAGGAGCACAATGAAATTATAGAAGCATTACGTGATCATGACAGTTCGAGAGCCGAAATTGCGGCAAAGCGTCATGTGCAAAATTCCAATAAGGCTTTTCTCGAGATGGCCTTTAAGGAAGATCATGAATCTATAAAGACAAATTCCTTTTAAATTATTTTGGTATACCGTATACCGAAATATTGAAATAAAAACAGGGTATGCTTGTACAAGCAATTCTAAGGAAAAATTCATAAGTCAGGAGAGATAGTATGGGAATATATTTAGAGATGTTTATTACCTTCTTTAAAATAGGCTGTCTGGCTTTTGGCGGGGGCTATGCTGTCATTGCCATATTACAAAAAGAAGTAGTTGAATTAAAACAATGGGTTACCAATGATGAATTGACTGATATCATGGCTATTTCACAAACTTTGCCTGGGATTATTTTCGTCAATTCAGCGACGATGATTGGCTATCGAAAGAAAGGTCTCCTGGGAGCAACTGTTGCTACAATCACGTCCTGCCTGCCAACGTTCTTGCTGATCCTGCTTCTGACTTTCGTAATTTGGGGATTTACCGATAATCCTATTGTTCATAAGGCTTTTATAGGAATTCTTCTGGGTGTTACTGCTTTAATTCTCAATTCTGTTAAGAAAACCTGGAAAACAGCGGTTAAACATTATTCCGATGTTATCTTAGCACTTCTCTCAGCTGCCTTAATGCTTTTTACGAATATTAACGTTGTTATTGTTCTTTTACTTCTTGCGGCACTGGGCTTTGCCAAGAATATTTACTTTTTAAAGAAGGAGGAAAAGCAACATGTCAACGCTCATTGATTTGTTTCTCGTATTTCTAAAAATTGGGGCTATTAGCTTCGGCGGCGGCTACGCCATGATTCCTTTCTTTGAAACAGAAATGGTGTCTCATAATTGGGTATCATTAGCTGATTATGTAAAAGTTATTGCCATTGCTCAGGTCGTACCGGGACCTTTTGCCGTAGATTCATCGTCCTATATCGGATTTAAAGTTGCTGGAATTGTCGGTGCCATAGTTGCCACCATAGCTCTCTGTATTCCTTCCTTTGTTGCTTCCGTAATTATTACTAAATTTTATACCCAGTTTAAAGCGAATAGATACGTAAATGCTCTTTTGATGGGAGTTAGACCTGCCGTTCTCGGTCTCCTTCTCAGTGCGGCCTACATTATTGGACTTAAGCCTTTATATCAAACTACTCATACTTTCATGTCTTTAACAATGCTCAAAGCCTTTATCATGGCTGTAGCTGGATATTTTGTACTCAACCAGAAAAAAGTTAAAATTGGTACCTTCACATTTATAGCTGCGACAGCAGTGGTTGGTATTTTGTTATTCTAAGTTTCTAAAAGTATTTATCAAATCGTAGGATCCCCTCTTCTACAAGGAAGGGCTATCCTTGCTTCACCTTTAAACTGAACGAGTTCACTTCATTAAAAAACGTACGAAGCAATCTTCGTACGTTTTTTGTAAGTATCTGATAACACTGTGTCAGCTATTTCTGTCTAAGAAAATGCTCAAGGGGATCAATCAATTTGCCAGTCAATCGGTTCTCTGCCTTGAGAGACCAGGAATTTATTAGCTCGCGAAAAGGGCCTGCTGCCGAAAAAGCCTTTGCTTGCTGATAAAGGGCTGGGATGAGCAGATTCGATGATTGAATGGCAGGGATTCGTTATTAGTCTTTTCTTGGAACGGGCATTGTTACCCCAGAGGATAAAAACCACAGGGTCTGTCTTTTCGTTAACTAAGGAAATAATACGGTCAGTGAATATCTCCCACCCTTTATTTTGATGAGAATTAGGTTTTCCTCCTTCTACGGTAAGCGCCGTATTAAGAAGCAGAACTCCCTGTTCTGCCCACTTTTTTAGTGAGCCATGATGAGGCATGGCGCATCCGAGGTCTGTTTGGAGCTCGCTAAAGATGTTTTGCAGAGATTTGGGTAGAGGGACCCCAACATTTACGGAAAAGCTAAGCCCCATGCCTTGTCCGATATTGGGATAAGGGTCCTGCCCTAAAATCACGACCTTAGTGTTTTTATAAGAGGTGTAGACTAAAGCGTTAAATACGTCCTCCTTTTTAGGAAATATTTGTTTCGTTCGATATTCGTTTTTAACCCATTCCAGTAACTTAAGATAGTAATCTTTTTGTATCTCATCCTTTAAGAGTCGTTTCCAATCTGCTTGAACTGCCATAATGCTGCCCCTTTCCTTTTCACTTATACTTATTCTCACAAACATGTGTCGGAAAATCAAACTAAATTATTGCAGTAAATTGCCGGCAGAGTATTGGAAAAATATTTATAAATCTTTTAGGCAGCCTTTTGTCTGGGACATGATTTATAATAAGAATTGAACCTAAGAAGTTAAATATTAAAGGGGTGGATTCCATCCATGAGAATTTTGCATACCTCAGATTGGCATCTTGGACGAATGCTTGAAGGACGCAGCAGAATCGAGGAACAAATAAAGTTTATTGATGAACTTTGCCAAATTGTTGAAGACGAGAGAGTTGATCTTGTCCTAATTGCAGGAGATATTTTTGATACAGTGAACCCTCCGGCAATTGCCGAAGAACTGTTTTATGATGCCTTAAATCGTTTAACGTCAGGTGGAAGGCGAGGGGTCGTCGCAATTGCCGGTAATCACGACAATCCGGAACGGCTTTGCGCGTCGAGTCCTTTGGCGGCGCGGCAGGGGATTACTTTATATGGTTTTCCCAAAGATGTTTTACAGCCGAGTTTTTCGGGGTATTCTAATGATAGAAAAGTAGTACGAAAGGCAGCGGGTCAAGGATGGGTAGAGTTACATCTCCCTGGGTGCTCGGACCCTGTAATCTTAGCCCTCCTTCCCTATCCTTCGGAATCACGGCTCAATGAGGTTTTAAATTCCAGCCTTGACGAGGAAACCCTTAGGCAAGATTATTCAAAACGTGTCCAAGAATTATTAGCTTTGTTCAGTAAACCTTTTCGATCTGATACTGTGAACTTGGCTATGAGTCATCTTTTTGTACGTGGAGGGATGCAATCAGAATCTGAGCGTCCTATTCAACTTGGCAGCGCACCGACCGTAGAAGCAGAGGCAATGCCTGGATGTGCCCAATATGTGGCTTTAGGTCATTTACATCGGGCTCAAGTTGTCAAAGGGGCACCGGTTCCGACGCGATATTCCGGGTCACCTTTGGCTTATAGCTTTTCTGAAACTGGGTATGCCAAATCTGTTATTTTAATTGAAGGGTTTCCGGGGCAGCCTGTGGCAACTCGGGAGATTTTCCTCAGTTCTGGTTACCCTCTCGTAAAATGGAAAGTCAAAGAGGGTTTAGCTCAGGTACAGCGGTGGATTGATGACGGGAAAGATGAGCAAGCATGGATCGATTTAGAGGTTCATGTAACGAATGTCCTTAATCCTCAGGATATTCACAGCTTGCGACGTCAGAGAGAACGTCTTATTAATATTCGGCCGATTTTTCCGGAAATGGAGCAGATAACCTTAGAGGCCAGATCCAAGTTGCCTCTTGATGAACTTTTTCGCAGATTCTATCAGGATAAAACAGGTGGAGCTGAGCCGGATCAAGAGTTAGTCTCATTATTTTTAACATTGATTGATGCCGATAAGAACGAAGATAAAGGGGGCTGTTCTCAAGGTCAGAACATCGAGGAACCGGTGGAATATGAGATTCCTTTACGAGGAGGCAGTACACTGAAAGCGATGACCGACCGGGAGGGGGCCGAAACTGCATGAGACCGATCTGTTTAAGGATTGCCGGTTTAAATAGCTTTCGTGAGGTTCAGGAGATCAATTTTACCAAACTTTGTGAGACAGGCGTATTCGGAATTTTTGGGTCAACAGGGAGCGGAAAATCTACAATTCTTGATGCTATGACTCTAGCCCTATATGGTACTGTGGAAAGGGCCGCCAATAATACCCAAGGGATACTTAATCAAGGGGAAGATAAACTCACGGTGGAATATACCTTTTGTTTAGCAGCGGGAAATCGAAGGATCACATACCGGGCAGAGCGCGCTTATCGACGTTCAGGAGACCGTACTGTTAAAGCCTCAACATGTCGGTTTGTAGAAATCCAAGGGGATACGGAATTGGTTCTGGCCTCTAAAGCCGATGAGATGACTAAAAAAGTTGAGGAAGTGTTAGGTCTGACGGTTGAAGATTTTACCCGGGCAGTCGTTTTGCCTCAAGGGAAATTTGCTGAATTTTTAACGATAAAGCCGAAGGACCGACGTTTAATGTTGGAACGATTGTTTTCCCTTGAAGCGTATGGGCGAAATCTTACGGCCCGTCTTTCGGAACAAGCTGATAGTGCCCGCTTCCATCTAAATGGTGTCGAGCAGCGGCTTCAAGGCCTGGGAGATGCCTCAGCTGAACAGGTTTCTATGGCCGAAAAGGAGTTTGAAACCGCGAGAATTGCCTCGGAGCAATCCCTTGGGTATTTAGAGCGTATCAAGCAAGAGTTTGAACAGGCCAAAGAACTGTGGGGGTTGCAAGAACAATTACATCAGGTTCAAGAAAGGGAATTCCGGCGTTCAGCTGTTAAACCTGAGATGGACAAGCTTTCAGAAAAGCTTGCTTTGGCAGAACGGGCGGAGAAATTACGGCCTATTTTAGAGGATCTACGCCTGGCAGAAAAAAGGCTGCGGGAAGCCCAGGAAGACGAAGAAACAGCAAGAAAAAAACTTGCACAAGCAAGAGCGAAAAAAGAACAGGCTGAGCAGCTTTGGCTGGAGATCAATCATCAGCGATTGGAGAAAGAACCATCCTTTCTTCGCCAATTAGAACAACTAGAACAGGCGAAACGTCTGGAAACAGAGATTCAAAATCGCAGTTTGAAGTTATCTCAGACAAGGCAGCAGTATAGCGATCTTGATCGAAAGCGTAAAGGATTGGAACAAGCATTTCGAGAGACCTTGGAAAAGAAAAGGGCCTTTGAAAAGCGGTTACAAGAGGGAAGGAGCAAGCTGAGTCAAATCACGGTCGACCCTGCCCAGCGGGCAAAAGTCAATGCTTCAGTTCAAGCCTTAGAAGCTTATGAAATTGTCTCTAAACAAGTGAGTGATTTAGAGAGAGACTTTGAAGAAAGTACAACGGAAATTAAGTCTGTAAAAACCCAGGAAGTTAATTTGGCTCGGGAAGTTAAAACGGCTCGGGAAGTCGTTACAAGACTAAAAGAAACTTTGGCGATGAGGGCCGAACACCCTCCCATACGAGAAGAGATGCTGAGCAGGCAAGCTCAGGACCTGGAACGCAGCCGCCATGGCATTATCAATGTCGGACGGGCTGAAGCGGAGAAACAAGAAGCCGAAGGACGTTTAAAAGAGATCTCTTTGGAGTGTCAAAGAGCCGGTGCTGATTTAAATGGG
The DNA here is from genome assembly GCF_001029285.1 of Desulfosporosinus acididurans. Lineage (GTDB taxonomy): Bacteria > Bacillota > Desulfitobacteriia > Desulfitobacteriales > Desulfitobacteriaceae > Desulfosporosinus > Desulfosporosinus acididurans. Next base: position 39,018 of record NZ_LDZY01000002.1, read on the forward strand.
TATGCTCAGGAACAAAAACTGTTATGCGCAGAAATTAACCGCCTAAAAGAATCTGTGGAGGCTAAAAAGGCCTATGTTAAAGAACTCGAGCAGAAGTATCGGTCTAAAATACTTGCTGAGTCCTTACTGGAAGGAGACCCTTGCCCCGTTTGCGGTTCCCTGCATCATCCTTCCCCGGCTCTTAGAGTTCAGGATGGGATTATAGAAGAGGCCAATAAGGATCTTGAGGAAATCGGTAAACAGTTGCAAGATCTCGAGAAACTTGAGGCCGAGAAGGCGACAAGACTTGCAGTAGCACGAGCTCAGTTGGCTGCCAAACAAGACCTAGAAAAAAATCAGTCTCAGCTTTTAGCAGATAAACTAACCGAGGTGAAAAATTATCGTGAGGGGCTCCCATTAGCTGATAAAAACCTGACTGTAGAAGAATTAAACCGATTGTTACAGAAACAAGAAGAGAATTTAGAGGTTCAGCGTCAGTGTTTGAAGGATTGGAATCAAGAACAAGAGCAGCTTATGCATCAGTTAGAGAGTGCTCAGCATAATCTGGACGGGATTGAAGAAGCATGGCATAAGCTTCAGGCTAAAAGTGCTGCGGTTACAGGTATGGGTTCGGAGATTCAAAATAGGCTCAATCAGATTTTACAAGAACAGTCTAAGCGGCAAAAAGATTTAGAGAATTTGCGAGGACATATCCTCACATCCGAGATCCGGTTATTACAGGACCAATATTCTCGTTGGGATCAAGTAACCAGAAATTTAAGCCAAGAGTTAACACAAGTCGAAACAGAACTGGGAAAAATAAATGCAGACCAGGAAAAACTTCTCGGTGAAAAGACAGCTTGTGAGCTTGATCTGCAGAATCTTAGGACCTTAGGAAGTGAAGCTTCTCGAACCTTGGAAGAGCTAAAACTTCAGTGTGAAGCTATAACTGGAGGAAAACCTGCACAAGAGCGGTTAGAGAAGGTAAAGGAGGAGTTAGCTCAAGTTGTTACTGCTGAAGAACGACTTAAGAAGGACTATGAACAAGGGAAAGAAGTTTGGCTGCAATCAGAACAAGCTTTTGCAGTAAACGGAAAGTCCTTGGAGCTAGCCCATGAGGCTGCGGAGTTAATCCAACTCAAATTAAAGCAGGCTCTTATAGCGTCGCAATTTTCATCGGTTGAAGCAGTCCAAAGTGCTCTTTGTGAACTCTCAGACAGAAGGAACATGGAACAAAGAGTTTCAGAGTTTCAGCAGGAGGGATTGCTTCTCGAACAAAAACGAGAAGATCTTGAAAAGCGTCTTCGGGGGCGAAGTCTTCAATCTGAGGAATGGTTAGCTTGGCCGATAGTGTTAAAAGAGGCGGAAAAAGTGTATACGGAAGCCGTTGAAAAGCGCGGTGCCAGTCTGCAAAGACTAAATAAGCTCAAAGAAGAACATGAAGAATGGCTGCGCTTGGAAGGTGAACGTCAAGCTTTGACTCATCGTCTCAATTTACTTAAAAGCCTGCAGAATGTATTCAAAGGAAATGGCTTTATTGAGTTCCTCGCTCAGGAGCAACTGGCAAATGTCTCGCGTGATGCTTCGGAACGCTTGAAACAACTGACCAATCAGCGCTACGCTCTGGAAGTTGATACTGAGGGAGGGTTTGTAATGAGGGACGATGCCAATGGGGGAGTACGCCGCCCGGTAAGCAGCCTTTCTGGCGGGGAAACTTTTCTTACAGCTCTAGCCCTGGCCTTAGCCTTATCTACTCAGATTCAACTGCGCGGAGAATCTCCCTTGGAATTCTTCTTTTTGGACGAAGGCTTTGGAACCCTTGATCCCCATTTGCTGGAAACGGTAATGAATACTCTGGAAAAACTGCGTTTTCAAAATATAGCTATTGGGATTATCAGCCATGTACCGGAATTGAGGAATCGACTGGCGAGGCGTTTGCTTGTTTCGCCTGCTGAGGCCGGCGGAGTCGGGAGTAAAGTCAAATTAGAGATAGAGTGAGAGAATTGATTTTTCATTATCCAGTATTTAATGCTTGACTATAATTTAAAGAAGTCATACTATTCAAAGTAAGGAGATATTTTGAAACAGGGTTTCTCAGTAATTCGAAGTTGTTTCAAGATGTAGTCATAATTGTAAATCTTTATCTAATCATAAGAATCCAATTACACGACTCCCGCAGTTGCAAGTGGGAGTCGTACCCCGTATTATTTACGGTGGGGCTAGGTACGAAAGTATGTTGGTTCTTTGAAAATGTAATGTTTCGGAACCGAGAAATCACATCCCCTAATGGGTGATAGGAAAAGGTGTTCAGAAGGAGGACCTATAGTGGCAGAAAAATATGTGCAAACTCTCGAACGTTCGCTGGATGTTCTGGAGGTGCTCGCTCACGCGGAAGAGCCTTTAGGGGTAACAGAAATAGGCAATCGCATTCAGTTGCATAAGAGTACAGTTCATCGTATTTTACAGACATTATGTTACCGAGGTTATGTCGAGCGAACAAAAGGGAACGAACATTATCAATTAGGAATTAAAATTGTAGAACTGGGAATTCGCTTCTTTAACGATCTTGAGATTCGTAAAGTTGCAGGACCTGTTCTCAATGATTTAGCAAAATTATTGAATGAGGTTGTTCATTTAGTACTGCCTGACGATGGTGAGATCGTATATATTGACAAAGCTGAAAGTTCTCATGTAGTAAGTATGCATTCCAAGGTAGGGCGAAGAGCACCTATGCATTGTACGGCTGTAGGTAAGGCTATTCTTTCTACACTTCCCGAGGAGGAGGTTCGGCACATCTTAGAGGTCAAAGGTATGACTCGTTATACGCCGAATACAATCGTTGATCCGGAAGTTTTATTTAAAGAGCTGCAATCGATTAAGGAAAGTAAAATTTCCGTCGAGAAGGAAGAAAATGAGATCGGAATCATTTGTTTGGGAACACCTGTTTTTGATTATTCGGGACGAGCCATTGGAGCAATCAGCGTTTCAGGTCCTGCCAGCAGAATTCAGGAAAAGGGTATCGAGCGAATTGGGCAGGAAATGAAAAAAGCCGGCGAAGAAGTTTCCACAAAATTGGGATTTAACTATTTCCAAAAACTATAACGACTTTTCTGATTTGACCACATTTAAGCGAACTTTTCAGAAATTTACTCTTGACGATTTTATACCTCAGGTAGATAATAGAGTCATAAAATTATGAAACATGGTTTCATTTGTAAAAACACATGGTTAAGTCCTAGATAATTCTTAAGAGTAAAGGGTGTTGCAAGTATCAGTCTATCCGTCATATGGTCTGATAATCTGGCAGAGAAGGGGGAAATATTAGTGGGGGTTTTGACAGAAGTATACGAAATGTTAAACACGTGTAATAAGTGTGGTGGCTGCCATACAGCCTGTAAGACCTATAAGTTGACTGGCCAGGAAACAATGGTTGCACGCGGAAGAATCCAGCTCATCAAAGCTGTTGCCGATGGGAAATTGGAACCTAATCAAGAGTATGAAGATGCTATCATGAGCTGTTTGTTGTGCGGTGAATGTGCAGTAGCTTGTGCAAACGGTGTGCGAGGTAATGAGCTTGTTATGGCAGCGCGGCGAGACTTGAAATTAAGAAAAGGAATTAAACCATTTGCTAAGTCTTTTGCTTTAAAAACATTAGCAAGCCCGAAAAGGTTGGGAATGGGATTCAGTCTTTTCGGAGGAATGGGCAAAAGTGTTCTTAATAAAATCGATGGAATGGACTATTTCCGCGGTATTGATATTCGCAACTTTCCAACAGCAAAAAAACCATTTTTGGAGCAGGTTCCAGAGAGGATTACGGTGCAGCATCCGAAACACAAAGTCGGATTTTATGTGGGCTGTTTTCTAAATTACTCTTTAGATCAAACTGCTCATTCTGTTGTTAAAGTGTTAACGAAAAATGACTGTGATGTTATTATTCCTAAAGATCAAGTGTGCTGCGGCCTGCCGCAGTACGCCTATGGCGACTTTGAAACAGCGAAAAAGAATGCCCGCAAAACTATTGATACGTTTTTAGATAAATATAAGGATGCTGAAGTTGTTCTTTCAGCTTGTGCTTCTTGCGCTTCAATGCTCAAGCACGACTATCTAAAGCTCTTTGCCGATGAACCATCATATCTTCCGAAAGTTGAATTATTTTGTGAAAAAGTGGTTGAGTTTTCAGAATATATGGCGAAAATTGGTGTCGATCAAAGTCAGCTTTATAATTCAAGCCCCGTCAGAGTTACCTATCATGATCCTTGCCACATGATCCGGGGTCTTAAGGTGACAAAACAGCCTCGTCAATTGCTGCAAATGATTCCACGGGTTGAATTTAAGGAAATGTTTGAAGCAGGCCGCTGCTGCGGAGCTGCTGGTTTAATACAAGCTTTCTATCATAAGGTATCAACAAATATCACGGATCAGAAGGTACAAAACATCAAGGATACTAATGCAGATTTGGTGGCTACAAGTTGCCCTGCTTGCATGTTGCGACTTCAAGGCGGCATAAACAAAGCCGGTCAAAAACAAAAAGTTATGCATGTTGCCGATTTAATGGCCAACGCTTACAAAGACTAATTAACCAAAAGAATCACATTGACTTTGTATAATTGCGGAACATGCTGACCGCAAGTTCTAGTAAATTAGTGGAAGGGCGGGTAGTCATGAGTAACGTCAATATCAGTAAGCTGAAGGCGATTGTCGGTGATAATAATGTCATTGATTCGCCTTCCGAAATGGCAAAATACCTAAAAGGTCAAGGTAAGCCTGCAGTCGTTGTCTTACCAGGAAATACTTCAGAAGTTTCGAACATCGTTAAACTGGCAAATGAACAGAATGTAAAAATAGCAGTAGGCGGGGCAGGCGTCGGGACCAAGGGTCTTAGCGGCGGAATTGCGATGGTTATGTCCCGGATGAACCGCATTTTAGAAATGGATCATCTAAACCTTGTGGCATACGTTGAACCCGGACTTCTTCACAAAGAATTTCTGCTTAAAGTTGGGGAAGCCGGCTTAAACTTTCCTCCTGAGCCTTATGAAGTCGAAACCAGTTCTATTGGCGGCTGCTTTTCGATTGGGGATTCAGACTCGAAATCTTTCGAATATGGTCCTACCAGGACGTTTCTTTTGGGATTTGAAATGGTGCTCCCGACAGGGGAAATCCTGGAAATTGGGAATAAATGCATTAAGAACGTTTCCGGTTTAGACTTCATTCACTTCGCTGTGGGGAGCCAAGGAACGTTTGGGATTTTTACCAAACTTTTGGTGAAGCTCTTGCCTGCACAGGAAGCCAAAAGAGCAGTAATTGGCACATTTACATCAATTCATAAAGCTAATGCGACGTTCAATACGTTGATTAAGCGGAATATACAGCCGACCCGCATGAACCTCCTCAATGCCTCTCTTGCCCAAAATGCGATACCTGGAACGGAAGGGCAACTGGTAATTATTGATTTACAGGGCTTTAAAGAGTCGGGTAAAAATATTGCTAATGAAATTGCTGCAGTTCTCACCTTGGGCGGAGGCACTGATGTCAAAATCATTGAGGATGAGGTTGAATATGATCAAGTGGTCAATGGTTGGCTTAAGGTCCGTGCCGATCTCAATGGAAAACCGGAGCGAACTGTGGAGTTTCTGGTTGGCCCGGCGAAAATGCCTCAAGCCTTAACTCAGCTCGAAGCGCTTACAGGAGATTTGGGAACTTACCCCGGTGTAGTTGTCGAAGGACTTCTTGGATATGTTTGTTTGGCTCTGCCCGAGGGAACTGATAAACTTGCTTTAGCTGCTAAAGTAAATAGACTGGCAATGTCCCTGGGCGGAAATGTGAAGGGCCTCTTGGGTCACAAGCTCAAATCTGAAGCTTACAATGATGCGGAAATGTGGCAGCAAACCGTAGGCTTGCTCCAAGAACTGCGTCAACAATTTGACCCCAAAGGGATTCTTAGTCCTGGGGTAAGTCTAGAGGCTTAAGAAGAAGGAGGTCTGAATATGTTAAGCCAAACAGTTGTGAATCGCTTGAAGGAAATAGTCGGAGAAAAAAATGTAGTTACAGACAAGGTCGGCTTGTTGACCTATGGCTATGATGGCACGTTATTATCTGGTGAGGCCTTAGGAGTCGTTTCTCCGCATACAACGGAAGAAGTTGTTGAAATCGTCAAATTGATGAACGAGCATAATATTAAACTTGTGCCGCGAGGTGCCGGGACGAATGAGAGTGGCGGTACAATTCCAACTCAAGATTCTGTGGTCATCAGTTTTACTAAAATGACAAAAATTCATGAAATAGATACTGAAAACTTTGTGGCAGTTGTTGAGCCTGGAGTGATCAACTTTGACCTTCAAGTTGAACTCGAAAAGCAAAATTGTTATTTCCCTCCCGATCCGTCGTCCTATAAAGCTTCGACAATAGGCGGGAACGTTGGCGAATGTTCCGGCGGACCGAAATGTTTTAAGTACGGGGTTACACGAGATTATATTTTGGGCCTGGAAGTTGTTCTCCCCAATGGCAAAGTTATCCAAACGGGTGGACGTAATTTCCAAAGTGAGCCAGCCTATGATTTAACTCGAATTATTGTTGGCGCGGAAGGAACCTTGGGATTAGTTACTAAAGTCTTCGTCCGTATCATCCCCTTGCCCAGAGCTAAGAAAACAATGCTGGCAATTTACGACAAGGTTGAAGATGCTTCGCAAACTGTTGCTGATATAGTTGCTGCCGGTATTATTCCCACTACTTTGGAATTGATGGATAATCTGCTTATCAATACGACTGAGGATTTTAGCCATGCCGGGCTCCCTCGTGACGCCGGGGCGGTTCTCATTATTGAGGTTGACGGATATCCCGAAGATATGGATCCTCAAGTTAAGACAATCAGTGAAATTTGCAATAAAATTGCCAAAGAGTTTAAAATTGCTCAATCGGCAGCTGAAGTTGATCAAATTTGGACTTCCCGTCGCTGTGCTTTCGGATCTGTTGCTCGTGTCAGACCGTCATATGGCGTTAATGATATTACGGTTCCGAGGAGTAATTTCCCCAAAGCAATTCAGGGAGTTCTTAAAGTTGCCAAAGAGTATGGTGTCACCATCGGAGTTGTGGCTCATGCCGGTGACGGAAATCTACACCCTCTCGTTCTTTTCGATCAACGGAATAAAGAGGAAGTTGAAACCGTTCATGCTGCAGAAAAGGCACTTTGCATGATGGCTCTTGATCTTGATGGTACAGTAAGTGGAGAGCATGGAATCGGGCTCGTTAAGAAGAAGTATCTCGATTCGGAGTTTACGCCTGCTGCTATGGGAGCCTTTAGAAAGATTAAGAGAAGCTTTGACCCAAGCAATCGCTTTAACCCGGGAAAGGTCTTCGAATTATAAGGGCCTAAGGAAGGGTATTCAACAACTTAATAGGTAGTCTTAAAATAATTCGCAATTATAGAATTATGATAGAACTTTGGTGAAAGCAGGATGTTGGTCAAAAAATTCTAACGCCTGCTTTCATATTTACTACGAACATTCCAATAGTGACAGATGTTAACCTGAGAAGGGCTAATTCTTAAAAGTAAAAGAATAAAACCTTGTTTCATTCCATAAATTAATTTTATTGTAAGTCTTGGCGGGAGAGCTAATTAAATGGTTGACTAATCTGGAGATACGTACGATAATGAAATAGGAATAATAATGAAACCAAGTTTTGAGGAATGAAACGAAACCGATAACAATTAAACCAAAGACATTGCTTATTTGAAGTACTATACATAGCAAGCCCTGATGCCAGTAACGTAACTGCGGAGAAGGGAGGGTCTTCGATAAGTTTAATTGAGCACCTATTCCGGTCTGGGTTTCGAAGGTTGGTTTAAGATTCTCTCGTGCATTGCGGAGATAACCGCTGTTAATTTTCTTCGTTGATCTTTCCTGGATATCGTCTGGGAATCAATAATAAATTATATTTATTAGGGGGTATAAAACGTTATGGCTATCATGAGATCAATTCTGTATATTCCTGGTAACAACCCAAAAATGGTGGCAAAGGCTCCGGAGTTTGTTGCCGACATCATTACTCTTGACCTCGAAGATTCCGTACCACCTGCTGAAAAAGAAGCTGCCCGGAAATTAGTTGCTGAAAACCTCAAATATGCTGGCTCTAACGGAGCACAAGTATTTGTTCGTATTAACAACTGGGAGACTGAATTAACCAATGATGACCTCGAAGCTATCGTTTATGAAGGACTTGCAGGCGTAACCTTAGCTAAAACCGGATGTGCTGCAGATGTTCAACGTCTCGATTGGAAACTTGAAGAACTCGAGCGTCGTCGCGGATTAGAAGTAGGAAGCGTGAAAATCTCCATGCTTCTGGAAACTGCTAAAGGTATTATACATGCTGCAGAATGCTGCTTAGCCAGTAAACGTAATGTTAATGCTATCTTCGGTGCTGTAGACTATTGCCGCGATATGCGCGTAAAATTAACCAATGAATCCGTTGAGCAACAATATGCTCGGGCTCACATGGCTGTTGCCTGCCGCGCAGCTGGAATCGTCGCTATCGACGCTCCTTTCGTAGATTTCAAAAATATTGAAGCCTTTGAGAAAAACGTTGCCGAAGGCCGTCAAATGGGTTATGAAGGCCGTATGATTATCCACCCAGGACAAATCGAACCTTCCAACCGTATGTATGCACCAGATCCGGCTGACGTAGAATGGGCACGCGGTGTTGTGAAAGTCTTCGAAGAAGAAGGAATTGCCAAAGGCAAAGCTTCCGTTTCTTACAATAACAAAATGGTTGATACCCCGGTTTATCTCAATGCTAAAGATATCTTAGCAGCACAAGCCGAGATCGACACCAAAAACGCATCCAAAAAAGCCTAAGGTAAGTGAAGCCTGGTCACTTATTTGAGTGGCCAGGCTTTTTCTTACAAGTTATTTATTATAAATTGCATGCAACAACGACTTCGCTTTCGCTAAGGCTCGGAGAAGCCGGTTTTTCTTTATACTATCAGAAAGTATAGCCTGCGGTTGATACTTTCCTTTAGCATAAATGCAGTTAACTTGTTCCTCCTGCGCCAGTTAAGTTTTGTTATAAAAAATAATCTTATGTTGAAAGGATTGGTGTAGATATGGGCCTTCGTGAAGATGCTCTCGCTCTCCATAAAGACAATAAAGGCAAAATTGCTGTTGTAAGTAAAGTACCTGTTCGTAATGGAGAAGATTTAAGTCTCGCATATTCCCCAGGAGTTGCTGAACCCTGCTTGGAAATTGCTAAAGATCCTGCTGTGGTTAATGTTTATACAAATCGTGAAAATTTAACGGCTGTTGTATCTACGGGTTCTGCCGTTTTAGGTCTCGGAAATATTGGCGCCCGCGCTGCCATGCCGGTTATGGAAGGAAAGGGAATCCTTTTCAAAACCTTTGGTAATGTAGATGCTTTCCCAATTTGTTTAGACACCCAAGACAGTGATAAAGTAGTTGAAGCCGTAAAGCTTCTTGAGCCAACATTTGGTTCAATTAATTTGGAAGATATTAAGGCTCCTGAGTGCTTCTATATCGAAGAAAAACTCAAAGAAATTTATGACGGACCAGTTTTTCACGATGATCAACACGGAACAGCTGTCGTTACTATGGCTGGATTGATCAACGCTTTGAAAGTGGTCAAAAAAGAACTGAAAGACGTTAAGATCGTCGCTAATGGTGCTGGCGCCGCTGGTATGGCCATCGTTAAACTCTTAATGAGCATGGGACTTCAGAATGTAATTATGCTCGATACTAAGGGTACGATTTACGAAGGCCGTAAAGAAGGTATGAATAAATACAAAGAAGAGATTGCTTCTAAAACAAACCGTGAATTACTCAAGGGTAATTTAGCGGATGCCTTAAAAGGCGCTGATGTCTTTATTGGCGTATCTGGTGCAAATCTCGTCACCAAAGAAATGGTAAAATCCATGGCACCGAATCCGATCGTGTTTGCTCAAGCAAATCCTGTTCCGGAAATTTGGCCGGCTGATGCTAAAGAAGCAGGTGCTGCAGTTGTAGGAACAGGCCGTTCTGACTACCCGAACCAAGTCAATAACGTATTAGCTTTCCCGGGAATTTTCCGTGGTGCTATTGATGCCGGTGCTAAAGCGATCAATGAAGAAATGAAAGTTGCAGCGGCTTATGCTATTGCCAGCATCGTCAGTGCCGAAGAACTCAATGCTGATTATGTAATACCTAAGTCCTTTGATTTACGTGTTGGACCTGCCGTTGCTGCTGCTGTTGCTAAAGCAGCTATGGATACGGGAGTTGCAACTCACAAGGTTGATCCGGAGCAAGTTGCAGCTAACCTGCGTAAATATTACGAAAGTAAATAATTCAGACTTTGAACCATAGTGATTTCAATAATGTTAGGCTACCCTCTAATGTATCATTAAATTATGAAGAACAAGCGGGATCTGCTCAGATAGCAGATCCCGCTTTTAAAGTTTATCCAATTGTAAGCAAGCCTCCCACTTCTCCAAGTTCATTCATTGACCGAACTATGGCTAACTGATACGATGGGAAAAATTAAATAATTAGGGGAGGAACTTGCGTGTTTTCGTCAATTGCTTCATTTCTGGAAACTTGGAAAAGAGAATCAGAACTAACCCTGGAAATTTTCAAAGCTTTAACGGATGACTCACTGGATCAAAGAGTCACGAAGGAGGACCGTACTTTAGGACGATTGGCATGGCACATAGCCATAACAATCCCTGAGATGATGTCTAAGACAGGGCTGGTATTTGAAGGATTTCTGGAAGATGCTCCGGTACCAAGCTCAGTTAAAGATATAATAAACTATTATGAAAATGCAAGTGAGAGCATGAAAATGGGAATTATACATCAGTGGAATGATCAAACACTCTTAGAAGACCGTAACATGTATGGGGAGAGCTGGACAATTGCCATGATTTTAAACGTTCTTGTTAATCACCAGATCCATCACCGCGGACAAATAACCGTTTTAATGAGGCAAGCAGGTTTAAAAGTACCGGGTATTTACGGCCCTGCGCGGGAGGATTGGAGTAAATTCGGCATGGAGCCTCCGTTAATATAAAGAGAATAGAAGTTAAATTTTCCTAAAACAAGAGGTATAACATCATTAAAGAACAATAGCATTGAGTCTAAATTCAAGATGGGTTAAACAAGGAGTTAAGGATGATGTCAAAAATGCTGGATCAGGAAAAGAAAACAGTAAGAACAATGCTTAGACTATATTGTAAAGATCATCATCATACTCAAGAGGGTCTCTGTCCGGAATGTCAGGTGCTTGAGAGATATGCTATGACTCGTCTGGACCACTGCAGGTTTGGAGATCAAAAAACATCCTGCGGGAAATGCCCTGTACATTGCTATAAACCTGAGATGCGAGAAAGAATGGTTAAGATTATGCGTTATGCAGGACCTAAAATGGTGTTTTCCCATCCTCTCATGGCCTTTAGGCATTTAATTACCGGAATTAAAAAGCCGTCAAAGTGAGCTGCCGCTGCGTTCCATGAGTAAAGAACGAATATACTTACCGTAGAAAAAAAACATGACTATAGAGATCGACATGAATGTGAGAGCAAGGATCCAAACGCAGGATCCTCCCCCGTAGTCGAAAAAGACACCTCCAAGGAAAGGACCTATCATGCGCCCGCCGGCAGAAGCCCCTCCAACAATACCTTGATATACGCCGGTTTTTCCCTGAGGGGCGAGTTGAGCAGAGGCCGCAGGAACTGCCGGTAAGATTAACATTTCACCCAGTGTTAAGATGAGCATGGCGATAATATAGGATACATAGGGCAGTTTCGCCCAGATAATAATGAAACCAATCGATAAAAGTATGGCCGAAAGATAAAACTGTCGCTGAAAGGTCTGAGCATAAGTTCTAATCACCCAATTAATGAGGGGTTGTAATGTAACGATAAAAACACCATTCAGCGTCCAAAGAATGCTGTAAGAAAAGAGGGAAAAACCTAATTGATTCATGACCACCGGCAAAATAGATACAAGTTGGATGTAAGCACCCCAGACAAAGAAAATACCTCCTCCTAAAGTAAGGAGCACTTTAAAGCCACGGTCTTTATACAAACTTCCTGAGTGACGTTTCGCAGGCGTTGAGGAAATCGATTTCATCTTATGCTCTGAAATTCCAAAGGACACTAAAAGAAAGTAAATGAAAAAGGCTGAGGCATTTAAGGAAAAAGTAAGCCGGAATGATACTTGAGCAATTATCCCTCCAATTGCAGTACCGATTGCTACGCCGGCGTTGTTAGAAACATAGAGCATATTAAAGCCGCGTCGCCCGCCTTCAGGCCAGACGGCATGAATGAGCGCGTTTAAAGGGACTAAAATAAATGCTTGGGCTAAGCCAAAAAGGACAAATCCGGGCATATAAACTTTCCAGACAGGGAAAACTCCGATGGCCCCAATGGATAAAACAGCACCTATAAGTCCGATAATCATAATTTTTTTAGAACCAAAACGATCTGCTAAAAAGCCGCTTAAGAATTGTCCCAGCAGAGAGGCTGCTGACTGGAGAGCTAAGAGGCTGCCTGCCTCCGTTAGAGTACGACCTAAAATATTATGCATAAAGAGGCTATTTAACGGCCACATCAGAGAATTCCCGATGGATTGGATGAAACCTCCGATAATCAAGATCACAACGGCTTGGGGGATATCTGGACGTTTAAACTTCAAATGAAAAACCACCTTCTAAGAGCTTATATAATTACTTCGACAAACGAATAAAAAACCCTTTACTCGAAGATCTCAGGTCGGCCATCCTCAGTAAGCCGCACTTTTAGTAGGCTGTTGCATAATGAATATTCGTCCGTTATTATAAATAAAATCCTGCATATGTGGAGGATTTAAACCACTAATTATGCAGGATTTTGTTTAATAAGAAGCGTTTACGCATTTTGTAACAGCTCCTCTTTATTATTTTAAAACATATTATTTCATTAACTCTTTAATCTAGTGTAAGGCTCCTATTTTGAGTGGGAGTGGTTTTCATAACTCACTTCGGTGGGGATAGAGTCTATCCTTCAAAGTATCGAATGTTAGGGGCTAGACGCTTTTGTTATTGAAGCACCAATGTTCAGCTTTAGCTGAACGAGTTCACTTACAGAAATGTAGTTGCAAAATAATTAATTAATGAACATAAATTATAGCTGTCGTGTTGGAAATATTGAGAATAGGATATAATAAAGGAAAGATGTCCATTTTATGTAAGGGAGTGATAGGATTGTTTAAAAAAATTCTCGTCCCTACGGATGCCTCTGAATTTTCGCGGCGTGCTCTGAAGGCCGCCATAGACTTAGCTCAAACTGTTCAGGCTGAGATAGAACTTCTACATGTTAGTTTTACCCCCCAGGCGTTTTGGGGGTATACGATTTCATATGGTATTACGGTAACTCAGGATCAACTGGACAAAAGCGGAGACCTGGCTCTCGAGGCAACTCTGACGGGTATCGATACTTCAAAGGTTGTAATTAAGAAGACGCTGAAATCAGGTCATCCCGTGACGGTGATTCTCGATGAGATCAAAAATGAGGAAATCGATTTGATAATTATGGGAAGTCATGGCTATGGAGCTATCACAGGGTCAGTATTAGGAAGCGTAAGCCAAAGGGTGCTTCAGAAAGCCGGATGTCCGGTTCTGATCATTAAATAGAAATTAGGAAGTATTATAAACCTTTGACACAAACTATGCTGCAATTCCGTGATTTATAGCGAGCAAGAAAGACAAAATCCCTGCATTCATTGCAGGGATTTTTAGTCTAAGGGCGAATAGCAGAGATAGAGAAGTAATACACAGATCTTGGGGCAATTAACTTACGATTTGGAGGTGCCAAGCGGGGCCTTTGTAAGAAAAGGGTTATCGCTTTACGTTCATGAAAGAGCATAATATTTGGCTGAGTCAAGAAGAACTCCAACAGATGTTGCATGGCTCCATACTTTGGGCGGATATTGCGTGCCGCACGTCGACGTCTCGGATCGGAATGCGAAGGTCAGAAGAACTAGCTAGAGAGCCAAGACCTGTTCCTGAAGAAACAGCTCAAATCCTCGAACCAAAGGTTTTTGCTAACATAGAGGATAAAAACACAGATGGAAATAAGCCCTTAGAAGGGCAGCCTGTTGTTTGGCTGCTTGGCAGTATTGGTTTGCTAACGGTGTCATCTTGGTTTTATTTTGTCTTGTTTTCAAAATAGTTGTTAAACAATGAAGTTTATCTAAGGACTGTCTATTGACAGTCTTAATTATTTTCGGCAGACCATAAAACTAATAAGTAACTAATAAGATTAATTTTTTATGAATTTTAATGTTTTTAAGAAAAATCCTTTGCAAATTTTGAGGAAAATGGGTATCATATAAGCAGAAGGTCAGGAAAGGTCAATGTTTGTTGGGCTGGCTTAGGCAAAGATTATTTGACAAGGAGTACATCAAATATGGGAAATCTTGCGGATCGCATTGAAGAATATCTTAAAAGAATTCTGGAACAAACGCCAGATGGGTATATTATATTACAACGTAGCGAGCTGGCGGGAGAATTTGACTGCGTTCCATCTCAGATTAACTATGTATTGGATACTCGGTTTACCGTTGAACGAGGTTATTTAGTGGAAAGCCGCCGAGGGGGCGGAGGATACTTGCGAATTGTCCGCTTAGGATTAGGCATGGAAGGTCAATATCAGCAGATTATGCGTCAATTAATAGGTGAGCAGCTTACACAGGTGCGTTGCAATGGACTGGTCGATCGATTGCTTGATGAACAGTTGGTGACGGTTCGCGAAGCGGCTCTAATTAAAGGAATTCTCTCTGGAGGGGCTTTGAGCGGAGAATTTAGCGATTGGAATGTACTTCGTGCTCAATTAATGAAGAGTATTTTAACCACGTTGAGCAGGGATGATTTGCTTTAAAGGGGGATTTGATATGCTTTGTCAACATTGTCAGCAAAGAGAAGCTAAAGTACAGATAATGAAGACAGAAAATGGGGAGACCCGTGAAGTTTATCTTTGTGAAGTTTGTGCAAAACAAACTAAGGAAGTCAGTTTTATTTTCCATCCCGTTATTGTTCCCGAGTTCCTTCAAGCTTTATTTGGTTTAAATCCTAAATTACCGGAACAACCTTCGGAGAAAGTTTGCCCGAAGTGCGGTATATCCTTCTCCAAAATAACTCAGGCCGGTAAGCTTGGCTGCAGCACTTGTTATGAAACCTTCGAAACGCAGCTTGAACCATTGCTTCGCAGGATACATGGCGGAGGGCAAAATGTAGGTAAAGTTCCTGTCAGACGAGGAAGTGCTATCAAAAACCGTTTGGAAGAGCGAAAGCTTAAAGAAAAGCTCCAGCTATTAATTCAGCAAGAAAATTTCGAAGAGGCAGCTTTGGTTCGGGATCAAATCCGCGAGATCGAACAGCTCAAGGGAGAGGAAAACCATGACACGTAAAGAACTTCTTTTGCAAACTAGTGCTTGGATGGCTGAATCGGATTCCCCTGTCGTGATTAGCAGTCGTGTACGGTTAGCCCGTAACCTTGAGAACTATCCTTTCCCTCATGTTTTAAATATAGAAGGGGCGAGTCAGCTGGAACAGATCTTGGCGCAGGCTCTTACAACGATTCAGTTGGATCAGGACTCTTTACAGTATATGTCTCTGACGAATCTGACCAGCATTGAGCATCAGGTGTTGATTGAAAAGCATTTAATCAGCCCAAGTCTGGGGGAATCTTCCGGATCAAGCGGGGTAGCTCTTGCTCAGGATCATAAATATGCCGTGATGGTCAATGAAGAAGACCATTTAAGAATTCAAGTTCTTTTGCCGGGAAGACAATTGCTGGAGTGCAATCGTTTAGCAATGGCCTTAGATGACGCTCTGGAGGAAAAACTCGATTTCGCTTATCGGGAAAACCAGGGATATCTTACAGCCTGCCCGACCAATGTGGGAACGGGTCTAAGAGCTTCGGTTATGGTTCATTTGCCCGGTTTAGTAATGACTAAACAGGTGCAGCAAGTTTTGGGAGCTTTGACGAATTTAGGCTTAGCTATCCGAGGATTGTATGGAGAAGGATCTCAAGCCTATGGGCAGATGTTCCAAGTCTCTAATCAGATTACCCTAGGAAAAAGCGAAGAGGATATTCTCACCCATTTAGAAGCAGTGACCGGACAAATTCTAGAACATGAACTTCAGGCCCGTGAATATCTTCGCAGACAGATGCCCTTATTCTTAGAGGATAAAGTTTGGCGGGCCCGAGGAATTCTGAAAAATGCCCGTCTGCTAACTTCTGAGGATGCGATGCAGTTATTATCCCAAGATCGTTTGGGAACAGATATGGGAATATTACCTAAGAACAAAGAGAGTTTTGCAACGCTGCTTGTCAATACTCGTCCGGGATGTTTGCAATACATTCTTGATCGGGAATTGGATCCCAGTCAGCGAGATGCTGAAAGAGCCCGTTTGATTCGAGAACAGACAACATGATCGAGGCATGAAACAGGAAGCGGGAAAACAAACACTAAATAGAATTACTTCTTAAATGTTAACGGAAAGGATGAACGCAATGAAAGGACGCTATACAGAACGTGCAGAAAAGGTTTTAATGATAGCTCAGAGCGAAGCTAAACGCATGGGACACAAGGTTGTAGGCACTGAGCATATTTTGCTGGGGCTTATTCAAGAAGGGGAGGGAATTGCTGCCCAAGCCTTAAAAAATTTGGGCCTGGATCTTGAAAAAATCCGGAAAATGGTTGAAGAAGTCACAGGTATAGGTCAACCCAACATGGGAGCTGTAGAACTGACACCGCGGGTAAAAAAAGTCTTAGAGTTGGCCAATGAGGAAGCCCATCGCCAAGACGTCAATTATATTGGTACAGAACACCTTCTTTTAGGTCTTATCATGGAAGGAGAGGGAATTGCCGCTCGAATTTTGGCTAATCTAAATGTTAATCCGGAAAGAGTTTGGAAACAAGTGGTTAAATTGTTGGGCGGAGAATTAGATGAATCTGCTGTTCCGTCTTCCAACTCAGTTCCAGTCGGCAAAAACGCTGGGCCTGCCAATACTCCTTCCTTAAATGAATTTGGGCGGGATCTCACGCAGCAAGCCCGTGAAGGCAGACTGGATCCTGTTATCGGCCGAGAGCAAGAAATAGAACGAGTAATCCAAGTCTTAAGCCGACGAACAAAAAACAATCCGGCGTTAATTGGCGAGCCGGGGGTAGGAAAGACGGCGATTGCTGAAGGTTTAGCACAAGGAATTATCAACAATCGAGTACCTGAGATCCTTAGCGGCAAGCGGGTAATAACGCTGGATCTTTCGGCTATGGTTGCAGGCAGCAAGTATAGAGGAGAATTTGAAGAACGTTTGAAAAAAGTTATGGAAGAAATCCGGGCAGACGGGAATATTATCCTCTTTATTGATGAATTGCACACTCTTATTGGAGCAGGTGCAGCTGAGGGAGCCATTGACGCGGCCAATATTTTAAAACCGGCCCTAGCTCGTGGAGAATTGCAGTGTATAGGTGCTACGACTTTAGAAGAGTATCGTAAATATATTGAGAAGGACTCAGCCTTGGAACGCCGTTTCCAACCTATCACGGTCAGTGAACCCACGGTAGAGGAAGCAATCTTAATCCTGCGCGGCTTACGAGATCGTTATGAAGCCCACCATAGGGTTAAAATTACCGATGAAGCCATTGAAAGTGCAGTACGGCTGTCTGATCGCTACGTATCAGATCGTTTCTTGCCGGATAAGGCTATTGACTTAATGGATGAGGCTGCGTCAAAAGTTAGGCTCACCAGTTATATTGCCCCCCCGGATTTAAAAACGCTTGAAGAGGAAATTGAACGACTGAAGAAGGAAAAAGAGTCTGCTGTTACGAGTCAGGAATTCGAAAAGGCTGCTCAATTAAGGGATCGGGAACACAAACTGAAGGAAGAGCTTGCCAAACAACGGGAAGAATGGGAAAGCAAGCGCCAGAAAGAAAACTCAACGGTTACAGAGGATGATATTGCGCAGATTGTAGCCAGCTGGACCGGAATCCCTGTTAAAAAATTGGCTCAAGAGGAAAGTGAACGGCTTCTGAACCTTGAGGAAATTCTTCACCAGAGAGTTATCGGACAAGACGATGCAGTAACTGCTGTCGCACGAGCAGTTCGACGGGCGCGGGCAGGTTTAAAGGACCCTAAACGACCAATTGGCTCCTTTATTTTCCTGGGGCCTACAGGCGTCGGAAAAACAGAGCTTGGTCGTTCTCTAGCTGAAGCTATGTTCGGGGATGAAAAAGCGTTAATTCGCATTGACATGTCGGAATATATGGAGAAACATGCTGTTTCTCGTTTAGTGGGAGCTCCTCCCGGCTATGTGGGGCATGACGAAGGCGGACAACTTACAGAAGCGGTCAGAAGAAAGCCTTACAGCGTTGTCTTGTTAGATGAAATTGAAAAAGCACATCCCGAGGTGTTCAATATTTTGCTTCAAGTTCTTGAGGATGGGCGTTTGACGGATACGAAAGGGAGAACTGTTGATTTCCGCAATACAGTCATCATCATGACATCCAATGTTGGTTCATCTTTTTTGCGTAAGGAAGCCATGGGTTTTGCCGCTCAGAAGGATGAGAAAACGGAATATAAAAATATGCGTGGTCAGGTTATGGAAGAATTAAAACGTACTTTCCGTCCTGAGTTCCTGAATCGTATCGATGAACTGGTGGTCTTCCATTCTCTGAAGAAAGAGCATCTGGCGAAAATTACGGAAATTCTTACTCTGCAGATGAATAAACGTCTGAAGGAGTTTGGCCTGGAGCTTCAGATCGATCCAAGTGCCATTGAGCTAATTGCCAAAGATGGCAATGATCCAACCTTTGGAGCTCGCCCCTTACGCAGGGCAATTCAACGCTTAATTGAGGATGCATTGTCTGAGAAGATCCTTCAAGGTGAGTTTAAAGTTGGAGACAAAATTTGTGCACGAGCAGATGAGGATAAAATAGTCTTCTCGCACTGCTAATTGATAGCGGACTTCTGCAAAAGTATTAAATGGCAGATATTAAGGAATAATGAATTTTGAGAAACGGGGTTGTAACTTTGATTACAACCTCGTTTTTAAACATCAGCCGGAAAACAACCCCCATTTATAGAAGCAGGGGCCTTAAGAACTGAATAAATGGACCTTCAATAGTAATTAATGTTTAATACACGAGAAAATGTAAAACAGCACCTAAATACACCAGATTATTACTAAATGATTATTAAAAAAGTGAACATACTAAAAATTAATAAGGAGGTGGTATCAGTGCTCATGAAAGCAATAAGTTTATTCAATAGACTGGGCAAAACTCAAGATTCCATTTTGACAGGATTATTGGGAGGTCTGGTTGGGACTATCTTTATGGATATATCAAATGAAGTAATCTATCGAGCTGGGAAAACGGAAGGACGTTATGCAACAATGGCAGGTCAGCTGTTTGTAAGTCCAATCAGAACGAAGCAGAAAAAGAATTTCATTCTAGGGCAAATTCTACATTTGGCAACAGGTTCGATTTTTGGCCTTCCACTAATGTACATTTTAAAGAAGACAGGTAAGGACCATTATGTGGCCAAAGGGCTAGTATCATCTATCATAACCTGGGGTGTTTTATATACGGGTGGTCAAAAAGTGGGCTTATATAAAAAGACCCACCTAACAAAGTCTCAGTATTCGGCGATGTTCAATAATTTGATTTATGGAATAACTTCTGCCAAGGCTATGTTAATGATGGCTGATTCAAATGTTTTTGAAAAACGTGAACGTCTAAATCCAACAACGTTTGACACGAAGGGTGATTATCAGTACTTGATCGAAAATGGTCTGAGTACGGATCAAAAACAGACCTATTTACATTGATTAATTTTAAAACAATTGAAGAAATCTATCGACTAATACCGGGTAAGACTTGAAATGTGCAAACAGTACTTACCTGGTTTTTTGATTCGCATTTGTGAGCTGATACTATATACTTCTCCTTCTCATAAAGCATTATAATAAGAGTAAGATCCAAAAGTGAGAGACATAATCCATAGATAGTAGTATTAAAACAGTGATATCCCTGAGGTACTGGTAAGCATCCTAAGGGATTATGAAATGGAGTTTGGTATGAAAGTTAAGATCATTTATCGTTGTTCGAACTGCGGCAGTGAGAGCCCAAAATGGATGGGAAAATGTCCAACCTGTGAAGAATGGAACACCTTTGAAGAACTTATTAACCAACCAATATCTTCTCAGAGTCCAACAGTGAAACAGACGGGTTCTGTCAAGAGGTTATCTGAAGTTTCAGCCGCTAATAGTGACAGAATTGTTACCAGCATTCTTGAGTTTAACCGAGTTCTAGGCGGTGGCATCGTTAAAGACTCGATTATTATACTTACAGCAAGACCGGGAGCCGGAAAGTCAACCTTGTTGTTACAAGTAGCTGATGATGTGGCATCTCAAGGATATAAGGTGCTTTATGCATCGGCAGAAGAAAGCGATACGCAAATAAAAAATAGAGCCGATCGAATTTTAAAGGGAATAAATGGTGATATTTGGATATATTCTAATACAAGTATGGATCATGTGCTCCTTACAGTCAATGAATTGGATCCGGATTTAGTTATTATCGATAGTATTCAAACCTTTACGTTGGAAGAACACCATTCACGTCCTGGTTCTCCCATTCAAACTATGGGCTGTGCCAATGAACTTTTAAAAGTTGCCAAAAACAATGAACGCCCCAGAGCAGTGATTATGGTTGGTCAGATGACGAAGGATGATGAAATTGCCGGGTTACGAGCGTTAGAGCACCTAGTTGATGCTGTTTTGATCTTGAATGGGGAAAACGGGGAAGAATTACGAGGAGCCTGGTGTTCGAAGAACAGGTTTGGGAGTACGGGAGAAATCGGTTTTTTCTCTATGACAGAAAAGGGAATGTTATCCATCGATAATCCTTCAGAATTCTTCATGACCCAGAGGGAAGAAGGCCAAACGGTTTCAGGAAGCGCTTTAGCCGTTATAAAGGAAGGAACACGCCCAATTATCGTGGAAGTTGAAAGCCTTGTTTCAAAATCCTTTACCCCCTATCCCTCCAGAATTGCTGAATGTTTAAGGCGTGACCAACTAAATACTCTTATTTCTATTCTGGAACAACGCGGAAAGATTAGCCTCTACGATAAAAATGTTGTGATAAAAACAACAGGGGGTCTTCAACTCAAAGAGCAGGCGGTTAATTTAGCAATTATTATGTGTATCGTTTCTTCAGTTATGGATAAAGCAATTCCTAATGACACAGTGTTCGTAGCCGACGTCGGGCTGACTGGAGAACTAAAGAAAGTTCCGGCTATTGAAGCGAGGATACGAGAAATAGACCGAATGGGATTCCGGCGTGTCTACGTGGCGAGAAATACCGTACGCGATTCTTCTCGGTTTAAGAATCTTGATATAATTGAGCTTAACACTTTATATGAAGTCATAAAACATTTAGGCATGAAGGCTGGGGGATAATATGTCCGACTGTTACAAAAAACTATAAGAAATGAGCAACTCCTAAAGAAAAGCCGGAACACATTTTGATGCGCTCCGGCTATTAATATTTAACACTATTAGTAAAACTACTCTTCTAGTCATGGGTATTTAATGATAATATATAATAAGCAAAAAGTTATGATTGGGGAGGGGAAAAAATTAATGGATAACCGAGAATTATGGACAGCATTGGATATGGATTTAGAAAAACACGATGATTTTTTGGCACCGATACCCACAGTTTTTACGAGTTTATTTTTAGATCGGCCTAATCGTCCCAAAGGGATGGGATATTTTGATACAGTGGTTGGTGATGTTCATGGAATTCGTGTTCATGAACTTTATGCTAAGAAGCAAGCCGGTGGGAAGGTGTTTTCAACCTTTTGCGTATATGTGCCGGAGGAAATTATTGTGGCGACGGGGAGTGCCAGCATTGGCCTCTGTGCCGGGGCTCAGTATACTGTTCCTTCGGGGGAAAAGGTTCTGCCCCGTAATCTATGTCCTTTGATTAAATCGACAATGGGTTTCAAATTAGACCGCATATGCCCCTATTTCCAAGTTTCTGATTGGGTCATTGGGGAAACGACTTGTGATGGAAAGAAGAAGGCCTGGGAAATTCTTAACAAGTATATCCCTACATATGTCATGGAACTGCCGCAAAAGAAGGAAACCAAAGATGTTTCCCTTTGGGAAGAAGAAGTGCGGGAATTCGCCTCATTTATTGAACGCGAAACAAAGGTGAAATTAACTGCTGAGAATCTTGCTCAGGGAATTGAGACGATTAACAATAAACGCCTTGCCCTACAAAGATTGGCTGACTTAAGAAAACATACCCCGGCACCGATTCACGGCTTGGATGTCCTCTTAATTAATCAGCTCTCATTCTTTGATGATCCTGTACGTTTTGCTGCACAAGTAAATGCCTTGTGCGATGAACTTGATCAGCGGGTCAAAGAGGGCATTGGTGCCGCACCTGCCGATGCTCCGAGGATATTAGTAACGGGGACTCCCCAGCCCTTACCAGCATGGAAACTTCATGCTTTAATTGAACAGGCAGGGGCTGTTGTTGTTGGGGAGGAAACCTGTACCGGAGAACGTTATTATAAGGATATTACTGAACGTGCCGATAACGTCGGGGATATGCTTACTAATATTGCCAAGCGGCCTTTAAAAGTGAATTGCGCTTGCTTTACCCCGAATCAAGGACGATTCGAAGATATTGTGCACATGGCTGAAAACTTAAAAGCGGATGCTGTAATCGATTTTTCGCTTCAATTCTGTCAGCCCTATGGTGTGGAAAGTTATTTCGTGGGCAAAGAAATGGAGAAAAAACATATTCCATATCTGCGGCTGGAAAGCGATTTTTCTGAAGAAGATCAAGGTCAGCTTTTAACTCGAATAGAAGCTTTACTAGAGATGATTCGTGTATGAGGCAAGTCGGATTGCATCTCGGCTCAGTGAATACAAAGTTAGTTGTTCGCTGCGTTAGGCGCAGCATTGCTTGCTTAAGCTTCGCGGGCATAGGTAGTCTATAAGACACTTACTAACAGTGATAAAGTGTTTATCCCCTTGGACTGGTGATTTAAAGGCTACAACTTATAAGAATGACTATAGCAATAGGGGCTGTTGCAGATTCAATTTGCGCAGCCCCTTTAATCCTTCAATGGAGATATTATTAAATTTTTCAAATAAGGTTTAAAATAATACTTATAAGGCTTTGCTATTATATTTAAATTATTATAATTTAATGATAAAATAAAGATAAAAGGGGGAGTTAAGATGAGCGAAGAGAACAAAATGTGGCAATGTCAAATGCAAAGTTGTGGGTATATCTATAATCCGGAAAAGGGTTGTAAAAAAAGTAAAGTACCTGCGGGTGTGCCCTTCGAGGAACTGCCGGATACCTGGAGATGTCCATTATGCGGAGCCAGTAAGAAGGCATTCAAACCTGTGTAAAGTTTAAGACTAGAACTCTCATTTTTCTTGAGTGGAGCTTTTCACTAAGAGGGTATTTCCTTTAGACTGGGATCCTTAAAACGCACAATAAATTTTGTGCCGGAAGGAGAAGTTATCACTTCAATTTTAGCATTATGTCTTTCGGCAATATTAAAACACGTAGACAGGCCGATCCCTGTTCCGCCTTTTTTCGTTGTTTGAAAAGGAGTGCCCAAACGTTCTAGAATTTCCTGACTGATGCCAGAGCCTTGGTCTTCTACCTCCAGAACAATACTATTTTTGTTTTGATAGGTCCTTAAGTTTAAAGTTCCCTTAGGGCTCATTGCTTCAAGGCCATTCCTTGTGAGATTAAGGACGAGTTGTCTCATTTCGCGTTCATCTAACATGAGTTCAGGGACTTTCTCTGCCTCAAGGACGACAAGTTTATCTTGATTGGTTGCATCAGCCATAATTAAAGGGTATAAAGAATCCACTAAGTTATTGAGTTTGACTGGTGTCCGCAATTTGGCATTAATTTTAGCAACAGATAAAAATTCATTAAGAATGCCATTAGCCCGATCTAACTCGCTGATCATAAGATCAAAATAATCAGTGTTTTCCTGAGAAATGTTTTTGCTTTTTAAGAGTTGCAAAAAGCCGCGAACGGTTGTCATGGGGTTTCTTACTTCATGGGCAATACTTGTTGCCAGCTCACCAACGAGGTTTAACCGATCTAAACGGCCTATTTCTTCTTCAGCAAGTTTGCGTTTGGTAATATCCAGGAGCTGCATTAGAAATAACTGAGTTCCGTCAAAATCCTCAAAAGGATGCTGATATACTTCATAAATAACATCTTTGATAATGCACTGCCATTGTAGGGGGCTGGAGGATTGGGTTTTCGATTCCATATTACAGTCCTTACAAGGACGATTTCTATTAAAAAGGAGTTCAAAACATTTTTTATTACCAGGTTCGCCCTGAATCTCCTTAAACTTATGATTAGCAAAAACAACGTTTCCCTCAGAGGTACGCAGGTAAACTAAACCGGGGAGTCCGGCTAAAATAGCGTGAAGACGTTTTTGCTCATCTGCCAGGGATTTCTCCAAGCACTTCTGATCGGAAATATCTCGAAAGTAGACAGAGAGGCCTTCCGGAGAAGGATAAACGTTAACCCTAACCCAGCCGCATGAAAGCACTGAGAAAGCTTCAAAATAGATATGTTTTTGGGTAAGTTTGGCTTCTGTGAATTTCAGGAAGTACAGATCATCTGATTCAGGGAATATATCCCAGTAATATTTCCCCAGAATTTTTTCCTTTTTTGACGATAAGAAAAGTTGGGCAGCAGAACCGTTGACATAAACAAACTTCCATGAATTATCGAGAACATAAAAGTAATCGGATATATTGTGAAAGATGCTGTGGATTCTGATATCTGGTTTATCAGCAGCCTTATTGTTAGGAATTATACCGTCAGCAGTCGGGCAAGCAATTGCATAAAAAACTTCCTCCGTAGGAATGGGGATCAGCATCCAGGAAAATTGCTGATAGGTGCCGTTAGAAAGACAGTAGCGATTCGTTAAACCATGAATTCTCTTTCCTTTCATTACTTCTGTGATTGCTTGGATTGAAGACTTTTGGTCATCAGGATGAACATATTGTCGGATGATCTCTGCCGCTGTTAGATTTTCTATGGTTTTTTGGGTAATTCCAAGAAGTGTTGGCAAAACTGGATTGCTGTACTGGGTCCGTCCATCTAAGGAATTGATGATAAAGACATAATTGAAATTTAAGAAGACTTTTTTCAGCTTAAGAAGCTCCTTTAAGGAAACCTCTGGAATATTTGTATCCAAAGCTAACTCCTTTTCTGCATCTATCATATCTAATGCCCTTATAACTCTAATACGTACTAATCAGTGAACTCGTTCAGCTAAAGCTGAATAAATAGTAGTTCTACAAATTAGCCTTAATCCCTTTTTAATAACAATTATTTTATATATACAATAATATATACTAAGTATCAATTAATATATATCATTACTTAAGATATCACCGGGGCTGAAGGTTAGTATCAATACAGCTCTATTTTATATAATTGATTATAATCTATAGATGTGATATAATATATTCCAATAAATGTATCATCTAAATGTCCTAAATCGCTTAATTCTTTTTAGAAGCGGGGGAACCATTTATCTGGGGTGAATCCTCCAAAGGAATTTTTTCCTGTGGGAGGTAGGGTTACTTTCGACCCGAATCCGTCAGCTAACTTCGTAAGCGTTGAAAGGAAAGAACGATAGGCTAGGCTCTTATTGCCCCGCCTTATTATTCTTTTACTTTTTCGACTTAGCTGACCCCAGACATTGTGTCTGGGGTGTTTTATTTTATTTGAGGGAGGATAAATGATGCCAAATTACGAACTAACCGAAGGGAAAACACTTGTCACTTTGAGCAAGACTGCCGAAAAGAACAGTTTGATAAATCCTGAATTATACAGCAAATACCAAGTCAAACGGGGGCTTAGGGATCTTGACGGAAGAGGTGTCCTTGTCGGTCTGACAGAAATTGGTGAAGTACACTCCTATATCCTGGACGAAGGTGAAATTATCCAAGTTCCAGGCCGATTACTTTATCGTGGCTATGATATTTCCGATTTGGTCAATGGATTCACACGAGATGGCCGATTCGGCTTCGAAGAGACTGCCTTTTTATTGCTTTTTGGCCATCTTCCTGATCAGAAAGGTCTAGAGGATTTCAAACAAATTTTGGCTGGTTATCAGAAGCTGCCGGAAGATTTTGCCCGCGATTTTATTTTGAAGTCCTCCAGCAAAGACATTATGAATGCTCTTGCCAGAAGTGTCCTTGCCTTATATTCTTTTGACGATAACCCTGACGATCCTTCCATCAGCAATGTTTTAAAACAATGCTTGCTGCTGATAGCCTGTTTTCCATCCTTAGCGGTGTATGCTTATCACGCCTTATCCCATTACTATAGCAATCAAAGTCTCTTTATTCACAGCCCGCGTCCGGAGTTAAGCACAGCCGAGAACATTCTGACAATGCTGAGACCGGACAGTAAGTACACCAAACTTGAAGCTGCGCTCCTGGATCTCGCTTTGGTGCTGCATGCTGAACATGGCGGGGGAAATAATTCGACCTTTGTTACTCATGTCGTAACTTCTACCGGCACAGATACTTATTCGGCGATGTCGGCAGCTATAGGTGCTCTTAAAGGGCCGCGGCATGGCGGAGCTAATATTAAAGTAATTAAAATGTTTGAAGATATGAAGAATCAGCTCAAGGATTGGAATGATGATGAAGAAATTGAGCAATATCTAACTCGGATTTTAACAAAAGATGCCTTTGACCGGTCTGGCTTGATCTATGGGATAGGCCACGCCGTTTACTCCATTTCAGATCCGAGAGCCGTTATTCTTAAGGATTATGCAGCCAAACTAGCTCAGGAAAAAGGACTGGATGATGAATTTAAACTCTACGCATCGGTAGAAAGGTTAGCTCCTCAAGTAATCGCTAAGTTTAATAGGATGTATAAAACAGTCAGTGCCAATATCGATTTTTACTCCGGATTCGTTTATAAAATGCTTAATATCCCTGTTGAAATGTATACACCCATGTTTGCTATTGCTCGAATCGCAGGCTGGAGTGCCCATCGTATTGAGGAAATTGTTAATGCCGGAAAAATTATTAGGCCGGCTTATAAAAGTGTGGCGCGACGACAAAAGTACCTTGATTTGATTGAGAGAAATTAGTCCTTCTAAATTATAGAAGTCATTCTCATTATTCAGGACTAAATGAGCATTAAGCTTAAGGCAAGAGCTTTGGCAGCGGTGTAATCACCGGTGCCTTTTTTATGTGTAAAGGTTTTTTAGTCTAGGAGAAGTCTTTGAGAGTAAGTAAAAGAGAGGCAAGGTATGGGAAACGCTCCACTTGTAGGGGTGGGAGTTTTACGATTGGATAAAACGGGAGTGAACTCGCTTACGCTAAAGCTGAACATCGGGGCTTCAGATACAATAATGTCCGGTGGACATTATTGCCGAGCCGCCTCTCTCAATAGGAATACTTAGCGGCGAAGGAGGACTCTACCCCACCTGAAGTTAACGAAGGATCAACGCCCACCACTTATAGAAGTGAGGGTCTTAAAAACTGGATAAAAAGGTATTCGCTGAAAAAGAGAGAATAGTATAGATTCAGCATCTTGACCTAAAGAGATCAGACAGGGGTGGAACGATAATGGGAAAATTAAAAATCCTTACAACCATGTTGATATTCGGTAGTATCGGGGTTTTTGTCCGCAATATTGCTTTGTCTTCCAGTGAGATCGCCTTTCTTAGAGGAATTATTGGCAGCGCCTTTTTGATTTTGGCAAGTATTCTTGTTAAACAAAGGCCATCCTTTAAGGCTATTAAACAAAATGGGTTACTTTTAGTCTTATCGGGCGCCGCCATCGGATGTAATTGGATTTTCTTGTTTCAAGCCTATAAATACACGACCATATCCAATGCAACCTTAAGTTATTATTTTGCTCCGATTTTTGTCATGATAATGGCTCCCTTTCTCCTTAAGGAACGATTAACGTTCACTAAGGTCGGATGCATTATTATTGCTATGGCCGGATTATTTCTAATTAACCTGGGAGGCAGCGATACAGGCAGTGGGAGTAATCATTTTCTCGGTATAGCATATGGTCTTTCAGCAGCAGTACTCTATGCGGGTGTCATCATCATGAATAAATTTATAAAAAACCTAACTGGGTTTGAAACTACCCTCGTGCAATTGATGGTATCAAGCCTGGTGCTCCTGCCTTATATTGTTTTGGGTGATACAGTAGATTTTTCTGGGTTAACCTTACGCTCAATGGTTTTCATCCTTATTCTAGGTATTCTTCATACAGGGATTGCTTACTTCTTATATTTCACAGCGATCAAAGAATTAAAAGGACAGACTATCGCCGCATTAAGCTATATTGACCCCATCACGGCGGTGATCATCTCGGCTGTCTTTCTGGGAGAAAAAATGAGTCCTTTGCAAATCATGGGCGGTGTTTTGATCCTAGGTTCTACCTTTTTAAGTGAGAGGTTGGATATAAGGTTGCAAAGCTAAAACAAAAGACCAGGACTTGAACCTGGCCTTTTGTTTTAGTGATCTTTTAAGTCTTTTCCAAGAAAAGAAGCATTAATAATTGTTCTCTTTTAGGATTACATCATGGGCGCCGCCTTCAATAATACTTGTAGAAGAAACTAACGACATACGGGCTGTTCGCTGTAATTCCTCAATGCTGATTGCTCCGCAGCTGCACATTGTTGATTTGATTTTGCTTAAAGTTCCCTCTAAATTATCTTGTAATCTGCCTGCATAAGGAACATAACTGTCGACTCCCTCTTCAAAATGGAGTTTATCTCCTTCACCTAGATCATACCTTTCCCAATTGCGGGCACGATTAGAGCCTTCGCCCCAATATTCTTTGACATAATTGTTGCCGAGTTTTACCTTCTTGGTAGGGCTTTCATCAAAACGAGCAAAATATCTTCCCATCATAACAAAGTCTGCTCCCATGGCCAAGGCTAAGACAATATGATAATCGTGAACAATTCCGCCGTCAGAACATATGGGGACATATATCCCTGTTTCTTTATAATAGTCATCGCGTGCTTTAGCGACTTCAATAACCGCAGTGGCCTGGCCTCTTCCGATGCCTTTTTGTTCTCGGGTAATGCAAATGGAGCCTCCGCCGATTCCAATTTTAACGAAGTCAGCTCCGGAGTTTACTAAATACATGAATCCCTCACGATCAACAACATTGCCGCCGCCAACCTTGACGCTTCCCTGATATTTATTCTTAATATAGGAAATGGTTCTCCCCTGCCACTCGCTAAACCCGTCGGAGGAATCAACACACAGAATGTCGGCGCCGGCTTTTACTAATTCGGGGACCCTCTCTTCATAATCTCTGGTATTAATTCCGGCTCCAACGACAAAGCGTTTTTCCGAATCCAGTAATTCATAAGGATTTTCTTTATGATCGTCGTAATCTTTTCGGAATACAAAATAGAGCAGGTTTTGATTTTTGTCAATAATAGGCAGGTTGTTGAGTTTGTGTTCCCATATAATATCATTTGCCTCACTGAGACTAATTCCCTCTTGGCCTACGATTAGTTTCGATAACGGGGTCATAAACTCGGAAACTTTCTTATCCAGAACATCCCGGCTAATCCGATAGTCCCGAGTCGTCACGAGTCCCATTAATCTTGTTGAGGAAGTGCCGTCTTCAGTAATGGCAATGGTCGAATGGCCCGTCTTCTTCTTAAGCTGGATAACATCTTTCAGTGTATGTTCAGGTGTAAGGTTGGCATCACTAACCACAAAACCGGCTTTAAATCGTTTGACTTTCTTAATCATTTCGACTTCTTCCTCTATCGACTGTGAACAATAAATAAAGGAAAGCCCCCCGCATCTTGCTAAAGCAATGGCTAAACTATCGTTAGAGACCGATTGCATGATTGCAGATACAAAGGGTATATTTAACTGCAGCGGGGATTTTTCGCCGCGCTTAAATTTAACCAAAGGTGTTTTGAGATTTACATTACTGGGAACACAATCTGTCCTTGTCAAATTTGGAACGAGCAAATATTCGCTAAACGTTCTTGACGCATCTTCATAATAATAAGCCAATTTAAACACTCCCTGTTCTAAAGGTTTCAATCGAAGAATTTTTACTAGTCTATATGAAGAGTTAGGTCTTGTCAATGCTAAAACCCTTGAAGATATGATCTATTTTACCATCTTAAGATGTGAGGATGGTTGAGCAAATGTTAAAAGTGTTTGAAGAGCGTAGGTAGTGGGAGTATGTCACTAAATAGGCTTGCACAATACCCCCATGTGTGCTACTTTAGAAGAAAGGCATAAACTGAATATAACGGGAGCTTAAGAAATTAGGCTGAGAGGGTGGTTAGAGTTACTGCCGACCGAACCTGATCTGGATAATGCCAGCGGAGGAAATGTGTTGAGAAGAAGTAAACCGCGCATGTCATGTGCGGTTTTCGTATTTTCACCAGAAAATGGGCAGAATTTTCGGATGGGAAGTATCTTAGTTGATATGCCAAAAGAAATCTGTACTGGGAAGGTTTTAGTCTGATTGCTAAATGATACTAATTAAAAGGAGTGGTCTGGAGTGGCTAAAATTATGATGGCATTTCAGGTGTTGCCAAAAGTTGAAGACGATCGGCTTTTTGAAGTTGTCGATGAAGCAATCGCTGTTGTGGCTGCCAGTGGTGTGACCTATGAGGTTGGGCCGATGGAAACTACCATGGAGGGGGAACCCGATGAACTGTGGGCGATTATACGAAAGGCACAGGACGCTTGTATAAAAGCCGGGGCGGGGCGGGTTATGACGTATATTAAGATGGACTATAATCCTGGTAAAACGACCATCGAAGAAAAGATTAAAAAATACCGGGAGAAGTAAGGAAATGCCATTCAAATCAGGGCGGTTCCAGAAAAAATGGCGTGATAGTATTCCGACAATCGTATTTCTAGTAATCTGTTTGGCCCTTTGGCAAATCATTGTCTCCTATTTCAAATTGCCTCTCTGGCTGATTCCATCTCCTATAGATGTACTGAAAGCCTTTTGGAATACTAGAGAGTTGCTTTGGGCACACACGTTGACAACACTTTTGGAAACAACTGCGGGGTTCGTTTTGGCAATAGCTTTAGGATTAGCGGCAGGGGTGGCAATGGTACTTTCGCCTCTGATTAAGCGTTTGTTTTATCCCTTGTTGATTGTGTCCCAAACAGTGCCTCTTATCGCGGTTGCCCCACTTTTGATTCTCTGGCTGGGATATGGCCTGCTGCCTAAAATTGTTACTGTTGTCTTAGTGTGTTTTTTTCCAATCGCCGTGAGTTTAATAGAGGGATTAGAGGTCAGTGATGATGACCTGCTTAATCTGCTTAAGAGTATGGGAGCAACACGCTGGCAAATCTTGTATATGATTCGCTGGCCTAATGCTTTACCATCATTTTTTGCGGGATTGAAGATAGCTGCAACCTATAGTGTTATGGGAGCAGTGATTGGTGAGTGGCTTGGAGCTAGTTCCGGTTTAGGAGTATATTTAACCCGTTCGTCTCATTCATTTCGAACAGATCAGGTATTTGCCGCAATTGTCGCTATTACGATATTAAGTCTATTTTACTTTGTCTTAATCGCGGGAATTCGACGGCTTGCTTTACCTTGGTTACATACTAAGGAAGATTAGAGAACATCCCCATGTTGGGAAAGAAGTTGCGGAAAAGGAGTAGGAATTATGATTAAACCATTGTTTAAATCAGAAGTTGTCGGCGGACGAAAGAAAATAAAGCATGTTAAAAAAGTATTAAGTGTAACGCTGGCTGCAAGCTTATGTGCCCTCCTTTTGTTAACCGGATGCAGCACAAGTACGCAGAAAGCAGCAGAATCTGCGCAGACAAAGCCGGCAGCAAAGCCTGACAAAGTGACAATTATGTTGGACTGGACACCGAATACTAATCATACGGGCCTCTATGTGGCTAAAGACAAAGGCTATTTTAGCAAGGAGGGCCTGGATGTCCAAATTGTTCCTCCTTCGAGTCAAGGAACGGTGGAACAGTTGGTGGCCACCGGCAAAGCTGATTTCGGGATAAGCGCTCAGGAACAAGTCACAGATGCCCGCGTCCAAGGGCTGCCCTTAGTTTCTATAGCCACAATCTTACAGCATAACACGTCGGGTTTTGCTTCCCTGAAGAGTAAGAATATCCAGACGGCGAAGGATTTTGAAGGCAAGACTTACGGCGGCTGGGGTCTGCCGTCGGAGACAGAGACCATTAAAGCCTTGATGGAAAAGGAACATGCGGATTTTAATAAGGTAAAAATAATAAATATTGGTGATGCTGATCCCATTGCCAGTATGTCAAAAGGTTCTATCGATCTGACCTGGATTTTCTATGGCTGGGAAGGGATTCAGGCCGAACTGGCTGGTACGCCTCTAAACATGATGTGGATTAAAGATATTAATCCGGCTCTCGATGATTACACACCGGTTT
Source organism: Desulfosporosinus acididurans (assembly GCF_001029285.1). GTDB lineage: Bacteria > Bacillota > Desulfitobacteriia > Desulfitobacteriales > Desulfitobacteriaceae > Desulfosporosinus > Desulfosporosinus acididurans. The sequence goes on from NZ_LDZY01000002.1 coordinate 71,506, forward strand.
TAGTTACAAGTGAAAAAATGATTAAGGAAAAACCCGATGTCGTTCGCCGCTTTACTCAAGCCGTCAGTGAAGGATACCAATATGCTATTAAAAACCCCGATGATGCGGCAAATATCCTGATCAAAAATGCTCCGGAGGAAGACCAGAAGCTTATTAAGAAAAGCCAAGCTTGGATTAGCAAGCAATATCAGGCAGATGCTTCGCAATGGGGTGTTCAGAAAGCCTCTGTCTGGCACAATTATGCTCAATGGATGTTCGAACACAAGCTTCTGGATAAAATGATCGATACGAACAAAGCGTTTACAAACGATTTCTTACCCAAGGCTTAGATTATGCTAATACTTAAAGATGTGTCGCTATCGTATCAGGACGGCGGGAAATCTGTTCTGGATGTTTTGAAAAACATTAACTTAGAGGTAGAAACGGGAAAATTCGTTTCTCTGATTGGTCCATCCGGTTGCGGAAAGAGTTCGATTTGTAATTTAATCGCCGGAGTTGAGGTGCCTGCTCAAGGTGATATTTTCTTAGAAGGCCGATCCATTAAGGGTGTCCCGGGTCAAGTGGGATATATGCCCCAAAAAGATTTACTATTGCCTTGGCGCACCTTGTTGGACAATGTTGCCTTAGGCAGCGATATTCGGCGTGAGGATAAACGTCAATCCAGGGAGAAAGCACGCCACTGGCTCGATCGTTTCGGCTTGGGTAAGTTTGCAGAGCATTACCCGCATCAATTATCCGGCGGAATGCGGCAAAGGGGGGCACTTCTAAGAACCTTCTTATTTGGACAGAACACCTTGATCTTGGACGAACCCTTTGGAGCACTGGACGCTTTGACCCGGCGAGAAATGCAGGAGTGGCTTCTTAATGTGTGGAGCCAGAGCCGCCCGACGGTTGTTTTTATTACCCATGATATTGAAGAAGCAATTCTTTTGTCAGATGAAGTTGTTGTATTAAGCCATAGCCCTGCTCGAATTTTAGATAAGATCCACGTTCCCTTCTCCAGGCCTCGTGAGCAGGACCTTCTCCTATCCGGTGGAGCAATTAACATAAAAAAACACTTGTTGGATTTGTTGAATGGAAAAAGGAATGTATAGAATTTATTATTCAGAGAATCCTATTTGTGAAATGTTAAAGGGGGTAAATTGGTTATGGCTAAAAAAACAAACAACAAGTCGCGGAAGCCAGATAACACTGAGAAGATTCCCCTGCCCTTCGATTCTGATAAAATTGGAAAAGATGTCGCCAAAGACCGGGTTTAATCCCGGTCTCTTTTAATATCAGGGATTATAAAATTATGAGCAAAGGCAGTGAGGCAGCCCCTGGCCATGCTGAATGTTTCGCCGCGGTGTCAATGTTAGGTGTGGCAATCCAATCCAATCCAATCCTATATCATTGAGACCGCTTTGTGTTATGATAAGGAAAAATAAGGGGATATTTTTAGTAAGGAAGATTAATCTGATTTAATTACCAGAATAACTTACTAGAAGTTATAAAGAAAGAGAGAGGACCATGTTTGAATTAGTAAAGCAATATTCTCCCTATAATGAACAAGAAGCGAAGGATAAAGAGGTCTTTTTAGACTGTGCTGAAGTATTTGAAGATATTTTGACAAGGAACAATGAGGTGGCACATATTACCTGTTCAGCCTTTACGGTCAACAGTCGCAAAGATAAAGTGCTTATGGTCCATCATAATATTTATAACTCCTGGTCATGGATAGGAGGCCATGCTGACGGGGACGAAGATTTATTGGCTGTAGCAATAAAAGAACTGCGGGAAGAGACGGGCGTAAAGACTATTCGTCCGCTTTCCAACGATATTTTCTCCTTGGATATATTGACTGTTTTAGGGCACATAAAACGCGGAATTTACGTATCCCCCCACTTGCATTTATCCGTTGCTTTCTTAATCGAAGCGGATGAAAAGGATTTGCTTAGGGTTAAGGAAGATGAAAACAGCGGCGTTAAATGGATTCCGTTAGCTGAAATCAACACCTATAGTACCGAACCTCATATGCATAAGGTCTATACGAAACTAATCGCTAAAATTAAGGATTTGTCGAATTCTCCTTCTTAATTTGTACAGAAAGCATTAAAGGATTGTTGCTTCGTTTTAAATTATTAGTTCCGCTGCTAAGGTTCCCCGTTTCCCTAGTGCGACTTTCTTTTGAGCCCGGGTTAAAGGCCGCCCTGATTTGACTAAAGCTGTCAAAACACCACACTGGGAGGTGTCACCAACGAGGATAAAGCCCTTAAGGACGTCCCCCTGCCAAATTAGCTTTTGGTAGATGGTTCTGCCATCAATGATTCTTTGCGATGATTCTTCTTCCCAACCTCCTGTTTCCATGGTTTTATTAAGCTTGGTAATACCGGCAGACATGACTGAGAGGCCGAAAAAGTCAACCGAATTTTGGCTCACAACGTTTTGCTGGTTGAATGGGCAACGGCGCAAGCCAGTTCACAGCTCTTACATCCGAGGCAAAGTTCGCTTCTGGCAAGAATATGTCTCACATTTATTCCTCCTAAATACTCCTATGTAATTCTTACGATAGAACCTTACATTTTATGGCATTTTTGCAATAAGTTAACCATATTCTTTGTTACCAGTGGATAAATTAAGCAAGCCCCTCAGCTTATAAGCCGAGGGGCTGTTCCAGTTGATAATCTGTAAGGTTACTTAAGACTAACTGTTACTTGGAGAAGGGCCTGGTTTACTAAAGCCATGACCGTGTTTCTTTCCGAAGCCGGAATATTGTCCTTTAGCAAAATCCTCTTCAACCTGCTTTTGACGCTCTTCAATGAAGGTTTTGATTTTGGCTGCTTTTTCCTGATCAAGGAGTCCAGCTTCCAATTGTTTATCCACCATTTGCTTTTTCAGCGTGAACATTTGCTGGTTTAAGGCTTTAAGCTCATCAAGTTTCGCAGGATCCGGAGCAGCTAAGCAGGTTCCGGCACCTAAAGCCAGAAAAGCTACGGTTAATGAAGCCACTGCAAACTTTTTTAACAATTTGCACTCCTCCTTGTAGTTATTTAACTGGAACATTGTTTAGAATGCCCAATATTGGAGGAGAAAATTTTAAGAAAATGTCAAGAATTTGTGAAAACCAACGTACCCTTCAGCGCGATAGCACTTGTTATGGAATAGCAATTTCGTCACTGAAGTCCCGATGGGGATTCAATGAGGGTGCCAACAAGTTTTGCTGCAGCCCTGAGTTTACTCACTTTAAAATCTATGAATAGAACCGAACGTCAATTCAAAGACTAGATTTCAAACGACAACCCGTTTCAATTATTTGGAGGTGCTTACCGTGCGAGAATGGAAGGATTTAACGAAAGACGAAAAAGAGATTATATCAGCTATGCGAATGCAAGGAATTACTCCTGAAGACTTAATTCAAAGAATGCGAAATTCCGGCAGAATGGATGAACATGCCCTTGAAGAATTAAGAAAAGCCCTTGAAGATGTTAGACCGTTTCTTGTACATTAGGACAAGATCAAATAGTCTAGTCTCCAATCACTAAAATCAGTACTTAGCAAAGTGTAGATTAAGGAATCTAAAATTATCTTTAGCGAAAAATAAAAAGAGTTGCAGCAAACAATTTGTCATTTGCCGCAACTCATCAATCATATTACAATCTTATTCGCATACTTTACCGGGATTAAGAATATTTTTAGGGTCAAAGGCTAATTTGATATTTTTCATGAGCTCTACAAATTCAGGTTCATATTGGTCGAACATATATTGCTTTTTGGCATAGCCAATGCCATGCTCTCCAGATACCAGTCCATGAAGTTCCTGAGATTTTCGATACATTGCGTCAAAAACTTCCGCAAGTTTCTTTGGCCAAGCCTCATCAGAAAGGTTATCCTTTAACACATAGACATGCAGGTTGCCATCACCGGCATGACCAAAGCTTCTAATTCTAACCTCAAATTCTTCCTGCAGGAGATGGGTGTATTTAATAAACTCGGCAACTTTATTACGCGGAACAACAACATCACATTCGTCCATGTCAGTGGTTGAAGCTTTCACTGCCTCTAGGAATGCGCCTCGAGCAGACCAGACAGCTTCTTTTCGCTCGTCGGTATCAATAATAAAGGCATCCAGAGCGCCTTCCTCGAGACAAATATTCGCCACTTTCTCGTAGTCCTTTTCTAATTCTTCGATGCTATTGCCATCAAAAGTCAGCAAGAGATAGGCATCGGAAGAGTTGTCAGGGAACTTTTTGCCCAGAAATTCCTCGGCTGCAAGAATAACTTCCCTCTGCATAAACTCTATGGCCGTAGGAACACTTTTGGACTTAATAATCTTTGGAACAGTACTAATGGCTTTATCAAGATCAGGAAAGGGTATTAAGAGAGAAATTGCTTTTTTCGGCAGCGGGATTAACTTCAAGGTTGCTTTGGTCACAATGCCCAGTGTTCCTTCTGATCCACATATTAAATCTTTTATGCTGTAACCGGATGAGTTTTTGACAACTTTTCCGCCGACATTAATAACGCTGCCGTTAGGCAGGACAATCTCCAGACCGCGAATATAGTCCCTGGTTACACCATATTTAACGGCTCTCATGCCGCCGGCATTAGTATTAATGTTTCCCCCAATGGTAGCTGACTTTTCACCAGGATCCGGCGGGTAAAACAAATCATGATCTTCAACATATTTGCTGATTTCCATTAAGAGTACTCCGGGTTCTAAGGTGAGGGTTAAGTTTTCTTCATCCAGTTCCAGGATCTTGTTCATGCCGGACATGTTCAGCATGATCCCTCCGAAGATAGGAACTGAAGCCCCAACAAGACCTGTTCCCGAACCGCGTGCTACAACAGGAATATTGTTATCATAGGCATAGCGCATAATTTTAGAGACTTCATCGGTGGTCAAAACGTTGACTAAAGCCTCCGGAAGTTTACTAATGCCTCCTAATTCATCATGGCTGAAATCATCACTAATTGCTTCACCCGTGAAAACTCGTTCTTCACCTAGTAACGAGACTAAAAATTCTCTATCATGAGCATCCAGCGTTTTATAGTTATTCATGAAAATACCTCCGCGTTTTTACTTTCCGAAAGTACAACAACTCCTGCTCATGCCGGTAAGCGGACGGGCTTATCGGCACCTTGCAGCTCATTACGTATATTTCTTCAAGAGTGGATTGCCTGAATATCTCTGAAGTCAGGGATGGCGAGAAAAGGCGGTCCGTATAGTTTTTTCTTGAGTTTACTGGCTTTATTTCTTAGCGCGCACAAGCCAGAGTCTCGGATCTTTTTAAATTTTCAATGAGTTGAGGAACAATCTCATAGATATCTCCAATGATTCCATAATGAGCAATATTGAAAATTGAGGCTTGTGGGTCTTTGTTGATAGCGAAAATTTGGTCTGAACCGTTCATGCCGGCAGTAAACTGGACAGCACCAGAAATTCCGAGGGTAATGATCAGCTTGGGTTTGACAGTTCGTCCAGATAAGCCGATTTGACGTTTGGCATTTAACCAACCTGCTTCAACTAAGGGGCGCGTGCCTGCAATTTGGGCGCCTAATAATTGAGCCAACTCTTCAATCATCTTCAAATCTTTTTCGGATTTGAGGGCTCGTCCGACAGCGATAATTACCTCAGCATCAGAGATGTTTTCTTCAATCTCTTTGCGTGTTACCTTTAAAACGTTAATTCCAGACGCTAATTTTGCCGGATCTAAATCACAAAGCGTAACCTTACCGCTGGGCTCATCTTGCTTTTCCGGAGCAGTCATAACCTTATAGCGAACCGTTGCCATTTGAGGTCTTGTATTAGGGCAAATAATCTGAGCCATAATGTTGCCTCCAAAAGCGGGCCTGATCTGCACCAGATCAGTATTTTCCTTCATTTCCAGGGTTGTGCAATCAGCGGTTAATCCGGTTCGAAATCTTGCCGCTACTCTGGGAGCCAGAGAACGCCCGATAGTAGTTGCGCCGACGAGCAAAGACGATGGTTTTACTTTTTGAATAAAGTCTGCAAAGGCTGCGGTATAAGGTTCAATACGAAAATGTTTTAATTCTTCATAATCATAGACAAATACTTCGTCGACACCATAATGAAGCAGTTCTTGAGCTTTATCTTTAATGTTACAACCGATAAAAATGCAATAAACGGGAAAATTGACAACAGAGGCAAGTTCCCTGGCCTTACCGATTAGTTCCAGGGTTACAGGATGAATTTCTCCTTCGATATGATCAACGTAGACTGCAATACCCTTCCATAAACTTTTATCGACGGAAGGTACAGCATCTTCGATAAATTCCATAACCCCTTTGGGACCTTTTTTGACGCATAACTTACACATTTTACATCCGGCTGTGACTTCAAGGGTCCCGTTGTTAGCTTCAAGAGCTCCAAAAGGGCAAATAGCCACTAATTCTTGAATTTTGGATTCGTCCAGATTTTCTTGATGGCAAATTAATTTACTCATAAATCTTCCCCCCTAAACAAACTTAAACTGTCTAAGTTTATTGACAATTTGAGAGCTTAACTCTTCTGGAGTGCCTGTCCAGGTTTCTCTGTCAGTGTTAGCGGACGGCGGGAATATGCGTTCTACTTGAGTGGGAGAACCTGCGAGTCCATACCTATGCTCATTTTGATCTTCAAAATCCTTAAAGGAGATAATTTTAATTTCCCTGTCCTTCGTGCTTAATTTTCTCTTATAGGAAGGAAGTCTGGGCTGAAAAATATCCTTTTCTACAGTTAAGAGGCAAGGGAAGTTAATTTCGGCAACTTCTATGGTATTAGCCATATCCATTTCGACAAGGATGGAAGTATCGTTGACTTCAATAATATTTAAGACATTAGCTATATGGGGGATGCCCAAGTATTCAGCCATCTCCGGGCCAACTTGGGCTGTATCTCCATCCGTTGTCTGCTTGCCGCAAAGTATGAGATCGAAGCTGCCAAGCTGGCGAACTCCTTGAGAAATTGTATAAGAGGTGGCCAAAACATCGGCTCCCGCAAATTTCCGGTCTGAAACTAAAGCCCCTTCGTCAACGCCCATCATATAAGCTTCTCTGATAACGTCTTTAGCCTGTGGCGGTCCCATGCTAATGACTTTAATAGTTCCGCCATGTTGTTCTTTAAGTCTTAAGGCAGTTTCAAGGGCGAATAGATCATAAGGATTCATTTTGGAGTCAACGCCGTCGCGTTTCAAGACACCTGTAATTGGGTCTACGTCAATTTTTGAGGTTCCTGGAACTTGCTTAATACATACGAGAATTTCCATGAGTAAAACCTCCCTGTTGATTTAAGATGGGTTTAAAAGAGATTGAATAATGAAAAGAAGGAATAAAGTTTGTGAAATTTAGTATGTGGTCAGACCATCAGACCGACTGATTTTAATATAGCATAAGATTCATAGTTGTTCAAAATCTATTTATTCACAAGCTCTTGTGAAATATTTATTATAAATAACAGCTAAATTAATACCAAGGGGAGATTTGAATTAATTTGAATGATTTTGAGCTTCAGAGTTCTCAATTGCCATTCTGATAATTGGAAAAGAGGGAGTTTTTGTATAAAAAAATAAACGGCCATTTCCCCTTTATTAAAGGTAAGACTGTTTCTCGGCTTTTGCGTCGTCCCAATTTAGCCACCCATTTAGAGCGGTTCGTTGTAAGGGGAGCATGATGAGTTTGCAGCACATGATGCTCTTTCTTTTTTTGTTATATCTCTAATCATAATAGTCATGCAAGAAAAATGAATTGATCAGTTGATTAAGTAATAGTGCAAGCGTATTTAACAGATCCTATGATATAATTTTCCAAAAGGATTTCTGGTATATCTACTGATATTGGCATGAACAGTTAATAATTTGTTAATAAATCGTTTAGAGAAATTCAAGGGCAAACTGCTAAAATAAAGTTACGGAAGCTTCTGGAAAACGGATAAGGAGTTGGATCCATGAAATTAACCAAGAAAACGACCATGGTTTTGAGCTTTACCCTGGGGGCAATGCTGCTTGCCACGACGGCCATAGCCGATATAGCAGCCAAGAGCGGATATGATCAATTGAAAGATGCCCTTAAATTTACGGCTGCTCAATGCAGTGATAACCTTAAGAGTTTTACAATGGATATATCTTATGATGTAAAAGATAATGGGAAAACATTATCTTTTATGAATCAAACCGAGAAGTGCGATAGGACAAAGACTGCCAGAGAAGAGACGACATCCGAACAAACTATCAACGGAAATAATTACAGTCGTCAAACCTATTTCGATAAGGCAACGTATATTAGGTTGTCTAATGATGATCCCACCTACTATGTTACGGAATATACTCAAGAGCGAAAAGATATGGCCTTTTCCAATCCTTTCAAAGAAAATAATGCTGATGATGCTGAAAAAATAGCAGATGCTATTGTCGGAAATCTTAAGGATAATGTTGTGGTTACGGAGAACCCGGACGGAAGCAAAGTCCTTTCCGGCTCACTCACAGAAGTGCAAATTCCTTCGTTGATCAATGCACTCGCCTCCTTTGAAATGAAACAACAGTTTAATGGACAACAAGACAACAATTTACCCCATCTCAGCAAGGATGTTTTTGTCAAAACTATTGACGGGACGGCAAAGATTAATAAAGATGGTGTAATGGAGAGTATTTTGGGGTCAGCTGTTGTCTCCGGGAAGGATGAGCAGGGAACCGTTCATGCTATAACGATAGAGGTTTTAGCGAAGCTGACCAACATAAACTCCACGGTAGTAACCAAACCTGATCTGAGTGGAAAGAAAGTTGTTAAAAATGTTATTAAAAATGAAAATTCCGGGCCTGAAATATCGAACCCTCAAGAGTTTATGGGTAAGTTTAAAAATGACATTCTAATCACGAAAGACGGTAAGTTTGTTAAAGTCGGGGAACGAATTATTGAGATTACACAAATTGATCAAACATCGGCGACCGGACGATATTATGAGGTGTATAAAACGGGATTTGATCAATATGCTACTACGAAACGAGATTTTAGTTTTACGGCCACGAAGTCGAAGGATAAAAATTCTCCAGAATATAAGTTTAGAACAGATGCAGGAATAAATGAGGCTTTCTTCCTCGACGAACATGCCGGGAAAATATATTTAAATGAAAGCACTACATTCTCTGAGGGCGGTATTATCTTCGATTCCACCTTCAGCCCGGACTTGGAATAGCCCATTTGCCCTAATATACAGCGGAAAACAGTTATGACTGCCGGTTAACCCGGCAGTCCTCTTACCATTGAAGGAGGCAGGTATGGAACCGATTATAGAGATCAAGAATTTAACAAAACAATATGAAAATGGGCGGGGAATTAAGAATATTAACTTAGAAATCTCTGAAGGAGATATTTTTGGCTTCTTGGGGCCGAACGGTGCCGGAAAAACCACCGCCATGAAACTTATGACAGGACTTATTCACCCTGATTATGGTGATGTAAAAATCTTCGGACACAGCATAACGGAAGACTATGAACGAGCGATGGCTAAGGTTGGCTGTCTGATCGAAATCGCTGAAGCTTATGCTTATCTTAGTGCTTTTGATAACTTGAAACAGCTGGCAAGATTTTACCCGGATGTGGATTATCAACGCATTGATGAAGTTCTGGAACTAACGGGTATGTCTAAATATAAACATGAAAAACCGAAGAAATTCTCCTTAGGAATGAAGCAGCGACTTGGTTTAGCGGCAGCTATTTTATCCCGGCCTAAAGTCGTTATTCTGGATGAACCTTTAAATGGTCTTGACGTCGAGGGAATGATCGATATCCGTAAGCTGATTCAGAAATTAGCTGATGAAGAAAAGACCACATTTTTTATCTCCAGTCATCTGATTCATGATGTCGAGTTGACGTGTAATCGTATTGGGGTGATTTATAATGGTGAAATACTTAATGTCGAGAGCACTAAGACAATTTTGAGAAACTATGCGACACTTGAGAACTATTTTGTAAGTGAGGTAGAACGAAATGGCCGTCTTTCAAGCAGCGTTGGTTAATGAACTAGAGAAACTTTATAAAAAGAAAAAGGCTTTGGCCGCCCTTTTGCTTTCTCTGGCTGTTATTGTTATAGGTCAAATTATTATTGTAGGGGTAAGGAGCGGCTTTGGGCTCAGAACGGCAGGCAGTATGGAATTTCCCATGCTTGTATTGTCAGTTGTTGTCAACACTATCTTGCCCCTGTTTACTGCGTTAGTAACTATTGATAGTTTCTCAGGAGAGTTTGCTCACAATAATATGCGCATAACCTTAACCCGGCCCGTGAGCCGTTTAAAAATCTTCGCTGCTAAAATTACCGCTATCAGTATATTCATTTTAGCAACTCTGCTCTTGCTGCTATTTTTTTCGATCATGGCGGGTTTTATTTTCAATACCAATTCAGCAACTCTGGATTCCTTTGTTAGAACTGTATTCTCTTATATCGTTAGCTTGTTTCCTATGGTTGTTTTGGCTTTAGGAATTGTTCTCTTGACAAATTTACTTAAGAGTGGAATTTCTGTTTTCTTTGTATCAATTTTAATCTTTTTAGGCTTAAAAGTATTGGGAGTGTTCTTTTCACAATACTCAAGTATCTTGATGACTACGCAACTGGACTGGTATAATTTATTTCTTATGAAATCCTTTCCCTTAGCAAAAATTATGCGACAGTTCTTGATTATGCTGGGGTCAAGCATTATGTTATTTACAGCGGGATTCTATTTATTTGATAAAAAGGAATTATAGGGTGACGATTAATGGACCTCAAAAAACGCATGATTTTAGCCAACGCTTCAACAGTCATCATTCCAACGGTGATTACTGTTTTTATTGCCGTGGCTTTTCTTTTTATTTACGGCAAGCTTTCCGGCGATGATCTATCCTTCAAAAATTATCAACGTTTGTCGGAAATTAAGTTTGAGCTTTTAAATACCGAAACCAATGTTCTTCAACAAACTCCAGAACTCATCGAAGACGGGGGGGTTCAAAAACATCTACAAGAACGGCTGGCAGAGATTCATGGGCAGCTTGTGGTTATAAAAGATGAAAAGGTAATCTTTTCTTCCCTCAATCTAAGTAAAATCGATATGGAAAAGGCTTTGGATGCAGGGAATATGAAGAGAACAGAACCCGTTGTGATTGGAGACAATACCTATACCGTTCAATCGATAAGCCTGCAGTTCAAGGATGGTACGAAGGGAAACGTTTTGTTGTTAGCACCTTTAGATCAAGCGGCAATAAACTTTACGAGATTTATAATCATCATTGGAGTAACCTTTGTGCTTGTCTTTATGTTAACGAATAGTCTTGTATCATATCATTTTTCGCGCACAATTCTTAAACCGCTTCGTAATTTACAAAGTGCCGCTGCGGAAATTAGCCGAGGAAATCTCGATCAGGCCATTGTTGAAGAAGGGGATCAAGAAATTCAGGCCTTATGCCGCGACCTTGAAGTTATGCGCCTCAGACTAAAGGATTCTGTTCATACGCAACTGAAGTATGAGGATAATCGAAAAATGTTAATTTCAAGTATATCTCACGATTTAAAGACCCCTGTAACCTCTATCAAAGGATATATTGAAGGAATTTTAGACGGGATTGCCAATACACCCGAGAAAAGGGAACGTTATCTCAAAACAATCTCTTTGAAGGCTCATCAAGTTGACCAAATGATTGATGATTTACTTCTTTATGCTAAACTAGATTTAAACCAAATTCCTTTTGATTTTGAAAAAACGGATATTGAGGATTATCTTAAACTCTGCCTGCTTGAAAGTGAGCCGGAATTGGAAAGGAGTCAGATCAAGGTTTCTTTGCGAAATGATCTGCGCCAAAAGCAATTTGTTTTTCTAGATCGTGCGAGAATGAAACGAGTCATCGTGAATATTCTTGATAATTCTCGTAAATATATGAACAAAGATCAAGGCGAAATCGAAATTCTTCTCAGAGATACGCCGACCAGCATTATTATTGAACTGCGGGATAATGGTTCGGGTATCAGCGAAGGGGATTTGCCCTATATTTTTGACCGATTCTATAGATCTGACAGGGCTCGAAGTAAAGGAAGCGGTCTGGGATTGGCAATAGCTAAGCAAATTATTGAGGGCCATGAAGGGAGAATTTGGGCTACTAGTCAGGGGGAGGAGGGAACGAGTATTATGATTTCCTTAAGTAAATCATAATACTAAGAAGGTTAAATGAAGAAAAAGATTTTGATAATTGAAGATGATTTGAGTATCGCAGAATTGCAAAGAGACTATCTTGAAGTTGCCGGTTTTGAGGTTCTTGTGTGCGCAGACGGCTCAGAGGGTTTAAGAATCTTTCAGGAAAACGATATTGATTTGTTGATTTTGGATATCATGCTTCCGGGAATGGATGGCTTGGAAATTTTAAAGAGCATGAAAGTGGATAAAGATATTCCCGTTCTTTTAGTCTCTGCCAAAAAGGAAGAAATCGATAAGATTAAAGGCCTCAGCCTGGGTGCCGATGATTATATTACCAAACCCTTCAGTCCCGGCGAATTAGTCGCTAGAGTAAAAGCTCATCTGGAGAATTATGAACGATTAAAACAGAGATTCCGAGACAGTGTCAAAAAGGGGAAAACGTTGACGATTCGTGGGCTGAAGATCGATCAAGAATCCCATAGAGTTTTTGTGCTCGGCCGGGAAGTATGCTTAGCTCAGAAAGAATTTAGTTTACTTTTATATCTGGCCCAAAATCCCAATCGTGTGTTCGGACGCGAAGAGTTATTTGAGCGTGTTTGGGGTTTAGAAGCCTTAGGGGACTCATCGACAGTAACGGTACATATTGCAAGAGTGCGGGAGAAAATCGAAAGCGATCCCTCCAATCCTCAATACATAGAAACTGTATGGGGTGCAGGCTATCGCTTTAGGGTCTGAATACAATACATAGTTCCATCCGACCAAGTGAATACTATAAGTCAGGTAGGTGCGCCTATACGTATACATAGGAAGGTGGTTCTCCATGATCAGTCAAAAAGAACGGATGATGCTTCAAGATCAAAAAAGCCATGAAGAAATGTGTGTTCAAAAATACACGAAATATGCTAATGAGGCTCAAGATCAACAACTCAAACAGTTATTCAATGACCATGCTTCTCATGAAAAACAACATTTTAACACTCTCAACCAAATTTTAAACGGCCAAACGCCAACCATAAGCGGTCAAGGCCAAGGTCAGCAGACCGGAGGGCAGAATCAAGCAGCGCAAACAAATCCTGCCGGACAAACTGTAAATCCTAATGATGTCGCCTTGACCAAAGATATGCTTGTAACAGAGAAGTATATCTCGGGCGCCTATGATACGGTTATCTTCGAGTGCCAAGATCATAATATTCGCCAGGCCCTAAATCATATCCAAAAGGAAGAGCAGCAGCATGGCGAAGACTTATTTAATTACCTTAGCAGCAGAGGAGCCTATCCTATTCAGTAACCTAGTCTATGAATGCAATAAGGCTTTTCATCCAGCCTTCTGAGAGATTGTATATAACAATTTATCAGAAGGCTTTTTATCCGATGTTCAGCTTTTGCTGAAACGAGTTCACTTACTCACTTTCTAGAGAACAGCATGTCAGTTAGAATCGTAATTATTGACATATGTTTTTAATGATGTATAATTAAGCTTGAAAAAGGCATATGTCAATAATCTGAAAGGAGACTATCCGTGATGGAGGTTAATGGGTCGTAGTGCATAATCAAAGGGGCATAGTTTTTCGGCGAAATTGTTTCTATATCTGGCAAGGGGATGACATAATCGTAAAATAATGATATAAGATAAAGAAGCAGGAGAACGCTTCTGTTCCTTACGTCACAAGCAGAGGAGAACGAATTATGCCAAGACCAAGAAAATGGAGAAAAGTATGTTGTTTGCCGGAAAGTAACCAATTTGGGCCGCTTAACGTTCCTATTAATCAAGAACATTTTCTGACTATGACTGTTGATGAGTATGAAACGATACGGTTGATTGATTTGGAAGGATTTACTCAGGAAGAGTCTGCAGACCAAATGAAGATAGCACGTACAACAGTTCAGCGTATTTATAATGATGCTCGGAAAAAGCTTGCAGAGTCGTTAGTCAAAGGGAAAGTGCTAAGGATTGAAGGCGGAGATTATCAACTTTGTGACGGCCTTGAACCGTACTGTGGTTGTGGCGGCTGTCAGAAGCATCGATGTAACCGAGCTTTTCAGGAAAAATAAAATTGATCAAGAAACTAGTGTATGCCATTTTCAACAAAATATTCTAAATGCGCAATTTGGGAGGATTCTTTTATGAAAGTTGCAATTCCGGTTAATGACAAGTCAATGGAAGCAAGTGTAAGTGAATCCTTTGGACGGACACCCTATTATTTGATTTATGATACCGAGTCAAAGGAAAGTGTATTTCTTGATAATAGTGCAATTGCCAGTCAAGGCGGTGCAGGGATAAAGGCTGCACAAATTGTTGTGGATAATAGGGTGAACGCTCTGATTACTCCACGATGTGGTGAAAATGCAGCAGAAATTATTCAAGCAGCTAATATTAAACTATTTAAAACGATTAACGACTCAATTAAGGATAATCTTACAGCTTTCGTTGAAGGAAAGTTAGCTTTATTAGAAGAGATTCATGCTGGATTTCATGGCCATGGAGGAACCTAAGATGAAGATCGCTGTGCTCAGCGGCAAAGGCGGCACAGGCAAAACACTGGTATCCGTTAATTTGGCAGCTTCTGCTATAGATTCCTGTTATATCGACTGCGATGTTGAAGAGCCTAACGGGCATCTTTTTTTTAACCCCAAGGATATAAAAACGGAGAACGTTTCTGTCAAAATTCCTAGTGTGGATAATAAACTCTGCAGCGGATGTCGGAAATGTATCGATTTTTGCAGGTTTAACGCCTTAGCCTATATCAAGAATAATTTGCTTATATTTGACGACGTTTGTCATTTCTGCGGCGGATGTGTGCTCTTCTGCCCGGAAAAGGCTCTGTCGGAGAAAGATTATGCTGTTGGCGAGGTTCAAAGAGGTGTTTCCGGGAATGTTGAAGTCATTACAGGAATATTACATACTGGGAAAGAATCGGGCGTTCCGATTATAAAGACACTTTTAGAGAATCTCCAGGGGAATAAGAAATTCACAGTTATTGATTGTCCTCCCGGCAGCGCCTGCACAGTTATGGAAAGTATTAAGGACGCGGACTATTGCCTACTGGTGGCTGAACCTACGTTATTTGGGGTTCACAATCTAAATATGGTTCATGAGCTGGTGACTTTGTTTGGTAAGCCACACGGTGTGGTCCTCAATAAGTGCCAGGAAGGAGACAATCCGGCGGAAGAATTTTGCTTGGAAAAAGGTATCAATATCATAGGCAAGATCCCTTTTGAAAATGAGTTGGGAACCCTAAATGCGCAAGGGCATATTGCCGTTAGAAAAAATGAAACGTATCGGGAATTCTTCTCTTCGATGCTTCAAATAGTGTCTAAGGGGGTGCAAAATGAAGCAACTACTCATCCTTAGCGGCAAAGGCGGTACCGGTAAAACAACGGTTGCCAGCGCCTTTATTAAGCTATCTGAAGCCAGGGCTTTTGCAGATTGTGACGTCGATGCTCCCAATTTGCATTTGATTTTACATCAATCTTCGGAAGCCAGACGAGCCAACTTCTACGGTATGTCCAAAGCAGCGATTGATCCGGAATTATGTGTGCAATGTGGTTTGTGTCAGCAGTATTGTCATTTCGAGGCAATTCAGGCAGGTAGTCCTTATAACGTTGATAGCTTCGCCTGCGAAGGATGTGGTGTCTGTGAAGCGATCTGCCCTGTAAAGGCTATATCCTATCAACCTTCTGTAGCAGGCGAACTTATGCTTTATTCTGGTGATAGAGTGTTTTCCACTGCGCGGCTGAAAATGGGAAGCGGTAATTCGGGGATGCTGGTAACCGAAGTAAAAAGGTATATGAAGTATACAGCAATTAACGCCGACCTGGCGATCATTGATGGATCACCGGGGATTGGCTGTCCAGTGATCGCCTCGTTGAACGGTGTTGATATGGTACTGATTGTGGCAGAACCCTCTATCTCAGGCATTAGTGATATGGAACGAATCATTAAAACTGCTGAGAAATTTCAAACGCGAATCGCAATTTGTATTAATAAATTTGATGTAAGTCAAGAGAATACAGAAAAAATTGAATCGTTTTGCCAAAGACTTAGACTTCCTATCGTAGGAAAAATACCCTTTGATCCTGCCGCTGTCAAAGCAATCAATGAGGGGAAGAGTATTGTCGAGATGGATTGCGCTTCTGGGCGTGCCGTCAAGGATATTTTTGCTCAGACAGTAAGTTTGCTGTAAAAGCTTAATCTAAAAAGGGCATAGTCTTGATCTTTTGCTTCACATATGGTACACGCTAGGTATGCGGCTAACATACAATTCAATAGGATTAAAACGCCTTCTGGAGTCGATTCGAGTAATCTGCTCCAGAAGGCGTTTGTTTAAATAGTCCCTTAAATAGTCCGCCGGAAAACGTTGAAATTATTCTTCTAAAAACTCCATAAACGGCTTTTTCATACTCACAAGAGCATTGACCATTAATTCTACTAAACCGCCATACTGAACATTGAACTTTGCCGTTGCTTCATAAAACTCCAGAATATCTCTAATTGCTCCTTTGCAGTTAGAACAAGGAGCGCATACATATTTAGGCTGATTGGAGTTCGCCATTGTATCCTGAAAGGCTCCAAGGATCTGATTAAACTTCATGCGCGAGCTTACTTTATTTCTCCATTCGCTGAAGTTGACGGAATTTGTAATGGCAAAGCCGCCGCCCCCGCCGCAACAATAATTATTTACTCCGTGAGGTGTCATTTCTCTAAACTGAGGGCAAATCTCCTTCAGGACATTGCGCTGTGGCTCAACAATTCCCATGCCCCGAACATAATTACAGGGGTCATGAAGGGTCACCGGGAAATTATTTCTGCTAGGGTCCAACTTTAAACGTTTGTCCTTCACCATATTCCAAAGCAGAGGCAGGCAGCTTTCCACCGGAATCTTGTCATCACCGTAAGTCATGCGATCGCCTACAATCATGGAAGCTTTATGAGCATGACCACATTCCGCAATAACAATTCGATTGACTCCCAGTTCTTTGGCAACTTTCATTTGCAGCAAGGCAAGCTTCTTGGCCTGAAAATCATCATACCATATACCGTAGTTTACATTATCATAGCCCGCAATTTCGCTGCTAAGTGTCCAGTCTATACCCGCTTCTTCAAAAAGAATGGCAAAAGCAATAGGGTTTTCAGGCCAAGCCATATATTCACCAGCATTGTGGATGAGAAGAATATCGGCACCTTTTTTGTCAATGGGGAATTTGATTTTATAACCATACTTTTCCTCGATATCCTCTTCCATAAATTCGATGGTATCTAAAAAAGCAGGCTTGGTAATTCCTGTCGATGAGCCTGTTTTAAGCTGCAGGACAGTACCTTTAGTGTGGAGAGGCAGAGGTGCAATGCCCATTTCTTGGCTGAAGATTTTACGAATCTCTTTGGTAAGAATAGAATTGTCTAAACCCAGGGGACAGGTTTGGGCACAACGGCGGCAAAGATTGCAGCGATAAGCTAATTCGCCGAGCCGGGCTATGGTTTCCCAGTTCACATCGATATCTGCGCCGACAAAACCTCCTAACAATTTCCCGCTTTTGGTAAAATATTTTTTTACGATTTTTCTTAGGACTTCGGAACGGAAAATTGGACGATATAGTTCATTTTTCCCTGATGCTTCGTAGATATGACATGCTGAGGAACAGGTATCACACTTGGCACAATATTCAAAGGACAATAAGAAGGGTTGAAGCGCCCCATTGTTACCATCCGAAAAACTTTTCTCTAAGCCGTTGAGAAACGTCTGAACGAATTTGTCCTCTTCTTCTTTAGTTTTTGGGCGTGTTAAGGTGTCAATTCCTACGTAGCCATCCAAAGAAGTACAGAATTTTTCTCTCCAGGCAGGTTTAGGATCCGTAAGCGGAGGTTCCATCCCCGGTTGATCATAAGGCGGCAGTAAAGGCATGAGCTGTCGGGGATTCACTCTGACTAGTTGTTCATCCGATCGTCCCATATCCTTGGGGCGTAAATTTTTGTGATCTATCATACTTGACTCTCCTCTTCCACAACGTTAACATTCAAAAACTCATGGTGAGGTTCTCGATGTCTTTTAGAATAATTTAGTTGGACTATGTAATCATTAAAAACTAATGTGTATGTGAATTAAGTGATAAAGTAAAAATGATAATGATATAGACAATAAATTAATAAGGCAACAGCTAACAAAAGATAAAATAAAGTGAAGCTTAGACCTCCTTTTTAGTTATTGTCATATGTTCTTTTGAGGTTAATTATACTAAATATTGGGCATATGTCAATTAGCCTGTTCTATTTATCCCCATTTTAAAAAGTCGATAATTCTAGAAGCCAGAAGAAAAATGCAAAAAGAAAAAGACATGCAATTAATGTCTGCATGTCTTTTTGATTAAGATAAATGAATAATAAAGGGTATCCACAAATAGACGTCCTTAAAATGTCCAGCACGTATTTAGAAATTTGCTGCGAGGTTTCGTGCCGCTTGGTGGCTTTGGTCGATGGCTTTTCGTAAATCATCGCCTTGTAATACATTTGCATTTTCGAGGAACAGGGATTCTACTTGATTTATGCCAAAAAAGCCAAGAATAGTTCTGACATATTTATCACTGAGATCGAATTCTTTAGCAGCTCCTTCGCTATAGACACCGCCTCGAGAGCTGATATGAACTGCTTTACGAGGCTTATCAGCAAGGAGCCCGATTGGCCCCTCTGCCGTGTATTTAAAGGAAACACCAACGTAAGAAACATAATCGAAATAAGCCTTTAAGATAGCTGGGATCCCAAGGTTCCACATGGGTGCAGCTATTACGTATTTATCAGCAGAGGCAAACTGATTGGCATAGTCAAGCGCCCTATTTTTCTCGCCGCTGAACATTTTTGCCAGAGTATCAGCATCCAAAGGTTTAATGTCTTCTTTGTAAAGATCTATGATGACGATTTCGGATTCTGGATTTTTCGTTTGATACTCCTGCACAAAGACATTTGCCAGAGTAAGAGTATTGGATTGCGAATCAGCTTTAGGATTGGCTTTAACATAGAGTAACTTTTGGGTCATAGATTGAACCGCCTTCTTTCCTGGAATTGCTGAATGTTTGCTTTGATAAAACCATTATTGATAAAATGCTCAAAAAAACATCCCCATATACAGGAAGATAGTTATATTACGTCGGCATTAATTCCAGACCTTCAAACTGCATATTATAGTAATGAGCGTAAATTCCGTTCTTTTCAATTAACTTCCTATGACTGCCCCTTTCTTGAATACCTTCATCGGTAACGACGATAATCTCGTCTGAATTTTTTATGGTACTTAATCTGTGAGCAATCACAATAGTAGTTCTATTAATTGATAGCTTTTCCAGCGATTTTTGAATATAGAGTTCACTTTCATTGTCGAGTGCCGAGGTAGCTTCATCTAGGATCAAGATCGGCGGGTTTTTTAAAAACACCCGAGCAATAGAAAGTCTTTGCTTTTGGCCGCCCGAGAGCCTGACGCCGCGTTCTCCGACATAAGTGTCATAGCCTTCTTCAAGTGACATGATAAACTCATGAATATTGGCGTTTTTCGCTGCCTCTATTATTTCAGCATCCGTTGCATCCATTTTTCCGTAAGCAATGTTCTTTTTAATGGAGCCGTCAAATAAATAGACATCCTGCTGCACAATGCCAATAGCATTTCTTAAAGATTTTAGAGTAATATCTCTAATGTCCTTTCCGTCGATCGTTATAGAACCTGAGGTTACATCATAAAACCTCGGCAAAAGTGAACATAAGGTTGTCTTGCCGCCACCGGAAGGCCCCACTAGAGCAACCGTTTTACCTGCTTTTATTGACAGGCTGACATGATTTAAAACATTATAGTCATCATTATAGCGGAAGGATACGTCTTTATATTCAATATCCCCAAAGACCTTGGTAAGAGGCTTAGCCGCTGGTTTATCAGAGATGTCCGGCTGGGTTTCCAATACTTCGACAAAACGTTTAAAACCTGCGTATCCTTTTTGAAACTGTTCAGTGAAGTTTATTAAGACATCAATAGGGTTAATAAAAATGTTAATGTAAAGAACATAGATCGCCAGATCCGTGATTTTGAGCGATCCTCGGGCGATAAATAAGCCGCCTGAGACAATGACGACGACGTAGAGTAATCCTTCAAAAAAAGAATCCCAAGCAAAAAATTTGCCCATAGTTTTGTAGGTTCTTATTTTGGAAACTAAGTACCCCTGATTACTTTGGCGAAATTTTTCGCGTTCTACGTCTTCATTAGCGAAGGATTTAACGACTCTGATCCCCGAAAGGCTGTCCTGGACGCTGGAATTAACGGTGGCAATTTTCACACGGTTATCTGTAAAGATAGGAGCCATTTTTATATTGTTATGGACGGTGTAGAGCACCATAATTATCGTCACAATTAATAAAATCAGTGTCATTTTGCTGTTGATCAGCATTAAGAGGATAAAGGAACCAAGGATTTTCAGAGCGGAGATAAAGAGGTTCTCCGGACCATGGTGCGCTAATTCAGAAATATCGAATAGGTCCGAGACAAGTTTAGACATCATTTCACCGGTATTATTTTTATCATAATAGGAGAAGGATAGACGCTGATAATGATCGAAGAGATCGTTCCTCATCGCGTTCTCCATCCTTGCTCCCATGACATGTCCCCAGGAAATGATGAAATACTGACAGAAATATTTGATAACATACATCGCTACTAAGGCTATACCGATAAAAGGTAAGGCATGTAGAATCGCAGGTGCATCCTGAGTAAAGAGAGTTTTAGTCAGGTAATTGAGTATTTGCGGAAAAGCCAGGTCAATGACCGATACAATGAGTGCGCAGAATAAATCAGTAAACAGAAGGAATTTATGAGGCTTATAATAGCCGATGAATTGTTTGAAGATATCCATAAATGCGACAGGTTCTCCTCTCAAGGTATAGGTATTTCACTGTAATCTACAGAAGAGACTCAGTCGTTGCTGCACGGCTGAGTCCTTTGAAGGCGTTTTCAAAAACACCGATAGGTCCAAAAAGATTCTCGTTGGAGCATGTGACTATAAGCGTTTTTCGTCGGTTCGTTAACTTCTGTCTTGTTATCACGGGGAAACATCACTTGGGATTGCGAGCGGTGCGCCAGGATGGCAGCGCATTTGACATCAGCAACTGCTGAAATATCGTTGACTATATCTGGCGGACCAATCACGTCTTGACAGTTTCGGGCAAAAGCATGGGCATAGATGGTAGGGCGATCTTGCGTAGAAAGACGAGATACAGCCTTGATGGTCAATTCCCCCAGGGCATTGTGATCCGGATGTACTGCATATCCGGGATAATGAGTAAGCACCAGAGATGGCTGAACTTCCCGGAGAATCTGTTCAATTCGGTTGACGATAGGTTCAGGGTCCTCAAACTCAATGGTTTTATCGCGTAAGCCAAGCTTGATTAAATGTTGAATCCCAATAGCTTTGCAAGCTTTCTCCAACTCTGCTTCCCGAATTTTAGACAATGTCTCTCGGTTAGCGAAAAAAGGGTTTCCCATGTTTCGCCCCATTTGCCCTAAGGTTCCGCATATATATGTGATCGGAATTCCTGATTTGGCAAAGAGTGCTAAAGTTCCGCCGCATCCAAAGGTTTCATCGTCTGGATGAGGAAAAACTACTAGAATGTGTTGGCCCAAAGAATGTTCCTCCCATGTTAATTTACTAATTAATTACAGCATCGAAGGTTCTACCCCCAAAAACAATTTGTATACTTTTGAAAGTTACAACTCAAAGGGCTCCATACTGAGTTCCAGAGCTACAGCCAGCCGCCCCTCTTCATCATGACCGGCGAGCAAAAGTTTTCCTTCTTGTCCCAGATCAAAATCGGTCAGCCCTTCGGCGTAAACCCAGCCGTCTTGCATCTTCAGTCCCACCCGATAGGGTCCTTCACCCGTGATGGTTCCCCGGATAAAAGAAATACGGCCATTGCGGATGTAGGCCCCTACTGTCATCTTGCTCTCTTGTCTATGTGCGGCATAGGCCCCATTGGTTGTCTCAAGGTGGAGATAAACCTCCCGATTGAGAAAACGGTCCAGCGCCGGTTGTACTATTGACCTATCGATTGGGTGCATGACTATCAACCACCTTAACTAAGGATCATTCTCGACTATTTTATATTATATAAAGTCTAACTTTCAGTTGCTTGCTTTCCTCTATCATAACTGTTGCTAACCTGCCGCTGGCCGTGGATGGCCGAGTGTCATGTTTTTTTTCATTATATACTGTTTGCCGAAGAATGAATAGTTTGGCCTCACTGTTTACAGAAACGTAGCCAAAAGCCCACGGTTTTAATCGTGGGATGAAGGCGGCTTCGTAATTTCATGTACATGTAAATGTCTTAGCACTATGATAAACTAGTATTAGTTTGATCTTTGAAAACTGGATAGAGTAAGAGGTTCTGATAGCTAATGCGTCTATCAGGTAAAACTCTATGTGTCGTCAAGAAAAAAGACGTTAAAACGATCGTTTTCAAAGAAACTGTGGTAGCTGGTAACAGGCTATCAGCCTAGAGTACCATTGTGTACTGCTCTAGGATGGGCTAATGGCATAGCCCTGAACTTGGGGTCATACTCCGATAGCAGAAATGTACTTCGGTTTAATCACCCAAGAATCCCATCGGCTTTAGCCGTGGGAGTGTCAAAAGGTGGTTCTCCATAGCCTTAAAGTCAGACAGCGAAGGCTGCCGCCGCCGGCTAAAAGAGCAGCGGGATGAAATTCATGGATTTGAACACCGCGTTCCTTCAACAACTTCTTTGTCTTAATAGTTAAAGCCAGATCATAGTGAATTAGTTTTTTAGGCTCTAAAGGGACAAAGCTGCAGCCCCAATTTCTTTGTTCTTCATCACTGATTGGTATCAGTTCTATAGACTTTCCCACTAAGTAGGTCTTAAAGTTAATTTCTTTTCTCGTTTGCCTATTAATTAAGTAAGCATGAAGAAATGCCGGGGGAAAATACAGCGCCAAGTCTTCACTTATTCTGTTAAAAATCATATCTGCATGCATATACCGGCGGGCTTGTGGTGCCTCAATATAAATGACTTCCGCAAAAATCGTCAGGGCTTTGCTGAAAAAACCCTCAATAGTATTGGGGCTTGATCGTTCGGTATTTACGATCATTAAGGTTGAGGGAGATAGTATTAAACAACCTTCAAACTGTTCCTGAGTTTTAAATTCATGAAAGATAGGTATACCAATATTTGTAAGGACTTCTTTAACGACCAGCTCTTCACCGGCCCTGGTACCGGGACACATTTCCGATAAAATGGCACCTTTGCTCGTGATGACAGCGGTATCGTGGAGATAGGGCAAATTGGGGAGCCTTGCCAACAAGTCTTTAGTTTGTCGGGCATAATCTCTCACAAGCAGGACTTCGACACCGTGTTCACGCAGCATCTGAGCATATTGTTCATGTTCTCTCAGGTATTGATCAACGTTGGGAACAAAATTGAACAAATGATACTTGTAATTCTCTTCAGAAACTGCAGAGAGGGATTCGATGGGGTTATGGAGTAAGACTTTTCTCAACCGGCCAAGTTCTTCGGTTCCAAACATCGTTTTCGACTCGCTCATTCTTCACACCCTAATTTGCAGTATTTGTTAATCTCTATTATTTACCACCGTCCAATTTAGATACTTGGGAGCGTGGCGAATCTGATTTTGGAAGCAATTTACCAGGGTGATACCATGAAAATCTTGCAGGAAATATTAGAAAAACGCAGAATTGACAGAGGTCCCACCTATGCCTTTGTGGTAATAGGAGCGAAAGGATAAGTCTATGTTAAAAAAGCCAATCAGATTAAACATTACTCAAAAGTTCGCCGTTTTTTTAGTATTGTCCTGTGTACTTCCTTTGGCTCTTTTAGGCAGGATGTCTTATGTGAAAACGAAAGCGGCTATGACAAACGAAATGACCATGTCTGCGCAAAACTTGATGACCGAGAAACAGCGCAGCTTGGATGTTCTGACAGATAATATTGAAGGGTTGTTCGCTAACATATCAAGCATTGACTTTATCAAGAGAGTGTTGGCGAAGGATGAAAAAAAGGTCTCTGAGCAGGAGAGACAAAGGACACAAATCATGATAAATTCTATTCTTGGCAGTTTCACCAATCTTAAAGGTCTCGTTTCGATTGATCTTTTTTCGTTAAACGGCCAGCATTATCATGCCGGGGATATTTTGGGCGGACAAAAAATTAATCAAAAGGCCTTGGCCGCTTTATATCAAAAGGTCTTGAACTCTAAAACCCCGATTCTTTGGCAGGGCATTGAAGATAATATTAACCTTCAATCAAGCTCTAAAAAGGTTATTGTTATCGGGACAATTCTTAAAACGATTGATCCAAATTCTCTCAAAGAAAAGCCCGTTGGTTTGCTTGTGTTGAATTATAATATTGATGTTTTCTACAAACATTTTACGAGCACTTATAATGATACGGAGTATTTGATTCTGGATAAGGAAAACAGGATCGTTTACAGCTCAAATAAGTCTGAACTCGGCAGTAAGATGAACGGCGATCTATTGCGAAGCGTTAATGCTGGTTCCGGAAGTTTTAAAACATATTTCGATGGCGATGATAAGGTGGTCCTTTATGAAAAATCAAAGAGGAACTCCTGGATCCTTCTGTCACTGATCTCGGAACAAAGCATTATTAACAAAATAAAAGATACAAGTTTGGGAATGCTTTTCGGCATTTCTATAATTCTTGTATTCCTTTCTGCTTTCCTTATTGGCAGGATATTTGTCAGTCGCATTAAGAAAGTAACGAATTATTTTAAGGAAATCCAAGAAGGCAGCATTGATTTTAAAACTCGCTTACCTGTTACATTAGGCGACGAAATGGGAGAATTGTATAGATGGTTTAATGTATTTTTGGAAAGTCTCGAACAAAAACAAAAGACGGAAGAAGAATTGGTCAAGGCCAAGGAAGTTGCTGAAGCAGCGAACAGAGCTAAAAGTCAGTTTCTAGCCAATATGTCCCACGAAATAAGGACTCCTATGAATGGGATTATTGGTTATATTGAGCTCCTCTCCGCCATGCCTTTGGAAAGAGAACAGGCAAGTTATATAGCTGAGGTTAAAGCGTCAACGGACGCGCTTCTTGTGCTGGTTAATGATATTTTGGATTACTCGAAGATCGAAGCCGGTAAAATGTTGATTGACAACATTCCCTTTAACTTGCACAGACTAATCGAAGACGCCGTTTCTTTATTTTCGCCGAAAGCCCATGGTAAAGGAATTGAAATTCTATCCTTTATTGCGGCAGGAGTTCCCAGTCAAGTTCAAGGAGATCCGGCCAGATTGCGGCAAGTCATGAATAATATTATCGGTAATGCTGTTAAATTTACTGACCAGGGCGAAGTGACTCTCAAAGCAAGAGCGCTCAAGGAAGATGACGATAAGGTCCTTTTGCAAATTGATGTTCAGGATACCGGCATAGGCATTTCTGAGGAGGATATGCAGCGGTTATTCCAAGTATTCACTCAGGCTGATGCTTCCACAACAAGAAAGTACGAAGGAACCGGGCTTGGGCTTGCTATATCCCGTAGGATCATGGACCTTATGGGTGGGAGCATTTCAGTAGATAGTCAGATCAACAAAGGCAGCACCTTTACCATAACTCTCGAGATGAAAAAAAGTAAAATCATCATTGGGAATGAAAAGCACCAACTTCTGTACACCAGCTTAAAGGGATTAAAGATCATGATTGTTGATGACAATGAGAGCAATAGAATGATCTTTAGGGAATACTTGAAAGAATTCGGTTGTGAGATCATAAGTGTTACAAATGGTAGAGAGGGTCTTGAGTTTCTTCAGGGGCTGGATGATGAGAATTTATTACCTCAGTTTATTCTTGTTGATTATATGATGCCCGGAATGAATGGCCTTGAATTTGGCCAACAGGTGATGGAAGATAAAAAGTTCAGCCATATCAAGCTGATTTTACTTAATTCTGCTGTTCTGCAAGGTGAAGCAAGATTAACCAAGACAATGGGCTTTTATGGCTATATTTCCAAGCCTGTCCGAAAGCTGGAGCTGCTTGATGCAATTTCTGGTTTTGCCTTTCCAAAAGCTGCCGCAGCGAAGGAGGAGCAAGTTAGGCCCTATACTATCATGGAAGACCGGCAACAAGCTTCAGATATTTCCATCCTGCTTGTCGAGGATAAGGTGATCAATCAACGGTTGGAAATGATTATGCTGAATAAGCTTGGCTTTTCTGCAGATTTAGCAAGCAATGGGAAGCAGGCTGTAGAACTATGTGATACTAAAACATACAATATCATTCTTATGGATTGTCAAATGCCTGTAATGGATGGCTACGAAGCAACGGGTAAAATAAGAAAATTGAGTTTATTCAACAAGAACTCTCCTGTTATTGCAATGACCGCCCATGCTATGGGAGGCGATCGAGATAAATGCCTTGCAGCAGGAATGAATGATTATATCAGTAAACCAATTACTCTAGTTATGCTCAAGGAGAAAATTAACAAGTATTTACAAGCCGAAGATAATTGAATTACTCCTTTTTGTTCAACTTTAGGATTACATAGACGTGGGGGTCTTAAAAGCCGGATAAATTTTTGAGAGCGAATACTGCGAGTTGTGTTCTATCCTTAAGGTGAAGTTTAGAGATTATCGTGGTAATTATATTTTTAACGGTCCCTTCAGCAATGAACAGGGAGGCGCTTATTTCTTTGTTATCTTTTCCCTCAACAATCATTTGGACAATATCTAATTCTCGATCTGTTAGCTTTATATCAATTCCCTCAATGGTTACTTGGTTGTGTCGTAGCATATTGGTTTCTCCTGAAGAGCCGGCGAATGTTTCGGGTTTAAAAACATCCTTGTGAATAATTTGCAGGCCAAGATATGTACTTTTTATCGAAAGAATTAATTCTTCAGTTCCAACTGTTTTGAGAATATAACCGTCTGCCCCATTCATTATAGCTTGTGAAACATCGTTTTCGTCGTCAGAGGCAGTAACTATTAGAACTTTTATGCTGGGATATTTAGATTTGATTAATTTAGTTGCTTCGGTTCCATTGTATAAAGGCATCGAGATGTCCATAAGTACAACATCCGGTTTAAGTTTAGCACATAATTCGATGGCCTCTTTGCCATTAGCAGCACATGCTACAACCTGCATCTCGCTATTTTTTTCGATAATCGTTTTGAAGCTTTCCCTTAAGAGCTTTTGATCATCTGCTATTAAAACTTTCAACATTATTACCTCTTTATATGTATCAAGATAATCAATTTTTCCAAATTGAAATAGGTTAGCCATAGAATTATTATCTGATATCGATACCGTGATACGCAAAGAAAGCTGTTATTTCCTGAACAGCATTTTCATAAATGATAAAAAGATCATTTAATTGGGATTGCAGAGATAGAATATCGCAGCTGTTCTTTAAGGTCTTACTTATTTTGCAAGTTTGTTCATATAGGTCTAAAATCTTAAAGTTTGCTGATATTCCCTTGATGTTATGGTTAATCCGTTGAAGTTCCTCAACGTTATTGCTTATTAAAACGTTTTCTGCTTTAGACAATTCGTCTTTGATTTCTTTAATAAACTCAGAGAAAAGCTCGGCTGTATCTTTTAAAGGAAGTCCGAGCTCATCTGAAAAACCTTTAAGATCGTACCTACAGGGGGAGTTCATAAAGGCACTCCTTTTAATCGATTTAATTTTAGTATACCTCAATATACGACAATGTGTAATATAATTTTTCTTTAACCCTACAAAATTGTGCTTTTGGCATACTGTTTTTGTGCTATTAGTCACTTCTCAAGATCCATAAATTTAAGTATGCTTAAAGGGCCAGTACTCTGAGATGAAATCAGAATTTACGGCCTTCTTACTTCTTAAGCGGCTTAAAACAAGTTCAGGTTCAATAAATTATTTTAAGTTAGTTCTATTTGACTGTTTACTTAGCATTTAGTTTAAGTAAACTAAGGAGGATAAGAATGGAGATTCAGGCAGAGGATCTAAAAAATTTAATTGAAGAAGGCTCAAAGCTTTTAGAAATGGGCTGCAAAGTTCAAGACTGCAGATGCATCTATTGGTTTCTGCGAGGGAAATCAACGCTGGATCAACTTGGCTTAGAATCGGAACTATTAGATAGATTCAGATACAGTAAAGAGCTCGAAGAAAGGGTTAATATCTTACAGTCAGTTTCGGGTTTATAAATCCCCCTCTTGACATTAAGCAGAAATTTGTGAGTGGAGGGGGCCTTTGTTAACTTCAGCCTTAGCTGAACGAGTTCACGTTTGTATGTGCTCCAGAGCAGACTGGTATTGCCCGCCAAATTAAATGGGTAATATCAGCAGCGAGTTTCATAACCGTATGTAGACGGGTTCCTTGCAAAACTTGAAATTCAAAAAAACCTCCGACATTCACAACCCCCAAAATAGAAATATCACCTACTAAGGGCAAATTTTTGTGTACTGCAGAACCAGGGGTTAAGGGAAAATCAGCGAGGGTGATCATGCCAATATCTTCAGTCTTACCGAGGCAGGCATCAATAGCAATAACTATATCGGGCCGCTGAATCGCCAGAACGTTATTGATTTCTGAAATTAAATTTTGCGCGTGCAGGGGTTCGGCTAATGTCCCTAATACTGTATACCCTAAACGCTTTAAATTTGTGCCGACCAGTGGTCCCAGACAATCACCCGTTGCTCGGTCCGTACCTATACAGGCGAAGAGAACCTTTTTCCCAAAGGAAAGTTCATTTAACGTGGAGATGAATGACTGTCTTTCGCCAAAATTATAGACAAGGGAATTAACTGAGACAAATGTTTTTCTTGAAAGCTCTGGAATTATTTCCACCTCCCCCGAATTTAATACCTAATCTATCCCGTTTATTTTCAGCGATATGACATAACAGTAATAAAAAAGGGAGCACATAAAGCCCTTATTAATCATTGTATAGTTAAGAATAAAATATATTCCTGGAGAAAAGAAAATTGGCAAACGAAGAAAAAATGTGGGGATGGCTTATTGTTCACAGCAGTAATGCCTGTCCCCACGTTTTGTTATCCCAAATACTTCTATGTAACTATAAAAAGGTGTAAAGTAAGTAGTATAAAAGATGATGCAAGGAGACAATATGGATAGAATTGCAATAATATCGGATATTCATGGTAATATGCCTGCTTTAGAAGCGGTTTTGGCTGATATCAAGAACAAGAATATTCGGATCATTTACTGCCTGGGTGATTTAGCAGGGAAGGGACCTAACCCGGCAGAAGCAGTCGATACTATTAGGGAAAACTGCGAAGTCGTCATTAAAGGCAACTGGGATCATTTTTTAACTGAACAAAAAGGGCAGGAAGTATTAACCTGGCATCAGAGCAGGCTGGGAGCAGAACGTTTAAAGTATCTGAGAGACTTGCCGATGTACAAAGAATTTTATATTAGCGGTAAGCTCCTAAGGCTCTGTCATGCTTCCCCTAATGATCTTTTTCATAGAGTTTACCTTTCTACGAAGCGCCGGGAACGACTAAAACTATTTGAAGCCACTCCTACCCTTGATATCGAAGCAGATGTGGTTGGATATGGAGATATTCATGGTGCTCACGTCGATTATTTCGCAGGAAAGACAATTTTTAATGTTGGAAGTGTGGGTAATCCTCTTGATATAACCCAAGCTTCTTATGGCATAATTGAAGGAATATTAAATAGCAAACATCCATCCTCATTTACTATAGCTCTTGTAAGAGTACCGTATGATATCGATCTGGCTGTTAACCAGGCCGGATTAACCGACATGCCTGAGAAACAGGAATACATTAAGGAATTAAAGACAGGGATTTATCGCGGTCTAACCAAACATAAGAAAGAAGGATAACTATGCTGAACATTGGCTGCCATCTTTCAATTTCCAAAGGATTTAAGGCGATTGGAAATGAGGCACTTAAAATCAACGCTAATACCTTTCAATTTTTCACCCGTAATCCAAGAGGGAGCAAAGCCAAAGAAATTGATCCCAGAGATGTTGAGGGATTACTTAAGATAATCCTGGAAAGTCAATTTGCGCCAATTTTGGCTCACGCTCCTTACACTCTTAATGCCTGCTCGCCGGAAGGAAGAGTGAGAGAATTTGCGTCAGAAGTAATGGCTGACGATCTGATGCGAATGGAATATATACCGGGCAACCTGTACAATTTTCATCCGGGCAGCCATGGAGGACAAGGTAGTGACATTGGTATTCAACAAATAATTGACCAACTTAATAATCTCCTAAAGCCAGAGCAGACAACTACAGTACTGCTAGAAACCATGGCGGGCAAAGGCACAGAGATGGGCCGAACTTTTGAGGAGATCAAGCAGATTTTAGAGGGTGTAACCCTCTCTGAAAAAATGGGTGTTTGCTTAGATACTTGTCATGTTTATGATGCCGGGTACGATATTGTCAATGACCTTGACGGTGTGCTTACTTCCTTTGACAAAGTTATCGGTTTGGAGAGACTGTATGCCATTCATCTTAATGATAGTATGAATCCAAAGAGCAGCCATAAAGATCGCCATGCCAAAATTGGTGAAGGGTCGATTGGTCTGGAAGCCATAACTCGAGTTATCAATCATCCCCAACTCCGTCATCTGCCCTTTTTCCTTGAAACACCAAACGATACAGACGGTTACGCTCAAGAGATAGCCCTATTGAGAGATCTTTATAAGGAATAATATTAGAGAGTTTACGAAGGATCCACCCCCACTTATAGAAGTGGGGGCCTTAAAAACAAGATCAAACATGCCCACGACGAAGATGCTTTGTCGTGGGCATGTTTGATCTTGTTTTTATTTAGGACCCGAAATCATTAATAAAACGTCTTTATTCGTTTGGCGCGGCAGTAAGGCGATGGTATGATTGTTTTTCTGGGCAACGAGGCTTGCGGGCTTTTTGTCTTTCGTATAACTCCAGCTTAGAGTCCAGCCATCGTTTTTGAGGATATCCCCATATCCCGTTAATACTTTATCGACGGTTGTATTTTTAATTAAATACCTGGCGGTTTGACTCTGATCGATTTGGGTTAAGCCCTGATACTGCATATTGTTATAAGCCGGAAAATATGAGAATTCTTTCATATAGGTAACCGTATTTTGAGAAGTGTCAGATGGCGTTTTTGAATTACAGGCGGTTAATCCAACCACCAGAAGAAAAAGAAGAATAAACGTTGCTATTTTTTTCATCCTCAGTCACCTCAATAACTATTTTTTTCAATACTATTTTAATACATTCTTTAATGATTACAAAATTAAATACATGCATTTTTACAAGCGTCAAAAATTCATATATAATGGTAAGTATTAGTAGTTTGGCAAAGATTATGTGGATTTTAATAGAATCTTGGCGAGGAGGAACGAGTGTGCTTGACAGTGATATTCTCATAGCCGGAGCTGATCCGGGATTTGGAGCAATTAAACTGGACACCCGCGATACGAAGATCTTATTTCCTGCGGTAATCTGTAAAGGCAATGAACGGATTTTCTCAACCTTAGGGAACATTATAATGGATAAGGGTTCAGACATTGAAACCCAAGTCTCTTCGCTTGATGTAATTGTTAAGAATAATTCAACAGGTGTAGAAAACCATTATTTTATGGGGAGTTTGGCGGAAAGCTTAAACCCTAATGAAGCTCACTATTGTTGGGATGAAGATAAATCTTCTGATGAGGAGGCTACTTCATTATTAGTAGTTGCTTTAGCCCTAGCTCAACAAAATCCAAAGGTTAATGTCTATCTGGGGACAGGTGTACCGGTAAAATACTATTCGAGCTTGAAGGAAAAGTATGAAGCTGAGTTAAAGGGATCCTTTTCTGTAAAGTTCCTCTCCGGTCCTTTAGAAGGAACAACACGTCATCTAAATATTCTTCGCTCACGAGTGCTCCCGCAGAGTTATGGTGTGTTTATAAAAGAAACTCTCGATGAATACGGACTTCCGACGAATGAGAAGCTTTTTAACGGCTATGTTGTTGTCATCGATGTCGGTTTTCGAACAACGGATATCGCAACTTTTTATGACGGCGTTATGCTTGATCCTCCAAACTCTTTCAGTATTGAGAAAGGCTTGAAATGGGCGTACACTGGTGTGGCGGAAAAGCTTAAAGAAATGACAAGTTCTCACGCCAATCCTATTGAGACGGATGATAAAGAACTGGATAAAATATTTCGTGTTAATCAAGGACAATATCCATGGAATAATGGCTCCTTAAATCTTAATCCAATTATGCAAACTATGTTAGCTCAACTGGGAGCAGATATTACCCGAGAAGTGAAGAAGACCCTAAAACCAATGCTTGGCAAAATACACACGGTTCTCGTAGCCGGAAATGTTGGCGAAAAGGTATTTGCACATATTCAAATAGAAAATAAAACCTTAATTGAAAATCCACAGTTTGGGAATGCTGCGGGATTTAGAATAATGGCTTCGACCTTAATCAACTCATTAACTAAGAAGGAAAATTCTACAGTATGATAACGCCTTTACCGTCCTCTATTCTACTGAATTTTAATGAGGCTGACACGGAACTTTGGCAGGATTTGCAACAAATTGAGCCGGATTTGCGAAATGATTTCATTAAAGAGGCCTTGTGCATGATGTTCAAATGTTGTCACGCTGCGAAGAGATTTCTGCCACAGTCGGCCATGATGAGAAGCGGCGATGTTCTGCAACGTTCCGAGAGCCATGGTATTCATGAGCATTACGACTCCAAAGGGATTGAGGAAGATTATTCTCAGGTAGATTCCCAAGTGGATTCCTTTTCTCTGGAGGCGTTGTTTACTGAAGGGACGGTTCTTAGCAGAAGTGAAAACCAATCTAAATCATCACTGGGATATCAGCATCTTATGAACAATGTTATCGGACTTGAGGATGATGAAGAGGTACTAAAGGTATTGCAAGACCTTTCCAATCATAAGACTAAATAACTTCCAACAGGGCTTATAGGTTAAAAGTAGTCAGTCAATATGTTTTCTGGTCATGGCAAAGGGCGAGTATACTGTTTAAATTAAGCAGTGTTCCTGCCCTTTTGTGTGATTAGCGGAATGATGCGGATAGCGAAGTGATCTTCGAATCAAGTAGGGCGCATGAAATTTGAGACAAATCTTAAATAATAGTTGTCCCTCTATAAAATTATTTATTGATTTCTCAAAAAAAGAGGTTTTTCTGATTAATTCGTGAATATATTGTATAAAGTATAAAGTTTTTTAGGTTCAACGAAAGAGGTGCACCCACTTGCGTTCGCTCAGACATAAACTGTCAATCTTGCAGCTGGTTTCACTTATTATTTTGGCAGCGAGCTTAGTCATGATTTTTGGCTGGTATATGAAGGACCGTTTAACAGTTGATAGTTCTTCAAAAGCTCAATCAGATTTGACAATATGTAAGGAATTTATTGACTTGAAATATCCTGGTTCATGGGTCGTAAGAGACGGTGAGCTGTATAAAGGGACTACCAAAATGAGTCTCAACAGCGATATTGTAGATCATATCTCCCAGATAACGGGGGATACTGTCACAGTCTTCTTAGGAGATACACGATCGGCGACTACACTTCGCAGTTCCAATGGTGAACGAGCCATTGGAACTAAGGCTTCAGATAATGTAGTTACGACAGTTCTTAAAAATGGTCAGGTGTATCTTGGGAATGCTGATGTCATTGGCCAGCCGTACCAATCAGCTTATGCTCCCTTACGAGCGGAAAACGGCGTAATTATTGGGATGCTCTATGTTGGGATTTCTCAAGCTTCAGAGCAGGAATCTCTTAAAAGATCCTTGGTAACACTGGGGGGGATAGGACTGGCCTTAACGGCCTTAATAGCGCTCTTCGCTGGACTTTTTCTTCGTAAACTAATTCACTCTTCTTTCCCGGAGGACATAGGCAGGCCGCTGCAGGAAGCTGCCGCTGGGCAAAATCCATCCAGTTCTCCTGGTGCTGCGGAGATAGAGAAACTTGAAGATGCTCTTATCCAGATGGCTGAGCAAATTCAAACCTTAACAGGTGAAATCAATAAGTCAACAGCTACCATTCATGAAAGCAGCCCGCCAAAAGGGAGCCTCAATACTATGCTTGAGCAACTCAAAGATTTTGAACCAAGTAATGAATTTCCCTCAACAGAAACTATCTCTCAAGAGTATGAACCATTATTTGGACTGGATACTCCATGGAACAGTGGAGCAGATGCCTTGCCCAAAGGGCTGAATAAAGCAACTCTTAACCAGATCGTTCACTATCTGGAAAAAAATCGTCGGCCGATTTCTACAGAAGAAGTAGCAGAAGGGGTTAAGCTGACTCGAGTTACCGTACGTCGTTACCTCGAATTTTTAGAACAGTGTGGAGCTTTAAGATCTGAACAGAAATGCGGGACGGTCGGACGACCTGTGAAAATTTTCATCCCTCTTTAAAAATAGAGCACAAAATCATTGCGGAGAATTTAGGGAGGTATTGACTCAAAGGAGCTGGTTATTTTATTATGAAATAAAAGACGAGTTTATTTTTACTCGTCTTTTTATTTGTGGATTGAACTGAACATTGGGACTCTACCCTCACTTGTAGAAGTTGGGGTCTTAAAAACTGTATGAATTATATAAGTCTTATTGACTTTAATAATTAAGCTCACTTTAATAAAGCATTTTAATTATTTTAATTATGTTAACAAACAAGACAATTCAAACTAATCACGCTAAACTATGTATACAGCGGAACTTTTCAGTAATTTCAATCTATTGAGTGGTTGCTCGAAGGGCGAAAAACAAGTAACTAAAAAGTGATTAGGGGAGGAAGATGAAGGACAGCACTACTTTGTTTTGAAATAAATTTAAGAGGAGGAGGATTTTAATGTGCAACAGCGATTCGCCAAATGAGTTCGCGCAAAAGTTAGATAATTATATTGACAGCTTGCCTAATAAAAAGGAAAATTTGATTGCAATTCTACATTATGCTCAGGAAATATATGGCTGGTTACCAGATAACGTTCAGTGGCATATTGCTCAAAAGCTCGACATACCCTCGGCCAAGGTTTACGGAGTGGTGAGCTTTTATTCATATTTCACTATGAAACCTCGAGGAGAACATGTTGTTAACGTATGTATGGGCACAGCCTGCTTCGTACGTGGAGCTGAAAAATTAAAAAATGAACTAGAAAATCAATTAAAGATTAAAGCCGGCGAAACTACTCCCGATAATCTCTTTACGTTAGAGACTTTGCGCTGCGTTGGAGCCTGCGGCCTTGCCCCTGTCATGATCGTTGATGGAGAAGTCCATGGAAAAATGCATGAGCCCCAAGAAATCAACGAGGTTCTGGCGAAGTATCGTCCGGAAGGATAAATAAATATATGCTGACAAAGTAGATGGATGTGTGAGAAGCGTCATCGAAGGAAGGGAAACCAAATGAAACTTAAAGATACCGAAGAATTAAATGTTTTGAAAGCTCAAAGTCTCAAGCTTATTGAAGCCCGCCTAGCCAAAGAAGGGGTGGATACTAAAAATGCCGCCGGTTTAGTCAGACATATATTGGTCTGTGGGGGACCGGGGTGTCATTCCTCAGGCAGTCCGCGAATTGCTGAAGTTTTAGAAGAAGAACTTGATCGTGCAGGATTAGCGGATCAAATAAAGGTTTTTGAACCCGGTTGTTTTGGATTCTGTGAAAAAGGTCCTATGATCCAGATTCATCCTGATAATGTTACGTATTGTGAAGTTTCTCCTGAGGATGTCTCTACTATTGTGCAAGAACACTTAATTGAAGGGAAGCAAGTAGAACGCCTTCTATTTATGGATCCCAACACAAAAGAACGTTTTGCTGCGAACATTCCCTTTTATAATAACCAACTGCGCATTGCCTTGCGCAACGTTGGCTACATTGCGCCGGAAAATATTCTGGAATATATTGCTGCAGATGGTTATCAAGCATTAGCCAAAGTTCTTTTTCACATGACTCCTCTGGAAGTTATCGATACTCTTAAAGTCAGCGGGCTGCGAGGGCGCGGCGGGGCTGGATTCCCAACAGGTGTGAAGTGGGAATTCACTCGCAGGAGCGAAGCAGATCAACGCTATATTATCTGCAACGCCGATGAAGGTGATCCGGGTGCTTTTATGGATCGCTCAGTTTTGGAAGGGGACCCTCATAGTGTTCTTGAGGCAATGCTTATTGCAGGTGCAGCGATTGGATCTTCACAGGGATATATTTATGTTCGGGCAGAATACCCTGCCGCTATCCATCGTTTGAAAATCGCTATTGAACAAGCACGTGAGTACGGCTTGCTTGGCAAACAGATTTTGGGCAGCGATTTTGACTTTGACATTGAACTTAAATACGGAGCCGGTGCTTTTGTCTGCGGTGAAGAAACGGCACTTATTCATTCTATTGAGGGATCAAGGGGAGAACCTACAGTCAAACCTCCATTCCCTGCCCAAAAGGGACTGTGGGGTAAGCCTACTTGTGTCAACAATGTGGAAACGTTAGCTAATATTCCGCCCATTATTTTGAGGGGTGCGGAATGGTTCGCTAAAATCGGGACTGAAAAAAGCAAAGGAACAAAAGTATTTGCTCTGGCCGGAAAAGTAAATAATGTTGGCTTAGTGGAAGTTCCTATGGGAACAACCCTGCGCGAAATTATTTTTGGCATTGGCGGGGGGATTAAACGCCATAAAACGTTTAAAGCAGCTCAAACCGGAGGCCCTTCCGGCGGATGTATTCCGACAAAATATTTGGACTCTCCCATAGATTATGAATCATTAATGGCCATTGGATCCATGATGGGTTCCGGCGGACTTATTGTTTTAGATGAAGATGACTGCATGGTGGAAATTGCCAAGTTTTTCCTGGAATTTACCATGGATGAATCCTGCGGACGCTGCACAGCTTGCCGTGTGGGAACAAAACGACTGCACGAAATTTTACAAAAAATTACCGAAGGCCGCGGCACCCTGGAGGATCTGGAAAACTTAGAAAAACTGTGCAATATCATCAAGGATACTGCCCTTTGCGGCTTGGGGCAAAGTGCTCCAAACCCAATTCTTTCAACCCTGAAATATTTCCGGGATGAATATATTGCTCATATTGTTGATAAAACCTGCCCGGCGGGCGTATGTAAGAGTTTGTTAAAATACGAAATCACCGAGAAATGCGTTGGCTGCGGCCGTTGTGCCAAACAATGTCCCACGCGCGCCATTAGCGGTTCACCGAAAAAACGTCATGTTATTGACCAAGAACGTTGCCTAAAGTGTGGGGCCTGTATGGAACAATGCCGAGTCGATGGCGCCATTATTCGTCACTAAGGCCCGTAAAGGAGGACTCCCTGTGGATATACATCTAACTATTAATGATATACCCCTAACCGTTCCCGAAGGAACGACGATTTTAGAAGCAGCACGAACCATAAATATAGATATTCCGACATTATGTCATATGAAACTCCACGAAATGCATTATAATAATAACATAGCTTCTTGCCGAGTCTGTGTTGTGGAGATTGAAGGCCGACGCAATTTAGCCTCTTCTTGTTCAACTCCTGTGATGGAGGGAATGGTCGTAAAAACTGACTCCTTGCGGGCTATTCAGGCTCGAAGAGCCATGGTTGAGCTGCTGCTTTCGGACCATCCAAAGTCTTGTTTAACCTGTGCCAAGAACATGGATTGTGATCTGAGAAAACTGGCTGCAGAATTAGGTGTGCGTGCCATCAGCTATGAAGGGGTAGAATCCGAGTTTGAAATTGATCAATCCAGTTCATCAATTGTTCGTGATCCAAATAAATGTATTCGCTGCCGCCGCTGTGAAACAATGTGTAATGAAGTTCAGACCGTTGGAGTATACTCGGCAATGGGGCGTGGCTTCGAGACAGTGATCAAAACTGCGTTTGATTTACCCCTCAGCCAAACGGCCTGTACGTTCTGCGGACAGTGTTTGGCGGTCTGTCCGACTGGTGCTCTGACTGAAGTAGACCAAGTGGATAAAGTTTGGAAAGCTCTCAACGATCCTAATCAATTTGTGGTTGTTCAAACTGCACCGGCTGTACGGGTTGCTCTGGGAGAGGAATTTGGTATGGAACCGGGGTCGATTGTTACAGGCAAAATGGTAGCTTCCCTGAGACGCCTTGGATTTAATCGAGTTTTCGATACGGATTTCGCGGCAGACTTGACGATTATGGAAGAAGCCAGCGAACTTGTACACCGAATACAACATGGCGGCCGTTTACCATTGCTGACAAGCTGCTGCCCTGCCTGGGTTAAATTCTTTGAACATCAATTCCCTGATCTCTTAGACATCCCTTCAACGTGTAAATCTCCGCATCAAATGATGGGAAGTTTGATTAAGAGCTATTATGCTAAAACGTTAGGTATTGATCCCAAATCCATCACGGTTGTTTCCGTAATGCCCTGTGTCGCTAAAAAATATGAAGCGGCTCGTCCGGAACTAGCTCAAAGTGCCGAAACTGCTGATGTAGACATCGTCATCACAACTCGTGAACTTGCTCGCATGGTTCGCGAAGCCAGCATCCATTTTGATCATCTTAAGGATGAAGAGTTTGATCACCCGTTAGGGGAATCAACAGGTGCAGCCATTATTTTTGGAACAACAGGCGGAGTTCTGGAAGCGGCCCTGAGAACAGCCTATGAAATGCTGACAGGAGAGGCTCTGGAAAAAGTAGAGTTTGAAGCCCTCAGAGGTATGAATGGAATTAAGGAAGCCGTTATCCCTATCGCAGGAAAAGACTATCGAATCGCTGTTATTCATGGTCTGGGCAATGCTCGCACTGTGCTGGAGAAAATACGGGCCGGTGAAAGCGATTATGATGTAATTGAGATCATGGCTTGTCCGGGAGGATGTATCGGCGGCGGCGGTCAGCCCTATCATCATGGCAATATGGAAATTCTTAAATCCCGTGCAGCTGCTATTTACCGCGAAGACCGTGCCAAACCATTGCGTAAATCTCACGAAAACCTGGCAATAGTCGCTTTGTATAAGGATTACTTAGGCGAACCCTATGGAGAGAGAGCTCACAAATTACTGCATACCAGTTATACGGCACGCAGAAAAATTTAATGGTTGTCTCCGATCATAGCCATGTCTACCCCATAGAACTGAGACTAATTTCATATTAATCATCGACTGTGTTGGGAGTTTCCCGTCATGGTGGATTCATTAGAACAATGATCTAATTGCGAAGATAAATCTGAGCAAGAGGAGAAGGGTGAAATTAAAGCTAATGTTAGAAAGCCTTCTTACTTTTGTGGGAGGCTTTCTTTATTTGGAGGAATTGAAAGCATGGATAGTAGAATCGGAGTGGTAGGGATCGTTATTGAAGAATTTGAAAGCGCAAATCTGGTCAACGAGACGCTGCATGAGTTGGCGAGCATAATTGTTGGGAGAATGGGGATTCCACGCAAGGAGAGAGGAATAGCGATTATTTCGCTGATTGTTGAAGGCACTACTGATGAAATCAGTGCTCTCACAGGAAGACTTGGAAAAATAAAAGGAGTTAACGTCAAATCAGCTTTAACTAAAAAGACGGGGGAGTAAAGACTATGTATAATTGTAAGTCAAAAATTGCAACAGAGTTTATAGATGACAGTGAAATTCTGGCCACCCTTGCCTATGCGCAGGAAAACAAAAGAAATCGTGAACTGATTGATGCTCTGATAGAACGTGCCAGAGACTGCAAGGGCTTAACTCATCGCGAGGCTGCCGTTCTGCTGGAATGCGATCTGGAAGATGAGAATGAAAAAATGTTTAAACTCGCCAAAGAGATTAAGCAAAAGCTTTATGGCAACCGTATTGTCATGTTTGCTCCGCTCTATCTTTCAAACTACTGTGTAAACGGCTGTGTGTATTGCCCTTACCACCATAAAAATAAAAATATATCTCGTAAAAAACTATCGCAGGAGGATATTGAGCGAGAGGTTATCGCTTTACAGGATATGGGACACAAGCGCTTAGCTTTAGAAACAGGAGAAGATCCTGTGAACAATCCCATTGAATATGTTTTGGAGAGTATCAAGACTATTTATAGTATTAAGCATAAAAACGGAGCTATTCGTCGAGTCAATGTTAATATTGCTGCAACAACCGTGGAAAACTATCGTAAGCTGAAAGAAGCAGGCATCGGTACGTATATTCTATTCCAGGAAACCTATAACAAAAAAAGTTATGAGGAACTGCATCCCACCGGACCAAAGCACGACTACGCCTATCATACTGAAGCAATGGATCGTGCCATGGAGGGCGGTATTGATGATGTGGGAATCGGAGTTTTGTTCGGCTTAAATATGTATCGTTATGACTTTGTTGGTCTACTCATGCATGCTGAGCATTTAGAGGCAGCAATGGGCGTGGGTCCGCATACTATCAGCGTTCCGCGCATCCGTCCTGCCGATGATATCGATCCTGAAAACTTTTCCAATGCCATCTCAGATGATATTTTTGCAAAGATTGTAGCCGTAATTCGTATTGCCACCCCTTATACGGGAATGATTATTTCCACCCGTGAATCGCAAGCAACCCGTGAGCGTGTACTGGGCTTGGGCATATCCCAGATAAGCGGAGGCTCAAGCACCAGTGTTGGCGGATATGTTGAACCGGAAACAGAGGATGATAATTCAGCACAATTTGAAGTTAATGATACCCGTACCTTGGATCAGATTTTAAACTGGCTCCTGGGAATGGGGTATATCCCCAGCTTCTGTACGGCGTGTTATCGTGAAGGGCGTACAGGGGATCGGTTTATGAAACTTGTTAAGTCCGGGCAGATTGCCAACTGCTGTCAGCCCAATGCTTTAATGACTCTCAAAGAATATCTGGAGGATTATGCTTCGCCGGATACCAAGAAAAAGGGTGAGGCAGTCATTGAAAAAGAAATTCCCAATATACCTAATGAAAAGGTTCGGGCAATTGCTTCAACGCATTTGAACGAAATTAAGGATGGAAAGCGAGATTTTCGCTTCTAACTCCTGGAGGATGTAAAGTGAACGTTAGAATAGAAAAGGACAATATCGGTGAACGGGAAATTCCAGAATCAAGTTATTACGGAGTTAATACGAAACGGGCTCTTGAAAACTTTGATTTAGGGACGAGAAGTGTTAATCGAAAGCTGATTTATGAAATAGCCTTAATTAAAAAAGCAGCAGCAATGGTTAATCATCGTTTAAAGAAATTGACGAAGGACAAGGCACAAGCTATCATTAAAGCCTGCGAAGAAATCATTGAGGGTAAATTTGATCAGGAATTTGTCGTCAATGCTTTGCAAGGGGGAGCGGGAACCTCCACGAATATGAATGTCAATGAGGTCGCCGCTAACAGAGCCATTGAGATTCTTGGCGGAAAAAAAGGAGATTATTATCTTATCCACCCCTTAAACGATGTAAATATGTCTCAATCGACTAATGACGTTTACCCTACTGCCTTGCGAATTGCAGCCATACGTCTGCTGCGAAGGTTAAGCTATTCTCTGGCGGATCTGCAGGAAGCACTCCAGAAGAGGGAAAACGAATTTAGTGATGTCCTTAAACTTGGCCGGACAGAGCTGATGGATGCTCTGCCAATGATGTTGGGGCAGGAATTCGGTGCCTATGCCAAGGGCATCGAAAGGGACCGCTGGAGAGTTTACAAAGGCGAAGAGCGGCTTAGGCAAATTAACTTGGGTGGTACCGCTATTGGCACTGGCATGAATGCTTCGCATGACTATATTTTTATGATCACGGATACTATTCAGGAACTGACAGGACTGGGCTTAGCCCGGTCCGACTATCCGATAGACATAACCCAAAATAATGATGTTTTTGTTGAAGTATCCGGCCTTTTAAAAGCTTGCAGTACAAATTTGCTGAAAATTTCCAATGACCTGCGTCTAATGGCTTCCGGACCTAAAGGGGGCTTGGGAGAAATAGAACTTCCTCAAAGGCAAGCGGGTTCGACCATAATGCCCGGCAAAGTAAACCCTGTCATTGCGGAAATGATTGGTCAAGTGGCCATGAAGGTTATGGCGAATGATTATGCGATTACTTTAGCGGCTTCTTCCGGACAGTTGGAACTTAATTCTTTTATGCCCTTGATCGCAGAAAGCTTATTGGAATCCCTTGAATTGCTGAATCAGGGAGTTATTATCTTCCGGGAAAAATGTATCGAGGGAATTCAGGCTCAAAAAGAAAAATGCCGAGCCAATCTTGAAAGGTCAACAGCATTAGCTGCGGCTCTTGTCCATCATATCGGCTATGATCGGGCTTCTGAACTTGCGGGAAAAGCCTTAAGGGAAAATAAAGCTATAGGCGACGTCTTAAAAGAAGAAACAACCTTATCGGACTCCCGGATTGCTGAAATTCTTAATCCTTGGGAAGTAACGAAACCGGGTATACCGGGAGGACTGGAAAAATGATTTGCCGGAGGAATTTTAATGAGCTTAAATGATGCACCAAGAGGGGTGAGACTTCACCTGGCGCTTTTTGGTAAAAGGAATGCTGGAAAATCCAGCGTGATCAATGCCCTGACTGGACAGGAGACGGCTATCGTTTCCGAGGTAAAAGGAACTACAACAGACCCTGTTTTCAAAGCGATGGAAATCTTACCTATAGGGCCTTGTGTGATCATTGATACTGCCGGTTTTGACGATGTAGGAGAATTAGGAGAGTTAAGGATCAAAAAGACCCTGGAGGTTCTTGATAAGACAGATGTTGCCCTGCTGATCATAGACATTAATCTTGGAATCAGTGACGATGACAATTTAATTCTAAAAACGTTAAGAG
Organism: Desulfosporosinus acididurans; assembly: GCF_001029285.1. Classification (GTDB taxonomy): domain Bacteria; phylum Bacillota; class Desulfitobacteriia; order Desulfitobacteriales; family Desulfitobacteriaceae; genus Desulfosporosinus; species Desulfosporosinus acididurans. The sequence goes on from NZ_LDZY01000002.1 coordinate 114,384, forward strand.
ATAAGAAAAAGCCGGTCATTGTTGTCTTAAACAAGATGGATACTCTGGACAATTCAGAGGCGGGGAAAAAAGCGTCTCAACTGCAGGAAACTTTAAATACTCCGGTAGTAGCCCTATCTGCTCTCACGAAACAAGGAATCAAAGAGTTAAAAAGCGCAATTACCTCGGTTATTCCGGAGAACGAGGATACTTTCAAAATTGTCGGAGACTTGATTAATCCTGGCGATTTTGTTGTGCTGGTTACTCCTATCGATAAAGCTGCTCCCAAAGGACGTCTGATTCTGCCTCAACAGCAGACGATCCGCGATGTCTTGGAGAGCGACGCCATGGCGATTGTGACCAAGGAATATGAGCTGAGAGAAACCTTAAGCAATCTGGCTAAAAAACCCAAACTTGTTATTACGGATTCCCAAGTGTTCTTAAAGGTTGCTGCAGATACACCTAAGGATATCTTAATGACCTCCTTCTCAATTCTGTTTGCCCGGCAAAAAGGAGATCTCACCGAATTTATCCGAGGAGCGAAGGCCATTGACCGCCTCCAGGATGGAGACAAAGTATTAATTGCCGAGGGTTGTACCCATCACCGCCAATCCGATGATATCGGCAGTGTGAAGATACCCAGGTGGATACGTCAAAGAACAGGGAAACAGATAGAGTTTGAATTCACATCCGGAGTAACCTTTACCGAGGATGTCAAGAAATATGCCCTGATCGTTCACTGTGGAGCCTGTATGATGAACCGGACCGGCATGCTCAGCAGAATAGCGAGTGCTAAAGCTCTCGGTGTACCTATTGTCAACTATGGAATTTTGATTGCTTATGTACAGGGATTGATGAGCAGAGCTCTTGAACCGTTCCCCTTAGCCAAGATGGTTTTGGAAGAAGAGTTCGGTTAATAGTTACAATTTGGCAATTTGAGAGATTCAAGCAGAAAAAATGCTGCCCATGATGGAGGAAATGAGTAGTGACTATGCATAATTTAATTGAGAAAGCCTATCAGACTAACGATCTCTCAAAAGAGGAAATAATTGCACTCATAGAGACTATCAAACCTGAGGAAAGGGAAATTCTCTATAAACGTGCCCTTAAGACAAAACAAAAGTATTATGGAAACAAAGTTTATTTGCGAGGGCTGATTGAATTTTCTAACATTTGCCGTCAAGATTGCTTATATTGCGGTCTTCGAGCTTCCAACACCAAAGTGGAACGATATCGGCTGACACCGGGGGAAATATTGGCTTGCTGTGATAAAGGCTATGAATTAGGTTATCGGACCTTTGTTTTGCAAAGCGGTGAAGATCTTTGGTACACAGTTGAGATACTTAGTGAGCTGATTCGTCAGATTAAGAAACGCTATGACCAAGAGGTGGCCGTCACCTTATCCATCGGCGAGCGGGGAGCGGAAACGTATCAGAGTCTTTTTGCTTCCGGAGCTGATCGTTTTTTGATGCGCCATGAAACTGCCACGGAGGAATTGTATGAATCACTGCATCCGACAATGAGTTTTACCAATCGCAGGGCTTGTTTAAATGCTTTAAAAGAGATCGGGTATCAAGTGGGAGCAGGGTTTATGGTTGGACTTCCCGGACAGACTCCAGCAGATTTGGCAGAAGATCTTCATTATTTAAAAGAACTTCATCCCGACATGATTGGAATCGGACCTTTCATTCCCCACAGCGAGACGCCTCTGGGAAAAGAGAAGGGTGGAACGGTAGACGATACTTTAGTGATGGTGGCTTTGGCACGACTGCTTGTTCCGGACAGCCTTATACCGGCCACAACAGCCTTGGGCACGCTCCATCCCCTTGGAAGGGAGATGGCCTTACAAGCGGGCGCCAATGTTGTTATGCCTATCATTACCCCGACATCGGTAAGGAAACAGTACGCACTTTATGAAAATAAGATCTGCGGCGATGATCATCCAGAGGATTGCCGTTATTGTATTGAGCGAAGAATTCAGGCGGTGGGGCAAGAAGTAGATTTAGGTAAAGGTGATAGTTGGAAGTTTATAGTTGGAAGTTTATAGTAACTGCGCCAAAATTAATTGATTGCTTTCACCCAATTTATCCAATCGTAAGACTCCCACTTCTTGTAAGTGGGAGTGGGTCCCCGTTAGAAAAAGGCCGTTGCTTACGAACTATTTTAGTTCGTTTTGCAGCGGCCCTTTTTTGGCCAAGTTTATATTGTTTTTCTCTTTCATAGTATGATCAGCCTTCTGGTCAGCCGGAAGGACAATGGAAATCCTTGTTCCGATATCTTGTCTGCTTAAAACTTCTATGTGTCCGCCATGACGTTCGGTGATCCACTTAGCAATCGATAAGCCCAGCCCTGTTCCGCCGGTTGCCCGGGCACGGGATTCGTCGGTTCGAAAGAAGCGGTCAAAGATTTTGGAGACTGCTTCAGGGGCAATACCTATTCCTTCATCTTGAACGGTCAGACGGGCCAGATTATCTGAATTGGAAATTAAAATCGTAATTTTTTTACCCGTGGGAGTATATTTCATAGCATTATCTATCAGTATCCTCAGAGCTTGTTTAATAAGGCTTTTATCCCCATTAATGAAAACAGTCATAATTTTTGAATCATAAACATGTCCTTCATCAATCATCTGCGTCTCCCTCAGTACTTCTTCGGCCAGAGCAGATACTTCAAAGGATTCTAATTGTAGAGCCATAGTGTTGTTGTCCCCTCGAGCCAAAAACAAAAGCTGTTCTACCAAGCCCTTCATATTCGCAGTTTCATCTTTGATAGCATCGATAGATTCCTGTAATGTCTTTTCATCGTTTTTTCCCCATCGATCCAGCAGATTGACATACCCTTGAATAACCGAAATAGGTGTCCTTAATTCATGGGAAGCATCTGAGACAAATCGTATTTGGGAACGATAGGATTCATTGATCCTGTCCAGCATTCCATTGATGGCTGCTGCGAGGGTTTTAAGTTCGCTTTGCGTATCTCCCACAGAGATTCTGGTGTCGAGATGAGTAGCATTAATATCGTCTAATTTGCCGGCCAGAACTTCCAACTGTTCCGGAGAGAAAACGCCTTCTGTACTCAAGTTTCGGGCTGTTTGAGCCAATTCCTGAATTGGGCGAAAGGTATTACGGATTATTCTTGCACCTGTAAAAATGCTGCGCAGCAGCATCAAAAGCTCAAAGGTTATAACAATGGCAAACATTATAACAAGGATCTGAAGTGTCTTTTGCAGGTGGAAAGATATTCGATAAGGCTGATCACCGGTTTCAATAGTCACATTATAAGTAATACCAAAAAACCGTCCCCATTCATTTAAGCCTTTGGAATTCGGCAGGTCAATACTCCGAATCCCTGAGGCGGTTTGTTTTGAGAAGTAGGTCTTTAAAGGCGGGGGGATTTGGATACCTTTAGGTTCCCCCGTTGGGGTGGTTATACTGCATTCATTGATGGCAAGCCATTGCTCCGCCTCCGGAGCAGGTAAACCTGATTCGGTGATTAGTTGTGCTGCTGATGTCACAGTTTGTTCGGAGCGTATAAATAAGCCTGCAGCTGCCAGCAAACATAAAAACAAATCCAGAACAAGGAAAATTCCCAACATACGAAAAAACAAGGTTATGTTGAGCTTCCAGACGATAGAAAAACGTATTCTGCTGCTAATACTACTGGAAGAATTCGGGGACTCATTTAGGGATTTATTTTTCATCCTTAATCACATATCCCACGCCCCTTACAGTATGAATCAGCTTGACATTGAAGACCTCATCAATTTTACCGCGCAGGAAACGCACGTATACATCAACAGCGTTAGTTTCCCCTGTAAAATCAAAGCCCCAGACATTCTCCAGCAGCGCTTCCCGTGAGACGACCATGCCCTTATTTTTGAGCAGATAGTGCAGAAGATCAAATTCCCGTTTTGTCAGGTCGATAGGTTTCCCCTCCATTGTAACCTTATGACGGCCGATATCCAGCAACAGGCCGGAGGCGGACAATACTTCGGCGTTTTCGATCGTTGTTTTGCGCAGGGCGGTACGGATTCGGGCCAAAAGCTCCTCAATAGCAAAGGGTTTCGTGATATAATCGCTCGCTCCGCTGTCAAGTCCGAAAACTTTATCCATCACGCTGTCCCGAGCTGTCAGCATAATGATAGGAACGGAGGAGGTTCGGCGAAGTCTGCGCAGGACCTCCATACCGCTTAATTTGGGCAGCATAACATCTAACAAAACAAGGTCGAACTCGCCTGTTTCGGCGAGTTCAAGCCCCGTTCTGCCATCGAAGGCCTTTGTTGTGATATAGCCCTCATAACCAAGTTCAAGTTCGATAAAGCGGGCAATTTTTTCTTCATCCTCGATAATCAATATTTTAGAACTCATGAAACCTCACGTCATTTCTCCAATTTTCCAGGCCTAGATATTAATAGATTTCTTGAGATTTTCAGCAGCATCGGCCGCGCTATCCATTGCCCTATTGACAGTATTATTGCCTAAGTCAGGCCCATTGAAGCGATAGTGTAAACCAAAGAAAAGCCCGATGACAAGAAGGGGAATAGTAACCCAGAAAGCGAAGATCAAGAGCAAGCCGAGTACCGTAACCGGGAAAGAGCCTTTGACTTCTTCTCCCTTAAGCACTTCAAAGGAATTGGAATTTCCCTTGCGAATAATTTTCAGGCAAAATTCCCCGATTTTTTTTATAACGGAGAAAATGGTTTTTCCGTTGTGACAATGATGATGTTGGTGATAATGCTGTTTTCCCCAACAATTGTCTTGATAAGTCTCGGCATTGGGGTCAATTGTTTTTTCACTGCTGTAATAACCGCCTCCTGTTGGGGCAGAAACCTTTCCCTGTTTTTCTAAATAGATAATGGCATCCAGCAAATCTCCATTTGCTGCATCGAGGGCAGCTTTGGCTTCTTCATAACTGATATTTGCCATCGTACATAATTTTTCGACTTGTTCCAGGGTTGTCATTTTAAGAATTCCTCCTTGTTTTCTGTTAGAATACCTCTTCGCAGAATTTCAATGTATGTCGCGGTGCCGCGACTGACTATGTTTGTATTCTAACCTTGAAAACTTCAAGGATAATTTGATAAAAATTAAAATTCCATTAAAAAATTAATGTAACGGATTTGCAGATGTCTAAAAATTCGCTGCCAAGATTTTTTATATAAATACTATCAACGAAGCCCATTTTGTCAATAGCTCACTAAAGTATTTGTCTCTTTTTGCCGCCTTGGGAATTGTAACGATTGGTTCTAAACGAGCGTAACCTACTGTGCAGAAATCTTTTGCTTTAATCAAAGAGAAAGGAGGGTTGAAAGATGAATGGAATTGATTGCGCTACAAGGCTAAATTTAATCAATGTTCAAAATTTAAAAATAGCGGGAATATTAGCGGTCGGACGATACCTTGGCTACAAACAAGGCTGGGCAAAATCATTGACTCCTGATGAAGTTAGATTAATTCAAGCGGCCGGGTTAGCCATCTTTCTTATTTGGGAGTCCAATCCAATTAGGAAAAGTTATTTCAGCTATGCTCAAGGAGCGGCTGATGCCAAAAAGGCTGTTATGGAGGCTGAGTTCCTAAATGTTCCCAATGGAACGGCAATTTATTTTGCAGTTGATTATGATGCTCAGGCCGGAGATATGATTACTATCCAAGACTATTTCAATGGAGTGAAGGATGGATTAGGCGGACAGTTTTTAACGGGGGTCTATGGATCTTATGCAGTTATGAAGGCAATTCAGGCAGATAAATATTTCCAAACCTATGCCTGGTCAAATGGCCAAAAAGCACCAAATCATATTTATCAATATAATAACAATATCTATTTGGCAAGTGTGTTTGTCGATCAAGATTATGTAAATGAAGACGCAGGCTTATGGAAGAGGAGTGACAATATGAGCTTAGATATAGCGGTCTTATTATATACAAAGGAAGATTTTTGGGCAGGAAATGACGTAGCTGTTAAAAATGGAAATTGTGCCTTATTTGTGAGGCCGAGCGATCATTCTGTCCCTAAGGCTGCTATGAGCGCAGCAACACTAATTGTGGTCGGCGGACCTACGACGGGACATCCCAAAGAAGTACTTCTGAGCGGCAATGACAAGTATGATACAGTTGCAGCGGTGAAAAAATATTTAGGTTAAGATCAGATTGTTTTAACTGGGGGGTAGAGTTCACTGAGAATTCATGACGATTTTAAATTTAAACTATTCGTTACAGTACGTTTATGAAACGATAACTTTCAGGGTTTATTATAAGGATACAACACACGTCATTTTAACCCCTCTATCCTGAGGGGGCTTTTTTTGCCTATTAACCTCCCATGATGTTAATACGGTACCATCGGCAGAATGAAATTAGCAATGAGTTTTCTCTCTTGTGGGTGAAGCTCATAACTCCTGAAATCTCTGGATTTTTCAGAGAAGAGTAGAGAATGTTTTTTAGGTTTAACATATTTTTTAATTAAAGTTCATGGAACTATAACAAAAATAATCTATGATAAAGGCAAGAGCTTAAGGTTTAAAACCGAAGCAAGTAAAAGATTGTTATCCGCTGAGCGGTTAACATATTCTCACTTTTCTTCCGTCGTCCTTCCTTTACTCCCCTCTCTATGAGGGGCTTTTTTTTGCCCATAGTGAACTCGTTCAGCTAAAGCTGAATATCGGGGTGGGGGTCTTAAAAACCGGATAAAGTTTATTGATAGATGGCTTGCCTGAATCCTTGCTAATATTATCCTTGCGAAATGAAAGTATTAAGAGGGTCATACTAAGCAATAAGAAAAAATCGCTTTGATTATATTGACACGCATAAAAAATATACCTACAATATATAATATCATTATATATATAACATTTATATATATAATGATATTATACTTGCATAAAACTACGGGGTAAGGTGAGCAATTTATGGCAACTGTTAATAAGACTAAATATGCACTTCTAGGAGTTTTAAACGTAATGCCTTGTTCGGGATATGACATTAAAAAGTTTTGTGATTCTTCTATATCCCATTTTTGGAATGAAAATTATGCGCGGATATATCCCGTACTTAAGGAGATGGAGAAAGAAGGACTGGTAGTTAAGGAAACGGAACATACAGAAGGAAGGCCTTCGAAGAACGTTTATTCAATTACTGAAGCAGGTAAACATGAATTGGCTGCCTGGCTTTTGGAACCGGTTCAAAGCGTTATGGGGAGAAACGAGTTGTTGCTGAAATTATTCTTTTCTTCTGAAGTGCCTCTGGAAAATATCATTGAGAAGCTTGAGAAAGAAAAGGTAAAGCATGAGAAACTTGTCGCTGACTATTTGCAGATGGAAGCTTTTCTGAAAGCAGATGAGCAGGTTAAAAACAGTAAAAATTTTCCACTTTGGCTCGCAACCCTTAGTTGTGGAAGATATAATTCTGAGGCAAGGATTAAATGGTGCCAGGAGACAATAAGATCCTTGACAAATGGCTTCGCTAAGGAAGGAGATTGAACATGAATACCCTTAAATCTAAGGAAGTACAATCTAATCAGGCAGTAACACAAAAATTACTGTCTGAGAACTTTTTTAATCTGGAATTCTTTCTAAGTGTTGTAATTCCCATTATCTTATTTTCTGCTTTTGATCATTTTGACAGGACTCTTACGGGAACAATCACTGCCGGAGTTTGGTCTTTAGGCGTCCTTTTGCTTCAATTCTGCTTCCGACGGAACGTGAATATCTATGGGGCTATTGGCGCAGGTTGTGCTGCGATTGGTCTTATTGGGACTGTTCTGTCAAATGATCCCATCTATTATCTTGTTTCGCCGATTATCATAGATTTAATTCTCGCTGCGATCTTTTTTGGTTCTGTTATATTAGGGAAACCCTTGATTCGGATTTTAGCCGAGTATTCTCTAAAGCAAGGCTTTTCAGAGGAAATACGCAAACAGCCGAAGTTTAAATCGGCCTGGATCATATTAACGATTGCCTGGGGAGTGCTGAGCATAACTCAGGCCCTATTGAGAGTCGTCCTGCTATACACGGTGTCTAAAAATGTTTATTACGCTATAAGTACCGCTTATGGAAATATTTCCACTCCATTGCTGCTTATTATTTCTTTTTGGTTTCCGGGATGGTATTGGAAAAGAAGCAACACATAGAAAAACGTTATAAGATTAAAGGAGGGTATAGGCTGTGAAAGTGCTGATACTCAATGGAAACCCAAAAGCAGAGAACGAGAGCTTCGAGGATTACATTCAAAAATTGGTCCTTGAGCTAAAGAAGAATGGTCATAATACCACTGTGTTAAATCTGAAGGAAATGGAAATAAACCGTTGTATTGGTTGTTATTCTTGTTGGCTCAAAACCCCTGGTAGATGTATTTTTAACGATGATGGCCCCACAATATTAAGGGAATATTTGAAAGCCGATTTTGTTTTATTTGCTTCGCCTATTATTATGGGCTTTATCAGCAGTTTGCTCAAAAGTGTACAAGAACGATGCTTACCTTTGGTGCTTCCGTTTTTGTATGTTAAGAACGATAGAATGCAGCATATATCCAGGTATGAGAAGTATCCGGCAATCGCCTTGCTCCTTGACCATTCGGAAGATTATGATCAGATCAGCGCCAAAATCATAGAAAAGGTCTTCCGGAGCAGCAACAGTCGTAAGTTTCTTTTTACGAAAACTATGAACAATGGTCCTGAGGAGGTCGCTTATGCAATTAACAGTATTTAACGGATCACCAAAGCTTGGGAAAAGCAATACGGAGCTGATGGTGAATGGGTTTCTTGGAGGTTTTGAGAAGACACCGGGTAATGGGTCCAGGGTGTTTAAACTTAATCAATTAAAATCTGTGCAGGAAGCTATAAGCATAATTGAAGACTCGGAGGATATACTGTTGGCGTTTCCTTTGTATTCTTATTCCATGCCGGCAGGGGTTAAGGAATTGATCGAGGAACTTGAACCTTTATGTGGAAAGTGCGGTAATAAGAAGATAGGATTTTTAGTACAATTTGGTTTTAGAGAGGCCATACACGCACGGGCATTGGAGAAATATCTCGAGAAGGTAACTACTCTCTTAAATGGGGAATACTTAGGAACTATTATTAAAGGCGGGTGTGACGGACTGGCGAAGGAATTAAATTCTTCCCACACTAAAAAAGTGCTGAATGGGATCTCTGACATCGGCAGGGTCTTTGGAGAAACAGGCAAGTTCAGTCGAGATCTTCTGGATCAATATTCCAAGCCTGAGACTCAGACGATGCTTTCGAGAATGATAATGAAATCCTTTGTCAAGCTTGCCAATAAATATTACTGGGGAGCAGAGCTTAAGAACAATGGTGTATTTGAAGAAAGCTATGCCCAGCCTTATAAATCTGACTGATCAAAATTTCTCTCTCTGGTTGCTTTCCCTTTAAAACAAACAAATACGCTGAAATTCAGATCATTTAAATGTTATGATATGAATTTCAGCGTATTTTTATAATTCTATATCTATTCTTGGAATAGATGAGCCGTTATCTATAAATTTGAAAGAGGCTGTTGCAAAATGCACTAACTGTTAAGCAATTTAGACTTTACCCAGCTCAAAAGGTTACTAGCGGTATCACATACCCCGATAGCTCCAAAGCCAATTAATAACCCTTCGAGGAGATGTTCCTTTATAGTACCACTTAAAAACAAAAAACTGCTGATAAAGCCCAAAGGGATCGCAAAGAGATGTGCTGTTTTTGGGCTAACCCCATATTTCTCAAGGGTTTCTACGATACTATAAACAATGACTATAAGGACACTGAGGTCTAACATTATCCTCACCCTATCAGAGAATATATCTAGTCCATCATATGCTCCGACAGGTAAAAGTGTGGACTACTTTTTAAACATGAACTGTCTGTTTTCTGGGAGTAAGATTCGCCTTTAGCTGCCGGTGTTTGGAAGTAATGTGGTTCAGGTAAAGCGACAACAGGAAAGCGCAGCTTACGAAACCTAAGATTAGACTAATCACGCCTCCCCAGCCAAATGCTTGCCAGAATGTACCGCCGACGGTTCCGCCCGTACTTGAACCTGCATAATAGAAAAAGAGATAAAGCGATGAGGCTTGAGCTTTGTCACGAATGGCTTGGTGGCCAACCCAGCTGCTGGCGATAGAATGACTACCAAAAAAACCGAAGGTTAGGGAAGCAATCCCGAGAATTTTAATAGCCAGTGATGTCTGTAAGGTGAGACAAGCTCCTAAAGCCATAAGCAGTAATCCAAGCCAAAGCATTTTGTTTCGGCCGTGCAGATCTGCCTGACGGCCCATCCAAGTAGAACTAAACGTACCAACAATATATAAGATGAAAATAAAGCCAACGATTGTTTGACTTAAGGAATAGGGCCGAGCCATTAATTGAAAGCCGATGTAATTATAAAGTGTTACAAAACTTCCTAAAATGAAAAAGGCAATTCCGTATAAACAAAGAAGGCTGGGATCTTTGAGATGGTTAATCATGGATTTTGTCAGCATCTTAATTTCTAGTGGGCGCTTTTGAAAATGTTCTGATGGCGGCAAGAGATAGCAGAAAAGCAAACTGGCCAGAACGCTTAAAATCCCAACGGCACCAAGAGCCACTCGCCAATTGAAGAGATCAGTCAGAATGCCAATAATAATCCGGCCGCTCATCCCACCGACTGAGATTCCGCTGACATAGAGTCCCATGGCAATTCCTAAGTCCCCGCGTTCAATCTCTTCGCTGAGATAAGCCATGGCTACAGCGGGCAATCCAGCCAGAACAATTCCCTGTAGAACGCGAAAGAGAAGAAGCACATGATAATTTGGCACGAAAGCTGTGAACATGGCTAAAACCGAAGCCGAAACCAGAGAAAAAATCATCAGCGGCTTACGCCCTTTGACTTCTGACAAGGATCCGACAAAAAGCATACTAATGGCCAGAGCCATGGTTGTTAAAGAAAGGGATAAACTTGCTGCTGCCGGGGAGATATGAAATTCCCGTGAAAACACTGGCAGTAGTGGTTGTGTACTGTACATAATGGCAAAGGTGTTAAAACCACCGAAAAACATGGCTAAGGTTGTTCGGCGAAAGGTTTTCGTTCCTTTCTTAATATAAGGTTTTTCATTCATGAACGTTCACCTCAATAATTATTTCGCTTATTATCCTACACCTTGACACCTTATTACGTCTAATTTATAATTTGCATCAAATTGATAACTGTAGGTAATGAATAGTAAGACGGTAATTTATATGATTCTGGAGAGGCAATTTTCATGGAATGGACACAATTTCAATACTTTCAAGTTGTAGCTCAACTACAGCATTTTACAAAATCAGCAGAGGCTCTGAATATTTCCCAGCCGGCGTTGAGCCGCTCGATTGCCAGACTTGAAGAGGAACTGGGTGTTCCATTGTTTGAACGTCAGGGGCGCACAGTAGTTCTGAATAGCTATGGCAGAATCTTCCTTAATCGGGTAAACCGCGCTATTCTGGAAATCACATTAGGACAGCAAGAAATTGAGGATTTGATCGATCCTTTTCAAGGCAGTGTTTCTCTGGGATTTATCCATTCTCAGGGTTCGAATCTTGTCCCGGACTTACTGGGAGCCTTTCGCAAAAACTTTCCAGAGGTCCGATTCATGCTTTACCAAAATTTAACGAGTCAAATCTTAGATCAATTAGAAGCCGGGGATATTGATTTCTGCTTTTGTGCCCGGCCGATAGCCCGTGAAAATGTTCATTGGATTCGGTTGTTTACTGAAGAGATTATTCTTATTGTTCCCTGTGAACATCCTCTAGCCCAACGAAAGACGGTTCAGCTTGCCGAATTAGCGGAAGAACTTTTTATTGCTTTTAAAAAAGATGTATCCTTAGGAGAGATTATTGATCGGCTTTTTCAGGAAGCAGGAATTACCCCCAAGGTAACTTTTGAGGGTGAAGAGATTGGAACGATTATGGGATTAGTGGCGGCAAAACTTGGGATTGCCCTTATTCCCAAGATCAAGGCCTTTGATATGAGCGGACTATCCCAAGTTCATGTGTCAGCGCCTTTATGCCAGCGGGTCATAGGAATGGCCTGGATTGAGGGACGATACCTTTCTCCTGCCGCCAAACGTTTTAAAGAATTTGTGATGGAGCATTTTCTCCGTGAAAAATAGCCTCCCTTGGCAAAAGTTCAGGGAGAGAAAAAATCTTCTTTAAAACCAACGAACGGATCTAAAAAGATCCGTTCGTTGGTTTTAAGCTGTCATTAACGATTAATGCACCATAATGCTGCAAGCGAGAAAGTGAGATGCTGGAGTCTGTTGAAAGAACAACTCCTGCTCTCCCGGGATAATATCTTAGGAATTGTTCAGTAATTTCCGGAGACTTGGCTTTAATCATTACAGGCTTTCTAATAAATGATCCAAATTGGCCGGCGAAATCCACAATATCAAAGGTTTCTCGGATATCCCCAAAATCCAGCAGAAGGTAATCAAAAGCATCGGATCGACATTCGTGGGCTAAGCCAGAGAAGCTGCCATCAATTAATGAAGCCATTGCTTCTGGGGTAAGCTTTTTAACTGTGTGTTCCTGGTCAGGGGAAAGTATGAGATGGCTAAAGGCTGACGCAAGGGTCGGCACGGATTTCAGGTTGATTTCCGGGATCTGGAGGCTAGTAAGAGATTTTCTTAGTTCGCGAATAAATTCTGGGGTAGTTCCGCAGCATCCGCCAATAAGCCGGACGCCATTTTCCAGATAATCTTTAGTATATGAGGCAAATTGTTCCGGTGTTTGACGATAAACCAGCGCTCCCTCGATGAGTTCCGGCATGCCAGCGTTAGGTTTTACGCAAAGAGGAACGGAGGCCACAGAATACATTCGTTTTATAGGTTCAATTAAACTTTCCGGGCCGCCTGAGCAATTAGCCCCAACGATTGCAGCACCGAGCGACTGGCAGACGATAGCGCAGGCTTCCGGCGAATTACCAAAGGTTGTCCGGCCATTGGCTTCGAAGGTCGCTGAGGCGATAATCGAAAGTTCCGTTGTTTCTTTGGCTGCTAAAATGGCCGCCCTTAATTCATTTAAATCAATAAAGGTCTCAAAGTTCACAAGGTCTGCGCCGGCATTTTCGATGGCCTTTAAGGATTCTTGGAAGACGTTGTAAGCCTCATCAAAACTTAAATCACCGGCAGGTTCCATAATTGAACCGGTAGGGCCCAACGATGCGGCTATATAGGTTCGGCCGCCAACAGTCTCCCGTGCTAATTTAACGCCTGCTGCCACAAGTTCAGAGGTTTTGTCCCCCAGGTTATGTTTGTCCAGAGTTATTTTGTTACCCGGAAATGTATTGGTTTGAATTATGTCTGAACCGGCTTGCTGATATTCAGCATAGAGATTTTTCACAACGTCCGGATGTGATAAATTCCACTCTTCGGAAGCTTCATGTCCGGTTAGACCTTTCTTTTGGAGCATAACTCCTTTAGAGCCATCATATAATAAAACTCTTTCCTGAATTGATTTCAGAAAGTCATGCAAGGATTTAACCCCCTTTATAGATCAAATTTACTGTCATCAATAACCTCAATACTAACTAAAAATGCCTCTTTAGGCAACTAATATTTGATCCAGCCTTTAAGGCCCTCACTTCTGCTCGGCAATAATGTTTACTGGATATTATTGTATCTGAAGCCCCGATGTTCAGCTTTAGCTGAACGAGTTCACTCGTTTTTTGACCCGTTATATTCGTTCCAACTTAAGTAATAGTTTCTCGTAAAAGTTCGCGATGGATCTGGTGATTTTCGTTGGGCTTTCATGTTGTCTCAAAAATTGATGAAGCGGAAGACTAGGTTATCTAATCTTCCGCTTTTCTATTACGGGGCGTTTTTAAAGTTACTCATTCGGATCATTTGAGCGAATTTGTTATTTCAGGGTTTATCATTGTTAGCAAACGCTGCTGATGATGTCGCTAAAATAGAGTTTCCAAAAGCGAAATAAGCAATCCTTAAAGCCTCGGCAATCTCAGCATCACTAGTTCCCTGACCTCTTAGTTGCTTGGCAATCGATGATACGCCTTGGCTTGCTCCATGAGCAGCATCTAAAGCGAGAGCAATCAATAGTTTTGTCTTTTGATCCAAAGCCCCTGGTGTCATGGCAGATGCAAAAACCTTTTCAATCGCCTGAGCAAAGTCCGGATCACTGCTTTCTAAAAACTTCAGATAGACAGGTAGTGACATAAAAATGCCTCCTTTATGTGTTTGGATTTTAATTAGTTTATCACAAAACTGGAGGAAGCCATAATAAAGGCTGAATCTTTTTGCGATTTCCTAAAATCAAGAACAAATGTTGGATAGGGTATCCATTATTTTTTTAAATGAATTAGTTTCATAACTTGAACCCATTGATATTACTGATCTTTTTAAGGACAAAAAGAGGAGTACCTCCCCAAAACCTCGAAAAAGTGTAAGCGACCAAACCAACACCGAGAGGTAGATAGGAGTACTCCCAATGTTTAGTATTCGCCAAGAAAGGCTATTTTCCTTGGAGGAAATTTTAGAAATGTCTCCCAAAAAATCATATCCCCTCATTTTCGATACACTTGACATCACCTCGTTGTTGAGAGTTGTTTCCAAAAGAGCAATACTCGGAGCTCCAACAAGACTTAACTATTCTGCCATGATCTACTCCTTTATTCATTCGAGTCATCGAACGAATTCCTACGATTTAAAGACTTACGAAAACGATTAAAAAATAGCTTGGAATTCCGTTTCAACTGCGGTTTTACGATGGCAGATTCAGTCCCTAGTGAGTCCTCTTATACTCGGATGATTCAAAAAATCCATGTCTCTTCTGCTTTAGGAAACATTCAAAATGAACTAGTCTCTCAGGCGTTTCAAGAAGGCTTCATCGATGGGGATGTTATCGCCATCGATGCTACTCATATTGAAGCGAGAGATCGTAAACCTGAGAAAAAGAAAGAAGAAGAGGCCCCAGTCGAGCAAACCCCCAAAAAACGCGGACGAAAACCGAAAGCGGAACGGGAGAAATGGCTCAAAGAGCAACAGGAACTGGAAGAGAATCGACCCCTCTTTGAGAAGAAAATTGAAGCACAACTTCCTCTTGATTTTAAGGCGATCGAACAGCAAATCCCGCAGATGCCTCACTGGGGAATTAAGAAAAACTCTGAGGGTAAAAACGTCTTTTGGTTCGGCTTCAAGGGTCATCTTCTCGTAGAGTGTAAACGCCAATATATTTTAAAATCCTTGCTTTCCTCGGGAAATGTCAATGATGGCAAAATGGCGATTCCTCTACTCAAGGCTCTCCATGAACTTCATCCCCAGCTGAAACCTTCCTATTCGCTTTTGGATGCTGGTTACGATTACAGCCCAATTTACCAACAAGCAAAGGCCATAGGATCAAAGGCCCTAATTGATTACAATTCACGAAATGAAGAACTACCAGAAGACAAGGACAAATACTTTCGCCCCAAGTGTCAACAGGGTCATTCTTACCGATATGATAGCTATGATTCCCAATACGACACGTTGAAATATACTCAACCCAAGGAGTGCAAAGAGTGCCCTCTGAAAGAAAGCAACCAGTGTCAAAAAGTATTCAAGGTTAAGGTTTCATCAGACCCCAGAAAATACACCGTTCCGGCCAGAGGAAGTGAGAGCTACTTTGAACTTTATAAACAAAGAACAGCCGTAGAACGTGTTAATGCTTATCTCAAAGAGTACTTTCAGTTAAACAACATTCGCCATCGAGGAAACTTAGCCAAAGTCGATTTCGACTTTTCTATCCTGACATACACTCTCTGCAAATTAGCCGTAGACCGATTGAACAAGTCTAAACGTGTAGCTGCATAAATCTTTAAAAAAATGTTAAAAGAAGAAATTCTGAAGGCCTGAGCTTATACAAATAAACATTATGAAATTGACTCAAATAACATATTAATTATATAACACCATTAGATAAGGCTTTAAATCAAAATATTGCTATTAAACAAAGTATGATCAAGTATTAATAAAATTAATTACGACTACATTGACAGGCTAAAGATCAGAGACTATACTTTGCAAGGCTACCTAACGTTTGGTAGGCGATTAGTTAGGAGTGTTGCAGCAATGGAAACAAAGAAAAAACTTATGGATTCTGCCTTCAAATTGTTTGCTTATAAAGGAAACGAGTTTTCTTTGGCCGAAGTGGCAAGTGAAGTCGGGATTCAAAAAGCCTCTATCTATGCTCATTTTGCCAGTAAAGAAGAGCTGTTGTATGCGGTGATTGATCAGGAGATCAATCAATATTTTTTGGAAATCAATGAGCACTATCGGGATTTGAAAAGCATGTTTTTTATGATTTTGAATTATTACGATAGATCTCAAACGAAGCTGTATTTTTGGAAAAGGCTGCTCTTGTTTCCTCCTCAAGCCTTTGAACAGACGCTTATTGCCAAAATACATATCTTATCTGAGGAGCGCTTTCAAATCGTTAAAGATATCATTCGGGCCAATATGAAGGAGGGGATTATTCGCAATCAAGACCCGGAAACAGTGGCTGCTTCCTATATGGCCTTGATTCATGGTATCTTATCAAGCGTCATTATCTATCAAGCTGAAAATGTTACAATCCATTTGGAAGGGATCTGGAACAATTTTTGGAAGGGGATTTGCTAAGTACGAAGAGAAAATCCGTAAATTTTTGGAGGTCTAATAATTCATGGAGCAATATTTGCGCAATTTATTTTTGATGTCTGTTTTATTGTATGTACTAGGTGCTGCTGCTTCGGCTCTAATCTATTTTTTCAAAAAACCGTATAAAACCAGTATGACCGGCAGCGTTATGGTAAATGCCGTCTGTATTGTTGCTTCCGGTCTGGGAGGAGCCGCTTCTGCGGCTAAAATTTTGTTGGCAGTTAATTCTCTAAAACTGATTAACTTATCATCTACCATCCCGTTCATATCTTTAGAGATGAACCTGGATAACCTTTCGGCCTATTTCGTATTGGCCCTATCTGTCTTAGTGTTCTGCGTTTCCCTCTATTCTATCGGCTATCTTTCCCATTACAACGGAAAAAGAAATATTGGACTTTTTAATTTGTTATATACTTTGTTTATTCTTGCGATGATTGGTGTCTTGACTTCAGCCAATACAGTTTGTTTCTACATATTTTGGGAAGCGATGTCCTTGCTTTCCTACTTTTTGGTGGTTTTCGAGTCGGAGAAAGAGGAAAACACCAAAGCAGGAACAGTGTACATTGTCATGACCCATATTGCCACGGCTCTGCTCCTCATAGGGTTTATTATCATTTATAGTTATACAAAGTCCTTTGCTTTAAGCGCAAATACGGCGGCTATCCCCGGGATGGCCAAAAATATTGTGTTTATACTTTTCTTGATCGGTTTTGGAACTAAAGCCGGTATTATACCTCTGCACATTTGGCTGCCTCACGCCCATCCAGCAGCCCCCAGCAATGTTTCGGCACTAATGTCTGGCATCATGATTAAGACAGCGATTTATGGACTGGTTCGTTTTGTGCTTTGTTATCTGGGTGTCCAAAATACTTGGTGGGGAGTTGTGATCTTAATTCTTGGTATTTTGTCTGCTGTTCTCGGCGTTGCCTATACCTCGATGGAGCATAATGTTAAGCGGCTTTTAGCTTTTTGCAGTGTAGAAAATATCGGAATTATCCTGATTGGCTTAGGCGTTTCTTTTATTGCCTTTGCCCTGCATCATCAAATTATCGGCAGTTTAGCTTTGACTGCTGCTCTTTTGCATACCTTTAACCATACGTTATTTAAAGGCGGCCTTTTTCTCGGGGCAGGTGCTATTCAATATGCAACTCATACTAAAAATATTGAAGATTTAGGCGGCCTTATTAAAACAATGCCCCTTACGGCCTTGTTTTTTCTTTGCTTCTCTCTAGCCATATCGGCTATCGTCCCTTTCAATGGTTTTATCAGTGAATGGCTGACCTATCAGTCGCTTTTTGCCAGTATTCTCCCTGGCCATATCGGATTGAATTTCTTAGCTGTTTTAGCTGCCGCTGCCCTTGCTTTGACAGGGGCTATGGCTGCCGCTGCCTTTGTGAAACTTTTTGGCATATCTTTTTTGGGTTTGCCCAGAAGTGAGCAAGCAGCTAAAGCCCAAGACGTTCCGGCAACGATGATGATAGGGATGGGAATACTTGCAGCCCTCTGCCTGGGCATTGGCCTTTTCCCATTAACAATGATAAAGCTTTTGGACAAGGTCGTTTTTAGTGTAGGCGGCGGTTCCATCTCTGGTCAGCTTCGAGGAGGGTTTTTGCTGGCCTATTACCCGTTAACGATCTCAGTGAACAGCATATCTCCCCTAACTTTTATGCTCGCTTTGGGTGTCATCATTCTTCTTGCGTTCATCGTGATTAGAATTGTGGGGGGGAAATACATCGAACGGAGATACGGGACTTGGGATTGTGGGTTTGAGGCTTTGAATTCCCGTACGCAATATAGTGCTACAGGTTTCTCCAAACCCATTAAGATTGTCTTTAGGGCCTTATTCAGGCCGATCCGCAAAACGATTGTTGAAGGGGATTCGCAGTATCATCCGGAAGCGATTATTTATTCCACTACCGTTACTTCAATTTTTGAAGATTACCTGTATGAGCCCGTCTACAGAGCGCTGCTCAGGTTTTCCAGAAGAACAAAGTTTAGAGTTCAGACCGGTAGCATTCACAACTACCTTTTCTACATTTTTGCGCTGGTCTTGTTGTTAATGTTATATAACCGCTTTGCATAATGATATAAGTTTGCAGAGAAAGAGAGGGGAGATTGCACAATGAACAATATTGTTTACCTCTTGGTTCAATTATTAGTCATTTTACTCGTTGCACCTTTCGTTAATGGATTGATCAAAAAGGTTAAAGCCTTGAGCCAAAAAAGAAAAGGTGCTTCAGTTTTTCAGATGTATTTTGATTTGTACAAACTTGTTAAAAAGAAAACTGTCGTTTCGAACGTTTCTTCGTGGATTTTTCATGTGACTCCCTATATTGTCTTTGCGACAGCTATGGCTGCGGCCTTGCTTGTTCCTGTTTCGACGAAGATTCTGCCGCCGCAAATTCCAGGAGACTTTATTATGGTTGTTTCCATCTTGGCTCTCGGCAGGTTTTTTCTGATGATTGCAGCGCTGGATACGGCAAGTACCTTTGGCGGAATGGGCAGCAGCAGGGAGGCCATGATCTCTGCGCTCATTGAACCATCTATCCTGATCTCGATGTTCACGGTTGCCCTCATTTCCCGCTCAACGTCGCTGCCTCAAATCATGGAAACGGTTCAGAAGGTTGGAATTCCCTTAGCTCATCCGGTCTATATCATGGTAGGCCTGGCCTTATTAATTATTATCCTTGCCGAGACCTGCCGCATACCGGTTGATGATCCGGCTACACATCTGGAATTAACGATGGTTCATGAGGCAATGATTCTGGAGTATTCCGGGAGACATTTGGCTCTGTTAGAATACGGCGCCGCAGTAAAACAGCTTGTTTTTATGACCTTGTTTGTGAATATTTTAATCCCCCAAGATCAGTTGATTGGAGTAATAGGTTTAGGGGCGCTGATCCTTTCGCTGCTCATTTATTTACTAAAGGTCATTTTGCTGGCTTTGGTCATGGGAATTATTGAGGTCAATACGGTCAAATTAAAACTTTTCAGCATCCCCAATCTGGCCGCCCTGTCCTTTATCCTTGCATTTTTAGGTGTTTTACAGTTTTTGATCCTGGGAGGTAAGCATGTCTAATTTGGCAGTGAATTCTAATCTGTTAGAAACTCTATCGGTCTTAATCCTATTATCTTCCTTCGTCCTGATGGCTAGTAAAAGAATCAATTCCTACATTAAAACCTTTCGGATTCAGTCGTTCCTGATCGCTTTAGCCGCCGGCATCATGGGGCTCCGAAGTCTGATAAGCGAGGGGCGGTGGGATTTTCTGGTGGTGTGCCTGCTCATCATGATCTTCAAGGTTCTTTATATTCCCAACATGTTGAGCAAAACTTATAAGAATGTCAGCTACAAAGTTGAAAAAGACTTTATTTTAAATATTCCTATCCTCGTCTTGCTCTGCTGCGGACTCGTTGTGTTTTCTTACTTCACCTTGACAGGGGTTGACGGGCTTAGTCAGGACGTTTTAAACCTGCAGCTTGTCAACGCGGTCTCTGTGATCTGGATTGGTCTTTTGTTTATGATCAGCCGTAAGAAAGCGATCGGCCAGATCATCGGCTTCTTGGTCATCGAAAACGGTCTTTATATTACCGCGATGTACTCAACACAAGAGATGCCCTTTATCGTTGACCTGGGGATCTTTATTGACCTTCTTACCTTTGTGTTGATTATGGGTGTTATGACGTTTCGCATCAATGAAAAATTCGAGTCCATTGATACAGATCAACTGAATAACCTGAAAGGATAAGATACAGAAGATGGGCATTTTACTCCTAATCGTACCTTTAGTTGCAGTCCTGTTGTTATTAACCGTCAAACAAAGCCAATTCCGGCATGCTATAAGTGTTGGGACTTCAAGTTTGCTGCTGATCCTGGCCTTAAGCCTGAATCGTGAGGTGCTGCTTCACGGCAGTGTTCAATACGCTTCTTGCGGTGGTTTCTTCTATGTTGATGCTTTAAGCATGATTGTTTTAGACATTGTATTGATCATTGGTTTTATGGCAGCCATTTTTTCGCTTGGTTATTTAGAGGAAGAAATTAAGCACGGCAAGCTTAAAAGGGAAAGACTGGGCCTCTATTATAGCCTGATGTATACCTTTATTTTTACGATGGTGCTCGCGTTAACAGTGAAAAATATGGGGCTGATGTGGATTGCCATTGAGGCCACATCCTTGTCGTCGGCCTTTCTGGTCGGGTTTTATAATGATAAACATGCTTTGGAGGCCGCCTGGAAGTATGTGATTCTCTGTTCGGTGGGAATTGCCATTGCCCTACTGGGGATTATCCTGCTTCATCTCTCCTCGGCCGGTGTTTTAAACAGCAGCTCATTTTTGGATTGGACTGCTCTATATACCAAGGCATCTTCGCTGAAAAGTTCTGTTTTACGGCTGGCTTTTATTTTTATTCTCATTGGTTTTGGCACGAAGGCCGGTCTTGCTCCGATGCATAACTGGCTTCCCGACGCTCATAGTCAAGCCCCTTCCCCAATCAGTGCCCTGTTGTCCGGGGTCCTCTTGAATACCGCTCTGTATGGGATTATTCGTGCAGCAGTCATTGTCGATCGTAATCAGGGAAGCAGCAGCTTTACGGGAAGGCTTCTCATCGGTATTGGAATCTTATCCATTGCCACGGCGGCCGTTTTCATTCTAACTCAAAAAGACTATAAAAGACTCTTGGCCTATTCCAGTATCGAACACATGGGAATTATTGTTGTTGCCATGGGTCTGTACTCTCCTTTGGCTGTCTTCGGAGGGCTCATGCACATGATTAACCACTCTCTGACCAAATCGATGCTGTTTTTTTCGTCGGGTAATATCTTGCAGAAATATGACACCAAACAGATTTCCAAGCTCAAGGGAGTCCTGAAAATAATGCCGGTAACGGGGACAGTCTTCCTGCTGGGCTTGTTTGCCATTGCCGGTACTCCGCCCTTTAGTGTCTTTGCCAGTGAGTTCAGCATTGTGGTTGCTGTATTTAACGGTCCCTACAAATGGGTTGGGGTAATTTTTGTCTTGCTTTTGGCTGCAGTATTTGCAGGGATTGCCGTAACGTTACTGAAGATTTTTTACGGTGAACCGGATGATAAGAACTTGCAGGTTGGTGAAGTAAATCTTCCGGGGACCGTTTGCCTGGTCATTCTGCTGGTTGGCATTACAGTCAGCGGCCTTTATCTGCCGGGAGATTTAAAAGAACTTATCACAAAGGCGCAAGGTATTATTCTTGGAACATAGGCGTATGAGGGGAAGAGGAGGGCACGAATAGTGATGACATCGAACTTAAAAGGGAATCTTGAGAGTAAATTTGCTCTCAAGGTTTTTTCTGGTAAGGAATTTTCAGAGACAGCCTTTCCGCTGGCAACAAACCAAGTAAATATTAATTCTCAAACTACTTTGGCTTCTGATAAAGACAATTCGCAGCATGTCAGCTTCAGCGATCACGATGATAAATTTTGGCAGGAACAGGATAATGTCTATTATCTTGAAGCGCCTTTGGCAAAGGTCAAAGAGATTTGCTGTTATATTCAGGAACTTGGCTGTCCTCTCGTCTTAATGTTTGCCAATGATGAGCGGAACTTTCAAGCAGGCTATGCTGTTTATTATGTTTTTGCGGTTAGAGAAGAAGGTATGCTCGTAGTGATCAAAACCAAGGCAGACCCGGAAAGTATGGAGATCCCTTCTATTAGCAATCATCTTCACGCTGCCTCAGGTTATGAACGTGAAATTCAGGACTTGTTCGGACTTGTGCCGATTGGGCATCCCGATGCTAAACGACTCGTCTTTCACGGCAATTGGCCTCAAGGAGTGTATCCTTTGCGCAAGGATTTTGCTGTCGGGCAAAAGCCGGATTTTGCTCAAGAAAAAATCCGCTTTCAGGAAGTTGTGGGCGAAGGTGTTTATGAGATCCCCGTTGGCCCGGTTCACGCCGGGATTATCGAGCCCGGTCACTTCCGGTTTAGTGTTGCGGGTGAACCGATTATTAATCTTGAAGCGCAGTTGTATTACGTTCATAAAGGGATTGAAAAATTAGCTGAAGGTCAAAGCCTTGAAAAGTGCCTGTTCATTGCCGAACGGATCTCAGGGGATGAGACTTTTGCCAATTCGCTGGCCTACTGTCAGGCGATTGAAAAAATTGCCGGAACGAAAGTTCCTGCCAGAGCAGCCTATACCAGAGTTCTCTTTGCTGAACTGGAGAGACTCACCAGCCACTTAGGTGACCTTGGCGGAATTTGTCTTGACGCAGGTTACGGTTTTGCTAACTTTCAGTTTCAAATGATGAGAGGTTGGGCTTATTCCGTTGCCGATGAACTCTGTGGTATGCGGTTTTTAAGAAGTGTCAATAAACTGGGCGGAGTCAGAAAGGATTTCGTGTCCGGTAAGGAAGCTAAGCTAATTGAACTGCTGTTAAATATTCGTTCCGAACTTGAAGACACCGTGAATATTGTTAAATCGAACAGTATGTTTATCGATAGAGTTGAAAATACAGGTATTCTGGAGCCCAAGATAGCTGTTGATCTAAATGCTGTAGGACCGGGAGGACGAGCGTCAGGGATACGTTACGATGTTCGCAAAGCGTTCCCCTATGCGGCTTATCCAAATTTGAATTTTAAGGTCCCTGAACACAACAATGGAGATATTAACTGTAGAATGAATACTAAAATTGAAGAGAGCTTTGAAGCGATCGACTTAATGATTCAGGCTATTGAAGGGATGCCTGTGGGGAAGGTTTGTGAACCAATCGCGGAGGTCAAGCCTTATCGTTTCGCTTTCGGGTTAACCGAAGCTCCACGGGGTGAAAATATTCACTGGGTGATGACCGGAGAGAATAATACCCTTTACCGTTATAAAATCAGAACTCCTTCCTTCTGCAACTGGCCTGCTCTCTGCCACGCTGTTAAGGGAAATATCGTCCCGGATTTTCCTCTGATTAATAAGAGTTTCAATCTTTCCTATGCCGGAAATGATTTATAGTAATTTTGCTACCGAGGGAATTTTATACAAAGCAAGGAAGATAGATATGTTCGATACTTTGAAAAAAATTATTAAATATCCAAGGCTGACGCAGGATTATCCCAATAGAAGCCTTACTCCCGCTTCGTTTCTGGGCCAAACGGAGATCGATACGGCGAAATGTAATTTCTGCGGAGAATGTGCCTTACATTGCCCTTCTCAGGCCATTGTTCTGGATAAAAGTGCCCGGAGCATAGGCATCGACTACGCAAAGTGTATCTTTTGTATTCTGTGCGAGGAGATTTGCCAGGTTGGTGCAGTCCAAACGACGAACAAATTTGAACTGGCTGTAAGGGATAAGGTAACGCTGAATAATCACGCTTTATGTGCTAATGCCTTAAGAGATACGCCTTTAAGCAATAAGAGTAACGGTGAATCTTTTTATAAGACTGCTGTAATTAATGAAGAAAACTTACCAAACACCTCCTACGAAACTATTTGCAGCGATCTACAAGCAACTGTCAAGAAGATTTTTGGCCGAAGTCTCCAAATCAGGGAGGTCGATGCCGGATCTTGTAATGGCTGTGATTACGAAATTAATGCTTTGAATAATCCTTTTAACGATCTCGAAAGGCTCGGGATAAGCTTTGTTGCCTCGCCGCGGCATGCCGATATGTTGTTGGTAACAGGAACCGGAACCAGAAATATGCAGCAGGCCTTGGTTAAAACGTATGAAGCAACGCCTGATCCCAAGCTTGTTGTCGCCGTAGGTGCCTGTGCCTGCAGCGGAGGAATTTTCAGAGATACCTATGCCACAAATAACGGCATTGATGCTCTGGTACCTGTGGATGTCTATATCCCGGGATGCCCGCCGAGACCGCAGGCAATCATCTATGGAATCCTGAAAGCCATAGATAGAGTTAAGTAGAGATAGTTAATATAGAGAGAATTCTACAACCGGGTTTATAAATATTAGAAAGAGGATGTGTAGAAACTTAACGTTAAAAATCAAAAGTGAGTTCAGATAGCGAAAGCCGATCTCGCTTCAATGGTATTGTGGAGTGAGATCGGCTTAAATTGAATGAAAACTTACGACTTCACAGCCGCTCAGATTCGAAGGAGCCGGATTTCTCTTCCCCGTTAAATTTTACGAATAGATTTATCTGCTTAACGCGTACGCCGCTGTATCCGAAAGATCAAATACTCTGTTTCAATCTCTTTCCTGAGGTTTAAAACTTAATTTTCCTGGCAGCTGACAGAATAAAACTTAAGCCCAAACTCACTAAGGAACAGATTAAAGCTAACTCTGAGAGAGCGACTATATAGGTAGTGTAATGGGTTACCTTCTCGATATAACCGTAGGTATTAACTCCCAGAGAGGTCCCGAGGGTTGAAAGCATAAAGAGTATTAAGTAAAGAACAAAGAGTCCCTGAGTTGCTCCTTTAATGTCTGCCCAACTTAAGGCCATGTGAGATGAAATGCAAATGGCTAAGAACAAAAAAATCCAGAAATTTAGGCTGAATACATGATTTAGGGTAAAAAGACTCTTCAATAGAACAAGAGTGCCCTTGAAAAATTCTTTGAAGAAAGTCAGGTCGGAAGGTTGAGACAGTCCACTTGTTTTCCAATAAAGTTCAAAGGCCTTAAATGAATTTGGTAAGAAAAAGTGCAGACAAAGAAACAGAACGCCAATCCCACTGAGGAGAGGTGCTATGCCAATGAAGAAATTGCCAACTGATTGATAGATACTCCTCCGGTTATAAGAGTGAGAGACATACCCAAGGGTGCCATTTGACCGATTAATTTTTAGTAATTTCAGGTCGGTAATTTTATGACCAAAAATAAGGCACATTAAGGCATGTCCCAGTTCGTGCACCGGAGTGCCCAGCCAGGCAGTCGCCAAAATTCCTTTATAACCAAAGGCAGCGAAGAAATTTTGGTTTGTTTTACGCTCCAGGATGCCTAATATCAGTCCGATGACAAGCAACGGACCGACAAGACTGATTAATTCTAGGAAGCTGATTTTAAGGGCTCCGGCTAATAATTGTTCCATTTCTATATTCTCTCTTATAGTTTATCTAGTTTTTAAGACCCCCTCTTCTATAAGTGGGGGTGGGTCCCTCGTTATCTTCAGGCGGGGTAGAGTTCTCCTTCGCCGCTAAGTATTCCCATTGCGAAAGGCGGCCCGGCAATAATGTCCACTGGATATTATTGTATCTGAAGCCCCGATGTTCAGCTTTAGCTGAACGAGTTCACTAATATTTTTTAGCGAAAATTTCATTTAGAATCCTAAATGAAATTCAATTAGGCTATACTTTTAGAGCTGCTTTTTGAGCTTGATGCATACTTGCTTTTTGCTTTGGGCCGTGTTGTTAAATAAACGCCTGAAATGACGATGGCCGCTCCTATAAGTTTAAAGAGAGTGACAGATTCGCCTAAGATGGTCACAGACTGAATAATTGTAAAGATAGGTACCAGATTTACAAAAATAGCTGTCCGAGGGGCTCCAATCCGTTGAATTGCGACCATCTGAATGAGGTAGCCCAGCACTGAGGCGAAGACACTCATATAGAGAATAGAAAGCCAGCCGCTGGCTGAGGTTGAAGCTAGATAAGCAGAAGGCTTTTCCCACAAGAAGAAAGGGAAGGAAATGATTACGCAAATCAAAAAAGTATAAGCAGTTACCATCAGCGGAGATAAGTTATATTGTTTCATAAAACGGCGGCTGAGTAATGAATAAACAGCAAAACAACAAACGGCGACCAGCATAATAATATCACCTTTATTGAAACGCATTTGGGAAATTAATTGCAGGTCCCCATTGGTGATGACAAAGAAAACTCCCAAAAACGATAAAATTAAACCCAATAACCGGGAAGGCGTTAATCGTTCAGCAAAGAACAAGACGGCTAAAAAGGTTGTGACTATGGGATTTATGGCCCCGATGAGTGATGAATTTATAGCTTATGTCAGCACCATTAAAAGGTGAACCTTTTTATCAGACAATACCAGCGCTCCTCTCTAAGTAAACTTTAGATTCAAATAATAAACCAATTATAGACTAAGCTTGAAAAATATCAAGGAACGAGAAGCAAATAGACAAATCAGCGGCAGGACTATTTTGTCAATTGATTGTTTGAGAGTATAATTAATTAACTAACTAAAATAATCAACAGAGGGTGTGACTAGATACCATGAAAGTAATTGCTGTCAATGGAAGTCCAAGAAAAACATGGAATACTGCTTCGCTATTGCATAAAGCTCTTGAAGGTGCTGAATCGGTCGGAGCCCAAACGGAGATCGTTCATTTATATGACTTGAATTTTAAAGGCTGTATCAGCTGTTTTGCCTGTAAACGGAAAAACGCCAAGAACGCCGGACATTGTGCCGTACAAGATGATTTGAAAATTGTTCTGGAGAAAGTCTTAGCAGCCGACGTCCTTCTCATCGGTTCCCCCATCTATTTTGGGAATGTTACCGCCGAGATACGTGCTTTTTTAGAACGCCTGTTATTCTCCAATCTTTCCTATAATGAAGGACATCGATCTGTTTTCCAAGGTAAGTTAGCATCGGGTTTTATCTATACCATGAATGTTCCCGAGGAAATTTTGCAACAAGTTAAATACGAAGAAAATGTCTTTCAGCCTAACAAAAACATGCTGCAATTACTTGGAGGATCATCTGAATTCATGATCTCTGCTGATACCTACCAATTTGATGATTATTCCAAGTATGAGGCATCTATGTTTGATGTTAAACACAAGGCTCAAGTGAAAGCCGAACGATTTCCCATTGATTGCCAGAAAGCTTTTGACATGGGAGTTCGCTTAGCAAGAAGCTGAATTTTAGGGATTAGTCAGTAATCAATAATGAGCAATCCATTTCATTTGGACTTCTGCATAAAAGGAAAAAATAATTCCTTCATCAATAATCATCTGTAAGAACTTATCTTTCTGCAAGAACTTAATCCTTCGGATAGAACTTAACGGATAGAAATAACAAATGGGACGCCATTTAACTAATAATGGCGTTCCATTTTGTTATTTTGAAAAAATTAGCGATTGGTGGGAGGGAACTTGAGAAGATCTGGCGAAAAAGGAAGGATGATGAAAGTAACAAGGGGAAAGTAATCTATGCTTGTTTGGGTAATTTTTAGTCGATTGAAGTATTGGGAACTATACATGCAATATTAATAGAGAGAAAGGTTAATGTGTGATGGAGATAAAAAAAGTATCAATTATCGGTTTAGGAGCCTTAGGAATTTTGTTTGGCCATCATTTGAGCAAGAGAATGCCCCAAGGGGATTTAAGTATTATTGCTGACCAAGAAAGAATTCGAAGGTATCAAAGGGATTCTCTTTATTGTAATGGTGAGCGCTGCCAATTCAATTATCTGACACCTGAAGACAAAGGTGAGCCGGCCGATCTGCTGATCTTTGCCGTTAAGTATAATGGTTTGCAGGACGCTGTCAAAGCCGTTAAAAATCAGGTCGGGGAACATACGATCATCTTATCGGCGCTGAATGGAATCAGCAGCGAAAGAATTATCGGGCAGACTTATGGTATGGACAAAATTCTCTACTGTGTGGCCCAGGGCATGGATGCCGTAAAAGTTGGCAATCAATTAACTTATGCCCATATGGGAATGCTGGTCTTTGGCGAAGGGGAACCGGGGCTCATCTCAGAACGAGTGAAACGGGTTGCTCAATTTTTGAAAGGCAAGGCAGTGCCTTATGAAGCAGTAACGGATATGAACCGGCGCATGTGGGGTAAATTTATGCTCAATGTCGGTGTCAACCAAACTGTTGCAGTGTATAAAAGCAACTATGGCGGGATTCAAAAAGAGGGTGCGGCGAGAGATACAATGATTGCCGCTATGAGAGAAGTTATGGTTCTTTCCGAAAAGGAAGGCATTAATTTGACAGAGACGGATCTAACCTATTGGCTGAATCTCTTAGATACCTTAAATCCGGAAGGCAAACCATCCATGCGGCAGGACATGGAAGCCAGACGTTTCAGCGAGGTGGAACTGTTTTCGGGAGCAGTTTTGGAATTAGGGGTAAAATACGGTGTAGCAACGCCGGTTAATCAAGAACTTTATAGGCGGATAAAAGTGATTGAAACTCAATATGATTAGAATAGGCGCATTTGCCACTCTCATGGTTTTAGTCGTGAAAAAGAAATAGGATTCTAGAGGAACCGGTCAGGCATGTCCAAAGAGTCGGCAACGTTGCAGATTCTTTGGACATGCCTTTATATTGAGCTTTCACTCTTCTGAGGAAGGTCACATATCTGAGGAAAAAAGCAATAGACTGCGGCTATTATTTGGGAAAAATGAAGTCCTACTTTCTAAGTTATTGCGTAAAGTATTTATCAGTGATAGCCTGGAAGAAAATAGTTTAAAGACAAATTTAGAGCCAATTGAAAGCCTGTGGTATTAGGATGAA
This sequence comes from Desulfosporosinus acididurans, assembly GCF_001029285.1. Lineage (GTDB taxonomy): Bacteria > Bacillota > Desulfitobacteriia > Desulfitobacteriales > Desulfitobacteriaceae > Desulfosporosinus > Desulfosporosinus acididurans. The sequence continues at coordinate 143,386 of NZ_LDZY01000002.1, forward strand.
CTTGTAGGCTATAAGAGAGGGTGAGAAGAAGATGGATAACAATGTACATGCTGAACATCAAAATTATGTACCTCCGGAATTATCCCCCAAAAAGAAAAAAGGTTTAGCCGGTGTAATTGCTGTCATCATAGGTCTATTGGTAAAATTCAAAGCAGGATTATTATTGGTTTTACCAAAGCTTAAATTTGTCTTTGTTTTATTAAAGCTTGGTAAATTTGGGACAACTGCTTTTTCAATGCTTATTACAATAGTGATCTATGCCCGGATATTTGGCTGGATGTATGCCGTAGGTTTTGTCGCCTTACTTTTTGCCCACGAAATGGGCCATTACATTATGGCCAAATGGGTAGGACTGCCGGTCTCAGGACCGATTTTTATTCCCTTTGTCGGTGCTTTAATACAGCTTAAAGAACCACCTGTCAATGCTAAAATGGATGCTCAAGTTGGCTATGCAGGGCCTTTTGCAGGTTCCTTGGCTGCGGGACTATTATTCCTTTTCTACCTAGCCACCGGCTCTAAACTTGTTTTAGCACTGTCCTATACAGGGTTTTTTCTTAACCTGTTTAATTTGATACCGGTTCATCCACTGGATGGAGGCCGAGTAACTACTGCGATTTCGCCTTATTTATGGTTGATCGGAATACCGATCTTGATATATTTTACCATTACCTCTTTCAATCCAATTCTCGTTTTAATCATCATCTTAGGGGGTATTCAAATCTATAAACACTGGAAAGGAACCGATAAAGAGTTCTACGAAGTATCGCCTGAAACACGGAATATTTTTGCAGTTCTCTACTTTGGTTTACTTGCCGGTTTAGGCTCAGGTGTCTGGTATACTCTCCAAATACTTGAGACATATAGAAGATTTTGATTAGCTATACTTCAATCAAACCATGCATTGGCAGGAAAGGCAAGGTTTCGTCTTGGAATAGCAGCTGTGAAGCAGCCGCTGAATTTTATGATGCCGCAATACAATAAAACAGAAGCGCTCTCCTTCCACTTTGACAACAGTGAGAGGAGAACGCTTTTTAATTTCTGAAACTCTATAAATTTTTAGTATAACCTACATGTTAACTACATTAATATGGGGCGAGTTCTGGTTGTTTCGCTCAATAATATGGTTTACTACTTTGACAACGGTGGCCGGCGAGTTAGTCAGCTTGACAAGTCTAAATTCTCTGGAGTTTTCACCATATAAATCCCCCAGGATTTCCAGAATTTTTTCCTTAATGGTGCTAAATGTCAGCTTGTCACTGGCGGCGCGTAGGTCGGGTACCCAAAGTCGATCAATTTCATGTGATAATTGGGATAGTTCTTTACAGGAATGTAGAAACATAGTTCCTCCTTATCTTAAACAATTATTGGAATGGGGTTTTCTAAAAGAGGTTAGACGGATTGCCTAAATCAATTTTATAGGAATAATGTTAATTCTCAAGATAACCGGTGTAAAATCTTTGTAAAAAGAAGGCAAACTCACACACGTTCTTAAGATATGTACTTAGTTGCTTTTTAGTGAACAATTTAATAGATAAATTTTGGAGTAATATTGGTATAGTTTGAGAATAACGCTCGTCTATAACGACCGGCGTTGGCTGCTAAAAGGCCCGAATAGGGTTTCGTTCATTGCTGATAAAAAAGGCAGGGGTTTCGGTCAAATCTTTGCGGTGGGTTGATTGGGAGTTTTTCGATATTCAGTTTAAAATCTCTTTCTTAATCTCATAACTACACTCTTTTTTACCTTCCATTTGACTATAGGTATATTCTTGAACTTTGTATATAACTTCATTTTCTTCTATAATTCGTTGATCTGTATAGTCGTCTTCGAAGCCGGATAATACCCTTATTACCTGAGCTCTTCTCGGTAACCCAAAGGAACCGACTGTTACAATCTCGCCAATTTGAGCGGTTTCTTCTTCCTCAGCTTGGGGAATAAGAGCAAAAACTTCGTTATCGGCAATAACCTCATACCCGGTACGCTTTCCAAAGCAATCATCATTTTGCCCCGCAAGCTGTTCGATCGTCAGATTTTCTGTAATTGGATTTGTTAGATTTATCGTCATAATTTTTGCGCACTCCTCTGTCTTTAACATATTATCTGGATTAGTATATGGAAATAGAGGGGCATAATACGTTAAGGCAGAAACTTCGGAAGGTTAAGTGAGGGCAGTTACCTTTTGGTAGCTGGGCTGTCAATAGGTTATGTTTTATCGAAAATTTTTTTCGCTAAAAACTCTCTGATGGTGATGGTATCGTCAGCTCTGCTGATCAAATATTCATGCTATAATGGATAGTCTAGGGGAGATTTAGGAGGATTACGATGGATAATAATGATATTTTAGTGAGAATAAGATATGCGCTAAATTTAAGAGATACTGAAATGGTCGAGATTTTTAAGCTTGGCGGCCTTGAGCTAACGGAAGACTTAGTAAAAAAGATGCTTATCAAATCAATAAATCCTTACCGTCATAATGATACGGCTGACGAGCAGAACGAGAGAGATGCAGATGATAGGGAAGAAAGAATCAGATGCAAAAACAGTATGTTAGAGTCATTCTTAAATGGTTTAATTACATATAAGCGAGGAAAACAGGATGAAAAACCAGAGTCTTCTGAAAGTACGGTGCTAAAAAACAATGAAAATCCAAATAATATCCTGCTTAAGAAATTGAAAATAGCGCTCTCCCTTACAAGTGAAGAGATGATAGATATCTTTGCCGAAACAGGAATTATCGTAACAAAAGGAGAACTGGGAGCTCTGTTGCGAAGAGAAGGGCATAAGAATTATAAAGAGTGCGGCGATAAATATGCTCGAAATTTCTTAAAAGGATTAACAAAAAAATATAGAGGGTAGATTAACGGCGAATTCTTTAGAAAGGAGCAAGGGCATACTCTTCAACTGAAGTGAGCTCGTTTTGTATGAAAAGTTTAATACAAGGAGAAAAGGTAAAAATCCAAGATTACATATCTGAGCAGGAAATCGAGGTCACGATAGCTTTAAACTCAGCAATGACCGTCGATATTAGTTGCTTCGGTCTCGATGAAAAAAGACAGCTTTCGGATGACCGGTATATGATTTTTTACAATCAAATGAATTCTCCGGAGAATTCTCTTCAGATGATCGCAAATAGTAATGGTAAAGGCCGATTTAAAGTCGATTTAAATAAGGTTCCCACTTCCATTAAAACTATGGTATTTACGGCTGCGATTGATGGGGAGGGAGTAATGTCCCAAATTTCGAGCGGCTTTATTTCGTTTGCTGACAGGAATGGCGAACAATTAAGATATGATTTTACTAGTCTGAATTTTAACAAGGAACGAGCCATAATTTTCGCTGAACTTTATTTCAGGGATTCTTGGCGTATCAATGTTATTGGCAGTGGTTTTGACGGTGGCCTCAGTGCCCTGTTGAAACATTTCGGAGGAGAGGAAGTCAAAACCGCTGAAACATTACAGAATGACCTCCAGACAAGCAATTCTTCGGTTGCTGCACCTGAAGTATCTTCCAAAAAAATTAGCTTAGAGAAGAAGATGGAGCAAAAAGCTCCCGCTATCCTATCATTGGCCAAAAAGGCAGCTATATCTCTCAAAAAGGTAGGCTTGGAAAGCCATTGTGCCAAGGTAGCTCTATGCCTTGATATATCCGGATCAATGAGTTCTTTATACAGAAGCGGTAAAATGCAGGAGTTTGCTGAAAAAATACTTGCGTTAGGCTGCAAATTTGACGATGATGGGTCCATAGATTTGTTCCTTTTTGGCAGCAAAGCCCATGAGGCAGGAGATATGTCCATCAACAATTTTGACGGGTTTGTAAGCAGAACTTTGAAAAAGTATCCCTTAGAAGGCGGAACACATTATGGCAAAGCTATAAAAATGATCAGGGATTTTTATGCTCCGGGATTTAAACAATCTGGTCTGCCGGTTTATGTTATGTTTGTTACAGATGGGGCACCTTTCGACCGAGATTATACTAAAAAACAACTTAGCGAAGCTTCTCATGAACCAATTTTCTGGCAGTTCATGGCTATAGGAAAGTCTAAGAAAGATGTCATTTCTAACGGCGGAAGATTTTTTGCCAGACTGGCCGCCAGTGATTTTACCTTTTTAGAAGAGTTGGACACGATGAGCGGGCGATATGTAGATAATGCTAATTTCTTTAGTGTGGAAAATCCTTCTCAGATATCTGACGATCACTTATATGATTTGCTGATGAGTGAGTATCCAAACTGGCTGAAAGAAGCCAGGCAAAAATCAATCTTATAATTATTTAGAGGCTAAATAATTTATTCATCGTAAGACTCCCACTTCTTGTAAGTGGGAGTGGCTCCCCCGTACTCTGCTTCGGTGGGGGGAGAGTCCATCCTTTAGCGCGATAGCATTTGTTACGGGCTAGGCGCTTTCGGCGAAAGTGTCCTATGGACACTTTTCGTCACCGAAGTCTCGATGTTCAGCTTTAGCTGAACGAGTTCACTTTTAAATGATTTGAGTCTTTGGAACAAAGTCCCACAGATACTTTTTTAAGTTTACGCATCCGTTTGCTTTAAAGCGGATACCTTCGTTGGCTAGGAGCCGTTTTTGATCTGTCCATCCTGGAACTAAACGACCTTGGTGATTCACAACCCGATGGCAGGGGATGTCATAAGAATCTGGAGCATGATGCAATGCTTGCCCAACCATTCTTGAACATTGTGGGTAACCTGTTAAAAAGGCAATCATTCCATAAGTGGCGACGTTACCAGGGGGGATGTCCCTGACAATTTCATAAACTTTATTGGAAAATTCTTTTCTGTTCAATTTTATTCACCTGGCCAATTTTATCTTTTTCCGGAGTGAAGGGCTCCTATTCTCTTTAGGTGGCGAGATGAATAGCCGCCCTCAAATTATTACCGAACATTAGTTCCAAATCCGTTCTTGTTGTGGTAAAATAACGAATGGAAAATCACTCCACTTGGAGAAACAGGAGCTTTACGATTAGATGAACTAGCGAATAGCCCTTGGCTTGTTTCTAAGCAATTATTCGGTTAATGTGATCAGGCTGATTAGTTAGTTACGGTTATTATAACATTCGTTGATGAAGGGTAGAATGATATGAGCAATGTTGAAGAAGAGATCCGACATCGGCTATTCGAGCTGCAGGATCTGAAATACAAAGAGTTTGCGAGCAAACTTATGCCGACAGTGAACCCGGAAACCGTGATCGGCGTGCGTACGCCGGACCTGCGGAAGCTCGCCAGGGAATTTTCCAAAAGGCCGGAAGCCTTGGAGTTTCTTAAAATCCTGCCGCACGCGTATTATGAGGAAAATAACCTGCACGGCTTCCTGATCGAAACGATCAAGGATTATAATGCCGTTGTTGCCGCCGTCGACGAGTTTCTGCCGTACATAGACAACTGGGCAACCTGTGACTTGATTTCACCAAAGATATTTAAAAAGCATTTGCCCGAACTCTTCGAAAAAATCAAAGTCTGGCTATTATCCGACCGGACCTATACGGTACGCTTCGGGATTGGAATGCTGATGAGCTTTTATCTCGATGACGCTTTCCGGCAAGAGATGCTTGAGCTTGTGGCTGGTGTCCGGTCGGACGAATACTATGTCAATATGATGATCGCCTGGTATTTCGCAACGGCATTGGCCAAGCAGTATGAAGCGTCTTTGTCGTATATTCAGGAACAGCGTTTGGAGAAGTGGACGCACAATAAAGCTATCCAGAAGGCGATTGAGAGCTACCGGATCAGCGATGAAACAAAGACGTACCTGCGGACACTGAAAGTAAAATAAGGCCCAAGGAGGAATAGTAAATGCCTAGCAATCAAAATTTGGATGAAGTCTTGAAATCCCGCCGTTCAATTCGTAGGTTTACTACTGAAACACCTGCTAAAGAGGATATCGAAGCAATTATTCAAGCAGGTATCTTAGCACCTTTTGCCGCCTTAGCTAACACCGGAAAGGATGGACGCAAAATTATTGTAATTTCTCGTAATAATCAGCTCCTTACTCAACTAGCGAACATTGTTAGAAAGAAGGCTGCTGTCCTTGCCGAACAATTCAAGTCACAGATGGATACCAATCCATTTCTGCAAACTCAAGGTCAAGGATTTCTGAAACGTTTAGAAATGACCGCACAACAAGGCCCCTTAGGTATAGGCAGCGCACCATATTATATAGTTGTTGCTGAAAAGAAAGGTATTCCGGATGTACAGCATCAATCCATATCCTACTGTATGGAAAATATGTGGTTAAAGGCTGCATCGCTCGGACTTGGCTTCCATCTGGTATCAATAACGAGCCAAATGGAGCAGGACAGCGAGTTTTGCGGCTTGTTAAACCTCCCTAAGGGTGAGTATGGATTGGATGGCTGTGCAATTGGATATCCTGCTCAAAATCCACCTCAGCCAACAATTGCTTCAGTTGAAGAAGTGACGACTTGGTTTATTTGAAATAAATTAATTATGAAGAAAGAAATGCTGACTGCTAACCGCAGTCTTTTTTTACGGGCCGATGCAAAATACCATCCCTCTAGAAAGCAGGGGGCAGAATATCGGGGAAAAAGTGAACTCGTTCAGCTAAAGCTGAACATCGGGGCTTCAAATGTTAATTTAATGTATTAAAGATTGCCATCATTCCAATACTAATTTTAAAAGAATAGTGATGGTGGTTAATATGCCAAAGTATCTTATTTATCCTTTGTATGCAGCAGTATTTGCAGTGATTTTATTAGTTTGTGTGCCAAGAAAGGATATCCAGCGCTTATCGATTTACGGAATTATCTTTGGCGGTGTTTTTGAAGTTATACTCCATATGCTTGGAAAATTAGCCGGATTATATGGATGGTATGACCACGGCCCACTTGGATATAAGGGTATTCAAATTTTTTCGCCTGTGTCGTGGGGGATTTTTTTTATTTTATATTTTTACTTTTTGCCAAAATATAAACCTTTGAACTACATTTATATGGTGGTTGCCATAATGTTTAGCATTATATACACAAACCTTGTGATAAGTTTGGGTGTCTTTTATTGTTATGATAGATTCTTCGTTCCTTTGATTGCTTTTACAATTTGGTTTTCAGCAGCTACATGGGGTTATTATAGGCTGAATAATTTCATTGACAAGAAAGAGAAAAGCAATAGCTAAGTAATGAATAGCAATCAGGGGTATTCAAAGCAGTTAAGTCAAAAATATAATTTCGGGGAGAGATACTGCACATAGACTCATTATGCGCAAAGAACGCCTTAAGCCTAGGGTGTTCTTTGTTTTGCAGGGCTGTTTGAGAGCTTAACGAAGCGAATAATATTTCAAAGCGTCGGGATAAAGGATAATGGAAATTAACAATACAACTACCTCACTTAATGAGGTGGTTTTCGGTAAATACTTTGTTATTTATTTCCCATTGACACCCTATACCCCCGGGGGATATAATATAAACAATTCAAGTTCATTTTTTCACAGGTAGAGCCTGAATAGAATTGGCGACAGCTGTTTGCATTCAATTGAGCAAACTAAAATTATGTAACTAACTTATACGGAGGAATATTATTATGTCAAAAAAGGTACTCATAGTTGGTGGAGTAGCCGGAGGGGCCTCAGCTGCTGCGCGTTTAAGAAGACTTGATGAAAAGGCTCAGATCATCCTGTTTGAAAGAGATGACTATATCTCTTTCGCCAATTGCGGTCTTCCCTATTATATCGGTGAAACCATTAAGGAAAGAGAGAAGCTCCTCGTCCAAACTCCTGAGGCTATGAAAGCAAGATTTAACATTGATGTGAGGATCAATAGTGAAGTCATTGGTATCGATACGGAAAAGAAACTGGTTACCGTCAGAAGTAAGGGGCAAGGGATTTACGAAGAATCTTATGACGATCTTGTCCTTTCACCGGGAGCCAAGGCTCTCCGGCCGAATATTCCGGGGATAGAAAGCGCTAAGATATTTACCTTAAGAAACATTCCGGACACAGACAGAATTAAGGCCTATGTTGATCACAAGGGCATAAATAGTGCCATAGTTATCGGCGGAGGTTTCGTCGGGGTTGAAATGGCTGAGAACTTGGTCGAGAGAGGCTTGAAGGTTACTTTAGTTGAAGCCGCTCCCCATATTTTGGCACCGTTTGATTCAGACATGGTGGTTATGGCTGAAAAGGAATTAGTCGAAAATGGCGTGGGTCTTATCTTGGCAGACGGCGTTAAAGCCTTTAAAGAAATTGGAAGCCAAATCGAAGTAACGTTGAGCAGCACAAAAATGGTTTCTGCCGATCTCGTCATTCTAGCCATCGGAGTAGCACCAGATACTGCTTTTCTAAAAGACTCGGGCTTAAAGTTAGGACCTAAAGGTCATATCGTCGTTGATGAAAGAATGCAAACCAATGTCAAAGGAGTTTACGCAGTAGGAGATGCTATAGAGGTTGTCGACTTTATTACGGGAGAAAAGACGGCTGTTCCATTGGCTGGGCCGGCAAATAAGCAAGGAAGAATTGCTGCCGATAATATTGCGGGTTTGAATTCGATTTACAAAGGCACTCAGGGAACCTCGATCCTTAAAGTTTTCAGTTTAACGGCGGCCAGCACAGGAGCCAATGAGCGCACTCTGCAAAAAGCAAATCTGCCTTATCGGGTCGTCTACGTTCATCCTGTGGCTCACGCATCTTATTACCCGGCTGCTTTACAGCTGACTCTGAAACTAATTTTTAATGATCAAGGCCAAGTATTGGGAGCGCAGGGAATCGGTTACGATGGCGTTGATAAACGGATCGATGTTATTGCTGCCGTCATTCGCTTAAAAGGCACGGTAGACGATTTAGCAGAATTGGAATTAGCCTATGCTCCGCCCTTCTCATCGGCCAAAGACCCTGTCAATATGGCGGGATTTGCAGCTCAAAACGTTCTGTCCGGAAGAACTCATGTGGTAGCCTGGAAGGATGTAGAGCTGCCTGACCTTACAGATTCAATCCTTCTCGATGTGCGAACGGAAGAGGAATTCAGTAATGGGCACATCCCCGGTTCTCTTAACATTCCTCTGGATAGTCTAAGAGACAGAATGGGTGAGCTCGATAAGAACAAGCAGATCATCGGGTACTGTCAGGTAGGTTTAAGGGGCTATGTTGCCGACAGGATCTTGAGCCAAAATGGCTATAAGGTATTAAATATTACCGGTGGCTATAAAACTGTCTCCCTGCAAGAATCTCAGCCTCAAAACCTAGACTCTGAGAGTCGGCAGCCCGCTCCGGGAGCCGGCGAGGCGAATAAACCTCAGGGGTATTTTGATAAAAGTATTGATGCCTGCGGGTTGTGCTGCCCCGGACCATTGATGCAGGTAAAAGCCGCTATGGACACGTTACAGCAGGGCCAGGTACTCAAAATTCTGGCATCTGATCCGGGTTTTTATGAGGATATTAAAGCTTGGACGAAAAGAACTAATAATCAGTTGATCGATGTGGGCAAAGCTGGGGGTGTCATTTCAGCCTTCATCAAAAAGGGCACGCAAAAGGACCCGCTTAAGCAAGAACCGGCAGAGGCAACCTTAAAGGACAATAAGACCATGGTCGTTTTTAGCGGAGATTTGGATAAGGCCATAGCATCCTTTATAATTGCCAATGGGGCTGCGGCTATGGGGAAAAAAGTAACGATGTTTTTCACATTTTGGGGTCTAAATATCCTGCGCAAACATGAAAAAGTCAACATTCAGAAAGGTTTCATGGATAGGATGTTTAGTATGATGATGCCGAGAGGAAGCAAACGCCTTAAGCTATCGAAGATGAATATGCTGGGTTTGGGCGGAAAGATGATCAGAAAAGTTATGAAGGATAAAAACGTTTCTTCCCTCGAAGACCTCATCAAGGCCGCAATGTGCAATGGGGTAGAGATAGTAGCCTGTCAAATGTCAATGGATGTCATGGGAATCAACCAAGAGGAATTACTCGATGGCATTAAAGTTGGCGGAGTCGGTTATTATTTAGGTGAAGCAGAGGATTCCAACGTAAATTTGTTTATCTAACGATGACTTCGTTATCGGTCATGAGTGAAGGATAATTGGCTTTAGTAATAGGAACCAATAGAACTGGATAAGTACAGCCCCTAATGCCGAACGGCATTAGGGGCTGTTTCATCAGATAATCCTACCAATACCAAGGGCGGCAATAACAAGGATAACAACATCTGTAGCCAAAGATTCTATTACCCCAGCACCAAGGATACATGCCCGCCATCTCCTTTCATCTGAGATGACAGAAGATAAGATTTCCTAGAATAATTTACGTAATCTGTCCGAGCTTTGTGACAAAAATTGATGCTTAATTTGCTTTTTGAGGCTCTACCTATGATGTGTTATAATATGGTAATAATTCATGGCGATTTAGATAATTGAATAGTTGATATTACGGGGGTGAGTTTTAATGTCAATAATTCAGCATAGTAGTGATAAAAAATATACCTATGCAGATTATCTTACCTGGAACGATGGAGAAAGATGGGAAATAATTAATGGCGTGCCTTATATGCAATCTGCTCCTACATGGCAGCATCAAGCCATATCCAGTGAACTAATGTTGCAATTTGGTGAATACTTACGGAATAAGCCTTGTAGAGTTTTTTCTTCTCCTTTCGATTTAAGGATACCTGAATTAAATGAAGAAGACGAAGAAACAACGTTTGTATGTCAGCCTGATCTTCTCGTCATTTGTGATGATGCCGGTTTAAAAGGTACCGGGTATTATGGTACTCCGACCCTGATTATTGAAATATCATCTCCTTCAACGGCAAGGATAGATAAGCTTTTGAAGTTCAATAAATTTGAAAAGGCCGGGGTTAAAGAATATTGGATCATTGAACCGGATGGTAAGTTCGTGAGCGTGTTTACCTTACAGAACAATAAGCGTTATGGACGGCCGGATGTTTATTCAGATGAAGAAAAAATAAACTTAAGCGCCTTACCCGATTTAATAATTGATCTTAATCCGGTTTTCGCTGGTCTGTAAGATACTATTCAATTCGTGACGCTATGCCAAGCCATGTTTCTTTGGTTAAAAAACCCTCTTCCACCTGCTCTTCTAACTCTAAAAATCGTCTATAGGGAATACTGAATGAAAGGATATCCTTGTCTACATATTTTCTTGCTGAGGGGTCGGTTAGCCCTATAACACACTTTGGTTCTTTCTCCTCAGCTTGTGCCAGAGGATATAGTACAGACTGATGACAACCAGCACCAAATTCTATTTTAACATTGTCTTGGGTTGGTTTATCGTAATTGGCGAACTGTACCAGAGCGGACAGTTGGTCGGCATTTACTAGGAAGATTATGATTTCTGGCGTTTCGTCCTGAGCTAATTCGGCCAAAGGCTTAAAAATAAGATAAGTTTTTGCCTCAACATCCGGTAATTCAGCGGCAAATTTTGCGGCCAGTTCAGGACTTTTTTTGTAGAATTCTCCTTCTCTGCCGCCTACACCGCCCGTTGAGAGGAAATATTCAATAAAACCTAATTGAAACCGTTGAAAACCTAAGCCGACTTTGCCGCCACTACATGTCGTAGTCTTGTTATCAAATGCAGCAACACGACCTTTGGCTGCGGCATTTAACATAGAAATCGCGCAACCCCATTTCCCTTCCTTAAACTGCAATGCTCCCTCTGGCTTAGAGTCCGAACGAAATACGGCAACAGGTTGATACTTAAGTTTAATAGCAGCGGCGATCTTACTTTTCATAGTGACCCTCCTTATTCTTAATCCGTCAGGTTATAGAGCTCAGGTTATTCCTTGCTAAGATAAACCACTACCGATTGATAGTGCTTAAGACTATAACCAAAGCCAATTATCGTTATAGTTGTCATAACAACTATAATGATAAAAAATAGCTAATTAAGATTATCATAGATTTGATTTAATACTTTTATCAATTCTGCTGCTTTCTGTTTTTCTATTCCTATAGTAGCTTCCTCTAGTAATTGCATAGCTTTAGGAACTAACTCATCTCTTAATGCCCAGCCACTTTTTGTCAAGAAGATCTGATAAGCTCTTTTATCGACTGGATGAGGCTTTCGGACAATCAAATCTTTCATTTGTAATTTTTCAAGAATGCGATTAGTATTTGGTTTATCTTTAAAGATGATATCTGCCAACTCTTTAGGGGTCAGGCCTTCTTGGACCCATAAACAGTTAAGTACAGACCATTGTTCTGGCGTAACATTATAGTCATTAAAGCGTTGAAATAACTTATTTTTAAGTTTTGTATTCGTCTTATTTAGAATAAATCCCAATGAATCCTCTAATTTAAATTCCATCGACTATCACCTCAGTTGTTATGACAACTATATTATATACGCGTCGTAATTTTCAGTCAATACTTAAGCCAGCTTCTCGTTTTTAGCAGGATTTAGATAAGGCCATAGCATCGTTTATAATTTCCAATGGGGCTACAGACATGGGGAAAAGGTCAACATTCAGAAGGGTTTCATGGATAAGATGTTTAGCATGATGATGATGAGATTATTTTGATTGACAAAATTGATGTTTTGACCTACAATGCCGATATACCCCATAAGGGTATATCGGCATCTTTATTACTATCTTAAAGGGGAAGGGGATAGAGTATGAATCCGACAATAACTATATCAATTATAGTTGGAGTAATAATAATCTGGCTGTACGGCAAGTACTCAGACAAAGAAGTAAATAAATTACGGATTGATCCCTCGGAAGCAAAAAAGAGGCTGGATACTGAAAAGGATATCATTCTTCTAGATGTTAGGACCGAACGAGAATATGTCGAGAACCACATTCCACGAAGCACTTTGATCCCTTTGAACGTGCTGGCCAGAGAAGCCGGCCAAAAGCTACCAAACAAGCAAGCTGTTATTTTTGTTTATTGTAGGAGTGGAAATCGAAGTAAAGCTGCTGTAAAGATGTTATTAAAGCTTGGGTACTCTAATGTTTACAATTTGGGCGGTATAATACGCTGGCCGTATAGGACTGTATCCGGTAAGAAGTAAAACGTATTTAGGCGCCAATCAGATTTGGAGACTGACTGGCGTCTTTCTCAGAGTTTTTAACGCAATCATTCAAAGGAGAGGGCCTGAACCCGGTGAATAGGCGGAGATAAGATTCATCTTTTCGTTGGAGGATTATGCTATAATACTTGTAACACCTTGTCGAAGGACGGTTAGTATTAAGCGGCCTTGCTGCTAAGATTAAGAAGTTTACCCAGGCGGGATAAAATAATAATTACACATTCATTGTGAAATTGTACCATAATTGATTTGGTTTTAAGAGGCGAATTAGAATTCGAATCAGCCAACACTATGTTACATAATCGCTGAGGAAAGGTGTGTGACTAAAATGGAAGACAGAGTACTGTTCACTTTAAATCATATTTTACAAAAGAAGAAGAGAAAGATAACCCTGGAGAGCCGTTTATGGGAAGACTTATTTGTGGATTCGGTAGATATGTCGATGATTATTGGGGATCTGGAGGATGAATTCGAGATAACCATTACTGATGACGAGTTTGCAGATGTGGTTACCGTCAATGATATTGTAGAAAAACTTAAAGCTAGAGGTTTATCCGATTACCAATCGATTATGAATTCGATCTGATTTCATACCCTTCGTTCCCAGCTTCTGGATTTGAAACGCAATCCATCTGGCTTATTCCTCCGCTGGAAATTCTAAACGAATGGTCATTTTTGTGCATAAAGACTATGCAAAAAGACTAGAAAAAGTGGAAAGTTGGAGTGATGAACATGGATCTAATTCAAGTTAACCAAGAGAAATGTATCGGCTGTGGACTCTGTGCAGAAGTCTGCCCTTCTGGATGTATCATAATGGAGAATCAAGTGCCACAGGCCACAGATCGGAATTGTATTGCCTGTGGACACTGCGTGGCTGTATGTCCCGTGGCGGCAATGGACAATGTGAAGGCACCACTTGCCAAACAGTTGCCGCTTGAAAATGTGCCTGTCCTTGACGCCGACACGGCGGCTCGCTTTCTCCGTTCCCGACGATCTATTCGCCGCTACAAACAAAGTCCTGTACCACGGGAAAAAATAGTGCAGCTCCTTGATATCGCGCGCTTGGCACCTACCGGAGGCAATACTCAAGGTGTTGCTTATCTCGTTATTGATAACGCTGAAACGCTGCGCAAAATAACGGCTGCTACAGTTGATTGGATGGAAGAGCAGGTAAAAAGTGGTTCTGCATGGGCACAGTATTATACTGGAGTAGTGGACACCTATCGCCAAACCGGTCAAGATGTTATTTTACGAAACGCTCCGTGTCTGATCGTGGCTATAACTTCAAAGAACTTTCAACCCCGCGGACGTGATAATACACATTTTTCACTTGCGTATGCTGAACTCTATGCACCTGCTATTGAATTGGGAACATGTTGGGCGGGATTCTTTGAAGGGTGCGCCTCTGCCAAGTATAAACCATTATTGGATATTTTGAAGCTGCCGGAAAACAGGGTCGTCACCGGTGGATTGTTAGTAGGCTTTCCAAAGTATACTTATAAACGATTGGTGGACAGAAATCCATTGCAAGTATCGTGGTGGGACTAAAGGTGGAGGAAAAACAATGAACCAGAAAGTCGTTAAAAAACAACAAAATTGTAAGAAATGCTTAGTCTGCGGCTTAAAGAATGACCTCGGATTAAAAGCTTCTTTTTACGAAACCGACATGAATGAATTGATTGCCATCTTTAAACCCCTCGACGAACATCAAAGTTATCCAGGAAGATTACATGGCGGAATTGCCGGAGCAATCTTGGATGAAACGATTGGCAGAGCTATCATGATCCAGGATGAAACGATTTGGGGAGTTACTGTTGAATTGAATTTAAAATATAAAAAGCCTATTCCCCTGGATCAAGAGTTAAGGGTCGTGGGCAGAATTACTAAGGATTCTAAACGATTGTTTGAAGGGACAGGGGAAATACTATTGCCTAATGGGGAGATTGCAGCTGCAGCTTGGGGCAAGTACATGAAAATGCCAATTGAGAAAATAGCAGACTTTAACGAAGATGAACAGGAATGGCAAGTTGTATCGTCAGATAGTGAACCCAGCGAAATAGAGATCTAATGAAAGGTCATCAGAAAACAATGCGACAATAAGCCACCGTTCACAGAAAAACGGTGGCTTATTGAAGTTTCAGGCTCTTCAATTAACAGTTAAAATTTAATAACTTTGGGTTCGCCTGCAAAGGAAGCAATCGTAGCTACGGCATCTTGCAAATACAGTACCAGCGTGTTGTCATCAGTTGCAGAATACCGGGATTGAAGTGAAGGATAGCTGTCAAGCATACTTTGCTTTGCTTCAACACGTTCATCCGCTACAGCAACGGCTTGGATACGAATCCATTCCTGGCCATTAAAAGCGCAAATTTCAATTTTGGGATTGGCCATGATTTGCTTGGCAACGTCCTTTACCTTACCCGTCTGAATATAGAGCTTTCCTTCAAAAATGTTGGCGGTCCCGAAGGGACGGACTCGTGGCTGATCTCCATCCAGGGTTGCTAAGTAATATGTCTGGCACTTTTTCAAAAAATCCAAAACCTCTTGCATAAGTTATCCCCTTTCAAATTTATACAATAAATTTATAATAAAAGTCTTGAAATTGCAAGTACGACTGTTTATGATATATAGTATTCATAAAGATACTATTGGGAGGAGATTATGGAAACAGAGAACGATTTATTTGGGAAATGCCCTTATACAACAGCACAGAAGGTTCTTTCGGGTAAATGGTCAATGCTTATCCTTTACCATCTCGGTCAAAGAACCATGCGCTTTGGAGAATTGCAGCGGCAGTTGCCTGATTTAACCCAGTCAACGCTGACGAAACAGTTACGCACTTTGGAAGAGAATGGATTGATCGAAAGAAAGATATATCCGCAAGTTCCACCAAAGGTCGAATACTCTTTAAGTGATATAGGCATAAAGTTTAAAAAAGTGTTAGCTGAATTGGCAATTTGGGGCAACGAATATATCAAAACCTTGAAGGACAAGAATTTACAAATTTAAGACCTCCAGCTTATACTTATACAGATCCGGTAGTGTAACTGCAAGATGAACAACATCTGAACAGACACTGGGTAAGAGAAAATTTACAACTAGAGATAGGTTCAACAGTCTAAACTCTGCTGAACCTATTTCTGGTTTATGAGAGCCATTAGATTGTATTATCTGTTATTTCAAACTGAATATATCAATGATAAGCATCTGTTTACGAGATGCTTTTTTGCTGATATTTAACTAATGCTTGTATTTGTGAAGCATACTTGGACTTTGTGGCCCAAGCCCACCAGAAGTATTCCTTTGAAGATCGTTTTAAAGCTTTGTTATCAAGGATACCTCAGGACGTTTACAGCAAAAAAGTGACGGTTGTGTGACTGGCGGCTCAAGCCGGTCTGCTCAAGGGCTATCAGGTGTATACCGAGAGGGAACGATTGCTGGCTTCAGCACTAGGAAGATTATCATTTGTAAATTCCAGACGCTGGATTGTTTTTATGCAGAAGATTCTACCGCTGATTCTTTTAAATAGAGGCTCTTTATTGCATTCTTTAACTACGGTGGAACGGACAATGACGTGAAGAGGTTAAATAGGTATAGCTCTAAGACCTGATCGTTAATGTACAGAGGATCATGACTGTAAACTTTAAACTTAAGATAGATGCGCTGTATTTCCCGGCGCTTAGTTTGTTTTGCTATGATCGGGTCGGGTACTCATCTCGAGGAGGTTCACCGCAAGATGCTAACGGAAGGCGCAGCTCACTAAGTTAATAACGCCAAGGAATATGCAACTAATATCTAGTTGCATATTTTGATCTTTGATAATATAGTTAAGGTAAGAGGTGCACAATGAGTAAAAGAGATAAACTTATAGAGAGATTGTTTAATAGACCTATCGACTTTGAATATGATGAAGCAAGAAGTCTGTTAGCAAAATTTGGTTACAAAGAAGATAACAGGGGGTGTACTTCGGGGTCGAGGGTTGCTTTCGTCCACTGGGAAACAGGACATATTATAAGACTTCATAGACCGCATCCAGGTAATATATTGAAGAAATATCAAATTGAGCAGTTAATTGAAGAGTTGAAAAGTCAGGGAGTGGTTTGATTATGAAAGACGTGATGATATACAAAGACTATATTGGTTCAGTGCATTACAGCACAGAAGACGAGATTTTCTATGGCAAGATTGAAGGTATAAATGATTCAATCAGTTATGAAGGCAGTAGTGTCAGTGAACTAAAGTCAGCATTTGAAGAAGCGGTTGAGGATTATCTTGAACTATGCAATTTGAACGGTAAAGAACCTGAAAAGACGTATAAAGGCAGCTTTAACGTAAGAATAACCCCTGAGCTTCATAAACAGGCAGCACAAAGGGCCTTGATAGAGGGCAAATCATTGAATCAGTATGTTGAAGAGGCGATAAAGCACTATTCAGCAAAAGAATAAGAATGAAGAAGAACTTATAATTCGGGCTAACCGCTTGGTTAGATAATCTGCTGGGCTGGCGTGCAGGCAACACGTCAGCCCTTTTGTTTTGCCTGCTTTTCTTAGGTTATCTTTAAGTCGTTAATTATGCATTTTGTAAGAAATAGCAATAGCTGCAGCAGGGTTTAGTAGAAAAAAGCAGAAATTATGTAGGAGAAGAAATAGGAGGAGAGTCCAATGAGAGCCGTGTGCATAGATTTTGAAACTGCGAATGGATTTATTGGCAGTGCCTGCTCGGTTGGAATTGCAGTTTTAGAAGAAGGCCAGATTGTCGATACTAACTATTGGCTTATAAAACCTCATCCCCGGTATAATTATTTTGACCCCTTGAATGTCTCAATCCATGGAATTAAAGCGCAAGATGTAAAGATGCCATAGCCTGTGGCAATGTCCTATTATCAGCCTTATCTGCCAGGGGAGTGACCACAATAAAAGAGCTCGCGGCTCTTGTGGGAATGAGGCTTGGTAAATTGTACACAGGAAGGATATAAACCGTGCAGCATAGCGAAGCGCACATCTAGAAAGGCGTAGAATCTCGTCTCATAGATATAGGATTAAGTTTTTGGACTTAGGAGGGAAAAAATGCAAATATGCTGTACAAAAAAACTAAGTGACGAGATGGGGATAGTACCTGGGAAGGGAACTGAAGAAAACGATTTATTTTGTTGGAGTGTGCATTTAATCACGGTGAAGCGCAGAAAGACACTTGTCGCAGTCAATGACAGCAATCGCTATGGATTTGTTCTGCATGGTTTGAAAGCAAACGATTTCAAACACATCAAGGAGTTACTTATTCAAGGAATCGGAAATTGTTTGAGAGACGAGAAAATAAAGAGCGAAATCATTGAAAGGTATTTGGAAGCAGCTGAAGAGTTAGTTTTCTCTAAGACCAGAGGTGCTAAATATGTTGCTCGTCTCAATAAAGCCTGTGAACAGGTAAACATATTCGATGATCGCTTAGAAACAAAGGAACTTTATCAGACCAATGTTGCCAAAAGGATGAATAATGATCTCATGAAAATCCCCCAGGAATCTGATTATACCTACCCCCATGCTCTTTTATACAGGGATTTCAAGCTTTTTGCCGGGGAAGAAATCGTTAAGTGTGAGGCAGTCGATATAATGGTCAAGCTGAATTTAGATAGGCGCACAGTTTGGAGACGAGTCATTACTCCTATAGATATTACGTTCAAACAGTTTCATAGCATATTACAAGCAGTTTTCGGTTGGAAAAGTTATCATCTGTATGATTTTAATATCTTTGATGAGACAAGTAAGTGCATTTTAAAGGTGATTAGTGAATTTGAGGAAGTTTTTGAGCCAAGGCCGGACTGTCCAATGCGTTTAGATTCAGAGGTCTACTTCTCGGAATATGCCAAGCAGCCTTATAAAATAACTTATTGCTATGACTACGGCGACAACTGGGAGCATGAAATTACCATTCGAGGTATAAATACTGAGTATAATAAAACCTATCCGGTTTGCTTAATGGGGGAAGGTAACGCACCACCGGAAGATGTAGGGGGCATTTCGGGATATGTGGAATTTTTAAAAATCATGGCAGATCCGAACCATATTGACTATGAAACGATGCAGAATTGGGCTAAGAGCCAAGGGTTTAGAAATTTTGATATGGAATTAATCAATAGAAGATTAGAAACTATCTTGCGTGTAGTGTAACGAAAGATAGAGAATAACGGAGATCATTGGCAGTCTCGACAGCCAATTTCCGACTGTGAACGTTCTTTAAGATTTTGTGGAATAGGCTGTCAGGATTTGTTGGATGAGCTCCTGCCGGCTTTCAGGGATTTCAATTTTGAAATGCTCAAGATAATCAGATACTTGTTTAGGAGAACCTCTTCGACCAACGATTGCATAAGCTAAGTAGAATAAAGAGGTACCCCAATTGACTTTCTCGCCCTGTTTGTTCTTGAGTCCATTGCGAGGGAAATTTAAGAGATCATCACCAATGTCTTTAACGATTTCATCGAGTTCCCCAATGGTCTTCACTCCCAGGTAACTAAAGACTGTCGTGAGATAGCCAAAAAAACGATCCTTTAATTCCAGATCAGCGTTGACGATATGACTAATCTTCTGGTCGAGGCTGCGGATGTGTTGGGATTTCTGAACATAAGATTTTAGTGATGCCTGATTGATAAGTACCATAGTGGGGGTATTCTCGATTTGAGCTTCAACTTCAGCTTCGTAATTTGCGAGGTTGGAACGAATTTTGATAAACTCTTCGTCCGCCAACTCCAGTAATCCAGCTAGTCGCGAGAAGCTTCTCCGGATTTCTCGGGGAACGGCGTGTTCATTTTTATAGCCCAGGTCATGTTCAATTTCAGCCCATGTATGTTGAAGGATGGATCGAATTTGAATTTCCACTTTACAATCAATAAAGCGTTGGTACTCAATAAGCTGAAGTCTAAAGGAGGAAAGTTTGACGACATAATGAAGGGATAGATAGCCAAATTTCTCAGGGTCAATCAACTCTCGCTTGTCCACGGAATTTGACCGATCTACTTCAAATTCCTCCTCCACGAAACTTGCGATAAGGTCCACTTGGTCAGCAAAATAGGTAATAATCCTGATTCCGGCCAAATCGGTGATGTCTTCTAGTTTTGAGTATTTATCATCTTCCCGATTTACTTTTCTCTTTAAGCTTTCTCTGCTTTTTACCCGGGAAGTGATTGAGTGAACGTTGATGCCCTTAAGCTGAAGTATTCCTTTTAACAAGTTTTCAGTGACATTTGTAAAATCGGAATATACTGGATAAACTTGATCAAATTTAGCGATGATGTCGGCTGAATTTTGATTGGTCATCTTATATTTCCCTTCGGCTTCTTAATCTTATTTTGGTTATTATGGTATCACATTTATTTTGCTATATAAACGTCACGTCATCACTCTGAATGTACATCATCTCCCAGTTTATTATTGCAACCCATTCGCCATTGACCATATTATGGTATAATTGACATTTGCCATAGAAATGTAATAAACTAGATTATACCTAAAAACGAGAGGATGGTTTTTTTGTTAAATGTGTCTGTAATGGTGATTTTCAACTAAACAGTTGAGAGAGGTTACTTTATAAACGTGGGTGTTAAGCCTGCATTTTTAAGTGTGCCTTTCTGAAAGCGCAACGTTTGCGCTTTTGGATAACGCCTTACAGATTACTTCCTACAATAACCATTTGAGTTATAACAGTGTCAACCTTTGATGACAGGGTCAACAAAGCTGACATTGAAACTATGGCGAAGATATCGTTATAGTATGTAGAGTGTAACAGACATGTCCTGTTGCACTCTATTTATTTTCTCAATATCGTTGTTATGTGATTTTATACGTTGGTTAAAATCATTGCCCACAGGAGTAGTTTGTGCATTTTAAGGATCTTAAGATCCTTAAAATAAGGCACCTCTCTTGTGGGCAATTTCATTGTTATGAGGAGGATTTATTGATGAACGTCAACAATACACTGGAATTTAATAGTATACTTGAAACTTTGGCGGAATACGCACTTTCTCAAAGGGCAAAAGAAAAATTGCTTTCCCTAAAGCCATTTTTAAGCGAGCGGGAGTGCAAATCTAAAATGCAGGAAACAACCGAGGCGCGGAAGATGTTAGAGGGTATTGGCACGCCGCCGCTTGCAGCAATGAAAGAACTCGATAAAATTCTGGATTTAACGGTGAAAGGCTCTATGCTGACCCCTGAACAGTTTACAGGTATCTGTGATTTTATTTCATCATGCAAAAGAATGAAGAAATATCTTAAAAAGGCTGAAGCGTTCAAGACGGAGATCGCCTTTTATGGTCAGTCTTTAAGTTCGCTCGACGTGCTTTTTGAGGAGATTGAGCGCTGCATCAGAAATGAAGCGGTTGACGATAACGCTTCTCCTGCCCTTCGGGATATACGCAGAAAAATAGAGAACACAAAAGCTGCCGTTAATCTCAAGCTTGACGCTATCCTTCACAGTAAAAAGGAATGGTTCACCGATGGATATGTCACCATCCGTAACGGACGGTTTGTCTTGCCGGTTAAAAAGGGCTATAAAAATCAGTTGAGCGGCACAGTCGTTGATACTTCAAGTTCAGGCGGCACGTATTTTATTGAACCTACAGCAGTTAGAAAACTTCAGGAAGAACTGGCCATTTTAAGAATTGATGAAGAGAATGAGATTCGAAAAATATTATATACCCTTACTGTCCTCGTTGATGAGCATATGAATGAGTTAAAAATCAACAAGGACTGCATGGAAACATTGGACTTCATATTTGCCAAGGCCAAGCTGTCTGTGAAAATGAAAGCAATTCCCGTCTCCATGACAACAGAACGAAAAATTGTCATAAAACAGGGAAAGCACCCACTATTGAGGCAAGCTCAATGCGTCCCTCTTGATTTTGAACTAGGAGGGGATGTTCGCGATGAAGTAATTAACGGTGTTGTGATTACCGGACCAAATACAGGCGGTAAGACCGTGGCCTTAAAAACAATTGGTTTACTATCATTGATGGCTCAAAGCGGACTTCATGTTCCTGTGTCCCAGGGCAGCATCTTTTGCATGCATAATAGTATTTTCTGCGATATTGGTGATGGGCAAAGTATTTCCGAAAATCTATCCACTTTTTCATCCCATATTAAAAACATCGTTGCCATTCTTAAAGGTATATCCAGCGAAAGTCTTGTTTTGCTGGATGAGTTAGGTTCAGGTACAGATCCTGCTGAGGGAATGGGACTAGCCATTGCAATTTTAGCTGAATTAATTCAGAGGGGCTGTCTTTTTGTTGCGACTACCCATTACCCGGAAATAAAGGATTTTGCCAAGAATACTAAAGGACTTATGAATGCACGCATGGAGTTTGATCGTGAAAACTTACAGCCTTTATACAGGCTGCAAATTGGTGAGGCTGGAGAAAGCTGTGCCTTATTTATCGCCCAAAGATTAGGATTCCCAGGGCATATGCTAAAGCGAGCCCAAAGGGAAGCATATCGAAGCAGATCTTCGGAGTTAAGCGACAGAAATACTATTCTGTTTGACGAAGATAAGACTAAGATGGATGCTGATACCGTTTCCTACAGTAAAATTCAAAAAGAAGTTCCAAAAGAAAAATCGCCCTCACGGAGCGAAAGCTTTAATATAGGCGACTGTGTGACGGTTTACCCTCAAAAGCTGCTTGGCATTATTTACAAGAAGGCTAATGAAAAGGGCGAACTGGGAGTACAGATGAAAGATAAGAAGCAGCTTATCAATCACAAGCGAATTAAGCTTTTCATTCCTGCAAGTGAACTTTACCCTGAGGATTATGATTTTTCGATTATTTTTGATACGGTGGAAAACCGAAAGGCCAGACACCAATTAGAAAAAGGGCACGATGTAGTGATTGAATATGACGAGGATTAAAGGAAATTAACGAAGTGCAGTGAAGCAATCATTGCCGAATACAAGTCCCTTCTTAAATGGCCGGATCACAGGGTGATCCGGTTCTTTTGCCCTCATCGGAAAGTTGCATTTAGTTTTCAAAAAGGGCTTTTCGGCTACAAAAACTGCTTTTCGGTTTACAAAATGGCATCTCGCCTTTCAATTATGTTCGCAGCTTGTCTTTGGATCGATTTTTATTGAAAAACAATAAAAATTTAGCGATATTTAATAAAAATTTATTGATAAATACGCAAATCCCATTTATACTCTTATGGTAAGGGAACGTTATAAGACAGCAGAAGATGTTATAAAGGAGGATTTAGTGGATCATGGTTATTTTGGACAAAAACGGCTTGTCGGGCTTTACGAAACGGATTCTGGATTTTATTTTCCTGGGAGGGCTTGGAATCTTTGTTACTCTTCCCTATGCCCTGAGATGGTATATGAATGCAATCTACCGCACGAGCACAGAAAATTATTATTTTTTGCTTGGCTTCCTATACATAACGGGACTGGTATGCCTTGGGTTGGTTAACGAGATGAGAAAGATATTTAAAACCCTCAATAGAAGAAACCCTTTTATGATGGACAATGTAAAAAGTCTGAACCGAGTTGGAGGGTCTTGTTTTATCATTGCTGCGGCTTATCTCATTAAGATTTTTTTCTATAATTCAGTCCTAACTGCGATTATTACAATGGTGTTTATTATTGCGGGACTGTTTGCCGTAGTTCTGGCAGAAGTATTTAGACAAGCAATTGCAGTTAAGGAAGAAAATGATCTGACAGTATAATGAAAGGATGCTTGAAATGGCTATAGTTGTGAACCTAGATGTGGTAATGGCAAAAAGAAAAATTAGTTTATCCGAATTAGCAGCTAAAATAGATATTACTTTAGCGAATCTTTCAATCTTAAAAAATAATAAGGCCAAGGCCATTCGGTTTACGACCTTGGAAGCGATTTGCCGTGCTTTAGATTGCCAGCCAGGAGATATTTTAGAATTTACGCCGGAAGGGCAGATTGGAGACATTAACGATGAGTGAAATTCATGATAACCCATCTGTATGCAAGGATGAACTCTTTGCCAAGAAGGAGAATAGCGTGCTCTTGATTTCTACTCTAGGTTTGGGTTTGCTGTTTAATCTTTTGTTCTATGGAAAACCTCTGGGAGTATCCTATCCGTTATACATAATGGCTCTATATCTAGTATTATTTTGGAATATGCGAAATAAACGCCCCCTTAAAGTTGACCAGAAATTGCTGATGGGCATCCCGATAATTTTACTTTCGTTTTCTTATTTTCTATATTCCAATCAGGTATTTATTGTTCTCAATTTTATGGCAATTCCTATTCTCGTAGTTGCTCATACATTGCTTCTGACTTCAAACAATAGATATGAGTGGTTTAAATCTCAATTTTTAGGTGAGGTAATTTATGGCATGGTGGTCCGTCCCTTGGAGAATTTTCTAAAACCTTTTTATGTAATATTAGCCTTTGCGAAGCGTAGGCCCAATTCAGGCAAGTATAGGGCAGCAAGTAAGATATTGATAGGTTTACTGGCTGCGGCAGGATTGTTAATGGTCATCATCCCACTCTTGGCTTCTGCAGATGATATATTTCGGCAGTTGCTTGAACGAGTTCCTAATGTTTTCAGGGTTATTAACATTAATGAAATTGTTCCAAGATTGATTGTCGTCACACTGGTTACATGTCTTGTGTTCAGCTATCTGTGGAGTTTATTAAGTTGCAAGGTAGGATTAAACAAGGGGTCATCAGACACATTAAGCGGGGAAGTTTTAAAGACCGACAGTCTGCAAAAATCCAGAGCGTTTCTTGATCCAATTACGGTTACCTCAATGCTGGTGCTGATTGACTTACTTTATACCATTTTCATAGCAATTCAGTTTTCCTACCTTTTTGGCAGCTTAAAGTTTGGCCTTCCCCCAAATTTCACATACTCCCAATACGCAAGGAAAGGATTTTTTGAACTGGTTGTAATCACCTTGATTAATCTGATAATTCTTTTGGGGAACATGAATTTTCTGAAGTCATCGGGGACTAAACTAGATCAGGTTGTGAAACTTTTAAACACAATTCTGGTGGCCAGTACTTTCATTATATTGTTGTCGGCCCATTTCAGAATGTCCCTGTATGAGGATGTATACGGTTATACCTATCTGCGGGTATTAACCCATGCTTTCATGGTCTATTTGTTTGTATTGTTAGCTGTTACCTTATGTAAAATATGGCGTCAAAGGACACAATTACTTAAATCTTACCTAGTAATCTCAATAGTTGCCTATACCCTGATCAATTATGTTAATATAGACAATATCATTGTCAAAAATAATATTGAACGCTACAACCAGGGAAATCCTATCGACATTACATATTTGACAACTCTCTCCTATGATGTTGTTCCCAAGCTCGTTGATCTCGCGCACAGTACATCTGATCGGGTGTTGGCAGACCAGTTGGAGAAGGGGCTTATTTATAAGAAGCAAGTGCTGGCTAAAGAGAGGCCCTGGCAGTCTTTTAATATCTCAATGTATAGGGCAAGTAAAGCCTTATCACAACAATAAGCTCGGCACCGACTTAGAAACTCTCAACGCTACTGCAGTCGATACTGCAGTAGTATTTGATTATCTTTTAAAGGATGCACTATATTTTGTGAGCGACATAAACCGATTAAATAGATATAATTATAATGATTTGGAAAAGAGACTGAACCAGAGGTAGAATTTTATACTTCTGTACACCGAAGCAAAATTACAGATTAACAATATATTCATCTGAAATGGGATAACTTAAATCGGGGATTGCTTTAGAGTAATAGATAAATAATAAGTTAAAGCTAAATAACCGATTTAAAGCTAAATATCAAGGAGGCTCCCACATTGAACGTTGTCTTGGATTGTATCCCCTGTTATATTAAACAAACTATTAATACGTTAGCCCAAAGTGATAGTTCTGAGGACGAAATGCGAGAAATTATTCATCAGACGCTGCCTCTCTTCTCGCAATTAGATCCCCAAGGAACTCCCGCTGAAAATTCGACGATTGTTCTGAGAAAAGTCAATGAGCTATTAGGAAACAAAGATCCCTTTCATAAGGCTAAGAGGGAGTCCAATGAATTAGCGCTAAAACTTCTGCCCCAGCTAAAAGAGAGAATTGGGCAAAGTTCAGATACGCTCTTGATGTCTTTGAAGATCGCTGTTGCCGGCAATATTATCGATATGGGCATTCTGAAGGATTTTGACGTTGAAGGAAGCATTCGGGAGGCTATGGAGAAGAATTTTGCCCGGGACGATTATTCGTCTTTCCAAAGGAAATTAAACGATGCCAAGGAAATCTTAATTCTCGGAGATAACAGCGGAGAAATTGCTTTCGATCGGCTTTTGGCTGAACAACTGTCCGAGTTGGGGATCAGAATAACCTATGCCGTTAAGGATCAACCGATTTTGAATGATGCTACGATGGAGGATGCGGAACATGTAGGTATGACAGAGCAAGCTCGCGTTATTTCGAATGGCAGCATCTTTTTGGGGACCATTCTCAAAGATTGTTCTGATGAATTTTTACGGGCCTATAAAATGGCTGATTTAATAATCTGTAAAGGGCAGGCCAATTATGAATCGCTGGAGGCTCTGGGCAAAGAGGATCAACGACTGTATTTTCTGCTGAGGGCAAAGTGTGAAATTGTGGCGAAAAATTTGGGGGTTCAACTTGGCGAAATGGTATTTTGCTGTAGCTAAAAGAGTAAGAACCGAAAATGGCTGTAATTTAATAACATCTATAATTAACAAGGCAGGTTTATTGGAACGATCTGACACGTTGTGCACTCCTTTTTGGTATGTTACTATTAAGTGGAGAACACTCCTTTTATATTAAGCGGAGCAGTCTCCGTAAACTAATATAGTTCTCAAAATTATTTTAGGAGGTGATGGTATGGCTAAGGAAATAGGGGCAAGCACCGTTCGCACTGAACGGCGTGATGCCGCCGAGAATCGACAACGTATCTTGAATGTGGCTATCAGACTCTTTGAACAGCATGGGGTTGAACATGTCAGTATGAATCAAATCGCTGCAGAAGCACAGATTGGATCAGGAACTCTTTATCGCCGATATAGAAATAAAAGTGAATTATGTCTTGATTTAATTAAAGATAACGTAGTTCTGCTCTTCGAGGATATTGAAACTTACCTGGAACAGAATCGTTCTAGACCGCCAAGTCTACGCTTGAAGGGAATTCTTAGTCTATTTATCCGTTTCAGAGAAAAGAAAGCGCAATTGCTTACAGGTGTCGAAGATTCATCGTCAAGCCAATCCAAGACTCGAACGCGGAGTCCAATTCATGACGAACTGCATCAGCTATTGGTTGAGCTCTTTGACGAGATAAATAAAAGAGAGCCAGTTCATCCTGAGAGTGCTTTTAGAGCCGATATGCTTTTAATGGCCTTAAGCAAAGATGCCTATTTGTTTCAGAAAGAAGTGCGAGGTTATTCGCCGGAGACGATTTTGGAACAGGTCTGTTTAACCTTTATCC
The DNA here is from genome assembly GCF_001029285.1 of Desulfosporosinus acididurans. Taxonomy (GTDB): domain Bacteria; phylum Bacillota; class Desulfitobacteriia; order Desulfitobacteriales; family Desulfitobacteriaceae; genus Desulfosporosinus; species Desulfosporosinus acididurans. The sequence continues at coordinate 170,833 of NZ_LDZY01000002.1, forward strand.
CACCTGAAAGAGACAATTAAAGTTTGATCTATAGTTATTGAGGAGAAAAGTTAATGCGGCTTAGAAGAAAGTGGTGGGCAAGGCCTGAATTAGAAAAGGATGATAAGGCTGTCTTTGATCCTATACGCTACAAAGGAAAATGGAAAGGGCTTTTTGGCAATAACCATCCGATTCATTTGGAATTAGGCTGTGGGCGGGGACGCTTTATCAATGAGCTAGCTAAGATCAATTCGCATATAAATTACCTTGCTATTGATGTTTATGATGAGCTTTTAGTGTATGTTCTGAGAAAAGCCAATGAAAGCCGCTTAGATAATCTTAAAGTGATCTCTATAAATGCTCAGAATCTTGGAGATATCTTTGCTCAAGATGAAATTGAGAAACTCTATATTAATTTTTGTAATCCATGGCCTAATAAACGACATCATAAACGAAGATTAACTCATCCAAATTTTTTAGGATTATATCAAACATTTTTAAAAAGCGAATCGGAAATCTGGTTTAAAACTGATAGCGAATTTCTTTTCATGGATAGTCTTGAATATTTTGCAGCCGCGAGGTTTAAAGAACTTTATAAGACCTACGATTTACATCAGAGCGATTTCCAGGGCAACGTTCTGACTGAATATGAAGAGAAATTTTGTGCTCAAGGAATTAAAATTAAATTTGGCAGGTTTAAAAATTCTAAATAAAAAAAGCAATAAAAATGTCGAGATGCTGAGCACCTCGACATTTTTATTGGTATTAATGTTAAATGATCAATAATTTAACATAGAAAAACAATAAATTAGTAAAAATAAGGAATAAATTCTTCCTATCATAGGAGGTTATGGAGAAATAATGTAGAAATGTTAGTTATTAGGAAATCGTGTGAGGTATTATGCTGTATAAGTTGAAAGAAACCAAAAAAAGTAATTATATTGAGCTAATAAAATGGATAAAGGGTTTGAATGCTCGTTCCTATGAGATTGCTTTTCAAAAACCTCTAAAAGCACTTAGACTGTGTAAATATGCCTATCATTTAGCCCAGAAGTGTGGTTGTCAAGAGGAGAGGGCATTTTAAATAATATTGGTGAAATTCACCGACAACTGGAACAATATGAAGAGGCTTTAATATATTACGAGAATGCTCTTGTTATGAGCAAAGATTTAAATAACTTTGGAAATATGGCTGGTATTCTAATAAATATGGGCCATATCTATAGGTGCTTAAACCAGAATATTAAGACTCTGAATATATATAAGGATAGCCTTACCTATTGCAGGAAAATTGACGATAAAATCAAGATCGGCGAAGTATTGAATTGTTTAGGGGAAGCTTATGAAAAACTACAAAAGGAGCATGTCGCTTTACAATATTACAGAAACGTAGCCAAAAGCCCACGGTTTCAATCGTGGGATGAAGGCGGCTCCCGTTTCGTTTCTAAATAAATCCGTTGTAGTATCATTGAACAACTGATACAATAATGATATGGGACAAGAATATCGACGAACAACCACCACTGTTTCTTTAATCAACTATCATTTTGTTTTTTGCCCACGCTACAGACGCAAGGTATTAGTAAATGACGTAGATAGAAGGTTTAGGGAGATTCTGCAAGAACTATGTGATGAACATTCTTTAATGATTGTGGCATTAGAAATAATGCCAGATCATGTTCATTTGTTCGTGAACGCTCTACCTTCTATTAGTCCATCAGACATTATGGCAAAAGTGAAAGGAGTGACATCAAGAAAACTACGGCAGGAATTCAAACACCTGCAGCACTTGCCTAGTCTGTGGACTCGTTCTTTCTTTTGCTCTACGGCTGGCAATGTATCTAGTGAAACGATTCAGCGATACATTGCTGAACAAAAAACAAGGGGGTGAGCATTTGCAAATCACCATAAAAATCAAGCTGCAGCTGACAAGTGAACAACGTCAGCTACTGAGTGAAACTACTAAAGAGTACATACGCTTGGTCAATCAGGTTGTTTCAGACTTCGTTTCAGCAGACGCGCATCTCAACTATTCAAGTAAAGACGTAGTGGCGATCCTACCCAGTGCCGTTAAAAATCAAGCCATTCGAGAGGCCAAGAGTGTTTTCACGACGTACAAAAAAACGGTTAAAGCAAACGCCAAACTAAAACCTGAAGAACAGAAAGAAATTAAAGTCCCTATACTCAAAAAAGCGGCAGCTATCTGGAACAATCAAAACTATGCGATTAAAGGCAATATACTCTCGTTTCCTGTAATTATTGAGGGCAAATCACAGCGTCTTGAGATTGAAGCTATCCTAACGAATTATCAGCAAGAACGGCTGATCGGTAAATTGGGCAGCCTTAGAATAACGCAAAAGTCAGGTAACTATATGGCTCAAATCGCTGTCGAAGCTGCTAAACAACTCAATATAGCCGATAAGGTTATGGGTGTTGATTTAGGGCTTAAAGTTCCTGCTGTGACTACAACTGAATCTGGTAAAACCAAATTCTTCGGTAATGGCAGACAAAATAAGTTTATCAAGCGTAAACATCGGTCAGTTCGTAGAAAACTCGGCAAACTGAAGAAACTCAAAGCTATACGAAAACGCCATGATAAAGAACAACGTTGGATGAACGATACTGACCATAAAGTGAGCCGACAGATCGTGAATTTCGCGAAAGAAAACAATGTGGGAGTCATTCGATTAGAAAAACTTTCTGGTATACGCCAGACGGCAAGAACAAGCCGTAAAAACGAGAAGAATCTACATACTTGGAGCTTCTATCGCCTAGCATCGTTTATCGAGTACAAGGCCTTTCTGGCAGGTATTCGAGTTGAATACGTCAATCCTAAATACACTAGCCAAACATGCCCGTCTTGTGGTAAACGTAACCATGCTAAAGACAGAAAGTATCAATGTGAATGTGGATTTAAGGCTCATCGAGATCGAGTTGGGGCGATTAATATAATCTCTGCAACTGTGGTAGCTGGTAACAGGCTATCAGCCTAGAGTACTATTGTGTACTGCTCTAGGACGGGCTAATGGCATAGCCCTGAACTTGGGGTCATACTCCGATACTAGAAATAGATTTTGGTTTAATCACCCAAGAATCCCAGCGGCTTCAGCCGTGGGAGTGTCAATTTAGCTAATCAGAAGATGTTAAAGTTTCAGGAGCAGTTAAAAACAGCGAACCAACGATTAAAACGTCTTGCGACAATTTATGAGGTTACGGGAATTTCCAATAGGCGTTCCTTTGAAAATACTTTAAAAAAAGAATGGAACCGCTGCCTGCGAGATGGAAAAGACCTTTCGCTAATCCTTGTGGATATCGATAATTTTAAACGCTACAATGAAAGTTATGGTCATTTGCAAGGCGATAAGTGTCTAAGGAAAGTTGCCAAAGTCTTAGAGAGTATCTTAAAGCGATTCTCTGATTTTATAGGGAGATTTGGTGGAGAAGAATTTGCTGCGGTCCTGTCCAATACGAGTTACGATGATGCCCTAAAAATTGCCGCTCGGATGAGGAGGCGGATAGAAAAGCTGAAGATCGTCCATGAACAGTCTTCAATCGTTTCCTACATTTGGAGAAAATCACATGAATCTAGTTAAAGCAGCAGACCAAAAACTGTATCAGGCTAAAGACCAAGGTCACAATCGAATATGTTCAGTTCGCCTACGGTGAGTTTTGCCCAATGGAAAAAGAACCCTCCCGCCGCCCAAAATGGAGCTGCAGGAGGGTTCCGATCATTTGCATATCTACCCAATCGTAGACTTCCGAGTTTACTCCAGATTTAGGCGCCTGCTCAAAATATAGTTGGTCACAGCAAAGTAAGCTGCACATGGAATTGCAATCAGAATGAACCCGCATGCAAAAATTAGTTCTGACTGGATGAACTTATTGGAAGTAATATTAAAGAGCGAAAAATCAGCAAAGTGGGCTATTCTCGGTACCTGAAAGGCAAGTACGAGATAGATTTGACTTAGTGTCGTGAGACCAATAAAGGCTCCGAGGGATGATAGTATTTTATGGCGAGCGAACAGATGTCCGATAGCTATGGAAGCGTAAACAATTAAAATACATGATGCCAAGGTCATCAAACCACCTAAGATTAACTCAAACAGCAAAAAGTAGTCAGAAGCCCCAAAATGTCCTATCATTTGCTTATAAATTGCGGCTAAGGCCTGTAGGATGGCGCCGAGAGTCCCTGGTTTGTAAGTGATTATTTCAATCGAAAGCATGGCTACGATTACACTGGCAATAATCCACATCATAGATATCAGAAGTTTACTCATAATATGCTGCCAGGACTTTACGGGAAGCGTATACATTAAATAACCTTCATCGGTTAACAGGTTTTTATGAAAACGTTGAATCATGACAGTAAAGGTCATCACGAACATTGCAGCCATAATAATGCTATAAATAATCATAGTTATAACTGAAGGAGTGGTCCATGTTGGATGGTGAAAAACAGAAAGTATTTTATTAATGGCGGCAAAGACCAGCAGAGAAAGAAATATAGGAAGGAATAGTCTTCCTGTTGCCTTAACCTCGTATTTTAAAAGCTTGGTTAGCATTTGAATACCTCCCTGAATAAGAGATCTACAGATTTTCCCTTGGCATCGCGGATATCGTCGACTGTAGACGTCAAAACCACTTTGCTTTGATTGAGAAAGATGACATAGTCTAATATTTTTTCGATATCCGATATAAGGTGGGAGGAGATAATCACCGTGGCATTTTCATTATAATTACTTAGAATTGTTTCCAGAATATAATCCCTTGCCGCCGGATCGACCCCGCCTATAGGTTCATCTAAAAAGTAAAGCTCTGCTTCTCTGCTCATAACAAGAATGAGCTGTACTTTCTCCTTCGTTCCTTTAGACATGGTTTTCAGCCGATCATTGGGGCTGATATTCAGACGCTTAAGCATATCATAAGCCTTTTCGGGTTTGAAATTATCATAGAAATCAGAGAAAAACTCAATGATTTGCTGAACGCGCATCCAATCATTCAAATAAGTTCTTTCCGGTAGATATGACACAATTTTCTTGGTTTCAATGCCAGGTTGTTTGCCGCCTATGAGGATTTGACCGGAAGTGGGAGTTAAGAGTTCGTTGGCAAGCTTAATGAGGGTGCTTTTTCCGCTGCCGTTAGGGCCAAGAAGTCCTACAATTTGCCCGCGTTCAATTTTTAGATCAACATCAGATAAGGCTGTTTTGCTGCCGAATTTCTTTGTCAGGCCGCTGCATTCAAAAATAGTGCTCATTACTTCAGCTCCTTTGCCATAGTTGTGATAATGGTTAAAATCTCTTTTTGATCAAAGCCCATTAGCCGCATTTTTTCCAAAAACTCAAAGATTTGATCCTGAGCCAGCTTCGTTTTAGCAAGTTCAATCATACTCGCATCCTCCGTTATCGACCGACCGCTGGTGCGGTGGGTTATTATGAGGCCGTCTTCCTCTAATTTTGCCAGAGCTCTTTGCATGGTATTGGGATTTACCGCAGCTTCTTGTGCCATATCCCGTACTGAAGGCAGTTTTGACCCTGGCGGATAAGTTCCGGAAAACACCATCAGCTTGATTTGTTCGACAAGCTGGGTATAAATGGGTCTGTCAGATTTCAAATCCCATGGCATGCGATCACCTCGTGTATTATTGTATTAAGCGCTTAATACAATAATACACCTTTTTGAACTGCTGTCAAGATATAAGATTCTCTGAGAGTAATGTGAAGTGATCAGAAGGCAATTCATTTAGAAATAGTGAACTCGTTCAGCTAAAGCTAGTCCATAATAAATGCGATCGCGCATAATTGCAATTGAATAAATATTCTAATTTTTTCCCTGCATTCAGCTCTTATGTTATATAATAAAAATATGTTATTTATATTACTGAAGGAGGATTTTAGATGTCGAAAAAGATTCTGATCATTGCCGGTGATGCCGTAGAAGCTCTCGAAATTTACTATCCCTATTTTCGCGTTTTAGAAGAAGGATTTGGAGCTGTTATTGCTTCACCAAACAAGAAAGTGCTGCGTACCGTTGTCCATGATTTTGAGGGCTGGGAAACATATACTGAGAAACCTGGATATCAGCTGGAATCTCATATTTCTTTTGTTGATGTTGTTCCAACCCAATATGATGGTTTGATTATTCCCGGCGGCCGCGCTCCGGAGTATATTCGACTTGATGAGAATATTCCCCGCATTGTTGGGCATTTCTTGGAGGCTGGCAAGCCAGTAGGGGTAATCTGTCACGCAGCTCTTGTACTGAGTGCTTTAAACGATAAAAAGTATTTCCAAGGGCGTACCATGACGGCTTACACGGCTTGCAGCCTTGATGTGGAGAGTTTAGGGGCAACGTATACTAAAGAAACACTTCATGTTGACAACAATATCGTTTCTGGTCACGCTTGGCCTGATCTTCCTGGTTTTATGAGAGAATTTCTTAAGTTAGTAAGGAAATAAAGTGATAAAGGTCAAGGACGTTTCTACCGAATGTAAACTGATCAAAGAAGCTCTCCACTGCATGGAGAGCTCTTTTTTAGTGTTCACTAATTCTAATGGCTTATATAGAATTTTTCTCAAAGCAGGAAAGTGCTTAGTTGATGTCTAATTAACAATATAAACCATATTTTACCAATATTGTTGGGAGGTTAAGAGGAATGGCAAAAGGACCGACTAAGGAACAATTCAAAATCCTGCTAAAAGAGGAAATTGCAGCATGGGAAAAGAGGGCTAGTGAGTTAAGAGGTAAACTGAAAGAACAAGCAATAGGACGAAAATTAGAATGCGAATGTTTGTTGGATGCGTTTGAAGGAAACATTTAAAATTAATATTTAGATAAATTGCAAGATAGAAAGCGCCTTCGTCATTATGGACGAGGGCGCTGAATGGTTTTGTCATGAGAATAAGAGAAGAGATTAGTCTGCGTGCAGTCCCAATTGTTGGATAAGATAGGGGATGGCTCTTTCAAAGCAAACGCCGTAGCGTTTCTCCAACCCTAAATTTTCCGTCAAGCGTATACACTTAAGAGTGTAGTTCACAGCAATTTGCAAGGCATCTTCAAGGGAAAAATCATTTAATAGCCCTGATAATAAGGTGCTGCTGAAAACATCTCCTGTGCCGTGGAAGTAGCCGTCAACTTTCTCATTGAAAGCATAACTGATTTTCCCTGTGCTGATATCAAAGGAGGCGGCTCCTAATTTGCTCTTTTCAAAGGAAACGCCCGTTAGGACAACCTTTTTCGCTCCCAGAGCTGAGAGCCTTTTTAGCAGTGCTTCAATATACTCCTGGGAGTAATTTTCCCCGATGTACTCCTCTTCTAAAAGAAAAGCGGCTTCCGTCAGATTTGGTACGATAATATCTGCTTTAGCGCATAATTTACTCATTCCCTTGGCCATTTCCGGAGAGTAAACGGAATATAAAATCCCATTGTCTGCCATAACCGGATCGACCATGACGAGAGTTTCGTTGCTTCGAAATGTGTCAAAGAGGCCTGCCACTAAATCAATTTGCTCAAAGGACCCTAAAAATCCGCTGTATAAAGCGTCAAATTTCAGATTGAGTGACTGCCAATGTTTAGAGATGGGTTCAATATCGCTTGTTAAATCTCTATAGGTAAACCCTTCGAAACCTCCGGTATGGGTGGATAAGATAGCTGTAGGCAAGACGCCGGTATCAAACCCGGCTGCCGAGAGAATTGGCAGAGCCACCGTTAGGGAACACCTGCCGACACAAGAGATATCATGAATTGCTGCGACTCTTTTTTGTTTATTCATCTGTTGATTAAATCCTCCTTTGTATTAATGCCATATGGTTCCCATGCCTTCCTGCGGTGGGGTAGGGTTCATTTATCTCTCTCTTAAGCTGCTTCAATTAAAGTTAATGTTCCGAAAAAATTTAAATGGAATCATAGTTAATGGTTAGATGGCTCACTCTCATAACTCTGTAACTTTCGATACAGATTTCGCACACTGATGCCTAATAAGCTGGCTGTCTGAGTTTTATTGCCTTTGGACCTTTTGAGAGCAGCAGCGATGTAGTGCTTTTCAACTTCTTCTAAAGTTGGATATTGATTATTACGGAAAAGATTGAAAAATTCTTCGTCTGAATCAAAGGAAGAAGGTGTTTGCTGAATTTCTTCTGAGTCCCCCCAAATGTCTTTAGGGGCTATCTTTCCGTCGACGGCTAAAATCCGTCCGCGTTCAATGAGATGGAAAAGTTCACGAACATTACCGGGATAACTATACTTGAGAAGCTGTTCCTTGGTTTCACTCCCATTAATACAATCCCGATTTTTACGTAAAACTGAGTTTGGAGTGCCGTACCCAGTGAGCGCTTTAACGGCAATTGTAAATAAACCAAGAAAAAATAAGTAGAGGGTAAAAAGAGCACTTTTATGACTGCTGATGTAAGCAACAGCAGTTCTATAATCACTATAGTTTGGTACTTTAAGGACAATCCGGTTCAGAAAGTCATTTCCTAGACTCCAAAAAGCGATGGCTAATACTACAATTGTAAGACCCAACCACATTGCCCAATAATCTTCTTGTTTCCAAAGGTCGGACCAACCTCCGGACGGAGCAGTTGGTTTTTTGGATGATACATAGCCCAATAGCATCCCTACCTTCCTCAACCGGCCTGAATTTAACTTAATACCATTATATACTAAGTCTGGGGCTTAGATGGACATAATCTTTGGCTTAGATGAATTTGTTTGGAGTGACTATTAAGAAAAATTATAAAAAAAAGCAGGCTTCCAGGATTTATGGAAAGCCTGCATTATGATATTCTGTTAAGAGAGGAGAGCTGACTTTTTAGGCGTTAAGGTAGTGGTATCCTTCTTTTTTGAGCATCTTTTTGACTTTAGTTAATTCCAGCGGATCAAAAAACTGAAGTTCTTTTCCGTTTCGAATGGTCCAAATTTGGGGGTTTAAATGTCCTTCTTTAATAAGTTTCTTAAATTTAAACCTTGATACTTCAAGGTAATATGTAGCTTCCGTAGTATTTAAGAGAGAATACCTGTATTGCGGGGTCATTGATACAGCCTCCTTTATAAGCTAAAATAAGCAGCTCATTTTAAGTAATGACGTCTCGGACCCAATACGCAGTAATAGCCTCACCTCTTTTCCTGAGCGCTACCCTTCCTTAATTATATACGTTGAGTATTAACGCAATATTAATAAAACTTTATGAGCAGGTTAATACTTGTAAAGACATGAAGCGGATAAGGCTAGAATAAAACGTATATAGAGTTGCTCTTCTTAAAATCTCCTGGTAACACCTGACGTGAACCGCAGGCCAATGAGGATAAGCGGATGAGTTTATCGCCATACTGTGCAGCTCGTTACGCATGCTCCTGCAAGTGTTGATTGGCCGAGTGACCTCGAAGCCAAGGACAGATGATCTAGCAACATACTCAACTAGCCTATTAGGGAAGAAAAAAATTTTAAGGGGGCGTGATATTATGGAAAAATACTGTTTAAACGGAGAAGAAGCAGTGTTGATGGCTATTGATATCCAAGAACGTTTGGTACCTTCAATGAAATATGGAGAAAAGGTTATTCAAAACACGAATATCTTAATTTCAATTATGAAAAAAATCGGAGCGCCAATCATTGCAACGGAACAATATCCTAAGGGTTTGGGGAAAACAGTTTCTGATGTCAGCAGCAATCTCGAAGGTTCCTTAACTATCGAAAAGAGTACCTTTAGTGGTTTTACCAGCGAAGTGACTTCTGCACTTCAAGGTATCGGAAGGAAAAAAATTATTATTACCGGAATGGAAACTCATGTTTGTGTATTTCAAACTGTAAGGGATTTATTATCTCAAGGTTACCAGGTTTTTGTAGCTAGTGATGCCGTATGCTCAAGAACGAAAGAAAATTACCGCAACGGACTATCACTTATGTCAGAGATGGGAGCAGTCATATCAAATACGGAAACCCTGCTTTTTGATATCTTGAAGCAATCGGGGACGCCTCTTTTCAAGGAACTCTCTAAGCTGATCAAATAAGTGGATTAAAGAAGGGGGCTGTACCAAAACTTGTTGGCGGCCCCCATTGAATCCCCACTTTCGCTTGCCTAATCATTCAATAAAGGCGTTCTCGCGCCACTATATAAAAGTTAAGCGAGAACGCCTTTGGCCATTTGCCACCCACTTCAGATTTTTAGAGTTGAGTTTTTACACAGCCCCTTACGATTCGATTAAACTGAGTTTGAACAAGAGTTATAGTGGCCTTCCTAAGAATATTAAAGGATCCTGCTAGATTAGAAAGGTTGAATGTCAGGATGTGCGGCCGATTTTCCCTGATCCAGGTCAAAGACCTAGAAAAACGATTTGATTTTGTCCAACTTGAATTGGAGTTTGAGCCGCGCTTCAATATAGCACCGTCTCAGTCAGTTCCCGTAGTTGTACGAGAGAATGACCGCAACTATCTTCGGATGTTTCGCTGGGGCCTTATACCTTCTTGGGCTAAGGATGAACATTTGGGAAGCAAGATGATCAATGCTCGAGGAGAGACTTTAAGCGAAAAGCCGAGCTTTCGCAAATCCTTCGAGCAAAAACGCTGCCTGGTTTTAGCTGATGGTTTTTACGAGTGGAAAAAGGAAGGACGAATTAAAGCGCCTTACCGAATTACCTTGCAAGACGGCAAACCCTTTGCCTTTGCGGGCCTTTGGGATACTTGGCTGTCACCGTCGGGACAGAGGATAAACTCGTGTACCATCATTACTACAGCGTCAAACAAGCTCATGGAGACAATACATCAGCGTATGCCTGTGATCTTGCCGGCAGACAAGGAATCCCTTTGGCTTAATGTTGAGGCAAGTTCCAGTCACGATGTTCAGGGTCTTCTGACGCCGTATCCCTCAGAACAGATGGTTGCCTACGAAGTGTTGCCCTACGTTAATTCGCCGAGCTATGAAGGCCCTGAGTGTGTAATGCCGGTAAATAAACTATTTTAGATTTGCTTGTTGTAAAGTGAACTCGTTCAGCTAAAGCTGAACATCGGGACTTCAGATGGGGGCCCACCCCCACTTAAGAAGTGAGGGCCTTAAAAACTGGATAAAACCTGCAATAGCAATTTGCTCAAGCATTTAAAAATAAGGTGAGAAAAGGGGCCCAAAAGGCGTTAAAGCGTCCTTATGGGCTTATTTTTTTTGCATATTATTTTCTGAAGGCTGTTTTGAACCAGCCCCAATATTCAGTTTTAGCCGAACGAGTTCATAAGCAAAAACTTCTTGTCGAAGGTTAATGTTATACTAAAAAAAGAACCTTAAAAGGCAAGCGATTGTGAAGAAAAGCATAATTAGAGTCAAATGAGTCAAAAGACTAAATAGTGAGAGGAGTTACCTTAATTGTTATCTCGCAGAAAACTTTTTATCATTCCTTTGGTTATCCTCATTTTGATGGTCTTTTCCGGGTGCAGTCCTGCGGCAACGAAGCCAAATCCTTCAGACGTTCCAACAAAACAAGGCAGCTTGTTACAAGTTCATTTTCTTAATGTTGGCCAGGCAGACAGTATTTTGGTGATGGTGCCTAACGGTCAGACAATCCTTATTGATGGGGGAAATGTTGAGGACGGACCTGGGGTTATCAGTTATCTGAAATCCCAGGGAGTCAAACAACTTACCGCAATTGTTGCCACACATCCTCATGAAGACCATATTGGCGGACTTGCCGCTGTCATTCGCAGTTTTCCGCCCAAACAAGTTTATCTAAGCAATGGAACGGCAAACACTCAAGCTTTTAGAGATTTTATGACCGCCGTCAATGACAGCGGAGCCAAGAAAATTAGAGCTAAGGCGAATACTCAGCTGGATGTTTCCGGGATTACAGGTTTATTTCTGGCACCAAATAGTGAACATTATGAAGATCTTAACAACTATAGTGCTGTCTTAAAGCTAACATATGGTAAGGTTTCCTTCCTGTTCACAGGAGATGCTGAATCTATTTCCGAGGCGGAAATGTTAAAAAGCGGGAAAGATTTAAGGGCAACAGTGCTCAAAGTTGGACACCATGGCAGCAGCAGTTCAACTTCCAAAGCTTTTCTAAAAGCAGTTTCTCCGCAATATGCTGTTATATCTGTGGGGGTTAATAACGATTATGGTCATCCCGCTCAGACGACGTTAAAAAAATTAGCGGGTGCCGGGGTTCAAGTATATCGCACAGATCAAGATGGAACAATCATAGCAACAACCAATGGAAACACCATAGAATTTACTAAAACAGGAGAAACCATTCCATCCAATACCCCGCCTCTTAAAGCTGTGAATTAGAAAAATGAGTCAAAACTATTGAGGAAACCTGAAATTGTTGAGGGAGGATCATATTATGGCCATGATCATTGATCGTTTTGAGGGTGATTTTGCAGTCGTTGAAGTTGATGGACGATCTATGGAAAATATCCCTAAATCTGATATTCCTGCTGGGTCTAGAGAAGGCGATGTACTTCGACCTGTTAACGGCAAGTATGAAATTGATAGTGAGGAAACAAAACGGCTTAGGGACGAGACTGCCAAACTCACCCAAGATTTGTGGTGATATACCCTATTAAGCTGTAATTATTTTTGAAGATACCTGCAGGAGTTGTCATAAAACAGTAGAAGTAGTGATATATATAGTCTTGCGTGCTTTTGTAATGGTCTTATGTTAAGCGGCCAATCATGATGATTAGAGAAATGGGAGGGAACATATATGAATAGCCAAAAAACATTGGAAAACTTGATGAGCGCTTTTGCCGGAGAATCTCAAGCCAATCGGAAATATCTCGCTTATGCCAAAAAAGCGGAGTCTGAAGGGAAAAAGAATGCTGCGAAACTTTTTAAGGCTGCCTCAGATGCAGAAACCATTCATGCTTTAAAACATTTTGAGGTCGCCGAAAAGATTAAGTCGACAACGGAAAACTTAAATGATGCGGTTAATGGTGAAAACTACGAATATCAAACCATGTATCCGGAATTTTTGAAAGTTGCTCAAGAAGAGGGTAACCAAGCTGCCATAAGAACATTTTCCTATGCTCTTAAAGCTGAAGAAGCCCATGCTAAACTTTATCAAGAAGCCTTAGATAACTTGGAGCAGGAGGAAGAAGTATTTTATTATCTCTGCCCCGTTTGTGGAAACATTGAGAAATTTGTTCCGGAAAAATGTCCGATCTGTGGGGTTCCGGGATCTAAATTTATTAAGTATTAGAATATCCTTTAGAAAGCGAGAGCTGCTGCCTAATGAACCGAATAGGTTTGTTTTGCAGCAGCTTTTGCTGCTTCAGGTCAATGTTGTGAATTTAAGGTGGTTAAGATTATGCTAGATCTCCTCATTGAGAAGGGTAACGTCTTAATAAACGGTCGTTTTGAAACATTCGATATCGGTATCATCAATGGGAAAATCGTAAGTTTAGAGAAGAACAGTTCTGATCAGAAAGCATTTAACCGTTGGAATGCTGCCGGTAAAAAAATAGTTCCCGGCTTTATCGATGTCCATACTCACGGAGGAAATGGAGTTGATATTAACAATGCAACGACGAAAGATCTACTTCGGCTCAGTCGCTATTTTGCCGCTCAAGGAACAACCGGATGGCTTGCCTCGATCATCACCGATACATATGAAAGGACCGTCCAGTGTATAGAACAGATTTGTCGGGCTAAAGCGGAGATAAAGGACGGGGCCCAAATACTTGGCATTCATTTGGAGGGTCCCTTTCTCAGCGAGGCTTATAAAGGAGCAATGAATAGGCGTTGGCTGCGAAAAGCCGATAACTCCTTGTTTGAAACCTATCAGAAGTCAGCGGCAGGTTTGATTAACTATATTACGATTTCCCCCGAAGTGGAGGGAGCGCCCGAGTTGGTTAAAGAACTATCGGCGAAAGGGGTTATTGTCTCAATTGGTCATTCGGGGGCTGATTATGAGACTGCCTTAACGTGTATTCGCAATGGAGCGAGGAGCGCGACTCACACCTTTAATGCTATGAGATTATTGGATCATCATGCTCCCGGAATTTGCGGAGCTGTTCTAGAGACGGATATTTTTTGCGAGGCTATTTGTGATGGAAAACATCTTCATCCGGGAATAATAAGACTGCTTCTCAAAACAAAGGGTCTCAACAGAATTGTGGCCATCACAGACAGTATCATGGCAGCCGGATTGCCTGATGGATTTTATAATCTTGGAGTCAGCAGAGTACAGGTCAGCGACGGGGATGCCAAACTTATTAGCGACGGCACGCGAGCGGGAAGCACTCTTACCACGTCTATTGCTTTAAGAAATCTGATGACTTATACCGGTCGAAAATTAGAAGAGGTTATTTTGCTGCTGACAGCAAATCCTGCATCAATGTTGAATCTGGGACAGCATAAGGGCTCTATTCAGATAGGCAAAGATGCCGATCTCGTCATACTTGATGAGCTGCTCAGAGTTGAGATGACAATAGTCGGCGGCAACGTAGTTTATCTCAATTCGAAGCCATAGCAATGATCTCATTTAATACAGGATAAAGCGTCCTCGCTACACTATCCAGTGGAGTGGGGACGCTTTATTTTTGACAGAGTTTTATAAACCTTTATCGCTGCCCATTATGAATATGAACAAAAGTCACTATAGGTTACTTTACTCGAAGATTTGTTGCCAACAGAGTACTCTTTAATCTTTTCTACAAAAGGACGGAAACGAATTTTCTATTGTTTTAACCGACTCCGTTAGCTGTTACCGGATGATAATCCCAGCTTCCGTCATAGCCGTTGGGGAAGTATCGATAGGCCGCCGCTTCTTTATTGTCGCCGGTTAAGCGAACCGCGCAGGCCGAGCCGTCGGATAATTGACACACAACTGAGACGCCGGTTTGCGGGGTTGCTCCTACCACTTTACTGCTGGTTATCGTGACATTTCCCGGCATTAATTTGGCAATATCATCTTCAGCCGTTTTTACCCACTGGGGATCTTGTAGATTTTTATTATCGGCCACCTTATATGAAAGGTCGTAGACACTGGCATCGAGCATTGACCCGGTTACGGAGTTAACACTGGCAAGATACCTTTTGGTGCTCTTGTTCTCATTGGGAGCGTGAAAGATAACCGTCCAGTTGTCTGAGTTCGGTACGGAGTTTTTGGAAAAACTCGCCTCAGCCGTATAACCGGTAAAATCAACGCCATAAGCTTTTTTCAGGATTGCTGCAGCATAAGCGGCAGCCTGTTCTGCTGAAATATCTTTGTCACCGGGAACTCTGCTGGCTAAAATGGTCTTACATTCTTCATCAAGTTTCTCAGGTGTTACGCCAGCATTAACTGCTTTATGTTTGAGTTCATCTTTTAGTTGTGTGAGATCGACTTTTTGCTTAGATAAGTCAACAACTTTGTATTCAGTGCTGATTTTTGCGTTGGAAATCTGAGTTTGGCTATTCCCTTTTGTAACGTTAGCAGAGGAAACGACATTGGCGGAGACGGTTTCCGGTATGTTATTGTTGAGAGCATAGGCCATTGTAGAACTGCTTACGATAATGATCGCGGTTGCTGCACCATAGATCCAGACTTTTTTAGCTGGGGGTATAATCTTGAACATCTTGTTAACTCCTTTTTTAAATAGTTTGTTCGTAGCTACATACAAATTATATCTCAGCGGGAATTAGGGAGTTTTCAGAGGGTTGTAAAGATGTTGTAAAAACAATCTGTATTTTGGTTCCTTTTCCGGGGCTGGAGATGATTCTTAATTCCCCGCCATGCATTTGGGTAACCTCACGGCAAAGGGCTAATCCCAGACCGACGCCGCCGGAGCTGCGGGAACGTGCCTTATCCACGCGATAAAAGGGTTCACATACTAAAGCAGTCTGTTCTTCGTCCATACCGCAGCCTGAATCTCTGACTTCGAGGATGGGAAAAGAATCAAAATAAGCTGAGAGCTCAATGATCGAATGTTCCGCGGAAGCTTTTGCAGCATTGTTAACAAGGTTTATTAGCAGCGACTGCAGGAGGACAGAGTCTCCCTTTAGTTTATCTAGAGTGGAATTAAGGACTAATTTTTGACCTTTCTCCTTTAAGGTCGGTTCTGAGGTTAATTTAACCTGCTTAAGTAATTCCAAAGGGGTGATTTCTTGCAGCTCCAGTTTGCTGTTTCTGATCAGCGCCAGATCCAGTAACTTAAAGGCCAGATTTTTTAAACGGTCAATCTCGCTAATAATATAGTCTGCTGCTTTGAGCCGCTTCGCTTCACTGGTATGGGCGTTTTGCAGATATTCGGCATAGCCTCGAATTGCTGTCAGCGGAGTTCTCAATTCATGGGCCAGATTATCAATAAGACGCTGTTTATCCTGGGCATTTTTATCAAGCTCGTTAATCTTCTCTTGGATGCTTGAAGCCATCTGATTAAAGTTTACGGCTAAATCATGAAATTCATCCTTGCCCGGTATACAAATTCGTTCATCGTATACTCCGCCGGCAACTTTTTTGGTGGCTTTTTGCATGATTCTTATAGGATGGGTGAGTTTTCTTAAAATCAGCAAGAGTGCCAGGGTCAGTATAATTTCAACTAAGGTACTGATGGTGATCAAATAGCGGGTGAGCTGGAAGTGGGTATTATAAAGTTCAGACAGGTCACGCACGTAAGTAAGAGTATAATCGCTGTAAAGCCCCCCGATGTTTCCGGTGATATACAAGTAATGGATTCCGTTGCTGGGCAGAACTTTAATGGTATAGGTGTTATTGGAGCTCTGGGTTTGTCCCTCGGTATTGATGTCAGATTTAGCCTGAGAGGGAATATTAGTAAACACGATCTGCTTGGACTTCTTAAGTTCAAAATATACGTTTTGCGGTTTGTAATAGTCCGCATATGAGCGCATCAAACTTTCTGTTGAGGAAGGCGTTGGCAAAGCCTGGTCACGGTAATATAAACTGTTCATGGTTTCTGAGACACCATTAAGAATAAGTTGGTATTCCCCTAATGCCCGGTCCGTATCTCGCTTCATGTTGAGGGAGAAGCTATAACTGGAGGTAAGGTATAAACAGATATTGATAGAAAAGATGAACACTATTAGAATTCCTAAAAAGGCCTTTTGCCAGAACTTCAAGGGTCCACCTCCAGGCGATATCCTAATTTGTAGACGGTCTTTATTCTCTGTTCCCAATTGAGCTTTTTGCGTAGTTTTTGGATGTGTACATCGACAGTTCGCGTTTCGCCTAAGTAGTCGTAATTCCAGGCCATTTTGAGCAGTTTTTCGCGGGATAAGGCGATGTTCTTATTTTTAATGAGTATTTCTAATAATTCATATTCGCGAAGAGTGAGTTCGATTTCCCTGTCGTCTACTGTAACGATTCTGCTTTCTAAATTAACAACCGTCTTATCAAGGGAAAAGGTATTTGTTGAGCGCTGGGTACGGCGGAGAACTGCTTCAATCCGGGCCAACAGCTCAATGGTCTCAAAAGGTTTAACGATATAATCGTCGGCACCTAATTTAAGTCCTTTAACTCGATCGGCTAGGTTGCCCATGGCAGTGAGAAAAATAACCGGGGTATTTTCGGAGACATACTCCATCAGGGTGAATCCATCCAGGCCTGGAAGCATGATGTCCATAATAATCAGAGAATAGGTATTTTGCTTCATGTAATTCAGTGCTTCAGGGCCGTTATAGGCCTGCTGGCTGGTATGTCCAACTAATTCAAGATTCATAGCAATCAGATCACTGATGGATTTTTCATCCTCAATAATAAGAATATGTGCCATAAAACCACCTCAACTCATATTGTAGCATGCCCTCAAGGTCAACAATGTAATAGAGTTGTAAATTCGGTAGTTATAAGGTAAGGCGGCTGCGTAAAAAGGAGTGCCCCAAAGCAAATCGAAGACCCGCTTTGCTTTGGGGACACTCCTTTAATTATTTCATAGCATTAATAAATAACATCATAAATACTATTTGATTAGGCCTTGCGATTTAAGCCATGCACTTGCTGCATCTTCTCAATAATTGAGCAGCTTGTTTTTGACTTAAGAAATAATCTTGGGCAAAGAGATTATTTCTTCTGTTTTTTATATTCGCTTATTAGGTTATATTTTAATTGCGTCTCTTGCAGCTTCCTCTGCATAGCAAGCCTTTCTTCTTGATCAGGGCAACTTGACATTTCTTCCCTTAATGTTTCCATATCCTTTAACAACTGTACTTCTTCAGGAACAAATCCTGCATTTTTTAAAAGCATATATCCGGCGCGAATTCCTGCGGGAAGACTTGCCCAGTAGTCGAGGTTGATAGGCTTACCCTGGGAAGGGAGGTTATCAAATTCACCGTTTCTAAGGGCCTCTTGAATCCTGTCTTCTGCAATCTTATCGAAAATGTTTGACATCGAAGGACAGCTCCTTAATCCAAACTATAGATTTCATAATCTTATTATATAAGGTTTAGAGAGCTTTTTTAACTTAAATTTGCAATAAAACGGCTAACTTGATGATCTAAGATTTCTCCTGACTGACAAGCCGGAAGAATTGAGAAAACTAATTTTCAAAACGAGCAGAATAGGGGGCCATAAATTAACAGAGGATACAACCTAGAGGCATTATTAATGTTGACAACTCATTCTATTGTTATCAAACTATTATCATGTATAACAGGAACATAAGAAATAATAAGGAGGTCCCAGATAATGTATTTAGATCAACCTTTAGAAAACAGTAAATTAGCCTTAAAAAATAGATTAATAATGCCGCCAATGGCTACTGCGAAATCTGGAATAGATGGGGGCATCACCCAGGATATTTTGAACTATTATGAGGAAAAAACTAAGGGTGGTTATCTTTCTCTGGTAATCATTGAACATAGTTATGTCACTCTTGCTGGAAAAGCCAGTAAAAATCAACTTTCCGTCGCTGAGGATTCTCTTATAGACGGACTGAAAAAGCTGTCTAACCTTATCCGTAATAATGGTTCCAAAACAGTGATGCAAGTTAACCATGCCGGAAGCGCCGCCAGCGAAGAAGTTACTGGTATGAAACCAGTTGGCCCTTCGGCTATAAGTAATCCTTCTAAGGAAAATGCAGTGATGCCTATATCTTTGGACAAAGAGGGGATTAAAGAAGTTGTTAATGATTTCAAAGAAGCTGCGGTCCGGGTAAAAAAGGCGGGATTTGATGGTGTGGAGATTCATTCTGCCCATGGCTACCTCCTCAACCAATTCCTATCCCCCCTGACAAATAAAAGAACCGATGAGTATGGTGGGGATATTACAGGAAGAATCAAAATTCATCTAGAAATTATCAAGGCGATCCGCGAGGCGGTTGGTGACTTCCCGATTCTTCTGCGTATGGGTGCAACGGATTACAGAGAAGATGGCCTTACCATTGAAGATAGTCAAAAAGCCGCATCAGCTTTTGCTCAGGCCGGGGTCGACATTTTAGATATCTCGGGGGGAATGTGCCGATATTCCCTTCCAGGCGTTCAAGAACCCGGATACTTTGCCCCCTATTCTGCAGCTATCAAGGCAGCAGTGTCAATTCCTGTTATTGTTACCGGTGGTATCACTAAAACTGAAGACGCTGAAGTGATTCTTAGGGACAAAAAGGCCGATTTGGTTGGTGTTGGCAGGGCTATTTACAAAGATTCTAATTGGGCCCAAAATGCAATGAGAAGTTTCGAGTGAACTCGTTCAACTGAAGCCGAACATCGGGGTTTCGGTGACGAAGGTGTCCAGCCCATAACAAATGCTATCGCGCTGAAAGGATGGACTCTTCCCTCGCGTTTAAATTAACAGCCAGAGGTTAAATTGCTCTGGCTGTTTTAATTCTTAAACTTGTTTGTTAAAAAGGATTAAGATTTAAGATCTAAGGCAAGCTTTTTGTGATAACAATCACAGTCACAAAAGAGTTAAGGGCTTATACTTAACATTGAAGTAAAAGAAATCAAAGGAAGTGTGAACTTTGGGCTATAGGTTTACCGCCGCGGCGTTTAATCAGCTTCTTGAGAGTCTAAGGGAAAAGTACCGAGTCTATGCGCCGACTTTATTAAAAGGCAAAGGCAAGTTTTCCGATACCGATTTGGTCGGGTATGCTGAAATCTCAAAAATTGAAGACGTTGTCTTTAACCAAAAGTCCTATTTTTCTCCTAAAGAAACCTTTTATCCTGTTACTCAGAGACTTTTCTATTTTAATGAAAATGGGTTTAGTGAAGCTGTTGTTGATGAAAAAGGTATGATTGTTTTCTTGCGTGCTTGTGACATACAGGCGGTAGAACGTCTGGATAAAATAATGTTAGAAAACGGTCTCTCTGCGGATTATTACTATGAGAGACTGAGAAATAAACTAAAGCTGATTGTTATGGATTGTCAGGAGAGCTTTGACAGTTGTTTTTGCGTTAGTATGGGAACTAATAAGACTGAGAACTACAGTGCATCTGTGCGTTTGGAGAACGGTGTTTATCTAAGCGATGTTCAAGAAGACATTGAAGGATTGTTTGCCTTCCATGGTGAGACGATTGAGGTGTCTCCTAAGTTTGTTGAGAGTAATAAGCAATCAGTTAAGGTCCCAGAAAATCTGGTCCTTGAATCGGTGGCTGCAAACCCTATCTGGGAGGAGTATGGTTCACGCTGTATTGCCTGCGGACGCTGTACTGTCGTCTGTCCCAGCTGTAGTTGTTATACAATGCAGGATATTTTCTATGACGATAACCCTAAGTGCGGAGAGAGACGTCGGGTTTGGGCCAGCTGCCAGATCGATGGTTTTACAGATATGGCCGGGGGGCACAGCTTTCGCCGTAATAATGGAGAGCGGATGCGTTTCAAGGTTATGCACAAAATAAAAGACTTTAAACAAAGATTCGGAGTTCATATGTGTGTTGGATGCGGACGTTGTGACAATGCCTGTCCCGAATACATCTCCTTGGCTCACTGCATCGACCGCCTGGGCAAAGAGGAGGCAGGAAACCGTGGTTAAAAACAGCTATATACCCTTTAAGGCTAAAATTCTCGCTAAATATCAACAGACCGAACTGGATTGGACCTACCGTTTAGAGTGCCAGATACAACCTATTGCCGGTCAATTTATGGAAGTCTCCCTTCCCGGAGTCGGGGAATGTCCGATTTCCATCAGTGACTTTGGGGATGGCTATATCGAAATGACCATTCGCAGGGTTGGCCAGGTGACAGGGGGTATCGATAAGCTAGTTCCGGGAGATTATCTTTTCCTGCGAGGCCCTTATGGGAAAGGGTTTCCTCTGGAGTCCTTTTACAATAAACATTTGATTATCGCCGCAGGTGGAACAGGACTTGCTCCTGTCAAAAGTGTCATTAATTACTTCTATGCTCGTCCGGAGCTTTTGCAACGGTGCGATATTTTAACCGGATTTAAAACCCCTAACGACGTTTTGTTTAAACATGACTTAGATAAATGGGCCCAAACGTTCAGAGTTGAAGTTACCGTTGATAAACTTGATGAGTCTGGAAACCTCGAAGTAATCGCCAATTCTTGCAGCCGCAGAACAGGTCTTATTACTGCTTTGATTCCGGATGTAGAGATACCCTCCCTGGAAGATGTGCGGGTTATCATCGTTGGTCCGCCGGTCATGATGAAGTTTACTGCTCAAGAATTCCTGTGCAGAGGCTTAGCCAAAGAGAACATTTGGGTCTCTTTTGAACGTAAAATGTCTTGCGGCCTTGGCAAATGCGGTCATTGCAAGATTGACGAAACGTATGTATGTTTGGAAGGTCCGGTATTTAATTTTGCTCAAGCGCAAACTCTCTTGGATTAGTTGGAGGGATTTAGGATGACAATTAATACAAAAAAAGTTATGAAAAATGCCTGGCGGATTACGAAAGACAGAAATCTTACCTGTCTGCGTCTCAGGGTACCCGGAGGTCATTTGCCGGTAAAGCTGCTTCCGCTGGTCCAGGAAATAGCTGAACGCTTCGGCAATGGCGAAGTTCATCTCACGACAAGACAAGGCTTGGAAATTCCTGCTATTCCTTTTGAGTACATGAAGGAAATTAATGCTCTCCTCGAGCCATTCCTTGAGGAACTGGAAGTTAATATCGGAGTACTCCTCGAGCAGCCTGCTCAGGGTTATCCTGCGGCTGGGACACGAAATGTAGTAGCTTGTATCGGCAATAAAGTTTGTACTAATGCTGTGTTTGATACGACGGCTTTAGCTAAGGATATCGAGAAAATTATTTACCCTAATAATCCCCACGTTAAAATTGCAGTCACCGGCTGCCCCAATGACTGCGTAAAAGTTCATATGCATGATATCGGCATTATTGGACAGGTTGAACCTCTTTACGATGCCCAGCGCTGCATTAACTGCCAAGCCTGTGTTAAAAATTGTGCCAAGGTTTCTACCGGGGCTCTTTCCATAGTCAATTATAAAGTGAAACGAGATGCTTCCCGCTGTATAGGCTGCGGCGAGTGTGTTTTGAAATGTCCGACAGGTGCCTGGACTCGGGGCGGACAATATTATCGAGTTGTGGTTATGGGCAGAACCGGGAAAAAGAATCCTCGTTTAGCTGCTCCATTCCTGGAATGGGCAGAACGAGAAGCAGTCCTGCGGCTGTGTAATAACCTTTATGATTATATTGATAAGCACATTGACCGTTCTCTTCCTAAAGAACATGTTGGTTATATCCTGGATCGCACAGGCTATCCTGTCTTTAGAGAGGAGATGCTTAAGGGAGTTGAATTGGGCCCGAAAGCAAAAACAGCCAATTATTTGGATTTCTCAGGATACACCTATGATAAAAAATGTCTTTTTGACTAATTTGGTCAATAATTAGTACATTAAATCCTTTACTTTTTCAGCCAAAGTCAGGGAAGAGGTTAAACCGGGCGATTCTATGCCGATGAGGTTAATTAACCCTTCAAA
Organism: Desulfosporosinus acididurans; assembly: GCF_001029285.1. GTDB lineage: Bacteria > Bacillota > Desulfitobacteriia > Desulfitobacteriales > Desulfitobacteriaceae > Desulfosporosinus > Desulfosporosinus acididurans. Next base: position 193,617 of record NZ_LDZY01000002.1, read on the forward strand.
ACCGCGTTCGGCTTCATGACAGACAATGAAATCGCGAACGGGATCACCAGGGGCCTGAATTTTTGGGCGTATGCCGGCCATGTCAGGCAAGAAATCCTCAGAGTCTAAAAATGGCATATACGTTGTGACGGCATTATAGAACTCCTGCCCATGAGCTTCATCTACATCATAATTCAGGGTTTCGGTATAGAAAGCATTGGGGCCGAACCTCAGCCGACCATCCAAGGATTTGGTAGCATGTATACCTAAGCCCTTCAGTGCCTTGAGGGGAGGCGGATAAATAAGATGTGACACCAGTGCGGATTTGGAGCTCGGAACACTAAAATATTCTCCTTTGCAGGGATAGATGCGGTAACCGCTGTTATCAATGTCAATCCCCAGGAAGGAAGGAATATGATCTGAATTTAAGCCTGCACAGTTGATAAGCCATTGGCAGCGCAGTGTTTCGAGTTGGCCTGCCGGGTTGCGGTAAGTCACCTCATAGCCCTTATCCATGTGTTCAACACCTTGGACGTTATGCTGATAGGCTATAACGGCTCCTTGTTCAAGAGCTAACCATTCAAGTCTTAACATCAACTGGTGAGAGTCAACGATCCCGGTAGAAGGAGATAAGACGGCGGCGACCGCGCTAATGTGGGGCTCTAATCGGGCGATCTGATCGTTGTCGATAAGTTCCAGATCATTAACTCCGTTCTTTTGCCCCTGTTCCAGAAGGGAGTCCAGTACTGGGATTTCCTGTTCACTTCGGGCAATAATTAATTTCCCAATTCGTTGATGAGGAATATTCCAAGCCCGGCAGAAGTGATAAAGGCGTTGGTTGCCCTCAACACATAGGTTTGCCTTGAGACTTCCTGATGGATAATAAATACCGGCATGGATGACTTCGCTGTTGCGGCTGGAGGTTTCCTGCCCAAATTTGCTATGCCGCTCAAGCAGGACCAGAGAACGATCATTGAATTGCTTTGATAGTTCCGCAGCGACGGCTAAACCGACGACTCCCGCTCCGATAACAACAATATCTACTTGCTCCATAGCTACCGTCCCTTTTTGTCAATTGTGAACGTAAATTTTCCAAGGTATTACTAGTCTTACTCTATAATTATAAGCGTTATGTCTTGGTATTTGTCAACATTTCCAAACTGTGCTTGATCTTTTTTTTAGAGAGTGAACTGGGAACCGCCCCCACTGGGAGAAGTGGGCGTCTTACAATTGGATTAAAGTAAAGTAAAACCCGAGAACTTCCAGCAATTAGGATTTTCTCGGGCTATTTGTAATATCAGAAAGTATAATCTGAAATTATAATCTTCGGTTGTAGACTTTCATCTAGCTTCAGTGCAACTAACCTGCCGCTGCCGCCAGAGGCTGGCAAAAGCGCTTAATATCTGTTATCGAAAATCCGCGTGGATTTCTTCTCACTTCGGGGAAGTTCACCAATGGCAACAGCCTTTGGCACAATTGTGATTCCGATTTTTGCTTTACAATGTTGCTTGACGTTCTGTTCAATGACTCGTTTATCGGCTTCATTCTCCGTTTCAAAGAACACCGTCATAATATCTTTCCCATTCAAATGGTCAATAATGACCTGATATTCACTGCTTGCTCCCTCAACTTCCCGCAGCATTTCATCAATTTGCGCCGGAAAAATATTTGTGCCTTTAACTTTAACCATATCGTCGGTTCGGCCAATCAGGGTATCGATCCTTGGATATTTCAAACCACAAGCACATTCTCCTGGTATGAACCGCGTCAGATCGTGAGTGCGATAGCGAATGAGCGGAGCGCCTTCTTTACGGAGAGTTGTAATAACCAACTCGCCGATCTCCCCAAAAGGAACCGGTTCTCCGGTATTATGATTAATAATCTCAAAATAGAAATAGTCATCCCAATAATGCATGCCGCATTCTTGATCACAGCTCATAGCGATGCCGGGCCCGTAGATTTCAGTCAAACCATAGACATCATAGAGCTGAACTCCGAGTTCATTGGCTATGCGGCGGCGCATTTTTTCTCCCCAACGCTCTGAACCAATGATGCCCTTAGTAAGATGAATTTTATCTTTGACTTTGCGTTTGGTGATCTCTTCCGCTAAAAGTAAGGCATAGGAAGACGTCGCACATAAAACTGTACTTTTTAAATCTTTCATCATCTGAATTTGCTTGTCCGTATTCCCAGGTCCCATAGGAATAACCATAGCACCTAACAGTTCTGCACCGGTCTGAAAACCTATTCCTGCAGTCCATAAACCATAACCGGGCGTGATATGGACTCGGTCTAAATTGGTTAACCCGGCAGTTTCATAACAGCGTTTGAACATTTCTGCCCAATCAGCAACATCCTTTTTAGTATAGGGAATGATTACCGGAGTACCCGTCGTGCCGGAAGAGGAGTGAATACGAACAATTTCACTGTCGGGAACTGCCTGAAGTCCTAAGGGATAAGCCTCTCTTAAATCGCCTTTGTCAGTAAAAGGGAGCTTTTCAAAATCCCCTTGGCTCTGAATAGCCGTTACATCGATGTCTGCAAATCTTTTCTTATAAAACCCATCGACTCGGGAAAGTTTGACAAGCATTTTTTTAATAGCGTCAAATTGGGCCTGATTCATCATTTTAAATTACTCCTTTATGGCGGTTTTAGCGCCTGCACGCAATGCTTTTAGATTCATCGCAATAAATTGCTGTGGTAATTTATGCTCAATGGTTCGCTCTATTTCTGCCAAAGAAATATCGAATACACCGGCAGCTGCCGCCGCTCCCAGCAGGGCAATATTTAAAACTCTAGTGCTGCCGCAGGCAGCGAAGATTGGCTCAACATCAATAATGATCAGACGTTTGACATGACTTTTCAGGTAGTCAAGCATTTCTGTTCCCTCATAATTCGTGTTGGCAAGAGAGTCTGTAACCGGCTTGATATCTTTTTGGCTGACAATGACAATTCCTTCTTCTTTTAAATAAGGCAAGCTTCTCACCGCTTCGGCAGGTTCAAAGCCAATAATAACATCGGCGGACCTGAGGGGAACCAAGGGAGAATGAATCTCTTCACCAATTCGGACATGGCTGACGACACAGCCGCCGCGCTGTGCCATACCAATAGTTTCCGCTGTGCGGACGTTTTTGCCCTTGCCCATGGCCGTTTGGGCAATGAGTTTCGATGCAAGTACCGTACCTTGACCGCCGACCCCCGCTAAAATGCAATTAATCATTTAGTTTGCACCTCCGATTGCCTTAAATGGACAGACTTGTGCACATATTGAACAGCCATAACATAAGGAAGCATCAATTCGAACTTTGTTATTATCTTTAACAATAGCCGGACATCCCAATTCCTTAATACATAGTTTACAGCCTGTACATTTGTCGCTGTCAACTGAAAAGACAGGTGCCGGGTCGGCAACAGCAATGCAGGGGGATTTAAAGATAACAGCGGATATCCCCTTGTTGGCGGCTGCTTCTTCGACGGCTGCGCTAGAGTCTTGGAGGTTAAAAGGATTCATCGTTGTAATATGCTTAACGCCGAGTGCTTTCAGCACTTCGCTGATCTTGATTTTTTCAGAAATGTTTCCCATCATTGTTTTGCCTGTTCCCGGATGTGGTTGGTGACCGGTCATAGCAGTTGTTGAGTTGTCTAAGATAATAAGAACAATATCTGTCTCATTGTAAACGGCATTAATGACACCGGGTATACCCGTGTGGAAAAAGGTAGAGTCTCCGATAAAAGCAAAATTTACCGCATCGGGTTCTGCTCGATGAAGGCCTTGGGCTATGGTAATTCCGGCGCCCATGCAAAGGCACGTATCAACCATGTCCAAGGGCTTGGCGTTTCCTAACGTATAGCAGCCGATGTCACCGGAGAAAACGGCCTTTCGCCCTTTCATCGCTTGTTTTACGGCATAGAAAGAAGCTCTGTGCGGACAACCTGCACATAAAACAGGCGGCCTGACGGGAAGAGCCGGCATATCCTCAGAGGGTTTTACAGGATGAATTGGGATTCGCAAAAATTCAGAAACGGCCTTACTGACTGACTCGACTGAATTTTCCCCGGCGTTTTGGATATGCTTTGTCAGCTTGCCCATAATTCTCACAGGTAAATGATGCTTTCCGCATAAGTAAACCAATTCTTTTTCAATAACAGGATCTAATTCTTCGATTACGAGAACTTCATCAAGGCCTGTCAGGAATTCGAGAGCCAATTTCTCCGGGAAAGGATGCGGTGTAGCCACGCGGAAGATTTTGCATTCTCCCTTTAGGTTTGATAATGCTTCGCAAGTATAGGCATAACTGATTCCTCCGGAAGCAATCCCCTTTTTACCGCTTCCCTGCAGGGAATTATAGCGATAAGACGAAAAATCTTCACTAAGCACAGGCTGTCGTGCTTCCATTTTCAAATGATTGAGGTAAGAAAGCCGGGGGAAAATTGCCCACTTGGGGTCTTTAATGAAGCCCTCGGCTTTAACTTCAAAGCGTTTTTCTTCAAGATCGACTGTGGCATAACCATGGCATACTCTGGTAGTTGGACGGAATAACACGGGAGTATTATATTTCTCCGAGTATTCAAAAGCATCACCGATCATCAGATAGGCTTCTTCGGGAGAAGAGGGGTCAAAGACAGGTAATTTGGCAAAGATGCCAAAATGCCTGGTGTCCTGTTCCGTTTGTGAAGAGATCGGGCCGGGGTCATCGGCGACGACGATAACCATGCCTCCTTTGACGCCAAGGTAGGCCAGACTCATTAAGGGGTCTGAAGCTACATTTAGTCCAACCTGTTTCATGGTTACCATGGTTCGAAACCCGGCGAAAGCAGCGCCAGAGGCAACTTCCAATGCCGATTTTTCGTTGACAGACCACTCAACATAGATGCCGGGATTCCTCTTAGCAACTGTTTCCAGGATTTCAGTTGAAGGTGTACCTGGATATCCTGTAACGACTCCGACTCCGGAGCGAATTGCACCCAGAGCGATAGCCTGATTGCCCATTAATAACTCTAATGCCATAGTCTTACCTCCCTGATATGATTTTCAAAATAAAGGTTTCCTAAAAGCAAAAAAGCCATATCACCCACATAAATATGGGGCGATATAGCTCGCGGTGCCACCCAATTCAGAAACCGGCACTTTCTCGGAAAGTTGGTTTCTCTTCAAAAGGTACGCAACGCAGGTGTCAAACCTTAGTATTAATACCCTTCCCTTATAACGCAGGGACAACGGCGCGGGCTAGTTAAGCATTGCTCTTTTACCCTGCTCCTCCCAGAACCATTCGCTGATTTCCACTGCACCGGACCTTTCACCAATCGCCGGCTCGCTTCTCAATATTCATCAGTTACTTTTTCTGATCATAGGATTTAATTTAAAATTTACTTAATTTTAGATGGAATAAGTTCCTTTGTCAATAGGCACCTGGTAAGCTCTCTCGTGCAGATGCGGTGAAATGCTAAAATATCTGCAGGTATTTGCGGTCAAGCTATTTACTTATTATGGAATATTTTCCTGCTAATACAACTAATATTTACTTAAACGCAATTATATGATACAATAAGCCAACATCAGGGTGACAACTTCGCTAAACCTCCTTTGTTATCATTTAAAGTGGGGTGAGTTTCATAGTAAACTTAAGAATCAAATGTTTAAATATTTTGGCAAAGATTAGAGGTGATCTTAAATCTAATAAGAAAAATTTACTTAAAACTATCTTACCTTTAACGTTAACAGCACTTTTTGCTGTTGTGATTATTATTTTAATCACAAGAAAATCCGTATGCATTATTATTAATGGCAATTCGAAAAATGTCATTACCTATAAATCTAATGTAAGTCAAGTGTTATTTAGCGAAGGTGTTAAAATATCTCCTTATGATAAAGTTACTCCAGCGCTGGATTCGAAAGTAACTAATCATTCGACCATAACTGTAAAACATGCCGTCGCTGTAAATTTAACCCTTGAAGGGAAAGAAACTACAAAATACTCTCCTGAGGATAATGTCAAAGACTTCTTAACCTCTCAAGGAATCGTCGTAGGTTCGGAAGATAAAGTTACCCCTGAAAAAGAAGCTAAATTGTACAATGGGATAAAGATTGATGTGGTTAGAGTTGAGCATAAGACTCTTTCTTCCCTGGATACGGTTGCCTATAATACTATTAGAAGGCCTGACAGCAGTTTGCCTAATACCTATGAACAAACGGTGCAAGAAGGACAAAATGGAGAAAAACAAACTATTTTTGATACAATCTATGAAAACGGTAAAGAGATTTCAAAGAAAATTATAGATGAGCATTTCACGAAAAAGCCCGTTGATAAAATTGTAGTTGTCGGCACCTTTCCTTCAATGCCTGTATCTAGAGGCGGACAACAAATTGATTATAAAAAAGTTATTCAAGTTAAGTCGACAGCCTATTATGCTGTTCATGGTGTTGGCAGTACTTACACTAGTTCTGGACGAATGGCAGTGAGAAATCCGGACGGATACAGCACGATTGCCGTAGACCCCAGCGTTATACCTTATGGGACTAAAGTTTTTGTCGAAGGTTATGGCTTTGCCGTTGCCGCTGATACCGGTACGGCAATTCGAGGAAATTGGATTGATGTTTTCTTTGATACATCTGCGGAAGCTCGCAGATGGGCTGTTAAATATGTAAAAGTATATATTCTTTAAAACATCCCATAGCGGGTATAATCGAAATGGTTCTAATAAGTACGGATTATGAAAACTCTAGCAGGAAGCTAGAGTTTTTTTGGCTTTAAAGCATGTTTGGAAAACAATAAGAGGTAGTGGTAAAGATAATGCAGAAAGGCTGGTACATCAATATCTATATATGGTAAAATATGTAAACGAAACAGAAGCTTTGTTTATGGACGCTTCATAGGTCTAAAGCGATTGATGTTACACAATTCGCGAGAGGAGTTGTAGGATAAATGACTAGCTTTAGAAAATACAAATACTTAAAGAAACCTATCAATTGGTACCTATCGCTAAAAGCCACGATCGTTACAGGGCTATTGTTTTTATTGATCTTTGGCTTTTTCTTGCCCTTAAGGGCTGGAAAAGCAAACAATCCCACGCAATCTCCTGATTCAACAGCAAAGGAAACCCAGACCCAGACCCAGACTAAAACCAGAACAATCCCCGCTTCTGCGCCCTCAACTCAAACTATTGTTCAATCCGAATCCCAATCGAGATCTTCATTATCGACTATAGTGCCAAGCAGAGAAATAAAGGCCGACTTTTCAAATGTAATATTTGTCGGTGATTCAATAACATATGGATTTAAGAAGTCTCACAATACTGTAGTAAAACAGGACCACGTTTATGCCAAAATTGGGGCTCATGTTTATGAAGGGGCTAAACTTTTGGGAGACAACAGCAATATAATCAGGAGTCGATGTAATGGTTCGGTAGATTATGTATTCCTGATGTTTGGAGCAAACGATTTTGGCTATGATATGCGTTCTTACCAAAAATGGTATAAAGAATTAATAGAATCCACAAAAAGGATGTTCCCCGAGTCCAAAATTATTTTGCAATCTGTGATGCCTATGAAGAGTACCATTGATCAACCGCAAAGGAATTTGGAGCCGCAAAAACTGAATAAGATTGTAAAAGCTGTAGCTGCTGAAGAAGATGTAACGTATTTGGATATTTCCAAGAGTATTCCTAATGCGACAAATTTACTTCTTTCAGATGGATTGCACTTTAAATCAGAGTTGTATCCCCTCTGGATTGCGGTGATTAAAAATAATGTTAAACAACTATTATAATTCTCAAGCTGGTTAGAGCAATTTTAAAAAGGACCTCCATGCAAACGTAAGGCCGCTGCTATAAAACGATTCAGTCGTTTAGCAGCGGCTTCTTTTGGGTAATCAGGATATCGCTATAGAGCATTGTTTTGCAGAAAGTTTAACCAAGAAGTATAAAAAGACGGTTTATAGTGTATGCCATCATTGGCATAGTAACTTTGATTAAAGTTAACTAAAGATGAAGGATTAATAAATCCAACATTTTCATTATTGGCTATCTGGAAGATTGCCGAATTATATTCGTCAATATTAACATTATTTAAAGAGGGATTTCTTTGAGTTGCTTGATTTTGCACAGGAAGGATAGATTGTACATATATTTTGGCATTTGGGCATTCGGCCTTGACCGTATTTATTAAGTCGGTATAGTGCTGAGTAAATTGGGCCTTTGTATATTTTCCCACGTCATTAACTCCACACATAATAAAAACTCTTTGCGGATTCTGTTTTGCCGCCGAATCAACCAACTGTCTAACCTTGTCAGTACCAATTCCAACTTGGGCATAGACCTTGGAATCATCCAACAGTTTGTAGGCAGATAATCCTTTCGTTATTGAATCTCCTAAAAACACATCATTATTAAATATTTTATTGTAATTGCTGTTAGATGAGGTGGAGTATATGGGCTGGTTCTGTGAATAAATTCGGGCAACTTGATTTTTATCTTCCAAAGGCAGCGAACCGGTTTCATGTTCGAGAAGGGTATGGGCAATTAAATTAGTAAAAAGCTGATTCGTGAGCATATTATTATGGACGCTCAATATATTAGGGAATGAATTATCTGAATTATCAAAGCTTGAGGAATTGGAGTTAAATAGACCGGAAGAGTCTTCAGTATGTAAAAGTTCGTATTGCAAAAATGTTTCAAAGCAATTGAGAAATGCAGGCAGTTCGCTTTTGGTGGAAGATTCTTGATTAAGAGTACTGGATTGAAGTAATGTTGCTAAATCAGGATTAGATATATACATTATTGTTATATCCTCCCTATAATATCTTGATATTTTCTTTAGATATCTCGTATTTTCATAGAATTCCTAGCTAACCAAATTAGCTCACCACGGATAGAATTCGCATAAAATGTCTAATTCGGAGAAATTGGATATGGCAAAGCCAACGTCTACTATTTGTGGATATGTTGGCCGTTGTAAACCCATGATTCTCACGGTGGTAAACCTCCCATGTCTAACAGGGTCAAGATTATAAATCTGCCCTAAATTCCTTCGTTCCACCTATCCATGATTGGGTGTCAGTTATGCTCCTCTACCGAGTCCTTGCTCTAATGGAAAAATATGCGACTGACTACCAGCTCTTTTGTTTTGCTAGGTTACCTGGATTGCTCGCTTCTGTGGTGACGCTTTAACCCACAGATCGTTTGTTTCTTATGGTTTCGCTGCTATTCTAATTACGCTGCTAAATGCTCAACTGGACGATGAATGTCCTTAATTAGCTTTTCTGGATCGTATTCTGTACCTTTTGTTAATATTGCATAGAACACCCGAATTAGTTTACAGCTTAAGGGCAATTAGTGATTGTTTCTTCTTCAGGGGATTCTTGATCCTTGTTGTGTAGTAGTTGTGTATCTCTGCAAACTCTGCGTTTTTTTGCGACTAGCGGCATCACTGCTTGAAATAGGATTGCCCTCAGTCGTGCGCGGCCGCGCTTACTGATCGTGGTCTGTCCCTTGTGCTTACCTGAGCTGCTTTCTCGTAAGGCTAAGCCCGCAAGCTTTTGGATCTGCTTTGGAGAATTAAAGCGTCTAATATCTCCAACTTCGGAGAGAAAGCCTGCCACGGTAACAAGGCCAACACCTTTAATTTCAAGTAACTTCGCTACTTCTGGTATCTGACGGCACAACTCATCGATGGTTTCTATGACTGCCTGATATTGTGCTGTTTTAGTGTGATAGTCTTGGAGTAATAGCTGAATTTCCATTCGGGAACAAGACTCTCCTTCGGTGCAACCAATGCTCTTCTGAGCAGCTTCATACAGGCTCTTAGCCCTTTTCATTCCGACTGCTCTCAACTTGTTGTCTCTCCAAATTCGGTTTATTCCTTCTACTCCAAGTCTTTTGATATCCCTAGGTTGCGGGGCAACTTGCAGAACCAGCATGCTACTTGTCGCATCAAACTTTCCAAACACCGTTTCATGCTCGGGAAAGTAGATTTTCAGCCACCTCTGAATGCGATTTTTTATACTGCTCATTTCCTTTTGGATGCGCATTCTGCAAGCCATCGCTATTCGCAGTTCTGCATAGATCCCCTCCGGGATATAGGGCTCATTGTATCTCCCCTCGATGACCAGCTTAGCAATTGTTTTGGGGTCCTTAGCATCCGTTTTGCTGGGGTGGTTGTCATCAAGCTCCTTACTACGCTTTACATGGAATGGGTTTACGAGGACTAGCTTAATGCTTTGCTCTTTTAGATATGATGCCAGGCCGAACCAGTAATGGCCGGTTGGCTCTGCGCCTACCACTATGCAGTCCTTTTGTGCTTGACCTTTTAAACGTTCAATCCATGCATAGAAATCCCTGAATCCTTCAGCACTGTTTTCAAACTTGAATACTTTGCCCAGCTCTACTCCTCGCCAGTCGAAAGCCCTGGCGTAATGAAGCTCGCTGGCGATGTCCACTCCGATAACAATACTTCTTTCAGAAAGTTGCTTTAGTTTCTCGTTTTGTGTAAAATTCATTTGGGATGACCTCCGTTATTTTGATTGGATTCTGTTGGCCAACAGTCCTTTCAAATTGTAACGTGAGGTCTTCTTTTTGACAAAGCTCATTTTTTCCTACTACAGGAATGCTCCTTTCTGAACAAAGAACTAGTATCTAACATCGTCATCTTAGATTATGCTGCCCTGAAGAATCGTATAGCTTTTTTGCGATATTTTGCTATAAATATACTATTACGAGACTTCTAAATCAAGATTAGAATTGGAAAATTCACCGTAATAATAATTTAAACATACTGTAATAATTCTGTAATAATTTGCGTCTTGACAAGGTTTTCAGATTAATATAGCCTATACTTATGAGTTTATTCACATATTACCAAGAAATTTGGGTACTTATTTACGAAAACGGGGGATAAAGGGAAATGGTGAAAAAGTTTGGAATTATTTCTTTAATGCTGTTAATTACGGTCATAACCTTAGTTGGATGTGGTTCATCGCAAACAGTAGCGGCTAAAGACCCTTCTGCGGCAGATATAGTTCAGAAAGTCAAACAAACAGTTGATATTTCTAAAATGAGACTTGCAGATGCTGCAGAATTAAAGAAGTTATATGGCATAAATAGTGACGAACTTTCTGATTTCGCACTTTACACGGCATCTTCTAATATAAAAGCTGATGAATTAGCTATTTTCAAAGTTAAAAATTCTAATGATATTCAAAGTATTAAAGACCAAATTAAGAAACGCATCAATAAGCAAGAAAGGAACTTCGGCGGATATCTTCCTGACGAGACATATCTTGTTCAACATAATATCGTCAAAGCTAAGGGGAATTTTGTTATCTTAATTATTTCCAAAGATGCTGACAAAATTTCCAGTGCAATCGATCAAGTGCTTAATTAGTGTTTTTAAATCTAATTTAATTTGATTTCGTTTAGGAAGTGGCAATTTGGTTTTTAGTAGTCTGCTTTTTATCTTTAAATTTTTGCCCATTACTCTTCTTTTGTATTATATCGTACCAAAGTCTCTAAGAAATATTGTTTTAATTCTTGCCAGCTTAATATTTTATGCTTGGGGAGAACCTGTCTATATAGTAATTATGCTTTTCGCAATAGTCTTTGATTATACTAATGGGCTGATTATTGAAAAAAATTCTGCGAATATCGTTATAAAAAGATTGGGCTTAATTGCGTCTTTAGTAGTAAATCTTGGCCTGCTAAGTTTTTTTAAGTACTATGGTTTTTTTGTCAGCAACGTTTCGGCCTTATTTCATCTTAATTTAACGATTAAAAGTCTTCCTTTACCTCTGGGAATTTCCTTTTATACGTTCCAGTCTATGTCATATATTATCGATGTTTATTTAGGGAAAGTCCCTGCACAAAAGAAGATTTTAGCCTATGCTACATTTGTAACTATGTTTCCTCAACTTGTTGCTGGGCCGATAGTACGGTACATTGATATCTCAAAGCAGATAGACAACAGAAAACAAAACTTAGTTCAATTTTTAGATGGCCTTGAGCTTTTTATTATCGGGCTAGCTAAAAAGGTTTTGCTTGCTAATAATATTGGCATCTTATGGACCAGCATCAAAGCAACTCCGCAGGGGGAAATATCTATTCTCACAGCATGGATAGGAATTATTTCCTTCACCTTTCAAATTTACTTTGATTTTAGCGGCTATTCTGATATGGCTATCGGCCTTGCCAAGATGCTTGGTTTTGAATTAAATATAAACTTTAATTACCCTTATATATCCAGGAATGTTACGGAATTTTGGCGGAGGTGGCATATATCACTCGGTACATGGTTTAGAGAATATTTGTACATACCTCTTGGGGGAAACAGACAAGGTAAATGGAAACAACTGCGAAATTTGTTTGTTGTATGGTTTTTAACAGGCTTTTGGCACGGAGCTAACTGGAATTTTATTGTGTGGGGTTTATACTTCGGAAGTTTTGTAGTATTAGAGAAATTCTTCTTATTAAAATGGCTTAACAATAAACCCAGATTTATAGGTCATGTCTATACACTTTTGGTTGTCATTGTAGGCTGGGTATTTTTTGAGTTTGACAGCTTAAGTCAAGGGTTAGGGTTTATTAGAACAATGTTTGGGATTGGAGCTAATAAACTGATTGATGGGCATTCATTATACTATCTCTATACTAATGCCATATTGTTTGTTATACTCGCCATTTGTTCCACACCTCTTATGCGTAATTTATTGAATAAATTTAAGAAAACTATGAAAGTAACCGGAACCATTGCTATTCCTGTTGCCTATATGCTCATTGTCGTATTATGTACTGCCTACTTAGTTAATGAAAGCTATAATCCATTTTTATATTTCAGATTCTAACTCAACTTTCGCTTGAAAGTTGAGTTAACTATGCGCGATAGTTATGTAATTTTGGAGAAAGAAGAATTATTTTGAAGAATTATAGTTTATCATATAAATATTTTTTGGGAATTTTCGTGGGTATATATATCTTCTTACTTGTTTTCTTCAATTTGATATCACCGATTAAAACCTTTTCTGAAACAGAAAATAGGGACCTTGAACAGAAGCCTGTCTTCTCCTTGGAAAATCTCTTTCAAGGACGGTTTACTAAAGAGTATGAGAAGTATATCGAAGACCAATTCGTATTAAGAGATTTGTGGATCGGAATTAAAACTGACTGTGAAAGATTATTCCTTAAAAATGAAAGTAATGGTGTATTCTTAAGTCAACATAACTACTTAATTCAAACATACATTAAACCTAGCACCCGAAGTTTTAAGTCTAAACTTGACACCATTAATCAGATTGCGGCTCAAGCTCCCTTGGCAAACAAGTATTTAATGATGGTTCCGACGACTGCAGAGATATTAAAGGATTATCTTCCGGCATATGCTCCAACGGACAGTGAAGCGGCGGCTCTTAAGCAAACGAAGCAGTTACTTGATAAAAGTATAAAATTCGTTGATGTATCTGATACCTTGAATTCCAAAAAGAATGAATACATTTTCTACCGGACAGATCATCATTGGACGTCGAAGGGCGCTTATTATGCATATCAAGAGCTTTCGAAGTATATGGGATTCAAGGCTCATGCTGAAAGCTATTATAATATTAAGGATGTCACTGATGATTTTCTGGGTTCATTGGCATCAAAAAGTGGTTATCAATTTCTAAAACCAGATAGTATTGAACTATACGTTCCTAAAGATGAAAAAAGTTATACAGTGGACTATGTTGATTTGAACAAAGTTACCAATACTATTTATGATATGAAAAGTCTTCAGACAAAAGACAAGTACAATGTATTTTTTGGCGGGAATTACGGTCTAGTAAAAATAACGACTAGTGTACCCGGTGGGAAAAAGCTTTTAATAGTTAAAGATTCCTTTGCTAACTGCTTAATTCCTTTTCTCATGAGTCATTATAGTGAAATCTATGTTGTAGATCCAAGGTATTATGAAGATGACATAAGTAAATTAGTTACAACGAATAAGATCAATGATCTGCTCATTTTATATAATGTAAATACATTTTATAATGACTCATCCAATTAAATTGATAATTTTCAGATAACTATTGGGTATGGGGGTAGGGCTTATGGATATTAGAAAATTAAAACGCTGGCCAATAATACTGGGACTGATAATTTTTGTTGTGGTCGTCACAGGCGTATCAATTTTTGTTTTTGCCGGTTCTAATAAAGCTCAGGCTTCAGGTTCTCTTCAGAGTCCTGCTACAGACAACAATACTATCGCGGGTTCCTCAAACAAAGAATCAACAGCTCCTACAAATACCGCTGAAAAAAGCTCTCCCAATACTACTGATGCGCAAGAGACAAAATCGCAGCCTATAACTTCTGCCAATGAGCCTGCGGCACAACAGACCTCGGATTTTAAAGAATTCTTTAAGGATGATGCTTTCCTTGGTGATTCTATAACGGAAGGATTATCATTTTATGATTATTTAGATGACAGCAGAGTTATTGCAGAAATGGGTCTTAGTATTACTAAAGGCATTGACGAGGCTGATAAAGTTATAGCACTCAAGCCTAAGCGTGTCTTTATACTTATCGGTTTAAATGAGGCAGATGACAGAACTTCAAGCAAAGTCCTTGTAGACGACTATACGAAGTTAGTAGAAAAGTTAAAAGTCAACCTGCCAAATTCCCAAATTTATGTCACATCTATGCTTCCTGTTTTGGAGAACATTGTTAAAAACCCTCACCTTAACAATGCCCATATTAAAGAATGCAATACCGGACTCCTTGAGATGGCAAATAAAGAAAACGTAAACTATGTTAATTTAAGCTCGATCTTGAATGACAGCAATAAAAACTTGTACGAAGGCGATGGCATTCATTTTAAATCGGATTTCTATCGTATGTGGCTAACCTATCTGGAGAACCTTCTTAAATAGCGCTTAATTTTATCCAATCACTAGACCTTGACCCTAAGAACCAACCCGGCAAGTCCAAGCAAAGAAAGGCATGGCGGGTTGGTTTAATTGTATTTACGGGCGATTAATTATTAATCTGTTGGGAAAATTTTGTTTTGAGTTTTAAACAAGTTTTCTTCAGGATTAGATTAAACGCTTCTCAAAGTGAAACTTCATAAAGGGAGGTTAGGAATGTATTCAAGTCTTTTTAAGCAGCTTGCCTTAAACACAAGTTTTATAATTACTATTGCCTATTTATTAAGCCTTACTCCCTTATTCAAAAGGACAATACAAGGAATGATTAATACAAAAGAAAAAGTCATTCTCATATTACTATTTGGAAGTGTAGGGATTGTTGGAACCTATATTGGTCTGCCGACAAAAGGAGCTTTAGCAAATTCACGAATAGTGGGAGTTGTCGCCGGTGGACTTTTAGGCGGGCCGATTGTAGGTTTGGCTTCAGGGATTATTGCCGGGGGGCATCGACTGCTCTTGGGGGGATCAACAGCCCTGAGCTGTGGAATTGCGACAGTACTCGATGGTTTTTTAGCCGGAGTTCTTAGTAAACATGCTTCCAACAAAATGTTAACTTGGAAGCAGACCGTCTTAATTGGTATTGGTTCTGAAATCCTGGAGATGGCAATGATTTTATTGGCCCAACCCACCTCTGCAGGTTGGGATGTCGTCAAAACGATGGGCCCTCCCATGATTGTGATGAATGGAATAGGAATTGCTGTTTTTTACGGAATTGGTCAAAAGTCTATTCTTGAAGAAGAACGAATTGGTGCCCTGCAGGCACAAAAAGCATTATATATCGCGAACCTGACTCTCCCTATCTTACGGCTCGGACTCAATGAAGAAACGGCTAAGAAAGTCTGCGATATAATTATTGAACGCTCCGATTTTAGTGCCGTGTCAATCACTGGAGATCACAATGTCTTGGCCCATGTGGGCAAAGCGGCGGATCACCAAACAGATGCCCTGGGGTTCATGGCTAAGGAGACGATGGAGAGCATACGAACAGGTGAAATAAAATTGGCTGTGAGTGGAGAAGAAAGCGGATCTTTTGAGAATACTGGCCTTCGGGGTTCAGCCTTAATTGTTCCTTTAAAGTTTAAGAACACTGTTGTAGGTTCACTCAAAATATTCAGGCAAGGAAAAGGAAGTTTAACAAAAGTTGATTGGGAATTTGCCGAGGGGCTTGGGCAATTATTTTCGACTCAGTTGGAACTGTCAGCTTTAGAAACAAAGGCTCACTTGGTTAGTAAAGCCGAATTGAAAGCACTCCAAGCCCAGATTAATCCTCACTTTCTGTTTAATGCTATCAATACCATTGTGTCCTTCTGCAGAACAAACCCCGGTAAAGCTAGAGATTTATTATTACAGTTAGGTGACTTTTTTAGAATAAATTTGCAGAGTGGTAATCGTTTTGTCTCCTTGCGGGAGGAATGTGATCATATTCGAGCTTACTTAGCAATTGAGCAAGCACGATTTTCTGATCGCTTAAATGTCCAGGAACAGATAGCGGAGGAAACTTTAAATTGGCAGATCCCGGGATTAACACTTCAGCCATTAATTGAAAATGCCATTAAACATGGGATTTATCCCTTAAATTCAGGCGGAAAGGTGATTATTTCGGCTGTTGAGGATGAAGGCTATCTTGTGATTAAAATCATTGATAATGGAGTAGGTATACCCGAAGAAACCTTAACATTATTGCAATCAGGAATAACCGTTCAAAGTAAAGGGTTAGGCATTGGCCTTAAAAATATTGAACAGAGATTGAAATATGCCTACCATGGGCAGGCAAAATTCACGATTAACAGTGATCTTGGCAGAGGGACTGTGGTGACTTTAAAAATTCCTGAAGTATCCCATTTGGAAATCGCTTAAGGAGTAGAATGCAATGAGAGTTATCGTAGCAGATGATGAACAGCCAGCCCGGGACGAACTTGTTTATCTACTGACTAAAATGCAGGGCGTTATGGTCATAGGTGAAGCCTCAACCAACGAAGAAGTATTGCAAAAAGTAAGAGAATTAAAGCCCGATGTAGTTTTTCTGGATATAGAGATGCCTGACGGTTCCGGTATCGACACTGCCTTAAGAATTTCGAAGGATAAAGAATTTGCTGTTAAGCCTGCCATCGTTTTTGCTACTGCTTATAATCATTATGCTGTGCAGGCTTTTGATTTAAATGCTGCAGATTATTTGCTTAAACCTTTCAAAGAGTATAGGCTGTTTGAAACGCTCCAGCGACTAAAAACTCGTATAGAAATGGAGAGAGACAAAGGAACTCTGTCCAGCGAGTTTAAAGACAAGTTAGATAGCATTTACGCGCTACTTCGGACGAATAACGATAAATTGAAACTCAAAGTTGAAGAAAATGAAACGATATATTTAATTCCGATCGAAAACATTATCTATGCAACAATTGAAGAGCGATCTGTCAGGGTGTTTGCAGGTGATGGCAATTATCTAACCCATTATTCCTTAAATGAACTGGAGAGCATTTTAGGAGACTCCTTTTTAAGAGTTCATAAGAGTTATATCGCCAATCTCAATAAAATTAGGGCTATTGTTCCTTGGTTTAATAACACATTCAATTTAACGATGGAAGATGGTTCGGGAATTCATGTTAGTCGTACGCACGTTAAATCGTTAAGACAACGTTTAAAACTGTAAAAATCCGTTCGGACAGGATTTATGGCTGTTTAGACATAATATCCTGTCTTTTTTGTTAAATCGAAGTTCAGTGAACTTTTCCTTTGTAAAATACAATCAGAATTGCAAATTTTGTTTGATTTATTAATGAAGGGCGGTGCGTAAAGGGACTAAATTTCTAAGATTTTCTTTTTCTAGGGGGGTTCCTGTACTTAAATAATTGGTAAAGGAATGAATGACATGCACTGGTTACAGAATTACTCAGCATTAGGAAGCACTGGCCTAACCGCATTAGTTGTTGCGATCCCGATCTTTTTCTTATTCTGGGCCCTGGCCATAAAGCGTATGAAGGGTCATGTCGCCGGACTTTTAACCTTATTGATAGCAATTATTGATGTTGTACTCGTTTATAAAATGCCTGTTGGTGCTGCGGTTTCCTCCACAATCTTAGGGGCGGTCAATGGACTGTTTCCCATTGGCTGGATTATTGTTTCAGCCGTTTTCTTATATAATCTTACTGTTGAAGCTGGACAATTCGATATTATTAAAAGTTCTATTTCTTCAATCTCCAGCGATCGCCGAATGCAGGCCTTGCTGATTGCTTTTTGCTTTTCAGCCTTTATGGAAGGGGCAGCCGGTCAGGGTGCACCCGTAGCCATTGCCGCAGCTATGTTAATCGGTTTGGGCTTTGATCCCTTATGGGCGGCTGTTATTTGCCTTGTGGCCAATGTTCCGCCGGTTCCTTTTGGGCCTGTGGGAACTCCGACGATTATGATGGGATCGGTCACTGGTATTAACGAAAATATTATTACTGCGGCAGTTGGTCGTGAGGTTTCAATTGTAGCTATTATTATTCCTTTTGCTATGTTAATCGTCATGGCTGGATGGAAAAAAACAGTAGAAGTTTTGCCGGCGGTTCTAGTGGCTGGGATTAGTTTCGCGATTCCCTTTTTCATTGTAACGAATTACCTGGGACCAACACTTCCAAGTATTGTTTCACCGATTGTCTCTTTATTTTGCATGACGTTGTTTCTGCGTTTTTGGAAACCTAAATCTATTTGGCGTTTTCCCAATGATCAGGAAATATCGGCGGCTAATGAACCTCACTATACAGGAGGTCAGGTTTTTAAGGCCTGGTCACCCTTCTTAATGTTAACCCTCGTCATGGGATTTTGGAGTACGTCTATGTTTAAAGATTGGGTGGCGAAGGATTTAAAGTGGTTTGTTAATATTCCCCATTGGCCGGGTTTAGACGGCCTTGTTTATAAGGCTGCACCCATTGCAACTAAACCTGCCGTCTATGCTGCGAACTACAAATGGGATTTTTTTGCCGCACCAGGAACTGCTATGCTAGTTGCCTCAATTATCTCAATGATTATTTTAGGAATAAGTCCGGCGACTGGAGTAAGAGTTTTTAGCAAAACGTTAAAACAATTATTCTTCTCGCTAGTGACTATTGCCTCAGTACTTGGCCTGGCCTATTTAGCCAATTATTCGGGCATGTCGTATACGTTAGGTCTGGCGTTCGCTTCAACCGGTGTTATTTTCCCCGTATTCTCTCCAATTTTAGGCTGGTTAGGAGTATTTCTTACCGGTTCTGTTACTTCTTCAGCTGCCTTATTTGGTAAACTACAGCAAGTGACAGCGGGCCAACTTGGCTTAAATCCTATCCTAACTGTGTCTGCCAGTTTAACCGGCGGAATCATTGGTAAGCTTATTTCTCCTCAATCTATAGCAATTGCCTGTGCGGCCGTTGGGTTAGTTGGGAGGGAGACAGATATCTTCAGACGTACTCTGAAATATTCGGTAACACTTTTGGGCATTGTTATTGTTATGATCTTGATTTTTGCCTATGTCATTCCGGGAGCTCTTCCTGTAATTGCTGCCTAGTAGAAAATTAGAAGGGGGTCATGATCATGAAAGATAGAGTATTTGATTTGGAGCAATTGGCGAAATTTGATAAGAATGCTCCGCAGAAGGTGTCAGTCTATGAATCTGATAAAACACTGGCCGCCATGTGGTGTCTCGAACCAGGGCAAGAAGTTTTTTTGCATGCCCATCCAAATGCTGACGATGTTTGGATATGTTTAGAAGGGGAATCCGGACTTTATTTTGCTGGTGAAGGTCAAGAGGTGAACATTAAAAAGGGCATGGCTATTTTGGCCAAAGCGGGTCAAACTCATGGGATGAGAAATACAGGAACCAATCGCTTTGTTTTCGTAGGTGTTTGCGGACCTGTTCCTGTTGAGGTAATAAAACTGTAATTTTCAAGCCTTAAGGCATAGGGGCTTAGGTCAAACATTTATTTTTGACCTGAGCCCTTATTTGTTGCCTAACATTGAGCTTTGTTTCATGCGGTAACTTCGCTCTTGTGGGCGAAGCAGCTCTACTTGAAGGTCCATGGTATTTTTAAGATATTCGTATGTCCTCTTGCTGGGATAGTATATAATATGACTAATTCGTATGGTCAAACAGTGGTTCTTTCGCTGAAGACTTTGTTCTGATGTCACAACTAAGCATTTAATGAGAATTTTGGGGAGGACATATGGACTATTCGCGCGTTTTATTTGTTGCACCTTATGAAGAGCTTGCCGAAGAGGCTAGAAAAACTGTTGAGGTACTGAAAAAGCCGTGCCGCGTTATTGTGGCAGATATGAGCGATGGTGCGGCGGCTGCCCAAAAGGCTCTTAATGACGGGGTTGAAGTAATTATTAGCCGTGGAGGAACAGCTTCCTTAATTCGTCAAGCCGTAACTATTCCTGTCGTTGACGTTGAGGTGACCGGTTATGATATCTTGCGGGCTTTCTATCCTTTGAGGGATATTGAGGGTTCCTTCGGTATTATTGGTTTTCCTTCCGTCATTAAAGGCTGTCGAACTGTTGCAGAAATGTTTGGGCTTAACTACTTTATATATGAACTTGAAGAAGGAAATGATTCACTCCAGTCCCTGAATAAAGAAGAGTTGGCGCAAACAAAAGTAATTATCGGAGACACTCTTGCTGTTCGCTATTCGGAAATTTTAAATCGACCGGTGCATCTCATTAAGTCTGGGCCGGAATCAATTGCTGCAGCCATTTTACAAGCTGAGGGGCTTATTGAAGCTCTGGAAAGGGATCGTGCCAAAACAGCACTCAGTACAGTAATTCTTAATGCAGTTCATGAAGGTGTAGTCACTATCGATAAAAACGAGACAATTGTTAACATAAATGCCGAAGCATTAAAAATGCTGGAGCTTACTCCAGATATCTTAGGGAAGCCGGCCAAGACTCTATTCCGACCTCAATTGTTGGCAGGGATTCATTTTAAAAAATTCACAGGCCACCCTGAAAGGGTGAACGGAAGAGATTTGGTTCTAAATCTTTACCCCATACTTGTCCGAGATACCCACTTAGGGACAGTAGTGACCTTGCAGAATGCCCAGGAGATTCAGCAAGCCGAATATAATATTCGTCGAAAGCTCTACCACAAAGGATTAATTGCTAAATTCTCACTAAAGGATTTTATTGGAGACAGCAATTCTGTACATTTAATACTAAATCAAGCCCGAAAATACGCCTTTACAGACAGCAGCATTTTGATTCAGGGGGAGTCGGGTACGGGAAAGGAAATTTTAGCCCAGGGAATTCATCAAGTGAGCCTGCGTCAAAATGGTCCCTTCGTGGCTGTAAACTGTGCTGCCTTGCCGGAGAATTTGTTAGAAAGTGAACTGTTTGGGTATGAAGAGGGGGCTTTTACCGGGGCTCGCAAAGGCGGAAAAGCTGGACTCTTTGAATTAGCCCACAGAGGAACACTTTTTCTTGATGAGGTTGGGGAATTGCCCCTCCATGTCCAAGCTCGTTTGCTGCGGGTTTTGCAAGAAAAGGAAGTCATGCGGGTTGGGGGTGACCGGGTAATTCCGGTGGATGTACGACTTATTTCAGCTACCCATCGCAGGCTGAATGAAGCTGTGGAGAAGAACGAATTTCGGGCAGATTTATTTTACCGTTTACATGTTTTAGGTTTAACGGTTCCCCCTCTGAGGGAACGAAAAGGGGATATACGGCTTTTGATGACGAAATTCCTTCATGAGCTTGCTCCTAAATTGGGAAAGCCCAAGCTCAACTTTACCGAAGAAGTTTATCAAGCCTTTGAAAACTATCAATGGCCCGGTAATGTGCGGGAATTAAGAAATTGTGTTGAGAAACTTATTGTTCTGTCTGAAACCGACTTGATCCTTCCAGAAAGTTTAATGGCTGTTTCCTTTATTAAAAACCAAAACGAGTCTGCCCATCTCTTAGATCGACCTCATCAGAATCCCGAAAGCCAGCAAAAGGCACTTTTTTCTCAGCCGCCTGAGACATCTGATCCTGCTGAAAACGTTGTATCCGTTCAAGGAAGTTTAAATGACATCGAAAAGCGTGTGATTGAGAAAGTTGTGCAGTTAGAAAATCATAATCTTACCCGTGCTGCCAGACGACTTGGCATTGACCGTTCAACCCTCTGGCGCAAAAGACGCCAAGAGTGACAGGAGTGTCAGGGGGACGGTCCTTTTAACACACTTTTGCTATATTTAGAACTGGGCGTAATAGTGGTATTGTATAAATTGTTGCATAATGCAGCATCGTTTTAGTTTGCAACGCAAAGTTGTTGAATTATAAAGCGGTGCTGCTTTTGCTGTGATGTAATCAAGGAGCAAAGCATAATATTCTTGGCTCCAAATACTTTATCCAATCGTAAGACTCCCCCTTCTACAAGTGGGAGTGGATCCTAATTTTGACAACCATTAAAATATGGCATGTTTTTTGCGTAAATAAATCAGGTATTAATTTGGAGGTGAATCTCTTTGAAAAAACAAGCAGTGGTGATTAATGTTAAAGACAATGTAGCCACCTTAGTGGACGATTTTACATCGGGTACTGAAATTCATTATTTTATAGGAGATCAAGAACAATCGGTAATTCTTCTTCAGGATATCCCCCTTGGTCATAAAGTGGCTATTCGGGAGATTAAAAAAGGTGAAGAGGTTATTAAATACGGAGAAAGCCTTGGAGGCGCAACTACAGATATTAAAGTCGGCCAGCACGTTCATGTTCATAACATGGAGAGCTTGCGCGGCCGTGGAGATAAGTAAAAAAGGGAGGATTTTATGATGGAGATTTTGGGATATAGACGTCCTGACGGTAAAGTAGGCATACGTAATCATATTGCTATAATTCCAACGGCAGTATGTTCCAGTACAGTTGCAGCCAATATAGCAGCTCAGGTTCCCGGAGCGGTAGCTCTTCCCAATCAGCATGGCTGCTGTCAAATCGGGGCTGATCATGAACAAACTGTTCGCACATTGATTGGCCTTGGTAAGAATCCGAATGTTGCAGCAGTTCTAGTCGTCGGACTTGGCTGTGAAGGTGTTCCTATTCGTGAGGTCGCTGATGAAATCGCCGCTACCGGGAAACCAGTGGAGGTAATAGTAATTCAAGAAGTTGGCGGGACACTCAAAGCCACGGCTGAAGGACTCCGTAAAGCCGGTGAACTCGCCCGCAAAGTTGCCCATTTACAGCCTGAAAAAACAGATGTTAGTGAACTGGTTATGGCTATTGAATGCGGCGGTTCTGATTTCACCTCCGGCTTAGCTTCTAATCCGGCTTGTGGAATTGCCTCAGACATGCTTGTTGCTGCAGGTGGTACGTCTATGCTTTCAGAGACAACAGAATTTATTGGCGCCGAACACGTTTTGGCTCGTCGCTGTAAGACGCCGGAGATTGGAGAAAAATTAATCCGCTATGTCCGCGAATGTGAAGAGAGGGCAAAACTTCTGAACGTCGATATACGCGGCGGCCAACCAACACCGGGAAACATTGCCGGCGGAATCAGTTCGATTGAGGAAAAATCTTTGGGCTGTATCCATAAGGCAGGACATGCCCCTATTCAGGACGTTTTGGCCTACGGCGAAGTTCCCAAGGGCAAGGGTCTATACGTTATGGATTCTCCCGGGCAGGATATCGAGTCAATTACCGGTATGGTTGCCGGCGGAGCTACCGTCGTTATCTTTACTACCGGGCGGGGAACTCCAACAGGCTGTCCGATTGCTCCGGTCATTAAAATCACGGGCAACGAGCGGACGTTTAAAATGATGGAAGATAACATGGATATTGATGCTTCAACCATTATTTCCGGCGAAGAAACTATTGAACAAGTCGGAAAAAGAATCTACGAGATGGTTGTTGAAGTCGCTAACGGGCATATGCCTAAGGCTGAAAGTCTTGGACACAAGGAGTTTGGAATTTATAAAATTGCTCCGACCTATTAATGGCCTTGGCAAATAATGATAACCGGATAAAGAAATTCGAAATATCTGACATGAACTAAGGCTCTTTGAATATATTTTTGCAAAGAAGGGTTCCGCGATGTAGGAATCCTTCTTTTGTCGGTGCTTTCAGCTTATGTCAAGACGCCAATGGATGAATAGAGGAACAGTTATTGGTAAACCCTAAATCATGATCAACTATATGTCGAAATAAATCGAAAAAAATTTTAGAGAAAATCAAATTTAATTATTGATTTATAATTAAATTAATTATAAAATAAGAACAAGGTAAATGAGTTAACACTTATTAATTACTAATTAGCTTAATACTTAAAATCATAATATTAAGGGGGAAAAGACAATGAAAAAATATCAATGTACTGTTTGCGGTTATGTTTATGATCCGGCCTTAGGAGATCCTGATTCAGGAATTGCACCGGGCACTTCTTTTGAAGACATACCAGAGGATTGGGTTTGCCCCACATGCGGTGTTAGCAAAGATCAATTTGAACCTGTTGATTAACGATTGTTTTGGAGGGATAAGAAATGACGAATTTGCGAGAATTATATAAGTGCAGTATTTGTGGTAATGTGGTTGAAGTAGTGAATCCAGGAGCACCTGCCTTAGTGTGTTGTCATCAGCCCATGGAGAAATTGGAAGCGGGTGTTACTGAAGCCAGCACTGAAAAGCATATTCCCGTTATCGAGCCGTCTGCTGGCTGGGTAAAAGTAAAAGTAGGCAGTGTTGCTCACCCAATGGAAGAAAAACATTTTATTCGCTTCATTGAGGTGTTAACAAAAGATCAAGTACTAAGAGTGGAACTTACGCCCAATGATCCACCTGAAGCATTGTTTAAAGTTAATGCTTCAGAAGTCCTGGAAGTACGAGAATACTGTACAATACATGGTTTATGGAAAAATGCTCAGTAACTGGATAAAGATATATCAAAATAACAGACGGATTAATTTCCGTCTGTTATTTTGGTTGTGGTTCTTAAAGAAATGAGAAAAATGAGAAAATATTGCTTAGAGTTATAAAAACTTAGTAAACTTATCTTAGTAAACTTATCTTAGTAAACTTATAAGGAGGGTCTTTACGTGTTTATGGTAACACTCAATGGTTTTTTTTATATAGAAGTAAGGGAGCAGGGAATATATAAAGAGTATAGAATGGTATGAATATATAGAAAATTTTCGAACATATAGAACCATTAACGGTATTTGCGCAAACTTCTCAAATTTTTCAAGGAGAAGCCGGTTTGAGTAAAAATTAAAGGAGTGATCAGATATGCTCCTGCAGGAAGGGACTAATAAGCGAATCTCATATCTAGTCCTTGGCGACACGATTGCCAAAGCTGTGCAGATTTTCATGGATTTAAAAATTGCAATTATCCCTGTGTTAGATGGAAAAGGAAGTCTTGTGAGTATATTTAGCAGGAGCAGTCTTTATCGGGCAATCCTAAATGGAGCAACCCATCAAGACATCGTCGATCCGTATCTGATCAAAGAAGTGATTAGTATTTCCGATGATATCTCCGACGAAGAGTTAGCGGATTTTGTAAAAGTGAGTCCTGTGGGCTCTGTTCCTGTCGTCAACAAGGAAGGAAAAGTAATTGGCCTTTTATGTAAGACGAATATGGTTATGACTTTATTTAGGCAATCTGAACTGCTTAATGGTCAATTAAAAGCTATTCTAGATTCCATGCACAATGGTGTCATTGCCGTTGACAGCAGTGGCATAGTAACACACCTGAATATTGGCGCCAGCCGTATATTAGGCTTAAAGTCTGAGAACTATCTTGGGTGCGGGTGTAATAGGCTATTACCGAATCTGGACTTAACTCCGGCTTTGGTCAATGGTGAGGTTAAAATAGGATTGAAATATAAGCATGATAACATTACCATGATTGTTAACATAACTCCCTTAAATATTGGAGGCAGCATCGCCGGAGGAATTGTGATTTTTCAAGACCTCACAGATTTAGAGCAGGCCGCTAAAGAATTAGAGACGGTTAAAGCTTTAAACAAGACTTTTGATACAGTTCTAAATATTATTCATGATGGTATTATTGTGGTGGATGAAAAGGGAAAAACTGCATTAGTTAATCAGGCTATGGCAGACTTTTTAGCCTTGCCTTCCAAAGAAATGATCGGAAAACATGTTACGGAAATTATGGCGGACAGCAGGCTTCATTTAGTAGCTGGTTCAGGTGTTTCGGAAACAAGTGACGTTATGACAATTCAGGGTAAGCCGATTATTGTTTCCCGCCTGCCCATTGTTCGAGAAGGCGAGGTTGTGGGTGCAGTAGGTAAAGCAGTATTTCCCCAACTTGCTGAAGTTCGAGAACTTGCCGATAAAATAAGATTACTGGAAAACAAAGTAACTTTTTTTCAGGAGGAATTACAGAGAAGCAAAACTGCTCAAGATATTATGAATAATATTGTTGCTGAGAGCAGCGAAATGAAAAAGCTGAAGGAAGAAATAACGATTGTTGCCTCAAGCAGTTCCACTGTTTTAATTACCGGGGAGAGCGGTACAGGCAAAGAAGGAGTGGCTCAGGCAGTACATGCCTGTAGTGATCGCTGGAAGGGTCCCTTCATAAAGGTAAACTGTGCAGCCATTCCGGAAAACTTAATGGAGGCAGAAATGTTTGGCTATGTAGGGGGGGCATTTACGGGGGCCGCAAAGAGCGGAAAACAAGGACGAATAGAAATTGCCGATGGCGGTACTCTTTTTTTAGATGAAATCGGCGACATGCCTCTTGGTTTACAATCGAAGCTGCTTAGGGTTCTGCAAGATCGTGAATTTGAACGTTTAGGCAGTACCAAATGCATTAAAGTCAATGTCCGAATTATTGCGGCAACGAATAAAAATCTTCATAGAGCCATTTCTGAAGGTCAGTTTCGAGCCGATCTTTTTTATCGCTTAAATGTTATCAATCTGCATTTACCTCCTTTACGGGAGCGTTGGGAAGATATTAAACCTTTAACCCATTATTTCATCGGGAAATTCAATAATATTCTTAAAGGAAATGTCAAGGGTATCGACGATGATACTATGGCAGCCCTCTTAAACTATTCCTGGCCGGGAAATATACGTGAATTGGAAAATGTTATTGAGAGGGCCGTTAATTATACACGCAGCGGTTTAATACGTTTAACTCATTTGCCAAATCAAATTCTAAGCAACAGCTCCTCTGAAAGTCAGACAAATAATGGTGAGATCCGCCATCAAGATCAGATTGCCCGCATAGAGCGGAATATGATTATCGTAGCTCTAGAGAAAGCCGGCGGGAACAAGACAAAGGCCGCCAAAATCCTTAACCTTAGTCGATCTAGGCTTTATGATAAACTGAATAAATATAATCTGAAAAACTAGTTATATCCCCGTTAGTGGTTTTCATACTTTCAAGTACCTCCTGTCGTCCTGAAAGCGGACACACTTTGAACAGATGTGTCCGCTTTCGGGACGATTTTTTGTCCTCTCAGAGGCTAACATGTGCAAAGATAGCGGTCTTGAGAGTTAAAAGTTCATGATTAGCAACGGTATAGGCTGATGGATCAACTGAATTTAAGATTATAAAGGCCTGCAGTCTTCAGTGGCATAGTAATTGCAAAATAATTCTTACGATTCGGACATATAAAAAAATAAGGGATTTGAATGGAGGAAGACAGATGCCCAAGGAAGTGCAAAAGCTAAAAATAGTTAGAAAAAATTACTACAAAGATGCGAAAATCTGTGCTTATGGCGAACGAAAGCCTGATTATTCGACTATGGGACGGAAAATCGGCAATACCTATGCACGACAACGAGAGGTGGTATGTGTAGAAGCTTGCCGGACTCCATATGGTAAATCTCTTGGGGCTTTAGGCGAGTATGATGCTGCTCAATTAGGAGCTTTAGCTATTAAAGAAGTGATCCACAGAACTGAAGGCAAGGTCGCCCCTGGTGATGTTGACTATGTCATTATGGGTCACGTCGTTCAAGCCGGCTGCGGGCAGGTTCCCAGCCGCCAGGCCACTCTTTTGGCAGGACTTCCCGAACATGTACCCTCGATTACGGTGAATAAGGTTTGCTCTTCGGGTGTGAAAACCATCGATTTAGCCGCGCAAATGATTGCCCTGGGAAGAGCGGATATCGTCATTGCCGGCGGACAAGAGAGCATGAGCAAGATTCCCTTTGCCCTTCCTGATATGAGACGCGGCAAGAAGATGGGTCTGCTCAATGCGGCCTGTGAAGACTTAATGGTTAAAGATGGCCTTTGGGATTCGATTTACGATCGGCATATGGCTATTCATGGTTCTGAAGTAGCCGATGAATTCGGCTACAGCCGCGAAGAACAGGACGAATGGGCACTTCATTCCCAATTAGCTGCCTCAGCAGCCATCGCTGCCGGAAAGCTTGATGATGAAGTTTTTCCCGTTGCTGTCAAAAAGGGTCAGGAAATTATGGAAAAGGATGAAGGACCGCGTGCTAATTCTACCCTGGAAGGTTTGGCTAAGCTTGGACCGGTGTTCAATCATGTCAGTGCCGTAACCGGAAAGCCAGGGAGTGTAACCGCCGGTAATGCCCCCGGTACGAATGATGGGGGGGATGTCTGTCTGCTGATGAGCCGCGCTAAAGCTGATGAATTAGGGATTAAACCTCTCTTTACCATAGTGGATTATGCGGAGGTGTCACAGCCTACGAAGGACATTGCCACGGTTCCCGGTCTTTCTATCAAGAAGGTTCTGGAACAAAACAATATGACGTTAGAAGATGTAAAGCTTATCGAAATCAACGAAGCCTTCGCAGCCGTGGTTCTCGTAAGCGCCAGGAGTATTCTGGGGATGACCAAAGAACAGATGTATGCAAAGGTTAATGTCAACGGCGGGGCTATTGCCTACGGTCATCCCATTGGGGCTTCAGGCGCTCGGATTGTCATGACCTTAGCCTATGAACTAAAACGTCGCGGCGGAGGGTATGGGGTTTGTGGAATCTGTGCCGGTCACGCCCAAGGTGACGCTATGCTGATACGTGTGGATGCAGACTAAGGGCTTTAATGGGGTTATTACTACTATTAAATGATTGGAGTGGAGTTAGGATGGAATTTCAGCTCAGCGATGAAACCCTAATGGTCAGGGACATGGTAAGGAAGTTTGCCAAGAGTCAGGTTGCCCCATTGGCCGAAAAAATTGACAAGAGCCATGAGTTTCCCGTGGAAACTTGGAATAAAATGAGGGAACTGGGATTGACAGGGTTTCCTGTTCCGGAAGAATGGGGCGGTGGAGGCGGTACTTATCTCGACTTTGCAATTATTGTTGAGGAATTAGCCAAAGCCTGTGCCTCGACGGCAGTTATTACGAGCGTACACACGGGTTTAGGCTGTATGAGTATTTACTTATATGGGAGTCAGCGGCTAAAAGAAAAATATCTCAAAAGACTTGCCACTGGTGAGATTATCGGGGCTTATGCACTGACCGAACCTAATGCCGGATCGGACGCTGGTTCGCTGAAATGCAGGGCCGAAGATATGGGTGACCATTTCCTGGTTAACGGCAGCAAAATATTTATCACCAATGGAGGTCAGGCAACAACCTATTGCACGTTTGTCAAAACTGATTCCTCCCAGCCTAATGGCAAAGGGATTACCTGCTTAATCATTGAAAAGGACACTCCTGGGTTTACCATCAGCAAGCCTGTTGAGAAAATGGGAATGCATGGTTCACCGACGGTGGAACTGAATTTTGAAAACGTAAAAGTTCCTAAAGAAAATGTCCTGGGAGAGATTAATAACGGTTTTGCTGTCGCCATGGGGCTTTTGGCCGGCGGTCGCATCACAATCGGTGCCCAGGGCCTGGGAATTGCTGAAGGGGCTTTGGAATATACCAATAACTACATCAAAGAACGACAACAATTTGGCAAACCGCTGGCAGCGAATCAAGGTGTTCAGTTCATGATTGCTGAAATGGCCACCAAAATTGAGGCTGCCCAAATGTTAATTTATCGAGCAGCCTGGCTCAAAGACAATAACTTGCCTCATAACAAGGAAGCGTCAATGGCTAAGTTTTTCGCTACAGATACTGCCATGGAGGTTACCACCAATTGTGTACAATTGATGGGCGGATATGGCTATTGCTCGGAATACCCGGTCGAACGCATGATGAGAGACGCTAAAATTACCCAAATTTACGAAGGATCTAATCAAATTCAGCGTATGATTATCGGACGGGAAGTCATCGGCCGTTTTTAGATTAATTGGGATTTGCGTGCACTGAAGGAAGCAATGAAATAACAGTGAGGGGGTTGTGTCATGGCTAGACCTAAAGTTGTAAGCCTTACAGAAGCTATCGGGCAGATCAATGACGGGGATATGTTAACCTTCGGAGGATTTACAGTCTGGCGTCGTCCTATGGCTGCTATTTATGAATTGATTCGCCAGAAGAAGCGGAATCTTCACCTCGTAGAGGTTAATGGCGGAACACATGATGATATGCTTGTCGGAGCCGGCTGCGTTGGCATATGGGAATCGAGCTGGTGCGGGCATGAACTTTATGGGAAATTTGGCAGCAATCTTGCCCGCAGGATTGAAAAGGGCGAAATTTTATACGAAGATTGGGCCCATATTCATATTTTAAACCGGTTAACTGCCGGAGCAAAAGGTCTCCCCTTTTTGCCGACCTATTCTGCTATGGGCTGCGATATGTTGAATCCGGAGAATGATAATCTTGGTAAAGCGGGACTTCGTAATGGCTCCAATCGTCATATCGGCAAGCATAAATACATGATGTATAAAGAGCCCTTCACAGATTCTGAGATTATTCTTGTTCCTGCTGCTAATCCGGACTGGTGCATCACCCATGTTCAGATGGCAGGCAATGAAGGAACTGTAAGAGTTGAGGGGTTAAAATTCAGCGACCAGGAAGTTATCAAAGCTTCGAAGCACAATATTATTATTACAGAACAAATTGTTCCAGAGGAATACTTGCGGCGGGAACCAACCCGCAATATGCTGCCGGGATACCTGGTTGACTATATTGTTGAGTTGCCTTGGGGTGCTCACCCAACGGGGTTATATGGGGTACATGAACCGGACGGTGAATTTATCTCCAGCTTTTTTAAAGCGACTCGGACTCAAGAAGGCTTTGACCAATGGGCTGAGGAATGGATCTTTGGTGTCAAAGATTTTCAGGAATA
This sequence comes from Desulfosporosinus acididurans, assembly GCF_001029285.1. GTDB lineage: Bacteria > Bacillota > Desulfitobacteriia > Desulfitobacteriales > Desulfitobacteriaceae > Desulfosporosinus > Desulfosporosinus acididurans. The sequence continues at coordinate 224,624 of NZ_LDZY01000002.1, forward strand.
TCTTAATAAGCTGGGAATCAACCGCCTAGAATCCCTCAGAGCCAATCCTGCTCTAGGCTATTCTTCGACAATGAAAAGGGGGTCGAGATAATGGAGAGCAAAAAAGGATATTCTAAACCCGGCGAATTTAAGCCCATGGATCTTTTAGCCTGTGCTGCTGCTCGAGAAGTAAAGGATGGTGAAATCGTCTTTGCAGGGACCGGTTTGCCGATGTTAGCAATCATGGTTGCTCAGCATACTCAAGCCCCTACAGCTGTATGCATTTATGAGTCAGGTTCAATTGACGGCAGACCTATTGATCTGCCGACCTCGGTGGCAGATGCCCGCTGTAGTTATCAAGCGGCTGTGGCTGATGGTTTAACGGATGTTTTCGGGCAGCTCCAGTCAGGTAAAGTTGACCTGGCTTATCTGGGAGGGGCAGAAGTTGACCGCTATGGAAACGTTAACTGCACCTTCATGGGCGGCCCTACAGGCAAAAGACTTACCGGCAGCGGTGGAAATTCGGATATACACTCTCTGGCGAAGAGAAGTGTTTTAATTATGCCTCAGTTAGGTCAAAAACGGCGCTTTGTGGAGAGAGTCAGCTATATTACCTCTCCGGGTTGGAAAATTCCTCATTGGCCGGATCAAGAATGGGTTCCCAAACAACAAGTCTACGGCCCGGCCTTCAATGGCGGCCCGGCCGCCGTGATTTCTGACATGGGAGTCTATCGTTTTGACGAGCAGGGCGAAATGTACCTTGACACCGTTCATCCAGGTTTCACGCCTGAGGAATGCCGGGAGAACTGCAGTTTCGAGCTTAATATTGCCCGATGTCAGGGAGAAACGCTGACTCCTACGTACGAAGAATTGGATTTGCTCTACAAAGTCATCGATCCTGAAGGAATCATTATGAAATAAGTGCTCACAGTGAACTTGTTCGGTCTAATGTGAACAACGGGTGTCCATGCTCGCTAAAAGCGGGACATTTAGGATTTGATAATAGAGGTAAAAAGAAGAGGTTGACTTATCTTCCTGGGCGGAGATATGTCAACCTTTTTCGCTTAGGCAGTATTAAATGGATATCGAATTTGTTATTTTTCCTATAAATCATGTATGAGAGTTTTTCAATGACGAATACTAATTTGGACCAGATTTAAAGTTTTTTCAGAGGAGGCTCTCAGTGTGGCTAAGAAAATGAAAACAATGGACGGGAACCAAGCTGCAGCAGAAGCATCGTATGCTCTGACTGAGGTTGCAACGATCTTCCCAATCACGCCCTCTTCCCCAATGGCAGAAGGGGTTGACGAATGGGCTGCCCACGGTAAGAAGAATTTATTTGATCAACCTGTAAGAGTTGTGGAAATGCAATCAGAATCAGGGGCTGCCGCCGCAACTCATGGCTCCCTTCAAGCTGGAGCCCTGACGACAACCTACACTGCTTCTCAGGGATTACTGCTTATGATTCCCGAGATGTATAAAATGGCCGGAAATCTGGTGCCGGCAGTATTCCATGTTAGTGCCAGGGCTTTGGCAACTCATGCTTTATCAATTTTTGGTGATCATCAAGATATTAATGCTGCTCGTCAAACCGGTTTTACAATGATCTGTTCAAATGACGTTCAAGAAGCCATGGATTTGGGGTTTGTTGCCCATCTTGCAGCGATTAAATCAAGGGTTCCGGTTTTACACTTTTTTGATGGGTTCAGAACCTCCCATGAGGTCCAGAAAATAGAAACGACAAGCTACGATGAGATTGGGAAGCTTGTAGATTATGATAAGATTAAAGAATTCAGAGATAGAGCTTTAAATCCCAATCACCCTGTTCTCAGAGGAACAGCCCAAAACCCTGACATCTATTTCCAAGGCCGGGAAGTTTCCAATCCTATCTTTGAAGCTGTTCCTGATATCGTTGAAGATTACTTCAAAGAGATTAAAAAAGTAACCGGACGGGAGTATCATCCCTTCCAATATTACGGTGATCCTGGGGCAGAAACGATTATTGTCGCCATGGGTTCTGTCTGCAATACCATTGAAGAAACTATAGACTTCTTAGCCCAGCGGGGAGAAAAGGTCGGACTAATAAAAGTACATTTATACCGGCCTTTTTCCAAAAAATACTTTTTTGATGTTTTACCTAAATCTGTTAAAAAAATTGCCGTTCTCGATCGGACAAAAGAACCGGGTTCGACGGGGGAACCTCTGTACCTGGACATTGTTCAGATCTTTAATCATGAATCCTCAAAACCTATAGTTGTGGGCGGGCGTTATGGTTTGGGTTCCAGAGACACCACTCCGTCACAGATAATCGCTGTTTATCAGAATTTGAAGAAGGCTCAGCCTAAGGATCGCTTTACGATTGGCATTGTTGACGATGTGAGCAATACGTCTTTACCTATCGAAGAGACCGTTGACACCTCGCCGGAGGGTACTATACGCTGCAAATTCTGGGGACTCGGTTCTGACGGTACAGTTGGGGCCAATAAAAGTGCTATCAAAATTATTGGTGATAATACGGATCTCTATGTTCAAGGTTACTTTGAATATGACAGCAAGAAATCCGGTGGTACAACGATTTCTCATTTGCGCTTTGGCAAGAAACCGATTAAATCCTCCTATATGGTGTTTGACGCCGACTATATTGCTTGTCATAATAGGTCATTTATTTATCACTATGACATTCTTAAGGGTTTGAAAAAAGGCGGAACGTTTGTTTTAAACTGTCCTTGGAGTGCTGAAGAAATCGGCGATCATTTACCGGCTTCTTTAAAACGATATATAGCTAAGAACAATATCAATTTTTACATTATCGATGCTATTTCCATCGCTGGGGAAATTGGTCTTGGCGGGCGGATTAACATGGTCATGCAGGCTGCCTTCTTCAAATTAGCCAAGGTCATCCCTGTTGAGGACGCTATTCAATACCTCAAAGACTCTATTCAGAAAGTCTATGGCAAAAAAGGCTCCAACATCGTAGAGATGAATCATAAGGCTGTGGATCGCGGAATTGAAGCTCTACATAAAGTGGAGGTTCCTGCTTCCTGGGCTGAAGTTCCGGATGAGGAAATGCCTGTTAAAGATGAACCGGATTTTGTTAAAAATATTCAAAGGCCTATGGCGCGTCATGAAGGAGAAGACTTGCCGACTAGTTCCTTTGTTGGGGTGGAGGATGGGACCTTCCCCTTAAGCACTACGCGCTACGAAAAACGAGGAATTGCCGTCTACTTGCCTGAATGGCAAATCGATAAATGTATCCAATGTAATCAGTGTTCCTATGTTTGTCCTCACGCAACGATCCGTCCCTTCCTCTTGGATGACAGCGAGCTTGAGAAAGCTCCAGATACTTTCAAAACTAAGAAACCGATCGGCAAAGGGCTGGAAGGTTACCACTACCGAATTCAGGTTGCTCCCCTCGATTGTACCGGTTGTGCAAACTGTGCTGACGTTTGTCCCGCACCGGGTAAAGCCATTGTCATGAAACCTGCTGACCATGAAATAGAAATGGAATCCGAAAATTGGGAATACGCGATTAAACATGTTGTTGAAAAGCGTCATCTCATGGATGTTAAGTCCCTGAAAGGCAGTCAATTTGCCCAACCGCTTCTTGAATTTCACGGAGCATGTCCAGGTTGCGGTGAAACACCTTATGCTCGCCTGGTAACCCAGCTGTTTGGCGATCGGATGATTATTGCTAATGCCACAGGTTGTTCTTCAATCTGGGGAGGCAGTGCACCTTCGGTTCCCTATACGGTTAATGCCGAAGGCAAAGGCCCCGCTTGGATGAATCCTTTATTTGAAGATAATGCCGAGTTCGGCTATGGTATGTACTTAGGTTCTAAACAGGTTCGAGCAAAGCTTGCTCAATTGATGCGCCAAGGATTAGAAAGCGCATTAAGCGATAATCTCAAAGACGCTTTCCGTGAATGGCTTGATAATATGGAAGACGGTGAAGGATCAAAAAGAGCTTCTGCCCGGTTGCTTGAAGTGATGGAGAATGAAGATTCTGCAGGTAATCCGCTTCTTTGTGAAATCAAAGAAAAGAAAGATTATCTCATTAAACCTTCCGTTTGGATTTTCGGAGGTGATGGTTTTGCTTATGATATTGGTTATAATGGAATCGACCATGTCATCGCCAGCGGCGATGATGTAAACATTCTGGTAATGGATACGGAAGTGTATTCCAACACCGGCGGACAATCCTCAAAGGCCACGCAGACGGCGGCTATCGCCAAATTTGCAGCAGCAGGTAAGAGAGTCCGTAAGAAAGATTTAGGCCTCATTGCCACAACCTATGGCTATGTCTATGTTGCCCAAATAGCCATGGGAGCGAATATGAATCAAACGATTAAAGCGATTGCCGAGGCCGAAAGTTATCATGGCCCCTCGATTATTATTGCCTATGCTTCTTGCATAAACCATGGAATTAAATCCGGAATGGGAACAAGTATTTTTGAGCAGAAAAAGGCTGTCGAAGCCGGTTATTGGCATCTCTGGCGCTTTGACCCCCGCCTTAAGGATCAAGGAAAGAATCCATTTATACTTGACTCCAAAGAGCCAACGGCTTCTTTCCAAGACTTCCTCAAAGGCGAAATCCGATACTCTTCTCTGCTAACCGTATTCCCGGATGTCGCACAGGAAATGTTCGATGTTGCCGAAGGTCATGCTCGAGATAAATATCAAACCTTAAAGCGTTTTGCAGAAATGCAATATTGAAAACCGATTTATAAGTAAAGTGAAGAATGAGGACGTTGCTTAAACCTTAGGTTTTTGTAACGTCCTCATTCTTACTGGAGTTTACATTATGGTCCATGTCAGGTGCCAGGCTTTTAGGTAAAGCGTGGGCAGCGAGATTAAAATGAGTATTCCGGGTAAAAAAAGTACTAGGAAGGGTTTACTTTTAGCAAAATATTGGTTAAACTTTATTAATTAGATCTACTAATTGGCTAACTTTATTAACCCTTTCGCATACGCTTAATTTGGATTTTCACGTTATTTCTTACAATCTTTTAGGCGTATGGGTATTATAATTCGAGGATACGTGGGGGGATTGTAAATGTTAACCTTGAGTAAAAGACTAATGGTGTAGGTTTAAAGTTTTATAATTTCGGTTAAAGTATGGAAAACAACGATGAAAAGGACAGTAATCTAGAATCCGGTTCTTAGAGACATAATCCCTGGCTGAAAGATTATGACGAAGGTTCTTTATGAAGATCACCTTGGAGTTGGGCGGCTGAACTAATTAAGCTGCTCCGAGTGACATACGTTACATGTTTTGAGTGATTAACGGATTGTTTCTTGAACAATCCATTAATAAAAAGGGTGGTACCGCGATAATTCGTCCCTAAGTCATAGACTTAGGGACTTTTGTTGTTATCGCCACAGTTTTTTGCCACAATTAACTCATTGAGAAGGGAAGATAATCATGGCTGACTTCAAACCTTTAGCTGAGCAACACGTAGCTCATAAAGAAAGCGAAATCGCTGATTTCTGGGACAAAAATGAGATACTCGATAAAAGTATTCAAATTAGAGAAGGTAAGACTCCTTTTGTTTTCTATGAAGGGCCTCCTACAGCTAACGGTAAACCGGGAATCCATCACGTTATAGCCAGAACTCTTAAAGATTCCGTCTGCCGCTTAAAGTCTATGCAGGGGTATCAAGTTAAACGCAAAGCCGGATGGGATACTCATGGGCTCCCTGTAGAAATCGAAGTCGAAAAACAACTTAAGCTTTCCAATAAACAGGAAATAGAAGCTTATGGTATTGCCGCATTCAATCAAAAATGCCGGGAATCTGTATTTAGTTATGAGAAACAGTGGCGGGAAATGACAAAACGGATGGGGTATTCCATTGATTTAGATCATCCTTACGTGACATTAGATAATAATTATATTGAAAGCGTGTGGTGGATTCTTGATCAGTTTTTCAAACAGGGTTTAATCTATGAAGGACATAAAATCCTCCCCTATTGTTCACGCTGCGGTACGGGGTTGGCTTCCCATGAAGTTGCCCAAGGATATAAGGAAATAAAGACCAATACTGTCTACGTTAAGTTCAAGAAAAAAGATGCCGAGGAATACTTTTTAGTCTGGACGACCACGCCCTGGACGCTGCCCTCAAATGTAGCCCTGACAGTAAATCCTCAGGAATTGTACCTGAAGGTTAGACAAAATAATGAGGTCTATTATGTTTCTAAGACGTTGTCCAACAAAGTGCTGGGAGAAGAGTTTGAGGTTTTGGACGAAATCCTTGGTCGGGACCTTGAGTATGTAGAGTATGAACAGTTGATGCCCTTTGTAAAATCAGATAAAAAGGCCTTCTTTGTTACCTTAGGCGATTATGTAACGACGGAGGATGGGACAGGAATTGTTCATACTGCTCCGGCTTTTGGCGAAGATGATTACAATACCGGGAGAAGATATAACCTGCCTGTGCTTCAACCAGTTGATGAAACCGGGAAATTTGTGACCACACCCTGGGCAGGCACTTTTGTTATGGATGCCGATCTGGAGATCATCAAATGGCTGCACGGAGAAGGAAAATTATATAAAAAGGAAAAGGTAGATCATAATTATCCCCATTGCTGGAGATGTCATACTCCGCTGCTCTATTATGCTAAACCGAGCTGGTATATTGAAGTTACCAAATTTAAAGACCAATTAGTCGAAAACAACAACCGTGTTGAATGGTATCCTGATTATGTGGGAGAAAAAAGGTTTGGCAACTGGCTGGAGAATGTCAACGATTGGGCACTGTCCCGCAGCCGATATTGGGGCACACCGCTTAATATCTGGCGATGCCAATGTGGTCATACCACATCCATAGGCTCCCGCAAAGAGTTAATAGAGAAATCTCTGGAACCCTTGGATGAAACAGTGGAATTGCACCGGCCCTTTGTTGATGGCATTCATCTAAAATGCGAGAAATGCGGCGCAACGATGACTCGTGTTACGGATGTAATCGATTGCTGGTTTGACAGTGGATCAATGCCATTCGCCCAGCAGCATTATCCCTTTGAAAACAGCGAGACCTTTGATCAAGTCTTTCCGGCAGATTTTATCTGTGAAGGGATTGACCAGACGAGGGGATGGTTTTATTCGCTGCTCGTGATCTCGACCTTTGTCAAAGGTGTTGCCCCTTATAAACGTGTTCTCGTTAATGATCTGATCCTGGATAAGGACGGTCATAAGATGTCCAAGTCCAAAGGAAATACTGTCAACCCCTTTGAATTGTTTGATCAATACGGAGCCGATGCTTTACGATGGTATTTGCTCTATGTATCTCCGGCTTGGACTCCAACAAAATTTGATATTGAAGGGCTGAAAGAGGTACAAAGTAAATTCTTCAGCACTCTCAGAAATGTTTATGCTTTCTTTTCCTTGTATGCCAATACAGATAAGCTTGATCCGAGAACGTTCTTCATTGAGTATAAGGATCGCCCAGAACTCGATCGGTGGGTCATGTCGAAATATAACAGTCTCCTTCGAGCTGTTGAGTCAGATCTAAATGTTTTTGACCTAACCAAAGCTGTCAGAAAAATTCAGGAGTTTGTCAATGAAGATCTTTCCAACTGGTATATCAGACGTGCACGCCGTCGTTTCTGGAGTACAGAACTAACAGATGATAAGAAAGCTGTCTACAATACCACCTATGAAATTCTTGTAGGACTGTCCAAACTGGTAGCGCCATTTGCACCTTATATTTCTGAAGAGCTCTTTAAGAGACTAACAGATGAACTGTCGGTTCATCTGGCTGATTATCCTGTCGCTGACGTGCAGTTGCTTGATAACGAGCTGGAAACAAGAATGGATTTGGTAAGAAATCTTGTAGGCTTGGGCAGAGCGGCCAGGGAACAAGTTAAGATTAAAGTGCGGCAGCCAATTCAAAGGATTTTAATCGATGGCAAATATCAACAATTAATAGACTATATGCTTCCCTTAATTCAAGAGGAACTAAATGTTAAAGAAGTTGTTTTTGCTCAGGATTTAAATCAGTATATGAGCTTTAGTCTCAAACCCAATTTCAAAGTAGCAGGATCTATCTTTGGCTCGAAAATAAAGTCTTTAAGCAAAGTGTTGGCAGCCTTAGACGCTTCTTCGATCGTGCCTAAATTAGAAGCGGGGGAAACTGTTTCGCTTGAGGTAGAGGGAGAAAACGTAGAACTGGTTAAAGATCATGTGATTACTTCGATTTCTGCCAAAGAAGGCTTCACAATGACCGTGGAGGACAATTTATTCGTAATTCTGGATACAACACTGACGAAAGAGTTAATTAATGAAGGATATGCGAGGGAGTTTGTTTCCAAGGTACAACAAATGCGAAAAAATAACGGCTACGAAATGATGGACAGGATTAATATCTTCTTTGATGGCGATGAGGAAATAAGCGAGGCCGTCAAGTTGTTTGAAAACTATATTAAACGGGAAACTCTAGCCGTCACTATTGGAAAGGTTAATGATCCGAGTTTGGAGAAACAAAATCTTAATGGTCATAAGACAGGCCTGAAGCTGGAAAAACTATAATCAGCCGCTTAACAAATTTACTCATAAAAAACAAGAACTCCGTATCGCTTTCCAAGGGAAGAAAGTGGTACGGAGTTCATTCACTATTAGACAATAAAGTTCACGACAGATGTGTTATGGCTTTCTGGCCTTGCCCAGGGTAATACTTAAGAAAGAGAATTTGTATCTACCCATTCTTTGGCATTGAGTACGGATTCTTCACTGGGGATAGGAACATTCGATTCCGGTTTGACGTTTTCGATATGTCCCCGCCAAGCTGCTGTGTCGTGTCTTTCAATAGGATTAGCAATAAACTTTTCCTTGGACTTATTTTCAGCCATTTCAATTACCTCCTTTAAAATTCATGCTTAGTATTCCCAAATTTTTAATCTATAGTTTCTTATTATTAAGGTCATAAGAGCCAATCATACTAAATAAAGAATGACAGCCCTTTTCATGGAAGAGATAGACTGTCATTCTTATTAAAAGGTACCGAGGTATTATTTCTGAGACTCGTCTCTTTTTTCTGAAATAAAGGCATTAATACTCTCTTTGCGCCGCTCGTTTTTGGTTTCGATATCTTGTTTGTCTTTTGCAGATAGTTCTTCGGCATGTTCATTAAGATATTCTTCTGCGGCATGCAATTTTGCTAGAGTATGGTTGATATGTTCTTGCAAATGGACATCGTTATCGGCACGATTATCTGGTTTGGCCACCCTAATCCCCCCTGCTTAAATTAGAATTCTCTTTATGATTTGCCTTATTTCTTCAATTTATACTGGAATAATTTCAAGATTACAGGAGTTGGGTGATCATTAATAATAACAAGGTGCTTTGCCATTGAGGCAAAGCACCTTGTTTGGTTTAAAGTTTTTTGGCTGACTAGTCATCAACTTTAAATTTAAGAATTTCTTCAGTAAGCTGTTTAGCGACTTTATCCAGCGCTTCCGCGGTTTCAGCAACATGCTCAACGGCGTTTGACGTTTGTTGCATTGAAGCTGTAACTTCTTCAGAGGCTGCTGCTGTTTGTTCGGAAACAGCCGATATGTTTTGTAAAACTTCAACGACCTTAGCGCTATTAGTTGAAGCTTCTTTCATATGATCTGTATTTTGTTGTATAATTCCGTGAATCGTCTCAATTGCTATGGAAATATCCGCAAATGATGAATTGACTTTAGTTACCGCAGACATTTGGGCAACAGTTTGTGTTTGAACCTCCTGCATAACACCGACAGTATGCTGACTTTCAGTTTGAATATCTAAAACAATTTGTCGGATGCCATTTGCCGAATCTGAGGACTGTTCTGCAAGTTTTCGGATTTCTTCGGCAACTACAGAGAATCCTCTACCCGCTTCGCCGGCACGTGCAGCTTCAATCGAGGCGTTAAGTGCCAGGAGGTTTGTCTGTTCGGAGATTGTGGTAATAGCTTGGAGAATGGTACTGATAGCTTGCACTTTATTATTGAGGAGAGAAATTACACTTTCGATTTTGTCGATGGAATCTTTATTGGCTTGAGATGTTGTTGTAAGCTCGTTAACCGAATCGATACCTCTTTGATTAGCTTGAGCGGCCTCTTGAGAGGCTTCAAGCATATTATTGCTGCTCATTTCCAATGACTGAAAATTATTAGATACATGTTCCACAAACAGAGATCCCTGTTCTGCCTGAGTTGCTTGATCTGAGGCGCCGGTGGCAATTTGGCTAACGGTTGTCGATACTTCTTCCGCAGATTTGCTCGTTTGCATAGCGGTACTTGCTAAATCATGGGCCGACGTACTGACGTGCAGGGAGAGATTTTGAATGTTTTTCATTAGAGTTCCAAGCTCTTCAACCATTCCGTTAAGGGTTGCAGCTAGAATTCCTGTTTCATCGCTTGAGGTCAGTTTACAGCGTACGGTAAAGTCTCCATTTCCGATTTTTTGGGCATCTTCAACCAATAGATTTAAAGCTTTGGTAACAGTTTTGGAAAAAAGAATTCCTACAACGATAGCCAAAATAGCTAAAAGTATTGAAGCTATGACGGTATGATGGAGAATTTGGGAGGTCGAGGTCTGAATTTCAGCATAACTTACAACGCCAACAAATTTCCAGCCTGTTTTCTTAAAGGTGTCAAAGCTTCCGAAATACCGACTGCCACTTGCCTTAAAGTCTGCAACTCCGGATGCACCGTTTGCCAAACCAATCTTGAGTTCAGGGACCGAAAGATCTTTTCCTAATTGAGTCTTGTCAGGATCCACCATGATTTTATTATTTTTGTCCAACATAATTAAATAACCTTGCTGACCGATTTTCATTTGTGAGATAATCTGAGTGAGTGAATTTAAGGATATATCAATGCTCATAATTCCAAGAAGTTCATTTGTTTGTGGATTGTAAACAGGTTTAGCAACAGTAATGACCAATTGGTTAGTACCTGCATCTACATAGGGATCAGTCCAAACAATCCCTTTTGCCTTCTCAGCCTGCGTGTACCAGGGACGTGTTGTCGGATCAAATCCATTTGGAAGTTGAGTTGACGGGTAGAGAATCATGCGCTTGTCTGCAGTACCAAAATAAACATTTAGGACATCACTGTTAGATTCTTTGTAGGCTTTAAAAACGGCTAAGGCCTGAGATCCGTTGCTTCCTGGAGTAATTCCTATAACGCTGGGATCGTTGCTTAAGCGGTTAACGTCCTGCTCAATACCCTTCATAAACATGTTCGTTGTTTCTTCGACTTTAGTGACCGATTGAGAGGCGGAGGTTTTAAGCTCTGAAGCAAGAACAGAATTAGCATCCTCATAACTATAGAAACCTAAAATCGAAGTTGGCACCAGGGACAAGACCAGAATTAAGCCTACTAATTTTCGCTGCATGGACCCTTTCATGGGTTCGCCTCCAATTATTCTATATCGTCCTTCGTCAAATCGCAAAGCAATATAAGGTTGCATTTTTAAGAATAGCAGAGCACGGGAGACCCACTCCCACTTAAGAAGTGGGAACCGTACGATTGGAAAAAGTTTTATGTTATATATAACTAAAAATATAATATATTTGTTATAAAATTGCTATTTATCATTCCGATAATTATATAGATTTCAAATTAATGTCTAATCTTCCAATATATTCGTCTCCTTTGCGGTCTTTTCCTTATATTTCTTGCATATTTTATTTTAACTTGTTTCTTTAAATTAGAATAGTGCTTTTTGTCATGAATTTATTGCAACAATCATATATCAAATGCAAATATCTCAAAAGTACGTTTCATTATACAGATGCAATTTCTCGTTTTTGTTAGAGTGGTCTTAGAATACTCATTTTCGATTCGCAATAAAAAGCATTTAGATTGCGGAGGGATTAAATTGGAAACTAATTATCGAGCTGCCTACGACAAATATTGGAATGACATAAAGAAGAAGCTTCCTGAGGAGGTTTCTGCCTATCGTGCTGTAACATTTAACAGCATCAACCATCAATTTGAACTGAACTTCTTTGGTTCGGCATATGTTTTCGACTGTCTCAGTGAAAGGATTTGTCGTAAGGGTGACAAGTATGTTCCCGATATTATGGGATCAATAATTATGCTGAATTATTTAGCTTATGCAGGGCCATTTAGAAAAAAGGAAAACAGGTGGGTTAGCCTTAAAGAAATCGCTAATGGCGGAGCATTGTTTTATCCAGCATTTCAGAAGAACTCGATTATTCCTCTTATCAAGGCATTTGGTTGGCAATCTCAGAAATTGTTAGTAAGTGCTGCCGCCATGAATGGAAAACCTACAAACTTAGGTGACGCATCTGTGACTTTTCAAGCCTTTCCCGAGATTCCCATGTGTGTAATCGTTTGGGAAGGGGACGAGGAAGTTCAGGCAAACGCCACAATTCTATTCGATCCCTCTGTTAAAGATTTTTTGCATATTGAGAGTATTATTGGACTGGGTATGTATCTTTCTGAAAAACTAGTGAACTCGTTCAGCTAAAGCTGAACATCGGGTCTTCAGATACAATAATGTCCAGTGGACATTATTGCCGAGCCGCCTTTCCCAATAGGAATACTTGGCGGCGAAGGAGGACTCTACCCCACCTGAAGTTAACGAGGGACCCACCCCCACTTATAGAAGTGGAAGTCTCACGATTGGATATTGTATGAAAATATATACTGACAAACCAAATTGTGGTATCATATTAAAAATAGATTACAACATAAAATTGTATGAAAACGGCTAAAGAACACTCTTTGCTTTAAAATTAGCCTATTAACCTAAGAAACTGTCTCTTTGATGAATATGTAAATGTGTTCAAATGGTAGGAGGAGTTATGAAAAAAAAGCTTTTGCTAATTTCTGGGGTTATTCTTGTGCTAATAGGCTTTGGAGGAATATGGGGATACAATAAATATTTCAGACTCAACCCTGTAATTCAGAAGCAACTGCAAAATCAGTTTGGGACTGATTTTTTTAACATTGCCCTTCCCAAAGAGATAACCGGTTCAAATGCAGCTGATAATGGCAAAACGGATAGCGATCAGACCAGGCAGAGTGATATAAGAGAAAATTCTCAGTCGCATACGGCAACAGAGCAAGATGCTGAAAAAACATTAACCTCAACGTTTGGGAATGCATCCACGAGTGCCAAAGGGGTTACTCAAGATGAGATTATTAAAAAGTATACGCCGCAGTTTGGTTATCTGCAAAATCTCGCCCTAAGCCGCTTAAACGCTTTGTACGCAGCGGCTGTGCAAGAGTATAAACAAGGTGAAAAATCCGGGACATTAAATCGCTCTGCGCTTGCTGAAAAATATATTCAGGCTGGGAACATGCTTGAGGCCAGCGTGGACAATCAATTCTACCGAACTCTGGATGCGATGCAGGCTGAACTAATTGCCAATCATCTTTCAACCGATATTATTAATGCTGAAAAAAATGAATATGAAAAAGCTAAATCTGCCGAACGATTTCAATTATTATCCAAAGCTCGTAAATAGAAAGAGGCCACTCATAAGAGAGTGGTCTCTTTCTATTGGCAGAATCTATTTAAGTTATGGGTTATGTTCAACTTTAGCTGAACGAGTTCACTTAAAAATCACTTGTCCATTTTCGATTGAGTCGATGATGGCCAAAGATTCTAATTGAATACCTTTTTCGAGAACGCGTTGTCTGCCTTCTTGAAATGTTTTTTCTATAACGACTCCTGCACCGGCAATTTCCACATCACTCTGGGACAGCAAGTTAATTAATCCAATGAGTGCACTTCCGCTAGCTAAAAAATCATCAATAATTAATACTTTGTCATTAGAAGTTAGGAACTCCTTTGATATTTTTATCGTATATTCCTGCTCTTTTGTATAGGAATAAATTTTTGCTTCGTAAACATCTTGAGTCATGTTAATGCCAGCATGTTTTTTAGCAAATACAACGGGTACAAAGTTAAAGTATTGAGCAACAATACTTGCAATAGCAATACCAGAGGTTTCAATGGTAACTATTTTTGTAACTTCTTTATTGGCAAATCTATGTTTGAATTCCTTGCCTATTTCATTGAATAGCGAAATATCTAACTGGTGATTTAAAAAGTTATCAACCTTAATAATGCGATTTTCAATAATTTTTGCGTCGTTTCTGATTTTATCCTTTAAAAGCTGCATATGATAAATACTCCCTCCCTCCATGAAAAACTCCTTGTAAGTTTACGAAAATATAATAATAACAAGAATAACTTGATTGCCTTAAAAAATCAAATAAAGTTTTTTACAGTAATTATTCAATTTTTAACATCTCCACTTTTTGTAAGTGAGGGTGGGCCCTTTGTAAACTTCAGGTGGGGTAGAGTCCTAAACACTGAATTGAAGCGGCCGGAATTGTACCAGCCTCTTGACAGGATACCATAATTCAAGTACACTTATACCTGCTAGGGGTATACCGTAGAATGGTATAGTCGTTGCTATTATTTATTTGCAAGGAAGGTGCTTTCATGAATGTATCCATTAACAAAGATAGATGTCCTCAAAATCATCCTTGTCCTTCAATAAGGGTCTGTCCGGTGGGGGCGATTGTACAAATTGGTTTTAATGCTCCTGTAATTAATCAAGATAAATGTATCGGGTGTAAAAAATGCGTGAAATATTGTCCGATGGGAGCTTTTCAAGTAGGCGAGTGAATCTGGTATGGGAACTGTTCCCATTCTTAGAAGTGGAAGAAGTGAACTCGTCCAGCTAAAGCTGAACAAAAATGGAAATCCTTTACGAATGAGGGATTTCCATAAGTTATACCTTTTAAAGGTTAAAGCGGCATATAAAGCGGACTTATAAAGCGGACTTTAGGATTTGGAGGACGTCCTGATTATTAATGGGGCGGAATTCACCTAAAGTCCCTTTTTTTGTGGCGGCATCGGCCATGAGTTTAAGCTTTTCTTCATCAATATTAACTGATCTTAGTGTTGTCGGAAGCCCTAAGGTGATAAAGAATTCTTTCGTTTTGGAGATGGCCGTTCTCGCTATAGCATAATTATCTTCATTAGGGTTTAAGCCCCAAACGTTGACACCATAGTTCTTAAAGACTTCAACGGTACTATCTTCTAAGACATGCTCCATCCAATGCGGTGTGATAATGGCAAGTCCCACCCCATGTGTGATGTCATAATAAGCGCTCAGCTCGTGTTCGATAGGATGGCAGCTCCACTTCCGCATTTTTCCATAAGACAGAAGCCCATTGATAGCTAAACTGGAGGCCCACATCAAATTAGCCCGAGCTTCATAATTATTGGGTTCCTCCAGAGCAATGGGACCATAATGAATACATGTTTTTAAGATAGCCTCAGCTAATCGGTTCTGTACATATGCACTTTTTATATTGCTGAAATAGGCTTCGAAAACATGACTCATAATGTCGGCAATGCCTGCAGCAGTTTGATTTTTAGGGACAGAATAGGTGTAAGTCGGGTCAAGAATTGAGAACTTAGGCGCCATTAAGGGATGTCCCATTCCAAGTTTTTGGTTTGTCTCAGGATTGCTGATGACTGCGATAGGATCCATTTCGGAGCCTGTCGCAGCTAGGGTTAAAATTGTACCGATGGGCAGAGCATTTTCAAATTGCCCTTTACCAATCATTAAATCCCAAGGATCGCCGGAATAATAATAACCCGCGGCAACTAGTTTCGCGCAATCAATGGTACTTCCTCCTCCAATAGCTAAGACGAAATCAATTTGATGGTTATGGCAAAGGTCAATTCCGCGGCGGACACTCTCAATTTTTGGATTCGGATCTACTCCGGAAAGTTCCCAAAAGGGGATGTTTGTTTCCCTTAATAGCTTTATTGCCTGATCGTATAATCCGATTTTTTTAATACTTCCTCCGCCGTAAATAAGAAGTACCCGTGAACCAAATTCTAATATTTGTTCTGGTAGTTTCTGAATCTGGTCTTTGCCAAAGAAAATTTTAGTGGGGATTGAGTAATCAAAGTTTAACAAAGTATTGACTCCTTTCTTTTAGTTCTGTTGAAACAACATAGATTAAGGCTGATTATCTGAATTATAGTTTTTGCGAAAATGAGATTTAAATGTCACCTTTTCAGTGAATAAATCCTTCTATTTGTGGAATGATGAAGTCACTCTTATACAAAGAAAACCAATGATCGGCTTCAGGAATTGTTGCAAACTCAATGAATGGGGATAATTTCGAACTTTCTTTTACTTTCTCATAAATTGGATCATTTTCTCCAGCCAGCATTAGGCACGGCACCGACATGGTTTTTAAGAGCTCAGTGCTATTAGTTCTTGGTTCTTCGACTGCCGCTAATAACGCCTTTCTGTCATTTAATAAAAACCTTCGTTTATGCTCCACAGAGATGTTATGTTTCGGGACCCAATGTTCAAGGTTTACGACAGAGTCCCGTAAAGAAAGCATATCATTCTCGTAAGGATGGATGGCATCCAGAATAAAAGATTTAAAGCGCGCCGTGAACCACTTCATTAATCCAAAGGAAATCCAGCCTCCCATTGAATAACCGAAGTAATGACATTTGTCAATGTTCTCAGCATCAAGTACCTTAATTACATCCTGGGCCCGTAGATATAAAGAGTATTGCTCTGAACGATGAGGTTTATCGCTCTTGCCATGCCCTCTAGCATCAATTACTATTAATTTAAAGGTTTTCTTAAGCTTTTCAACGTAGTTATAGTCATACCAATCCTCTATACTGCCGAAAAAGCCATGCTGCAGAACTAGGCACTCTCCCTTTGTTGTTCCTTCAATTTCATAATTGATTCTTATATCATTGTTAAGAATAAATGGCATTATTTTCCTCCCGAAACCCATCAATAATATGCTGTGAATTCTGTTGGAATTCTCTTTTTATAGATCAATTCCCTTTTTGGTTAATTTTCTCCACGATGTAATAAGATCTTGACCAAGGAGCTGTTCTGTGAACGCTTCCGTTACTTCATTTGCTTCTTGATTCTTCGGTTCTATTAAGTAAAAGGAACGAGTAAGTCGTTTCCCTTTGATTCTCAGAGACTTTAATTCTTTGGCATTTAATTCTTTTCGTACGATCCAGCGTGAGACAAGGGCAATTCCTAGACCAGCAATAACAGCCTGTTTAACTGCTTGACCACTTCCAAAAACATAACTTTTTCTGACATTGATACCCCATTCTTTAATAAGCTTGTCGCTAAAAGCGCGAGTTCCTGAACCGCTTTCCCGGAGTATCCATACTTGATCTTGGAGATGCTCAGAGGTTGCAATAGGAAGTTTGGCTAAAGGATGTTGGTTAGGAACAACCAGGATAATTTCATCCTCCATAATAGAATGGATTTGAATGTCTGTATGATTGACTTCTCCCTCCACAAGAGCAACGTCTAATTGATTCCTTCGAACTGCTTGAATAATTTCTTCTGTATTAGCGATGGAAGTTTCAATTTCTACTCCAGGATAGTGGGCAGCGAATTCAGTGACGGCAAAAGGCAAAATGTATTCTCCAATAGTATAGCTTCCTCCGACTCTCAAGCTGCCTGTAACCATGTTGGTCAAATTTTTAATTTCTTCTCTCGCCTTATCCTGTAAATTAATAATTTGTTTAGCGTATTTATAATAAATCTCACCAGCGAGCGTAAGTTCCAGATGGCTGGACGAGTTGGAAGGATTGTTAAAGAGTTTTGCATCGAGTTCTTGCTCTAAACGGCCAATTTGCGAATTAACGTCGGTATTGGCAAGATAAAGTTCTTCAGCAGTGTGAGAGAATTTTTTGAGCTCAACTACGGTAACGAAAGTTTTTATGGGATCGTTGATCATAGTTTACACCTCTATTAATTGAATTCTGATAATTAGATTCTAATTATAATACTTCTTTTTCTAGCATTTAACAATGTCATAGTAGTTACATTTTTATTCTGAAGTAATCTTAATATTATCGGATATCAATGTTCTATATCAAAATCGGGTTTTCGAGAACGATAACAAAACAACGGAAGGCCACGGCGGTACTAAAAGTTAACGAGTGAAGCTGTAAGTAGTTTGAAATAACCTTAATAAGTAATCATTTTGTGATTAAGTAATTTGAGGAGTAGATTTGAGGAATTTGGGTAACTATAAACTAAACTATTTAAAATGGAGAAAATACCATGCAGATATTTAATGAATTTGAGAACCATTTGTTAAATGATCGTAAACCCTCCAAGTATTTTAATGAATTAAGTAGAACAGGGATATTTTCTCAGGAATATCCTTATACAATGATCGGTGACCTAATGAGCACGCCTCAATCACCAAAACATCATCCCGAAGGGAGTGTTTGGAACCATACCATGATGGTTCTGGACAACGCCGCGGAAAGAAAAGATCTAAGCCAAAATCCAAAGGCATTTATGTGGGCAGCATTGCTCCACGATTTAGGCAAAGCCCCTGCAACCAAGTTAAAAAAGGGGCGGATTACTTCTTACGACCATGATAAATTGGGGGAGAGTCTTTCGGTAAAATTTCTTCAGGAGCTGACAAATGATAGGGATTTTATAAGCCAAGTTTCCAAATTGGTACGTTGGCATATGCAAATTTTATTTGTTACCAAGAAATTGCCTTTTGCCGATATAGGAAAAATGTCGTCAGAGGTTTCTATCCATGAGGTCGCTCTTTTAGGGTTATGTGATCGTTTAGGGAGGGGAAATATGACCCCTGATAAAAAAATAGAAGAGGAAAAAAGTATTATAACTTTTTTGGAGAATTGCAGTGACTATTTAAATCCGGGAGTTCATGCTGATAATTTTCAAGGTTTTATTCTGAGAATTGATTAAACTGGGTAAACAAAATCTTCACGTTAATTTTCGCATATCTATGCTTAAACCTATGGTAAAATGTATAAAGACCGGTATTGAGGTGATCAGAAATGATCATAGGTTTTGGCTTTGGAAATTCATTTCAGAGTTTTCTCATGCTTGTATTCACTTCGCTGATTAGTTATAGTTTGCAGCGGGGTTTGCGAAATTTAGGACGTGGGAAAGAAGAGAGGAAACAACGTGAGAGAAATAAGTGTTGAACGTCTTAATGATGGCGATATTCTGGCAAAAGAAATTTACACTTCCTATGGCAAAATACTACTTGGAAAAGGTGTTGTGCTAAAAAAGCCCTACATTGAGCGCTTAAAAGATATGGGGATTTATAGCATATATATTGAAGATGAATTAACAAATGATGTTATCATAGAGGATGTTATTTCCGATCAACACCGCTTCGATGCTTTGAAAGCAATCGAGACCTCCTGTAAAACGATTCAAAGTGATAAAGATAAAGACAAAGATAAAGAAATAGATATCAAAGAATCTGTAAGCAATATCGTACAGGATATTCTCTTTCAAAAGGATATAATGATTAGCCTAATGGATATGCGAAGTTTGGATAATCGGGTGTACTTCCATTCTGTCAATGTTTGTGTACTGGCTACTGTCCTGGGAAAAGGGCTCGGTCTGCCGGTGGAGAAGCTTAATGATCTTGCTCAAGGTGCTCTGCTCCATGATGTGGGAATTATCACTTTGCCAAAAGAAATTATTAATAAACGAGGATCCCTGACAAAGGAAGAACAAGAGATATACCAGACTCATACAATTCAAGGATATGAACTTATCCGTAAAAGGCCTGAAAGCAGCATAATAACCGCCCACATGGCTTATCAGCATCATGAATGGACTAACGGGAAGGGTTATCCTCGTCAGCTGAAAGGTACCTCAATTCATCCCTTGGCGGAAATTATTGCCGTTGCCGATTTCTATGATTGTCTGATTCATGGTTGTCCTGCTATTCCGAGGGTATTGCCCCATGTGGCTTGCGAAATAATGATGGCTAACGCCGGTGTCCGTTTTCGGCATGAATTAATAAATGTCTTTTTAAGGCACATAGCAGCCTACCCTACCGGATACACGGTCAAGCTTAATAATGGAGAAACAGGAGTCATTGTAGGTCAAAATAAAGGCTTGCCAACTCGTCCTATCGTGCGTGTTTTCGAAGGAAAAGTTAATCTCAAGCAAGTGCGAGTTGTTGAACGCGATCTTGTCGAAGAACGAACATTATTTGTAGAGTATATTATAGAATAACAAACGAGGGCCTTGACAGAGTTCATGGCCTTCGTTTGTTATTCATTTGGGTGTCTCGGACAGCTAGAGTAAAACAAAATTTGAGAAAAAGGTACCGATAATAATAACCAATAAAGCTATAGCTGCTGTTAAAATACTTTGATACAAGTTATACAATGGTTTTGATCTCCCCATTCTGAGGATTCGTTTGTAAAGTTCTGGTGCTAATTCTTCAAGAACTTTCAATTTTTCTGGTACAGTATTTGATTCTCCTGTAATGTCTTGGAATTCGTGGCATAATTGCTCATTTTTCCACTGAATAATCCACTCAAAGACTTTGTTTCGGGTGATCGGCTGGGGGGTATGAGGAACGTCAAAATTTAAACTCACGGTTGTTCCAAAATGAGTAAATTCCTCAGCAGAATAGCCGGCATTTCTCAATCCATCAATAAAGGCATCACGCATAATTGGGTTATCTAAAGTAATAGTTATGGCCATGGATAATTCCGATGGCTGAGAGAATTCGCCCAGTTTGAAACCCGTTAACCACCAGTGGAGGTCTTTTCTGGTAAAAAGCACTTTCCCGTTTTTTCTTAACGTAAAGGACATTGGCAAGAGCTCATTGTTGTCAGCACTTTTATAATAAGAACCCAACATATAACTCAGGGGATTACGATTTGAAGTCCTTGTATAGATCCCGATTTCTGCTCCTGAAACTAAATCATATTGCCCCTTCCAAAAGCCGATCATCCATTGCTTATCATTATAGTCAAAGAAAATGGGTTCGCAGTCAATGATCATTCCCATAGGTGCTGCTGCCACATCGAAAAAATGACAATAGCCAATCTTCCTCTGCCAGGGGTCCATATTTGAATAAAAAATATCCTGGTTAGGATCATAGGAATAACCGGAAATCTCTATTATTTCATCAAGTGTTTTATTCCCTGTCTCATCAGGCATAGATGCTAATTTATCGTAGTTTCCCTCTGAAATAATCCCGCTGTTAAATAACGTTAACTGTTCGGGCATAATGATACTCCCCCTTTTATATTATAGTACGGGCTTGGGGGGGTAGAGTTGCATGAAATTGTATGTTTTTTGCAGACATGACCAGAAAGAAATGTAATTAGGTTGAGTATGGACGAAAGAAGTTACAATAAGAAAATAACGATAAGTGCTTATTATCAAGCCATAGACTAAATATTCTTAACATTCTAAATAATTTAGTGTATTATATACAAAACAAATAAATGACAGGAGGAGTATAGTATGGAAGAGAAACGCCGTGAGGGATTATTGGAGGAAAAGCGGTTGTTTTTCCCTCCTTTAGAGTTTCGTTCTAAAGCCGTTATTCAAAATTCGGAAGTTCATGAACTTGCTCGTGATCGGGAGAAATATTGGGGCGAACAAGGGGAAAGGCTGCACTGGTTTAAACCTTGGGACAAAGTTTTAGAATGGAACCCTCCTTTCGCCAAGTGGTTTGTTGGCGGAAAATTAAATGCGGCCTATAATTGCTTGGACCGGCATTTGGAAGGTGCGCGCAGAAATAAAGCCGCCTTGATTTTCGAAGGCGAATTGGGAGACCGGAGAGTTTTAACGTATCAAGATCTTCAACGTGAGGTATCTCAGTTTGCTAATGTTCTGAAGTCGTTTGGGGTAGAAAAGGGCGACCGTGTGACAATTTATATGCCGATGATTCCTGAGGCTGTCATTGCGATGCTCTCTTGTGCCCGAATCGGTGCTGCCCATTGTGTCGTTTTTGGGGGTTTTAGTTCTGATGCTTTAAAGGATAGAATTCTTGATGCTCAGGCAAAAGTGGTTGTTACCTCAGATGGAAGCTATCGTCGTGGAAATATTATACCTTTAAAAGAAAGTGTGGATCAAGCATTACGTGGTGTTAGCTGTGTCGAAAAAGTTGTGGTTATTCAGCGGACGGGACACCCTGTGGACATGAAAGCTGAAAGGGATGTGTGGTATCATGAAGTCATCAGGAATGTGACTCATCTTTGTCCCGCAGAACCTATGGAAGCCGATGATATGCTCTTTATTCTTTATACCAGCGGAACGACCGGTAAACCTAAAGGGGTGGTTCATACTGTCGGCGGTTATATGGTAGGCGTATCGACAACTCACGAATGGGTATTTGATATTAAAGATGAGGATGTTTATTGGTGTACCGCTGATGTTGGCTGGATAACAGGGCATAGTTATTTGGTATATGGCCCTTTGTCAAATGGAGCAACAGTTGTGATGTACGAAGGAGCACCCGATTACCCTGAAAAGGACCGTTATTGGGAAATTATTGAGAAATACAGAGTAACCATTTTATATACGGCACCAACTGCGATTCGCACCTTTATGAAATGGGGGGAAAACTATCCTGCGGGCAGGGATCTCTCAAGCTTACGGCTTTTAGGGTCGGTAGGGGAACCAATTAATCCTGAAGCTTGGATGTGGTATTACAAACATATTGGGGGAGAGCACTGCCCAATTGTTGATACCTGGTGGCAGACAGAAACCGGTATGATTATGATGACGCCTGTTCCGGGGATTACTCCTTTAAAGCCGGGGTCATGCACAACCCCCTTTCCGGGTGTTTGTGTTGAAATAGTAGATCCGTCAGGTAAACCTGTTCCTAAGGGTGAGGGCGGGTATTTAGTAGTTTGCGAGCCATGGCCGGCAATGCTGAAAACAGTCTATGGCGATGATAAACGTTATGTGGATACCTATTGGAGCGATATTCCAGGCGCTTATTTCACGGGAGACGAAGCAAAGTGGGATGAAGATGGATACTTCTGGATAATCGGGCGTGCCGATGATGTTATCAATGTTTCGGGGCATAGAATCGGAACAGCCGAAGTAGAAAGCGCTTTGGTTGATCATCCATCGGTTGCTGAGGCTGCTTGTGTTGGCAAAACTCACGATATCAAAGGTCAATCAGTATTTGCCTTTGTCAGTGTCAAAGAGGGAATTGAGATAGGAGATCAACTTATTAATGAACTCAAATCTCATGTGGTGATGAAAATTGGTTCACTAGCCCGACCTGACGATGTTTTTTTAACAGCTGAATTACCCAAGACCCGAAGCGGAAAGATTATGAGGCGGCTTCTCAAAGATATTGCTGAGGGCCGAGCCATGGGTGATACCACGACTCTGGCCGATGCAACGGTCATTAATTTCCTTAAAAAGAATATTGATGCCCATAAGATTCGCGATGCCCGTAAGGCTGCAATGAGATTAGGAAATAGAATTTTGATTCCTGATACGGCTATCGTTAACCATTGCCAAGAAGAGTCCTATGATGGGTATAGTTATACAGTATGGTTTTCAACTCCTGCCAAAGATGGCTCACCTCATCCAGTTACCAATTTTTATTGCTTTAAGTGGATAGGACGATTAAATCTCCCGGCGGAAGTGGCACTGGCAATCTCCAACATTATGATCAATAATAACAGCGCCTGCGATGCGATATTTGGTAATGGGGAACCGGATTTTAGCCATGCAGTTATCAATGAGGGGAATATTAAGGATGACTTATCTGAAGAAGGACAAATTTGCTTCTGTGGCTCAGCGGGTTAAGAAGGTATAGTTAGGCATTTTTCCAAATCCCACAATAACGAGGGCTCGTTTTTTGCGATGCGAAGAACGGGCCTCATTGTTTTGTGTCTGGCAGAGACTTTTGCAATGATTGTCAACCAGCCGTTGAATTAGTTTGCTTGGAGGGTTAAGATATTAAATATCCTGCAGGTATATACTAACAATAATTGAGATATTAAGCCCATACCTTCCAAAGAATATACAAAGGAGTCTTAGTAATGTACAGTTTTAAAAACGACTATAGTGAAGGTGCCCACCCAAGATTATTAAAAGCTTTGAGTGAAACAAATTTCGAACAGGTTGATGGTTACGGGGAAGATCTCTATACGCAAAAAGCTGTTCAATTGCTAAAGCAAACAATAGGGAGAGATGACATTGACATTCACCTGCTTTCGGGGGGAACACAAACAAACCTTACCGCTATCTCAGCCTTCTTAAGACCTCATGAAGCAATCATTGCGGCCAACACTGGACACATATTGGTTCACGAAACGGGAGCTATCGAAGCAACGGGACATAAAATTATTTCCGTTGAAGTAGGGGATGGAAAACTTAATTCTTTGCATATTAAATCTGTTCTTGATTTACATACAGATGAACATATGGTAAAACCAAAATTAGTTTATATTTCAAATCCGACAGAAATTGGTTCGATTTATTCAAAGAAGGAACTTGAAGAGATCAGTGTCTGTTGTCACGAGAATAATCTATTTCTATACATAGATGGAGCAAGACTGGGCTCAGCCTTGTGTTCAGATGAAAATGACCTGGAGCTCTCTGCCTTGGCAGATCTTGCAGATGCTTTTTATATCGGCGGAACTAAAAATGGAGCACTTTTAGGAGAAGCTCTGGTAATTTGTCGCGAATCACTTAAGGAAGATTTTAGATTCCATATGAAGCAGAAAGGAGCTATGCTTGCTAAAGGTAAGGTCCTTGGCATTCAATTCCTGGAGCTTTTCAAAGATGATTTGTACTTTGATATGGCCGGACATGCCAATACAATGGCCGGTTTGCTTCGGGATGAAATAACGAAAGCAGGCTTTAACTTTTTGGTTCATTCACCATCGAATCAAATTTTTCCTATCTTACCGGATAGAATAATTTCCGAACTACAAAAGAACTACGCGTTTTATGTTTGGTCAAAGGTTGACCCCGATCATTCGGCAGTTCGTCTCGTTACTTCTTGGGCAACCAAAGAAGAAAAAGTGTTAGCTTTTATCAAGGATTTAAATGGTGCACTGTAAGTTTTGCCTAATCGACGGCCGGGAAGGTGAAAATACGATGAAGACTACGATTGAAGTAGGCGCTGCCATTATCATTAGGGACAAGAAAGTTTTGATTGCTCAACGGGCAGCGGGTGAGGATTTAGAGGGGAAATGGGAGTTCCCGGGAGGAAAGATTGAACCCGGTGAAACTCCGCAAGATTGTTTGAGACGTGAAATCCGGGAAGAATTTGAGGTAGAAATCAAAGTTCAGGATTTTTTTGGAGAAAGTATTTATGATTATCCACATGGCACTATTAAACTGCTTGCATTTAGGTGCCAATGGTTTTCGGGTATCTTTACGTTAAATGTTCATAGCCAGATTGCTTGGATTAGTTATGACGAATTGGACAACTATGATTTTTCTCCGGCAGATATCCCCTTGGCAGAAAAGCTAAAGTCACAGATTGTAAAAGCATAAAGCAGCGTTGCTTTGGATGATGTCAATGACAATTGCAATTTAATTGAGTGCAGTTAACCCTAAGCCAGTTGGCCTAGGGTTATTAATTGTTTTGATACACGGCTATTGTTTATATTGAGGTTCTTGTTGTTGAATGTATTGCTCTCTGCCTTTTAAAACGGTAAGAGCAGAATCAAAGGTTTGGGCAAGTTGTTCAAAGGTCTTTTTTGCTTCCTGATCTTGGGTTTCTAAAGCAAATGTTTTCATGGTTGCTGCTGCGCTTTGAACTGTAGCAATCGCTTGTGTCATTTGTGTTCCAACAGTCATTTTCTCATCACCTCCTTATAAAATGTTCAAAGGCTAAGTACACTAAGGCCCCACAGAGTTTTGTAAAAATTCTTGTATGCTTGCTTTAGTTCTTACCCTTTAGGCCTAAAAATAAGTGCTCCCATGAAGCCAAAGATGATCGCCGCCGATATTCCTGCACTTGTAACTTCAAATATGCCCGTAAGGACTCCGATGGGACCCACTCCCGCATATTCATTCAACGCTCCTTTGACCAGGGAATTTCCGAAACTGCTGATCGGAATAGATGCGCCGGCACCGGCAAATTTAATCAGAGGATCGTAAAGACCCAGCCCTCCAAGTATTGCTCCAACTACAACTAAAGCACATGTTGTATGAGCAGGAGTTAGTTTAAGCCCATCTAATAAGAGCTGTCCGATGACACAAATGCCTCCTCCGATCAGAAAAGCCCAGAGAAATTTTTCCATTGTACCGCGCTCCTTATAGTTCAATACTTACTGCGTGAGCAACACAAGGAATACTTTCCTTTTGCTGAAAGGACATAGGGGATAATAAGGCCCCTGTAGCAACAACTAAAAGCTTCTTTAAGTCGCCTTTTCTCATTCGCTTTAAGAAATGTCCAAAGGTTGTTGTCGCTGCACAGGCACATCCGCTTCCTCCTGCTAAAACGACAGGCTGGTCTTCTTTATAGATTAGAATTCCGCAATCTGTAAAAATTTCTTCCGGTATTTCTAAACCATGTTTTTTTAATAAGTCACCGGCGATCCTATGTCCAACTCTGCCCAGGTCACCGGTAGCGATGACATCATAATAGGATGGTTCTCTGTTTAAGTCTCTAAAGTGAGCTTCAATCGTATCTACTGCTGCCGGTGCCATGGCAGCCCCCATATTAAAGGGGTCGGACAATCCCATATCGATAACTCTGCCAATGGTTGCCGACGTAACTTTTGGGCCTTCTCCCTGATCGGATACTAAAGCCGCTCCAGCCCCTGTAACGGTCCATTGTGCTGTAGGAGGCTTTTGAGCCCCGTATTCCGTGGGGTATCGGTATTGCTTTTCTGAGGCAGCATTATGGCTCGACGTACATACAAGAACATGTTTGGCAAATTTGCTGTCGACAAGCTGAGCGGCCAGGGCTAAGCCTTCCATTGAGGTTGAACAGGCGCCATAAAGCCCGAGAAAAGGAACTCCGAGAGTGCGCGCTGCAAAACTGCTGGGGACTGTCTGATTGATTAAGTCTCCGCTTAATAAAAACTGAATATCTTCCTTTTTCAATGCTGCTTTTTTAATCGCTAACTCAGAAGCCTGTTCTTGCAGTTTTCGTTCAGCCTTTTCAAAGCTTTCTTGTCCCAGCCATATATCCTCGTGAAGAAGATCGAAATCGTCGGCTAATGAACCACGGGCTTCATGAGGCCCGCCGACAGCAGCCGAAGCAATTATGGTAGGTTTGGAATCAAAAATCCATGACTGATGACCATGCAACATTTACATCACACCCAATGCTCTTAACATTATGACGACTAATGAAACTACAAAGGCAGAAAAAACACCATAGACAATAACAGGCCCGGCTAATTTAAACATATTGCCGCCTACTCCGAGAACAAATCCCTCACTTCGGTGTTCAATAGAAGCCGAAGCTATGGTATTGGCAAAACCGGTCACAGGAATTATGGTGCCGGCTCCTGCCCATTGAGCGATATGATCAAAAACGCCAAAACCGGTAAGCAAGACCGTGATTATAATAATAACTGCCCCAGTGGGATTTCCGGCATTCTCCTGGGAAAAATGATAATAGGTCATAAAAAACATTTGTATCCCCTGAGCAATGACGCAAATCAGACCTCCTACGAAGAAAGCCCTTACGCAGTTGAGAACAATAGGCCGCTTAGGCTCTCTGTCCTGGGCGAATTTCTGGTACTCCTGTTGAGTGGGAGACAATTTTTTCTTCTTTTTGTCGGACATGGTAACACCTCTTAATGTAATAAGTAAGGACGTAATTTATTAATAAGATGATCAAGCTTCTGAGAATTGCGGAGATACATACCTTTAGCGCTTTTGTTTTCCGTTTGCAAAGAAAAGGCTAAGAGGTCTGCCTGAATTTTTTCCAGGTTGGCATAGAGTAATTCCCTAACTTTAGGCTGGGGAAGTTCAACAGCATCGTTGAAGAGGTCAAGGAATAATTCGCCGGAGGAATCAACCTGGCAAATAAATACGTTCTCAAGAACTACTCCCATTTTGTCAAGTTCAGTTTTTAGCCAAGTTTGATTAAGTCCCAGGGAGGAAAGAGGTTCGGCAAGGATGTTCCCGTCCATAATAACGGTTTGAGGTTCAGCTTGAGGTGCCACCTTCTGTCCAACATCATGGGCAGTAATCGGCTTCTTGTCAGCTTTTAGATAAGCGTTAACTTTACCGTTAGATTCCATTACAGCGAATTCAACATCAGTGAGGTTGAAAATATTTTTTGACCGTAGTTCGGCCAACAGGTCCTCTCCTGTCATCCGGAGCTGGAGAAGATTTTCTTCCATAATCTTTCCATGTTTAATTAAAACAGTTTCCTTTCCGTTAATAAACTCGTGAATTACCTGACTCTTGATACCAAGAAAATCAAGGGCCAGCGGAAGAACAACCCAGGTTATTAAAACGACAAATCCCGAGCTCAGGTTAATAAGGTTTAAGGACATTAATGTTACCGCAACGGCTATAATAATATAGGATATAAAATTAAAAGGTTTCACTTTAGTAATGTTGCGTTTTCCAATAAGCCGCATAGATAACCAAGCTATACAAAATAACGCGAGCGTTTTTAATATTAAATAAAGAGTTTCCTGCATACCTTACCCGCCTTTTTAATTGCCTTTGTATTGTGGCTCTTCAAATTCAAGGACCTTGATTCGATCTTCCAGATCCTTAATGATCACATTAGTGATTTCTAAGGAATTATTATAAACGGACTGAGCATTTTCATTTTTTGCTTGAACGTTATAGGTTCTTAATGTACCTTGAACTCCTTTTAAGGTTGCTAAGGTTTGCTTTACCTGAGAAGCAACTGTCATACTTATCACCTCCCGAGAGTTATTATCTCTCTTGCTTTTTTTTTAATGCCTTAACAAAGCTGGAAAGTGAAGGCAGTTTGATATAGAAGTGGCATTGAGCCCTTGCCCAACTATGAGGATAAAAAAACAAGGCTGAAGCCGGCCTTGTTTTTTAAAGGTTATTGTTTATGGTTTACAAACTAGAATATTTCCAAATCATCCGGACTTTTGTCTTTGGCAGGGTTTAAGTTATCTCTCTCTTTTTCGTTGGCATTAGAGGGTGAGTTTTTAGTATTTTGCATAGAGACATGGTTATTAGTCGTTTGCTGCGAAACTTTATTTTCGTTTTGATTCAAGGTATAGTTCCTCCTTTTTGGAATCCGTGTTTTTTGACAGTTTATAGTCTAATGGATTTTAACCTAATATAGCTAAGTATGGTTCTAGATTGATCCAATTATGTAAGCAGCGGTAAAACCTTTTTCAAGTTTTACCGCTGCTTACATAATTAATAATCGTTAGCAATTTGCTAGACTAGGGGAGGCTGTCTTTCATTTCCAGAGTTAAGGTCTGGATGGCTCTTTTTTCAATTCGTGAGACGTAAGAACGGGATATCCCGAGAATATCGGCTATTTCTTGTTGTGAATGTTCGTTTTCTTCCAATAATCCAAATCTTAAATGAAGAACTTGACGGTCAAGAGGCGGGAGTTTTTTGACGTTTTCCAGTAATAGACGCTGATCTTCTTCGTCAGCAATTTGTTCGGGAATGGGGGTGGTATCAGCTGAAAGACTTTCTAAAATACTCAATTCGCCATCACTATTATCTTGACCAATGGGTGTATAGATGGACATTTCACCGCGGCGTTTTTTTAAGATGCGAAAGTGCATTAGGATTTCGTTATTAATGCAGCGGGCTGCGTAGGTGCTTAACTTAGCTCCTTTTTTTAAATTAAAAGTATTAATAGCTTTAACTAAGCCAACAATACCGATGGAAAACAAATCCTCGGTTCTTTCTTCAGGACCTTCATATTTTTTGACAACATGAGCGACTAAACGTAAATTGTGCTCGATTAATTTATTGCGAGCAGTTTCAATGCTCCTGCTGAGAGCTGTGTCTTCAGGAGAAGGGTTTGCGCGACTTGTCTCTAATACTTGTAGGTAGTGCAATTCTTCGTCTTTGTTAAGAGGATGTGGGAATGCGTTATTGTTGACATAGGAAACGAGCAGACTGGCGCCTTTTAGGACAGAGAGGGCAAAACCGACTAGAAGAGCCTGTAGAAACATCCGTTTCACTCCTTTCACATCAAGTTATCCTATGTGAAAGGAGCAAAATTTGTGATTTAAAAGAATCTGGCAGTAATAATTATTTATTCACTTAGTGCTTAGGAGCAAACTATAAAAGCTCCTGCTAAGCAGGAGCTCAATGAACGCTGTTTTAAGTTAAATTGAAAATAGTAAGTGTCTGTAATTTATTGCATTCCAGGTTGAGGACATCAGACAGGGAAATGTCCAAGACATTAGCTAAGGCAGCTATGTAAAAGAGCTGTTTACCCAATTCTGCCTCTATAATGTCTCTGCAGTTATCGCAGAGTTTCCCTTCGAGTTGGCTGTCTAAGAGGTCTTTTAGATCGGCAAGGCTTGCATCGGGGGGGATTGACTTCTTGTGCGCATTCACTGAATGACAACCGCAATTGGTTACCGATTTGACAACGGCTCTGTTAACACGTGCTGAGGTTTCCTGGCCTTTGGACAGGATGTCCAAAATACTTTGGTGTCGGATTAACAGAGATTTCACGATATTTTGGAATTGGTCAGTGAGTTGTTCCACGAGTATCCTCACTCCTTTCTGCCTTTTCTATTATAACGAGATGGTTAGGTCGTTGTCAATTTTCGGGAGTCCAAGAGATCAAAAGGGAAAATTGACAGGCTTAAGACTTGTGTGATATAATTTTAAAATTTTGACCGGGACATTGTAACTTGTTATAATGTTAAGAAGGGGGTGGCTGAATGTTTAATGTTGGTGATAAAGTTGTTTATCCAATGCATGGTGCCGGGATCATTGAATCCATTGAGGAACGGGAAGTTCTCGGTGAAATAAGCCAATATTATGTCATGCATTTGCCTGTGGGTAATATGAAGTTATTTATACCTTTAAAGAATGTTGAAAACTTGGGTTTGCGGCAAGTTATATCTCCGTCCATGGTTAAAGACGTCTTAGAGGTGTTAAAGACAAAAGACACGGCAACGACCCTAGCCTGGAATCGACGCTATCGTGCCAATCTGGAAAAGATTAAGAGCGGTCATAATATACTTTTTGAAGTAGCTAATGTAGTGCGCAGCCTTGCTCAAAGAGAAAGCGAAAAGGGACTTTCAACCGGGGAAAAAAAGATGTATGAAAACGCTTGCCAGATCTTGATTAGTGAGCTTGTTCTGACGGAAGGATCTGAAGAGGCCGCGGTTAGGCAATGGGTTTCTAAAGCCCTGGCTTAAAGGGTTATATTCTCTTTGCTTGAAAATAAATGGAATTAACTGTATAATTGGAAAGACTTTTAGTCAAACTATGATAAAAGAAAAGGAGGTGAAATGATGATTCGCAATTTAATTCGCGGGATCATCACCCTATTATTTGGCGCATTAGGATTTTATGTAGATTACTTATTACTGCGTCTTGACCTTTTACAATCGGTCAAATGGAACTTTTCCCCGGTTTGGACCTATGCTGCTATGATTTTCCTCTTTGCTTGCCTGGGTTTTCTAGTGGCACCTGTGACTATTCGTTCTGTTCTTAAACTGATGCGGTGGCTGGATTCCCGCTTAACCAGAGTTCCGACTCATGATCTGATGGGTGGGGCTATTGGCGGAATTATTGGACTTATTATTTCAAGTTTATTTAGTAATTCATTTATTAGTATCACCTTTTTTGGACCACTCCTTGCGGTACTTTTAAGCCTTTTCTTAGGTTATCTTGGCGTAACGATAGGTATGAAACGTAAAGAGGATGTTTTGGGATTCCTTAATTTCATTCCTAGGTTTAGAGATCGCGGAGAAAAACAGAAGGAAGTAAAGGATGATGAGATTTTAGAGGCTGGGGAGAGTATCGTTGTTGAGGCTCCTCACTATAAAATTCTTGATACAAGTGTAATTATTGACGGCAGAATCGCAGATATTGTTAAAACAGGGTTTATTGAGGGAACGTTACTTATTCCAAGCTTTGTATTAGAAGAACTTCGTCATATCGCAGATTCTTCTGATCTGTTGAAACGAAATCGAGGTCGCCGAGGGCTGGATATTCTTAATCAGATCTCGAAGGAAACAGCCATTAGGGTTCATATACACGAACAGGATTTCGAAGATGTTAACGAGGTAGACAGTAAACTGGTTCGTTTAGGTCAAGTTTTAGATTCTCCTCTTTTAACCAATGATTATAATTTGAATAAAGTCGCTGAACTCCAAGGCGTCAAGGTTTTGAATATTAATGAATTAGCCAATTCCCTGAAACCAATTGTTCTCCCGGGAGAAGAAATGCTGGTTCAAGTCATGAAAGAAGGAAAGGAACCGGGTCAGGGTGTGGCCTATCTGGATGACGGAACGATGATTGTAGTCGATACTGGCCGCCGTTATATGGGGCAAAATATTACCGTATTAGTAACCAGTGTTTTGCAAACAGCTGCCGGTCGTATGATTTTCGCAAAACCTAAAAGTTCTCTGGAAAAAAAGTCGATGGGTCTTCGTCCAACGGATGAGGTGAATGCGATTGGCTGAAATAGGCATCGTTATTCCTGCAGCGGGCCAAGGTAAACGGATGGGGGCCGAAGGCAATAAACAATTTCTTAGCTTAAAGGGACAACCAATTTTAGTCCATACGGTAAGAGTATTCCAAATGTCCGACTGCGTCTCGGAAATAGTGATTGTTGGGGCAGAAAATGATCTTGCCTTGATCGAAGATCTTGTTAGTCGGTATAATTTAGATAAAGTAGCAAGAATTTGTCAAGGCGGAGTCCAACGTCAAGATTCCGTTCGCTTAGGGGTACTAGCGCTCAGTCCTACTATTCAACGAGTAGTGGTTCATGATGGGGCTAGGCCCCTTTTGACGTTGAAGGATTTTCATCACTTTTTGCAAGCTGCCGAGGGGTTTTCGGCAGCGATCATGGGGATTCCGGTCAAGGATACTATTAAACAGACCAATAGTTCCGGAAGTGTGACAGATACCCTGCCCAGAGAACGTTTACGGGCAGTACAAACACCTCAGATCTTTGATCGTCAGACGTTAGAAACTGTACACCTCCGTGCTGCTTCAAACGGGTACTATGGCACAGATGACGCATCTTTGTTAGAATGGATGGGGTATCCAGTACAGGTAATTGAGGGCTCTCAGGAGAATATCAAGGTTACTACGCCTGAGGACCTTTGGTTAGCGGAACGAATTTTAACAATGCGCGAAACATAGATTGGGGTGTTGAAAATTAGAGTTGGAATAGGTTATGATGTTCATGCCTTGACTGAGGGGAGGCCTTTGATCTTAGGGGGAGTGGAAATTCCCTATGAAAGAGGTTTGCTTGGACATTCGGATGCGGATGTTTTAATTCATGCTCTTATGGATGCGTTGTTAGGGGCATTGGCGCTTGGAGATATAGGCTCTCATTTTCCTGATCATGATCCCCAGTATGCAGGAATTTCCAGTCTTCTTTTATTGGAACGTGTTGCCGAACTGATTAAAGGTCAAGGTTACCGCGTTGGAAATGTTGACAGTCTTATTGTGGCAGAGCGTCCGAAGCTTGCTCCTTTCATACCCCAGATGCGCTCAAATCTCGCTCGGGCTTTAGATGTTGACATTGAAAGTGTATCAGTGAAAGCAACAACTACGGAACGACTGGGCTTCGAAGGACGAAGTGAAGGCATTGGAGCCCAAGCTATTGTTAATGTCGTAAAGGATAAGAGATAAAAATGTTTTAAAATTCTTTTGTCCTAAGAGAGGGAAATCCTCAGAGAATTTTTTTAAGGTGGTTTGTATGAAAGAAGTTAGGACAAGATTTGCTCCAAGCCCGACAGGCTATATGCATATCGGCAACTTAAGAACTGCAATTTATGAATATTTAATTGCGAAATCTCAGGACGGAAAATTTTTATTAAGAGTAGAAGACACGGATCAAGCCCGTTTTGTCGAGGGCGCTGTTGAAGTGATTTTAAAAACACTGAATATTGTTGGTTTAAAGTACGATGAAGGCCCTGACATCGGAGGACCTTATGGACCTTATGTCCAAAGTCAAAGGAGATCAATCTATAAGGAATATGCCGATAAGCTTGTTGAATTAAAGGGTGCTTATTACTGCTTTTGTTCGAAAGAGCGAGGCGAAGGCTTAGAAAACAGCAGTCAATCTGCAGCTGCACCGACCAAGCATCATTGTCAATGTAAACATTTAAAATCAGCAGAAATCTCGGAAAAGCTAAGCAATAATGAATCGTATGTTGTGCGGCAATGGATACCTGAGGAAGGTACAACAGAGTTTCATGATCTTGTCTATGGAACGGTTTCTGTTGCCAATTCTGAACTCGATGAGGGAGTACTCTTAAAGTCTGATGGATTGCCTACTTATAATTTTGCCAATGTAGTCGATGATCATTTGATGGAAATCACCCATGTTGTACGGGGATCGGAATACCTCTCCTCCACACCGAAATATAATTTGCTTTATAAGTCCTTTGACTGGGACATTCCAGAGTATATTCATTTACCGCCAATCATGAAAACGGCTGAGAAGAAATTAAGCAAACGCGAAGGTGATGCCTCCTTTGAAGATTTTATTTCTCAAGGGTACCTGCCGGAAGCTATTGTGAATTATATTGTCTTGCTGGGATGGAATCCGGGGACTAATGAAGAATTCTTCACGCTCCAAGAGCTTGAGAAACTATTTAATGTCGAAGGCTTAAGCAAGTCTCCGGCAATCTTTGATGTCAATAAATTAAAGTGGATGAACGGCGAATATCTGCGAAGACTAAGTCTGGAAGAATTTAATGCTTTAGCCCTGCCTTATTATCAAGATGCGCTTGGCGCAGGTATTGATGTCCAAAAGGTCAGTGCTTTATTACAAAAGAGAATAGAGATTCTCAAGGAAATCCCTGAGAAGATTGATTTCTTCAAGAGCCTCCCGGATTATGATATTAACCTATTCGTCCATAAGAAAATGAAAACAGACGTCGTCAATTCCTTAAGTAATTTAAAGGCAGCCCGTGAGGCCTTAACTGCTCTGGAGAACTGGGACCTGTCTGAACTGGAGGAATCACTGGCTGATGTCATTTCCCAACTTGGGGTCAAAAACGGACAAGTTCTCTGGCCTCTTAGAACTGCTCTTTCTGGTAAGGAGTCAAGCCCGGGCGGCGGTGTAGAATTGGCTGAAATATTGGGTAAAACAGAAACTCTGCGCAGACTAGACATTGGGATCAGTAAATTATCAGCATAACATTAACCTAGAGCTATATGGAACAATGTCTAAAAATGGCATGACACTTTATTGACAGCGGCGGGAATCTGTCCTATAATTGGTCATTAATTAATAATTAAGGCTATGATGAGAAAGAGTACAAAAAGGAATTGCCCTTAGCGAAGATGGGATTGGTGTAAGCCATCGGCAGGAATTTTTGGAAGTGCATCTCTGAGCTGAAAGGCAGAATTAGAGTATGTCTTTCCGTGTTAACTGCGTTAAAGTTTTAAGCTGGAATGACTTGGGTCGTTCAATCAGAGTGGAACCGCGGAACCTTTCGTCTCTGGACGGAGATTCCGCTTTTTTGTGCCCAATTTTTGGCTGAGAGAATACGATGAAAAAGGAAAGGGGTGTCTGCCAGCGATGATATTTGGGCAACTTCGGCGCGATATTCGCGTTATTTTTGAACGGGATCCTGCTGCTAAAAGTATACTAGAGGTTATCTTTTGTTACCCGGGTTTTCATGCGGTGCTTTTTCATCGCCTAGCTCATTGGTTATATAAACGCAATTTTGTAATTTTACCGAGGATGATCTCTCAATTTTCAAGGTTTCTCACGGGAATTGAGATTCATCCGGGCGCTACAATTGGGCAGGGTTTTTTTATTGATCATGGCAGCGGCGTAGTGATTGGCGAAACCGCGGAGGTAGGTGATAATGTTACTTTGTATCAGGGGGTTACTCTTGGAGGAACCGGAAAGGAAAAAGGCAAACGGCACCCGACCATTGGCAATAATGTTGTAATCGGGGCGGGGGCTAAGATTTTAGGTTCGTTCAAAGTTGGAGATAATGTTAAAATAGGAGCGGGCTCCGTTGTAAATAAATCTGTTCCCAGTGATACAACTGTCGTAGGTATACCAGGCAAGATTGTCCTTCATCATGGGGTGCCCATTAAAAAACCTGATTTGAGACATGACGATCTTCCGGATCCAGTCAATGAAATGCTGCGATGTTTAATGCAGCGAGTAGAATTTTTGGAAAAACGTTTAAAAGAAGAGGAGAGTCGATACAATGTCTTTGAAATTATTCAACACCATGACCCGGCAGAAAGAGGAGTTCAAGCCTCGAGAGAGCGGGAAAGTTGCGATGTATGTCTGCGGTCCGACGACGTATAATTACTTTCATGCGGGAAACGCACGGATGCTTGTCGTTTTTGACATGATAAGACGTTACTTTATGTATAAAGGCTATGAGGTCCGCTACGTACAAAATTTTACGGATGTTGATGACAAAATTATTCAGAGGGGTAATGTGGAAGGAATGGACCCTCTGGCTTTAGCGCAAAAGTATATCGATGAGTATTTTAAAGACGCTAAAGCTCTTAATATTCTTCCGGCTACGGTTCATCCCAAAGCCACGGAACATATACAGGAAATGCTCGAAATTATCCAGGGTTTGATTAATAAAGGGCTTGCCTATGACGTCGATGGGGATGTGTATTTTGCCGTAGATCGATTTCCCGGTTATGGAAAGCTCTCGGGCAGAACATTAGAAGATATGAAGGCCGGTGCAAGGGTTGAAGTGGATGAGCGCAAACAGCATCCTATGGATTTTGCACTTTGGAAAAAGGCTAAACCGGGAGAACCAGCGTGGAAAAGTCCCTGGGGTATGGGACGCCCCGGGTGGCATATTGAATGTACGGCTATGTCTCTGAAATACTTGGGAGCGGGCTTTGACATTCATGGCGGGGGCGGAGATTTGGTTTTCCCGCACCATGAAAATGAAATCGCTCAAACGGAAGGGTATTTAGATGGTCAAACCTTTGCACATTATTGGATGCATAATGCTTTCCTGACGATTAATCAGGAAAAGATGTCTAAGTCCCTAGGGAATTTCTTTACGACTCGGGAACTGTTGGACAATAATTCCGGAGAAGTGATTCGCTTTTATTTGCTTGGAACTCATTATCGCAGTCCTCTGGATTTTAACGACGAGAATCTGGGAATGGCCCAAAAAGGGCTTGAACGATTACAGACAAGCGTTCGTTTAGCCCAACAGGCCTTGGAAAGGACGGAATCCGTTAAAAATGAACAGGTTGAGCAAGGACTGCTGAAGGCCGCAGAAGAAGCACGTAAAGCCTTTGAAAAGGCGATGGATGATGATTTCAATTCAGCTTTGGCTTATGCGGCGCTTTTTGAATTAGCCAAGACGATGAATGGATCTGTACAAGAACATCCTGTTTTTTCGGAAGGCCTTGCTAAAGCTCAAAAAACTCTCATTGAACTGGGAGAAGTATTGGGATTCGATTTTCTGCATCCGGCTCAAGTTCAGGTAGAAAATGAAGAGATGCTTTCTAAAGTAATGGATCTCGTTCTTCAGATTCGCTCTAAAGCTCGACAGAAGAAAGACTGGGAAATGTCGGATTTTATCCGAGATGCCTTTAAGGCTCAGGGAATTGTAATTGAAGATACTCCACAAGGTGCAAGGTGGAAGATTAAATAGGTTGAAAGGTGACCGTATGCGCAGTTGGCAAGAAATGAATCCTTTAACCCTGGCGTATTTGGGAGACGCTGTCTATGAATTATGGGTTCGAACCCATTTGCTGGAGTTAGGGAATGAAAAAGTTAAGGAACTTCACAAACAAGCAATTAGTTATGTTCGGGCGGGGGCTCAAGCGAAGGTTTTACAAGCCCTTTTTCCGGAACTTGATGATGTTGAGCGGAAGGTTGTTTTGCGTGGGCGAAATGCTAAAGGCGGGTACCCGAAAAATGTTGACGTTGTAACCTATCGTTATGCTACAGCCTTTGAAAGTTTAGTTGGATATTGGCAATTAAGCGGACAAACTCAACGTATGCAATGGGCCTTTAATCAAGTCGATGGGGTTATCAGCAAGGGACCGGGCGAAATCGATTTTGAAGAAGAATGATAAAGTGGAAAGAAGGCTGTCGAGATGAGAGTGGATCTAATTCAATACACGCCAGATCCGGAAAAAGTGGTGGCTGCTGCTGCTCGTTTGTGTTATTCGGCAGATCCTGTGCCTGAACTTTTGGATCGATTAGAAGATGAGACGGTGGCGCGCTTTGTGCGAAAACTGCGTGATATGGGACATTTATCGCCCTTTGAACATGTGAGCTTTCAGTTTTCAATCGACGGTGTCTCGCGGGTCTTATCCCATCAATTAGTGCGTCATAGAATCGCCAGTTATTCTCAGCGCTCTCAGCGTTATGTCAAAGAGAATGGTTTTGAATATGTCGTTCCCCCCAGCATTCAGCGCAGCCCTGAGGCTATGGAGCGTTTTGCAAAGGTTATGACAAACCTTCAAGAAGAATATCGAGCCCTTCAGGCTATGGTGCCTGCAGAAGATGCTCGTTTTGTTCTGCCCAACGCCTGTACCACCTCTTTAATGGCGACCTTTAATGCTCGCTCGTTATTAAATTTCTTTGAACATCGAACCTGCATGAGGGCACAATGGGAAATTCGCACTTTGGCAGAGAAGATGCTGGAGCTGGTACGGGGCGCAGCTCCAAATCTTTTCAGCGAGGCGGGACCGACCTGTGTGACTCAGGGAGTATGCCATCAGGGCGCTTATAGCTGCGGAAGATTAAAAACCCTAGAAGGAAAGAAGACGTGAACAAGTTGAACGATGAGATTGTTTATGGCAAAAATCCGGTTATTGAACTGCTGAGGAGCGGTAAACCTGTCAATAAAGTACTTATGGTTTCGGAGAATACGAGCGAGAGGAATCATGAAATCCTCACTCTCCTGCAGGAACGGAACATTCCCTATCAGTTTGTAAAACGACAGGTTCTAGACCGCTTAGTGCAGAAGGAAAGTCATCAAGGTATCTTGGCTTATGTTGCTGCCAGAGAATACGCCGAAGTTGAGGACATTTTGGCACTGGCTGAAGAACGGCAGGAAGATCCCTTTATCTTGATGCTGGACGAAATTGAAGATCCGCATAATCTGGGGGCCTTGCTGAGAACCGTTGATGCTGTGGGGGCCCATGGAGTTATTATTCCGAAACGCCGAAGTGTATCTTTGACTGGAACTGTTGCTAAAACATCAGCCGGAGCAGTTGAGTATGTTCTGGTTGCTCGTGTAAGTAATTTAGTCCAAACCATTAAGGATTTAAAGAAGAGGGGCTGCTGGGTGTCCGGAGCGGAAGCCGGAGGAGGTCATGTATTTACAGCAGATCTCACAGGCCCGCGAGTTATCGTCATTGGCAGTGAAGGCAAGGGGATCAGCCGTCTCTTAAGGGAGAATTGCGACGAGATTGTCAGTTTGCCTATGAAAGGCAGAGTAACTTCGCTTAACGCCAGTGTCGCAGGATCCGTGATGCTCTATGAGGTCTTGAGACAAAGAACTGTAAGGCCATAAATTAGAGCTGCAGGAATGTGAAATGGGAAATTGGACGGCTTAAACGCTTCGGTGGAGGACCCGTTCTTCACCGAAGATATACGATTGGATAAAAATTAGACTTGAAAGATTGGACGTCACTGGTTATGATACTTCTAAAAGAGTCGCTTTCACCCAATATTGAACTTCGGACTTTGAATATCAGGTCTCAAATGACGCCTATGCGACAGAACAACCAAAACTTCGCCTTGACGCTTTTCTTAGGGGTCGGGTATAATGAGAATGTTCCCGTGGACAAGGGCTAGGCGAGATTGCGTCTTCTTCATGACGACATTGTAG
The DNA here is from genome assembly GCF_001029285.1 of Desulfosporosinus acididurans. Taxonomy (GTDB): domain Bacteria; phylum Bacillota; class Desulfitobacteriia; order Desulfitobacteriales; family Desulfitobacteriaceae; genus Desulfosporosinus; species Desulfosporosinus acididurans. The sequence continues at coordinate 264,339 of NZ_LDZY01000002.1, forward strand.
GGGGGATCAACTTGACTTTTCAAGCCCAACCAGAACTACCAGAGTGCGAAATCATCGACATTATCGTAGATGAAGAGATGGTTGAGCTTGCCAAGGAAGGCGACGCTACAGCACTAGAGTATCTAATCAACAAATATAAGAACTTCGTTCGGGCAAAGGCTCGTTCCTATTTTCTCATAGGTGCGGATCGCGAAGATATTATTCAAGAAGGAATGATTGGACTCTATAAGGCCATAAGAGACTTTCGCGGCGATAAGCTCTCATCGTTCAGGGCATTTGCGGAGTTATGTATAACCCGCCAGATTATTACTGCTATTAAAACAGCTACAAGGCAGAAACACATTCCCCTTAACTCGTATGTCTCACTCAATAAGCCGATATATGACGAAGATTCTGATCGGACGTTGCTTGATGTTATCTCTGGAACTCGTATTACGGATCCGGAGGAACTGATCATCAGCCGAGAGGAATTCGATGACATTGAGGAAAAGATGGGTGAGATTCTCAGTTCCTTAGAATGGAAGGTACTGATGTCTTACTTGGAAGGGAAGTCCTACCAGGAAATTGCTGTTGACTTGAAAAGACATGTGAAATCAATCGATAACGCGTTGCAAAGAGTGAAGAGGAAACTTGAACGTTATCTTGAACGTCGGGATGGGTGATTTTACATAAATTCCTGGAAAGAAAATGCTTGCATTTTTTTATAAAAAGTGCTAGAGTATATGAGTGCCTCTCAACAAGAGACGTACTAACAAAATGCCAACGTAGCTCAATTGGTAGAGCAGCTGATTTGTAATCAGCAGGTTGCGGGTTCGAGTCCCATCGTTGGCTCCATTTATTTTGAAGTTAAAAGGCAGCATTGCTGTCTTTTGTTTTATCCACTAAGGATGCTGAACATGTTGCTTCATCCCGTATTTTCTTGACAGGGTAATTATCTTGTGATACAGTACTTGAGTAATGGAATAAATGCAGCGTCCTACTGTTGTCTGGGAGGTGTTCGTGAGTGCGTGTGGGCATTATTTTAGCGTGTACGGATTGCAAGCACCGTAACTATGCTACGATGAAGAATAAGAAGAATAATCCTGATCGTTTAGAAGTCCAAAAGTATTGTAAGTTCTGCAAAAGCCATACTCTCCATAAAGAAACCAAATAATTTTTTGTGACGTTTTAAACTGTACGCCAGGAAGCGTTGTCACAATGTCGAGGACACCGATGTCGTTTAAGGATGTGAAGCGATGGGCGCGTTAAAAAAACCTGCTAATACTCAGAAGCAAGCGGATAAGACGAAAGACTACTTTCGCGGAGTTCTGAGTGAATTAAAAAAAGTTCACTGGCCAAGCCGTAAGCAATTGCTTGCCTATACGGGTGTAGTATTTGTTGCGGTGGGGATTGTTTCTGTTCTCATGTGGGCTGTGGACGGCGGTTTAAGTATTGCCTTAACCAAGCTAGTGCCCTAAACTGCGAGTTTCTGCGGCAGTGTCTGAGGAGGTCCCTGAGAAATGGCTAAAGACTGGTTCGTAATTCATACGTACTCGGGTTATGAAAATAAAGTTAAAATGAATCTCGAAAAACGCGTAGAATCCATGAATATGGAGGAGAAGATCTTTCGCGTTCTTGTTCCCATGGAAGACGAGGTTGAGTTCAAAAATGGGAAGGAAAAAGTAACGAAGCGTAAGGTTTATCCGGGATATGTTCTTGTTGAAATGGAAATGACCGATGACTCTTGGTATGTTGTTCGCAACACGCCGGGGGTAACAGGTTTTGTGGGTACGGGAACTAAACCGATTCCGCTCCTTGAACAAGAGGTTGTTCAGATTCTCCAGCAAATGGGGATGGATGATCTGCGTGCTAAAATTGATTTCGAGGTTAATCAAACTGTCCAGGTTATAGCTGGGCCGTTTAAAGACTTTGTAGGAGTAGTCCGAGAAATACTCCCCGATAAGGGCAAATTGCGTGTGGAAGTATCAATGTTTGGAAGAGAAACACCTGTGGAATTAGATTTCGGACAGGTTCAAAAACTCGACTAAAATAGGGATTATTCTATCAAGGAGGTGTTAAACTATGGCAAAGAAAGTAATTGGTTTGGTCAAATTAGCAATCACTGCAGGTAAAGCTACACCGGCACCTCCGGTTGGTCCGGCTCTTGGTCAACATGGGGTCAATATTATGGCCTTCTGTAAAGAGTACAATGAGCGCACAAAGGATCAAGCTGGGCTTATTATTCCGGTGGAAATTACGGTCTATGAAGATCGCTCCTTTACCTTTATTACCAAGACTCCGCCTGCTTCTGTCCTGCTTAAAAAGATGACCAATATTAATTCCGGTTCATCTGAACCCAATCGCAAGAAGGTTGCCACGATCCCGAAATCCAAAGTTCGCGAAATTGCGGATATTAAGATGAAAGATCTGAATGCAGCAAGTATAGAGGCAGCAATGCGGATGGTTGAAGGTACAGCTCGAAGCATGGGCATTGATGTTGTTGAAGGTTAAGATGAATTGTGGGAGGGTTTAGCCCGCATAACCACAAGGAGGTAAAAGAATGGCTAAGGTTGGAAAAAGATATCAAGAGGCCGTAAAGACCTTTGATCGCACAGGATATTTCGAACCCCTTGAAGCATTAACGCTCGTGAAGGCTAATGCCAAAGCAAAATTCGATGAGACGATCGAAGTTGCTTTTAAATTAGGAATTGACACTCGTCATGCAGACCAACAAATTCGCGGTGCTCTTGTGCTCCCTAATGGAACAGGAAAAACTCGTTCTGTTTTGGTTTTCGCCAAGGGAGACAAAGCGAAAGAGGCAGAAGCTGCTGGCGCAGATTTTGTGGGCGCTGAAGACATGATCGCGAAGATTGATCAAGGATGGTTCGGATTTGATGTCGTAGTAGCTACTCCGGATATGATGGGAATGGTCGGTAGATTAGGCCGTGTACTTGGACCTAAAGGCTTAATGCCGAACCCTAAGACAGGAACCGTTACCCCGGATGTAACTCGTGCCATCAAGGAAATCAAAGCTGGTAAGATTGAATATCGTGCCGAAAAGGCTGGAATTATCCATGCTCCCATTGGCAAGGCATCTTTCAGTGCAGAGCAGCTGTTAGAGAACTATCGTACGTTAGGGGAAACCATCGCTAAAGCAAAACCTGCTGCTGCTAAAGGTCAATATATCCGCAGCATAACGGTTAGTTCGACTATGGGCCCTGGCGTAAGAATCAATCCGGTTAAGGCTCTCTAAAGTTCTCTTGACAGTATTCTACAATGAGGGTACACTTATCAGGAATTAAATATCCGCTGTAGATAGCAGGTGCCGTTAGGCTTAATTTCCTGCCGAGGTTGGAAAACGTGCCGAAAGATATACTTGGCATTCTTAACCTCTGCAGCTGCGGAGGTTTTTTGCTGAGTTGCCCTATAGGAAGGAGGTACACAGAATGCCTAATATCGAGGAAAAAAGCCAGGTTGTCTCAGAGATTAAAGAGAAGTTTCAACAATCTTCAGGGGTTGTTTTAGCTGATTACCGCGGGCTAACAGTAGCTCAGGTGACCCAATTACGGGCACAGCTTCGTCAAGCTGGCGTGGAGTATAAGGTGTTGAAAAACACCCTTGTACGACGAGCGGCTCAAGAAGTAGGTGTCGAAGGGCTTGAGTCCTATTTAGAAGGACCAACAGCGCTTGCTTTCAGCAATGATCCTGTTGCACCTGCTAAAATCTTATTGGACTTTGCCAAAGCAAATAAGCTTAAGAGCTTTGCCATTAAAGCTGGAGTTTTAGAGGGCAAAGTTATCGGACCTGACGGCGTTAAAAATCTTGCCGATCTTCCGTCGCGGGAAGTACTGCTGGCCATGGTTCTGCGCGGTATGCAAGCGCCTTTGGCAGGTATGGCCAATGTTCTTCAAGGGCCTATTCGCAAAATGGGTTACGCTCTCGAAGAAGTGCGTAAGCTTAAAGAAGCTCAATAATATTAATGACAGAAACATAAAATGTTTCATAGTTTAAGGAGGAAATAAAACATGTCTAAAGTTAATGAAATTCTCGAAGCAGTTAAAGGTTTAACTGTCCTCGAACTCTCTGAACTCGTTAAAGCTTTTGAAACCGAATTCGGTGTCAGTGCTGCAGCTCCTGTAGCTGTAGCAGCTGTTGGCGGAGCGGCAGCACCTGCAGGTGAAGCAGCTGAAGAAAAAACTGAATTTGATGTTATCCTCACCAACTGCGGTGCATCAAAGATCAATGTTATTAAAGTTGTTCGCGAAGTAACTGGTTTGGGCTTAAAAGAAGCTAAAGATCTCGTAGATAATGCTCCGAAACCTATTAAAGAAAAGGTCGCTAAAGACGAAGCTGAAGCTGTAAAAACTAAATTAACTGAAGCTGGCGCAACTGTCGAAGTTAAATAGTTTAGAGAATATAAGAAGGTGCTCTCTAAGTAGAGAGTGCCTTCTTTAATTACAGGCAGGCTATCTTTCCTGGCGCAAATACATTTATCCTACTTAGGGAACCGAAAATGTCCATGTATGTTTATGTTATCAGACCTCCGTGCCGCAAAGCGGCAATCCTTTACTGCCAACGCCATTATTAGTGTCATATCTTCATTATTTATTCTTCTAACTCTGAAGATTTTCTTGACACTGTACGATGAATTTGGTATAATTTATAACTGTTACTATACATAGGTGAAGGTATTTGCTCGATTCTTCCATGCTATGGCAATTACTAGAAAGCATTGGATAATAAGGAGATAGTAGTTTGGAATTGTCACGATGATGCGGAATACCATAGATAGTTAAGCGAGGTTTTATTTAAAGGCCTTGCTTTTGGCTGTTTATGTCAATATATTATACCTCAATGAGAGAAATGCGCACTGAGGGGTGAAGCGTTAATGTTCTATCCTGTTAAGGTCGGGGTACGGGAGCGCTGGAGTTATTCCAGAATCCGGGAAGTCCTTGACATGCCAAATCTAATTGAAATCCAGCAGAACTCCTATCGTTGGTTTCTTGATGAAGGATTGCGCGATATGTTTCGCGATATTTCTCCGATTCAAGACTTCACGGGCAATCTAGTTTTGGAATTTATTGATTACAGCTTAGGAGAACCCAAGTACCAGGTTGAGGAGTGTAAAGAGCGAGATGTAACTTTTGCGGCTCCTCTACGGGTAAAAGTACGCCTTATTAACAAAGAAACCGGGGAAGTTAAGGAACAGGAAGTCTTCATGGGTGATTTCCCGCTAATGACAGACAAAGGCACCTTTATTATTAATGGTGCTGAGCGTGTTATTGTTAGTCAGCTTGTTCGTTCACCTGGTGTTTACTATGCGGAACAAATTGATCCGAGTGGTAAGAAACTTTATGGGGCTACAGTGATTCCAAACCGTGGAGCGTGGTTGGAATTCGAATCGGATATTAATGATAATATTTTTGTAAGAGTTGATCGTACACGTAAGCTTCCGGGCACGGTACTCATCCGGGCCTTGGGATATTCCAGCAATGGACAAATTCTGGAATTGTTCAATGATAACGAATACATTCGTGCTACCCTGGAAAGAGACAATTCGGAATCTACCGAAGAAGCTCTCGTTGAAATCTATAAACGATTACGGCCAGGAGAACCTCCAACTGTCGACAGTGCCCGCTCGCTGTTAGAAGCCTTATTTTTTGATGCTAAGCGTTACGATCTGGCAAAGGTTGGCCGCTACAAGCTTAATAAGAAGTTAGGTTTAGACATTCCCATGGAGGTTCGTCATCTGACCCGCGGGGATATCGTGGCGAGTATACAACGAATGTTAGACCTGATGGAAGGCGGAGGATTTAAGGATGACATTGACCACTTAGGAAATCGCCGCTTGCGTTCAGTAGGAGAATTGCTCCAAAATCAATTTCGTATTGGTTTATCGCGAATGGAACGTGTTGTCCGTGAACGAATGACTATTCAGGACGTCGAAGTCATAACTCCACAAGTTTTAATAAATATCCGTCCTGTTGTGGCGGCTATTAAGGAATTCTTCGGCAGCAGCCAATTGTCGCAGTTCATGGATCAAACGAATCCCTTAGCCGAGCTAACTCATAAAAGGCGTTTAAGTGCTTTGGGACCAGGTGGCTTGAGTCGTGAACGGGCCGGTTTTGAAGTTCGTGACGTTCATCACTCCCATTATGGGCGGATGTGTCCTGTAGAAACCCCTGAAGGTCCAAACATTGGCTTGATCGGTTCCTTAAGTACCTTTGCCCGTATTAATCCTTACGGTTTTATCGAGGCTCCATATCGTAAGGTGGATAAAGAAAACGGCAGAGTTCTTGATGAGATTCACTATTTAACGGCAGATGAGGAAGAAAAGTACGTTGTCGCTCAGGCTAATGCGCCTCTTGATGAAAGCGGCAATTTCCTCTTAGATAAAATTGACGGGCGGCACGGCCCCGATTTCGTGCATGTTTCACCGAGCCAAGTGGACTACATGGATGTATCTCCGAAGCAAATGGTTTCAATTGCTACCGCTTTGATTCCATTTTTGGAGCATGATGATGCTAACCGGGCACTAATGGGCTCAAACATGCAGCGTCAAGCTGTTCCCCTCTTGCGCACAGACTCTCCTTATGTGGGAACTGGGATGGAATATAAGACTGCTAAAGATTCAGGGGTTTGTGCGATCACCAAACAAGCTGGGGTTGTCGAACGGGCAACAGCGGATGAGATCGTAGTCCTTCATGACGATGGCACTACGGAACGGCATAAACTGCTTAAGTACTTGCGCTCGAACCAAGGAACATGTATTAACCAGAGACCGATCGTCAAGAAGGGCGAGAAAGTCGAGGCGAGTCAGATCATTGCTGACGGACCCTCCACCGACTATGGTGAACTTGCTTTGGGACGAAATGTCTTAGTGGCCTTCATGACTTGGGAAGGGTATAACTATGAGGACGCCATTCTGATTAACGAAAAGCTTGTCCGAGAAGATTATTATACGTCAATTCATATTGAAGAATATGAATCCGACGCGCGTGATACGAAGCTAGGGCCTGAAGAAATTACTCGAGATATCCCTAACGTCGGAGAAGATGTTCTGAAGGATCTCGATGAACGTGGAATCATTCGCATTGGTGCGGAGGTTCGTCCTGGAGACATTTTAGTCGGTAAAGTTACTCCCAAGGGAGAAACGGAACTGACAGCTGAAGAACGCTTGCTGCGTGCTATTTTCGGCGAAAAGGCCCGCGAGGTCCGGGATACTTCTTTACGGGTTCCTCACGGTGAGGCCGGAAAAATTGTTGATGTCAAGGTCTTTACCCGCGAAAACGGAGATGAATTGTCACCGGGCGTTAACCAGCTGGTACGTGTCTATATTGCTCAGAAACGTAAAATCTCTGTTGGTGATAAGGTAGCAGGCCGGCATGGAAACAAAGGGGTTATTTCCCGGATTATGCGTCAGGAGGATATGCCCTTCATGCCGGATGGCACTCCGATCGAGGTTGTATTGAATCCTCTGGGCGTTCCTTCGCGGATGAATATCGGTCAGGTTTTGGAAACCCACTTAGGCTGGGCGGCCAAAGCTCTGGGTATTCGCATTGCTACTCCGGTTTTTGATGGTGCGCGGGAAGAAGATATTTTTGAAACCTTGGAGAAGGCCGGGCTTCCCAAAGACGGCAAGACGATGTTGTACGACGGACGTACGGGAGTACCTTTTGACAGTAAGATTACTGTAGGCTATATGTATGTACTGAAGCTGCACCATTTGGTTGATGATAAAATCCATGCCCGTTCGACTGGTCCGTATTCCCTGGTAACCCAACAACCCTTGGGAGGGAAAGCGCAATTCGGCGGACAGCGTTTTGGAGAAATGGAGGTTTGGGCTCTGGAAGCTTATGGAGCATCATATACTCTCCAAGAAATCCTAACCGTTAAATCTGATGATGTTGTCGGCCGCGTTAAGACCTACGAAGCTATTGTTAAAGGGGAAAATATCCCCGAACCGGGAATTCCTGAGTCCTTTAAAGTATTGATTAAAGAAATGCAGAGTTTGGGATTGGATGTTCGAGTGCTCTCCTCAGATGATCAGGAAATTGAGATTCATGATACGGATGAGGATATCGCGGAAACTGCTAAAGAACTTGGTATCGATCTGCATGAGGAACTTCCTGCTCCAGGCCCTCGTCTCGTAGAAACTGAAGATGAGGATGAAGAAGAAACCGTGGATGAAGAGGACCCTCTTGAAGATTTGAATGAAGAAGTCCTTGAAGAAGAGGAAATAGACTTTGACGATCTCAAATAGTCCCCCGGAGGAAAGGAGCGATAAGGATTGCTAGACGTCAATAACTTCGACCGTATGCGTATCGGCTTAGCTTCCCCGGATATGATCCGAGATTGGTCCTATGGAGAAGTAAAGAAGCCTGAAACCATTAACTATCGGACCTTAAAGCCGGAACGGGAAGGATTGTTTTGTGAAAAGATCTTTGGTCCGACAAGGGATTGGGAATGTCATTGCGGAAAATATAAACGGGTCCGCTACAAAGGTATTGTCTGCGATCGCTGCGGAGTTGAAGTAACTCGATCGAAGGTTCGCCGTGAGCGGATGGGGCATATTGTTCTTGCTGCTCCCGTTTCCCATATTTGGTATTTTAAAGGGATTCCAAGCCGCATGGGTCTGCTTTTAGATATGTCACCCCGAGCTTTGGAAAAAGTCCTCTATTTTGTTTCCTACATTGTTACCGAGCCTGGGGATACTTCCCTCATGAAAAAGCAACTTTTGACTGAAACGGAATATCGTGAATACCGGGAGAAGTATGGTGATCGTTTTCAAGCAAGTATGGGTGCTGAAGCCATTAAACTTCTACTCGCAGAAATGGATTTAGATAAACTTAACGATGAGCTGCGCGGAGAACTGAAAGAGGTTTCCGGGCAACGGAAAATTCGCGCTATTCGTCGCTTAGAAGTCGTTGAGGCCTTTAAGCAATCAGGTAATCGTCCGGAATGGATGATTATGGATGTGGTTCCGGTAATCCCGCCTGAACTGCGGCCTATGGTTCAATTGGACGGCGGCAGATTTGCTACTTCAGACCTTAATGACCTTTACAGACGCGTGATCAACCGTAACAATCGACTGAAGCGTCTTTTGGATTTAGGGGCTCCGGATATCATCGTTCGCAATGAGAAACGAATGCTCCAAGAAGCGGTTGACGCTCTGATTGACAATGGGCGGCGTGGACGTCCAGTGACAGGACCGGGAAACCGTCCGCTGAAGTCTCTGAGCGATATGCTGAAAGGAAAACAAGGGCGTTTCCGTCAAAACCTTTTAGGAAAACGCGTAGACTATTCAGGACGTTCCGTTATTGTAGTTGGGCCAAACCTTAAATTGCATCAATGCGGCCTTCCTAAGGAAATGGCCTTAGAACTCTTTAAACCCTTTGTTATGAAGAAGCTAGTTAATGAAGGGCATGCCCATAATATAAAAAGCGCTAAACGAATGGTTGAACGCGTACGTCCGGAAGTTTGGGACGTTTTGGAGGAGGTTATTACCGATCATCCGGTCCTCTTGAATCGTGCTCCGACCCTTCACCGTTTGGGAATTCAGGCCTTTGAGCCTAGCTTGGTTGAAGGACGTGCCTTACAGATCCACCCACTCGTCTGCACAGCCTATAATGCTGACTTCGACGGAGACCAAATGGCTGTTCACGTCCCATTGTCTGCAGAAGCTCAGTCCGAAGCACGTTTGTTAATGTTGGCCTCTCATAACATCTTAAATCCTAAGGATGGCCGGCCCGTACAAACTCCTACCCAGGATATGGTCTTAGGCTCCTATTATTTGACGATGGAACGACCGGGGGCTTTTGGTGAAGGAAAGATATTCAAAGACTTCGATGAAGCAGTTTTAGCCTATGATTCGGGTGAAGTTCATTTACAAGCGAAGATTCAGGTTCGCCGTGATGATGGACTTTTAGAGACAACAGTCGGTCGTCTGATCTTTAATTCTGTAATCCCTAAAGAGATCGGCTACTTCAATGAAGTTGTCGGCAAAAAGGGTCTAGGTGAGATTGTGGCCAAGACCTACAGAATTGCCGGATATGAAGCAACCGCCGCATTGCTGGACGGACTAAAAAGTCAAGGATTTAAGTTTTCGACCCGTGCAGGGATGACTGTTGGTCTAATGGATATCACCGTTCCTGAAGCGAAAACGGAAATTCTCTCCAACGCCGACCAGGCCGTTGCCAAAACCGAATTGCAGTATCGCCGAGGTTTAATTACCGATGAAGAGCGTTATAATTTAGTTATTGATACTTGGGCTAAAGCGACTAAGACGGTCACCGATGCTTTGATGGAAAGCTTAAATCAGTTCAATCCTGTCTATATGATGGCAACTTCGGGAGCACGGGGTAATATTCAACAGCTCCGGCAGCTGGCCGGAATGCGGGGCCTTATGGCTGATCCGTCCGGACGTACCATTGAGTTGCCGATTAAGGCGAATTTCCGTGAAGGATTGACGGTTTTAGAATACTTCATCTCCTCCCACGGTGCTCGAAAAGGTTTGGCTGACACAGCTCTAAGGACGGCAGACTCAGGATATCTGACCCGTCGTCTAGTCGATGTTTCTCAAGATGTCATTGTACGTGAAGAGGACTGCGGAACAACGACTGGTATTATTGTGGAAGACATCAAGGATGGTCCGGAAATCATTGAGTCCTTGGAAGAACGACTCGTGGGCCGTTTCGTGCTGGAAGATTTATATCATCCTACAACAGGAAAACTTCTTGCTTCTCCAGATAAGGAGATGACGGAAGAACAAGCGAAAGAAATAGCTTCCGTGTTTGATTCCGTCGTTATTCGTTCCGTTCTGGCCTGTACTTCACGTTTTGGAGTTTGCAAGAAATGCTATGGACGAAACTTAGCTACAGGACGTCCGGTTGAAATGGGCGAAGCAGTAGGGATTATCGCAGCGCAGTCCATCGGTGAACCAGGTACTCAGCTGACTATGCGGACATTCCATACCGGAGGTGTAGCCGGTGACGATATTACTCAAGGTCTTCCGCGGGTAGAAGAGCTTTTCGAAGCCCGTAAACCGAAAGGCCAAGCGATAATATCTGAAGTCAAAGGAAAAGTAGCGGTCAGTGAAGTTAAGGGACGCAGAGAAGTGGAGATCACTACCGAATCCGATGAACATGTAACTTATACAATACCTTATGGATCACGCCTCAGAGTTCGGGACGGGCAGATTGTTGAAGCAGGGGATGAACTGACAGAAGGAAGTATTAACCCCCACGATATGCTGAAGGTAAAGGGTCTGAGAGGGGTACAGGTTTATCTCGTGGGTGAAGTTCAGCGTGTTTATCGCCTTCAAGGGGTTGACATTAATGATAAACATATTGAAGTCATGGTTCGCCAGATGCTTCGTAAGGTGAAGATAGATGATGCTGGAGACACAAGCCTGCTTCCAGGTGGTCTCATAGATATATTTGATTTCCAAGATGAAAATGCTAAAGCGATTGCCAATGGAGGAGAACCGGCTGTTGCTCATGCCGTTTTGCTGGGAATTACCAAGGCTTCTTTGGCGACAGACTCTTTCCTGTCTGCGGCTTCCTTCCAAGAAACGACTCGTGTCCTCACAGAGGCAGCGATTAAAGGAAAGGTGGATCCTCTCCTGGGACTCAAAGAGAACGTCATCATCGGCAAGCTCATTCCTGCAGGTACGGGAATGGCTCGTTACCGCAATATCAAAACCTCTGAAACAAATCTGGTTTGAAAATATTGACACGTTTGAATGCAAATGCTAAACTACTATAGTGTGTGCTAAGGGAGGAAAGCATATTGCTGCTTGATGAAACCTTTAAACAGGCTAAAAACAAAACCGTTGGCTTAAAGCAGACTCAGCGCGCCTTGGAAAAAGGACTGGTTCAGCGCGTATATCTAGCTAAAGATGCGGATTCCCACGTTTTGCGTCCGCTGGTTGAATGGTGCCGCTCTCATAATGTTGAACGTCTTGAGGTGCCTACAATGAAGGAACTTGGCAAAGCATGCGGGATTGAAGTAGGAACGGCCGTAGCGGCTGTTTTGAAGGACTGAATGATTCACTGCTGGTTTTGGAATTGCTTGCTAAATGCTGAAGCAAGCAATTCCTTGTATATTGATTTGATCAGAAAGGAGGTAAAGTCATGCCGACAATTAACCAACTCATTCGCAAAGGTCGTACTTCAGTTGAGAAAAAGTCGACAGCTCCGGCATTACAGTGGGGCTATAATTCTTTAAAACGTAAGCAATTCCCGTCTGGAGGCTCCTCACAAAAGAGAGGGGTGTGCACAAGGGTTTATACCACCACTCCTAAAAAGCCTAACTCTGCCCTTCGTAAGGTTGCTCGTGTACGTTTGACAAATCAACTGGAAGTTACTGCATATATTCCGGGTATTGGTCACAATCTGCAAGAGCACTCCGTGGTTCTTCTCCGTGGAGGTCGTGTTAAGGATCTGCCTGGCGTACGTTATCACGTGATTCGCGGCGCCCTTGATACAACGGCAGTGCAAAAACGTGCACAAGGCCGCTCGAAATACGGGGCAAAACGTCCGAAAAAAGCTTAATTATGCCTTAGAGTGCTTGAGTACGCTATAAAGGAGGGAAAAAACTAATGCCACGTAAGGGATATATTGCGAAACGAGAAGTTCTGCCTGATCCAATTTATAAAAATCAGACAGTAAATAAGTTCATAAACCAGATTATGTTAGACGGCAAGAAGGGGACGGCAGAGGCTATTTGCTACAGTGCTTTTGATATGATTCAGGAGAAAGCCGGCAAAGATCCGCTGGAAGTTTTCAATAATGCTATGAAAAACGTAATGCCCGTTTTAGAAGTTAAGGCCCGTCGTGTCGGTGGAGCCAACTATCAAGTTCCTATCGAAGTACGTGCAGAACGTCGTTCGACTCTCGCTCTCCGCTGGATTGTGTCCATGGCTCGTAAGCGGGGCGAGAAAACGATGCAGGAGAAAATTGCTGCCGAGTTGCTCGATGCCGCTAATAATACCGGCGGTTCTGTCAAAAAGAAGGAAGATATGCATAAAATGGCTGAAGCGAATAAAGCTTTTGCGCATTACAAATGGTAGTTTGAGGCACACTGATTTTGACAGAAAGGGGGAATCGCAGTGGCAAGACAAAACTCACTTGAAAATACGCGTAATATTGGGATTATGGCCCATATTGATGCTGGTAAAACGACGGTGACGGAACGTATTCTATTCTATACAGGACGCGTGCACAAAATTGGTGAAGTACATGATGGCGCAGCAACAATGGACTGGATGGTTCAGGAACAAGAACGCGGTATCACAATTACTTCAGCAGCAACAACCTGTCAATGGAGAAATAATAGAATTAACATCATTGACACACCAGGGCACGTGGATTTCACCGTAGAAGTTGAACGTTCTCTGCGGGTGCTTGATGGCGCTGTAGCAGTATTCTGCTCAGTCGGTGGAGTTGAACCGCAGTCTGAAACCGTCTGGCGTCAAGCGGACAAATACAAAGTTCCGCGTATTGCATATATTAATAAAATGGACCGGATGGGAGCCGACTTCTTCCGTGGTGTTTCCATGATCGCGGACAGATTGGGCGCTAAGCCTGTACCAATTCAAGTGCCTATCGGAGTGGAAGACAACTTTAAAGGTGTCGTGGACTTGGTAACAATGACGGCGATCATTTACACGGATGACTTGGGTACAACTGCAGAGCATAACGCGATTCCTGAAGATTTGCAGGAAATATCGAATAAGTATCGCGAGAAGCTTGTTGAAGCAGTAGCAGAGACTGACGAAGAACTCATGATGAAATATCTCGAAGGCGAAGAATTGACGGAAGATGAAATACGTAACGGCATCCGCAAAGGAGTTATCAGCAATACCTTTATTCCGGTATTGTGCGGTTCCGCTTTTAAGAATAAAGGGGTTCAACCTCTTTTGGATGCAGTAGTAGACTATATGCCGTCACCTTTGGATGTTCCCCCCATTAAAGGGGTTAATCCGGATACAGGCGAAGAGGATCATCGAACAGCATCTGATGAAGAACCATTTTCCGCCTTGGCGTTTAAGATCATGGCAGACCCCTTTGTCGGGAAACTGGCTTTCTTCCGAGTTTATTCCGGTGTGCTGAGTGCAGGTTCCTATGTCTTCAACTCAACGAAAGGCAAGAAGGAACGCATTGGACGTATTCTTCAAATGCACGCTAACCACCGTGAAGATATTCCTGAGGTTCGTTCAGGAGATATCGCTGCCGCAGTCGGTTTGAAAGAAACGACGACCGGAGATACTCTATGTGACGAAAAAATACCGATTATTCTTGAAAAAATGGTCTTCCCTGAACCGGTTATTGATGTCGCTATTGAGCCGAAAACAAAAGCCGACCAGGAAAAAATGGGCGGCGCGCTTTCGCGTTTGGCTGAAGAAGATCCGACGTTCAGAATGCGTACAGACGTTGAGACAGGGCAAACAATTATTGCCGGAATGGGCGAGCTCCATCTGGAGATTATTGTTGACCGTCTGCAGCGTGAATTTAAGGTTCAATGTGATGTTGGACGTCCGCAGGTTGCTTATAAGGAAACCATCCGCAAAACAGTTAAAGCTGAAGGTAAATTTGTAAGGCAGTCGGGCGGCCGTGGACAATATGGACACTGCTGGGTTGAATTTCAACCGTTGGAACCAGGATCTGGCTTTGAATTTGTCAACAAGATCGTCGGAGGGGTTATTCCTCGCGAATATATCAACCCGATTGGCGATGGTATCGAAGAAGCTATGCAAAATGGTATCCTTGCAGGATATCCTGCTCTCGATATCCGGGCTACTGTCGTTGACGGTTCCTATCACGATGTTGACTCTTCAGAAATGGCCTTTAAGATTGCCGGTTCTATGGCTTTCAAAGCCGGTGCCCTAAAAGCTGATCCGGTAATTTTGGAACCTGTAATGAAAGTTGAAGTAACGGTTCCTGAGGAATATATGGGCGATGTTATCGGTGATATCAGCTCTCGCCGCGGACGGATTGAAGGTATGGAAGCCCGCGGAAATTCCCAGGTTGTTCGCGGTTTTGTTCCTCTTGCCGAAATGTTTGGCTATTCGACTGATTTGCGTTCAGCCACTCAAGGCCGCGGTGTTTACGTGATGCAATTTGACCATTACGAAGAAGTTCCCAAGACCATCGCTGATGGAATTATTGCTAAACGACAAGGTTCGTAAGCGAGGTTTGAAGTCTGAGGCTGCGATTCAAGACGATAAGTTATGATCGCAACCTCGGCACCTCACTGAATTATAAAATCCCTGAAATAATTTAAAGGAGTGAAAAACATGGGAAAAGCAAAATATGAACGTACAAAACCACACGTTAACGTTGGAACCATCGGTCACGTAGACCACGGTAAAACTACTACTACTGCTGCAATCACAATTGTTCTTTCTAAAGTCGGCGGTGCTATTGCAACTGCCTTTGACCAAATTGACAAGGCTCCAGAAGAGCGCGAACGTGGTATTACCATTTCCACAGCTCACGTTGAGTATGAGACCGAAACTCGTCACTATGCTCACGTTGACTGCCCAGGGCACGCTGACTATGTTAAGAACATGATCACCGGTGCTGCTCAAATGGACGGCGCAATTCTCGTTGTATCAGCTGCTGACGGCCCGATGCCGCAAACTCGTGAACACATCCTCTTGGCTCGCCAAGTTGGTGTTCCCAGCATTGTTGTTTGGCTTAACAAAGCTGATATGGTTGATGACGCTGAACTCTTAGAGCTTGTTGAAATGGAAATCCGTGAACTTTTAAGTTCGTATGAATTTGATGGTGACAACATTCCCATCATTCCCGGTTCCGGACTCAAAGCTCTTCAATGCGGCTGCGGAAAACGTGAGTGTGAGTGGTGTGGTAAGATATGGAATCTTATGGATGCCGTTGATTCCTACATTCCTACTCCAGAACGCGATACTGATAAACCGTTCTTAATGCCTGTCGAGGACGTATTCACGATTACTGGTCGTGGTACTGTTGCTACTGGCCGTGTTGAGCGTGGTGCAGTTAAAGTCGGAGACGAAGTTGAGATCGTTGGCTTAAGCGCAGCTGCTCGTAAGACAGTTGTAACCGGTGTTGAAATGTTCCGCAAACTCTTAGACCAAGCTCAAGCCGGTGATAATATCGGTGCGCTTCTTCGTGGTGTTGAGCGTAAAGACATTGAACGCGGTCAAGTTTTGGCTAAAACAGGTTCCATCAAGCCTCACACCAAATTTTCCGGTGAGGTTTACATCCTGAATAAAGAAGAAGGCGGACGTCATACTCCTTTCTTTAACAACTATCGTCCCCAATTCTATTTCCGTACAACGGATGTAACCGGTGTTATCAACCTTCCTGAAGGAACTGAAATGGTTATGCCTGGAGACCGTGTAACGATTGACGTTGAGCTCATCACCCCAATCGCTATGGAAGAAGGACTTCGTTTCGCTATCCGTGAAGGCGGACGTACCGTTGGATCAGGAATCGTTGCTAAGATTTACGCTTAATTATTGTTTGCAAAGAATTAGAATTAGAGAGGAAGGAATTCTTCCTCTCTAATTGTGAAGGTCAGGTGAAGGAACGTCGATAGTGTGAGTTATACTCGCCTATCTGATTTCCGGCATCTGATCTCTGATATCTGGCATGGTGCAAAAGGTTGCTGGGTAGGTGACTCCGCTTGTCTGGGGAATTTTTGCGCTCGACCCGTGTAACGGGAATTAAGGAGGTAGAAGAAACAATGAGTCAAAAGATTAGAATTCGCTTAAAAGCTTTCGATCACAAAACTTTAGATCAATCTGCAGAACGTATTGTAGACACAGCAAAACGTACCGGAGCTCAGGTCAGTGGCCCGATTCCGCTCCCGACGGAGAAGAATGTTTACACGATCTTGCGTTCACCCCACGTTAATAAAGATTCAAGGGAACAATTTGAGATGCGGACCCATAAACGTTTAATCGATATTCTTGAACCAACCTCAAAAACTGTCGACGCTTTAATGCGTTTGGATCTGCCTGCAGGTGTGGACATTGAAATAAAGCTTTAATTAAAGCTTTAAAATCATAAGTTTTTGTAGCTTAATGAAAAAACTTATGATATAATAGGATGTGCTTGTCGCGAGAAACACCCGGTAGCGTGTAGAAATTCGCGGTAAGATAAATAAGGCGGCGCTCTCGTGCACCAGAGTATTCTGGCGCACTTCAAAGCGTCTAGGAGGTGGCATTCGTGTCAAAAGGAATTCTAGGTAAGAAAATAGGAATGACCCAAGTCTTCACCAGTGAAGGTAAAGTTATTCCGGTCACAGTCGTGGAAGCAGGTCCCTGCCCGGTGGTTCAAAAGAAAACGGTTGCCTCAGACGGATATAATGCTATCCAATTGGGTTTTTCCGTACTTCGTGAAAGCCTGGCGAACAAGCCTCGCCAAGGACATTTTCAAAAGGCAAATTTAAAGCCTATGCGTTATGTCCGCGAATTTAAGGTTAATGACATTGATAATTATGAAATTGGTCAAGAAGTCAATGCGGACCTTTTTACAGTCGGCGATAAAGTGGATGTTGTTGGCATTTCAAGAGGTAAAGGTTTTCAAGGTATGATTAAGCGCAATGGTGCCAGTCGCGGACCGATGGCTCATGGATCAAAGTATCATCGCCGTTCAGGTTCCCTTGGCGCGAAGGGCCCGGCTCGAGTATTTAAAGGTCGTGTTTTGCCAGGCCGAATGGGTGGCGAACGTGTAACTGTACAAAACTTGGAGGTTATCCGAGTTGACTTAGATAAAAATTTGATCTTGATCAAAGGGGCTGTTCCAGGAGCGAAAAAATCATTGCTCATTCTGAAGCCTTCTGTCAAGGCGAACAAAGCGAAGTAGCACTGAGAAAGGAGGAATAAGCAATGCCTAAAGTTCAAGTAGTAAATATGCAAGGCGCACCTGTTGGTGAAATTGAACTTAGTGATAATGTCTTTGGAATAGTACCGAATGTTCCGGTTCTTCATTCAGCCGTAGTTTCCCAATTGGCTTCTCTTCGACAAGGAACACAATCTGCTCTGCTGCGTGGTGAAGTGCGCGGAGGCGGCCGTAAACCTTGGCGTCAAAAAGGAACTGGCCGTGCGCGTTCTGGTAGCTCACGCTCCCCGGTATGGAGAGGCGGCGGTGTTATATTCGCACCGAAACCACGGAAATATGGATTTAAATTACCGAAGAAAGTTCGACGATTGGCTTTGCATTCGGCGCTCTCTTCGAAGGTTATAGAACAGCAACTCATCATTTTGGACGATTTGAACCTCTCGGAAGTGAAGACTCGTGAAATCGTCAAACTTCTTAAAGCCCTTCAGGTTAACAAGAAGGCTATGATTGTTACAGATGAGGTTGACGAAGCGGTATCCCGTTCGGCTCGCAACATCGAGGGTGTAATTTCAATGGATGTTGCCGGAATGAATGTTTTGGATTTACTCAATCATGATGTCTTAGTAATGACCAAGGCTGCCGTATCAAAAACAGAGGAGGTGTTTGCGTAATGCGCGACGCACGTGAGGTCCTCAAAAGCCCGGTTATTTCTGAAAAATCCGTAGGCCTTGTAGAGGAAAACAAATACTCCTTCTGGGTTAATCCGGCTGCCAATAAAATTGAAATTAAAGCCGCAGTGGAAAAAATGTTCAAAGTTTCAGTGGTTGAAATTCGCACGATCAACGTTCGTGGAAAAATGAAACGGGTTGGCAAGTATGCCGGTAAAACCCCGAATCGTAAAAAAGCGATTGCTACGCTTAAAGCTGGAGATAGAATCGAAAACTTCGCAGGCCTGTAAGCAGCTTAAAGCAAAGGAGGAAAGAAACCTATGGCACTGAAGTCATTTAAACCAACTTCAGCTAGTCGACGTCAAATGACTGTATCGACGTTTGAAGAAATTACTAGAACTGAGCCGGAACGTTCCTTGTTAAAGCCGTTGCGCAAGAAGGCCGGTCGCAATAGCGAAGGTCATTTAAGCGTTCGCCACAAAGGCGGCGGACATAAAAGAATGTATCGCGAAATTGATTTCAAACGAAATAAAGATGGTATTCCAGCTCGGGTAGCTAGTATTGAATATGATCCTAATCGATCTGCCAATATTGCCTTACTCAATTACAGAGATGGGTTCAAAGCCTATATTCTTGCCCCCAATGGATTGGAAATCGATCAAATGATCGTATCCGGACCTGAGGCAGATATTAAAGTGGGAAATACATTACCACTGAAAAATATACCGGTTGGTACTTTATTGCATAACATTGAGATGAAACCCGGCAAGGGAGCCCAAATGGTTCGAACTGCCGGAGCTGCGGCTCAATTAATGGCTAAAGAAGGCGCTTATGCCACTCTACGTCTCCCTTCTGGAGAAATGCGCATGATTCGGCTCGAATGCCGAGCTACCATTGGCCAAGTTGGGAATTTGGACCACGAAAACATTAACATTGGTAAAGCTGGACGATCGCGCTGGTTGGGAATACGCCCGACGGTCCGTGGTTCTGTTATGAACCCATGTGATCACCCTCACGGTGGTGGTGAAGGTCGTAACTCGATCGGTCGTAACCCTGTTACACCTTGGGGAAAACCAGCCCTTGGTGCCAAGACTCGGAAGAAAAAGAATTTGTCGAATCGCTTTATTGTGAAACGGCGCAGTAAGTAGTCGAAAGGAGGCCCATGAATGAGCAGATCTGTAAAAAAAGGACCTTTCGTCGAAGCTCGTCTCCTCGCACGTGTTGACGCGATGAACGAATCCGGTGACAAGCGCGTTGTCAAGACATGGTCCAGACGCTCAACAATATTTCCTCAAATGATTGGTTTTACTATTGCAGTTCATGATGGACGGAAACATGTTCCTATCTATATTACCGAAGATATGGTAGGGCATAAACTTGGCGAGTTCGCGCCGACTCGCACCTATAAGGGTCATGCTGGCAGTGAAAAGTCCAGCGGTCTACGATAAATCGAGAGGAGGCTAAAGACACATGCAAGCAAAAGCAGTGGCAAAATATGTACGTATCTCTCCTCGTAAGGTGCGCCAAGTTGTAAATTTGATCCGCGGCAAAAAGGTTAGTGATGCGTTCGCCATTCTTCAATTTACTGCTAAGGGATCAAGTGCTGATGTAACAAAGGTTCTCAAATCAGCAGTTGCAAATGCAGAGCATAATTATGACATGGATACGGATGAACTTATAATCACTCAAATTTGTGTGGACGAAGGACCGACTTTAAAACGCATTAAGCCAAGAGCTATGGGACGTGCTGACCAAATCCGCAAACGGACAAGTCACATTACCGTTGTTGTCGGCGAGAAGAAGGAGGACTAAAACTGTGGGTCAAAAGGTTAATCCCAAAGGCCTCCGCATCGGGATAATCCGTGATTGGGAAAGCCGATGGTATGCAGATAAAAACTACGTAGAACTTCTTCACGAAGACTTAAAAATTCGTGAATTCGTTAAAAATAAGCTTAAACAAGCTGGCTGTCCCAAAGTTGAGATTGAACGTGCGGCAAGCCGTATTAAGATATCAGTTTATGCTGCTAAACCGGGGATTGTCATCGGTCGCGGCGGTGCAGAAGTCGAAAATTTAAGGAAGCAGCTCGAAGCCATGACTGGCAAGCAAGTTGCAGTTAACATCGTTGAAATTAAAAAGCCTGAGTTGGATTCGCAATTAGTTGCCGAAAATATCGCCCAACAACTGGAAAAACGCGTATCCTTCCGTCGTGCCATGAAACAAACGGTCGGCAGGACCATGCGTCAAGGTTCATTGGGAATTAAAATTCAATGCAGCGGCCGTCTGGCTGGAGCCGAAATTGCCCGAACAGAATGGTATCATGAAGGTAAAGTGCCCCTTCATACCTTACGTGCTGATATTGACTACGGTTTTGCCGAAGCTAATACTACGTACGGTAAAATTGGTATCAAAGTTTGGATTTATAAAGGTGAGGTTCTTCCAGCGAAGAAGGTCGTCGCTCAGGTGGAAGGAGGAAACTAAATGTTAGTCCCAACCAGAGTGAAACATAGAAAACAGCATCGTGGTCGCTTGACTGGTAAGGCAACTCGAGGTACCACGATTACTTTTGGTCAATACGGTCTCGTAGCCCTGGAAAGCGGCTGGATTACTAATCGTCAGATTGAAGCCGCACGTATTGCTATGACTCGATATATTAAACGGGGCGGTCAAGTATGGATAAAGATTTTCCCAGATAAGCCAATTACGGCTAAACCGGCTGAAACTCGTATGGGCAGTGGTAAAGGTTCCCCGGAATATTGGGTAGCCGTTGTCAAACCAGGTCGTGTCATGTTTGAACTCGATGGTGTTGCTGAGGAAGTCGCTCGCGAAGCTCTTCGTTTAGCAATGCACAAACTCCCGATCAAATGTAAGATCGCTTCCCGTGCAGATTTACTAGGAGGTGACGCAAATGAAAACTAAGGATATCCGTGATCTGACAGATGATGAAGTCGTTAAGCAGATTGATGATTACAAAACCGAACTGTTTAATTTGCGTTTCCAGTTGGCAACGGGACAACTTGATAACCCGATGCGAATCCGTGAAATCCGCAAAGGAATTGCTCGTGGCAAGACGATTTTGCGCGAACGTGAATTAAAGATTGAACGTTCTTAAGTTGAGAAAGGAGGCTTTTTAGCGTGGAAAGAGCCCAGCGTAAAGTTCGGATTGGCAAAGTAGTCAGTGACAAGATGGATAAAACTATTGTTGTCTCTGTAGAAATTACTGAAAGCCACCCTCTATATAAAAAGACATTTACTCGCACAAAGAAATTTAAAGCTCATGACGAGAATAATGAAGCTCATATCGGTGACACTGTTACAATCATGGAAACTCGCCGTTTAAGCAAGGATAAATGCTGGCGCATGGTTAAAGTTCTGGAAAGGGCTATTGCGCTCTAATCAATTGATATTTAGTTCGGAAGGGGGTCAAAGGGAATGATCCAGGTACAAACCAGGCTTCGGGTTGGAGACAACTCTGGTGCAAAAGAATTGATGTGTATTCGGGTGCTCGGGGGCTCAATGCGTCGGTATGCATCAATTGGAGATATTATTGTAGCTTCTGTTAAAGAGGCAACGCCAGGGGGCGTTGTTAAAAAAGGTGACGTCGTTAAGGCAGTTGTTGTCCGCACAAAGAAGGAAATTCGGCGTCCCGACGGTTCATATATCCGTTTCAGCGAGAATGCTGCCGTCATTATCAGAGATGACAAGAGTCCTCGTGGAACACGTATTTTTGGACCTGTTGCACGTGAACTGCGTGATAATTATATGAAAATTATTTCCCTGGCACCGGAAGTTATCTAAGACCCCATGACAGATGGAGGTGAAGAAAGTGACTGCTACTAAGCATAAAGTACAACCTAATAAACTACACGTTAAAAAAGGCGACTATGTCATGGTCATCAGCGGTAAAGATGCCGGTAAAAAAGGTAAAGTAATCGAAGTATTCCCGAAAAAGGGCCGCGTTGTCGTTGAAAAGACTAATATTGTTAAACGTCATACAAAACCCTCTCAAGCGATGCCTCAAGGCGGCATTATTTCCAAGGAAGCTCCGATGGCCAGTTCCAACGTTATGCTATATTGCCAAGAGTGTAATTCCGTGACTCGTGTAAGTTTCAAGTTGACGGATAACGGAAAAGTTCGCGTCTGCAAGCATTGCGGAGTGAATCTTCCAGATAAACACTAATCGCGAAAGGAGGGACCCCAGTGGCTCGTCTAAAAGACAGATACATTAGTGAAATTGCTCCTGCGCTGCAGCAGAAGTTTGCTTATAAAAATGTTATGCAAATCCCTAAACTTGAAAAGATTGTGGTCAACATGGGTGTGGGAGAAGCTGTTCAAAACTCCAAAGCGATTGATTCTGCTGTAGGAGATCTGATGATTATTACAGGGCAAAAACCTATTGTGACCAGAGCAAAAAAATCGATTGCAGCTTTTAAACTTCGTGAAGGTATGCCTATCGGATGCAAGGTAACTCTTCGCGGTGAAAGAATGTATGAATTTATGGATCGCCTTTTAAGTGTGGCATTACCCCGCGTTCGTGACTTCCATGGAATTTCAGGTAAGGCGTTTGACGGACGAGGAAACTACACTTTAGGGATCAAGGAGCAATTGATTTTCCCAGAAATTGAGTATGACAAGATCGATAAGCTCCGTGGTATGGATGTAGTTTTCGTAACGACGGCAAAGACCGACGAAGAAGCGCGAGAGTTGCTTCGCGGATTCGGAATGCCGTATCGTGATTAAAGAAAGGGAGGTTCAAGAGCGTGGCTAAAACATCGATGGTTGTCCGCCAAAATCGCGGGCAAAAGTTCGCCGTACGTTCGCATAACCGTTGTAAGCTTTGTGGACGTCCCCATGCTTATATTCGGAAGTTTGGTATATGCCGGGTTTGCTTCCGGGAGTTGGCTCACAAAGGTGAACTTCCCGGGGTCACGAAGGCCAGTTGGTAATACTATTGTAAGGAAGGGGGACGACTGAAGTGTCAATGTCAGATCCGATTGCAGATTTTCTAACACGTATCCGCAACGCTGGGATGGTTTATCACGACAAAGTTGAGGTACCATCATCTCGGATTAAACGAGAACTTGCGGAGTTGCTTAAAGCCGAAGGCTACATTAAAGACGTTGAGTACATTGCGGACGATAAACAAGGTGTTATCCGGATGTATTTGAAATATGGTCCCAATCGTGAACGCGTTATCACTGGACTTAAGCGAATAAGCCGTCCAGGATTGCGTGTCTATGCGAAAAAGGATGAAATTCCCAAAGTTCTCGGAGGCCTCGGAGTTGCCATTATTTCAACTTCAAAGGGGATTATGACGGATAGAAAAGCCCGTAAAGAGGGTCTTGGAGGAGAAGTAATCTCCTATATTTGGTAATTATCGCAATGGGAGGTGCAGTGAATGTCCAGAATTGGTAAGCGTCCCATTGGAATCCCCAATGGCGTCGACATCAAAATAGAGGATAACTTGGTCACTGTAAAGGGTCCTAAAGGCACCCTGAGCAGACAAATTCATTCGTTAATGACGGTCACAGTAGAAAATTCACAGGTCACTGTCACTCGAGCCGATGATGAACCTTTGAGCCGATCCTTACATGGGTTGTCTCGCACTTTGATTGCCAATATGGTAGAAGGTGTGACAAACGGGTTCACTAAAGGACTTGATATGGTTGGTGTTGGCTACCGTGCAGCCAAGCAAGGCAACAAGCTTGTTTTAACGGTCGGTAAATCCCACCCTGTTGAATTAGTACCTTTTGAAGGTATTGATTTCGAAGTTCCAGCTCCCAATAAGATCCTGATTAAAGGAATGGATAAGGAGCTTGTCGGCGCGTTTGCGGCTGTTGTCCGCTCAGAACGACTGCCTGAGCCCTATAAAGGCAAAGGAATTAAGTATGAAACTGAAGTTGTTCGTCGTAAAGTTGGTAAGACCGGCGGTAAAAAGGGCGGCGCTAAGAAATAATCCAAAATAGCAAGGGCCAAATCTCTTGCAGTTCTGAAAGGAGTGTATACCCTTTGATTAAGCGCATTGATCGAAAGGCTCTTCGCATTAAAAAGCATAAGAGTATCCGCAAAACTATAACCGGCGTCGCAGATCGTCCGCGGTTGGCTGTATTTCGGAGTTTGAATCATATCTATGCACAAGTGATCAATGATGAGCTTGGCGTGACAATGACAGCTGCTTCTTCTCTTGATCCGGAATTTAAAGCAGCTAACTTGTCTGGCGGAAATAATGCCGGAGCTCAAAAAGTCGGCGAATTGATTGCCAAAAAGGCTCTCGAAAAAGGGATTACGCAGGTTGTTTTCGATCGTGGAGGAAATCTCTATCATGGTCGAATCGCTGCGTTAGCAGAATCAGCACGTGAAGCTGGGCTCAGCTTTTAAGCTAGAGTAAAGGAGGGAAAAATCAAATTGGCTAAATTCGAAGCAAACAAGTCGGAGTTGAATGAAAGGGTTGTTCATATAGCTCGAGTTGCTAAAGTAGTAAAGGGCGGACGCCGTTTTAGTTTCAGTGCCCTCGTTGTTGTCGGCGATGGTCATGGACGTGTAGGAGCTGGATTAGGCAAAGCTGGCGAAGTTCCTGAGGCTATCCGCAAGGGAGTCGAAGATGCGAAGAAGAACCTTCTTTCCATCCCTATGCATGGATCGACCATTACGCATCCTATTTTAGGAATATTTGGCGCAGGACAAGTTTTGTTAAAGCCAGCTTCCAAAGGAACTGGTGTTATTGCTGGAGGCGCAGTTCGTGCGGTTCTTGAAGCTGCAGGCGTGCATGATATCTTAGCAAAGTCTTTGGGTTCGGCAAACGCGCATAATATGGTCAATGCGACAATGGCTGCGTTAAAATCTCTTAAGCGTCCAGATGAGATTGCCAAACTCCGAGGTAAAAACGTAGAAGAAATTCTAGGTTAAGGAGGGTTGGTCATGAAAATTAAAGTGACGCTGACGAAGAGTCCGATTGGTTATTCAAAGGCGCAGCATAAAGTTTTGCAAGCACTTGGACTGGGGAAAGTTGGCTCAAGTGCTGTTCATGAAGACTCCCCAAGCATTTTAGGGATGATTCATAAATGTATGCATTTAGTAACAGTCGAACAAGTTCAATAGAAGGAGGTGTGGTCGAGTATGAAACTGCATGATCTTAAACCTGCTGAAGGATCGACTCATGCCCCGAAACGTCTTGGGCGTGGAATTGGATCAGGTAACGGCAAAACGGCCGGCAAAGGGCATAAAGGACAAAATGCCCGTGCAGGCGGAGGTGTCCGTCCCGGTTTTGAAGGCGGACAAAATCCACTTTATCGCAGAATGCCGAAACGTGGCTTTAAAAATATTTTCAGAAAAGAAATTGTTGCTCTGAATGTTCGTGATTTAGAACGTTTTGAAAACGGAACGGTAATCACCCTTGAGATCCTCTTGGAGAGCGGTCTCATTAAGGCTGTTAAAGATGGTGTCAAGATTTTAGCAACGGGGGAATTAACCAAAGCTCTGACCGTCAAGATTGACAAAGTCAGCCCTGCCGCGGCGGAAAAGATAGTTGCAGCTGGTGGCAAAGTAGAGGTGGAGTAGAATGATTTTCGATTCCCTGAAGAATGCGTGGAATGTAGCGGATCTCAGGAAGAAAATCGGTTTCACTCTTCTCATGTTCCTGATCTTCCGTATCGGAGCACATATACCCATCCCGTTTGTTAATCATGAAGTTTTAAAGAATATGCTTGGAACTGGGGGCATGTTCGATTTTATGGACACGCTCTCAGGAGGTTCCTTTAAACGACTCACAGTATTTGCCTTAAGCATTACTCCTTATGTTACAGCTTCTATCATTATTCAGCTGCTGACGATTGTGATCCCATCTTTAGAAAGACTCTCTAAAGAAGGCGAATATGGTCACAAAAAGATTACCCAGTATACACGATATGGGACAGTTGCTTTGGGTTTTATTCAGGCCTTCGGTCTCACCTTTGGGATCCGCAGCGCCTTGATGGTTCCCAACTCCCCATGGAAGTGGGCTGTTTATTTTTTAGTGGCTCTCGTCTTAACTGCTGGAACAGCGTTTTTAATGTGGCTTGGTGAAGCGATAACAGAGAACGGTGTTGGAAATGGTATCTCGCTGATTATTTTTGCAGGTATTGTTTCGCGTGTACCTGATGCTTTAAAATACTTGTATAGTTTGTTTACGGTTCATGAGATCAACGTCTTTTCACTTCTTGGACTGGCAGTCATTGTGGTATTTATTATCGCAGGAGTTGTCTATGTTCAGGAAGGAACTCGACGGGTGTCGGTTCAGTATGCGAAACGAGTTGTTGGTCGACGGGTGTATGGAGGACAAAGCAGTCACATTCCCTTGAAGGTTAATCAAGCCGGTGTTATTCCGGTCATCTTCGCGATTTCTTTGCTCGCGTTTCCGCAGACAATTGCAACATGGATGCCAACTTCTGGATTTGCGAGATTTGTCAACACTTGGTTCAGCATGAATGGGTCGGTTCAGTCCATCCCCTATTTGCTGGTCTACGCGGTGCTCATAATATTCTTTACTTACTTCTATACGGCTGTTACGTTTAATCCAGTGGATGTAGCGGACAATTTGAAGAAGTATGGAGGATTTATCCCTGGCCTTCGTCCTGGGCGTCCTACGGCTGAATATCTATCCAAGATTCTAAGCCGGATTACGCTGGCAGGCGGCATATTCCTTGCATTGATAGCAATTCTACCGACAATAGTCATGGGACTGACAGGTCTAAAAAACATCTATTTTGGTGGTACTTCCCTTTTGATCGTAGTTGGGGTTGCGCTTGAAACGATGAAACAGATCGAATCCCAGCTTATGTCAAGGCATTATCAAGGGTTTATGAAGTAAAGGAGGAATAGAGATGAAAATTATATTAATGGGCGGTCCAGGAGCAGGTAAAGGTACTCAAGCAGGTCCACTGGTGGAAAAATATCATTTTCCTCATATCTCCACAGGTGATATGTTCCGTGCAGCAATTAAAGAGGGAACAGCTTTAGGATTAAAAGCGAAGTCATATATGGATGCCGGCGGATTGGTTCCAGATGAAGTTACCATTGGAATTGTTGCAGAGCGATTAGCACAACCGGATTGTGCTGAAGGGTTCCTTCTTGATGGGTTCCCGCGTACACTGGCTCAAGGGAATGCTTTAAATGAGATCTTGGATCGTCTTGGCATGAAGCTTGATGGCGTCATTAATATTGAAGTAGCCGAGGATGTCTTAATTCCGCGTCTAACCGGACGCCGCGTCTGCCGTAAATGTGGAGCTTCATATCATATGGTTTTCAATCCTCCCCAACAGGAAGGTGTCTGTGGCCAGTGCGGAGGAGAGCTTTATCAACGCTCCGACGATACTGTGGAAACTGCCAAGAATCGCTTAAACGTTTATAATCAACAGACAGAACCCTTGATCAATTTCTATCAACAACAAGGTCTGCTGAAACGAATCAATGGTGATCAGCCAATCGATAAGGTCTTTGCGGATATTCTCAAGGCCTTGGGCTAATTAACCATGATTGAGCTTAAAAATGCCAGCCAGTTTAAGCGGATGCGTAAAGCAGGGAAAATTGTGGCCGATGCTCTCGCATTAATGCGTGAGGTCGCAAGGCCTGGGATTACGACTCTTGAATTGGATCGCAGGGCAGAGGAATATATTCGTGCTCAAGGTGCAATCCCTGCATTTAAAGGTTACAATGGATTTCCGGCGACACTCTGTACATCGGTTAATGAACAGGTTGTTCATGGAATCCCAAGTTTAAGGAGTTTAGAATCTGGAGATATTATCAGTATTGATTGTGGAGCGGTCATTGATGGATATTTCGGAGATGCTGCTCTAACTCTGCCAATCGGCGATGTTGATGAAAATCTCATAAAACTCTTAAAGGTAACTGAAGAATCACTAATGTTCGGTATTGCTCAGGCGAAAGTTGGAAATCGACTTTATGATATATCACATGCAGTTCAAAAGCATGTAGAAGACAATGGCTTTTCGATTGTACGTGATTATGTCGGGCACGGAATTGGCCGAGCCATGCACGAGGATCCGCAGATCCCTAATTTTGGCAAGCCTGGCCGGGGGCCACGACTCGAGGTTGGTATGGCCTTGGCTATTGAGCCCATGGTAAACATGGGGACGTATGAAGTGCTGACGCTGAAGGATCACTGGACTGTGGTCACGAAGGATAAGAAGCCGTCGGCTCATTTCGAGCACACAGTCGCAATTACGGAAAATGGCTTGGAAATTCTGACTCGAAGTTAGGTCTATACCGTAGGATTGTCAGAGGAGGGGAATTTAAGTATGTCTAAAGAAGACGTTATTGAAGTAGAAGGTAAAGTATTAGAGCCATTGCCAAACGCGATGTTTTCCGTTGAATTGCCTAACGGACACAAAGTACTGGCCCATGTCTCTGGTAAAATACGCATGAATTTTATTAGGATTCTTCCCGGCGATCGGGTGACGGTGGAACTTTCTCCCTACGACCTGTCACGGGGCAGAATCACTTATAGGTTTAAGTAAGTCAAGGGAGGGATTACGGTGAAAGTAAAGCCTTCTGTTAAAACCATCTGCGAAAAATGTAAAATCATTCGCAGACATGGTAAGATCATGGTCATTTGCGAAAACCCGAAGCACAAACAACGCCAAGGGTAAATAGTTTCGGTTGCGCGGCTGATTGGAGATTTTCTCTAATGCACCGATTTTTATATGGTAAGAGCTGAAAACATTGGAGGTGTAAATTTTAGATGGCACGTATCGCTGGGGTTGATTTACCGCGCGAGAAACGTATAGAAGTTGCCTTGACCTATATTTATGGCATTGGGCTTCCGACTTCACATAAGATTCTCGCCAAAACAGGTGTGAGTCCAGATGTCCGAGTGCGTGACTTGTCAGAAGACGAAGTCGGCAAGCTTCGGGAAGTTATTGATAAAGAGTTCAAAATTGAAGGCGATTTGCGTCGCGAAGTTTCCCTCAATATCAAGCGTCTGATGGAAATTGGTTGCTATCGTGGTTTGCGTCATCGTCGGGGACTTCCCGTGAGAGGACAACGCACGAAAACCAATGCTCGTACTCGTAAGGGTCCGGCTAAGACTGTCGGAGCAAAACGTAAGAAGTAATAAGGAGGGATAACCGAGATGGCACGTAAAGTTGTCCGGACAAAGCGCCGGGAACGTAAGAATATTGAGAGTGGAATTGCCCATATCAAGTCCACCTTCAACAACACCATGGTGACCATTACGGATACCAGCGGGAACGCACTCTCCTGGTCAAGTGCAGGTTCCTTAGGGTTTAAAGGTTCACGTAAGAGCACACCATTTGCAGCACAAATGGCTGCAGAGACTTGTGCAAAGGTTGCAATGGAACATGGTTTGAAAGATGTTGAATGTTATGTAAAAGGTCCTGGAGCAGGACGTGAAGCTGCCATTCGTGCGCTGCAAGCTGCAGGCCTAGAAGTTAACTTAATTAAAGATGTGACACCGATTCCACATAATGGTTGTCGGCCACCAAAACGCAGAAGGGTATAGGAGGTGTGTAATCATGGCTAGATATACTGGACCAGTTTGTCGCTTATGTCGGCGTGAAGGTATGAAGTTATTCCTTAAAGGAGAACGTTGCTATACTGGAAAATGTGCTATTGACCGTCGTGCTTACGCCCCCGGACAGCACGGTCAGGCTCGTGGCAAGAAACCTACTGAGTATGGTCTTCAGTTGCGTGAAAAACAAAAAGCCCGTCGTTTATATGGTGTCATGGAAAAACAATTCCAACACTATTTTGATGAGGCAGCTCGCCGCAAAGGAGTTACCGGTGAGAACTTATTAGTCTTGTTAGAACGACGCATGGATAATGTCGTATTCCACTTAGGTTTTGCTTCATCCCGTCCGGAAGCACGTCAACTCGTCAGTCATGGTCACTTTACCGTAAATGGCAAACGAGTCGATATACCTTCCTATTCAGTACGTGTTGGTGAAGTTATTGCTGTTAAAGAAGGCAGTAAGAGCTCACCCAGAATGAAAGAACTTCTGGAAAACTTAGGCACACGTTCTGTTCCGGGATGGTTAAGCTTGGATGCAAATGCAGCTGCAGGAACCGTTGTTGCGCTTCCTACTCGTGAAGATATTCAACTTCCAATTCAAGAACACCTCATCGTGGAGAAATACTCCCGTTAATGTTGACGTTCTGCCCTTTTGGGTCGGATGGATTGTATATCAAGTTCTCGAGAAAGAAGGTGCATTCCGATGTTAGAAATCGAGAAGCCCAGAATCGAGTGTGTCGAGCGTTCTGAAGATGACTCCTATGCAAAATTTGTAGTTGAGCCTTTGGAAAGGGGTTACGGGATCACCTTAGGAAACTCACTAAGACGGATCCTGTTATCCTCTCTTGAAGGGTCAGCGGTTACTTCAGTCAAAATTGAAGGGGTACTCCATGAGTTTTCCACGATTCCGGGTGTCTTAGAAGATGTTACTGACATCATTCTTAATTTAAAGTCCTTAGCCTTAAAAGGCTATACAGACGAACCCAGAGTCATTCGTTTAGAATCCCAGCATGAAGGGATTGTGACGGCGGGGGATATCATAACAGACCCAGATATTGAGATTCTAAACCGTGACTTAAAAATTGCTACTTTAGATCATGATGGCCGATTATTTATGGAAATGACGGTAGAACGCGGACGTGGTTACGTTTCTGCTGACAGAAATAAAAAGCCTGATCAAGTTATAGGAGTTATTCCTATTGACTCAATCTTTGCTCCTATTTACAAGGTTAACTATACCGTAGAGGACACTCGGGTAGGGCAAACTACGGATTACGACAAGTTAACCCTTGAAGTATGGTCTAATGGCAGTATTTCTCCAGAAGAGGCTACAAGTTCGGCAGCAAAAATTTTGAGCGATCATCTGCGCCTCTTTATGGGACTTACAGATAAACTTAATAATGTTGAAATCATGGTAGAAAAAGAAGAAGAAGCCAAAGATAAAATCCTCGAGATGACGATTGAGGAATTGGATCTATCTGTCCGTTCTTACAATTGCCTGAAACGTGCAGGAATTAACTCCGTTGAAGAGTTGACTCAAAAAACGGAGGAAGACATGATAAAAGTACGTAACCTTGGTCGTAAGTCTTTAGAAGAAGTGGAATTCAAGCTTAAAGACTTAGGTTTATCGTTCCGCCCGTCTGAGGACTAATTCGGTGCAAAAGGAGGGAATGTAATGGCTTACCGCAAGTTGGGAAGAAACTCAGGTCATCGCGGAGCAATGTTGCGCAACATTGTCACTTCCCTATTACGACACGAACGTATTGAAACGACCGAAGCACGCGCCAAGGAACTTAGTTCAATTGCTGAAAAGATGATTACGCTTGGAAAGCAAGGCGATCTGGCAGCACGTCGCTTAACGATGTCTTATCTAATGGATGAGGATGTTGTTAAAAAATTATTTGATACCATTGCGCCAAAGTATGCTGACCGTCAGGGAGGCTATACTCGTATTATGAAACTCGGCATGCGCCGGGGAGATGCTGCGTCATTGGTTATCGTTGAACTCGTCTA
The DNA here is from genome assembly GCF_001029285.1 of Desulfosporosinus acididurans. GTDB lineage: Bacteria > Bacillota > Desulfitobacteriia > Desulfitobacteriales > Desulfitobacteriaceae > Desulfosporosinus > Desulfosporosinus acididurans. The sequence goes on from NZ_LDZY01000002.1 coordinate 296,352, forward strand.
GAAGCGAGTTGCTAAAGGCCGGGTTGCTTACAAGTTAAGCGCCCGGCCTTTGCTAACTTTAGGGAGTGGTTTCTTGAACTCAGCGAAGGTTCTCGAACTTCAAAACCTTTATTATGGTGACATCCTCAAAGGAGTCACTATGAACTGGCGAAAGGGAGAAATCCTTGCCCTGATGGGGTTGAACGGTGCAGGTAAGTCGACCTTGGCTCGTTTGCTTGCTGGTCTAATTGCACCCAATAAAGGTGAGATCCGCTTGCAGGAAAATGGCAGAATTCTTCCTTGGGAGGCCGTTGAGCGATGGCGTGAAATAGGCTTTATAGGCCAACATCCAAGGCGGCAGACCATTGGGGCAACGGTTGCTGAAGAGTTGGGTTTCGGGCTAATTAACCTTGGCATGGATCAAAAGACTGTACGTTACCATGTGTCACAATTGACAAGGGAGATTGGTTTGCAGGGTAAAGAGAATCAGTCTCCCGCAACGCTATCCGGCGGGCAACGCCAAAGACTTGTCACAGCTGCGATTTTGGCTCTTCAACCATCTTTCTTAATCTTGGATGAGGCGCTGAGCATGCTTGATGCCAAGGCTCAAGATAGTATATTAGAGCTCCTAAGAAAAGCACGGATTACGACAGGACAGCTATGGATTACACATGATTCGGAACTGGCACGACAGGCAGACAGATTGTTAGTTCTTCACGATGGATTTCTTGTCGATTGGGGCAATCCCAGAGATGCTTTTGAGGCCCATTATGCGGAACTCTCAATTTTTGAAGCGACGCAGCAAAGTCACGAATTTTCAGAGTTGAAAGCAGGACCAAGGAAAGAGGATCAACGTCGGATTTTAGTATGGGAAGAGGCAGACTTCAATTCACGTTTGAAGATTAATAAGTCCATAAAACCCGGTGAATTTTTGGCAATCGTGGGACCTTCGGGAGCTGGTAAAACAACAATTTTAGAAAGCGTTTATGGCTTTACCCTGGCGGCCAAAGGGCAATTATTGGTTAACGGGGAAGTAATGAACAAGCATAATAGCGGCGATTTGCGGCGAAAAATGGGCTTCGTCCTGCAAGAGGCGGGAGAATATCTAATCGGCCGCAGTGTATCCGAGGAAATATTCTACCATCAGCAGAGGACTGTCGCTAAATCTCCCAGCGCAGAGCAGGAATTGTATTTGAACCGCTATGGAATCCCTGCTCATCTGGCAAGGGTTGCTCCTGAAAGGCTGAGCGGCGGCGAGCGACAAAAAGTAGCTTTGGCAGCTGCCATGAAGACCTTACCGGAGATTTTATTGCTGGATGAACCATTGCTCGGCCTGGATGCGAAGAGCAGGGAAAGTATACAGAGGTTAATTTTCTCCCTCCGGGAAATTACAATTCTATTCGTAACCCATGATCTTAGAGACGTGTTGGGGGCAGCTGACCGGATTTGGCTTGTCGAAAACGGCGAAATCGTGCTTGATTGCCTCGTCGAGGAGTGGGGCAACTACAGGGACGAATTCATCCGCTCTGGAGTGCACTGTTAGGAGGGGGACGATGGATTCTCAGGAACTTTATTGGTTCAGCGATAGTGTTCTTCACCGGCTGGACCCAAGGTTAAAGGTGGGCGGATTGGCGATTTTGTCACTCCTCCTGACGTTGACTCGTTGGCAGGGATTAGTTCTAACGTCATTGGCACTTATGGGGCTGGTGATCATAAGCCACACTCCTTTGAGGTTATTTCGGGGGATGACGTTTGTTCTCCTATGGTTAGGGATATTTTATGGTGTCGCTGCAGGGTGGGTCTGGAGTCAATCAGCTTCTTTTTGGCAAGGGCACTGGTCGCAGGCAGGTTTATTGCAGGCGGTTTTCATGCTCTGGCGTATAACCCTAATTTTTGGTTTGACCAGGCTCTTTGCGGCAGTAACCCTGCCTATGGAACAAGGTCTGGGAATTGTCTATTTTTTCGCGCCCCTGACCAGTCTTTCAACTAAAGCAGCAGAATTTGCTCTTTTACTGACTCTGACTTTGCGTTTTATTCCGCTTCTGGGTGAAGAAGCAGCATTAATCTGGAAGGCGAGAATGATAAAGGGAAATTGGCCAACCACATGGCTGCGGCGTTCATGGGAGATATGCCAGCTTATTGTTCCCTTAATTCTTATCAGTTTAAAGCGAGCAGAAGAACTTGGAGAAACTATGTTAGCCCGCGGATATGGTTCAGGCAGCTTTAGAACGTTCTTAATTCATGAAAGAACCGCAATGGACTGGTGGGGCGGAATTGCTGTTGGATTATGGGGAGTGCTGCTGTTAATCTGGCACTAAAACGGGACTTCGTGGAGGTTGGTGGCATACGATGCGAAACATACGGCTCAAGGTAGCCTATGACGGTACAAATTATCATGGCTTTCAGCGCCAGATCAAAACAGCAGGTCCTACGATCCAAGGAACCTTAGAAGACGTATGGCAGCGACTGGTGGATGAAAAGGTGACTCTAGCTATGGCGGGACGGACCGATGCAGGTGTTCATGCTTCCGGCCAGATTGTTAATTTTGAAACAGAGGCAAGAATACCGGAAGATAAAATTTCTAAGGCTTTTAATAGTTTGCTTCCTAAGGATATACGCATTCTTCTGGCAGAGAATGTCCCCTTCGATTTTAATGCGCGCTGGTCTGCAGTGTGGAAGCGCTATGATTACCAGATCGATAATCGGCGAATACCGGATGTCTTTAAACGGTTATATACCTGGCATATTCCTGTACCTCTTAATATTTCGAACATGCAAGCTGCTGCAAACTTCCTGGAAGGAAGGCACAATTTTAAAACGTTCGCCGCCGCCGGAGGCGACAGTAAAACCTTTGAACGAACGCTTTATCGCTGTCAAGTACGGTTTGATCAGGATTTGATCCGTGTAACTTGTGTGGGTGACGGATTCTTATACCATATGGTACGGATCATTGTTGGTACACTCGTTGATGTTGGAAGAGGGCGAATTAGTCCAGAAGAGATACCGGATATTATTAAGAGTCAAGAGCGGAGACGTGCCCGCCTGATTGCTTCTGCCCATGGTTTGTTTCTAACGCATGTGAATTACACCGAGGAAAGTCCTTTTGAAGTATTTCCCGATCTTAATTCTAAGTAAAATTATAGGTATTTAGGTATTAATACTCTTTTGTTAGCATGAATCGTGTAACAGAGTCTGAAAGGCGAAAAATCGTCTTTCAAATTGAAGTTGATAAGGAATTGACTTGACAAGGAAAGAAAATCTAAATAAAATAGCATTATGAGTTTTTATGTCATGGCTGTGATTGAGCCCCATAACCTTGACATATCACGAGCATGATTGAGCCCCATGAGCGTGAAACAAAACGGAAACTGATAATTTTTGGAGGGAAAGTCATGACTACGTTTTTTGCGAAGGCGCAGGACCAAGAGCGCAAATGGTATATCATTGACGCTGCAGGTATCCCTTTGGGCCGTGTTGCAACAGAAGCAGCACGTATCCTAAGAGGTAAACATAAACCAACTTTTACCCCGAATGTCGATACAGGGGATCACGTTATTATTATTAATGCAGAAAAGTTGATACTCACGGGTAATAAATTAAATGCTAAACTTTATCGTCGTCACTCCGGCTTTCCTGGTGGATTGAAAGAGATCCCCTACAAGAAGCTGATGAAAACCATGCCTGAACGTGCGATGGAACATGCTGTTAAGGGAATGCTTCCTCATAACAGGTTGGGCGCTCAAATGTACACTAAGTTAAAAGTGTACAAGGGAGAATCACACCCTCATCAAGCTCAACAACCTGAAGTTTGGACAATACAGTAGGTTTAGGAAGGAGGAAGAATAACTATGGCAACTCAATTACAATATGCGGCAACAGGCCGCCGCAAGAACGCTATTGCTCGCGTTCGTCTTATTCCCGGTGAAGGGAAATTTACGATTAATAAACGCGAATTATCCGAATACTTCGGTAAGAAGACTTTAGAAATGATTGTTCAGCAGCCATTTAATATAACGGATACTCTCGCAAAATATGATGTTATTGCTCTTGCTCACGGAGGCGGAACCACCGGTCAAGCCGGTGCAATTCGTCTCGGAATAGCTCGTGCTTTATTGAAGGCTGATGCAAGTCTTCGTCCAAGCTTGAAACGCGCCGGTTTCCTGACTCGTGACCCACGAATGAAGGAACGTCGTAAATACGGCTTGAAGAAAGCCCGTAAGGCTCCACAATTCTCTAAACGTTAATTATCAGAACCCCTCAGGCCTTCTTGGTTTGGGGGGTTTGCCTTTTTACTCTAAAGTGATCTGCTCAACGCATATTTTCCTCCCTCTCCCCATATTGTAGTGACGGAATAGATGGGGAGGGTGAGGAAAATGAAAACAATCCGGGTAGTTGCTTTTAAACCTCGAAAAGCGTTAATCATAGGCAGTATTCTAATGGTGTGTCTAATTCTTGCCGCAGCTTGGAAATTAGAAGGCACAAACCAAAAAATATGGAGCTGGACGCTTGGTCATCGAGTGGTTGTTATTGACGCAGGTCATGGTGGAGTTGATCCCGGAGCTGTAGGAAAAAACAAAGTCTTAGAAAAAAATATTACTTTAGCGGTAGCGAAACGTCTGCAAGCTCATATTCAGCAAAGCGGCGCAAAAACAATTATGGTTCGTGAAGAGGATAAAGATTTAGGAACATCCCAAGGACTTTTAAAACGGAAACGAGAAGATTTGGCTCAACGAATTCAATTGGCAATGGAAGCTCAAGCCGAGGTGTTTATAAGCATTCATGCTAATAGTTTTCCCAATGAAAAATTGACTGGAGCTCAAACGTTTTATAATGCAGATTCAGCGGAAGGAAAATTATTAGCGCAAGCTATTCAAGAAAAATTGAATCTAATGACGAAGGGCAAACGGCTTATTAAAGCTAATAAAGATATCTATATCCTTAAAAAAGCTCATCAGGCAGCCGTCACCGTTGAAGTCGGTTTCTTGTCGAACCCTGCTGAAGAGCAATTATTAACAACTCCGGAGTATCAGGAGACTTTGGCTGTCGCGATATATCAAGGTTTAAACGAGTATTTTAGTAAACAAACTGCAAATCAGAATTAATCAAGAATCAATAAGGAAGTCGAAGATGAATCAGAATATTCGTTGCGTTGAAAAAGGATTGTAGGTAAAATAGGATTAGAAACGAGAATGTGGTGTTCTTGAAGCAATATGTATGAAGCAGCCCTAAAGAATTAGAGGAGATATGAGGAAACTAAAAATAAGCGGAGAGATGGGATGTGCATGGATGCCATTAAGGCTTTTTATCGAGATCAGGCACAGCATCTGCACAAAGACGTGTGGGAAATTGCTCGTCAGATCGGTGAGCACCCGGAACTCGGATATAAAGAATACTTTGCTTCTGAGGTGTTAAGTAATTTTCTTAAAAAACATAAGTTCGAGGTGAAGAGAGGAGTTGCGGGAGTAGAAACTGCTTTTTTAGCTTGTTTTAAAAGCAATATTCCCGGACCTAAGATTGCCTTTCTGGCTGAGTATGACGCTTTGCCCGGGGTTGGCCATGGCTGTGGACATAATTTGATTGGTGCTGCCAGTGCCGGAGCGGCTGTAATCTTAAGCAAGAGTTTGGAAGTCCCCGGGGAAATTATTGTGGTTGGCAGTCCAGCTGAAGAAACCAGCGGAGCTAAAGTGACGCTGGTCGAAGAAGGAATTTTTAATGGTGTCGATGCTGCAATAATGTTTCATCCCGGAAGCCAAAATGTCCCTGTAATTTTCAGCTTGGCTTTGGATGCCTTGGAGTTTACCTTTCATGGCAGGGCTGCTCATGCGGTTGCGGCCTCTAATTTTGGCATAAATGCCCTCGATGCAGTTATCAATTTCTTTGTAGGGATAAATTCTCTCAAAAAGCAAATCTCCCAAGACATGAAAATTAATGGAGTCATTACTGAAGGAGGAACGGTCCCGAACATTATTCCGGATCGCGCCGTTGCTCGTTTTTACCTCCGGGCGCGGAAGCGAAAAGAACTTGATGAATTGCGGGAGCAGGTCATTCGCTGTGCCGAAGGGGCAGCAGCGATGGTTTCTGCCAAAATGACTTGGCAAAAATTCGAATTTTCTTACGATGAAATGCTCACAAATTTGACTTTGGCAGATTGTTTTACGAAAAATCTGCGCGAGTTAGGGATTCGTCATATTGCCTCTCCTCAGACGGCAATGGGTTCAGTGGATATGGGTAATGTCAGTCGGGCAGTTCCGGCAATACACCCCTATTTAGCCTTGGGCAGCGGGACAGAGATACCACATACTAAGGAATTTGCGAAGGCAGCTCTGTCTTCGGAAGGGGAAAAGCTTGTTATGCTGGCAATGCAAATTCTTGCTTTTACAGGATCAGATGTCCTGAGGGACAAAAAACTGCTGCAGCAAATTAAGAAAGAGTTTCGAGCCAAAACTTGAACTTGTTGGCACTCTCATTGAATCCCCACTTACAAGAAGTGGGGGTCTTAAAAATTGGCTAAAGGCGTTCTCACTCCACTATACTAGTGAAGCGAGAACGCCTTTGGCTATTTGCACTCGCTTCTGCGGGAGGATATACAGGTCATTTGGCACCTGAAGAATAATGAATCATAAATGGGGATAAATTGTCATAAACTAAGGCAAGTTAACTTTGATCAACGATTAAGAGAGAAAAGAGGCTGGTTAAGACAGGCTCTTTTTTAATGGAAGGCATTGAATTATTATACGAGCGAATGTATAATTATGAAAACGAAACAAGAGTGGAGGAAATGACAATGAGAGTTGGTGTACTAGGGGCCACGGGGTATGCAGGACAAGAATTAGTACGGCTCTTGCGTCGCCATGAAGAAGTTGCTGAGCTTGTTCTTTCATCGTCCAGTGTGGCAGGCCAAGGGTATGAGGAGGTTTATCCACACTGGAACGGTCAAAATATTGGTATTTTACAAGATGAAGATGTTCCCGATCTTGATGTTTTATTCTGTGCTCTTCCTCATGGCTTGACAGCCTCCAGAGCAAGAGGATTTCTTGATCGTAAGATAAAAGTTATTGACTTAGGAGCCGACTTTCGCCTGAATTCAGCCCAAGTATATGAGGAATGGTACAAGTTAAAGCATCCTGACGTCGATTTGCTTGGTCAGGCGGTATATGGTTTACCGGAGTTATACCGCGAGAAAATTAAAGGCCAATCTTTAATTGCCAATCCAGGCTGTTATCCAACTGCGACCTTATTGGCTCTTGTCCCCCTGCTGAAAGAGCAGCTGCTTCAGACGGAAATGTTGGTCATCGATGCTAAATCGGGTGTTTCGGGAGCAGGCCGAGGGGTTTCTTTAGGCAATCATTTTTCAGAGGTTAATGAAAATTTTAAAGCCTATGGAGTCGCCAGCCATCGCCATACTCCTGAAATAGAGCAAGAACTATCGCGGGCGGCCGGTCAGCCATTAACGGTAAGTTTCACGCCTCATCTGGTGCCCATGACACGGGGAATGTTAATCACCATCTATGCCAAGGTTAAAGAGGGAATTAATGAGGCTGACTTGAGAAACTGTTGGTTAAAACACTATGCGAGCGAACAGTTTGTCCACCTTTTGCCGCAGGGAACGTGGCCTCAGACGAAATTTTCCAGCGGCAGCAATCATGCCTTTTTGCAATTAACTGTAGATCGGAGAACCGGTAATGCCGTTATAGTATCTACGATCGATAATTTGATGAAAGGTGCTGCAGGGCAGGCAGTGCAGAATATGAATCTGGTCGTGGGATGGCCGGAAGAATTGGGATTGAGTGGGACAGCGCTCTGGCCCTGAGTGAAGGAGTATGAGACTATGGTTAAAACAGTTGAACCTTGGAAACAAATTGCGGGCGGTATCGCAGCACCGCAGGGATTCTATGCGGAAGGCGTAAAAGCAGGTATTAAATATCCGGACAAATATGATGTGGCGTTAATTTATTCAAAAGTTCAAGCTCAAGCAGCAGGAGTATATACTAAAAATTTGGTTAAGGCACATCCTCTTTATTTAAACCAGCGTCATTTGCAGAATGGGATGGCTCAAGGTATTGTCGTTAACAGCGGCAACGCCAATGCCTGCGTCGGTGCGTTTGGGGAACAATCTGCTGAAGCAATGGCTGAGGCAGTGGCAGAGACCGCAGCGATTCCTCAAGATGATGTGCTTGTGGCCTCAACCGGCGTAATTGGAGTAGAGCTGCCTCTTGAACGAGTGTTAACCGGTATTAAAAACGCCGGTACCGAGTTGTTCAAAACTATGGAGAAGGCTTCCGATGAAAAGCGTGATGCTTCTTTAGCGGAAGGAGCTCATCGAGCAGCCTTAGCTATTATGACAACAGATACCGTCGTTAAAGAATATGCCTATGAACTTCCTTGCTCACAAGGAGGAATTATCAAACTTGGGGCCATGGCGAAAGGTTCCGGAATGATTCATCCGAATATGGGAACCATGTTAGGTTTCCTGACAACAGATGCAGAGGTCCCCGCTGCAGTCTTGCAGCATCTTCTCCGAGAAGCTGTTGAGGAGAGTTTCAATATGGTGACTGTGGATGGAGACACGAGTACCAACGATATGGTATTGATTTTAGCCAATGGTGTGTCTGGGATTGCACCAAATGGCGACGACATGGTCAACTTTGAAGCTATGGTTAAGGCGATGTGCATACAACTGGCTAAAGATATTGCCCGTGATGGGGAGGGCGCCAGTAAACTTATGGAAGTACAGGTTACTAGGGCTAAGACAAAAGAAGATGCCCGTAAAATCGCTCGCAGTATTTGCGGATCCAGTTTGGTCAAAGCCGCTTTGTTCGGGGAAGATGCCAATTGGGGAAGAATTTTGACTGCTGCAGGTTATTCAGGTGCAGACTTTAATCCGAACAGTGTTGATATTTTCCTGGGTAATTTGGCTGTAGCTCAAGCAGGGAAAGGGATTTCTTTTTCCGAAGAAACCGCGAAGGAAATTTTGCAGCACAAAGAAGTAGAGATACGCTTAGTTTTGAATGATGGATCGGAAAATGCCACTGCCTGGGGTTGTGACCTTACCCATGAGTATGTCACGATCAATGGGAGTTATAGAACCTAAAGAACGGAGGCGGAAGAAATGACCCCGATTGAAGAGGGAATTGGCAAAGCCGGTGTTTTGGTAGAAGCACTGCCCTATATCCAAAAATTTGCAGGGAAAACAGTCGTCATTAAATATGGCGGGCATGCCATGGTAGATCCGTTGCTCAAGGAATCTGTCATGTTAGATATTTTGCTTTTGCATTCCGTGGGGATCCGTCCGGTTCTAGTCCATGGCGGAGGCCCAGAGATTAATGCCATGCTGAAAAAGGTGGGCATTGAGAGCCATTTTATTAAGGGCTTGCGATTTACCGATGCTCAAACGATGGAAATAGCCCAAATGGTTTTAGTAGGGAAGCTGAACACAGAGATAGTCGCTATGTTGAACCGTTTTGGTGGAAAAAGTGTTGGTTTATCTGGAAAAGATGCACAGCTCTTATTGGCAACTAAGAAACCTCTCAAAATGCCAAATAGTGACGGAACTATGGAAGAAATCGATTTAGGACTTGTCGGTGAGATTCATACAGTGACACCCAATATCTTGAATACTCTGTTAGAGCAAGGATATATTCCTGTAATTTCTCCGGTTGCCAGCGGTGAAAATGGGGAAACCTTCAATGTCAACGCGGATACTGCCGCGGGGAAAATTGCGGAAGCTCTGAAAGCAGACAAAATGCTTTTGTTGACGGATGTGCGTGGTATTCTTCGTGATGTTGGGGATCCAGATTCACTGATCTCAACGGTTAATCGAGATGAAGTAGATACGCTGATAGAAGAAGGAGTTTTACAGGGCGGAATGCTGCCTAAAGTTGAGTGTGCTGTGTCCGCACTAGAACAAGGGGTAGGCAGTGTCCATATCCTTGATGGACGAATACGCCATGCAATACTTCTGGAATTATTTACCGACGGCGGTATAGGAACAATGTTTAAGGACTAAGGCAGTGAACTCGTTCAGCTAAAGCTGAACATCGGGGCTTTAGGTGAGGACTCTACCCCACCCACCTGAGGTTAACGAAGGACCCACTCCCACTTATAGAAGTGGGGGTCTTAAAAGAGATAGGGAGGAATGAGACAATGACACAGTTAGAAGGTTTATCCACAGAGGCCATCATTGAGCGTGGAAAAAACGTGGTTATGAATACTTATGGTCGTTTGCCTATGACCATTGTTAAAGGGAAAGGCGTCTGGGTTTGGGATACAGAAGGAAAACGCTATCTGGATTTTTTGACGGGATTAGCCGTCAATTCTTTGGGGCACAGCCATCCGGCTATCGTGCAGGCGATTCAAGAACAGGCCGAAGAAGTATTGCATACTTCAAATTTATATTGGATTCCTAATCAAGTTGCTCTTGCAGAGCGTTTAGTGAAGCATTCCTTTGCTGACAAAGTATTCTTCTGCAATAGCGGAGCTGAAGCCAATGAAGCTGCTTTTAAGCTGGCTCGCAAATATGCTAAAGAAATGTACGGTGACCACAAATATGAAGTAATATCTCTGAAAAACTCCTTTCATGGGCGCACATTGGCGACCTTAACCTTAACCGGACAAACAAAGTATCAAAAAGGGTATTCTCCTTTGCCTGTCGGTCTAAGCTATACGGCACTTAACGATTTAGAAGGTTTAAAGGCTAAAGTTAACGAAAAGACGGCTGCAGTCTTTATTGAACCCATTCAAGGTGAAGGGGGAGTTATTCCTTGTTCCAAGGAGTTTCTCCAAGCTGCGAGGGACTTGTGTGATCAATATAGCGCCTTGTTAATTTTTGATGAAGTACAGTGCGGCGTGGGAAGAACCGGTAAGCTCTTTGCCTACGAGTGGAGCGGTGTGACTCCCGATATTATGACTTTAGCCAAAGCTTTAGGGGGCGGTGTTCCAATGGGTGCAATGCTGGCCACCGATAAGGTCGCGAATGTGTTTCAGCCTGGAGACCATGCCTCAACCTTTGGCGGCAATCCTTTGGCTACAGCGGCAGGATGTGCAGTTTTAGATATTATGCTTCAAGAAGGATTTTTCACGGGCGTTCAAGAAAGAGCAAACTATTTTCGACAAGGTCTGGAACATTTAGCGCAGAAGTATCAAACAGGAGATCCCATCCGAGGGCAAGGGTTTATCCTTGGCTGGCCGGTATCTAAGTTTGGTCCGGAAATTGTAGCTCGTTGTCTCCAAAAAGGATTACTCATTAACTGTGTAGGCGGCAAGACTCTGCGTTTTCTCCCTCCACTGATCGTGGAAAAACCTGAAATTGATGAAGCTTTGAAACTACTAGACGAAGTGTTTGCTGAACTTTGGAAGTAGACCAAGAAAAGCAAATTTATAGTGGATGTGCAAAATGAATAGACAAGGCAGAACTAATTTATTGATCCGAGGAGGGATAAAATGAAGGCAGCACTCGTTCTTGAGACAGGCAAAGTTTTTATGGGGGAATCCTTTGGAGCCTCTGGAGAGGCCTGGGGTGAAGTGGTCTTCAACACAGGAATGACGGGCTATCAAGAGGTACTGACAGACCCCTCATATGCTGGGCAAATGGTCTGTATGACCTATCCTCTCATCGGAAATTACGGAATTAACAAGCAAGATGATCAGTCTGAAAAAGTCCAAGTGCAAGGATTTATCGTCAAAGAGGCTGCTCTTAATCCTAATCATTGGCAGCTCGAGAAAAATATCTCGAGAACATTGGCACAAGCCGGCGTTGTGGGGATCAAAGGGATAGATACCCGTGCCCTAACAAGAATTATACGCGAATATGGAGTTCTGCGCGGTGTAATCACAACCCGCCTGGAACACCTTAACGAGCTAACCGCTAAACTAAAAACCTGGCAAGTTCCGGAGAACGTTGTAGCAGACGTCAGCACCAAGAAAATATATACCCTGCCGCCTACGGAATCGAAAAAAGGCTCCTTTCATGTTGTGGTTATGGATTTCGGGATCAAAAACAATATTTTGCAGGCTATGCAGGCTCAGGGATTCCAGTTGACGGTTGTTCCCTACAACACCTCGGCCGAGCAGATCCTCAAGCGGCGTCCTGATGGGGTTTTCCTTTCCAATGGCCCAGGTGATCCCAAATGTGTTCAAGCAGGGATAGAAACAATTCGTAACTTGATTAATCAACGTCCTATTTTCGGTATTTGCCTCGGTCATCAACTCTTGTCGCTGGCCTTAGGAGGCGATACCTATAAGATGAAGTTTGGACATCGGGGAGGAAATCAACCTGTACAGGAGCTTGAGACAAAGCGGGTTACGATTACTTCCCAGAACCACGGTTATGCGATATCTGAGAACAGTTTAGCTCAGACTCCTTTATATGTAACCCACCGCAATCTCAACGATCAAAGTGTTGAAGGAGTTAAACATCAGGATTTACCCGTATTTTCTGTTCAATATCATCCAGAAGCCGGTCCCGGCCCGAGTGAATCTCTTTATTTATTTGACGAGTTTGCACAATTAATGCAGGAATGGAGGGCTCAGCATGCCTCTTAATCCGGCTTGGAAAAAGGTCCTTGTCATTGGCTCAGGGCCGATTGTCATCGGGCAAGCCGCAGAATTTGATTATGCCGGTACTCAAGCCTGCAAAGCTTTACGGGAAGTGGGTTTAGAGGTGGTTTTAGCAAACAGTAATCCAGCCACAATTATGACTGATGTCAAAATGGCTGATCTTACGTACATTGAACCATTATTGCCTGAATCCCTGGCACGAATTATTGAAAAGGAAAATCCCGACGCTTTGCTGCCTACCCTGGGAGGTCAAACGGGTCTTAATCTCGCTATGGAGTTGGAACGCAGCGGCGTGTTGAAAAAATACAGTGTTGATTTGATTGGCTGCAATGCGGAAACGATTTATAAGGCAGAAGACCGTGATGCCTTTAAAGAGACTATGCTTGCGCTTGGAGAGCCTGTAGCCGAAAGTACTATTGTGACATCCCTTGATGAAGGGAAAAGCTTCGCGCGGAGCCAGGGCTTCCCGCTGATTATTCGGCCTGCCTATACTTTAGGCGGAACAGGCGGCGGAATCGCTAAGAATTCCAAACAATTGGAAGAAATTTTACAGCGAGGACTGCAAGCCAGTCCCATAGGTCAATGTCTTTTAGAGCGAAGTGTAGCGGGTTGGAAAGAAATTGAGTATGAAGTTATGCGGGACGATGCTGACAACTGTATTACAATTTGTAATATGGAAAATATAGATCCCGTCGGTATCCATACGGGAGACAGCATTGTCGTAGCCCCTTCGCAAACGTTGTGTGATGTGGAATACCAAATGCTGCGCTCATCGTCTTTAAAAATCATTCGGGCTTTAGGCGTCAATGGAGGGTGTAATGTTCAGTTTGCCTTGAATCCGGTGAGCAGAGAGTATGTGGTCATCGAGGTAAATCCTCGGGTTAGCCGGTCCAGCGCTCTGGCTTCCAAAGCAACGGGGTATCCGATTGCCAAAATGGCTGCCCTTCTATCTGTTGGTTTTACACTTCCGGAATTAACGAATCCTGTCACCGGACACACAAGCGCCTGTTTTGAGCCAGCCTTGGACTATGTGGTTGTTAAATTTCCGCGCTGGCCTTTTGATAAGTTTCCGGCAGCAGACCATCGCTTGGGCACTCAAATGAAAGCAACGGGCGAAGTTATGGCTATGGAACGAACCTTAGAAGGGGCTCTCTTAAAAGCAGCTCGTTCCTTGGAAATCGGAAGTGTAGGCCTTCGTATTGCTGCTTCCGGGGGCTGGACAGAGATGGAAATCGAAGACAAGCTTGCTTCAACAGACCATGAACGGTTTTTTGCGATTGCGGAAGCCTTTCGTCGGGATTGGACGAGTTTAGAAGTTCAAATGCTTACGCAAATTGATCCCTTCTATTTAGCGAAAATTAAGGAACTGGTTTCTTTGGAACGCCGCCTTCAAGGTGAGCCCTTAACTTCAGAATTGCTGCGACTGGCCAAGATCAAAGGGTTTTCGGATTTAGCCGTTGCCAAGCTGACAGGGCGGACGGAGGAAGCGGTAAGGAATTTGCGGATGGAACTGGGGATAATCCCTGTCTTCAAAACTGTAGATACTTGTGCCGCGGAATTCGCCTCGGCAACCCCTTATTATTATTCTTCTTATGAAGAAGAAGATGAGGGCGAGGTCACTTCCGGCCCCAAGATCGTTGTTTTGGGTTCAGGACCGATTCGGATTGGGCAAGGGATAGAGTTCGATTATTGCTCCGTTCATGCTCTCGTGGCTTTGCAAGATGCCGGTATAGAAGCAATCATGGTCAATAACAATCCTGAAACAGTTTCTACGGATTTTGATACGGCAGATAAACTCTATTTTGAGCCTTTAACTGTCGAAGACGTGCTTCATGTTTTGCATAAAGAGCAGGCAGATGGCGTACTTGTTCAATTTGGCGGGCAAACAGCTATTAATTTGGCCGGTCGGCTTGAAGATGCAGGAGTAAAGGTTTTTGGTACTCCTGTGGATTCTATTGACCTGGCTGAGGATCGGGAACGTTTCGCTGAGCTATTATGCCGCTTAGGAATCCCACAGTCTGAAGGCCGCAGTGTGACCTCTATCGCTCAGGCTTCAACCGTAGCAGAGGAACTGGAATTTCCAGTGATTGTCCGTCCGTCCTATGTCATTGGAGGTCGCGCTATGCAAGTCGTCTATACTCTTGAAGAACTGAAAGACTACTTGCGTCGGGCTATCTACCTATCACCGGAACATCCGATCTTAGTGGATCGCTATTTAGAGGGCAAAGAAGTTGAAATTGATGCCGTTTCAGACGGAGAGACCACGGTGATTGCCGGAATTATGGAGCATATAGAACGCGCCGGTGTCCATTCCGGAGATAGTTTAGCAGTCTATCCTCCCCAAAGCTTGACTCCTTCCGAGATTGACCAGATTCAGGATTATACTTGTCGCTTAGCTTCTGGAATCGGCATTCGAGGACTTATCAATATTCAATTTGTTGTTGTTCGTGGTAAAGTGTATGTTTTGGAAGTTAATCCCCGAGCAAGTCGAACCGTGCCAATTCTTTCTAAAGTTACGGGAATTCCTCTCGTGAATTTAGCGGTTCAGGTTGCCTTAGGTAAGTCGTTACAGGAACTGGGCTATAAGCATGGCCTTGCTCCCGAGATGCCTTACGTTGTCGTTAAAGCCCCGGTTTTTTCCTTTGAAAAACTGACCAAAGTTGAAACTTCTCTGGGACCGGAAATGAAATCAACGGGGGAGGTTCTGGGCATGGACACTCAGTTCGGCCATGCTTTGGCCAAAGCCTTTGCGGCCTCGCGTGTTCCCTTGCCACAGGATGGCAGCATTTTAGTATCTGTTGCTGAAAAGGACCGCCCTGAGGCGATAACCCTTGCCCGACAACTGTCTCAGCTTGGTTTTGGGGTTAAAGGAATCGGTGATACGGCCAAGGCTTTAGCTCTCTGCGGTGTAAAGGTTGACGTGGTTAGTGAATCAAGTCAGGCTTTACAGGAAGCTATTCGACAGCGCGAGTTTTCCTTTATCCTTAGCACACCGATAAAAGGAACGACTCCGGAACACACGGGCTATTTGTTAAGACGTTTAGCTGTTGAACATGGCGTACCCTGTTTTTCGTCAATGGATACAGCAAAAGCAGTTGTGCGTGCGCTGCAGGAGATCAGAAGCCAGACAAAGCCGCAGGTACTTTCTCTGCAGGAATATTTAGCTTAGTTGCCTGCAACAGGTATGGGAATCACTTCACTTGTAGAAGTGAGAGCCTTACGATTAGATAAAAAAAACTCCTGGTTGACACTTATGTCAATCAGGAGTTTTATGATATTCGCCTATTATAGTTTTGCGCCGCATAATAATATTCTTTCAAATATGGTCCATCGAATATAGAAATTGGGGCATGATAACATTAAGCAAGTTCGTGAATAACCTTAGCAATACCAATTTATCAATCGTAAGACTCCTGCTTCTGAAAAAAACGATATAGTTTAACTATTGCATTTTTATACATTAATAAGTATAATAATACACATTGAAGGGGTGGAAGAGATATGATAACAATTGATCATTCACAGTTTAAGGGTCGGGATTTTATTTCTTTACATGATTTTACTCAAAATGAATTAAAATGTTTTTTAGATGTTGCTGCCGAGCTTAAAAAAGAACAAAAGGCTGGGCGGCCGCATCCAATTCTTCAAGGCAAAACCTTGGGTATGATTTTCACAAAATCTTCAACGCGGACCAGGGTTTCATTTGAAGTAGGAATATATCAGCTTGGAGGACAAGGACTCTTTTTAAGCGGCAGGGACATACAGCTCGGCAGGGGAGAAACAATCGCCGATACGGCTCGGGTACTCTCCCGTATGGTTGATGGCATTATGATCCGCACCTTTAGTCATCAGGAAGTTCTGGACTTGGCTCAATACGCGACAATTCCCATAATCAACGGCCTGACAGATATGCTGCACCCCTGCCAAGTGCTGGCAGACCTTATGACGATTCAAGAGCATAAAGGACGTCTGGCAGGGTTAAAATTGGCTTATATAGGGGATGGCAACAATATGGCCCATTCACTGATGTTCGGCGGAGCCAAAATGGGATTACAAGTTGTGATTGCTTCTCCCCAGGGTTATAAGCCTGATCCTGCTCTGGTGGCTTTAGCCCAGGAAGATGCTAAAGCGAATGGCGGCAGTGTCGATATTCTTGATGATCCTTTAGAAGCGGTGAAAGGAGCCGATGTTCTTTACACAGATGTCTGGGCAAGCATGGGACAGGAAGCAGAAGCCGGTGAGCGTATGAAGGCTTTTCAAGGCTACCAGATCAATGCTGAGTCCCTTAAACTTGCCCATCCGTCAGCAATTGTGCTGCACTGTCTGCCTGCTCATCGCGGCGAGGAAATTACTGAAGAAGTTATCGAAGGCGCCCATTCCGTTGTTTTTGATGAAGCAGAAAATCGGCTGCATGCTCAAAAGGCAATTATGGCTTTGGTGATGTAAAGGAATACAGCTTGACTTAGTTACTTTGGTTATATATGATTTTTAGTAATGTATTGAATGAAAAGGAGAATAGGGTATGAAAAAGGTTGTTTTGGCATATTCCGGTGGCTTGGATACATCGATTATTATCCCCTGGCTGAAGGAAACCTATGGGTATGAAGTTATTGCTATGGTTGCCGATCTTGGTCAAGGTGAAGAATTGGCTCCTCTTCAGGAAAAAGCGACAAAGAGCGGAGCAAGTAAATTATACATCGAAGACCTCAGAGAACAATTCGTGACTGAGTTTATCTTTCAAACCTTGAAAGCCGGAGCAGTTTACGAAGGCGATTATCTCCTGGGGACATCCTTCGCTCGCCCTCTGATTGCCCGCCGTCTTGTGGAGATCGCTGAGAAGGAAGGCGCTGTGGCCATAGCTCATGGAGCTACTGGTAAGGGTAATGACCAAGTTCGTTTCGAGCTGAGTGTTAAAGCGTTAAATCCGGATTTAGAAATTATTGCTCCCTGGCGGCAGTGGAACCTTAAATCCCGCGAGGATTGTATTGATTATGCTGCAGCGCGAGGAATTCCCGTTCCTGTGACGAAAGATCGTCCTTATAGTATGGACCGCAACTTATGGCATCTAAGCCATGAGGGCGGAGACTTGGAAAACCCTTGGAATGAACCTAAAAGAGACCTTTATTTGCTTGGTGTTGCCCCGGAAGACGCTCCGGATGAAGCGACTTATTTGGAACTCGGCTTTGAGCAAGGGATTCCTACCACATTAAACGGTGAGAAGATTGCGCCGGTTAAATTATTGGAAACTCTTAATGATTTAGGCGGAAAAAATGGAATTGGCATTGTGGATATGGTAGAAAACCGGCTGGTGGGTATGAAATCACGGGGCGTTTATGAAACACCGGGCGGAACGATTCTCTATACTGCTCATAAAGCTTTAGAACATCTGACTCTGGATCGGCTCACCCTCCACTATAAAGAGCAAGTTGCTCTAAAATATGCTGAAATTGTCTATGATGGAGTTTGGTATTCTCCCCTGCGCGAGGCCCTTGATGCCTTCGTTAATGTAACCCAGAAGAACGTTACAGGGACTGTGCGCTTAAAATTATACAAGGGAAATTGTTCTTTAGCAGGCACGAAATCACCCTATTCTCTCTATAATGAAGCTTATGCCACGTTTGGAGAAGATGGAGTATATGATCAGAAGGATGCGGCAGGATTTATTAATCTTTTTGGTCTGCCGCTTAAGGTTAGAGCTTTAATGGAAAAACAATCAGGGCTGCGTAAATAAGACTGCAAATGGGCGCCGAAAGTTTCGGCGCTTATCTCACGTAGGGGGGCAATGCTCCCCTGCTTGTTTATTATCAACTACGGAAGGAAGATGACCTGTGAAACTTTGGGGCGGACGCTTTGAAAAAACAACCGATGCGTTAGTGGAGGATTTTCATTCCTCAATTCGTTTTGATCAACGCTTGTACAAACAAGATATTCTGGGAAGCATAGCTCACGCCAAAATGCTGGGCAGCGTGGGGGTAATCACAGAAGATGAAGCAACCCAATTGATCGAAGGCCTGCAAGGAATTCTGGCGGAGATCCAAGCAGGCAGCGTAGAATTTGAAATTGGTGCCGAAGATATTCATATGAATGTCGAAAAATTATTGACTGAAAAAATCGGGCCAACAGGGAAAAAGTTACATACCGGACGGAGCCGGAACGATCAGGTGGCCTTGGATTTAAGGCTGTATCTCAGGGAGGAGATTGACCAGACCAAAACATATGTCGGAAATCTGGTACAGACACTGCTGAACATAGCTCAAGAACATCTTGAAACATGGATGCCCGGATATACCCATTTACAAAAAGCACAGCCCATAACCTTAGCCCATCATTTAATGGCCTATAGCCAGATGTTTTTACGCGATCTTGGACGGCTGAATGATACCAGAAAACGTTTGAATGTGTCACCACTCGGTTCGGGAGCGATGGCCGGAACGACCTTTCCCCTCGATCGTGAGAAAGTGGCTGGTGATTTAGGATTTGACGGCGTGACACTGAACAGTCTAGACGGTGTCAGTGACCGAGATTTTGCTTTAGAATTTTTAGCCGGCGCATCGATCCTGATGATGCATCTTAGCCGCTTATGTGAGGAACTCGTACTTTGGTCGAGCGGGGAGTTTCAATTCATTTCTATGGATGACGGCTATTCGACCGGATCAAGTATTATGCCGCAAAAGAAAAATCCGGATGTGGCGGAATTAGTACGAGGAAAGACCGGACGTGTTTACGGGGATCTAGTCGCACTCTTAACAGTGATGAAGGGGCTGCCCCTTGCTTACAATAAAGACATGCAAGAGGATAAAGAACAGGTTTTTGATGCTGTCGATACCTTACAAAAGTGCTTAATCGTTGTAGAACCTATGCTTAGAACCATGCAAGTCCATAAAGATGCTATGGCTTGGGGAGCCAAAGGAGGCTTTACAAATGCTACGGATTTGGCGGATTATTTGGCGAAGAAAGGAGTGCCTTTCCGTGAAGCCCATGAGCTCGTAGGACGAATTGTTCTGCACTGCACCAAAAAAGGAATAGGACTGGAAGAGCTGGCACTCAGTGACTATCAGGCCCTGTCTCCGGTGTTTGATCAGGATCTTTTTGCTGCCATTGGGATTGAACATTGTGTGCGTGCGCGTAAGCTCATAGGAGGCCCTTCTCCGGAAACCGTCGCTCAAGGAATTCAAATAAGTCATGAAACTCTAAAACAATTGTTGGCTGAGTAAAGGTATGGAAACGACACAAAACTGTGCATAGTGTGGATAACTCTGTGGATAATATCGAAATAGATGGACTTTTTAAGTGGATAACCCCTAGGTAAATGGGGGATAAGCTCCCTTAATATGTGGATAACTTTTTTGCTATTTTCTGGAAAATACGACAAACTGAGTCTTTTAGAATAGTTATTTTTAAAGATAAACAATTATTTCCGTCGTCAAAGAAGGAAATGTTACTTCAAAGGTAGAAATTCTCACACATGATTTTTAGTCAACGATTATATCCTAAGATTTAGGAACACTAAACCTGTAGATGAGAGCGGCGAGGTAAAGGGTAAATGGAAAATCTTACAATGTTAACAGATCTATACCAATTAACCATGATGCAAGGATACTTTATTAATGGTTACCGCGATAAAGAAGCTGTCTTTGACGTTTTCTTTCGTTCCTTGCCTTTCGATGGAGGGTATGCGTTAGCCGCCGGACTTGAACAGGTCGTAGAATTTATTGAAAACTTAAGATTCAGAGAAGAGGATTTAGCATATCTCAAAAGTCTTAATATTTTTCAAGACGATTTCCTTGAGGAGCTGCGACATTTTCAGTTTACCGGTGACATTGATGCTATACAGGAAGGAACTCCTGTTTTTCCCTATGAGCCGATCATGCGAGTTAAAGGGCGTATTTTGGAAACACAACTTTTAGAAACCGCCATTTTAAATTTGGTGAATTTCGAAACCCTTATTGCGACAAAGGCCTCTAGGGTAGCTGCTGCAGCGGGACGGGGCCCGGTTATGGAGTTCGGCTTGAGAAGAGCGCAAGGGCCGGACGCGGGAACTTTAGGGGCCAGAGCAGCTTTTATCGGCGGATGTCAATCGACATCGAATATTCTGGCCGGAGAACGCTACGGAATCCCTGTTTCGGGTACCCAAGCCCATAGCTGGGTTCAGTGTTTTCCTTCAGAGTTAGAGGCATTTCGCGCTTATGCCCGGACTTTTCCGGACAACTGTTTGTTATTAGTGGATACCTACAGCGCCCTGGAATCCGGTGTTCCGAACGCCATTAAAGTAGGGCTGGAACTTGAAGCTGAAGGGTATCATTTTCAGGGGATACGGATTGACAGCGGCGATTTGACCTACTTGTCGAAGAAAGCCCGTCGGATGTTGGACGAGGCAGGACTGACAAAGGCCATTATTGTTGGCTCCAATGATCTTGATGAAGAGACAATCTTTTCAATAAGAGCTCAGGGAGCTGCTATTGATGCTTGGGGAGTTGGAACCCATCTCATAACCTCCAAAGACAGTCCGTCTTTAGGCGGCGTCTATAAGCTGGCTGCAGAGGGAGAAAACGGAGTTTTTCACCCTCGTCTTAAAGTTTCGGAAAACATCTCTAAGATTACCAATCCCGGAATTAAAAAGGTTGTTCGTTTTTATGACCGAGCGGGGAAAGCTATGGCCGATTTAATCGCCTTAGAGGATGAACTATTCAGCGAACGAAAATCCCTGACTATTTTTGATCCTATACAGACCTGGAAGAGAAAAACACTGGTGAATTTTAGGACCAGGGAGTTGTTAATGCCTATTTTCCGTAAAGGAAAACTGGTTTACCAATTGCCTTCTCTGATGGATATACAAAAGTATTCGCGCCAGGAACTGGATACCTTTTGGGATGAAGTGAAGCGCTTGGCAAACCCCCATCGGTATATTGTTGATCTTTCACCGAAGCTTTACGATTTAAAGCAACAGTTACTTTTGACCATTCACAATGAAATAAAATCAAATCAGAACCAGAATCAGGAGGAAGAATAAATGTGGACTGATAAGGAATTGGCCATTCGGATTAACACTGCTGTGGAATGGCTCCGTACTAAAGTTGCCGAGGCTAATGCCAAAGGGGTTGTCGTTGGGATCTCCGGCGGCGTTGATTCGGCTGTGGTTACCGGGCTTTGTGTTCGTGCTTTTCCGGAGAATTGCATCGGAGTAATCATGCCCAGTCACTCGAATCCTGAGGATCGGGAGGATGCCCTCTGGATTGCCGAAGGTTTTGAAATTAGGCCGTTAGAGATTGACCTTGGAGAGGCTCATACATTAGTTTTCAACCAAGTCAAGCAAGGATTGCCTTCCTCCGCGCAAGGCAGTCCAATTGTTGGCGAAACAATGAGTCAAGGAAATTTAAAGGCTCGTTTACGTATGTCAACATTATATGCTGTAGCTAATGCGATGAATTATTTAGTGGTCGGGACAGACAATGCCCCGGAAAGTTATACCGGATATTTTACTAAATACGGTGATGGCGGCGTCGATCTTTTACCAATCAGTTCCCTTACTAAGAGTGAGGTAAGAGCTTGGGCTTGGATGCTGGGACTGCCGCAAAAAATTGCCATGCGTGTGCCTACGGCAGGTCTTTGGCCCGGACAGACCGATGAAGCAGAGATGGGCTTAACTTATGATTTAATCGATCGTTATTTGCTCGGGGAAGATGTCCCGGCCGAAGTTAAAGAACGAATTGAGAAGTTACACCATCAAAGCGAGCACAAACGACATCTTCCTCCCAGCCTTGAACTTCCTAAACTCGAGAGGTTAGAATAAGTGCGAATCGGAGTCGATATTGATGGCGTCGTTTCTGATAGTTACCCATATTGGATGCAGGAACTGAATCAGTACTTTGGCAAGGATGTCAAGACTATTACAAATTACGATATGCATAGAGACTTTGAAGTTCCCAGATCCGATATGAATGACTTCTTCGTTGGTAATGCGGAACGACTGCTGTTTATGCCGAATATTGTGGCGGGAGCAAAAGAAGGGATAGAGGCCCTAATCAAAGAGGGCCACGAGATTATTTATGTGACCGCCCGTACACCTGAAGAGAAAGACGTTACCATTCGCTGGCTGGCGAAGAGTGAGATTCCACATGAACACGTGCTCTTTTCAGGCTTTAACAGTAAAGTGAACTTAGTCAAGGAATGGGGTATCGAGGCTTTTATTGAGGATTATCATGTGAATGCTCAGGAGATCGCCGCAATCGGAGTTCCTGTTTTTCTTCTGACAACCAGTTATAATCTGAACTATGAAGAGCTTTCCCAAAGCATCAAACGATGTCGGAGCTGGAAAGAAATCGTGGAGGGAATCAGAGAATTAAAGGGCCCTCTGAAGGGTTAAAAGCAGTTGAAAAAGTAGGGGTTAGAAAAAAGCAGAGCAGTAACAACTCGACGTTTGTTAACTGCTCTGCCTTTTTATTAAATCGTAAGACGTCCTCTCCCATCCTTCAGTGCGATAGGATTTGTTATGGGCTAGGCGCTTTCGTCACCGAAGATCCAATGTTCAGCTTTTAGCTGACGATGCCTAACCCAACCTTATAAACGTCTCCTGCCCCTAAGGTTAGGACGAGATCTTCGGGAGCCAGTGTTTGCGCAAGATAGTGCTTAATATCGTCTAAGGTTCCAATGTAGCGGGCCTGTATTCCTTGCTTTTGAATCAGCTCAGCCAAAGTATGAGCAGAGACCGTTTGATTCCCTTGCTCGCGTGCGGAAGCAAAAACATCGGCTATGACAACTTCATCCGCACTTTGAAACGCTAAAGAAAATTCCTGGAGGAGTTTTTCTGTGCGGCTAAAAGTGTGGGGCTGAAACACAGCACGGATTCGACGATCAGGGAAGGATAACCGGGCACCTTCTAAGGTCGTACGGATTTCTGTTGGGTGATGAGCATAGTCATCAACGATAAGTGCTCCATTGGTATTACAGCCAAGATGCTCAAAGCGGCGTTTTGTCCCAGTAAACTTACTCAAACTGTCAAGCACTTCCTTAATAGGAATGCCGATTTCGTGACAGACTGCGATAGTTGCCAAGGCATTAAGAATATTATGACGTCCGGCAACATGAAGGTCCAAATCGCCGACATATTGTCCCTTTAGCATAATTTTCATAGAACTTTGCTCATCGCGGAAGAGAATTTCCGTAGCACGAACATCCGCGGCATCGGAAAGGCCAAAGGTAGTAATAGGCGCAGATCCGTGGATTGCCTGACGATTTGGGTCCTCAGCCCATAGATAAATATGACCGTGTTCAGGTACTTTCTGGGCGAGTTCGGCAAAAGCGGAGATGACGTCATCGAGGTCTTGGAAATAATCCGGGTGATCAAATTCTATATTTGTTATTATCAGATGCTCGGGTGAATAGTTAAGAAAGTGGCGTCGATATTCACAGGACTCTGCCACAAAAAATTCACCTGTTCCCGAATGGGCGTTGCCACCGATGCTGGGAACATCGCTGCCCACAACAATCGTCGGATCGAAGTCGGCATTAAGCATAACCATACCCAACATGGCAGTTGTCGTCGTCTTGCCATGAGTTCCAGCGACCGAAATGCCGCGCTTTTTGGAAAGCAATCGTCCGAGAAATTGAGGATAGGTCATAACAGGAATATTTAGCTCTAAAGCACGAGCGATTTCCGGATGTTGATTCGTATAGGCGGCTGAAGCAACAACTAAATCAGCCTTTTCCACATTACTGGGAGAAAAACCTAAAACAGGAATTTTGGCACGTTTTAAAACACTATCTGTAAAAAAACTCTCTTCTACATCTGAACCAGAGATGGTAGCCCCTTCGATTCGAGCGCTAATTTGAGCTAAAGCACTCATACCTGTTCCTTTTATGCCAACAAAATGAATATGCAATCCCAAAATAGATCGTCCCTTCTATGTATAACTCTATCTTTCATTATACCCAAACTTATACGAAAAGGTATCATAAATATACAAGGAAAAATATTCTAACTTTTTTTAGGAGGCGGTTTTCGTTCATAACCTGAAACCATAGCCTGAAGATGACTAAGGTTCTCTGTCATACTAAGGTAGATGTGCAGGGGAATCGTTGCCAGAAAGTAAATGGTGATCATAAATTTTATCCACCTAAGACGCTGGAAACCGCCCACTAATCTCCATACCCAAATGAGATGCTCTCCTTGCCAATAGGAAGATAAACCGAGAAGACTTGCTATCAGGAAAAGGAGGAGCCATGAAGAATAGACAAGACTTTGCCCGCCGTTATATTTGCGATTAGGAGGAGGAGCGGTGCGCAGGAACAGGTAGTAAGCTAAAAGCTTAGGAAATAGTTTAAGATCACGTAATTTAGGAATAAGCGATTGATCACGCCGGAGAATTGCATCTGCACAGCGCAAGGCCACAAATCCAAGGGCGAACCAACTTGATATTACATGAATTTTAAACATATCGCCATAGGAAACTGCAAAAAATTTTGCCGGCTTATGCAATTCCAAACCGCTTAACAGAATTCCAGTCAGACTGAGAGCAAATCCCCAATGAAAAATCCTGACCCATAGAGGTTGGAAAAGAATAATTTCGCCCTCTACGTTTCCTTGTTGAAGTTCTTCGAAAAATGGTTTCCTTAAATTATTTTTTTTCTTCATGCTGTTAAACATGCCCCTAACCGTACTAACCGTACCCTTTACTCGCCCTGAGATTTAACTGGCAAAGTAAAGTCCTCATTCAATTCGTAAAGCCTGAATACGTTCACCGTCGATAAGATGAACACTACAGGAAAAGCAGGGATCGAAAGAACGGATAATCCTGCCGGCTTCTTTGAGATCTTCTGATTGAACCTTCAAACCAAGCAGTGAGGATTCTCCTACGCTGCGAGTGCCTGATTCGTCCCGGGCTCCAAAATTAAAGGCAGAAGGAGTAATAATTTGATAATGCTGCACGCGTCCTTTTTTCACGCTAAGCCAATGGCCTAAGACTCCACGCATAACTTCGTGGAGACCAACAGCGCTTCCAGAATCAGAGCCTATTTTTCGGTTAAGAGTCTCTGCCCCAGGTTCCAGACGATTAAGCCATCCTAAGGTTGCTTCGGCAAGTTTTTTGATTTCATAAGAGCGAGCCCATATCCGTGCTAATGCTCCGTGACCGATGACTTTTTCTTGATTGATAATCGCTCGTGCTAAAGGACCAACTTCCATGGGTTGGCCGCGATAGCGCGGAGATTTGACCCAGGTGTATCCTTTAGGTTGGCTGTGATCAGGAATTGTATCCTCTTCTGAGGGATGCAGCGGCCCATGAGGTTTATACCAGGCTCTGGTTACATCTTCAGTAATGTATCTTTGATTGAAGCTTTCTCTCTTATCCTGAAGAATGATCCCTTGGGGAAACAGCGCTGCTCCCTCAGGATTTAGAAATCCCCCCACCGACATATAATTTCCTACTCCTTCTCCCAAATCCACATAATCAGGATAGCGTTTAATAATTAAGTCTACATCCGGCAGGAGTGTATTCTCGACAAAGCTTAAGATTTCCATCATATATCCACGATAGCGATTGACCTTGTCGGCGTCTACTTCCATGCTGGCTCCTCCAGGAACGATTCCATGGCCGTGAGGTGCTTTTCCTCCAAAAACGGCAAATGCAGCATGAGCGGCCCGGGAAATTTCCAGAGCTTGAAAATAATGTTCGGTAAGAGAATCATTTTCTTGTTTGGATACACGCAGGTCGGATTCTGAATGGGGAATAAAGGGAGCAAGGTCAGGACCGCGGAAATAATCCGGCAAGGCGTATAAGTAGAGGTGGCGAATGTGGTTCTGAATGACATCACTGGCTAAGATCAAGTTGCGGACTAAATGGCCATTAGGCGGAACTTGCATTCCCAATGCTTGTTCCACAGCCAAGGAGGCGGTTATGGCGTGAGCAGAAGAACAAATGCCACAGATACGTTGTGTGTAATAGGGCATATCCATGGGGGAGCGGCCAATTAAGATTTGCTCAAATCCTCTGTAGAGGGTATCAGAAATGTAAGCATCTTTGATTACCCCGTTTTCTAACCAAGCTTCCAATAACATAGGATTATGAATACGAGTTACAGGAAAGATGACCTTCTTTTCCAGTATTGGTCACTCCTTTTTGGCGTTTTTCTTGACCCGATAGGTGTGGAAAGTTTTAACCTTAGTGAGGGAAAAACGATGCTTCCCCCGAACTGTCGACTTGAGAAGATTTCTTTGAATTCTCCCCTTATACAAGGAAGCTGCTGCATGACCAATAATTGCTGCCGAGGTAAAACCTAGTACTCCCAGGGCAACAGAATCAGTCGCAATCTTTGTTCCACCAGGTAAAGGAATGTCAGGAGAGTGAACGGTAAATGGTGACATAAGATCAGGATAGCCAGGTTCTGTACAGCCAATACACGGAGTATTGCAGCCTATAGGCCAATTTAAGCGATCGTTCCAGCGGCGGATTGGACAATCAGCATAGGTGACAGGCCCTTTGCATCCCACTCGGTAAAGGCATTCTTTCTGCCCAATGTCTGTAGCAAAGATTCCCTGGTCATAATAGTATCTTCTTGGACAGCGATTATGAATGGTTTCTCCGTAAAACATCTTTGGCCGTCCGTACTTTTCTAGCTCTGGTTCGCCATATAAGGCCAGGTGAAGTAAGGTCCCCATGATCCAATCCGGGTGAGCGGGGCAGCCTGAGACATTGATAACCCTTCTCTCGGGCAAGACATCTTGTACTCCTGTTGATCGAGTCGGATTAGGATAACCGGCAACAGGTCCCCCAAAGGCGGCGCAGCTGCCTATAGCTACAACGTACTTAGCTTTGAGGCCGATGCGGCGAACCAGGTCTATTCCCGTAATGAGCTTGCCTTGTTCATAGGCGACATGGTCGTAATGCCCAGAATCACTGTGAATCATTGATCCCTGGACGATTAGAATATATTCGTTGGGCAGTTTAGAATAGGTATCTAGAAGAACTTGGTAGGCAGCACTTCCTTGAGCCTGATTCATGCTCCAATCGTAACGCCAATCGAGAATGTTTGAAAGAATATCGGAGAACGTGGGGGTCCAAATATTATCGAAGGAGATACTATCTCCCGTACATGTGCCTGTTTCGATCATAATAACCGGTAACTTCTTTTTAATATCACCTGCTGCAATTGCTCGAGAAAGGTGAGGGGTAATTAGTTGATAAAAATTCCCTAAAATTGCTCCCTTAACGATTAATTTTAGAAACTCACGACGATCCAGTATGACACACCCCCTGAGAGGGTATTATTTCCCAAAAAATAGTAATTCACTCAAAAACGGAGAAATTGTTGGAGTGAATAAAAGGCATACATCAATAGGGGTAGTATTGCAGTGACAAAGTTAATAAGCAAATGAAATAGCTCAAATACAATTTTAGAATATGGTTTCTCGAATATATTATAAAAAAATATTTGACGAAACGGCAAAAATAAGGTAATATAACTCTCGTCCGTAATTGCCGATGTGGCTCAGAGGTAGAGCAGCTCACTCGTAATGAGCAGGTCGTCGGTTCGATTCCGACCATCGGCTCCACTGGTCTTAATTGCTTAATTTATCAGCATTTCAGTAGATAGGTATAACAAAAAAGAGCAATTCATCTTTTAAGAAATATTAAGAGGTGAATTGCTTTTGTTTTTGTCAACTCTGCAATAATTTGTAGAGGTGGATTTATGAGAATTTTAATGAAGAGTAAGGCAAGTATTTCCTTAAAAGAGGGGTTTAAGGAAGTTCTACAGTTTTCAGTGGTAAAAAACCTATCCAAAGCAACACTAAAAAATTATCGGAAGAACTATGAGTATTTCGAGAAGTTCTATGGGTCAGAGAGATTATTATCGGAAATCAACGACAATACGATTAGGGATTATATCATATTCCTTAAGGAAAACTTTCAATTACAAAGTATTGAGAGTGTAAATACCTGCTTAAGATATCTAAGAGCAATGGTTAATTATTGGATTGAACTAGGGTATGTAAAAAGAGTTAAAATTCGAATGCTAAAAGGCGATGTAAAAATAAAGGATGCTTATACAGATGATGAACTTAAAATCCTCCTAAAAAAGCCAAATATTAAGAAATGTTCTTTTCCTGAGTATAGAACATGGGTTGTAATCAACTTTTTTGTTGGTACTGGATGCAGGGTGAGAACTCTCGTTAATATCAAAATTCAGGATATAGACTTAGATAATGCTGTCATAAAGTATTCTGTAACAAAGAACAGAAAGCATCAGATTGTTCCTATCTCTAAAACATTAATAAAGATACTAGATGAATATCTGAAATATAGAAAAGGTACTCAAGAAGATTATGCTTTTTGCTCAGAAACTGGAACAAAATTGCTAGAAACAAGTGTCTCACATTCTGTGGCAAAGTATAATCGTAAAAGAGGGGTTTCGAAAACTTCTGTACATCTCTTTCGACATACTTTTGCTAAGGGTTGGATACTTGCAGGGGGTGATATATTTCGACTCCAAAAAATCCTTGGACACTCAAGCATTGAGATTGTAAAAGAATATGTTAATATGTTTACTGATGATTTAAAACAGAATTTTGATCAATATAATCCATTAGAAAAGGTTACTACAGATAAGAAAACAATTAAGATAAAGTAAGCAATTTAATGATTTCTATTGAGGGTGAAATCGGACAATTACTTCTATATGCTTGAAATTAAGAAATATTTCAAAGGCTTCTTTTTAATAATAAAATCGGACTACACTTCCTTATTGTAATTGCCATTCTCCTGCTCATATTTTACGCTGTAAGGCGTTTGACTAATCACCCTTTACCTTTCCTCTATCAACGCACAGATAAAGCCTTAGAACTGTTAAATGAACGGCTCGCTCGCGGAGAAATTGATACAGAGGACTATATAACAAGGAAGAAGGCTTTAGGTTATAAAACCGAATAAAAAATGAAGGAACTACCTCAGTTTGGGGTAGTTCCTTTTTTGGATTAGAAATAAGTTAAATTTTACTGTCCTTTGCATATTAATTAATTTCAAACTCTGAAAGTCGCATGAATACTGTGATCATAAAATATGACATAATCTCCAGGAGATAATGATAGAAATTACGACATTATAAAGATCATATATTCTAAAACCATATATTTTAAAATTAACCGCTTAGGGGGGGGCATTCTTGAAAACACAATCTTTATCATTAGGTAAAGGTTCTTGATAAGCAGTTATATAAAAGAGGAATCACTTAAAGGTGATAGCCTCCAATTATTTCATATCATTGAATTATGTTGAAAGTGCCTGAATTATAAGCAATTGCGCTCAACATCCCAAATAAAAGGCATATTATATCAGAGCAAAATGTTACAAGGGGTTGATGAGTTTGCGAATATTGCTAAAAGGATCAACTGGATATGATGTTACACAACTCCAGTCTACTTTAAAGATTCTCGGATATAACCCTGGAGCAATTGATGGGGTTTTTGGAGAACAAACAGAGTCAGCAGTAATCAAATTTCAACAAGGGAATACTCTTGTTGTCGACGGAATTGTTGGGGTAATTACCTGGGAGAATTTGCAAAAGCAAATTTCATATTTTGGGGTTTACATTGTTCAGCCTGGGGATACATTCTATAAAATAGCACAAGCGCATAATATTCCCTTATCGGATCTTCTTGCTATCAATTCAGGAATTGATCCTTATAATCTATTAATTGGACGAGTAATTCAACTTATCGGCATTACTAACCCTAAAGACGGAGCGGCTCTGCCGCATGCCGATGTCAATATAACATGGACTAAAGTTCCCTATGCAACGGGCTATAGGGTTGTTGTTACAGACTTGGATAATCCATTGAAGTACCTTGCAGATTTTCAAGCTACTGTATCCGCTGACAATCTAAGTTATACCTACAAACCAGGTGTTTTAACAAAGAGGACTCATTATATGATAACAGTTAGCGCAGATACGCCGTTTGACCCAACAACAGGTACAGGTTATACAATTCCGTTTGGAAAGGTTCATATTACTATTGGTGAAAGTATTATCAATCCTCCAGTAATATTAATGCCACTAGATAACTCAACAGTAAGTAAAGCCAATTTTGTATTACAATTTACCCTACCTGAATTAGTAGGGAATAGGGATAGTACTTTAATTTTAACGTCTACAGAGAGTTCTTTTAGTAAGTCATTTAAGGTTAATGCTCTCCATCCAGAGATTGCCGAACCATTGCCAGCGACATGGTTTGCAGATGTCCCTGCTGGAACTTATGAAGCAGTGGTAGTTTATGTAAATTCAACTCTAGGCATTACGCTAAAGAGTAAACCAATTAGATTTACCCTTGCGGAATAACCAAAAATTTCTGAGAACAAATTAATAAAACTAATGAAGGTGCTAAGTCGTTTACTTTGGAAAATATCTTAATTCCTAAATTGAAACCCTGAAAGCCGCTTGAATAAAGAGATCGTAATTTTTGTCGTATACAGTAATGAGTTTTATTAACGACCCTTTTTTTAAAACTTATAATCTTTTGGATTATGTTTACCCTTACCTTTAATATAAGGATCAATCCATACTACCTTTCCTGAACTTAAATGCCTGGGATGCCCTCTTACAGTCCATGATTCTTGTTTATATTCACGTTTATTTGTCTCTAATGCTGTCTCGATATTCTCATCATTGACATAAACTTTAAAAACCTCTTTAAATCTTGCTATATTTCGGTTTCGTTGTGATTTACCTTTACTATTCTTTTTCGGAGGCAAGGATTGACGAGTAGTATATACAACTTCTCGATTTTCTTGATTTTCGTGAATATAAGCCATGATATAAGACAATATTGTCAGATTTTGTATCATATAATTTGATAAGTCATAATCAGGAAAACCTAGACTGTGCTGATAATCAATAAAATAATCCAAAATATCTTGTCTATGAACTGTCTGACTTGTGAATGATTGTGAAACTCTATCCCATCGAAACGTCACGACAGGAATATTCTGGTTAACCGCTCCTTGATAAATTGTCGTTAATATCGATTGCTCATCATCAAGGCGAAAATATAATACTATCCTGCCTTCAACGGTAATCGTTCCTTCCTTAAGAATAACAGGGAAATTCAAAATCATTCTGCTTAGATGAACTTCTTGTAATTTATCTATATCTTCTTGAGTTATATGGATAGTGTCAAATTTTGTATAATCCATATATATCACCACCTGATATTAGTGTGTCAATACTTCTTGAATTTAAGCGAGAAATGCTCTTTAAAAAATGAGGATTATATTAAAATAAAACAGGAGTTTTATAATTTTAATTTAATAAAAAATCAACCCTCAGCATTCTTAATCAGGAAAAACTGAGGGTTTTTAGTATTTAAACTTAATGTTAAATAATACCTCTTGACATAATTGCAATAAATCGGTACTATTTAAGTCTGGAGGGGTTTGCGGATTTAGAATTCGCTTATTTATTTTCGTTTTAATTTTATAATTTTATTTAAACCTTATCATTTCTGTAGATATTCATATTATAACAAACAAAGTTTACATTAACAATACGGAAGTTAGATAGATTTATTAAATTAAGAAGGTGGATAAAATAGATATAATCAGTGGGATGAAATTAGCAATGGTTGGTGAAGTAATTACATCTGAGGAAATCGATATATGGAAAAAAGGCGATTATATTCTTATCGAAGCGCAAACAGGAAGAGGAAAGACCTTCTTTGTAAGAACCAGACTTCACACTAAAGCCTTGGATGCAAAACAAAAAATCCTTATGTTATCTCCACGATCTGCCTTGAAAAGGCAGAATGAATTAGCATTCCAAAACCAAACAGTCAAAAAAATTGACTTTATGAATTATCAACAACTGGAACAAATGATCTTAAATCATGAACCTATACAACATTATGATTATATAGTTGCCGATGAATGCCACTACATTTTCAGTGATTCTCCATTTAATCGCTGTACTGAACTGACATGGAAATGGTTAAAGTCTCAAAAAGATGCCATAAGGATTTTTATGAGTGCCACGATTAGTTTTGTAAGACAGTTTATGGAATATAGAGAAAAAATTGATTACAGATACTACCAATTAGACGCGAATTATGATTACATCCATAAATTGTATTTCTATGAAACGGATGAAGCAATGAAAAAAGTGCTTTCTGAATTGCCTGAAGGTGAAAAAGCAATATATTTTTCTGGAACAGGGAAATCATACACTTTAAGTAAGGAATTTCAAGATGCCAAGTTTTATTGTAGTCGATACAATAAAAGTTTTTACAAATTTGCTGATAAGGAAATTGAAAAGGAAATTGATGAAGAGGTAAAAGATTTAAGTTGCCGAATTTTATGTACCACTAGCGTACTCGATTCGGGGGTAAATATTGTTGACAAAGCCATTAAGCATATTATCGTTGATATTTTTGACCTAGATACCATTGTTCAATGTGTTGGGCGGCGTAGGGTAACTTATGACGATAATGACGATAATAATGATAAAGTGTGTATCTATATTAAAAACCAAAATGGTAGAATGATGAATACAATTCGGAATCGTTATTCAAGTGCAATGGAGCAAGCAAACTATTTGCAGAACAATGGCAGTATTGCATTTGCCAAAAAGTATGCAAAAAGACAGATTAGTGAGATTGTAGATCCTGTTGTTACAAAGGATGAAAGCGGAACTGAAAAAATTGAGTATCGGTTAAATGAGATGAAGTATTTCAAATACTTATTCGCATTAAAAGACATTGGCTCATGCAGAAAAGATAAAAGTCTATACATGACCAAGGTTAAGTATCTGTTTGGCATATTTGAAGGTTTCGGTGAAGAGAAGGTGGCAAAATTAGAGGATGAATATGATTCCGCAACTTTAAATAACGTGCTTAAAGATTTTGTTGGAGTCAATCTATTTTCTGAACAACAGCAAAGATTAAAGGAAGCCTTAATGAAAAATTCTTATGGTATTACCCAAAGAGACTTAAGAGGAAACAAAACAATGAAAATAGGTACTGTTAATTCGATAATTCAAGAGAACAAACTCCCTTATATCGTACAGAGCCTTACAGCCAGAGATAACAAAGGAAAACAAAAAAGATGCTGGATTATAAACAAGGTTTAACCTGTTACACTTTTGTACAGAAATAATATACAATAACGTACAGAAACGTAACAAAAGTGTTAATTATACTACACTTTGATATAGTTGTCAAGAAAACCTAACCGTGATAAAAATCTATACTACAAGGAAGAGCAATAATGACAATTGAAAAAGAAAGTATTAAGCGAGCAAGGCAAGTCAATTTAATAGAATACTGTCGGCACAAAGGTCTTGAACTTGTTGAAGAAGGTAAAAATAGCGGCAACTATCGGGTTAAAGATCGTGGAGGATTGATTATTAAGGAAAATAAGTATAATTGGTTTAGTAAAAATAGTGGTGGGGATGTTATTGCATTTTGTATGAATGTATATGAATTGAGTTTTAAAGAAGCGGTCGATGAATTAGCAACATTTCAAGATACACAAGAAGGAGGCAGGAGAAGCCCTTCCCCTGCTATTCGCAGGGAAAGGCTGGAAAGGGAAAAGGAAGTATTTGTACTTCCTAAAGCAGAGAATGACAATAATAAAGTATTTGCATATTTGACCAGGACAAGAAAAATATCAGAAGATCTTGTGAATAGGTTAATTTCTAGTGGACTAATTTACCAGGATGAGCGCGGCAATTGTGTATTCCCTTGTTTTGATAAAAATGGTGAGGCTAAAGCGGCAATTTTGCGTGGTACAATACCAGATAGACCTTTTCATAACGAAGCAAAAAACAGTGACAAAAAATTTGGTTGGCTATTAAAACCTGAAAAGGATAGTGATCTTGTCATTGTAACTGAAAGTGTTATTGATGCCTTGTCAATTTTAGTCCTATCACCTAATCTTGATGGTAAAGTTTATTTATTGGCTATGGGTGGGGTGGGTTTAGCACCTCTAAAGGTGTTTCTGAGCAATCATAAAGGAGTTAAAAGGGTCGTTGTATCTGTTGATAATGATGAGGCTGGCAGTCAATGTTTTAAGGCTATTCAAGAGGACTTTGGTGTAGATCATGAGATTATTGACCGCAGACCAAAAAACAAAAAGGATTGGAATGAAGTGTTATGCTCAAGAAGAAAATGATGATACATTTTCCCTTTCCAGGATTGAGCCGCTTCAGCGGCGCAATCGCTGTCTCCTTGTCTCCTGTCTCTAAATGAACTTGTAAAGCCCTTGTTCAATCTCCCTTTTTCCACGTTCAAAAGCCTTAATATCTTCTTCAGAGGGTACGATTTCAAAGTTATCGTCGATAAACTTTAAAATCATATCTAAATACTCTTCAGGCATATCGTCAATAATTTCTTTCAATTCCTCTCTCTTGGACAATAAATCAACTTCCATATTTAACACCCTTTCTGTAAGATAATGTTCTTGACAATTATACAGTATTTGGTGATTGGAGGAAATAAGATGCAACTTATCCTTGATATTGACGAACAATTATTCAATCTTATGGCAGAGGTATATAGAAAGGATTCCGAAAAATCGGGCGAATTGACTTTTGAACAATATTTCCTACAAATGATTAAGAAACATTGTCAAGATCGTTTAACCATTCCTCGCCAAGGTTGGGCAGAGGCTTTCAAACTTATGCACGAAAACGGTGATGATGAAGTTATTGATGTCCAGATCCATTGTCAAGAGAATGTTAGTGAACAGCCGCATAAAGGAAATGGGTACAAATCATTAGAGGAACTCTTTAAAGATTATAATGGTGATTATAAATGTACTGAGTGGGACACAGGAAGAAAAAGAGGTAAAGAAGAATGGTGAGCCAGGTTTTACCCCTGGCTCCTTTTTCTAAGTAAAGTTGATGATAAGTGTTCTACCTAATCGAACG
Organism: Desulfosporosinus acididurans; assembly: GCF_001029285.1. Taxonomy (GTDB): domain Bacteria; phylum Bacillota; class Desulfitobacteriia; order Desulfitobacteriales; family Desulfitobacteriaceae; genus Desulfosporosinus; species Desulfosporosinus acididurans. The sequence continues at coordinate 331,794 of NZ_LDZY01000002.1, forward strand.
TGTTTTTTCGAATGGCAAATTTCATGGATTATAGAATTAGAAGTAATTAGACAATATTCAACGAAATAAAGAGATTACTCGAAAATTATTCGAGAAAAATAGAAAATACAAGGATAAATGCCCGAATTTAGAGATATTTCTTATTCGCTATTGAAGAAGATTATAATCAATTTAATCAATTTTCAGTTACCCCAATATGGGGGTTACAGACGGCAAGATTATAGATTCCTCATTGGTTATAAATGAACCCTAATTATCATTGGTCTTGACATACCTTTATAGTTACCAAGTTGATTGGTGCTAGGCATTTTGAAACATGCAAGACACCATTTTAAGCATTAATTAAATCTTTATAGTCCTGATTCCTATTAATTAAGAGAAATAATAAATATTTTAAAATATGGGTATGTAGACAATTGAAATAAAATTGCAGATTTGGGAGAGATTTGATTGAATGATCGTCCAATTAATCAAACCCTAAAATATCGTTATGATGAACAAACAAGCACGTTTACAGATGTAATTATTTGGACACCATCGTCTGGTAAAACAATTATGCTTTATGGGATAATTTTAAGCACAAACAAAGGTTGTACACTAACGGTTAAATTTGGAATTGGTTTATCGGCAAGTACCTTTTTAAAAATTCAATTGGCTAATAATACAAATCAAGTGGTGACATTTTCTAATCCAGTTGCAGGGCTTACCAATCAAGTTGTTTCTTGGAGTGGTGGGGTTGCAGGATCAGATATTACTGTAACCTTAATCGGTAATGAAGTCTAATAAAATATAAGGTATAGATATCAAAAATCAAACAGATCCTTTAGTGTAATATCTAAGGCTTTTGCAAGTTTAAAGATATTGTCTAAAGAGATATTCCTAATACCTCTTTCAACTTCGCTTATATATGTACGGTGTAAATCACTAATAAACCCAAGTTCTTCTTGAGATATTCCTTGCGCTTCTCGAAGTTTCCTGACACGCTTTCCAAATTTAATTCTAATATTGTCAGACACTAAATCACTACCATCCGATTGACGTATATTTACTCGAATGATAGAATTTCTGTAGTCGATGAGTCTACAGGGGATAAGTGACATTTGGAATATATTGGTGTAAATAATTGCATTACAGATAGGCGGCAAATTCATGATTTCTAAGGTTCTTATTGCGGATGATGCTAGTTTTGTGCGAATGATGATTCGCCAGGTTTTGGTTAACATAGGACAGTTTAATATTTTGGAAGCAACGAATGGTTTAGAGGCTATTGAATTATATAAAGAAAATATACCTGCACTCACAATACTGGATATTACTATGCCAGAACTAGATGGATTGTCTGCCCTTAAAGAGATAATTGCCTTTGATTGTGCGGCTAAAGTAATTATGTGTAGTGCAGTTGCTCAAGGTAATATTATTAATGAAGCATTAAAGATTGGTGCGGTTGATTTTGTATCTAAACCATTTCGACCTGATGAATTGAAAAAGGTAATTATTAAATACTTGGGACAAAACTGATTGTCCCAAAAAGGTTATTTTACTGCTCATAAAGGTAAATGCTTTACATGTTAGGAAAACCTAAAAAAAGGTTTTTAACTTTTCTTTATAGAATTTTTGAATTGATGGGTATCGAAGAAGGGAGTTAGTAAACCGTCAATGAGGAAATTGGCAGTTCAAATCAATAATAATTATGCCTTCATTAATCCTCAAAATATTATTCTAATAACCAGAAAAGATCGAAAAAGTGTGATTTATTCTGTAAGTAAGACGTACTCAGTAAATGAATCACTTGGTCGATTAGAACAACTCTTAGACAACGTAAGTTTTTTTCGGTGTCATAAGGGTTACATTGTTAATGTCGAAATGGTTGCTGAATTTACCCCTTACGGGAATAAAACTTACCTTGTGACACTTATGAATACCAATGAAACAGCCTTAATAACAATAGATAAGGCTAAAGAGTTTCGGCAGAAATATTGTTTAGAATAAATTAAGAATTATAAACTTCCTTTTTGAAACAATAAAAGTATGATACATACAATTAGAAAGACATTATAGACAAAATTTTTCACCAGGATTAGGCTAATTTAGTAAGTTATATCAGGCTGGAGGAATAATTCTTTTTTCATTTTCCCCTCATTTTAGGGAACCCCTTGGCAAAAACCTGGGGTTTTTTTCATTATTTTCCTATTACCATTTCCTGTACTGTAGTGAAATAGTGAGGTAGGGGTAATATATACCTTTGAGAATTTATGGTCGTGATTATTAGTACGGTTTTTGAAGTAATTTATAGTATAAGTAACCTTTAATACCGTCAATTTGGGATTAATGAAGCAAAAATTCAATAATATTCTTTATGCAACTAACCTCAATTTTGAGGCGAGCGATTTTGAAAAGTAACAAATGGGTACGACACTTATTCGTACCCATTAAACTCTGCTATTGCTTTATAGAATTTATCTATGTAACAAAAGGATAAATCATTTTCCAATAAGATTATAAATAGATACATTAAGGGCATTGGCTAACTTACAGAGCGTGGTATACGAAGGATTTCTTTGACCAAGTTCCAACTGACTTATATATGTTCTATGCAAATCGGCTTTAAAACCTAATGCTTCTTGTGATAAACCTGCTCTTTCTCTATGTAAGCGGATATTGTTACCTAACTTTTTTAGGTCATTAGCATACTTTTCCATAGGCAAATAACTCCAATTCATCTAGGATTCCATTGCCAGGGAAATTGTAATATAATGACCTTACATGGTCTTCAGACTATAGTCTGAAATTACTAGATTAAGGGAGTAAAACCATGTCTTTTACTATCTATCGCTTTCTTGTTGATAGCCAGAATGGCTTGTAAAGGATTAATTTTAAGCGGTAGGGGGTTTATAACCTGGTTTTAGAAGCATCCCCTTAAAAGGTGATTCTAAGCGAATATCAAGGAGGTTTAGCGTATAGGAATGTAGACATCAGACTTGATAATTGAATAGAGTTTAAATGATTTCTAGTTTCTTGCTATTTTTTGGACAAGACGAGTCCAAAGACTCGCCTTTTTGGTATAATTAGTTTATGCTAAAAAACAAAACTATACATAGAAATTATACCGAAAATAGTGGGACTTATCAACTGGTGCTCCCACTTAACATGGAAGTATTAATGCCAGAAGATGACTCTGTGAGACTGCTATGCCATATGACGGAGGAATTAGATTATTCAAATCTAAACAAGGCTTACTCTTCCAAGGAAAGAAATCCAGCGGTCACACCTAAGACATTATTCAGAGTATTAGTGATGCTTACATGAACGATGTTTACTCAAGCAGAGATATTGAGAAAGCTTGTAGAAGAGATATTAATTTCAAGTGGTTGCTCCAAGGGCAGAAGGTACCCGACCATAATACCATTGCTCGTTTCCGCAATGGTAGGCTGAAAGGGATTCTTGAAGGGCTTTTCAGCCAATTGATTGTCAAACTAGGTGAACTTGGTGAGATTCAGTATGAAAATATTTTTATAGACGGAACAAAAATTGAGGCCTATGCCAATAAATATACGTTTGTATGGAAGAAAACCACCCTTAAAAATGAGCAAAAACTGCAGGAAAAGGCCAGGGCATTTCTTCTGAAACTCAATCAAGAAATCAAAACAGGTATTCCATTAGGGGAGTCGGCAATCACAGTGGAAACCCTTCAGAAATACATTGTTTTTTTGAAGGAGAAGCAACAAGCCGAAAAAATAGAATTTGTTTCTGGAAAGGGAAAACGCAAAACGAATCTGCAAAGGGCCACAGAAACACTCAAAGAATTCTTGGAAAAACAAACGAAATATGATCGTTATAACGAGCTTTTTGATGGTAGAAATAGCTTTTCAAAAACGGATACAGATGCCACCTTTATGCATATGAAAGAAGATCATATGAGAAATTCTCAGCTAAAACCCGGATACAATGTGCAGATTGGCGTAGAGGCTGAATATATCGTGGGATTAGCCATATCGAGTGAGCGCTCCGATCAATTGACGCTTATTTCTTTTTTGGATAAGCTCATTGAAAATTTGCCCCAAAAATATCATAAGGTCATTGCTGATGCAGGCTACGAAAGTGAAGAAAACTATGTTTATCTTGAGAAACAAGGGCTAAAGCCTTTCATTAAGCCTCAGACCTATGAAGTCATGAAGAAAAAAAGTTTTAGTAAGATCATTGGTAAACGGGAAAACATGGTCTATGATTCCGTCAACGACGAATATCTATGCGCCAATCATAAAAAACTTGTGGTTGTTGGAAAGGCCACAAGAACTTCGAAAAGTGGTTATAAATCGGTTGTAACTCTCTATGAGTGTGAGAGTTGTGAAGGCTGTTCCTTCAAAAAACAATGTACCAAAGCAGCCGGTAATAAGAAACTATCGGTATCAAAATTATTTTTGGAGAAACGATCAGAATCCTTAAATAATATCACATCGACTGAAGGTATCTTGCTAAGAATGAATCGTTCCATCCAAGTCGAAGGGGCCTTTGGAGTTTTAAAGGAAGACCATAGCTTCCGAAGATTTGTAATGCGTGGCAAAAAGAATGTTGAAACTGAATTTTTGCTCTTGAGTTTTGGCTTTAACATCAATAAATTGCATAACAAAATACAACAAGACAGATGTGGTCATTCATTACATAAAATAGAGGTTGCGTAAATCTGTTTGTTCCTTTAATTTAAGGAGTTAAGAGAGATTCAAAGAATCCCTCTCTTTTGGTGTTCCCAAATATAGTAATAAGAGTGTGAGATCAGGAAGACTCCCTTATGATTTCACACTCATAACTAATTTTTCCCAAAATATTGAAAAGGGGCTACCTTTTCATGATGTTCAAAACATCATTTTGAGACAGCCCCTTTTTGTATTTATGCATTTGATGTATAAAACTAAGCTTTGGGGACATTTTGGGGACAGATGAGATAAAGGTGAGATAAAATTTAACCTAAACAAACCTAAAATCACTAAATAACCCATCCGGGTAAAACCGCTGCCATTAACTTGATAAAGGTTTCGGGGTCGCTCCCAGCATGGGAGCATTAAGAATTAATCTTTCACCGGAATTCTCCCAATGGCCTCTATTAGGAAAATATAAGAAAATAGTCTATACTTAATTTATAATAAAATTGAGGAAAGAGGGTCTTATTAATCGTTAAAACCCGATTAGGAATCATGGGGGCTGATGATACTGTTAAAATCATTAAGTCTGTTACAGACGAATATTCCGATCTGGAATGCCGATTTTTCGAGTATTGGAATGAGAAAGACCTAATTGAAAATTTGCGGCCACATGTTGATGATGTTGATATTTGGCTGTTTTCCGGACAAGTTCCCTACTCAATTGCCAAACTCTGGGGTGGAATCCTAAAACCTATGTTTTATATTCCCCATACTGGTGCGAGTTTATATAGGACCTTGTTACATATCGTTTACGAACAAGACCTAACAATGGAACAATTGAGTTTTGATACTTTTCAACCAAGCGAATTAGAAAAAACTTTTTCGGAAGCACAAATTGAGGCTAAGCCTATTTTCCTGAAATATTATCAAGGAGAAATATCTGCTGATGAATTAAGTGAATACCATTATAGGCTTTGGAAATCAGGGCAAACGAAAGCGGCCGTTACCTGTTTGCGTACTGCCCATCTCGAACTTCAGCGACTGGGTGTCCCAGTCTTTCGGGTCCTTCCGACTCGCTTAGGAGTGAAAGAAATCATTGAACTTATACTTCGGACAAATGAAACGTTACATTTTAAGGATGCTCAGATAGCTGTTCAGATGGTGGAAGTTGATTCTTTTGCCCGCTTGGCCAAAGATACATTTTCCACAGATGAATTACATCGCCTAGAAATTAAAATTACGGAAAAACTACTCGAATACGCAAAGAAAGTTCATGGTTCTTTAAAAGCAGCTGGACCCGGACGTTATGTTATTTTTACAACCCGAGGGCTTTTACAAGAAATTACGAGCAACTTTACTGTTGTGCCGGAGCTGGAGGGATCTTCTCAAACTGCCCACGATAACCAAACCTGTGGTATTGGTATTGGTAAAACAGCCTATGAGGCCGAGATCAATGCCGGAAAAGCCTTGCTTCATGCCAAGGAATATGGACAGGGGACTTGGATGATTCTTCTTGATGATAAAACAATTGTCGGCCCACTGGGTAAACAAGCGCAGATAACCTATTCTTATGCCTCGGAAGAGTTAGCCCAGTTAAGCGAAAAAACCTCTTTAAGCGGAACAACCATAAATAAAATCAAGGCAATCTTAAGGAAAACCCAAAAATGTGAAATATCTGCCCATGAACTAGCTCGCTATATGCAAATTATGCCTCGGAGCGCACGAAGAATTCTCATGGAGTTAGAGGATAAAGGGTTTGCACAGGTAATTGGTGAAGAAAGTCCTTATCCAAGGGGACGGCCAAGAAAGATTTATCGTATTTTATTTTGACAGGGATTAAACCCTGTCTTTTTTGTGTATAGAGTAGAATTTTTGTTTCGCAAAATACAGTATTTTATTATTTAATGGCTACCTAAAAACAAGCATCTATTATATAATAAATATAAATGGTTATGACCGAAATATAACCGTAAATGTGAATAAGAAGGTGAGCTATGGATTAGTTGTAATATACTTAGCAACAAACATATTTTATTTCCCCATAGGGCATTGGTTGATACTTATCAAACTCATAGGGTAAAAGGAGCATCTATTATTATGGAAACGATCACACTAAATAATCTTGTAGAACAAATCAACGATGAAATCCTCAATTGGAGAAGATATCTTCATCAACATCCAGAGTTATCCTTTAAGGAAGAAAAGACCGGTCAGTTTGTTTACGAGACTCTTCAATCCTTTGGTAATCTGGAGCTTTCGCGACCGGTTGGAAACAGTGTCGTTGCTAGACTTATTGGAGCTAAACCCGGTAAAGTTATAGCAATAAGGGCAGATATGGATGCCTTGCCTGTCCAGGAACAAAATACCTTTGAATTTTCATCTCAGAATCCCGGAGTTATGCATGCCTGTGGCCATGACGCTCACACGGCAATGCTCCTGGGGACGGCTAAGATCCTCAGTGGATTAAAGGATGAAATTCAAGGTGAGGTTCGCTTCTTATTTCAACACGCTGAAGAACTCTTCCCAGGCGGGGGATCGGAAATGGTCGCTGCCGGCGTAATGAAAGGTGTAGACCAAGTCATCGGAGCGCATGTTTGGTCACAGCTGGAAGCGGGCAAAATCGGGATAGCTTATGGTCCTATGATGGCCGCCCCCGATACATTTCATATAACTATTAAGGGAAAAGGAGGCCACGCAGGTGCCCCTCATACATCGGTTGATTCAATAGTTATTGGAGCACAGGTAGTGACCAATCTCCAACATATTGTTGCCCGTAATATTGATCCGTTGGATAATGTAGTTATCTCGATTGGGAAATTTGTTGCGGGAACCACGGATAATGTAATCCCTGATAGTGCAGAAATCGTAGGTACTATTCGGACGCTATCGCTTGAAAACCGTGACTTGGTCCCACGTTTAATGGAGCAAGTTGTTAAAGGAGTAACCGAAGCTCATGGAGCTGAGTATGAATTTAAACTTGTGAAGGGTTACCAACCTGTCATTAATGATGTAGGCCTTACTCGCATTATGGAGGAAACAATCCGAGAAGTTTTGGGTGATCAAGTCCTCGAAACTGTGCGTCCAACTATGATAGCAGAAGATTTTTCAGCATATCAGCACGAAGTTCCCGGCAGCTTTATTTTTATTGGCGCCGGTAATGCGGAAAAAGGAATAACTTATCCGCACCATCATCCGCGTTTTACTATCGATGAAGATATCATGGTGATGGGGGTAAAACTCTTTACTAACGCAGCATTTAAATTATTAAAAGTTTAGGGGGGCATTATTATGAATTTTCGCTGGTTGGCAATAATACCGTTTATTTTCATGCTTTGCAGTATGCCTTTTGTAAATAGAGTAACTCCTTATGTCTTAGGCATGCCGTTTATCCTTTTTTGGATTGTCTTATCTGTAGTGGTAACCTCTATTATTATGGGACTCATTTATAAACTTGATCCAATTAATCACGGAGGTGATAAATAATGAACTCAGCCTTATTAATAATTTTCGCCTTTCTGCTCTTCTCCCTATATTTAGGTATACGAGCCAAGAAAGGAAAACAAATGGATCTGGAACAATGGACTGTGGGAGGACGCGGTTTCGGTGCCATGATTATCTTTATTCTTATGGCTGGAGAAATTTATACAACCTTTACCTTTCTTGGCGGCAGCGGATGGGCCTATGGCAAAGGAGGTCCTACATTCTACATCTTGTGTTATGGTACTTTGGCCTATGTTATTTCCTATTGGATGCTGCCAGCAGTTTGGAAATATGCCAAAGATCACAATTTGATGTCCCAATCAGACTTTTTTGTTACGAAATATAAAAGCCCTGCGCTGGGTGTTCTAGTCTCATTAGTAGGAGTTATTGCTCTCGTTCCGTATTTAGTCCTTCAGCTTACAGGTCTGGGAAACATTGTCTCGGAAGCCTCTTATGGATCTGTTTCTCCTACCCTGGCCATTTGGATTGGAGTTATCGTCGTTACCATTTATGTTATGGTTTCAGGTATTCATGGTTCGGCTTGGACCGCAGTCGTTAAGGACTCCATGATTCTTCTGCTCGTTCTTTTTATGGGGATTTATCTTCCTTACCATTATTACGGTGGATTCCAATCGATGTTTATGGCCATTGATAAAGCAAAACCGGGATTTTTAGCTTTACCTTCTAAAGGACTAAGTGTATCTTGGTTTATCTCAACAGTTCTCTTAACGGCTTTGGGCTTTTACATGTGGCCTCATTTCTTTGCAGCTATCTATTCAGCCAAAAGCGAGAAGGAGTTTCGTAAAAATGCGATATTCTTACCTCTATATCAATTAGTCTTGCTTTTTGTCTTTTTTGTGGGGTTTGTCGCTGTCTTGCAAGTTCCCGGTCTCAAAAATGGAGATCTGTCACTTTTAAGGCTTTCTAAAATTGCCTTTCCTACGTGGTTCGTCGGGATAATTGGTTCAGCAGGCCTTCTTACTGCTATCGTTCCTGGCTCAATGATTCTCATGGCTTCTGCCACCTTAATTGCCAAAAATATCTATAAAGTATTTGTTCCTTCCACGACTGACCAGCAAGTTGCCAAAATGGCTAAATATTTAGTCCCTATCATAGCTCTTGTTGCAGTTTACTTTACTTTGCAAGGCGGAAAAACAATTGTAACTCTGCTTTTAATGGGTTATAGCCTGGTCACTCAATTATTTCCGGCCTTTATCTTTAGTTTAATGAAGAACAACTTTGTTACTAAGCAAGGCGCCTTTGCAGGTATACTCGTAGGCGTTCTGACTGTTAGTATTGTTACGGCTTCTAATATTACCGTTGGTACGATTTTCCCCTCGCTCCCGCAAGCGGTTAAAGATCTTAATGTGGGTATCATTGCCCTTGTTGTGAATATCGTTGTTATGGCGATCGTTAGTCTTGCTACCCATGGCTTAAATGTTAACGAAAGCAACGTTCAGCATGCAAAATAGAAAGACTCTAAGATTATCGGTTACGCACTCTGAAAAACGGCATCAAAAAAGGCGCTTATTACAAGCGCCTTTAATCTATATAGCTGGAGCCGATGGCAGGACTCGAACCTGTAACCTGCTGATTACAAATCAGCTGCTCTACCAATTGAGCTACATCGGCATATGCATTGAGACGAATATTATTTTATCAAGATTTAGAGTGATTGTCAATGACTTTTGACAGAGATTTAACACAAGCTGCTGCCAATTTTTTTCTTTAGGACATTGACGTCACTATTTTCGCCAAAAAGACCCTCATCAAAGTCGATGAGGGCTGACTTGAGATAAGATAATTATGACGCTGTCCAAGGACTGGCTTAATTAAGCGCATTAGATCTTATGCCATTTTGTTACGTCATGTTACTAAATAAAAAGAAAAAGATAAATATATTTCACTTAAAACGCCCCCTAAGTATGGATGGCCTTATTCTATCTTAGGGGGCTGTTGTTCACTCAAGGAGGCAGCAGAAACTATTTCGGTAAGACTTTATCTTGGTGGGAAGTATACTCAACTATTTTATGACATCTGTCAAATTCAACGAAAATACTCGGCGAATTTACGATAATTACTGAAAATAGTTGCATCCATTCTGGGGAGACTTCCTTAAAGGCTATGGCCCCGTTAAACAGAATTACTGCCCAAATTATTTTGTGATTTCTAACAATAAACAAACTGTCTTCGACAAATCCTAGACCGCCTTGAGGGCATGGAACACAGTTACAATTGGGCCTGCATTTTCGAATTGAATCATGAATATCCTGGAAAAGCTCTAATTCTTGCTCATCCAATTTTCTTTCCTCCTTTGTTTATTTAAAGGCTACATCTTGTCCCTTATATCTTTAGCGTATTCCATTATTTTCAAGTGGTTCGTAGTTTTAAGGGATATTTTTGCAAAAAACATGCAAACAAAGAAATCCCATTTCCGGCTTTAAGAAATGGAGAGAAACTTCATTATTTGTGAGTCAATCTGAATCTTACCTCACGCTTGTCGTTACTTAGATAAATCGCTAAGAATCTTATTCATATTATTATTATATTGAGTATCAATTTGCTGTTGAATGCTATTTTCAGCGTTTTGGATTAATTGTTGTTTTTGAGAATCCATTTGAGATTTATAAGATTGAATTTGATTTCTCAAATCGTTTTGCTTCTGTGCAGCATAAGTCGATGTGAATTGAGAAAGAGTGTTAGTCACATCTTGCAGATATTGATTATTATAATTCTGAAGATCCTGCTCCGATTGATTAGTAGTATCATTCAAAGAGCCCGTAGCGGATTGAACGTTCGGAGAGACTAAGGCGGTAATTTTTGAAGTTACATTTTGAACCAAAGCAGTTAGAAAACTCGGGTTATCTGCAAGTGCTACACCAGCGGATACGACAACCATGAGAGCCGTCGTAATAGCAATTTTCTTTAAAGATAGCAATTCTCTTCATCTCCTTTTTATTATAATTACCTCATTAAATTACAGTAAAAAGGCTAGCTATTCAAGAAGATGTTAGTGGACATAGCACCAAGACTTACCAATATAGATTTAAAACGTGAGTTTAAAAATATATTTTTGAATTATCGGCAATTTGCTTTTGTCATTAAGAAAATATTTGAATTAAATCACATAATTTTACCCTGTTATCCCATGCTTTGTGTGATTTAAAGATTAAACATTTAAGAGCTTAAAGGCGTTGGTGATTTAACGAGTAAAATTATAGCAAAAAGATCAGGACAAACTGTGAACACTTAATGGGCGGGGTGCATAAGTTGAACTAAGAGAACGATGGCGATGGGATATAAAGCGAGGCACGGGGGAGTTGCGATGGGGGATGCTGAAATTCAGGCGCTTAAAGAGGATATTACAGAGATAAAAGGTGATGTCAAGGAAGTCAAAGATGCTGTTGCTCGCTTACATCTGCTTATGGTCGAAAACTATGTGACCAGAAAAGAGTTTGAGACCTATAAGGAGCAGGAAATAAAAAGTCGTCGGTGGTGGGCAACCTTTGTAATTGGGGCTGCGACTGTTGCAATGACAATTATCGATGCGGTTAATCATTTTTTTAGCAGACTGATGACCAAGTGAATAAAAATATGGACTCCGCGGCAAGATAGCTGCCTGTATACAATATTAAGTATTAAAATAGCTAGACAGTTATAGAGAAGGAAGTTATAATTGTAATACAGTTTTGTCGTTAGAAGTGAGCAAAGAGGCTCTAAAACGGCGTTCTTAGTGACGCCGTTTTAGAGCCTTTTTGCCATTATAGGCACATTAATTTTAATTTTTTATGCAGGGAAGTAAATTTTAGGCAGGAGGCATAAATGATGACTCTTAACTCCGGGGATATCGCATTTGTTTTTTTATCGACCATCTTAGTATTTTTAATGACTCCAGGATTGGCGTTGTTTTATGGAGGGATGGTCAGAAAACGAAATGTCCTTTCAATAATGATGCAAAGTTTTGCCGCAATAGGGCTGGTTACCGTTGTCTGGGTCGTATTTGGGTATTCCTTAGCCTTTGGTCCCGATCATGGGCATATTATTGGAGGCTTGGACTGGTTTGCTTTAAAAAATGTGGGACTTACTCCTAACCCTGATTATGCACCTTCGATCCCTCATTTATTGTTCTTTTTGTTTCAGCTAATGTTTGCCATTATTACTCCAGCGGTTGTCAGTGGCGCTACTGCAGAAAGAATGCGTTTCCCCGCTTTTCTCTTATTCATGTTCTTTTGGAGTACGTTCGTTTATATTCCTCTGGCCCATTGGGTTTGGGGAGTAGGGGGTTGGATGAGGAATCTCGGCGTCATGGACTTTGCCGGCGGAACAGTTGTAGAAATGGCATCAGGAGTATCTGGCTTGGTTGCAGCCCTAATCATTGGAAAACGGCTGAAAGTTGGGTACGAGTTTAATATTCCTCATAACATGCCTAATGTTCTCTTGGGGGGAGGTCTGTTGTGGTTCGGTTGGTTTGGTTTTAACGCCGGAGGGGCTATGGGTGCCAATGGACTGGCTGTTCTGGCTTTGGCCACAACCCAAATAGCAGGAGCAGCTGGAATGATCGGCTGGGCGCTCTTGGAATGGTTCCATCGCCGTCAAATTACTGTTTTTGGAGCAATCAGCGGTATTATTGCTGCTTTAGTTGCTATTACGCCTGCTGCAGGATTTGTATCGACTGGGAGTTCTCTGCTGATTGGATTTGTCGCGGGAGGGGTTTGCTATTTAGGTGTTAGTGTACTTAAGGATAAGTTAGGTTACGATGATGCTCTCGATGTTTTTGGTATTCATGGTATTGGAGGCACATGGGGAACCCTGGCTACTGGAATTTTTGCAGATATGCGTCTTAATCCCCAAGGCCATAATGGTTTGCTCAATGGCGGCGGAATTCATCCTGTTCTCATTCAGCTGCTTGCGATAGCTGTCACTTATGCCTTTACTGGCGTTATGACATTTGTTATTTTAAAAGTGGTTGCTTTGTTCACGCCACTAAGGGCAACCGATGATGAACAAGTCAATGGTTTAGATTTAACTCAACATCGAGAAAATGCTTATCCTGATTTTGAACTTACAGAGAATGTTTATATTTAAGTTTAAGATAATAATCCCATTTAAATTTCCTAAATAGGTTCCCCAAAAAATTAAGTGGTTTCAAAAGGTTAGAGAGCCTCTTCGCCATGTTCACCTGTCCTGATCCGGATTGCATCAGCTACGTCGTAAACAAAGATTTTACCGTCGCCGAATTTGCCGGTTTTAGAAGATTCAACGATGGAAGAGATAACCTCATCAATCCTGGCTGAACTAACGACAACTTCAAGTTTTATTTTCGGCAAGAGCTTAGAGACAATTTCTTGACCGCGATAAATTTGGGTATACCCTTTTTGATTTCCAAATCCTGAGACATTAGAGACCGTCATCCCATTGATTCCTAGATCCGAAAGAGCTGTTTTAACATCATTTAGCTTTTCGGGCCGAATTATAGCTTCGATTTTTTTCATGATTGTCACCGCCTGTTCATGGTTCTATGAGGAATATTTTAAGATACAATCCTCTTTATTATAACAGAAAGCCATTTGGGATAATATCCTCAGGTGCGAGTATCATAGATTTTAATAGAGACACTAACATAACTGATGCATCATCATATGAAAACCGGGTCTTAAACCCGGTTTTGTGGTGTCTTCTTCTTAAAGGGTGAATTTTTGCCTCGATCGGGTTTTCCTGTTTTGGTTGAATCAGCCGCTTTATTGGACATGTTAAATAGGCCTCCTTAATCCTTGTTGATTATTTTTCTGCTGCCAGAGTATCCGGGCTTTCAGGAGTCTTAACATTAATGCAAGGCGAATCCTGATGAAACAGTTACTGAGGAAAGGTAGTTTCTTTATCTCTGCCGTAATCTGTGCGCCCATCCTGGTCTGCTGAATGTCCGCAGGGGAGATCTTCACGCTTTGGAAAGGGCCGCTTTTTTGCTTTGAACTGATCTTGTTGTTCCATTCTTATCCCTCCTCGTAATGCATTTATAGTTCCCTGGTCAATCATTAATTTATACAAAGATTCGAAGAGGTAACTTCTGTATTAATATACGGAGATTATATTGACATGGTATGTAACACATGTTAGACTCAGCGTAGTGAATTGTATAAGTATGCTCTTATCCGGAGTGGTGGAGGGACTAGCCCAATGAAACCCGGCAACCCGCTTTGCTGTGACAATGTTTGTCAGCGCAAGGTATGGTGCTAATTCTTGCAGGAGTGAATTCTTCTGATAGATAAGAGGAGTGTCGATGAATAATTTGGCCTCTTCGAACTAGAAGAGGCCTTTTCGATGCCTATGTATAGTATAGGCATACGAAAGGGATTTTTCAGGTCTCCTGGCTCCAGATCACTCTATTTAGAAGGGGAATTTCTTAAAGAATACAAGGATAAAGCGGAACAAAATCTGGAGGTGGGGTCTTTTATGAGTATTGAGAAAACATACGCAGAGATTAACGCTAAGATCAAAACTGGGAAAGCCGTTGTTGTGACAGCAGAGGAACTAATAGCGTTGGTAGAGGAAAAAGGGCTTACAGAGGCAACCCGTGAGGTCGATGTTGTCACAACGGGAACCTTTGCCCCAATGTGTTCCTCAGGAGCTTTTTTGAGTTTCGGGCATACGAAGCCGCGCATGAAAATGCAGAAGGTCTGGCTCAACGGTGTATCAGCCTATGCGGGAATTGCAGCTGTTGATGCTTATCTTGGGGCAGCAGAGCTGCCTGAGGAAGATCCCTTGAATAGTAATTTTCCTGGTGAGTTCCGCTATGGCGGGGGACATGTCATACAAGATTTGGTAGCTCGTAAACCAGTTAAACTAAAAGCTATAGCTTATGGAACGAATTGTTATCCCCGCAAGAGCTTGGAAACTATGATAACGCTTGATGAGATCAATGAGGCTATTCTTTTTAACCCGCGTAATGCCTATCAGAATTATAACTGTGCGGTGAATTTAACTGATCGGACAGTTTATACTTACATGGGAATGTTGAAACCCCAAATGGGTAATGCAAACTATTCCACCTCAGGAGAACTGAGTCCTCTTCTAAAGGATCCTCATTTTAAAACGATTGGTGTAGGTACGAAGATTTTCCTCGGCGGCGGTGTGGGGTATGTGGCCTGGAACGGGACTCAGCATTTCCCGGCCATGACGAATGTCGATGGAAAAGAGCTTGGCGGCGCAGGGGGTACCCTTGCTGTTATTGGCGATCTGAAACAAATGAGTCCTAAGTGGCTGGTCGGTACCAGCTTTCTAGGTTACGGGGCAACACTTAGCGTGGGAATTGGAATACCAATTCCGCTGCTCAATGAAGAAATTACCCGCTATGCTGCTATGAAGGATGAAGATTTGTTTGCCCCCATAGTAGACTACGGAGAAGCATATCCCTCCTTTACTCCTGGAAACTTGGGGTATGTCAGTTATGCAGAACTGAAAAGCGGCAAGATAACGGTGCAGGGCAAAGAAATCCAAACCTCACCCTTGTCAAGTATGCCAAGAGCTCGGGAGGTTGCTGCGACGCTTAAAAAATGGATCCAGAAGGGAGACTTCTTATTAACTGAGCCAGTTAAGTCCCTCCCGTCACCAGCAGATGGAATTGTGGCTCATAGTATTAAGGAGGTTTAATTATATGGCACCGAAAAGAATCGTTTTGCGCTTTAGATCCGATATCTCGGTCAAGCCTATCGTCTATCGTCTCGTTAAGGACTTTGACTTAGTTGTTAATATTGTTAGAGCAGATGTTAATCCTCAAAAAGAGGGAACTATGGTGTTAGAGGTCACTGGAGATCAGAGCGAAAAAGGGCTCGCATATTTGCGTGAGTTGGGGGTTTCTGTCCAAGATCTTAAACAAGGAATTGTCCGCAATGAAGAAAAGTGTGTAATGTGCGGAGCTTGTACGGGACTTTGCCCCACAGGGGCTTTATACATCGAGCGTCCTTCTATGGAGGTTCATTTTGATGAAGACCAGTGCATCGTTTGTATGCTATGTACGAAAATTTGCCCGATGCGGGCAATGGAGGTTCATCTCTAAGTGGACTTTTCAGAACGTACCTACCGGCAGCTGCATCGCCAAGATGACCTGCAGCATTTTCAAGTGATGGTGCAAGAAACGGATCTGGATATCGGGATTCGTAAAGAACGTTTTTCTCCAGAATTGGTGAAATGGATCGAGGATACAATCTGTTCCTGCCGCAAGCCCTTGGAGACGTATATTCAAAAAGACCCAGGGTTTCAAAAGGCCTTAATTCCTTATGAAGTACCTGAGGATGCCCCCTTGATCGTTAAAACCATGTCTGAAGCCGGTCGTTTAGCGGGTGTAGGCCCAATGGCGGCTGTGGCGGGAGCAGTAGCTGAGTGGGTAGGAAAAGCGATAGCCAAACGCTCTCGGGATGTTATCGTGGAAAACGGCGGAGATATTTTCATGAAAACGACTCGCATTCGTAAAGTTGGAATCTTCGCCGGAGATTCCCCTTTGTCAAACCGGATAGCCCTTGAAATCCATCCGGAACAGACTCCCCTTGGAATATGCACGTCTTCCGGTAAAGTGGGTCCTTCGCTAAGTTTTGGCAAGGCTGATGCCGTAGTTATTCTTTCTACTTCTGCAGCTTTGGCGGATGCTGTAGCAACTGCTTGCGGAAACTTAATACAATCGGAGCGGGATTTGGAAAAAACCGTTGAATTTGCCTCTCAGATCCCAGGAATCAAGGGATGTCTGGCAATTAAGAATGACCAATTAGCTGCCTGGGGGACTATTAAACTCGTGCCAATGAACGTGTAATATTATCCATTGGTCACAGTATTATTAAAAATTGTAGTTTTTCAGGGGACTCTACCCCACCTGAAGTTAACGAAGTACCCACCCCCACTTATAGGAGGACACTGAAAAACTTTATCCCCGAGAAGGTCAGCACCATATATAGTGCTGACTTTCCATTTTCCTGCAGTATATGGTGGCCTTGAATAACCAAACAGTAGATTCTCCTAGATTTTCAGTGGCCTCACTTATAGGAGTGGGGGGCTTAAAAACTGGATAAAAGAGAAAAAAAAACCCTCCCCGTCGGGAGGTTTTAGTTTTGCGCAATTATCTTTATCTTCTTATTAATTCCTTTGTACAACCCTAATTTAGCACGAAATACGAAAGGAATCAATGCCCATTTTTTGGATCATTAATCTTGCTGATCTTAAAGAGTTACTAAAAAATAATATTTTTCGGTTTGTTACAAGTTTAAGTGCTATTTGTGCCAATTGATCTATAGGATAAATTGAAACAATTGCCCAAGACAGGGGGCTAACTATGAAAAAGACTGTGACAAATCAGATTTGTAATGGTGATTTTAAAAAAGCTTGTGAACATGGAGATTTTCCACAAGACTGGTTGCCCATTGGCGGAAATTATGCGTCGAAATGGAATTTTATGCAGGAATCTCAAGGCAGAGTTGGCGTAGAAATTATTAATTCAGCAAGCGTTAAGGCGGGAATTATCCAAACAAATGACAGTACCATAGAGGTCAGCGGAAAGAAGCATTGGCTGGTAAAAGTGGTTTTTCAATGTCGAGAACCTGCCTTGCAAGTATTTCTATATCTTTATCCAATTCTTGCTAACGGAGATGTTTTACTGCCGAGGATGTTTTGCTTTAATTCTGGGTCAAGCACTCGGGAAATTGTGCAATTTAGGAAATTAATAATCATCGAGCCGGAGATTAAAGATCTGCGTCTGGAAACAGGAATCATGGGTCCAGGCCAGTTAGCACTCTACAAATTAGTGGCCCATCCACTTACCCCTAAACGTTTCAGGAGAATGATCAACAAACCAATTAGTCCTCCGATCGAACATATTCAATCCATTGGAGAAATTTTAAAACCAATCCAGCTTGCGACTCCGATTCCGCTAAACATTCCTGTTAACATTCAAGCGAAAGTTCATGGGGATATTCGAAATTTAACATCTCAACGTGACAAAGTGCAAATCTATGGAAGTATGCAAGTGCCTTTGGCTACAACCAGTATTGGACGGGCTCAAGTTGAAATAAGTGGTCATGGATTTCAAGAAAGCATCGAAGAAGTTTCAGCTGGTCAAGTCATATGCTATTCAACCATTCGTGATGTTTCTGCCCTTTCCCGTTATTCCTTTGCCATATACAATATGGGACCTGAACTCGTCTATGTGCAGGCTCAACTAAGCCCGGACGGCTTTCATTGGCTGAATATCGGTAAACGAAAAAACGTGGAACCAGAAACCATAATTATGGTTGCCCCGGAAGGTTTTTTACGCTATGCCAGATTAAGCTTTGAGGCCCTAGGTTTAACCTCCTTGAGAGTTTGGGTTCAGGCTCAAAATTAGGTAAGGGAGGAACAGATTGTCATCCTTCAAAATATACTGAATCACAAGAGATTCATATCTGGGGGGCGTTTGCTGTGGATGGCTTAGCTTTAATATCTATATTGGCCGTGGTGGTTGAAAAATTGGTTGAGATCTTTAAGGATATCGTATATGCAATTCCGATTTTCCCGAATAAGTTCAGGCCCTTAACGTTGGAATTGTTGAGTTTAACGTTTGGGTTAATTCTTGCTTTTCAAAGCAATGTTAATGCTTTGCAATTGCTCAATGTTAATACGATCAATCCCATAACTGGAGTTGTTATAACCGGCTTGGTCATTGGCAAAGGAGCCAATTTTGCTCATGATTTTTTCCATACGGTTGGACAAAACCAAACAAGGAGACAGTAGCAGGATTTTATGGATATTCATTATGCAACGGCCCCTTGTTCTGTTTTAGCTTGGACCTTTGGCATGGAAGATACCAATTAATAGAAGATAATTATTTATAAGGAGCCCTGATATTGGGCTTCTAAACTATGTCTCAAGGTTTCTTGCTGTAGTAATGACATTAAATTAGCAGATAAGTTTACTTAATAAAGATTATATAGTGCTTATTCAAAACTAAATCGTTACGTCTAAACATGAATACTATACTAACAAGGCGATGAAATTATATGTTAGGGAGGAGAATTGTAGTCAATAGTTAGCTAAACTTGTAATTATTTTAATAAGGAGGAATTCATATGGCTCAATCACGATGCTTGAAATGTGGGGGCCAAAAATTTGAAGCTGTTTATGCCAATAATCTGGAAGGAACGACGCGAGCAGTACTCTTTATTCAGTGTGTTGAATGTGGGTCAGTTGTAGGAGCGCTTGATTTTCTTAATATTAGTGTAAAAGCTGCACGGGTAAAAAATGATCTTCAAATCACGATAGAGCGATTATTAAGTCGTTTAAATGGCTCATGAGAACAGGAAGATCTGGAAGATGATTATTATATGCAGGAGGAAATAATTATTGTGAGAATGACCGGATGAACTGATCAATTTCCACATCTAGTTAGGAGGAGATTAATGTGATGAGTACAATTGTTATAGGACTTTGCTTTTTTTTAGTAGTTGCATTAGCTATTGTTTTCATAAAATCCCGCAATGGTTATAAGGAGATAGACGAAAAATATGGTAAACCCTACGCTGCGAAAGTGATCAAAATGATTGGCGGTCATCCTGAGTTAAAACAAGGGACAATGGCTATCTCGTTTCATCCAATGGATGCTATAGCCTTTAACCGTAAAGTTTTCCACTTATCACAGATTAATTCGATAAAAATTATCTCAGAGTTACCTAAACTTCCGAACATTAAAAGAGAGGCTAATGAGAAACCTGCGTTAGACGAGAAATTTCTTTGCATTGTTACTAAAGATGGCATTGATGAACATGAAATAATATTCACTGCGTCATCCGACTTTGAACTAATTGCAAACACTCTTATGCGGAAATGGAAAAGGTACAACCTTAAAGGGTAGTTGAACGTTGATTTTGAAATTGAGGGAATGCCCTTTTTAACGGTAACGAGAAGAGCCCTCAGCACATAGAGTGTAGGGGAACGGAGAGAGGGATTTAATTGCTAAAAGCTAGAAAAGCTTGCACACCTTTTGGGCAATTCACATAAATTGGGAGTGAAAGAGATTGAGGGAAGGTGAAAAGTAAATCTAGTGCAATATCCCAAAGATCCTCTTCTAAAATTTAGAAAGGTGGCAGAAAAATGAAAAAGGACATTGACTCCTCAAGTTTAGCCGAAGTTGTGGATCGGATTTTAGAAAAAGGTATTGTAATTGACGCTTATGTGCGTGTTTCTCTCGTTGGAATCGAATTGCTCGCAGTTGATGCTCGTGTAGTAATTGCAAGTGTTAATACTTGGCTGAGATACGCAGCAGCTGTTGGATTAACAGAAATGCACCATGACTTTTAATCTAACGATTTAGAAATCCTTTATGGGAGGGGGAAATGCTCCCTCCCATTCATTTAGCTGCAAAGGGGAAGTAAGAATGAGTATGAATCTTGTTGAATTAGGGAATGTGTTGTGTGAGGAATTTGACCAAAGGAAGCATGAATTAGAAACGATACAAACTGAAATTTGGACAAAAGTAAAAAACGATAAAGATGAACTTGCTGAACAGAGAAAGGTTGATCAAAGAAATCAGCTGGTGGCCATCAAGCAGGTTTTGGAAAGTGCCCAAGAATTGCTTGAAAATTTAGAAGTTGAACATTCCGACATGAAGAAGGTACTGGTGTCAAATTTTAAATCGCAAGTAGAAGAAAGAATGGTATGGGCAGGAGAACGTGAAGAAGAACTCAAAGGTTGGTATAAAGCAGGGGAGTATCTTTTTGGTAAGAAGATAGTTGAAGAAAAAATAGAACGCAAATTTGGAGAGTATGCGACTAAAAAACGTATAGGGAGGTAAGGTAATGCCGGATGCATTTATAGAGACCGCATATTTTAAAGATCTAATGAACCGTGCAGTACTCTATCTCCAGGCAGGATATGCTGTTCATTTTTGTGGACCGGCCGGTACAGGAAAAACTGCATTAGCCATGCATATTGCAGAGTTATTAGGTCGTCCGGTAGTGACTCTCCAGGGTAATGATGAGTATAAACCCTCAGATTTAGTGGGCGGAAACTCGGGGATGCGTAGAAGGAAAGTACTCGATAATTATGTTCATTCTGTTTGGAAAGCCGAGGAAGCGATGGATAGTGTCTGGTACGATGGCAGAATCACTCATGCCTGTAGGAATGGGTATACTTTAGTCTATGATGACTTTACTCGTTCTAAGCCAGAGACGAATAATGTCCTGCTTGCCGTGTTGCAGGAAAGGACACTTGATTTGTCTACCTTGCAAAAAGGAGAAACAAAATTGAGTGTTCATCCTGACTTCTCGGTAATCTTTACCAGTAATCCGTCAGAATACGCAGGAGTGCATATACTGCAAGACGCTTTGAAAGATCGTGTTATAACTATTCCAATAAGAGGATTAGACCGAGAATCGGAAGTGGCTATAGTTTCAGGGCGTTCAGGATTACCCTGGCGTGAAGCAGCAAGGATTGTCGACATCATCCGTGGAATTCGGAGAAATTCAGTCAAGAAACCCAGCATACGGGCTTCTATTATGGTTGCAACAATCCTGGCGACCAGGGGTTTTAAACCTCTGAGCGAAAACCCTGTATTTCTTCAGGTGTTAATGGATGTTATTGGTTCGGAGATTTTCTATGAGAGTGATGATGTTAGCAATAATCAATTGCTGGAACGCATTAGAACTGAATTAGAAAAGTATATTTCAGAAGATAGGAAGTGAGAATAATGCATCAATCACCGCCTATTAGACCGAAACTAATTCGGCCACTAGTTCATGACCATAAACCAAGCTACTTTCAGATGCATGTTTACGATCAGGAACTGCACCGACTCACAGCTGAGCGAGGGCAAATAGCTAAGAGGGTTAATATAATTGAGGAAAGGGTTCAGGTTGTTCAAAAAGAGCTGCAAAAGCTTGAGAAGATCTTGAAGAGAAATAGAATTTAAGTTTCATGCAGCTAAACTAATCTGTCATGATTTCTGCCCCCAGCTAATATATATGAGTTAGGCAAGGTTGGGAGGGGGTCAGAGTATGGCATTGATCAAAAGCGTAGAGTCGACTAATTTAACGGAGGTCATTGACCGAATTCTTGACAAGGGGATTGTTATTGATGCCTTTGTTAGAATTTCTTTAGTAGGAATTGAACTTATCACCATTGAAGCGCGCATTGTCATCGCTTCAGTGGATACCTACCTGAAATACGCTTCCGCCATTGGGCTAACCCTAGCTGACTCTTCCATAATGGAATATTGAAGGAGGAGCTAAAGCATGGATATCCACAAATTAGTTAGCGATGTCAAAGATTTCTTTCAAGATGTTTTAGAAAAAGAAGCTCATGTCATTGGCGTAAAGCGTTATGAGGATACTTGGTTAGTTCAAGTTGAAACAATCGAGGATTCCGAGTACCAGCGGCGACGGGCTCTGGACGATGTTGTTGGGATTTATGAGGTCGAAGTAAGTATTAACTTAGAGATCTTAGGATACAAGAGGATTAGTTTGAGAGAAAGAGATCAACTCACTAATATGAATTCTGAAGATTATTAAGTCGTGTCGTGACATGACTTTCTTTTTTAGAATTCAGTGTTTAGAAATTGAGTGCCGCGAGAAGTGAATGTTTTTGAGCCTGGTGCAGATGAGGTTTAAGGAGTGGAGAATTTGTATTATGCCTACGGAATTATTCGAGTGAATTCTGAAAACGCCGAATTAATAACATCTGCCTTTAAGCAAGAGAAAATTTGCCTTGTCACTGAGGGAGAACTAGGGCTCTTGTGCGCTGAGATTAATGATGAGTCAATAACCATGGTAACAAGGGAAAGTATGAGTCGTTATACAGAAGTATTATGTCAGGTGATAAAGTTTATGACGGTAATTCCCTTACGATTTGGAACATTATTTAATAAAGAAGAAGAAATTCAAGAAATCCTTCGCAAGGAGAAAAAGAGTTTTCAGAAACTGTTGGCATATTTGGAAAATAAAATAGAAGTAGAGCTCAAGGTATGGTGGAAAAAGGAGAGCTTCCAAGAGACAATGCTGAAAAACAAGCGTTTGGCTCGCTGGAAAAAAGAATTGGAACGGGGAAAGGGTCAGGGCTATGATGTTGTGGAATTTGGAAAGGCAATTATGGAAACTGCAGATTATGAGCGTAAGGAATTAGAAAAATCATTTCTTGCAGCGCTGCGACCATTGGCAGCTGAGTTAGTAATCAAAGATCCTATGGATGAATTCCAGGCTTTTGATGGCGTATATTTAGTGGAGCGTTCCAAAGAAGATGCATTTGACCAAGCTGTAGGTAAGCTTTACGCAATTTATTCGGAAACTATGATTTTTAAATATACTGGTCCGTGGGCTCCGCATCATTTCGTGAATGTCAAATAACGGAACTTTGAATTTCAGCGATAGAAGGTGAATGAAATGTTTCGGTTTCCGATATGGGCGATAAAACAGGTGATTGAACATGCAGAAGCAGAGTATTACAGTCCCGAAGCAATCCGACGAGATCTTAGTCAACATCAGTATATGTTGGAAAATCATGAAATCACCTTAGAAGAATATCGGGAATACGAAAAGCGACTCTTTGAACGTTTAATGGAAGGGAGAGAAAGAGGGATTGAAGAATGAAATGGTCCCTTGAAGAGTGGGAAAATAGTATCGAAAAACTTGTAAATCAGTGCTCAGAAAAGGTGCTCGAAGAACTAGAAAAAGTCATTATGGCGAAGTTAAGAGAAAGCGGTGAAGCAGTGATAGCTCAGGGCTTTTTAAAAGCGAAGCCCTTGTCATCAGTCGTCAATAGCGTCCAGCATCAATTGCCTCAAGACAACAAGGATGAGTTATTGTACGCTATTGGCATTACAAAGACTCTTGAAAAACCGATTTCGTTGTTTGGCATGGAGGACAGGCCATGCCATCTTATTGAAAGCGGCAGTCTAAGTATGCTTGTTTGCCCGGTATCCCGAGAAGAATACAGTGAAGAATCAATTCACAACCATATGGAGGATATGGTTTGGGTTGAAAGCCAGGCGCGTCGTCATGAGGAAATTATATTGAAAACAATGGAAGATAGGACGGTCATTCCTCTTCCCTTCTGTACGATTTATAGGAATGCCGATAACGTCAAGCAACAACTTACAGTAAATGCTGAGAAAATAGAAAATGATCTCACTCGTCTGGAGAATCATTATGAAATGCAAGTTAAGGTTTCAGTTAATAGTCAACAGTTGTTGGCAAAACTTCATAATGACCTTCCCTATTCAGGTAACCAAAATGGCGGGGGGTATTTTCAAAAACTGCAATGGGAGAAAAAGCTTAAGGCAGAAATGGAACAAATGATGAATGATTATGGAGAATCGTTTTATAAAGACCTAAACAGCATTTCGACAGAAAGCCTCCTCCTGGAAAAGTCGGAGGTAGTAGTTCAAGATGATTATTGCCTTGTATTTGCTGCGCATTATTTGCTTCCTAATGACCATCTTCAAGAATGGGATACAAAACTTAACGCATTTGATGAATTGACCGATTCTTTAGGTTTTATGGTTGAGGTATCCGGTCCCTGGCCCGCCTATCATTTTTCAAGGCTAAACAATGAGGAGGAAATAGCAGGTGGGTGATATTGCCAATACAAAAGAAGTTACTCTGCTCGAAGTCGTTGAAAAATTGCTGGATAAAGGGGTTGTAATTTCGGGTGATTTAATTCTAAGCTGTGGGAATGTTGATTTGGTTTATTTAAATTTGAAGCTCGTTCTTACTTCCGTTCAAACTATGCTTGAAGGTAGTCATCAGAAGAAAGATGTGTCGGTATGAAGAAACTTTATCTTTTGGCGTTCACTCGCCATGGCGCAGATTTGCCATGTGAAGCACCATTGTGGGTAAAATGTACAACTGTAGGAGAGTATAGTGTCCTTTGGTGTAATTCCCCTAAGGAGACGTTTAGTTCTAAACGAGAGTTTCTGTATGCGATGTTACAATGGTATGCAAGAATCAATGAGTTGAATCTGACCATATTGCCAATTCAGGCGGGTGTTATAACTTTCAGTGAGATCAATTTAGTCGAACTGTTGAACAAATATACCAAAGAACTTGAAGATTGTTTCGCCAAAGTCGATGGCTGCTCTGAGTATTGCTTAATTTTAGCACATAAGGAACGAGACTCAGCACATTTTCCTAATCTTCGAGACAAGGAAAATGTGCAAAGTGGAAAGGAGTACCTTAATCGGTTGAGAGTCAGGCATGAGTTTTTGGCTAGAAAAGTAGCACAGACTCGAGAACTAGTTGAGGATTTGTGTTCATCGTTAACTCCTTTGATCAAAGATTCATGGTTTGAGCTTCCTAAAACTATTGAATCAGGAGTTTATCCGAGCTTCTTAGTGTCTAATTCCCTTAGAGGAGAGTTTATTCATAAATTAGAATCACTTGCTGTTAATTGTGATTGGACTATCGATTATACAGGTCCTTGGCCCCCTTTTCATTTTAGCTCACTGTCCTTAAAATCCGAAAAACACCTGCTGCGAGAATCATCCCAGTGGGTAAACAGGGAGGTGTTTCCATGATTGAAAATGATGAATCCGGTGATAAGATAGCCGAAAGTTTAAGCAGTTTCGAAGAAAGCAGCAATATTGGGCGTGTTAATGCTAATAAAGGTAATCCAGATCAAGGATTGGCAAAATTGGTACTTACAGTTGTGGAATTGTTGAGAAGAGTTATGGAACATGAAGCTTTGCGGCGTATTGAAGGCGGAACTTTGACCGATGAGGAAATCGAAGAAATGGGTCAAACTTTTCTGAAATTGGATGGCAAAATGATTGAAATGCGTGAGATATTTGACTTAAAGGAAAGTGATCTTAATCTAGATCTGGGTCCTCTGGGTAATTTAATGTAGAGGAAAGAAGGGGAAGCGGTTTGGCAATTCAACACTCCAATAACAGCAGTAGCTTGGGCGATCTCTTAGAACGAATTTTGGATAAGGGGATTGTCATTGCTGGAGATATTAAAATATCTTTAGCAGATGTTGAACTGTTGAACATAAAAATTCGTTTGCTTGTAGCCTCAGTCGATAAAGCCAAAGAAATGGGCATTGATTGGTGGGCACATGATCCTTATCTTTCATCGAGGGCTAGAGCGCAAGAACCCGCAGCTTTGGAAGCTGTTGCGCCTGCGCAAATTGCTTTACAAAATGAGGAGAGCGTGGGAAATCCTGCAGAGGTATTAGAGAATGATGCAACTATTAAGCGGCCAAGATATCGTACTTAACGTTTAAGATGGAGCTGTACCCAATCAATAAAGGCGTTCTCATTTCACTATATACTAGTGAAGTGAGAACGCCTTTGGGTATTTGCCATCCACTTCGGTATTTTAGGAGTAAGTTTTCAGGACAGCTATTTATGTTTTCTATTAAGTAAAAAATAATTATATTTATGCACCATGTCCAAAACTAAGCATATTATACAGTAGGACAAGGACAAGGACAAGGACAAGGACAAGGACAAGGACAAGTTTCATCCTAAGGTATAATTAGAGAGGGGGTAAACCTTATGAAAAAGGATGTCGATTCCTCAAGCCTGGCAGAAGTTGTTGACCGCATTTTGGAAAAAGGGATAGTAATTGATGGATATGTTAGAGTTTCCTTAGTTGGCATTGAACTCCTAACAGTTGATCTCCGTATCGTTATAGCAAGCGTCAATAGCTTTTTGAAATATGCTTGTGCAGTAGGACTAACTACTGAACATTATGGTGACCTGTTCTAATTAGAACTAGAGGAAACCTTGTTAGCCCAATGCGAACTTCCCCACTTAGTGAAGTGGTGTGAAGTTCGTTTTTTTGGTTTGAGGATATCATCTTGTTAGAGGAGGGTTTGATAAGCGTCGAAGGTCATTTCGGCAACTTTGGACCAGGTGTAATGCAGGCGCAGGTGATGCATTAAGGGTAAAGGTGATGCCTGAAAGGATTGCTCGAGGGCAAGGCGTAAACCTTCATTATCAAATGGATGCACATATAAGGCCATATCCTGGAAGTACTCTTTAGGGCTTCCTTGATCTGTGGAAATAACGACGGTCCCGCATGCTCCAGCTTCAATGCTGGACAAACCCGGCGTCTCGAACCAACTCGGCAGGACATGTGCTTTGGCAGCAGAATAAGCTGAGGCCAGAAGTTCTCCCTGTAGCGTTCCGAGATGATAAATATTGGGAAAAAGCATTACGCTTTCGAAATAAGCTTGGTCATTTATAGGACCTAATAAGACAACCGGAAGACTAAGTTCTTGTGCAACTTTCGCTAACCAGTGCTGGTTTTTGCGTGGCGAAATTCTTGCCGCACAGAGCACAAACTCTTGGGGTAAATGGGGAAATTGTTGGCGAAAAGCATCTGGATCAACACCTATAAAAGTATCGGGGAATCCGTTGGGGATAACTTTATAGTTTGCTGCTTTAGGGAAATCTTGAAGGAGAGCATCCATCTCCATCTGGCTATTCGGGAGTAAGAGTTGGCATTCCCTAACTAATCGATCACGCATGGGCTGCATATGTTTCCAAATCGCTAAGGCATTGGGATGGATGCCCTCTCTTTTCAGAAAGGCAATAGGCGGCCAATAAATTGGTGATATAAGGATTTGCTTGTGTTGTTTTTGAGCGTTGCAAAAAAACATGTAACTTTCCTTAATTCGTGTAATATTGAATATGTGTATTAAATCATAAAGGGTTAAATCAAGGTTGGGGTCTGCGGAAAAATTCACTTCAACTCCAAGTTTTATCAGATTTTGGCCTGTGGAGATCAACTGAACTGTATCTCCGGCAGGGTTTTTCATGAGATCTGGGCGTGCTTGAAAAAGTACTTTCATCGAAAGCCTCCTATTCATATTAGCTCAATCACCGAAATCTGAAGGAGACTTGAGCCAGCGATTATAAGGTTTCGAGAATTGCTCGAACGGATTGTATCCGGTGTTTATATGTATGGCTGCGGTATACTTCCTCTTGGCCTTGGCGAGCAATTTTGAGCCGGAGATCATCTCGGCTTAGATAAAAACGGACGAGCTCAATCGTTTCGTCGGGATGGCGGCTCCAGACGAGATGAACGTGGTTTTTAAAAAGAGCTTCCAGTGCTGGTGACCAATGGGTTAAGAAAAAAGCTTGACATCCTAATGCTTCAAAAGTGCGCATACTCATCATTGTTGGGGAGGTTATTACTGAATGCAAACCTAGTACAATCTTTGCCGAAGAATACGCGCAAGGCAGCCGGTTGTAGGATAAATAACCTTGGTAAATGTTTGAAGGTAACGTATAGTGGTCAGAATTTGATAGCCAATGTTCGTTGCCGTATACTTTCAGACGAAACGGTTCGTTGAGTAAGGGAGTGAGGATTGTATCGAGACCAGTTTTCCTTTGAGGATAGGATGTATAGTAATTGGCTACCAGCAGTAAGTCGCTTTGAAGATCAAAGGACGGCTCAACGGGTCGATGAAACGATGGATTGCAGGCAAAATGAAAGTAATGCGCTCGAATTTTGTCTCTCTGATATAGGGGTAGACACTCTTTGGCTGGAGTAAGTACGAGACTGGCCCCGCGCGCTAAGGGACGGGACATGCGGTTCCAGTCGGGGGGATCGTCGATTGCCCAATAGACGAGAGGAACTGAATAACGACGTAGAAGCGGAAAGAGTCTCCGAGCTACTGTTGAAATTGAAACTCCTTCAGCAAAAGCGAAATCTGGTCTTTGTTTTCTTAATAAGCGGTCCAAACGATTTTCCCAATCGGCCGAATGGACCGGAAGATACTCAAAACTATCAGAAGAAGAAAAACCCGATGCTAAGCCATAGCTCAACAATGATGAATCGTTCAAAAATAATAAGTTCATTAATAATGTCTCCACTCGTCGCCGAATTGTTTCATAACAACCTCTAAGGATTTGATCAGAGTTGCTGAATTAAGATGATAACGTTGAGCAGCCTGCTCAATACTCATATTGAGTAAACTTTTGGCCCCTCAGCCACTTGTTGAGATCCCGAATTTTTTAAATACAAATGCTGTTTGAGGATATTTCGATAAGATTTCCGCAAGGTTGGATTGTAAGTTTAGGTGATCCATTTGTTCCAAAAACCCCCTTTATTTTTCGATTCGGTCTTCTCCTGAAGCTGGCAAATTTGCATACCGAGGTTTTCTAAAGAGGATTCATTTTCCTCCTGTTTGGTTAACATTTTATGCAGGATTTGAGAGAGCCCTTGTGTTTCTTTTTCGAGATTTGACATGGCCTCTTTAAAAGGCTCCAATTCTTCGACAGGGACTTCGGGCGTGGCGGCCGGGGCTTCTTTTAAATCTTCAGAGAAATTGACATCGTTTTTGGAAATAGTAGTTTCTGAGAGGGCATTAAGGATCTGGTCAAATTTGGACATTATAGCTTGTAACGTATGACTCAGATTAGAATTTTCTTGTTCCAAGTGGGTAACAGTTGTGATTAGATGTTCGAGTTGAAGGTTTTCTTGTTGGGGCTGAGATTGAGGCGGATCTTCCTCCTGAGAAGGAGTTGGCGATTCGGGAATATCTTGGATAACCTCTGAAGAAGGATCTGCTTCTTTTGGCGGATCATTAAGATTTAAGGGATTTTCTGAGGTTGAAACAGGGGAAATGGGATAATAAGTTGCTGAGGATACTTCGGGATAGTAGGCTGGAACAGGAGGGGGGGGAACTGAGGGACTTGTTTTAGTTGAGAGCGACTGAAAAGTAGCAAGTTGAGGCGAAGTGGAAAGAACTAAACCCAATTCACGATAATACACCGGAGTACGTCGTTCAACCTGACTTTCTAACCAAAGCGTTTGATGGAAGTTTCGTTTACTTTTATGAACCCATTGCAAGGGCTGATAGAAAGGCGTGTGTGTGGAAACCAATCTCCAACCTGCGCCATCATTAAACAGCAGGATTTCTTCTTCGCTTTGGATTAAAAGCCAGATAACGCCGTTAACTTCCAAAGAGCCGAGATTTTTCCAAGGAGAGGAAAGGGTTCTAATGGGAGCGGGCGATGGGAGCCATTCTCCCGTCAGTTCAAGGGCATTCGTTTGCTGTGCCCAACGAACTTCAAACTGCCCATTAGTAGTTTTAACAGCCCAAAATAGATGATGAACATTGTCTGAGGTCATAAGTGCGGTCATATCTATAACTTCGCCGGAAATCTTCAGGGCTTGAGTCGGTGAGCCCCATATGTGAAATGTTCCATTAAAACGATTTGTAAAGAGGAGGGAATACCTCCCTTGGAAGGTTAAGGTGACTAAATGGAGGTTCCCCTGCCTATCCATGTTTACATGATAGAGGGGCACTCGCGGATGAACAACTTCCCCTAAATGAACACTGTTCCAAGTCGCACCATTCCAGAAATGGTGCTCAATACGCCAGAGATCACGAATAGCCTGGTGGGAACAAGCATAAAAAATATGTATCATTTTACCTTGAGGAAATAGAAAGAGCCGACGATATTTAGTTGTCCGAACATCCAATTTGGAGATCAAGGTTGTCTGTGGACTTGAAGAACGGGGAATCAGCGTATAACAGAGTTCGCCGTTTGTCTTTAAGACAACCAGATGAACAGTTTCAGAGTCTGTCATGATTCCGTGGGCTAAAAGCAATGGTTCTTGAATTCTGAAGTAAGGTTCGGGGGTATCCTTTCCGAAAAGGGCACATCCTTGAGAATCAATATGCAAATAGGTAGATTCGTTTTCATAGGTTAGAAGTAGAGAATTTGGTGTGGTTCGATTTAAGAAAGCCATATGATCACTTCCTTATTATTTTTATCAGGGCTTATCTGATAAATAGTTTAGTAAAAAGAAAAGGCCGCAGTGGACGACCCTTTCTTTTTATAGGGCAAGAAGTCATAAGAAATAGAGTGTCTAGCAATTGTCCTGTTGTGGTGGGAAGAAATCACTGGGGAATGGAGTAAGAGTGGTATCGAAGAAATTAAGACACGGATTCTGAGGAATAACTGGGAATTCTTCACAAGCCGGAGGCTCTGGACAGAAGCCAAAGGCAGGAACAAGAAGTTGAACAACACCGGTTACTTTAGTTATGACAAAGCTGCCGATGGCAATTTGAATAGTTGTTGTTGTAAAGACAGGACTTGTTAAAACTTCAGTTCTTGTTTCAACACGAAGATTAAAGTCAAATTCTGGACGAGTGGGTGGGAAATACATAACAATATCTTTGTTAATATCCGGCAAGTTTCCTGTTACAGTAAACAGGGCGCCTGTTGAATCTCTCAGAGTCAGAGTATAAGGTATCTCAATGGTGAATTGAACCCTGGAGAAATTGGGACGAGATGGAATTGGAGTTATGACGATACTGCCGGGAACAATCACGCCATTTGCAAAAGTCATGCTGATAAAGGTGAACGGAGGTACTCCTGTAGGCAATGTGACTGTGAAAGCAGGGAAACATTCTCTTTGCTGACAGCTGGCATAAACTTTTTCTACAATGATACAGACTGATTCGGTGATCTCTTCGAGTTGGTAAGGGTCGAGTAAATCAATAGGTTCACTCGGTGATAGAGCCGATCCAACTCTGCCAACGGTAACCCCTCTTGGTGGGAAGGACGTGGGAAGAGCAGCTGCAATAGTATTTGTGGTGGTATTAATTATGCTGATAGAACTGTCTCCTTCATTAGCAACCCATACTTGAGTGCCATCACCGGTGACAGCTATGCCAAGCGGATTGATGCCAACAGGTACTGTTGTGGTGACATTGAGTCCAGTGGTTGAGATGACGCTTACACTGTTAGAGGTAAAGTTGGTTACATACATGAAGACTGGGTTGACAGGGTTGACTGCGATTTTTTGAGGATCTGAACCAACAGGAATTGTACTTATCAACGTATTGTTTGAAGTGTTGATGACACTGACATTGTTACTTCCGCTGTTAACAACAAAAAGTTTTGAATTATCTAAGCTGACTGCTAGACCGTCAGGTGAAGTTCCGACTGGAATTGTGGCTATAACGGTATTTGTTACAGGATTAATGACAGAAACTGAATTGCTGCCACTATTGCTGACATAAACGCGGCTGCCATCGCGAGCAATGGCTACGTCCACAGGATTCGAGCCAACGGTAATTGTTGCAACTACTGTATCTGTTGGAATGCTGATGACAGAAACTGTTCCGCTTCCGGAGTTTGTCACGTAGGCTGTTGTACTAGTTGGGTCAATAGCTACGGCAGTAGGAGCAAGCCCCACCGGAATGGTTGCTAAGACACGATTTGTAGAGGTACATAAGATTGAGACGGTGTTACTTCCTTGATTCGGGACTAAAACTTTGATACCATCCGGCGTACGTTTTGGGAAAGCGGGCGCAATTCCTACGGGGATGGTGGCGACAAGCACGTCGCTGTATACGTTATATATGGCGACTGCGTTGTCGAGGGTTACCCAAGCATGGGTTTCAAATAGCATGTGTGTATTCCCCCCCTTTATTGAATCGAGAAAAAGTTAGACTGTGCAGGATTTCCAACGTTTTCAACGTATTGTATTCCATAGTTCTGTAGGGTGTTACACGCTTTCTTGATTTTGGCTAGTCATTATTAGAATTTGCTGAAGCATTCTGCCACTTCGTTGTGTCCAATCGTTTGCGTGAGCATAGGACATTCGTTCAGCTTTGTTTGAATCCTTTTCTGTTAATAGATGACGTAAGCGAAGGGAGAATAAACGGGAATCACTTTCAAGATTGATTTTAGGAACTGGGAGCAATTCGGGCAGAGGTGTGGCTAATACCTGAATTCCCGCAGCGTAATATTCATAGAGTTTAATGGGGTTGCATCCCTTTGTCATTTCTGTTAGCAGAAATGGTATTAATCCAACGTCAAAGTAATGTAGGTAAGTCGGCAGGTCATAATAAGATTTCAACCCTAAATAGTAAACGTTTTTAAAATTTAACGGAAATTTATATTTCTGAAAAAGGGCCCCGATAAATACAAAGTTAAGATCATTATTTTGTTGGATCACGGTTTTAAGCAACTCCCAATCAACCCAAGGAGCTATTGCACCGCTGTAGCCGATAATGGGTTTGCCCATCGGCAGATCCTTGGGGCGGCTAGTGGGAGAGGGGGAAAAATGCACGTAATCTACGCCATTAGGAACCAGATATACCTGAGGATGCCTTGGGTAAAAATAGTTATAGATGCTTTGGCTGCTACAAAAAATAAGATCTGCCTTTTCAAGGATAGTAGGGTAATAGGGCGCCCAACTTGCAAATTCTTCTTTGGGCTCATCAACAGCATCGTAGATAACGAGATCAGGATTATAATTGGAAATAACGTTAATATGAGAGGGAACTGTTAACCAAAGTATACGTGGTCGTAGATGTGAAACCTCAAGGGCTGAAATTCCTTGACAGAGATGCAGACTTGAGGATAAGCTCCTGATTCTAGGATGAGGAAAGTTCCCCAGGTCTTCATATAGAACCGTGTGTCCAGATGAGGAAAATTGTCCAAGAAGTTGTTGAGGTCGTTGAAACATCCAATTCCAAGGTATTGAGGGAGGATAGATGAAGGTTGGCATTGCGTACCTCCTTGGTTTGGGTTATAAAATATTGCTCTTATAGTTAAGGTATGTTAGTTATCCTCAATTGGGAATTAAGAGGAAGTATTTTGTTCTAGTTAACAAAAAAATGGCTGCCGCTCCGAGAACACTAGAGTTCTCAGAGCGGCAGCCGCTGTCTTATATTTTGTTAACCATTTACTTCAATCAACCCTACGTACACATTAATCTCAATACCATCAACGAGAAACTGAACCGCTATGGTTTGAGGAACGGGTAAAGTGGCCTGTCCATTATGACCAATAAGCAGGACCGGAGGAGAAATATCAAGTCCGTCTATGCCCACCTTGCTAAATTGAGTACAAGCATTGGCACACACCATATTCCCCATTTCTGAGATTGCGCTTTGGGCCAGCGAATCAAAGTCTGCCACTGGCATACCCATCATCATTTTGGATGCAAATTCTTTAGCAGAATCTAAGCTCATTCCAATTAAAATAGCACCTTTTAATACTCCGACTAAAGAAATATTTACAAGCACTCCATCGTAATCCAACGTTGACGCGACTAAGGAGAGACCTTTACGCTCCACCGCTTGAAAACCGATTTGGGGAAGGATGTCTATAAATGATAGGATGAGCGGATTAATGAGATTTATATCCATGATGCTGCTCCTTTTTTAAAACCAATTCCTAGAAATACAGGACCAAAGGTTGTTTGAGCATAGGAGGCCTGAATTTTCAAATTGGGACTGGCAATTTCTGAGCTTGAGCTAAAAAACACACTGGGAGGAGATACGCGTAAACTGTAGGATTTGTCCTTTTTGTTGAGCATCGAACAAGCGACGCCTGCAATGATATTGGCGAGTTCCGCGACCATTGCCAATACTTCTTCGTGGTTTTTGCTGGGGCGATGTAAAAGAACTTCAACAATTTGCTCGGCAGCCTCACTTGATAAATCCAAAATCATAGATCCGGAATAGCGTCCAATGATACCGATAACCGTTGTAATTCCTTGGGATACATAATTGTTATCGAAGGTATCCATAGATTCGAAAGATACCGGTGTTTTAGTCATACGTGTAATATTTTGCGAGAGCGCTTCGTTAAAAATTCCGGGAGCCGATTCAATAAGTTCCTCAAATAGAGTGTCCGGTGACAGTATGTTCTTAATGATATTTGAGAGATATTCGCCATCGACGGGTTTTTGGACATATCCGGCAATGCCTGTTCGTCTAGCCTCAGCCTCCGTTTCTTCATCTTTCATTGAACTTACAAGTATTATTTTAGCTGAGGGATCATTCATTAGAAGTGCTCTGCTGCATTCGAATCCGTCAGTCCCGGGCATGACAATGTCCATGGTAACAATGTCAGGTTGGCAATTGTTATAGGTTTCGATTAAGGAATCGAATGAATCTGCTTCTCCTACAACTTCACACCCTCCAAGTTGCAAAGTTTCGGCAAGAAGCGTTCGAGAAAAAAAAGAATCATCGACAATCATTACTTTAGCTGCACTCATACACACGTTCCTCTCAATGTACTTATTATAATAGTTTTTACAAATTAATTACGTTATCTTTTAGCTATTTATTGCATTATTATAACATAAATCTAAAGTTTAATCAGAAAGAAGTTTGTTTTTTTCAAATACTTGAATTAATTTTGAAAAAAACAAACCAATATATAGGAGAAAACATCTAAAACTAGAAAAAATATTACAATAAGGTTAAGCGTAATTTTTTTTCTAGTAGAATAAACGCTTGTAACTCAACTAAATAATAGTCTTAATATAAAATCTGCTTCGGCACCACCTTAGGCTTGTCGCATAGGATGGAGTGTGGAGGTAATTTTATGGATGTGTTATCCTTGACAAACGAATTCGAAGATGAAAGTTTTGGTGGAGCCGGTACTGCAGTCACCGGCATGGTTCATATGCTTGATCGTTCAGGTGTGCGTCAAACTGTCATAGTACCACGTAGCGATTTTACCGAACCTAGGTGGGATTTACGGGGATTACAGATCAAAGTTTTAGGATTGCCTCGTAACGCCTATTATTGTGGCAATTTAGGTATGATTAAAGCGGAGACGGTAGGTCAGGAATTTCCCGAGCTTAATCGGGAATGGGATTTAATTCATTGCCATGCCATTAATTTTACTTCTCTGGCCTATACACTTTCTGGTGGAAAAATTCCTATTCTCTATTCAGTTTATTCTTTTTTGCGTCAGGAGTTGGGAGATAGAGCGGAGCCTGAGCTGCAAGCACAATTTAAAGTTCAAGAGGATCTATTGATGCGCTGTCGACGCATTCATCTAATAAGCCAGAGCGAAAAGAGCTATTTGCAAGAAAAATTTCCTCAATACCTTATAAAAACGGAAGTTATGCCCCTGGGTATTTCCTGGCCATCTGAACGTTGGGAGCCGAAGGCTGCTAATGAGTTTCTTTATGTCGGCAGATTGTTGGATTATAAAGGAATTGAGGATTTAATTCTGGCTGTGTATCTTTTAAGGAAGAGTGGACGGCAGGTCCGACTAAATATTATTGGAAAGGCGCCAGACTACTCTTATGAAGTTTATTTAAAACGGATTGTCGAGTCGAGGAAGCTTGGGGCTTGGGTTAAGTTCCTAGGTTGGCTGCCAAGTTCAGAAGTATGGCACTGGATGGGGCGGGCGGCAGGCTTGGTGGTGCCCAGTCGGCGTGAAGCTTATGGTCTCGTCGCTTTGGAGGGTATGGCAATCGGAGTCCCAGTGATTGCTTCTCGAGCCGGAGGGCTTGCAGAATTAACCTCTGATATGTCTGCTTTAACCTTCGAACCGGGGAATATTAAGCAGTTGGCTGATGCTTTGCGCAAAGCTGTTGACAACCCGGCGTTCTTGCGATCTCTTGCAATTAGGGGGCAGGAGAAGGCTTCAGGATTAGATTGGGGGCAGATGGCTCCGAGGTATTTGATGCTCATGGAACAAGCGAAACGGTAGAGGTTAAGATGAGTGTCACACCCTAGGTTTTATGCAGACCAAGGTGTGTCAAAGGGACCGTCCCTTTGACACACCTTTTCAACTTTAAAGTTGTTTTAACACAGATATCAATTGATCAGCAGTACGCTGCCAAGTCCAACTTTTTGCGAAAGTTTGACCGGCATCGGCAAAACGCTGCCGCTCGTTGTCATTAGTTAATAGATGATACATAGCTTCGGTTAGGGCCATAACATCGCTCGGCTGAATGACAATGCAATTTTC
Source organism: Desulfosporosinus acididurans (assembly GCF_001029285.1). Taxonomy (GTDB): domain Bacteria; phylum Bacillota; class Desulfitobacteriia; order Desulfitobacteriales; family Desulfitobacteriaceae; genus Desulfosporosinus; species Desulfosporosinus acididurans. The sequence continues at coordinate 368,610 of NZ_LDZY01000002.1, forward strand.
TCCATTTCTCGTGTAATCACGATTCCCGCCACAATCGGTAGTTATAACTGCCGTCCCGCACGCCATTGCTTCAAGGGGCGGTAGGCCAAATGATTCGTAATATGAGGCATAAACAAAAAGGTCTGCTCGAGCATAGAGTAGGGCCATCTCTTGGTCACTTTTGGCTTTCATGATCGTATAAGGAAATGTTGTTTCGAATGTTTGCTCTTCTGGATTAACAACAAGAAGAGTAAAATTCGGGAAACGTTCCTTCAGATATTTGCAGGCTTCCAGAAAGTCGCTATTTCCTTTCCAGGAATAGCCTGGACCACGCAAAATGTAGAAAATAGTTTTTTGACCGGTTCGCGCGGAAAGCTTAGGGGAGGGATGGAAAAAAGCCGAATCGACGCCACCAGAGATTACTGAACTGTCGCGGCCTACTTCCGAAAGAATCAGTTGGCGCTGCCACTGAGAAATGGTGACAATTGGCGCATCGATAGAATAGGTGGCTTTGGACAATTCAGGATTAGCTACGCACAATGGCTCGTAGACGAGACTAAGGCGAACAACTTTCCCTTTTTTCGATTGCCACGCTGGAAAAACGGTTGAATAGAAATTGGGCAGGATAAAATCGCATGAGGGAAACGCCTTAGGAGATAATTCTTTTACCCGAGTTATTTTAGCACGCACTGGCCATTCTACGATACCCTGTTGAGGCATGACAAATTCCACATTTTGACCACGATCTATCAGAGCATTTGCTACCTGATAGAGAAAACGGGCTCCGCCGCCTTTTTCTAAACTCACTGCCGGAATCACAATTTTCATGGGTTAACCTCCGAGGTGGTTTTATTGCTAGTGTATGTAGCAGCCTTCTCCAATGTGGCAACTTGTGTCAGATAAACATACATTGACATACGATATATCAGTTATCGGGAAGGAGGAATGAAAAAGCGTGATGTGGGAGGGAAAAAAAGTCTTGATCACGGGGGCTGGTGGTTTTATCGGCAGCCATTTGACAGAAGCCTTAGTCAAAGCGGGGGCAAGTGTTCGGGTTTTTATCCGTTATAATTCCAGAAATGGCCGCGGAAATTTGGAAGATTTAGAGCAGCGGGAACTTGAAGAGATTGAGATCATCGCAGGGGATTTGCGAGATGCAGATGTAATAGAACGATCAGTAAAGGGATGCAATGCTGTTTTTCACCTTGGTGCTTTGGTCGGGATCCCTTATTCCTATAAAAATCCCCGGGAGGTTATTGAGACGAATATCTTGGGGACGTTTAACATTCTGACGGCTGCACGCGATCATGGAGTTGAACGAATTGTCCATACGTCCACCAGTGAAGTATACGGGTCTGCACGTTATGTCCCAATCGATGAGGCTCATCCTCTTCAGGGTCAGTCCCCATATTCGGCGAGTAAAATCGGGGCGGATAAGTTAGCAGAAAGTTTCTATGCTTCTTATAACCTACCCGTTGTTACGGTAAGGCCGTTTAATTGTTATGGACCGAGGCAGTCAGCCCGTGCTGTCATTCCGACGTTAATTACTCAGGCACTTGCCAGTGAAGAAATTCTTCTTGGTAATACCGAGGCCATACGTGATTTCACCTTTGTTTCAGATACAGTGGAGGGTTTTATAAAAGCAGCACAAAAACAAGCGGCGGTTGGAAAAGTGATTAACGTGGGTTCAGGACAGGAAATTTCGATTGGGCAATTAGCGCAAGTAATTATTGCAACCCTAGGCAGTTCGGGGAAAATCGTCCTTGATGAGTCCAGAGTTCGACCCAGTCGGAGTGAGGTGAATCGTCTTTTAGCCGATAACCGGTTGGCGAAAGAAACTCTGGAGTGGGAACCACAGGTTTCCCTTGAAGAAGGAATAAAAAAGACGATGGCGTGGATTTCTGCTCATTTGAATCGTTTTCAGATAGGAAAATATCAAATATGAACAACTATATAAGGTTCCTATGAAAAGTGAAGAAGGGAAATGCAATGCAAACTATTATTTTAGCGGGCGGCCGGGGAGTACGCCTAGACCCGTATTCGCGGGTTTTACCCAAGCCCCTTTTTCCGATTGGAGACAAACCGATAGCGGAAATTCTTGTGCATCAACTCCAACGTGCCGGGGTTGATGAAATTATCATGTGTTTGGGATATTTGGCGGATTTTATAAAGCTTTATTTTCAGAACGGCAGTTTTTGGGGGGTGACAATTCGATATTCCGTGGAGAAGGAACCTTTGGGGACGGCTGGCCCGTTACGGTTGGTCGAGGATTTAGAGGATCATTTTCTGGTGGTCAATGGTGATGAATTAACCACTTTAGATTTTAAGGCTTTATATGAGCATCATCTTCGGAGCCGAGCGGATATGACGGTTGCGGTTCACAACAAAGCTGTTAGTTCATCCTTTGGAGTCTTAGAGATAGAAGATGGTAACATCACAGGCTATAGGGAAAAACCCTCGCTTAATTACTGGGCGAGTATGGGCATTTATGTGATTAACAAGCAGATATTGTCGTATATACCAGAGGACGAACGGTTTGATATGCCTGATCTGGTTCAGCGGCTGTTGAGGGAAAAAGCTCGGGTGGTAGGTTACGAGAGTCAAGACCTTTGGTTTGACATTGGTACGATGACTGATTTCGAAAAGGCTAAAGAGGAATTTAAAACAATTTTAGATGCCGAAAAGTCTATATAAGAGGGCAGTCGTAAGTGGCAAGGATTCTAGTCATTGGGAGTGGAGGGAAACTATGATGACGATGCCAAAAGTCAGTGTAATTATACCAACTTATAATTATGCACAATATGTTGGCATTGCTGTAAAGAGTGTTCTCGATCAAAATTATCCAAACATGGAGATTTTCGTGGTAGATGATGGCTCGACGGATCAAACGCAAGAAATTCTTATGCCTTTTATACCCTGGATTCATTATTACTATAAGGATAATGGCGGAACAGCCAGTGCCTTGAACCTTGGTCTTGCCGTTGCATCGGGAAAATATGTGTGTTGGTTGAGCTCTGATGATATTTTTTTAGCGGATAAGGTTGCCAAACAGGTTTGTTTGATGGAGAAAGAGCCTGAACTGGGATTTAGTTATACCAGCTTTGTCATGATCGATGGGGCAGGATCTAAGCAGTATGAAGTGCACTCGCCGTTTTATTCGGACCAGAGAGTAATGGTACAAAAACTGATGGAGGGCTGCTTTATCAACGGATCTTCAGTGATGATGCGCAAATCAGCCTTAGATCAGGTTGGGTATTTCGATGAAAGTATGGCTACTGTTCATGACTACGAGCTATGGTTTCGCATGCTTAGAAGTTATCCGTGCGGCTTTCTTGATGAACTGCTTTTAGGCTATCGTTGGCACGGTCGGAATGGGAGCCTTTATGTACCGGCAAATTATACAGAGCCTGCTTTGAAAAAAGCGCGTGAATTCTTCCCGGACTTATAGGAAGCGGTTGAGAAAAGGAGTGGACACTAGCATGTACAAGGTATTGATCTTGGGTGGGTCAGGGATGCTGGGGCATACCCTTTTCCGCCATCTTGCAGGGGAACGCAATTTAGATGTTTTTACCACAGTTCGTTCTTCGAAGGTTTTGTCTGATTGGCGGCCAAGGGATCAGATGAAGAAAGTACGTCAAGGCATCGATATCCATCAGATGGAAAGGCTCGTTGAGGTTTTCGGCGAAGTGAAACCAGACATTGTTATCAATTGCATTGGTATTATCAAGCAAATTCCCGAGGCAGAAGATCCTATCGAGACAATAACCATTAATGCACTGCTGCCTCACCGCATTGCGTCGCTTTGCAGTAAAGCGGGTGCCCGAATGATCCATATTAGCACGGATTGTGTCTTTGATGGAGAAAAAGGAAACTATGCCGAAAGTGATGTTTCTAATGCCAGAGATCTCTATGGAAGAGCCAAATACCTTGGAGAAGTCGCTTATCCACATTGTATTACCCTGCGAACTTCCATTATTGGACATGAACTGAAAGGAAACTATGGTTTGCTCGAATGGTTTCTAAGCCAGAAGGATGGAGTGCGTGGCTTTAGAAACGTCATTTATTCCGGTTTCCCGACGATTGAATTATCTCGAATCATTGCGGATTATGTGATCCCCAATTCGGAAATGTCGGGGCTTTATCATGTGTCCTCGAATCCAATTTCCAAGTATGAATTGCTTAAACTGATCAATGCTCAATATGGTAAAAATATAAACATCGAGCCAGAGGATGGTGTCCGGTCGGATCGATCTTTAAACTCTTCGGTTTTTCGTTCTCTAACGGGCTACTCCCCACCAACTTGGGAGGAGCTCATTAATGAAATGTATCAAGATTATTTACAAGGACCTTATCATAACGGTTAGACCAAGGGGGAAGAATTATGGAACTTTTTGATAGCAAAGTTATTGTTATTACCGGGGGCACAGGTTCACTGGGAAAGGTTTTAACCAGGAGACTCCTCCAGAAAGAACTCGGTTCCCCTAAGAAAATCATTATTTTTTCGCGTGATGAAGCCAAACAGCATGCGATGCGTGTCGAATACCAGAATCAGCGCAATGTGACCGATGAGGTCATTTATGATAATTTCACACGTTTAATCGAATTTAGAATCGGAGATATTCGTGATTATCATTCAGTTAGTTCTGTTTTGAGAAATGCGGACATTGTGATCAATGCAGCAGCTTTAAAACAAGTACCTTCTTGTGAGTATTTTCCTTTTGAAGCAGTTCAAACGAATGTCCTGGGAGCTGAAAATATTGTCCGGGCTATTGCTGAAAATGATCTGAACGTAGAAACAGTTGTTGGAGTATCGACGGATAAGGCGTGTAAGCCGGTGAACGCCATGGGAATCTCCAAAGCTATGCAAGAGCGAATCTTTATCGCGGCCAATGTGACGCTCCCCAAGACTAGGTTTATCTGTGTGCGTTATGGTAATGTACTTGCTTCCAGAGGTTCGGTTATTCCGTTATTTCAGGAACAAATCAAGCACGGAGGGCCAATCACAATAACAACCAAGGAAATGACAAGGTTTTTATTGCCTTTACAGAGCGCGGTAGATACTATCTTTGCAGTTCTCCAAGGAGCTAAGGCTGGAGAAATATTTATTCCCAAAATTCCAGCGGCTCGCATAGAAGATATCGCTAAGGCCCTGATTGGGGATCGGAAGGTTGCGATCTCGTATACGGGAATCCGTCCCGGTGAAAAGGTCCATGAAATCCTGATTTCAGAAGAAGAGGCCTGGAGAGCTTATGACCGCGGAGGCTATTACGCGATTAAGCCAATGCTTCCTGAATTAACGGCAGCAGAACCGGGCTTACTGGCGTTGTCAAAAGAATATAGCTCGGGAGATTTCCTTATGACTGATGAAGAAACGGAAGCGCTCCTGCGGAAGCACCATTTAATGATGGGACTGGATAATCGGGAAGAAGGGGAGCTCTTGCGATGAACTATCGGATCGTAGGAATCTGCCAAATTTATAATGAACTCATTAAAGGTAACTTAGAGAGGTTTGTGCATCATATCAAACCTCTTGTGGATAGTTTGGTTGTCTATGATGATGGAAGCACGGATGGCAGTTACGAATATATGTTGAAACAAACACCTTATGTCCTTCGTTCAACAAAAAATAATTTTGCCAACGAGCGTAGTCATAAAAAACTCTTGCTCCAAGAGGCCTTAAAATTAAAACCGGATTTTATCCTTTGGCTGGATGCAGATGAAGTACTAACCGCAAATGCAGAAGAATCTCTGCAAGAATTGTGCAGATATTGTGAGGAACAGGAATATGATGCCATGAGTTTTCATGAAATCAATTTATGGCGAAGTCATTCCTGGCAAAGGATCGATAGTTTATTTGGCTCGGGCTGGTTTTGTCGTTTATGGCGCGTGGTTCCTGGTATAAGTTTTACCGAAACTAAGCCGGGACTTCATCAGCCGCCTTATCCTTCTACAATTCGAAAGATGACTTGGACAGATAAAATTCAAGTGCTGCATTATGGTTTCTCTTCAAAACAAAGGCTGGCTCATAAATACCTCGTTTATAGATCGCATGGACAACGAGGATATGAAATGCTCGATCGTTTGATCAGTGAAGAACAGTTAGTCGTGCAAAAAGTTCCTCAGCAGCTCTTTCCGGAAGATTTGTGGATTGATGATGAACAACCAAAACCTTTAACGTTTGCGGAGTCTTTAACCTATGTCGAACAATATCGTGATGAAGTGTTTAAACCAAAATTCAGCATTATCTGTTTGATTTACAAAAGCGTTGAATGGTTGAAGTTCGTTTATGAGCAGGTCTTTAAATATACGGATATGACCGACAAAGAGTTCTTCTTTGTTGCCAATGATGCTGATTCTGTGGTTCTCGAATATTTGCGTGATAACTATGTGCCGCACTATGTTCACACGAATACTCCTGAGCAGCAAGAGGAATGGTATATCAACAATGTTTATCGTGCTTACAATTTTGCGGTTAACAAGGCACGGGGAGATTTTGTCGTTTTGATCAATTCGGATATGGCCTTTACGCCGAGCTGGTTTGATAATCTATGGCAGGCCTATAACGGAGAGAACTGTGTCACCGCTCGATTAGTGGAGTCTGGGAGGCTGCGCAGCGGTCAGTTTGGGGTGGAAAAGGACTTTGGCAAGGATTATCTGTCCTATCAAGAAACAGAATTTGAGCAGTATGCTCGCGATTTAGCGGAGCCTAAATTGCTGGATGGCGGTTTATTTATGCCTCTCTTGATACGGAAGGAACATTTTAAGAGAGTAGGCGGTTATCCGGAAGGAAATATCGTTCCAGGAAGTGATTTTACTCATCCGATCATAACGCGGCCGGGTGAACCGTGTATATCCGGGGATAATGTCTTAATGTCGAAACTTAGCGCCGAAGGGATTCAACATCAAACCGCATTTGACAGTATCGTCTATCATTTTCAGTGCGGGGAATTAAATAGCCCGCGAACAGCAGAAAGGGTAGAAGAAAAAATCAAAGTTGCGGTATGTAATGACCTGATTACAGGGTCCATGGGGGAAAAGGTCTTATGGAATTTTCTCCTGGAAGCCTTACCATCCTCCGCAGGTGTTGATATGTATCTCGCAGGCACCGAAGGCGATTATGCGGCAAATGCCCGGAATTATATTCAGATGCATCACCCAGAGGTTGAAGTCGTTATTCAGAATGCGACGTTTATAAACACCGTTGATCCATCCCGTTATACGATTGCCTTTTTACAGGACAATCTGAGGTCTATGGGCTGGGCTAGTGCGCAGCAAGAGGAAAATTTACGCCGAGCCTCCATACTTGTTACTAATTCATTGCAAACTGCACTGTCCTATCCAGAGCATGATTTTGAGATCATTCCCGTAGGTGTTGATTTAGAACTCTTTAAGCCTCTGGATAAAGTGGAGGTTCGCAAGGAATTGGGGTTTGATACAGGAAGAATTGGTATTTTTGTCGGCGATTTTTCTGAGGTAAAGGGTTGGAGCAAAGTGCGGAGCTGTATAGAACAACATCCCGAGATCACTTGGATTTTGGTCTCTAAAGCCCAGGAAACCTTCGCTGCTCCCAATGTTCGAGTGTTTAACCGAATAGCCCAAACCCTAATCACCAAGCTCTTGAACTGCGCTGATTTCTTTATGATCGGTTCGCCCGTTGAGACTCAGTGCTTGGCAGCGGTTGAAGCATGTCTATGTGATATTCCGGTGGTTATGCGGCAGGTGGGAATTTTTAAAGACCTCAGTGAAGAAGAACGTTCACGATGTGGGATTTTCGGAGAGGATTTTGAAGCCGCCCTTCAAGAATTACCAAACCGTGTTTTTTCGCCTCGGCAGGTGATGATTGAGAAGAAATTGTCGACCCAAGATTCCATGGAAAAATGGTACCGTCTCTTAACAACTGTTTCGCAAAAACTAATGGCAAAAAAAAACACTAAACGCAGCGCCGGACAGAAAAAAAAGCCTAAAATTTCTATCATTATAACAACATTTCAAAGAGTGAACTTGTTAAAATGGGGGCTTTTTTCTCTATCCCAACAGACAATACCCTTTGAGTTCGAGACCATTGTGGTTAATGATGGCCTACAAGACGAAACCGAAGAAGTCTGCAATGAATTCAAAGAAAAACTCAATTTGAAGTATATCTTTTCCGGGCAGAGAAATCTAAACTCAGAGCCTGTTTGGCGGATTCCTGGCTTTGCTATTAATATTGGAGTGAAACAATCGTCCGGAGATATTTTAGTTCTCTGCTGCGCTGAAATGTTTCATATCAACCAAACGATTGCGGCTCTAATTACCCCGATCCTCGATCAGCCCAAACTATTGGGTATTCCAATTGGAAAAGATGATCGAGATGGGAGGTTTCTCGAGCAGATTAAGGATAAGAATGGCTCGTTTGAATTGGATGCCTTAAATAACTGCATCGTATTAGATACAAGAATGCCTTTTTTAATGGCAATGCACCGCGATCAATTTTATGAGATCGGGGGCTATGATGAAGATTTTGTGGGAATTGCCTATGATGACAATGATTTTATCCACCGCTTATTAGGGAATGGCTGCAGTTACTGTATGACGACGGCGATTACGGTGCACTTGTATCATCCCAGGGCTCAAGATTATTACCAGGACCCTCCTGAGTGGGAATATAACAAAAAATTATTCTATTCCAGGATGGGCAAAATTGTACGAAATGAAGGAAGAGAATGGGGAGCTTTATAGCATTTTTCGCTTAAACTTTAATATGGGAACAACTTTAGACGTTCGTCCATATTTATTATTAAAAAGTAAGGATTAATTTCGAATTCAATTAATCCTTACTTTTTTTATTTAGATAAAGACTATCTTTTTTAAAGCAAACCCCAAGACATCTAAATAGCAAATGCCAAGATACAGATAAAGAAAGATTTCTGGTCTCCCTGATAAATGGAATAATTAGGTAACCAAAAGAGGACAGGGATAATACAATGTATAGACCCATAATTAGGAGGTGAGTGAATGCCATATTTAACAACAGGTTTATTTGATAACACTGCGGTTGCGGGTGTTAGACCGAGTTCAACGCTCGCTGTAAAGATCGCTAATGATGATACCTCAACCGTGGTGATTCAAATCGAGGGCTTTTATCAGACCGGAGCAACCAAAGTGAAATACGTGGAAGAGTTTTTTACACTTGCAGCGGGTGAAGTAGCTTTGAGAAACTACTTTGTCCAATTTGATGCTTTCGAGTTTCAATTCTTTGTTAATTCAGAGGCTGTGCAAGTATCCGTTTGGGGGAAAGACTCAACCGGAAATCTTACCGCAGCGCATCGGGCAGTGGCCCGAGAAGTCAATCCCTTTTAATTAAAAATAATTTAAGGAGACGATTTGATGATTATTTTAACGACTGGGTTGATTGACAATCCTGCGGTCTCTGGGGTAAGACCAACGTCAACGCTAACCGTCAGGATAACAAATGATGACACCGTTTCAGCTTCCGTTGAAATTATAGGATTCTATTTGACTGGAGTCACTAAGACAGAGTACGTTTTGGAGCTTTTTGCCTTAAATCCGGGTGAGGTAGCTACAAGAAATTACTATGCTCAGTTTGATGCTTTTGAGTTCCAGTTTATAACTAGCTCAGATGCTGTGGAGATCACAGCCTGGGGAAAAAATGCTGCCGGTGATTTGACAACAGCCCATCGCATGGTAGCCGAAGAACTGAATGTGATTGGCTCAGAAGGAATAACAGGGGCAACTGGACCGACAGGACCCCAAGGTATCCAGGGAACGCAGGGTATTCAAGGAACGCAGGGTATTCAGGGAACGCAGGGTATTCAAGGAACGCAGGGTATTCAGGGAACTCAGGGTATCCAGGGAACGCAGGGTATCCAGGGAACGCAGGGTATCCAGGGAACGCAGGGTATCCAGGGCACGCAGGGTATCCAGGGCACGCAGGGTATTCAAGGAACGCAGGGTATCCAGGGCACGCAGGGTATTCAAGGAACTCAGGGTATCCAGGGAACGCAGGGTATTCAAGGAACGCAGGGTATCCAGGGAACGCAAGGTATCCAGGGCACTGCAGGAACAGGCGGTTTGCCTGCCTTTGGATATGTCTATGAACTTGCTACACTAGCTGATGCAACTGTCGTTGGCGGCGCCGATGTACCTTTCAGTAACAACGGTCCTCTTTCAAATATAACGCACACTGCAAGTGCGACCACTGTGGTTGTCGCTAATACCGGTAATTATCAAATCGATTATAGTGTGTCAATAACTGCAGGCGTCGGTTCGTCAATTGCTATCACAGTGAACGGTACAGTAGATGCCTCAACGCCTATTTCAGCGCTGATTGCCACTGGTCAAGTTTCAGGTCAGGCTATTTTGTTACTAAATGCCGGGGATGTTTTAACACTAAGAAATAATTCAGCTACTCCCTTAACTATGGAATTAGCACCAAGTGTAGGGGCACAAATGACAGTCGCTGAATATAACTAATAAACATTTATGGGGTTAGATGATATCTGGCAGTAACAGAAACTGGACATGAAACGTAAAATTATAGTAACGATAGATTACGACGGTGTCCGTAAATGTGGTGCACTAAATAAGAGAATTTTTGAAAATCGGAGGGCAAAAAATTTGCCGAGGTATCGCTATTTGATTCTCGCTAGCCAAGATATCAATATAAGCATCCATTTTTAAAAAGTATACTTCAAAATAATCCTAATAATTATAGGAAAGGAGATGGGGTAATTGCCTTCTTTAACTACTGGGTTGATTGACAATCCGGCGGTCGGCGGGGTCAGACCGACTTCGACGCTTACTGTGAGAATAACAAATGACGATTCAGTAACTGCTTCCATCCAAATACAGGGTTATTATTTAACCGGAGCTACAAAAACACAGTACGTTTTGGAATTTTTTACTCTGGTACCCGGTGGAGTAGCAACTAGAAACTATTTTGCTAATTTTGATGCTTTTGAGTTCCAATTTATAACGAGTTCTGATGCCGTTGAGGTTACGGCCTGGGGAAAAAATGCCGCAGGTAATTTGACAACAGCCCATCGGATGGTGGCTGAAGAGATAAATGTTATTGGGGCTCAAGGGATAATAGGAACTACGGGAGCAACGGGAGCAACAGGAGCAACAGGTATCCAAGGAACACAAGGTATCCAAGGAACACAAGGTATCCAAGGAACACAAGGTATCCAAGGAACTCAGGGTATCCAAGGAACTCAGGGCATTCAAGGAACGCAAGGCATTCAAGGAACGCAAGGCATTCAAGGAACACAAGGTATCCAAGGAACACAAGGTATCCAAGGAACTCAGGGTATCCAAGGAACACAAGGTATTCAAGGAACACAAGGTATCCAAGGAACGCAGGGCATCCAAGGAACGCAGGGTATCCAAGGAACACAAGGCATCCAAGGAACGCAGGGCATCCAAGGAACGCAGGGCATCCAAGGAACACAGGGCATCCAAGGAACGCAGGG
>NZ_LDZY01000003.1 GCF_001029285.1 Desulfosporosinus acididurans
CTTCCCAGTGCCGGCAGCGCCGAAACATTACTCACATTAATGTTTACTCCAGGCAAGCTTGCCTGTTTTCCGTTCTTCCCTGTTTCCTGAATCACCAAGGTATGCTTCCCGTTCGTAAGTTTCGTTGTATCCAAGCTGTAGTGATACCCCGAATTACTGTTGTTATACGCCGGAAGTGCTGCTGCCACATCCGTTCGCGAGTCTCCATAGCTTGCCGTTCCTACGGGACTGTTATCGATGAGTACTTGTACCGTGCTCACTCCGCTGCCGTCCAAATACCACCCCCATAAGTTGACAGTCCCGCTCAGCGTCCCGCTTATGTTCGTATCTAAACTTCCTTTCGCCGGTAACGAGGTATAATAAGGTGTTAAAGCATTGAAAAAGGCATCAACATCCAATGAACCAAGTCCTGTAACTGCATCCCATCCAGTTCCGGCATTATAACATCCATTATAGCCAACCGTTATATCGTGAAACACAGAAAAGTTTCCTTGATATAATTTATATAAGTTGGGATTAAGTAATCCCAGCCGAGTATTTTGCTCAGCATTATAGGCTGCTATCCATCCGGCCAAAGTTGGCGCTGAGGCACTGGTACCCACCATAGCATTATCTTGCGGAGGATCACTCAAATAAGTATCATAGCCCGGACTAGTAGCTGCAAAGCTAAGATCGGGCACTCCCCTCCCTGTAGCACTGCTAGAAACAATTCCGTTTTGCCAGGCTGGAACCGGGAAATCAGTGGAAAATCCTCCTCCGGAGGCATTCGGATAACCATTCCAGTTGTTGTCCCAAGACCATCCCCACTCGCTTGCCGTTTCATTAGTATTGCTATTAATTGCTAACTGCGTTCCTCCAACGCTTAACACATAAGGACTGGCAGACGGCATTTGTGCAAATGGTGAAGCCATGGGATTTGTCGAACCTAGATTTTCATAAGCGCCGTTATCTCCTGAAGAAGCAACAACTGTTATTCCTTCAGCCGCTGCTGCCTCCAATTGAGTTTCCCAAGCATTTTCGTAATCAGTTGGTAAAGGTCCTATAAATCCGTAACTTATAGAATATACTGAGACTCTATCTTCCTGAACCGCTGCAGTCAATCCATCAAGCATATCTCCATAATCTGCGTAGAAATAAATTGTTGCTCCAGGTGCCGATGACTCTACCCGTTGAATGTCCAAATCAGCTTCTTCAACAGCTCCAGAATCGGGAGAATTGCCCGTTTGATCAACTGGTACAGGAATAAAATTCGCAGCAGGCAGCCCATATTTATTTTCAAAAGCAGCGAGAACATTAGGGTCGGGCATAGTATCACCATAGATCCCTACACTTGCATTATGACCTGATAAATTATTCACAATATTGGTTGCATCATAAGCGGTATTGATTTGATTCGGCGTAAATGCAGTCTGTACGATATTTGGCCCTGTCCATGTTAAAGAAATAGAATTTGTCGCTGTCCCACCTGAAGAATCAGGGATTGAAAATGAAAAGTTTTCAGTCCCTGCCTGATAGGCCTTAATATAAAGGTCCATTTCTCCATTAGAATCTGTATTATTAGGCTCAAATGATGAGGCCCACAATGCTGAAGCTGGAATATTACCTCCAAGCAAAGAAACGGATAATCGCGCATTAGTTATATAATTACCACTTTGATCTTTTGCTATAATCCGCAGATATATATTTTGCCCTGTCGGAGCAGATAGTCCATTTTGAAATCGACTATCTGAAGTTATTGTTAAGCTATCTCCCGATGTTGAATTAGGTATGACTGCATCAGAAGAAATCGGTATTTTTATTAGATTGTGTGTAGAGGAGCTATCCGGATGCTTAATTTCGTGTGGTGTAAGGCCTGTAATTGTCTCAATATATGAAGATACTTCTGCTGGCACATTAATTGCCATAGTTGCAGTTGGCATAACTTTAGCATCTATTTTAACTTGCTTAATTTGAGTTTTAAATAATTTCGCTATTGTTCCAACAGTTCCTGTATATTCTAAATGAGATTTTAATTTGTCCGCTTTATCTCGAGTTAATCCAAAGGACGTAAAATACGAATTCACACTTGTTACTGCAGAATCAGGAGGACCAAACATCGCATTTAATTGATCCGGCGTTAAAAAATGATGGTAATTTGGTGATTTGGGATCCGACACCGATTTAACATAATTATCCAATCCCTCTGGATCAGACATTTTTAAGTATATATGTACAGGGATTACGGTACTATCCGGAATGGGTACAACCGCATGATTTACCAGAATTGAAGGGTCAGGCGTAATTATTAGGGGGTGTGTCTTATTACCAAGGCCTGCTGGGACTTCACTCGCATAAACTGTTTCCACGGAGCTAAAAATGAAAAACATTAACATCAAAACGCTAAAAATTTTTAATAACTTTCTTTTCATTTATCCCCATCCTCAATACAAAAATTATTATGCAAATACCTAATAAAATCCCATTATCCCTCCTTTAAAAGATTCCTCAATTTTCTTTCTGTCCATACATATCTTTACAATACTATAGATCGTCTGTAAAATCTATATTTTTCAAAATACTGCTATCCTGAGGTCTATAAAGATAATTAATACCTTGTTGTTCCTTCATATGAACTTACTGCCTGCTTTTTTAATCTTTTTTCCTTTTAAAGAGGATGGGGAAAATTGGAGTAATTAATATTCATATTACACACTGCATTAATATATAATATTCAAAATATTTTAAAATTTTCTCCCAATTTGAAGGAGTTCTTTTATCGAATGTAGAATTGTTTTTGTATACATTTTCTATGATATACATTTTTAGTAATTAATTATTTATTTTTCCATCTTAAGCCTCCACTTCTACAGTGGGAGTGGAGGCTATAGCTTGCTTCGATGGGGGTAGAGCTCCCACCGAAGCCTGATGTTCAGCTTCAGCTGAACGAGTTCACTAGAATCCTTTCTTAGAAATTTAAATAGGGGGGTGCACGACAAACTATTAAACGGTTTCGGAAAAGAGATATTCATCCACTACACAGAAAGATCCAAAGACAGAGGAGGTTTTTTCCAAATGAAAAAAACTCAAAATATCTTTGCATCATTGGCTATTATGAGTATGACCCTAACCACAGTGCCATTACATGCTTTCGCGGACAGCATGGTGCCAACTCGTATAGCAGGTAATACCGCAGCTCAAACTGCTGCAGCAATCGCAGATCAAACCGGCTGGACTGGCATAGCAATTCTTGCTTCCTCAGCCTCCTATGGTATGGTAGATGCCCTGACTGCAGGACCACTTTCTACTTATTTGAAAGCTCCGATCCTTTTAACCGGTCCTGGAAACACCTTGGACCCTGACACAAAAAATGAACTTACCAAACTCAATGTTAAAACGGTTTATGTCACCAGCGGTACCGCTGTAATCAGCCAAGCGGTGCTTGATCAATTATCAGGCATGGGCATTTCAGTTATTTCCCTTGGTGGTCAAGACCGTGCAGAAACTTCCGTTAACATTGCTAAAAGAATGGTTGGCGTAACTAAGGTTGCCGTTGCCAATGGATTACAAGATGCTCTTTCCATTGCTTCCGTTGCTTCCGCTGCCAATGAGCCTATTCTCTTAACTGACAAAAATTCCGTTCCTCCAAGTGTTGCAGCTTACTTAACAGCTAACCCGAGCATCACTTCATCTGATGTTATCGGCGGAACAGGTGTTATCAGTGATGCAGTAGCGGCTCAATTCCCGCACGCTACCCGCCATTTCGGAAACACCGCTTATGATACCAATAACCAAGTTATCCAAGACTTCAGTTCATCGCTCAAATTCGATAATGTCTATGTAGCCAATGGCAACACTGGTATTGATGCTCTTGCAGGTGCGCCTCTTGCAGCTATGACCAACTCCCCCATTGTCCTCACAGACGGAACAGTTCCTGCAGCAGCTGCGTATGTTCACGGTAAACTAGCCGCTGATGCTGTTGTAACTGCTCTCGGCGGTGCAGCTGTTGTTTCTGATCAAGTACGTACCGGTATTCTCACAGGGCAAGTAAATAACCCAGGTGGACCTGTAGCTGTTACCTCTGTAACTGCTGTAAGCGCTGCGAGCTTCGAAGTAAAATTCAGCTCAGCACCTGCTGATCCATCTAAAGTTTCTTTCACAGTTACCAATACAGGCTCTCCCGTTACTGTAACTACCAGCTGGGACTCCACCAATACAGTAGCTACCTTGTCTTGCGCTAATAACTTGCCTGAAGGAAGCTACGCTATCGATGTTCAAAATAACTCGTTTGATCTTGGCACAAGCACCGTAGCTATTACTGCACAAAAAATTGCTAAGATCACTATCAATTCAACGAAACTTGCTGTGACCACAGCAAATTCAACCACTGCCGGCGGAATTGGTTATGCTACCTTTATAGCTCAGGACCAATATGGCAGTGATATTACCAGCAGCTATCTGGCCAATAACATTACCTGGACTACTGGTGTCGGTTCTATTACTGTTCCAACGCATGGTGTATTACAGGTAACACCTAATACCATGAATCTTCTCACCTTCTCCACAGTGGTTATCACAGGTTATGATTCAAGCTCCGGTGTTTCTACAAGTGCAACTTTAAATACTTCTACAGCGGCTGGAACATTAAGCAGTATAACGCTTAATAAACTGATCAACTCAAACAATGCAATTCTTACCGCTCAGGATACCAGCAACATTTGGTATATTGATTACACCGCTAAAGATATGAGTGGCAATCCCACGAATGATTATAACCTTGTAAAAAACGGCTTAATTACAATTGGAACCGACTACGAGATAACATGCTCCAATCCCTATGTAACTGCCAAAGTTGTACAAGATCCTAATGACAGCAACAAAGCTGCAATTCAAGTTACAGTTAATAGTACCTCTGTTCAAATGGATATGCCCGTAACTATTACAGCTATGTGTTATGGAGGAACCCCTTCCTCTTTGACTTTAACGCTGAAGAAACAACAATCTGTTGAAACCTTCACTCTGATGGCTCCGAATCAAGTAATTGCTTCTGGTGAATACAAACAAATTCCGTTTATGGCCTATGACCAAAACGGAGTTCAACTTACCAGATATAGTGATCTTACGAATGTTATTTTAAGTCCTCTATATTCCAATTCAAGTCAACCAGGAGCACAGTTAATACAAAATCCTGACGGTACAGCAAGTTTATGGTATCAGGCTAGCACACTTCCTGCTGGTTCCAACCAAAGCCAGCCCGGAGTCATTACGGCAAGTGTCCCCGGATCAGGTAAAATCAGCACTATCACCATTAATATCCAAACACTTCCCAAAGCCAACACGCTGACTTTAAATAGTCATATTATGATCAGTTCTATGGAAGCGCCCACTGTTGCGTGCAATTTGATTCCTACCTCCGCCGCAGACTACGGCGCAATTGAAAAAGTTGACTTCGGTTACAACTATGGGGGCTTAACCGTTAACGATCAATATGGCAGACCTATGGACTTTACCTCGCTTGCTAAATACGGAGCCGATGGTAACCGGTATCAAGTTGCGGCAACTACTACAGGAGGCTCCATTGCTTTGGATCAATGTGGTTCTGATAAAGAAGTTATGCTGCCTGCAGGTTATGGAGTAAGGTATGCTGTTGCCAATGCTGGGAAAAGCATCGAAATCAGGTCCTTAAAGCCAGGTCAGCAAACAGTTCGTTTCTATTTGTATGATACTTACCAAACGGCTAATGTTTCTGGCAGAAGGTCAGATGGTTCAACCTATAACAGAGGTGATTACATTTTTAATAACAGCATCAAGAACTACAACGATTTATCCCCAATTGATTCTAAGTCTGTGACTTACTCAGTGCTCCAAAATAAAGATATTAAAGGCTATACTATTGCTAAAGAGCCAAATCCAATATATGCAAAAATTCCTGCAACGACAAATTCAGCTCCAACAACAGCAGGGGCAATTACACTTCAGCAACAGGAGTACGAAGCTAACCCTTATGTATTTGGGCTGACAGCAGGCGGTGGTTTAGTAGTGCTTGCCGGCTATTCTATACAAGGGGCTTATGTTAATTCCAGCGACTTCTTAGTTGACACAGAAAATACCGGTGAGGTAAGTTGCGCGAAGCATACTGCCGATGCTGTCTATGTTGCGGCCAAAAAATTGGATCCTTCTAAGTCTTCGTCAAGCACTACCTTGACTGTAACTATAAAAGGTGCTGACGGGCTGACACATGCCGTAACAACGCCTATTACTTCGTCAACGACAAACCCTGTTGCACAATCGATGGGCGTGTATGTCGACCAAACAATAAATGGCGCCTCTCTCTCTGACGACGGCACCACGGTTTATATTAAAGCGGGCTCCGATGCCGATACTACAGGTTTAGCTGTAGGAAAATATCTCTCCCGTTATATTCCTGCCGCAGCTGCATTAAATGTTGGCGGAAAAAATCGCGCTGTAGTGTACTTCTATGCTAAAGATTCCTACGGAACAAAAGGTATCGATTTAGCATCAATAAGCCTAGTGGGCAATACTGGTGATTTTACTGCAACTAATGTTACCAGTAATGGCGAGTTTAGCCTTAACAGTGATGGCAGCATTGCAAAAAATACATTAGGCCAAGAAGTACTAAGCAGTTCAGAGCCCGGCTTTACTAAGTATGTGACTGTTACCGGCGTAACAACAAGCGGATTACTGCAAACAGTCAAGATCGTATACACTAAGTAATAGGAACACATTAGAGTGATTAATAATATCCTGGCTTCCGCCGAGCTCTGCTGAGGACAGAAGCCATTAATTAAAGTTAATGCTTAAAAAGTATACTTTGTAATAGTTGAATGAAAACTGGCCCTGAATTTCAGAAAGAAAAATCAGGGCCAGTTTTCATTCTATTATTATCGTCCCATTATCGTTCTGTTATTGTTGTTTTATGATTGTTATTGTATTTGCAGGCCCCCAAAATGATCACTGCGAAAGTAAGAGGCCTCCGTCTATTGGATTCCTAATCTCAAACCTTGAGATTATCAAAATCACTTTGTGGCAGTGTAGGTAATATTCGAGAAATCACTTGGGCCTTTAGCACCAACCGCCTGCACTTTATAATAATAAACCTTACCAGTGGATACCGAACTGTCAAGATACGTTACAAAGGCCGGAGAGGCAATTTTCTCATACGTTCCAGAAAATGATGTTGCCCTATAAATGTTGTAATAAGCAGCATTACTGAC
Organism: Desulfosporosinus acididurans; assembly: GCF_001029285.1. Taxonomy (GTDB): domain Bacteria; phylum Bacillota; class Desulfitobacteriia; order Desulfitobacteriales; family Desulfitobacteriaceae; genus Desulfosporosinus; species Desulfosporosinus acididurans. The sequence goes on from NZ_LDZY01000003.1 coordinate 7,212, forward strand.
TCCGCTCCAACTCAACAGGATTTGCGAATTATTCTGGCCCACTGCAACAAGATTTGTAGGTGGAGAAAAAACACTCTGGTCTAGTAAAGCCGTTGCGTACACCACGTTTGAGAATGCACCAGTGCCTGTTGTATTTACCGCCTGAACTTTATAGTAGTATGTTACGCCAGACGAAACGGTATCATCCGTATAGTATGGAAAAGTAGCCGAAGTAACAAGTTGATATATCCCCGAATCAGCAGTGGTTCTATAAACATTATATGAAATGGCATTATTTACCGAATCCCAAGACAAATCGATCTCGTTCGTATCTACGGCATCCGCCTCAAAATGATTTGGACTTCCAAGTATACCGTTATTATCAACACCGGTATTAGTTCCACTATTATTTCCCGTATTAGATCCGCTGTCAGTACCGCCATTGACACCACTAGTAGTACTACCCTTAGTCCCGCTATCAGTAGCAGTTCCAGAAGCAGCACTAGTATTAGTTGTAATAGTGCTTAGCAAATTATCCGATACGACTGCTGTTCCACCTAAAGCCGTTACCTTTTTAATGTTGTTCATATTATCCGTAAAAAAACTCAAGGTTTCAGCGTTAAGTGGTTCTTTTACAAGAATGACCGGCGATTTTGTTAGTGAGGCAAGTACAGATCCAGACAATGCATCGGGGTAGGTTTCTCCTGTTGCTACATAGCATGTGCTCAAATCAAGATCTTTAGCAAACGTTTTTATGATTTCGATATTTGTACTATAGTGATCAGTAGAATTTATTCTTTGGGGAGAAGGAAGTTGCTTAACAACACCATCACTAATATAACTCTCATCACCTAAAACATAGGTTTTCTCTACTGATTTCTCTACATAATCCTTGATATCCGGCTGGAGCAAATTTTCGGGCGTAAGTATAATTGGCATTTGTTTTAGTGCCGCAATAGGTGCAACAGATAATACATCTTGAAAATCATCACCTGAAGCAATCACTGCATCATCAGACTTACCTAAAACTTGAGCTACATCTAAAGATGTTGCATAGCGATCTTGTCCGGCAATTCTCCATACATTAATGCCTAAATTCTCTATTTCTTGCTGCACTCCTGCGGAGAGAATTCCTTGTCCTCCAATCATAATTACACTTTTTACATGCAAATTTAAAAGTTCTTCTTTCGTTGCGTCCTCCAGGTGATTGACAGAATTAAGCAAAATGGGAGCATCATATTTTGCGGCTAGAGGAGCAGCACATAATGCATCAGGAAAATTCTCCCCACTGGCGACGACTGCGTAATAGGACGAAGTCCACCCTGCATTAGCAATAGCTGCAGCAGTCTGATACTGATCTTCTCCGGCAAGACGGGTATTCTGAATCTTCGTCGCTGTTACTGCATAGGCACCCTTGGGCACCATTATCATTGAAACTAATAGGCAAAGTGAGATAGCAACTGATTTGAGTTTCAATTTTTGCATCACTATTGTCTCTCTTCCTTTCAAAATAATTTTTACTCTTCATATTATTTTCAATACTGATCAAACCTCTTTGATATATGATGGAGCAATAAATTTATAGCCAAATTATACCACGAAAAACATGAAAAACCTGCAATAATTACTTAAATTTACAAGTCGTGAGTCAATTATCTCTTAAGATAGGTGCCAAATAGCTGTATCTATTTTCACTGACCGTCTATAAACCTTTACAGTGAGTTTTTTTCTCAATTCTATGTAAGAAAAGGAGCCAATACACCCGAAAGCATATTGACTCCCTATCTCAATTAGTAACTTATGCAGTAAACTTTGGATCTGAGATTACTGTACTACATTAATCTTAACGGTTTGTACTAATCCACTTGTTGTTACAGCAGTAACAGTAAAGTAATAGTGTCCGTTTGCAGCAATAGCAGCGTTAATAGCACTAGCATCTACGTGAGTAATTCGTCCATATTGGTCAATTTGGAAATTGGTATGGCTGGCATCAGATGTTGCGTCAATGTCATCTGAATTGTCAACGAGGCTGACATTTGCTAAATCCATACCTTTTGAACCATAGGAATCTTTAGCGTAGAAGTAAAGAGGTGCAGGATTTTTACCATCTTTTACGTCTGCTCCGCTACCTGTGATATTGGCATCAGAAGGATTGATATAGCGTGCCAGATATTGTCCTTGAACAAGGTCAGCAACCGGAACTGTAGCTGTTGTTCCATCATCGGAGAGTGTAACACCCGGTACTGTTGTATCAACATACAGGTTAATCGATTGTGCTACAGGATTTGTTGTGGAAGAAGTGATCGGAGTAGTTACTGTATGCGTTAATCCATCAGCGCCTTGGATGATTACTGTCAAAGTAGTGTTTGAACCAGTCTTCGAGGCATCTAATTTATTTGCTGCAACATAGACCGCATCATAGTTTCCAGCTCCCGACAAGGTACCATAAGAAATAGAACCTTTTTCGGTCGGGTCAACTGTGAAGTCAGTTGAATCAACATACGCTCCTTTTATTGCGCCGTTTTTCAATACTACTTTACCGCCGCCGGCTGTTGTTCCCCATACATATGGATTAGCCTCATAGGCCTTAACACGAGGTGTAAAACCTCTGCCAAGCGTTGAGTCATATTCCGTATAGAGAGGACTAGCTACTTTATCAATAGCATAACCTTTGATATCAGTATTTTTGATTACCGAGAATGTTATAGTCTTGGTATCAATTGATGTTGTTAATGCACTAAAGTTCTTGAGAGCGGGATTAAATGCGGCATTATTCGCTTGTGTAATATCATACAGAGCAAAAGTAACGGTTTGTTGGCCTGTGGCGTCTGATAAGATTTCTACACCTTCGCCGCCATTACCACTGCCATCTAAGCCATTGATTAGAACTTGAGATTGAATAGCAGAGCTAGTAGTTCCATCTCCATAGGTTTGATGCAGCTCTATCGAACTTCCTGTTGTGGATGCGACAACTACGAATCTGTCATTGGGGTTGGTCGTACCATTGTAGGTGATGCCACCGTCTCCATATTTGGTGAGATCGGTGAAATCCATCGGTCTGCCATATTGGTCAAGAACCGATAAGCCGCCATAGTTGTAGCCAAAGTCTATACGTTGTTGTGCACCGTCAGATTGCATTGTACTTACAACTTTTGTGCTGTCTAAGGACAATGTGTTAGCTTTAACAGGAGTTTGGACGTTAATGGTTATTGTGCTGATCTTACCGGTTACAGGAACGCTTGCAGTAATAACACCCGGTTGACTTTGGTTAGTGTTATTGACAGCAGCTTGATACCACAGGCTGGCAGTTCCATCTGGATTTTGGACCAGCTTAACTCCGGTAGTCCCAGGGCCTGTATATTGAGGGCTTAAAACAACATCCTTAAGATCGCTGTATTTGGTGAGTTGAACCCCATTTTGGTCATAGGCCATAAATGGAATTTGTTTGTATTCACCGGAAGCGATGCTGTAAGACGGAGCCATTAAAGTGAAAGTATTTACACTAGCCTGTTTCTTTAATGTCAAGTTCAATGATGAAGGAGCTCCACCATAAGTCATGGCTGTGATCGTTACAGGCATATCCATTTGAACAGAGGTGCTGTTAACTGTAACTTGAATAGCTGCTTTGTTGCTGTCATTAGGGTCTTGGACAACTTTAGCAGTTACATACGGATTAGAACTTGTTAGTTCTAGGTCATCCCCAGTTGTGATCAAACCGTTTTTAACGAGGTTATAATCATTGGTAGAATTTCCGCTTAGATCCGTAGCAGTATAATCGATATACCAAATGTCGCTGGTATCTTGAGCGGTAAGAACTGCGTTGTTTGAACTGGTCAGTTTGTTAAGCGTAATGCCGCTTAATGTACCAGCAGCTGTGGAAGTATTTAAGGTTGCACTTGTAGAAACACCTGAGCTTGAATCATAACCTGTGATAACTACTGTGGAGAAGGTAAGAAGATTCGTGGTGCCACTAGGTGTTACTTCCAATACGCCGTGTGATGGAACAGTAACAGAACCGACACCGGTTGTCCAGGTAATGTTGTTAGCCAGATAACTGCTGGTGATATCAACGCCATATTGGTCGTATACTTTAAACGTAGCATAACCAATTCCGCCGGTGATGCTTGAACTTGTTGTGGTCACAGCAAGTTTCGTTGAATTGATATCAATCTTAGCAATCTTTTGTGCAGTGATAGCTACAGTGCTTGTACCAAGATCAACTGAGTCATTTTGAACATCGATTGAATAGCTTCCTTCAGGCAAGTTATTAGCGCAAGACAAGGTAGCTACTGTATTGGTGGAGTCCCAGCTAGTAGTTACAGCAACAGGAGAGCCTGTATTGGTAACTGCGAAAGAAACTTTAGATGGATCAGCGGGTGCTGAGCTAAATTTTACTTCGAAGCTCGTAGCGCTGACAGCAGTTACGGAGGTAACAGCTACAGGGCCGCTTGGATTAGTTACTTGTCCTGTAAGAATACCGGTACGTACTTGATCAGAAACAACAGCTGCACCGCCGAGAGCAGTTACAACAGCATCAGTAGCCAGTTTACCGTGAACATACGTAGCTGCTGCAGGAACTGTTCCGTCTGTGAGGACAATGGGGGAGTTGGTCATAGCTGCAAGAGGCGCACCTGCAAGAGCATCAATACCAGTGTTGCCATTGGCTACATAGACATTATCGAATTTGAGCGATGAACTGAAGTCTTGGATAACTTGGTTATTGGTATCATAAGCGGTGTTTCCGAAATGGCGGGTAGCGTGCGGGAATTGAGCCGCTACTGCATCACTGATAACACCTGTTCCGCCGATAACATCAGATGAAGTGATGCTCGGGTTAGCTGTTAAGTAAGCTGCAACACTTGGAGGAACGGAATTTTTGTCAGTTAAGAGAATAGGCTCATTGGCAGCGGAAGCAACGGAAGCAATGGAAAGAGCATCTTGTAATCCATTGGCAACGGCAACCTTAGTTACGCCAACCATTCTTTTAGCAATGTTAACGGAAGTTTCTGCACGGTCTTGACCACCAAGGGAAATAACTGAAATGCCCATGCCTGATAATTGATCAAGCACCGCTTGGCTGATTACAGCGGTACCGCTGGTGACATAAACCGTTTTAACATTGAGTTTGGTAAGTTCATTTTTTGTGTCAGGGTCTAAGGTGTTTCCAGGACCGGTTAAAAGGATCGGAGCTTTCAAATAAGTAGAAAGCGGTCCTGCAGTCAGGGCATCTACCATACCATAGGAGGCTGAGGAAGCAAGAATTGCTGTGCCAGTCCAGCCGGTTTGATCTGCGATTGCTGCAGCAGTTTGAGCTGCGGTATTACCTGCTATACGAGTTGGCACCGTGCTATCAGCAAAAGCATTGAACGGTACTACTGTTAAGGCCATTCCAGCAATAGCTAAAGATGCTAAAGCTTTTTTAGTTTTTTTCATGTAGTGAATATCTCCTCTCGTCTTTGGATCTCTTCTGTCTGGTGAATGACTATCTCTTTTCCTTACCTAGGACGTCTTTTAGTCGTCCCTCACCCCCTTAACATGAGTAGCACAATCTTTAGACATTGCGCAATATCTAAAAGTAGACCTAAGACTTTAGCGGGAGCGTCCCCCCTGAAGATGATATCTCATCCGCTCAGGCTACCCTTTAGAACCGCATAAAATATGAAACCACAAAAAAGGGTCTACATTAGCTATATGTATTCTCCATAATAACTAATATTCCTGCTTACTGTCCGATTTTTTTTTATAAGTCTTTTAATTCAAGCCCAAAAATCCCCGAACAGACCACAGTCAGTACTTGTATAGTCTACACTAAAACTAACTAGTTTTCCACTATTTAGCCAAAAATATACTCTACAAGTAAGCTTATCTGAGTATAGCATAGTTTTTTGACCAAGATGTGAAAATCTTGTTAACATCTAATAAATATGTTATTTAGAAGTTTTAGCGAATAGTACAAGCTTAGGAAAAATTGAGCATATAGACTTGGCTGAATACCCGAGATCACTTTTAATTCTCTTCGTATGAAAATACGTCTCTAGTACCCTTTATACTTCAAAATTCCTTCACATATCCCTGCGGCTGCCTTCTCTTGGAAATCCGGTGACCCCAAAAGTTTTTCCTCATTGGGGTTGGAAATAAATCCAATTTCGATAAGAACCGCCGGCATCTTCGTGTTTTTAATGACATAAAAGGGAGCATCTTTTACTCCTCGGTCGTTCAATCCTATCGCTGACACTAATTCACTTTGTACATTTTTGGCAAGAGCCTGGGATTGATCAGCTACAGGACTTGCTGAACTGTAGTAGCTTGTTGTCCCTGAAGCGCTTGGATTGCTGAAGGAATCATTGTGCAAGCAGATGAACATGTCCGCATTGGCATCGTTGGCAATTTTTGTACGTGCTTGAAGGTCAGAAAGCTCGGAATACGTCCCCTGAGCAGGAGATACATCTGTACTTCGAGTCATGATTACCCGTGCCCCAGCCGAACGCAAATCATTTTCCAGATCTAAGCCAACCGCCAACGTGTTGTTCTTTTCATAGGTTCCTGAAGGGCCAATAGCACCGGTATCCGGTCCTCCATGTCCCGGGTCAACAACAATAGTTAGTCCGGCTAATAATGAAGAGGGCGGAATTGTCCCTTCAAGCATACCCTTAACTTGATCACTAATGACTGCAGGCCCACCAATAATAACCATATTGAGCGGGCTAGCGGTTGGCCTTGATAAAACGGAGTATGTTGGCCCCGGCAACGTGGTTCCTTGAGTCATAACAATCTCCGCGTGCTGTTTTGCTGCCAATGCTCCGGCAGCAAGAGCATCCGGAAAATTTTCCCCGGTTACTACGTACATCGTTGTCGCAGTGAGATCGTTCTGAGCGAAGTCATAGACGTCTGCGGCGGTCTCGTAACGATCATTTCCGGCTATGCGCTGCACATTGTTTAAGCCAGTTAAGGTTGAACTGGAAACAACTGCCTCACCACCCACAACAACAATATTAATATCTCCGTATTTTTGTCGTAATGTGTCAAGTTCTTGTTTTGTAGCATTAGGCATCGTATTAGCCTGCGTAAGAAGAATCGGTGTCTCTGTCTCACCGGCGTAAGCGGAAATCGCCAAGGCATCCGGGAACTGATCTCCATTGGCCAAAATTACTTGGCCTTTAAATCCTACACGTTCAGCAACCTTTTGAGCCGTTTCGTATTGGTCTTGGCCCCAAATCCGTTCCGGCTGTGGAAAACCTGCATTTTCCAGATCCGTTTCCACTTGAGAGCTTAGAGCCATGACTCCGCCTAAGAGAATGACCTTTTTGGCACCTAAGCGTTTAATTTCCTGCATGACATAAGGATCAACTCCCTGGGACTGGGTCAAAAGAATGGGGGCATCTAATTGATGGGAAAGGGGTGCGGCAACTAAGGCATCCGGAAAATGATCACAATTTGCCAATAAAACTGTATCCGCATGCTGCCAGCCCGCTTGAGAAACTTTTATGGCCGTGTCAATCTGCCTTACCCCGTAAATTCTTGTGGTTCCAAAGTCCAAGGGAGATGCATTCGCGGGATTTTGAAACGCTATAAGGAAACTAAAAACTGCGATAACTATCCCAATGATCTTCCATTTTAAATGAGCCAATTATGATCCCTCCTTTTTAGCAACAAATTACTATTATTCGACATATCTAAATGATGTCCTGCAAAAAATTATGGTATTTTATCCCTTGCTAACGCAGCATGGCCTCTACCTTCTGGACGACACTGTCGGGCAGAGCGACCTTCCCGCCCAAAGTTTCAATTTCTTTTCCTTTCCACGACCTCAAAAGGGCCGCTAAACTTGAAGGTATTTCCGTCTTTGTCGGGACTAAGACAATCATTGAACCTTCCATAGCTGCCCGCACAGCTCCTGTAAGAGCATCCGGGAAGTTTTCTCCGGTAGCTAACTCCAGCTTTGACGAAAGAGGAGGATAGGATTGTAAAACAGCCGTTGCGGTGTCATAGACTGTGTTCCCGGCAATCCTTTTAGGAAGAGAAAGTTGATCTTCGATCTCGGAGCTAATGACAGCTGTTCCTCCTACAAGCAGCGTATCCGTGACCTGGAGTTCCTCAAGAGCGGTTTGCGTATCTTCAGATAAAACATCAGCTTCTGTCAGCAGTATGGGGACTCCCTGGCGTGCAGCCCAGGCGGAAATGGTTAACGTATCTTGAAAATGATTTACATTGGCAATCACTGCTCTTCCTTTTGTTCCTAATGCCTCAGCGATAGCACGGGCAGTACCTTCCGCAGTATAGCCGTAAAGTCGTTTAACGGTATAAGTCTGTCGCAGCTCAATTTCGATTGCTGAAGAAAGGGCAGCCGGACCGCCTAAGAGATAGATCGTCTTTGGAGCAAGGCGTTGGATTTCCTCCCGAACCTCAGGTGTCAATGAAGAACTGGAGGTAAGCAGAATAGGCGCCTGCAGCTTGTAAGCAAGAGGGGCACCGGCCAGAGCATCCGGAAACTGATTGGCCTGGGCGAGTATCACCGCATCCGCTCCTGTCGGAAAGGCAGCCTGGGAAATTGCCACCGCGGTTTCTTCAGATGTAATACCCGCAAAACGCTGAGTTAATTGATCGGCGGCTTGAGCTGTCCCTGCCGCATAAATGCCCGGATTAAAAAGGCCAAGATGTATTTCTCCGGTTTGAAGTTCTCCCCCTAAGGCAATCCAGCGCTCGCCATCCCAGTGATAAATAATTTCGTTCGCTGTTCCCTTCAAAGATGGATCAGTGCAATTTAGGGAAAGCATTTCTTGAGGGGTCTCTGTTCCCCATTCCACATCAAAGGCCGGAGTTAAAATCCTTGCCCCGTTAGGAAGAGCCGCCGGGGTAGGAACGGTAGTCAGGGAAACATCAGCTGGAGAGTCAAAAGCCTGTGAGGGGACTGACAAACTAAAACTAGCCGACCCATCCGTGCTTTGCACATTTCCTCCCAGAATGCCCACTTTTGCCGGGGAAGAAAGAGTTTGCTCTGTTTGAGCGGCAAGGGTCAAAGCAAGTTTGACATCAACTAATCCATATCCGTATTTATTGTCTCTTCCAGGAGTTCCAAGATCTTTAACGCCTGCTTCCATGGCCGCAACGACTTGCTCTCGCGTCCAATCAGGATGTAAACCCCAGATGAGAGCCGCCTCCCCGGCAACAAAGGGAGAAGCCATTGAGGTACCGCTGGCATTGGCATAACCTAGCCCCTCAGACATACTCCACCAATCACTGACGATTCCATCCCCTGGAGCAGCTAAACTGATCTGCGGCCCTGTTGCAGAAAAGGAAGCGATACTATCATATTTATCCGTGGCGGCAACAGCCAGGACATGTGGGTCTGCTCCAGGATAACTGACTCCGGCGCTTTGGGGCGACGAAGGATCGATATTTCCGGCGGAGGCGACTAATAAACATCCTTTGTTATAAGCATGTTTAACAGCTTGCTTTATCACCTCAGACGAGACTCCATTCTCCGAGCCGAGACTAAGATTGATGATCTTTGCTCCATGATCGGCGGCCCAAACTATTCCGGCAGCGATAGCATCATCATATCCATCTCCCTTAAAATCAACTGCCTTAATAGGCATAATTTTCGCCTGATAGGCTACACCGACAATTCCCACATCATTGCGTTCCGCTGCAGCGATCCCGGCAACATGTGTACCATGTCCATTATCATCTTGATTATCCCCGGGGGCATCACTTTGGGTGATCGCATTGTAGCCGGGGACAATATTATCCTTTAAATCCGGATGGTTGAGGGCAATCCCAGAATCTACGATGGCAATTGTTACCCCCTTGCCTGTTGCCCCCATGTCCCAAGCTCCCTGAACATCCCCGTTGACGATAGACCATTGATACTTAAAATACGGATCTTGAGGTGATGAGGAATCAACAGCAGCTATCTTATGAAGGTGATTCTCTTCCGCAGTGAGAACCCCAGGGAACCTTTTGAGGCTGGGAATTAGAGAAACTGCATTAGTCGTGCTGTTAAATTCCAGGGTCGCAAAATTTAACGGCCCGCGACGTAGAACCGTGGCCTTAAATGCCTTAGCCACATTTGTAATATCTGTTTTAGAGGATACGGAGACGACAATTTGCTTTGATTGTAATGAATCCGATGCCAAGTTTGGCGATTGAGTTTGAACATTTGTTTTTTTACCATTCATTTGGCTTAAAAATAAAGACTTATTCGATGCGGTATTTTTTATCGAGCTAAGAGTCTTTGCTTGAGCTTGGGTTCGAGCTTGTTTTTGAGTCTTAATTGCTCTTATGGCAAGATCGTCCCGCCCCATTGAGGAAATAAGTAGATTAGAGTTTAATATTAATCCAATTATTAAAAATGGAACAATCCCATATTTAGTTTTATGTGCAGATCTAATAGCGAAACTCACTTTACCGAAGATATCTCCCACTCCCTTTAATTCAAAGCATTTATATAGCGACTAATTCGACAAAAATCGCCGCTTTCCTTTTCTTCTTTTTGCGTCAATCAAAAGCAATCTCCTGTAATACCCCTAATTGTTTGATATTGGCATTCGACTTGTCGAAATTTCGGCAGGTGTTCTCATTTTTGTAACGAATACTTAATGGCAACAAATAAACCCGCTGCCAAAAAAGGAGGGGAAGATGATTAAATTCTTCACAAAAAAATCTAAGCCAACTAATCACAATCAGCCATACAGCACCAACAAGCACAAATTTCGCCTGGTCTCCTGCACTATTGCCCTTATATGCGGTTTAGCCGTTATAAGCAATCTGGTTCCCTTTCATTCCCTTGTGGCCCAGGCCGCTCCTGCTGATTCCATCACAGATCGAATCTACGGCAATACCCTCTATGATACTGCCATCGAAATCTCCAAAGCCGGATGGGATCAAGCTCCTGTTGCTGTCCTCGCTACAGGGCAAAACTTCCCGGATGCGCTCACAGGATCTGTCTTGGCGCATAAAGTAAATGGACCCCTGCTGCTTACAGAATCCGATCATTTAGATCCTGCTGTTTTAAGCGAGCTGAAACGACTGGGGACAAAAAATGTCTATCTTCTCGGCGGAACCGTTGCTCTAAGCAGTTCTATCGAGCAAACCCTGATAGATCAGGGGATTACGCCGACACGTCTCGCTGGGACGGATCAATATGGAACTGCTGCAGCGATTGCCGGTGTGGCAACTCCGACCTCGGACCAAGCTTTCATCGTTAATGGTGAACATTTTCCCGATGCGTTAAGTATTTCTTCTTATGCGGCGGCTCACGGGATACCAATTTTACTTACGCGTCCGGATTCCTTACCTTCAGACACCGCCTCAGCTCTTGCCAAAATGGGAGTCCGGCAGGTTACTCTGATCGGCGGAACAGCTGTTATTCAGAAAACCATAGAAGACCAGCTGGCGAAACTCCCGCAGCCGGTCACTGTTACCGCCCGTTATGCAGGATATGATCAGTACGAAACAAATAGTATCGTTCTAAATCAGCTTCCCTTTGACAGTTCCAAAGTCTATGTTGCCACAGGCGAAAATTTCCCCGATGCCTTAGCAGGTGCGGCCCTCGCGGCAAAAACCAATTCGCCGATCTTTTTGTTTCCTTCAAAACCATTAGCTTCTTATACATCCGCTTATCTCGATCAAAAACGATCATCGGGCACTGCCTTTACGATTCTTGGGGGGTGGGGCGTGATTAATTACAAGATGGAAAGTATCCTGCGTACAGGAGTTATACAGCCACGAATTTCCTTGCAGTTTACTCAAGGCGGGCTCAGCGGAGCAACGGGAATGCTCAGCCAGCTCCAATCAATCCCTTCACCGGCTACCGATTATGCAGACCTGATTGGGCCGAGCTGGTATTACCTTGATGACGCGGCCAATGGCAATGTAACCGGGGGCTGGGATGCCACCCCGGGAAACTATACTCAATTCACAAGCGCCGTCCATGCCCGCGATCTTAAGGTTCTTCCCGTAATTCAGTCAAGCTGGGCGTCTCCAAAAACCGTAGACACGGTCTTGTCTTCAGCAGCAACTCGGGCAGCCTTGGAAAACAAGATTATCGCTTTAATCCAAAGCACTAACTCTGACGGAATTGTCATCGACTTTGAACTTATCAGCGACAGTACAGGACCCTATCTTACGCAGTTTATGCAAGAACTCTATGCTAAACTTCATCCTCTGAACAAGTTGGTCATTGAAGCGGTTATGGCTCGCACAGGCTCCGAGTCTTGGCTGACAGAATTTAATTACGCTGCGTTAGCGCAAAACGTGGATTATCTGGATGTTATGACCTATGACTACAGCCATTCAACTCCCGGGCCTATTGCACCCCTTGATTGGATGAACAAGGTTATGGAATACACTAAAGGTCAAGGTGTTGATATGCATAAAGTACTCCTCGGTATACCTTACTACGGCAACGACTGGTGGACTACGGGCAGCGGAAGTGACGCCACCTATCAGCGAAAAGCCGGCGGTATGGCCGAACTTGAGGCTTTAGCGCAAGGCCCCGTTCAGAGAGATTCCTCTCAAATCCCTTATTTCAATTACACGGATTCATCCGGCAACCATACTGTTTATTACGACGATGCTCAAAGCTGGAATGCCAAACTGTCCCTGCTCAACCAATATGGACTTGGCGGAATCGGAGCCTGGTCACTCAACTGGTCACTTAATCCTGCAAGCTCCAACGCCATATTCCCGCTCCTCAAGCAATATTTGCGCTAAGAGAAAAGCCGCCACTAATTTACTGAATAAAATAGTGGCGGCTTTTTGGGGCAAAATTCGAGTACATATTTGCAGTGAACTCGTTCAGCTTCTGTTTATTGTTTATAATATTTCTCCGGATTTGTGTATTAAATCTCATTTTGTCGAGGATGACGAACTAGGAGAATTTCAATTTCATCTTTTTCAAGCCGATAGAAAACTTTGTACGGCCCAGATTTTCCAATAGATAATAGTAGTAATTTAAGGTTAATGGGGTATCCTTCAATAACTACATCTTTTCCAGGAATATATATAGAAAAGTCTTGTCGTTGAAAATACTCATTGATGTATCTCCTCAAGAATGCTGCCATAGGTCTAAGTTCTATTTCTCGTCTCCATTTATCTAATGATATGAGTGAATCAACCGCTGATCTTCTCCAGTGGATTTTCATAAAGAACCTAACGCTTTATCAATTTCTGAATCAGAAAGAATCGGGTTATCTCCTTCTAAAGCCTCTAATAGCAGTCGCTTTTCCTCGTCATCAGTTACTTCGTAAACATTAGCATCATTATTGTCCGGATATTGTTCGACTTCGAATAATAAAAATTTCCGGTTACCAATTTCAAAATAAGATGAACCTGAATTAACTGCTTCAAGGATGTCCTTATTTTCGATTTTAGTTGCTTTCAAACTATCAATCTCCTCTCCCAAACAAAGGATTGAGATAATTATATCATGATTTGCTGGATTGTCCCCAAAAAATTATTGCTCGGGCCAGATCCTGCTCATCATTGAGTTAAGGATGATGGCCAAGCTCACCTTAAACATATAGTACCCGCTTTTGAAGGGGGTGATTGATGAGCTGCCTGAAATACGAGCGTCCATTTCCACCGAGACTTCTATAACCCGTATGCCGTTTTTGACCAAGGTTACAATGGCATCGGGTTCCGGGTAGTCTGTTGAATAATGGGCCGAGACCATACGCAGGGCTCTCTGGTTATAGGCACGAAATCCCGAGGTCGGGTCCGTGTATTTCCGGCGCACAACGGACTGGATCGTTTTACTTAAAAGATAGATTCCCATGCGCCGGGACCGGGAGGATTTATAGGCCGTTTTGCTCAAAAAACGCGATCCTATGGTAACATCAGCTCTGTCCTTGAGAATGGGCTCGATCAATTTATCAATCTCTTCGGCTCTGTGCTGCCCGTCTCCATCTACTTGCAGGGCAGCATCATAGTGGTTTCTAACGGCATAGAGAAACCCCGTTTGTACAGCTCCCCCGATTCCCAAATTCACAGGCAGGGAAATGACCTTTGCCCCATGTCTGCGGGCAACCTCCGCCGTTTGATCTGTCGATCCGTCATCGATAACCAGAACATCCAGCCAAGAGGATACTTTTTTTAGATTGTCTACTACGGTACCGATATTCCGGGCCTCATTCAAGGCCGGAACAATCGCTATTATTCGTTGCATACCTTCGTTTTACACGTCCTTATGCGGACTCGTTTCCGCTGCTTGTTTCCGCTTCCCAGTTTGCGGGGATTTTGTCTGAGGGCTCTGCTGCAAATTTCTTAAATCGTCTTCAAGTAAAGCAATTCTCTGCACCAAAACACGATTCGTGGAACTCAATCTAGATATCTCCAGAGAAAAATGGACACAAAGAATAAAGACCAAAACCCCGAAGATTACGAAAATCGCGGAGGGTGCGTAGTAAATCCCCATGAGGTTCGCCAAATACTCGATCCCGTTTCTCCACAAGGATAAGAAGATCATGCCAAAGCCCGCAACAATCCAAATTAAGGAATATTCAACGGCCAGACGACGCTGGCGAACTTGTTCGATAATAAACCCTGTGACCAAAATGCTCATAATGAGTACGACGATTTGGACACGCGTCATCGTTTATGCCAACCTCCTAGGGGCTCTTCCCGGTCTCCGCAGCAGCTTCCCGGCTCCTTGAAGGAGCAGAACAAAACCCAGGGACCCCACCAAAATCATTGCCGGCATCACCGGCAGGCGATAGCGTCCTCCTGAAACAACTGTGATCATACTCACGATAAAGCTGTAGTAAAGTATATAAAGCAAAAGAAAACTGTATTTCTTCAACCAAATAATACTTAAGATTATTCCGCTTAAGCCTAAAAGCAGATACCACTTATCAAGGAAGGCCCCTTTCATTTTATAGGCCTGCCCTTCTTCGGGGCTTACGGGCTGCCAAAACAGGTTCTTTTCTTTGGCAAAAGTGCGCTCCAAGAACAACACTGGATGGCTGACGATATAGGAGACACCCAGACTCTTATACTCTTTTTCCTGCTCCAGGAGAGGAAGTTTATCGATCCTTGCTTTGACTGCCGGGTCATAGCTGGGTTGATCCATGACGAAATAACTGTTTGTAATCGTTCGAGGGTTATTCCCTAAATAAAACTCATAAGAACCGTAATTGGAAACGGCTATAAACTGATGATATTTCAACTCATTACGTATCCACCAGGGGCTCATGACTACAACGGTCATGAAGAGAATCAGCATAAAATCCCGCAGCGCCTGCTTCAGCCGCCAGCCTTTCATCCAGAATATCCAAAATCCCAGAACAGGGAAATAGAGCAAGAGCAAGGGACGAACAAGATTGGAAACTCCTATCATCGCTCCCAAAATCAAAAGAGTTGTTAGTTTGGGCCGGCTGATTTCGCGGGCATAGCGCACTGAATAATACAGAAACAGCCAAATGGCCAAAACATACGTCGTTTCTGTCAAGACATACATCCCCCAGAACGCGAACAAGGGGTAACCAAGTGTCAAGACGTAAGGTATCCAACCATACCTCTTACCAAACAGAAGCTCACCGGTCTTGAAAGCAAGTACCGCGCTGGCTGCTCCAAGCACACCATGGAGAACCATAACCACCATTGCGTAACTTTTAAAACCAAAAACTCCATAGATTAAGGCTAAAAGCAGGGGATACACAGGTCCTATCACATAGTCACGCGTCTTAGGAAAAGCTTGGACAACATGATTAACACCTTCCGCAAAATTCGCCGTATTCATCAGGCCTTTGCCCTGGAGAAAGTTCTCAGCGATATTAGAGTAAAGATAGCCATCCGGAGAGATAAAATAGCGTACAGGATAGGATTTTATATATAGAAGCTCAATGCCTAAGGCTATGAAGAACAGGAGGCCTGTTATCCATAGCCTTTTATATTGCTGTGCCAATGAATCAAACCCCCGTGTTCTATTTCATAGAATTAAGAAGACGTCAGCAGACTTTCTAAAGTCTGCTCAGTAGAAGTTGAGATAACTCCTGTTCCGCCGAGTATATAAGCCTTCGTTGTTTTTCCGCTTTGGGCCTTCAGGTAGGCCTTTGTATCAGCGTTTAAGCTCCCTTGCGGAATTAAGAGCAAGGGGCTTCCCGTAACGGCGGCAAAGGCTCCTCCTGCTAATCCGTCCGGAAACGTTTCGCCCGTCGCAATAACTAAAGTTGTTGGGTCTTGTTGAAAATAGTTTACAATCTTAATCATCGTATCATATTTTGTCTCCCCAGCCAAGCGCACCGGCCCATAGTTCTCCAAGGGACCGCCCTTGCTGTCAAAGGCTGTGGAAACGGCGTATTCCCCGCCGACGATAATCGTTTTCGTTACTTTGTAATCTTGCAAAAGCTGCAGTGTTGAGTCAGGCAGCGTATTCCGTTCCGTCAGAAGGATAGGAATCCCCAAGGCAGCAGCCGGAGCCGAAGCAGATAAAGCATCAGGAAAACTCGTCGCCGAAGCAAGGATAACCTGCGTGCTGGGTCCCATTCTGCTGGCAATTGCCGCAGCAGTATCGGCAGCGGAATTCCCAAAAATACGTTCATAGGGCAAATTAGCCTGGGTCAGGGCATCCGTCACTTTTGGGCTGATGGCAGCTTCTCCCCCGATAACAAATACTTTTGTCCCTGCGCCCAAGCGTTTCAATTCCTGTAAGACATTGCTCTCCAGTTGGTCAGGGGCTGTTAGAAGGAGGGGTGCCTTTAATTTTCTGGCCAGCGGGGCTGCCGCCAGAGCATCCTGGAAGCGGTCCACCCGGGCCAGAAGAACAACAGGGGCAGAGTTATCGGCCCAGCCTTCTTGGGAGATCTTAATTGCCGTATCTTCGGCACGAGTCCCGTAAAGACGGGTTATTGCCGCACCCGCAGGCTGTGGCGGCGCAGGCGAAGTCGGAGTTGAACCCGATGTTGAGCCGGGAGTCGAGCCTGAAGTTGAACCTGAGGTTGAACCTGAACTAGACCCCGAAGTTGAGCCTGAGGTTGAACCTGAAGACGGAGTCGTTCCAGAGCTTGATGAACCCGAGCCGCCGGCTGCCTGATAACCGGTTTGAGCACGTTGTGTAAGAGCGGCATCTAAACCAGGGCCTTGCAAAACTGTTTGATAGTAACCCGCCGCAGTAGCTTTATCATCTGTTGTCCCTTCAAGGACCAGTTTATCGGCTTCGTCCAATAGCTTATTATAGGCAGTAGGAAGACCGTTGTCTGCCCGCTGAACAAGATCTGCATCAACACTGGAGCCTTGTAAAACTGTCTCATAGTCTTGAACCGCGCTTTCAACTCCTGAAGCATCTCCCGTCTGAACCAAGTTGTCGGCTTCATCCAGTAATTTCCCCAAGGCATTCTTTAAACCTGTGGCAGCCTGGGAAGCAGTATCTTGATTCAAACTTGGTCCTTGAAGAACCGTCCAATAATATTTGGCAGCAGTGGCATCGGAGGAATCCTTCCCTTCCTGCACGAGGGAATCGGCTTCAGCCAGAAGATTAGTTTGCGCACTTTGGATTTTCTGTGTAACTACGGTTTTATCGGTAATCGCGGAGCTGTCATAGGCCGTATTATAAAAACCCAGGGCATAGTAGGAGGCCCAGCGGGCATAGTTGAACCAATAATCTCCATTCGCAGCATCACCACCGCTTCCGCCGCCCGTCGCAAGCAATTGATCCTGATCAATCTTCAAGTCACCGGTATGTGTTTCCGCCGGTGTGCTGTAACGACTGGAATTATTAGGCGGATTGACAGAAGGCAGGAGGTTCGCCGGGTACGTGGCGGCCCCGGGTGCAAAGGTAACTGCACTGTTGTATTCTTGACCCATGAGGCTGAAGATCGAATCCTGATAGGCCGGAGTTCCTGTCCTAAAATTAGGGTTGTTGCGTGAGCCCCAGTTGTTGTAGGCCCAGACGGCAAAATACCAGTTTTCCAGAACATTGCGGTCGCCGTTGCCAATTTTAGGCGCGGCCCGCCATTTTTGATTAAGTAATTGACAGCCTGTTTCTATGTTATAGTCAATATCGTTTTTCAGTTTGTCAATCGTCGCTGTATCGGTCGAACTGTAACTCGAGATTTGCATAATCCCGATTCCTATACCGTCCTTCCCAATTAAGGGATGGTCAAGCATGGGCTGTCCCGAATCATCGAGCTCATATTGCCTCCAGCCGCTTTCCATCCAAGCAATGGCTTTCAAAAGTACCGGAGGGATATTATATTTGTTTGCCCAGTAATCAAGTTTTTGCCCGATTTCAGTGTAATATGCTGTATTATCTACTGCTGCCGAAGCTGTCCTGACCGGTACCAGCTGCATAAAAAAGAGTGCGACCATAAAAATGGCCAATAACCTTTTGTATCGGCGCCAAAACATTTCCTTCTTCCCCTTCCAACCCTAATTCTTGTTTCTTTACTCATATATTCGACAAGAATTAGGGCAGTCCTCCCGTGGGGGAAAAAACTCCATTATAAGCTTACAAGCAAAAAGCGCAGAGAATGATATTATTTTAATAAAAATTGCCTTAGTCCGGTGAAATTCCGTACTAAGGCAACAAACTATTTTCTTCAGCCAATCGCTGAATCTCTTCTCTAAAAGCGGGGAACGATACGAGCATACTATTGTTTTGTTCTAACCGATCGAACGCAAAAAGCTTACCGAAGAATCAGTACTTTCCTCCACAATCCAGCCATCTTTCTTGTAGAAGCGGATGGCACGATCGTTCCAGGGAAGCGTTGACAGACCAACTTTCTTAAAGCCCTCTTGCTTCATTTGCGAACAGAAATGTCCGGTTAATTGATTAGCAATTCCCAAGCCTCGAAAGTTGGGAGCAACACCTATGGCCAGGATTCTAGCCGAAGCAAACAAGCTGCGTTCCGAAGGAATTTGGCTATCTTTTGCTTGAAGGCAAAAAAGTGATTTGAAGGCCTCCGAAACATAGTTCATTCTATCTCTAATATGTTTTCTGACATAATCATCTCTAGCGTAGCGAAGCAGAACTAAGACAACCAGCTTCCAAAAATTTTGCCTGTAAAATTGGGAAAAAGGACGCCCGTTAATTGTCCCAAAGACAAAACCAACGATTCTACCCTTGTTTTTGGCAACATACCCATAGTTGGTAGGAGAATTCATAAATTGGGCACAGAAGGGTCTCAAAAATCTCTGACCCATATGGCCTAAGAAATGATCGCCAAACACTTCCTCATACAATTGAGCGACTTCAGGAATATGATAGGGACTTAATGGTTCGACCTCAATTTCCGACGAATAATGAGGTTCTTTATTTAACACCGGTAAGAACACTCCTTACGTTTGTTTGCAGATTTGACCTTATTTTCTAGAAATAGCATGCCCATTAACAGAATTAATAACCGTAAGTTAACCAGCAGTGAACTCGTTGGGGGACTCTACCCCCACCGAAGCAGAGTACGGGGAACCCACTCCCACTTGAAGAAGTGGGAGTCTTACGATTGGATCAATAAGGTAAATCATTGGAGTCGGGTAACTTACATATCTAAATATAGCAAGAAGTTCTTAGAATTTAATGTCCCTTTTGTGATGATTCTATGATATCTTCTTAAGGCCAGAGAATGAAATTCCAGCACAGGAAAATAAAGAAAGGTGAGGCAGCGAAGTAATGTCTTCGCTGCCTCACCTTTCAGTTGCGGTGTATTTAATCATCGGAGCTGTTTTATCCCGTTTTTAAGACCCCTGCTTCTATAAGTGAGTCCTTCGTTCACTAGCGTCCGTTCGCCTGTTTTCACCTCCGGTTTCTGGTCTTAGTAAGCTCCTTTGCCACTGAAAACTACAAAAACCGTTTGCCAGAGGATTTTTAAATCCAGCCAAAAACTCCAGGTTCGAACATACTCTAAGTCATAGTTCATGGTTTCACCTAAGGTTAATTCACTGCGGCCGTTGATTTGGGCCAGTCCCGTGACTCCGGGCAGGACATTAAGCCTTTGCCGCTGCTGGGGCGTATAAAGTTTGGCGATTTCCGGAACCTCTGGCCGCGGACCAACGAGACTCATGTTACCCAGCAGAATGTTTAACAATTGAGGCAGTTCGTCTAAACTGGTTTTTCTGAGAAACCGCCCGCTGCGGGTGATTCGCGGATCATCTTTCTCCTGAAATACAAATCCTTCGAGATCCTTAACCTGGGCCAATTTGTCTTTGATTAGGGCGTCGGCATTCTGGACCATGGTGCGAAACTTGTAAATCGTATACGGCTTACCCTGTAAACCCACCCTGGTCTGAGTGAATACGGCAGGCCCCTCGGAATCTGAGCGTATCCAGAGGACGATGAGCAGCCAAAAGGGTGATATAAGTACAAGAAGAAATAAAGCGACCACAAAATCTAACAACCGTTTTAAAACAAGCTGCCACTGAGGATAGGTCACCCTAAGGCTCTCTACGGATGCCGAGGATCGCTGATTCATCGTAACGTCTCCCTCCTAGTCAAGGACAAAATCTATAGTATCAATTCTTTAATAACTATTTCTTACCTTTGGCTCATGAAGTATAATCCCGATCTTAACTATAGTCCAGTCTCAGTGTTTATTATTCTAGTCCAAAGTATTAATGCTTAGCTATTGTTTATATCCCAAGTATAGTTCACATGCCAAGTTCTTTGAGCCAATGGACAATTATTTGCCTCCAGGCATAATGCTCTTGCACAAACTTCCGTCCCAGTTTCCCCATTTCCAGCCGCTGCGGATTCTGCTTTAATTCCACAATCGCCCGGGCTAATTCAGCACTGTTTTCCGGTTCGACAACAACGCCGCCGCCGGAGGATAACACCAACTCGGCTGCTTCACCTTCTCCGGAATAGATCACCGGAACTTCCGAACCTAGAGCGGGAAACATTTTCGAAGGACGTGCCCCTGCAAATAGTTTATTCTTTTTTAGCGGAACAATACTTGCTGAAGCCAGAGAAAAATATCTTGGCATTTCCTGAACGGGCTGAAAATCAACAAAGCTTACATTCTGTAGGCCTTTTTCCTTGACTAAATCCTCCAGCATGGGTTTCTCCGTGCCGTCACCGACAAATAAAAAGCAAATCCCCGGCTCTTCTTGAAGGAGCTCCGCCGTTTTGATCACGGTTTCCAACCCCTGAGCGTAACCCATTGTCCCGGCGTAGATCAGAACAAAGTCATCCTTTTTAATTCCCAATTTCTGTGCCAGTGCTTCATCCCGTTCCCGCGGGGCAAAAAGATCCAAATTCACTCCGTTCGGTAAAAAAGTCACTTTATGGCTGGGTACACCTCGTTCCAGTAGCGAGGAACGTATTCCTTCCGTCTGACAGGATATTTTCCAGGACCGGCGGTAGAGCAGCTTTTCGAGCCATTCGGCGGCGCCAATCATCCAGCGGCTGTTGACCAGTCCCAGGGCCACCGCTGATTCCGGCCAGAGGTCTGAGATATTCATAATAATCTTGGTGCGGGTAAAGCGGCCATAGATTAAGGCTGTTATTCCCAGAAATAAAGGCGGTGATTCAAAGAACAAAATATCCTGTTTTCCGGCTTTGCTTAAGCCCCAAAAGGAGGAAAAAACGAAGGAAAAATAGTTCAGCAGACGTTTCCAAAAACGTCCCCGCTGAACGGGATAAATCCAGGTCCGCCAAAGGGGAATGCCATCGACCTCATCTTTCATGCGCCAATGCCCTTGATATTCGGGAGGAATGATACCGCTGGGATGGTTCGGGAAAGCTGTAACCACCGTCACTTGATGACCGTTGGCCTGCAGTCCCTTGGCAACTTCTTTAAGCCTAACTTGTGCTGCCCCGGACTCCGGCGGAAAATATTGTGTTAACATTAAAATACGCAATCGGAACGCCGCTCCTTTTTACTCCTCGGTAAATGTTCTACTCCATTTTAACATGACACGCCTGCTTAGCCAAAGGGGAGCTTTGATCAGGAGCGTTTGAGGAATTTCTTAATCGTATCACTGTGCTTGGCATAGACTGACCGTCCCACTTTTGCCGCTACGGTCCGGTTACGGTAGGCATAGAGATATTTGCGCTCTGTGCTGCCAAAGCTTTTCTTAAATTTGGCGATACTCGGAATGTTGGCACCTACCATATCATAGAGTTCAATCCCTAAGGCTTGGGCCCGTTTGAGATATTCCCACTGCACAAGGTTATTGGACATTAGTTTACTGTAGTCCCGATTAGATACCCCATCTAAATAATAGGCGACATTTTTGTCCCGGGGAAAAATACCGCCGGCGATAATTTTGCCCTCATAACGAGCCAGCAAAACGACTAAATCCCCTGTCGGATATAGTTTTTGCCAGAGAGCTGTGAAGTATTCCTTGGTAAACGGCGGCTCTTTATCCTGGCGGCGATAAACGCCGACTGAAAGCTCATAATAGGGGTCCAGCCATTCTGCCAACGTTGCCGGTGCAAAGACTTCGACACCGGATTTTTCTGCCTTGCGCACGGCGTTGCGGCAGCGCACTTCCAGGCCGGCCCATAATGTTTCCTCATCTTGGGGCATCGCCAGATCCAACGTCAATAATTCTTCGACGGTGTACCCCTGTGCTTCGAAACTATCTTTTCCCGCCATATCCGGGAGTCTAACCTCGACATAATCAATATGTTTCTTCATCAGATAATCTTCCAGGGCCGGGAGCACGTCTTGAAGCCTTACTGCTCCCCAAGGTCCGGCGTGAGGGGTTGCCGCTCCGGACAAGGCACTTCCGGCTAACTTTAAGAGACTCATCTTCCGTTCGGCCAAAGGAAGCAACCCTCTTAAAACCCCTTCGCCATCGAAAAGGCCCAGCCGCTCAACCTTTAAGCCAAAACCTATTTCGATAATATCCTGCCATTCCCAGCGGTGGAATAGTGATCCCTGAGGGATTCCTTTAAGGAAATCGTCCCATTCCTTACGCTCAATTGGCTGTATCGTTAAACTCACGTCTATTTCCACTCCCAACTTTACCCACCAACAGGTGTACCATCATACTCATGCTGAGCCAGATCATAGGATCTTCAAAAAACCGTGCTTCAGACTGTGAACTGATAAATATGGCAGCGATCCATAAAAAATAGCCGACACCCAACAGATAGTCTCTAGGAAAGCCTGACTTTCGGCTGACTGCTTCCTGTTTACCAGTGTTTTCTGTTGCAGCCTCAAGGTTGGCATTATTAAGATCAGTGCCCTTATAAAATTCAGGACGACTTACGCCGCTTTTACTTGCTTCGACTTGTCTGCTCCTGCGCAGGTTCCACAAGTTTCTAAAAATGGCCAGCCAAACTAAAGCCAAGGCTGTCAGTCCGACTATACCTAATTCCGCCGCAATGGTCAAGATAGTTGTGTGTGAGAGTGTTACCCCTTGTACATAAGGAATAACTGTCTTGTAGCTCGGGTAATTCGTTAAGAAAGATTTCTGAAATCCGCCTAAACCAACTCCGAATAGAGGGTGATCGTGAAACATGGCAAAGGAGACTCTAAAGAGATAGGCACGCTGCTCATCTAACGCTCCCAAGCCGTTGCGAATAGTCAAAATGCGGTTCCAGACCGTCGGCCTGAGGGCCGCAATCACCACTCCGATAATTCCCAGTACTCCAATGGGCTGAAGTATTCCTTTACGGGGAATAAGCAGGCACATTAGGATTAAAACAGCTACCAGGGTCACCACTCCGCTGCGGGATAAGGTAATGGCTAAGGCGCCTAATAAACCTATAAGTGTACCCAGGTAGAGAAATCGCTTGCGGGACTCCTGGCACATATATTGAAGCAGCAAATTAGCCACGATCCCTAAAACGAGATAGCGGGCAAATATGTTAGGATCGACAAAGGTCGCATTGACCCGGGCAATCATTCCCTCGGCTAAATATCCCCGCCACAGAAAATGCTTCGTTGCCCCTTCATAGATTGTCAGAGGAACCAGAGCCACTCCCATCCAATGAACAACCTTCAGCGGGAGCAGACCGGTACTCTTTTCTGCCAGCAGATAAACGCCTAAATACAGCAAAAACATGGTAATAAGCCGGACGACGCCCATGATCGTATCGGCTTTGCTGATCGTGTAGACAATGCTGAAAGCGCCGACCGCGATATAAATCAGCAAGGCAATGGTCATCGGATGCTTAAACAACTTCTTTAATTCCCGACGTTTCTCAGGGTCTCGCCCAAGAGACCAGAGGAGTGCGACTATAATCCCTACTGTAAACAGGCGGGCCAAACTGTTAATCTGGGAACCGATTCCCCCGAGAGGGGGAAACCACCTGATGGAGACATCTAAGGCAACGGCTCCGGCCAAAAAGGAGATTAAGGCGCTTGGTTTTTTCCAGCCGCAATAAACGACGACGGCCAGACTGAGAAGAAAAAAACACCATTGCAGAACCAGCATCACCGCGGTTCATCTCCTTCCACTTCTAAGGTTACCAGGGGTTGGGCCGGGATATCGATATACCCTTCGCCCGCCTCATAAGCAACAGAACATTCTTTGATCCTGCCTGGATCAAGATAAAGCCGGACTCGCAGAGGAGGCAGGGGAGTATCTGTTGGCCCATCATTGGCTTCTCCGCCAGGTTGAGTACAAAATACCTGCCATTTTGCTCCTTCCTTAGTCAAGGTCACTTCAGCTTCCCGTCTCAAACCAAACCATTTCAGCACCTGGCGCGGGATGGCAATCCAAGCACCGTCCTGCTTCCCTTCAGCGATCAGTTGTTCATAAACTTCTCCCCAAAAACGAGGCGCTGTAAAACTCTGGTTATGCCAAAGCAAGCTGACCGCTCCGCCGAAGCGCTTAGCCCAGGCCAAGACCGGTTTCGCTTGCTTGAAAGCATCTTCCCGTGTTAAATCAAGGTGTTCTTCGGCCAAAAGGGCTCCATCTTGAATATGTAAGGGTAATTCCCATAAAGTCTGGCAGTTCAAAGGATGATAAGGCTGAAGGGTTCCGGCTCGAAAACCTACAACTTCATTATAGCCAAAGGTAGCATCATATAAAAATCCACCCTCTTCCATGGCCTGGAAAGACGCTGGCGTCTCAAAATAGAGCCAGTGCATACGCACCCCCAGTTCCTTCTGTCCCGTCAGCTGCGAAATTCGCTTATACTCAGCTCTGGCCGCCGGGGCCGAATGCCAGGAATCGATACCATGAACTCCGGCTTCCCAGCCCTCTTCTTCCAGGCGGGTTATCGTTCTGCGGTGTTTAGCAGCATCATAAAAAGAGGCCCGATTGGCAGGAGCGTTCACTTCAGCCTCACCTTGGTTTTTGCCGTCTTGCAGCGCTTGCGGCAGCAGGCCGGGCTTACCCGGAAAAGGCATAAAATATAAGCTCGAGCGGACACTCAAGCGTTTTTCCAAATGGAGAAGCAGCGGTAAAGCCCTCTGCCAGACATCCTGGCCCATACCAAATTTCGCCGCCAAAGTGCGAACCATTTCCCAAAGGGTCTGGAGAAATTCCGAGGTCGTTACCTTGCCTGAGCGCCAACGTTTCCAGTTAACAAGGGAGCTGCGGTAAAAATAGCCTAAAAACGTGCGGGCAATGGGCATTTCCCTCAGACTTAAAATGTCAAGATCGTGAGTGAGGGTCATAATGTAAGCATTGCCCCAGGGCTTCGGCGGAAGTTCCAGATAGTTTTTGACTTCCCGGCGCAAAACACTGCGAAGTTCCTCAAGCATCAGATCGAGAGAAGGTTCCTCTACTCCTGCTTCCCTATAGTCCCGCCCCTCCATGAGTAAGCGTGTCCCCTCTTGGCCAAGATTAAAGGGCAAAGTTTCAAGACGAAGACCGGGATTTTTTCCTTGAACTGGTCCGCAGACAACAATCAAGGGGCTTGTTCCTGCTGATGGCGTTGTTTCAGCTGCTTTAAGATCTTCCAAAGAAATACCATCCACGATAACAACATCACAAGCTAAAAAAGTCTTAGTCTCAGTCCCAGTCTCGGTCTCAGCCTCTGCCTCAGTTTCAGTCTCGATTCCAGTCACAGACTCGGCCTTAGGCTCTCCTTGCCCCTCCCGGGCTTTTAGCCAAACAGGTGCAGGTATTCCCATCAAGGCAGTCAGCTCCTGATAGACTCTCTCTAACTCTTCGGCTACAAAAATCCCGATCTTTCCAAGTTCGTTACGGCTGCTCACCCAACTCACCTTCTTTGCTTTTCCAGAGCCGCTGCGATTTCTTCGCTGGCTCGGCCGTTTCCATAGAGATTCTCTTGATAAGGGGGTAAAGGATTCTGGCGATAACCGGCAACTGCGGCCGCAATCTTAGCAGCAGAAGCGCCTGTAAGGGTATTCCAGCCTATTTGCACTGTCTCTACCCATTCCGTTTCATCCCTCATGGTCACACAGGGCACCCGCCAGAGGTAAGCTTCCTTCTGAACTCCTCCTGAATCGGTAAGAATGAGCTCTGCTCCTTTTTCCAGAAGGACCATTTCTAAATAGCCCACGGGCTCAATCAGCTTAACATTTTCCGGAAGAGAGATATTGTGGTCCTGCAGAAGTTTTTTCGTACGGGGGTGAAGGGGAAGAATGATCTGTCCCTTAATCCGGGCGAAAGCTTCTACAATTCCTTGCAAGCGCTCAGGGTTATCCGTATTTTCGGCGCGGTGAACCGTAGCCAGAAGATACGATTTCTCCGGATAGCGCAAATTTTCTCCCAGCTGGCGATCTTCAGCCCTCCGGGCATGATAATAAAGAGCATCTGCCATGACATCCCCGGTGCGTACTACGCCTTCAGTCAATCCTTCCAGAGCCAAATTCTCCACAGCCCGGTCTGTGGGGCAGAAAAGTAAGGCTGACAGATGGTCTGTGAGGACACGATTGATTTCTTCGGGCATTTGCCGGTTATAACTGCGCAGCCCTGCCTCTACATGAGCAATCGGAATATGGAGTTTCGCAGCCGCCAAGGCCCCGGCCAAGGTCGAGTTCGTATCTCCGTACACTAAAACCCAATCCGGTTTTTCTTTCAGCAGGACCTCTTCGACTTTGGTTAACATTTCCCCGGTCTGGGCTCCGTGTTGTTTGGAGCCTACTCCCAGAAAATACTCCGGTTTGGGAATGCCTAATTCTTCAAAAAACACATCCGACATCTGATAATCGTAATGTTGTCCCGTGTGGACAATTTTCTCGTCATGGTTCTTCCGCAAAGCCGCGGAAAGGGGTGCCGCTTTAATAAACTGGGGCCGGGCACCGAGGACGGTAATTATTTTCATACTGTTTCTTACCTCAATTCTAATTTGATCCTAATTTCTTTAACAACTTAATTGTTACCTCATCTCTTCCAGACTTAAATGTTCCTTCTTATCTTTTAGACTTGAACACTTCTTCGAATTCAAAAAGTTAAAACAATATCCGAATATCCATCGTAACGTGAGTCCGTTTCTGTTTAGCTGGCAATTATTTATAGTGTTTCCTTTGCAGCCGTTTCATAAAGCCCGTCTTGCCTGACGCCAAACATAGCCGCCAATACGTTGAAAGTCGCGATCCAGGCTGATCAAAATTACGAGATAAATAATTCCTGCAATTCCTCCTGAAAGCAAGGGATGGAGATGACGCAGGAAATGAGCGACCGCCGCCATAACCGCAGACGCCAGAACAATAATCGGTAACTGCCGCCAGATGCGCACTTTATAGACTTTTAACCTTACAACGCCATAATACATGACAAAGATATACAGTTCCGTAATAAGTGTTGCCACACTGGCACCGTAAATTCCATAGCGGGGAATTGCGTAAAGGTTGATCCCGATATTTAAAAGGGCTGCTCCGCCCTGAATCCAAGCTCTCGTCCATTGGCGGTTGGTTGTTGTTAAAATATCACCTAAGGAGAAGCTCAGACATTCAAGCGCGAAAAACCAACATAGAATCATCATAATGGGAATTGTTTCCTGGTAGCGATAATGATAAAGCCAGGATAATAGAGGGTTAGCTAAAACAAAGAGCAGCACACTGCCCGGTATCCCCACGGCGCTGAGAACCTTAAAGATCTTTTCGATGGTTTCCCGGTGTTTATCGCGGCTCTCCACCCCGAGCTGAAACAAGATGGGATAAATCACACTGGTCAAAATGCCAGGGATAAATAAGAGTACGGCGATCAAGCGATAGGAGGCTGAATAAATCCCTATTTCCCGGTTAGAACTCATTAAGGTAAGCATGAACATGTCAATTTGAAAATAGACATATAAAAAAATAGCCGCGGCTCCAAAGGGCAGACCCTTTCTCAGCATCTTAACCAGAAGCCGTCCATTAAACTTAAGACGAATACTTCTTCTCAGGTGAATATAAAGCAAGATTGAAACGAGCAGGGTCGCGGCCAGTTGAGCAAAGGTAATCATCAAGACATTTCCTTTGCCTAAAACCACCATGATCGTCAGTAAACCGATGAGAAACGTCGATAAGAATTGGTACACTGCGGCATAATACATTTGCTGCTTAGCCTGAAAATAGTTATAAACCGAACTGTCTAAGGCATTTAGCGCACTGGCCACCCCAAAGACAATAACCATGTTCCTGATCGCTAAATCAAATTTGGCAGGCATCAGAATAAGCATGAGTGCATAAATAGCCAGTGAGGTAAATGTCTTAAAGGCCAAAGTGTTCCCCAAATAAAGGGGCAAAACACTCTCATCAACGGAGCCTTCCTGAACCATATAGTTGCTCAGGCCGAAATCTACAAAAAGGATAAACGTACTTACAAAGGCCAGGGCAGAATTATACTCCCCATAGATATCCGGTCCCAAATAACGGGTAACGGCAATGGCCACAACAGCCGTAATAGCTTTTGAAAGTACACTTGCCAGACTTAAGGCGGCAGCATTCTTAAGAACTAATCGTAGTTCCACTTAGGTTCACCTTTCTATTCAACCATTAATCAACCGTTTTATCCATAAACTTTTCTACGATCATCAGGTCGTTCGTACTCAAAGTGATAATTAAAACGCGCCCACGTCTTTAACCAATCATAAGTCTCCCACTTCTACAACTGGGAAGGGACAGCTTTAGCTGAACAAGTTCAATTTATTATTATCTAAAAACTCTATTTCGCCTTTTCATAAACAGCGAGAGTTTTCTCTGCATTGGAGAGCCAGGTAAATTCACGGGTCACAAGCTCCCTCCCTCGAATTCCCATGTCCTGTCGCCGCTGAGGATCTCTAAAAAGTTCCCGCACAGCAGCGGCAATCGCTTGAACATCCTTAGGGGGAACGGCTTTGCCGACATCGTTATGGTCTAGAATTTCAGCAATTCCCTCACCTTGAGTGCCTATAACCGGCTTTCCATGGGCCATGGCTTCAAGATAAACGACTCCGAAGGCTTCCTTCCAGCTTGGTAATATAAAAACGTCGCACCTGGACATCTCACGCATAGCCTCAGAATGGGGCAGACTCCCTAAGAAAACGACATGGTCTCTTAAGCCTAATTCCTCGGTGAGTGATTCTAACGTCTGACGTTCCGACCCATCACCCACAATCCGGTATTCCAAGTCAGGGAATTCCCGGATAAGCTCCGGCAGAGCCTGCAGGACGACAGCATGGCCTTTGTCAGGACGCAAGAAACCGACACTGAGAAGGCAATGGCGGCCGCCGATTTCTGTATTACGATCTGAAGCAGGCATTTCAGCCTGCCTTTCCTTATCGCTAGGACTTGAAACGACATCCTCCAGATCAACGCCATTGTAGATGACCTGATACTTGGCTAAATTATCTGCCCAGGTTTCCAAACCGTACTGAGTTTGAAGCTTTTGACTGACCAGGATCACCTGCGAGGCCCCTTTGAGAGTCTTTTTGACACTTTCCGCGCAGACGCGGCTCCGCTGCAAAGTATAAGCAAAGTCCTGGCCATGAATCGTGACCACAACGGGAAGATGGTACTTCTGGCCGAATGTTAAAGCGGCTGCTCCGTCAGGATGAGCCACATGAGCATGAATCACGTCGACACCTTGCCTGATCTGTTCGACAACTACCTTTTGCAGCCCCTGGGCAAAGGTTTGCGGATAATACTCAAAAAACAGGGAACGGGGAAATTCCAGCACACGAGGATGAAAAACAGGAAATCCATCGGGTTCCTCTAAAAAAGGAACAGACGGATATCCTCCCCATTTTCCCCGCCCCGACATAAAACCCGGCACCCATGGTACTGGAGCTACCACCCTTACTTCTGCGCCTAATTGAGTCAAGGCGGCAGCTTGTTGGCGGACAAAAATCCCCCCTAAAGGGGATACGGAATTCGGGTACATGTGAGACAAGATTAAAACACGCATCTTACAGCTTCCTCGCAGACAAAATTCTTTTATAAAGTCTGAGCAGTTTGCTTTGTTCTTTCTCCCAGGTATACTCGCGCTGAAAGGCGTCCCAGCCATTTTGACCATAGGTTAAGGATTCTGCAGGATTGTCAATGAAAGTACATATCGCTTGGGCCAGGCTCTCCGGATCACCAGGTTTGCAGAGCAGCCCGCACTGGTTTTGCTCAATAATTTCTTCAATATAGCCAAAACGCGAGCCTGCTACAGGCAATCCGGCAGCCATGTATTCTAAGAGCTTGACAGGAATCGCTTTGCGGTAATTCAGGGTGGGCAGCAAAGGGACTAAGGCTATGGAACTCTGGGCCAAGATTCCCGGAACCTGCTCATAAGGGACCTTGCCCCGCAGGTGAACGTTTCCCCGCTCTAACCAGGGGGTAAGATCAGAAAAGTCCGGTCCCAGATCTTCAGTTTCTGCCGGCCCTACTAATTCGCAGACGGCCTCAGGATGTTTTTCCCGAACTAAAGGCATCGCCCGCAGAATGATCTCCAAGCCTCTTTCCCGGTTAATTCCGCCGAGATATAAGATAACTGGAGGTTTGCTGCCTTCCGGCCGGGGAAATTGGAATTGCCGCTGCAAAGGATAATTATGCAGGATCTCCCCTTCGGGATTTTCCCGTTTAAAAAGTTCTGCCATATGATTGTTTACCGTAATAATACCGGCAAAAGAACGTGCTGCCCGTTTTTCAACTCGATCCACAGTTTTAGCCACAAATTTACGCATTGGTTTAGGCAGCCAGTAACGTGTAAGAAGACTGTCGCCGTAATATTCATGGACATCATAAATAACTGGTTTCCGATGTTTCCGGCTCAGGCGCAATCCTACGGGAATCAAATCCGGGTCATGGAAATGATAGATATCCGCCTTTTCCCGCAGGGCTGTTTGGTATAAAGATCTCAACCGCCAAATTCGGTCTGACCTGGAGGATAAGGGCGGAACAGCCTGAATCCTAATCCCTTCCTTAACCAAGGAGGTCGTGTATGGTGCAACAATGACCACTTCGTAACCTGCCTCAGCTAAGCTGCGGGCTTCCTTATGAAAAATTCGCTCATCAAAAGGAGAATGGGCCGTGGTTAATATGCAGACTTTCAATCGTTTTCCCCTTCTATCCTATAAATCAAACCCATAAACAAGGCAAAGAAAGTCATTAACTGAAGATTGTAAAATATCCCGGCAGTAATGTTGTAAATAAAGATTGCCCCTGTCGCAGCAACGTAGGCGATACCAAGCAATATTTTTGTTTCCCTCATGCCTTGTTCGGGACTTGAAAAATTGTAGAACCGGGCTTTCCAAAGAGCAGCTTTCAGAGGACGCAGAAATAGCCAGAGATAAAATACCAGCCCAATCACACCATAACGTCGGGTAATCAAGGCATATTCGTCATCCACCAACGTCGTCATGGTGGTTTTAGCTGTGCCCCAGCCTAAAATGGGAGATTCTTTAATATACTCAAAAGCATTTCCCGCTCGCAGAAGGTGGCCCTGTGCAGAAGTGCTTGTCTCCAAATTCGTTGCTTCATTAATTCGAGTGGTAAACCCGCGGGGCGAGGTAAAAAAGATTGCTAAGGTTAAAATAAGCAACGCGCCTACCTTTATAAGCATGTCCTTTTTCCACCGGAATTTAAACAAAGCCCAAAGACTTAAGAGTACGAGCACAAAGGCTGTTCCCAAAAGGGCCGTTCGAGAAATTGTCATAAAGATCAGTTTGATGGTCAATCCGACGGCAGCAAAGAGAAAGATTGACCTGGCACGTTCATTGTCTCGAAAATAAAACAGGGAGACAAATACCGTTAACGTAATGACGGAGAAAATTCCCATGACATTGGGATTGTCAAAAGTCCCTAAAACCCGAGGAGGATTGGCATTTACGAGATTGTCTAAATGTGACCGGGCAAAGAAAGGCGTCAGCCAGGCGTTGACATTGGCAATATTTAAAAACTGCCCCCAGGAAAGAAGGAGTATAAAGGCAAAGCCCACAAGAAAGATATTACGTAAAAGGCTGAATTCCCCTTCCTGCAAATCCAGAGAAACGGCCAATGTGGCAGCCAGATAGTATTTTGCCAGGGTAACCCCTTCCATGGCATCGCGGAGACCAAAAGGGGTCTTCAAAAAAATAAGCCCGAATAAATTCGATACAATCATCGATCCCAACAAGAGCAGGAAAACACCTGTAACTGCTCTCATCCCTCGAGCCTGCTCCTCATGATACGTTAATCCAAGGTCATACTCCGACGGAGTACGATGGATCAGTCCAATTACGATATTGAGGGCAAATACCCCGAAAATCAAGACATCGTCTACACGCACGCGGGGTAAACTCGAACGGATTTCTATTGAGGGCAAGATCATGGTCGATAACATGATTGCCAGAATAAGCAGCAATTTATTTGAGTTCTTGCGTGTAACTCCAATGTTCCAGAACATCTTTTTCCTCCTTGTTGCCTAACCTTTTACAAAGGCTGCGACCCTATTGTTACTATTCAATACTAATTCAGGACTAACAAGGTTCAAGGCAAAAGCTCCTCCTCTGGAACCTCTCGCATATCTCTTGCCGGGAAACCTTTAACAACACGTTTGGCTGTGGTATCTTTTGTAACCAGGGCTCCTGCTGCCACAAAGGTTTCGGGAGCAACCTTGACTCCCGGCAAAAGGATGGACGCACCGCCAATTCTGGCACCTTTTTGAATCGTCGCACCTTTTATCGATTTGAAACGCTTTTCCGTGCGTCCCATATAGTTATCATTGGTTGTCGTAACCATGGGAGCAATAAATACCCGTTCCTCAATTTCCATATAGGCTGTTATGTAGGAACCGGTCTGTATCTTGGTAAAGGAGCCAATCTTAGTATCATTTTCGACGACGACTCCGCTGCCGATCACAACATTTTGACCTACTGAACACCGCTCCCGGACTATTGCTCCATCGCCAATGAACGCTTTATCTAAGTAAGTTGTTCCTGCATAGAGAACCGATGAACAACCGATGGTATAGCCATTCCCCATGTTAAGGGGGGGAAGGTCTTCCTGGGTTTTTACCGTACTTGTAGCAGCGGCTTTAGGCAAGCGTCCGATAGAAGAACTGCTGCCAATAAAGCCTTCATCACCAAGCTGAGTCTGCTGATATATCGTAGTATGGTCTCCTACCCGGGAATGAAGCCCCAGTTTTGCTCCTGATCCAAGGGTCACACAATTTCCGAGTTCACTTCCGGCACCTACAATTGCCCCATCAGCGAGAACACAACCGGCTCCCAGAACTACATTTTCGCCCAGGATAACGTTTTCGCCAATCACACAAAACGGCCCAATCGCTGCGCTTGAGGGCACTACAGCACTCAGGGCAATCTGCCGCGGCACGTTGTTTTGAGACATAGACTCTACTCCTTTTTTAGCTTTCTATGAGTGGAAACACAACGGGCTGTTTTGTTTCTTGGCATTTATAAATGGCCAGAATAATTTCCAGAGCTTTTCGCCCTTCCTCTCCGGGTATGGCCGGAACTCGGTCTTCACGAATGGCGTGAATCATGTCCAAGATGAGTTCACGGTGTCCGAAGCCATAAACGGTCGGCGGGTCAACTTCCTGGCTGGCAAAGATTTGTTTCTTCTCTTCTTCGCTGTCCGGAAATTCCCAGACTTCAATGCGGTTCACTGCAATTCCGCCAACAATAACAGACCCCGTTTCTCCGAAAACATTGATCGTTTCTTCAATGTTCTTGGGGTAAATGGTCGAGGCGGCTTCAATGATACCGATGGCACCGTTCTTAAACTTAATCACGGCTGCGCCCATGTCTTCCATTTCAATTTTACGCAAAAACGTTGACGTATATCCAAAAACAGAATCCACGGGGCCGAACATCCACTGCAGTAAGTCGATGTTATGGATCGATTGGTTCATAAGAACCCCGCCGTCTTGAAGCTTTGTTCCGCGCCAGGGGGCTTGGAGGTAGTAATTGTCATTGCGGTTCCAGCGCACAGTAGCCTGTCCATGGGTTAGTTTGCCGAAACGTCCATCCTCTAATGCTTTACGCACAAGCTTAATCGAAGCATTGAAACGGTTTTGGTGAATGACCGCTAATTTCACGCCGGCTTTGCGGCAGGCAGCAATCAGAGCATCGGCTGTGTTCAGCGTCATGGCCATTGGTTTTTCCACCATGACATGTTTTCCTGCTTCAGCAGCGGCAATTCCGATTTCGGCATGCAAACCGCTGGGAGTGGCAATCGTCACAACGTCAATGTCCGGTCTCTTGAGCATTTCCTGATAATCCTTATAAGGCTCTGCTCCGTATTTATCCGCAAAGTTTTGGGCATGTTCAGGTACAATATCACATACAGCAACTAATTCTGCTTCGGGTAAGGCAGCGATAGATTCCGCATGTTTGGGGGCTATTCTTCCGCATCCGATAATAGCAAAGCGGATTTTCTTTTCTTCGCTCATCAATCCACATCTCTTTTCTTTAAAATTTATCTCTGATAACAATCCCAATTGTTCATGGGCCAAACTATAAAAGTTCCTTTAGGCTTATAACCTATTTCAAATTATTGTTTGTCAGACTTGAGATCTTTATCCAATCATCAGACTCCCACTTCGATAAGTGGAGTAGTTCCCATGCCTTACTTCGGCGGGGGTAGAGTCCATCCTTCAGCACGAAAGAATTCGTTATAGGCTGGGCGCTTTCGTCACCGAAGACCTGATGTTTAGCTTTAGCTGAACGAGTTCAGTTAATTTATGACTTTTTGGTAAAAAATAACTATTACTATATACAGGTTTAAGGGGAATCATGAAGATTCCCCTTAAGCGCGTATTTCAGTCAAGTTTCCGTTTCTCCGCCGTTTCCGGCGCAGAAACCTTATATTTTAGAGATTTTGTCCCGATTGTCCTGGACTTCTTTAGTAGCATTGCGGGTGTCCACGACCAGCTTCGCCTTTTCCGCCACACGTGCATAATCCACCGCACTATGGTCGGTTAAAATCAGAACTCCGTCGGCATCTGCCAATACTTCATCAGTCAGAGGTACGCTCTCCAGATGCACCGTACTTCCGCCATGAGGTTCAATCACCGGAATATAGGGATCATGGTAGGTAACATTAGCTCCCTGTTTACGCAGAAGCTCCATGATCTTTAAGGCCGGAGATTCACGGACATCGTCAATATCCTTTTTATAGGCTACTCCTAAAACAAGTATTTTAGCGTCTTTTAAGCTCTTATTTTCGCTGTTGAGCGCTCTGACCAGCTTATTAACAACATAGTAGGATACCTCGACATTAATTTCCCCCGCCAATTCAATGAACCGCGTATGGAAATCGTATTCGCGAGCCTTCCAGGTAAGATAGAAGGGGTCAATAGGAATACAGTGACCGCCAACACCAGGGCCGGGATAAAAGGTTTGAATACCGAAGGGTTTCGTTCCGGCAGCTTCCACCACTTCCCAAATATCAATCCCCATGCGGTCGCAAAGCATCATCAGTTCGTTAACCATGGCAATGTTGACGGCCCGATAGGTATTCTCGAAGACCTTAGTCAGCTCAGCTGCTGCAGGAGAAGAGACGGGAACAACGTTCGTGATGGTTTGCATATAAAGCGCGTAGGCGATCTCTAAGCAAATGGGAGTCATTCCCCCAACAACTTTAGAGGTGTTTTTCGTGCTGAAACGTTTGTTGCCTGGGTCAACCCGTTCCGGCGAGAAGGCCAAGAAAAAGTCTTTTCCGACTTTAAGGCCTGACTTTTCCAAGAGGGGTAGAATGACTTCCTCTGTTGTACCAGGATAGGTGGTGCTTTCCAGCGTAATTAATTGTCCTGGGCGAATGTATTGGGCAATTTTCTCTGAAGAAGCAGCAATGTAGGAAATATCCGGATCTCGGGTGATGGTCAAAGGGGTCGGAACGCAAATGATTACGACATCACATTCAGCCAAACGGGAGAAATCTGTCGTGGCAGTTAACAAGCCTTTGCCCACCATATCTGTCAGGTCCTGATCTTTAACATCACCGATGTAATTATCGGCAGCATTAACACGATCAACCCGAACAGAATTAATGTCAAAACCAATTACCGAGAAGCCGACCTTACTTTTTTCAACAGCCAAGGGGAGACCTACATATCCCAAGCCCATGACCCCGATACGAGCTTCGTGTTTTAGGATCTTTTCTTTGAGGGCCTTGGCAATAACATCCTCACTAGTAATCACATTTTTTACGGTCATCATAATGACTCAATTCCTCCTTATTTGGCTACAGCGTTAGAGTTCTTCTTGTGAAAGGTCGGAATGACAGTCTGCAACAAGGAGATCACTTCGTCACGTGTCAAAGAACTGCCCCGCTCGCGAACTATATGCGTAAGTTCTTCCAAAACACTCACGTCAATAAAGCTTGGTTTTGCTACAAATATTCGACTGTGTTTCGTAGACGTGATGCCTTCCTCTGCTGTCAATAATTCCTCATAGAGTTTTTCTCCCGGCCGAATCCCTGTGAATTGTATCTTAATATCGACATCAGGCTCAAAACCTGAAAGCCGAATCAAGTCTTTAGCTAAGTCCAAAATTTTAACCGGTTGGCCCATATCCAAAATAAAGATCTCTCCGCCCTGAGCCATAGCTCCGGCTTGGATCACTAACTGGGTCGCTTCCGGGATGGTCATAAAGTAACGTATCATCTCCGGATGAGTTACGGTGACAGGGCCTCCTTTGGCAATTTGTTTCTTAAAGGTCGGAATAACACTGCCACTGCTTCCTAATACATTGCCAAAACGTACCGCCACAAATTTTGTCTGCGACCTGCGGTCTAAATTCTGGATCATTAATTCAACGGTCCTCTTAGTTGCTCCCATAATACTGGTAGGGTTGACCGCCTTATCCGTAGATATGGAGACAAAGGTTTTAACCTTAAATTCATCGGCAGCTTCCGCTAGATTCTGAGTACCCAGCACATTATTTTTCAGGGCTTCTTCCGGATTCCGCTCCATTAGAGGAACATGCTTATGGGCTGCGGCATGAAAGACTACCCCTGGTTTATACCGACCAAATACCAAAAATACTTTTTCCCTGTCTTTAATATCCAAAATTTCAGTAACGTAATCAATTCCCGGCCGCTCAGAGCGAAGTTCCTGTTCAATATCAAAAATACTGTTTTCTCCGTGCCCAATCAGCACCAGTTTCCCGGGATTAAACCTGGCAACCTGTCGGGAAATTTCCGACCCGATGGAACCTCCGGCACCGGTAATAAATACCGTCTCGCCGGAAACATAACCTGCTACCTCTTCTAAATCCACAGAAACAGGATCACGGCCCAATAAATCTTCCACTTGAATCTGCCGAATAGGCTTGATATTAATATCTCCGCTGATGACGTCATATACACCCGGCATGATTTTCAAATCGACACCAGACTTTTCGCAAATTTGCACAATCTCACGGACCGAGTCGCCTGAGGCCGAAGGCATAGCAATAATAACTTCATCAATATTGTGACCTTTGACGACGCGGTTAATATCTTTACGTGTTCCTAAAACAGGAATTCCCAGCAGCTGAAGCTTTTGCTTCTCGCTGTCGTCGTCAATAAAGCCGATCGGACGTCCATCACGGTAGTTGCGGTTTTTTAATTCTCTGGCAGCTAAAACACCGGCATCTCCGGCTCCTACGATGAGCACTTGTTTTTGGGAACCCGGAACATGTCGGTCAAAGACATTTTCCTGCACTATGCGCCAGATAAAGCGCGAACCGCCAATTAAAAAAACCATGACCAACCAGAGCAAAACGGCAGCGGAGTTGGGCATTCTTAAAGGAAATTTTGATAAACCAATACTATAGTAATAAACAACTGCTACTGTCCCGGCTGTTCCAACGGTTACCGCATAGATAATGGAAAGCAGCTCTCCGGTACTGGCATATTGCCAAAGCCTGTTATACAGACCAAATATGTAGAAAACAGCAATATACAAGATCGTAGCCGCTGCGGCTGTATGGTAATAAGTTTGATAGTACTCTAACGGAATATGCCCAAAGATCTCAAAACGTAAATAAAAACTGCTAAAGGCTGCTATGTTGATTAACAGAGCATCAATCAGCATAAGGATTAATGTACGTTTACGAAATAACACTTAGTTCAGCCCCTTCTGATATACCTAAAGAAAACAAAATTATACATTCTGCAGTACAAAAAGTAATGAATCTTTATCGTTCTAAAGTTTACTACAACTTATATGCTTTTACAACTCAAACATCCCGTCAAACTACAGCCTCTTAGTATTTTTTCGGCTTAACGCTTAACCACTTTTTGTTGACCAAAACCGACTAAGTAATAACTAAAGGGCAAATAACTGATGATGCGAACTCCAGCATAGCTTAAAATTAAGGTAACCGTAAAGACAATTGGATAGAAAACCCATTGATTGGGGCCTATCTGATGACTGCTTAAAATATTAATCGTTGTTTGATTAAAAAAGAGATGAATGAGATAAATCCCAAAAGAATAATCCCCGAGTCTCGTCATGACCTTTGCAAAAAAATTCCTGCTCCGGGCCAGGCTGCCGGCCAAGTTCCATAAGAAAAGAAAGGTTACCAGTCTCAAAACCGGATAAACAAGCTCTGAACCCGTTGTGAAATAGGGCGGAATTTCATCATAGATATGACCAGTGGTTAAACCTATAACAATAAAAAAACTGGCTCCAAAGGTCAAAATCAGAGACATCGTTCCCCAAATCGGCGTCAGGCTCTTAGGGAACGCTCTTAATTGGACGAAATGGTCAAAGGAATAAATTCCAAGCGTGAAGTAGAAAAGGTAGGCAATTCCGTTAACCTTAATGACATTGGCATAAGAGGTATGGGCGCCTACCATCCAAAGAACTTGAATAACGAGCATTCCCGTGAGAAAGTATTCTGATTTGCCGCGTGCTTTACAAAAATCATACCCTTTAATAATTAAAGGGTAAGCAATATACAGCTGAATAATAATGGCAAAAAACCACAAATGATAGGATGCGTCGGAATGCCAGATGCTTTCGGCAATTAGCTTCAGATTAGCCGGCAGCGAACTGTTCTGCATTTCCTGCCAATGATTAAACGCCGTGTACAAGGCGGAAAAAATTACATATTGGGGAAGAATCGAACGTGCCCTTTTAACGTAAAACTTCGTCACAGGGAAATTTTGGCGATAATTCTTCGCTAAAACAAAACCGGAAATTGCAATAAATAAAGGAACGGCAAATTGAGAAAATACATCCGTCCAAATACCTAAAAGAGCTAAAGTTTTATAAGGCTGAACTTTTGTAAAGTAGCCTGTCGTATGAATTGCTAAAACCGCTAAAATACTAAATCCTCTAAGAAAATTAATTTCGGCAATTTTCTCTGTTTTGGCTTGAGCCCCTTGATTTTTCATTAATCTCTACGTTTCCTCTTTTAGTATAATTACTCGTTTATCTGCTCTCGATAAAGACAGACAGCTATATGCACTTGCTGCATACGGGGCCTGCTTAATTTATCCAGTCGCAGGGCTCCCACTTCACAAGCGGGAGTGATTCCCGAGTTATCTATTATAATTATACTGATTTGTTGGGAAGATTACAAAAATCGGTCTGGTTTTGGTTATCCTTTTGACGAGTCTCACCCAAAGCAAAATAGCGTCCGTAAGGGACATGCTGTATTACCTGATAAAAGAGAAGAGGGACAATAATCCCGATAACAAAAAAACGCAGAGGTGTAATGGCCAGGAACCGGCGAGCAAAAGCAGCTGCACCGGGATGCAAATACATAATCACCATGGATGCTTCCCCAATATAGCTTAATCCCTGTTTCAACCCCTGAATGTGTTCAAGGAACATGCTCAGTTGAACGAAAAGCACGATGAACGCTGCCGGAAGCAGAAGGTTTGTTCCGAAATAATAGTATTGACGATGTTTCATATCCAAACCATAGTCCAGGATATGGTGAGCATATAAATAAATAAAGCCTAAAACTATGATCCATGCAATCCCGAAAGCCATGCGCCGTATTTTCAGGTCTTCCAGAAGCTTTCTTTGTCTCATGAGATGTCCGAGAGCATAAAACACAATGGCATAGAGGCCGACATCCAAATTCCAAGGCACAAAGGTGTTGGGCAGATAGCGTGATTCACCATAAGCCAGCAAGAAGCACCCTGCGATTATCAGCCCTCTCACCAAAGGGGAAGAAAGCTTACGACAGAAAACATCATAAACGACCTGAACAAAAAGCAAAACAGTGGGAAACCAAAAGGTGGCATATACTCCTCCTAAAAGACTGCCTCCCAATAAAAGGGCTTCCCAATTCTGGTGCCAAAATTCCAGCGCCGAATAACCTCTGTAACCATTGAAGACAAGAACCGGCAGAGTCAAAAGAACGAGATAAAACACATAGGGCACTATAAGGTGCTTTACTTTGCGCTGAACATACTGAGTACCTTTAGACATAGGTTTAAAGCTGTACAAATAGCCGCTGATCCAAAAAAACAAGGGCATATGAAACCAAAACATATAGAAGGAAACTTTGCTTCCTGCGTGTCCCCAGACAACGGTCAAAATTCCCAGGCCTTTTAAAATATCGGCCCATTCAAGGTGTTTCGTTTCCTGGGCTAAGTTGATTCCCACCTTTCCCTTCGGCCTCCCTTGTTCTTTTATTAATTAATTAAACTCAGGATAGTTTATCATAGACCAGCCGTTTCTGCACGCTAAAGAAAGTTTTGCGATGAACTCTGTTTCTTCCTCAAAAAAGCTCCGCTTAGCAACCAGCAGATTTGTGAGTAAATCTAGCCGTTGGAAGCGGAGCATCTTGCAGTGAGTAAACTCGAGATTACCTCTAGTTTTTTGGATCTTTTAATTACTGATGGAGCTCTCACCGGTAATCAGCCAATGAGAATTCAATTTCATCAGGTTCACGCGAACATGTACATTTTGTTCATGCTCTTCCCCGACAGGAACGCTCTCAGTGATATTGTAATCCCTGGCGGTGTAACGGTAATCTACCCGCAGAGTTGCTGTATTATCATCGGCACTTTCTACATCGACCCGATCAAAGTTAACGGAGGTGACGTCCAAACCTATGCCCTGAACTAGGAATTCTTCGGCGCGCCGTGCATGTTTTTCATATATCTCTCCGGAATAGGCCTTGGCAAGCTTTAAGCGGAAGGTGTCAATATCCACCGACTTCCAAGCATCAAAAAATGTCCCAATATCCTGTTTATAATCGGCAATTATTTGATTCTTTAAAGCCTCAGGGACAGAGGTTCCTTTTGCCTGCCCTTGGCTGCCGCCATTTTGAGCTGCTGTATTGGCGCTTAAACTTGAATCGCTCTGACCCGGAGTGGAAGAGTTTCCCGATGTTTGATCCGAAGTCGAGTTATTTACGGAGGTATCCGTCTCTGTATTGCCCGTTTGCGGGACTTGACTTGAATCAGCAACTGGGACCGAAACTGTATGGACATTTTCCTGCCCCCGCAGCTTGTTAATAAAGGAGGCAGCTGAACTGGAATTTGCAACTAATGACATTCCTATTATCCCTGTCAAAACCCCCAAACCTAGCGTCAACCCGCCTATTAGGTAATTCATTTTACGCATAAAGACCAAAATCTCCTTCAACTGGATTTTTACTACTATCATGACCAGTGAAAAAGATTTTTAGACATTTAGGCCTTAATTTAGGAAGTGAACTCGTTCAGAACATCGAGACTTCGGCGGGGGACTCTACCCCCACCGAAGCAGAGTACAGGGGGACCCACTCCCACTTAAAGAAGTGGGAGTCTTACGCTTGGATAAATCGCAAGGCCTGTCCATTCGGGCAGGCCTTGCGATTTATTCAATTGCTATGGGTGGTTTTTCTTGCAACAACTTAATTAGTTTTCAACCTTGTCAAACAAGGTCACAGTCTACTGAATCAAGTTGTTTATTCAGTTGTTTAATAGCAAGTCAAATTTCGTCTAAGATCATCCCTTTAGACAGCGAAATTCTATTTTAAAATCAGGTTTTCCATGTGTCATCTCAACATGCTTAACCCTTATGTCTTTTAAAAAATAATCTATGCGAGATACCTATTGCCGTTTGCACCATGGAAATAATTCTGCGCATTCCTTGCCAGTTTAATTGCTCCGACTAAGCTGCATACCCCTTCTGTTATTACTGCTTAACCAAACCTCGAATTAGGTCCGTTTAGTTGCAAACGGCGTTGCCCCATAGATTTTAGAATTTGTATCATTGCGAAAGATATGACTATCTAAGTCATGAATCCCCTGATGGAATTGCTCAATTCGAGCCTTATCTTTCGAATCAAAGGCATCGATCCCCGTATTTAGCAGAAGGTCGAAATAATTCGTGAACGCTGCCGCTTTGCTTGCATTGGGCTCATTTTTAAGCTGCTTGTCCCAAAGAGTCTTGTGGAAGATGATGTACTTTTTGATATCCTGTTCGTTCATTTGAGGACCTGCTGCCGGTCCATACAGATAGCCATCCACATATTGATGGATGTTCCACGCAGTGCCAAAGGCTAACGTTTTGGCATCATTGCTTAAGGCGTTGTCTCCGAAGTAAGCTGCAACCGATGGCGCCAAGTCGATTTTGGTCGTATCCGGTTCCTTATATTTATTTTTGGAACCTGTGTCACCTTGAGCAGGTGTGTTAATCGTACTGGGAGCAATTACGGTTGGCGTGGCTTTTCCGGGTGCTGCCCCACCGTCAGGCAACGACGCACCAGTCCCAGATCCAGATCCAGTTCCGGGTCCGGTTCCCGTCCCTGTGCCTGTGCCCGTGCCACTGGCGGCCGCATTGTTGCCAGGTGTATTGGTGTTGTCAACTACTGGATTCTGAATAACTGCTTGGTCTGATACCGTGCTTTGTTGCCGAAATACTTTCCACACACTGGGTCCATAAACCCCGGCGGCAACAACAGCGCCTGCCAGAACCAGCGTTCCCGCAACAGTCGCTATCCGCTTCTTATCCATTGGCCTCATTGGTCTCTTCCCTCCTTATTTCTTTTTTCTTGGTACGTGAGTATTTTACCAATTATTGGGAGAGAAGCTTGTCACTTTTGCTGTGTGACACGACCTATTTTCCGTCTCTAGAAGTATCGATTTGCCAACAGACGCTTTAGAGTAATACTTTTTCGCGAAAATGACTCAGCATTTATCATAATAATTTGTTGATTCCTATTCATTGCTACCAATATTTCGTACGAGATTTTGCAAATAACTCATTAGTTCTTCGGCAAGATCCTCCCGGCGCAAGGCATATTCAATAGTGGCCTCGACAAACCCCAACTTATCACCCACATCATGCCGGCGTCCGTCAAATTCATAAGCCATAACTTCCTGATAGCGCCCTAGTTCCTTAATTCCATCTGTAAGCTGTATCTCCCCGCCTTTGCCCGGTGGCAGGGCTTCTAATAGATCAAATATCTCCGGATTTAAAATATAGCGTCCCATAATTGCCAGATGAGTCAGAGGGGCGTCTTCCGGCTGCGGTTTTTCAACCAGATTCTTAGCCCGGTACAGGCGCTCAGCAAACTTTTCACCAT
Organism: Desulfosporosinus acididurans; assembly: GCF_001029285.1. Lineage (GTDB taxonomy): Bacteria > Bacillota > Desulfitobacteriia > Desulfitobacteriales > Desulfitobacteriaceae > Desulfosporosinus > Desulfosporosinus acididurans. Next base: position 50,905 of record NZ_LDZY01000003.1, read on the forward strand.
CAACAATTCCGTATTTAGAAATATCATCCAAAGATACTTCCTGAACCCCGACCATACTGGCACCATAACGCTCATATTGGTTCATCATTTGCCGCAAGGCAGGTACTTCAGAATTAATAATATCGTCACCCAACAGAACGGCAAAGGGTTCCTGGCCGATAAATTTACGCGCGCTATAGATTGCATGGCCTAAGCCCAAAGCTTCTTTCTGGCGAACGTAATAGATATCCGCTAACCTTGCGATATCTTGAACCAAATCCAGCAGTTCTTCTTTGGAATTTTTTTCCAGATAGGTCTCCAGTTCCATGGAGCGGTCAAAGTGGTCTTCAATAGCCCGTTTATTGCGGCCGGTTACGATAATAATATCTTCTATCCCGGAATTAATGGCTTCTTCCACAATATATTGAATTGTTGGTTTATCGACAATAGGCAACATCTCTTTCGGTTGGGCCTTCGTTGCCGGTAAAAATCGAGTACCCAGTCCTGCTGCCGGTATTACGGCTTTGCGAATTTTGCGCATAGTTGACTCTCCTTTTTCATAACACTTATTTCTGTCCATTATGTATATAATAGAACTCTCTTACACATTCGCCAATAAGCCAAGAAGTTCCTTCCATATACCTATTATTTTAGTATAATAAGGAATTTAAGGAATCACAAGCCACGTCTTCCAATAGATACTTATTAGTACTATGTATGGGCCAATTCTGATCAACCATACTAACCCCATGAAAACATTAAAACATTTTCTAATCTACGGAATAGTCGGCCTCGTTCTTGAGGTCATCTATACGGGGATCGCCTCTCTTCTAAAAGGCGATTACAGTATGCAGGGATTTACCTTTTTGGTTATGTTCCCAATCTATGGCCTTGCTGTATTTCTCGAGCCTCTGCACAGCAAAATCCGTACTATCCCTTGGTGGATACGCGGTACCTTTTATTTAACGCTTATTTGGCTTGTTGAGTATACCAGCGGTTTAATGCTGGCGATCATTCTTGGGCACTGCCCCTGGCACTATTCTGATCCTTTAAACATTAACGGACTTATCACCTTAAAAATGGCCCCTGAATGGTTCTTAGCCGGCTTAGGCTTTGAGTTTCTGCATGATTATTTAGACAAAATTACAATTTAATTAACGTTTGGAATTTGCGGACAAATAGCAGAAAAGGCTGGAACAAATCGGGACGTCGATTTTGTTTCAGCCTTTAATTTTATTGCAGCTAGTTATAGTCTTTAACTTAGTTATAACCTTTAACTTAGTTATAACCTTTAACTTAGTTATAACCTTTAACTTTTATGCCTAACCGCTAAGATTATCTATTAACTATTTTCTTTTGTTTCTTTCTTTAATTCGGCCTTCTCGACTACTTGATCCACTATACCATACTCTTTTGCTTCTTCAGCAGTCATATAATAATCCCGGTCCGTGTCTTTTTCAACTTTTTCCAATGGTTGGCCTGTTCTTTCAGCCAAAATTTTGTTCATTTTTGCCTTAGTACGCAGTAATTGTTTGGCATGAATTTCGATTTCCGTTGCTTGCCCGGAAAGGCCATGTCCGCCGATTAAGGGCTGATGGATTAGCACTTCTGCATTAGGAAGAACAGCGCGTTTTCCTTTAGTTCCGGCAGCTAACAGGAAAGCTCCCATACTGGCAGCCATCCCGATGCAGATGGTGCGTACGTCAGAACGAATGTATTGCATGGTGTCGTAAATAGCCATTCCGGCTGTAATTGAACCGCCCGGACTGTTGATGTATAAGTTGATATCCTTTTCAGGATCTTCTGCTTCAAGGAAAAGCATTTGCGCCACAACAAGATTAGCTACATCGTCGTCGATTGCGCCGCCAAGAAAAATGATTCTGTCTTTAAGAAGACGAGAGTAGATATCATAGGAGCGTTCTCCGCGATTGGTTTGCTCCACAACCATTGGAACGAGATAACCCATTTATAATTCCCCCTATTCACAATATTAATTAGCAGTATTTAACCTAATATATTCTGGCCGATTACGTTTATTTTATAACAAAGGTCAGTTAAGGTCAAATGATTTAAGCTTAAACTTTACTAAAAATGTTGTTCCCTGCGAATTTGTCACCACGTCAATACTGGCATCATGACGGGCTGCAATGCCATAACAAACTGCCAGGCCTAAACCAGTCCCCTGTTCTTTTGTTGTTAAGAAAGGAGTACCTAAGCGGTCGATAATTTCAGGACTAATACCTGTTCCCTCATCGCGGATCGATAAGATGACCGCCTTCTTTCATGGCTTCCAAACCATTGCGGGACAGATTAATAATCAATTGCCGGATCTCTTTGTCGTTTAATAATAAATCCGGCACCTCTCCTTTTTCCAAGACGACCAATTTGTCCTCGCGTATTGCATCCACTTCCAAAAGAGGCCTAATGGATTCTAAAATATCGTTGAGGTTTCCCCGGGCAAACTCGGTGGCCTTCGTTCGGCTGATGGATAAAAACTCTGTGATAATCGAATTGGCTCGATCAAGCTCACTGATCATAAGGGGAATATAATTTCTATAATGCTCAGACGTTGGATTGGCTTCAAGGAGTTGCAAAAATCCTCTAACCGTTGTCATGGGATTCCTAACCTCATGGCCAATGCTCGCAGCCATTTCCCCGATCAAATTCATATGTTCCATTCTTGTCATTTCTTTTTCCAATATTTTTTGGGTTGTTATGTCACGAACGATTGTCGACATGCCTATAATCTCTCCCCTTTGATTCTTAATAGGGGAAACGGTCAGGTAGACATAAATCAGCTGCCCGTCTTTCTTTATACGCTGAGTCTCGCTGTTGGTTACTGAAATCCCGTGAGAAACGTTCCAAATAATATCTCCAAATTCCTGCATTCTGTCTTGAGGAATTAAGCCTTTTATTGTTTTGCCAATAATCTCCTGTTTAGTATAGCCGTATATTCTTTCTGCCCCTCGGTTCCAATCCAGGATAATCCCTTCTAAGCTCAAACCGATAATTCCTTCATCCGTAGACTCGACAATGGATGCTAAGCGTAAAATACGCTCCTGAAACGCTTGCCGCTCCTTGATCTCCTTCTTCAGGTGTTGATTGGTTATCCTGCTCTCAACAAAAAAGAGTATTAAACTGATAACTGCGGTCCAAATGATCCCATGAACAACAATCTCTCTGCGTTTCTTAGTGGCTTCCTCGAGAATCAAACCCATAGGAACATGAACTGACATAGACCAAGGAGTTGTCGTTCTGCCAATCGTTATAGGTTTATAAATTTCATATGAATCTTTATTCATTGTACTAAAACGTTTTCCTTGTTTAATCGCCTCTTTTGCGCTGCTGTCTTCGACGGCCGCGCCTATTTTAGAGGGATTGCTGCTCGCCACGACTCGGCCATCATTGGACAAAAGGCTTATATATCCTCTTTCTAGGGGGCCGGCAGAAGTTATCGCCTTCTGAAAGGTTTCAGAGGAAATGTCAATTCCAACAACTCCATCAAAGGTTCCTTCGATCATAATGGGCACAACCACCCTGGTTATCATGACGTTTTTACCCATAATCGGATAGCAACAAGGTTCAATTACTGTTTCCTTATTTGTTCTTTTGGGAATTAAGTAATAATCTCCTGCTCCTGGGGTTCCATAATTCACGAGAGGTTCTAAATGAATCTTGCCATTTTGATTACTATAATAAGGTATAAAACGGCCTGTGCCGTCATAACCTGGTTTGTTCTTATAGTCTGCATCCATACCGTCAAGAGCATTCGGTTCCCATAGAGTCCAGACTGCAGTAAACTGAGGGTTATCTTGCAGGACTTTAGCAAGAATCCTGCCCATTACCACCCGGTCAGGATGGTGAGTAAGCCGCACTTGTTGAAATGTATAGGACAGTGTTCTCGCCGTGTCCATAGCAAAATCCAGGTTAGCCTTTACATAGGTGCCATTTTCTTCAGCGCTTTCTTCGGCCGATTGATAAGCTGAATCCTTGGCCATTTCACTCGATTCCATCGATAGGATATAAGTGATAATCACAAAGGACAGTAAAGTAATTATGCCAAGTGATAGTAAAATTTTTGCTCTCAAGTCTATATTTTTGTGCACTTATTCATTCTCCTGCTGCCTTAGGCACTTATATTGAAACATGATTAAAAAGTTCTCTAAATTTTTCAATAATCCTTTCTTTAATTGCATTTTTATATTCTATAGTTGAATTAATTTCATAATGTCAAAAAAACTAATCCTGTATATCAAAGCGACAAGCAAAAAGGTTGGGATCTGACTTCATTTCATCAAATCCCAACCTCAACGCTTTTTTGCGATAGAAAATATATGGGTTATAGAGCGTTTTCTCCGACATTTCCCGTTCTGATGGTAAAGGCGTTCTCCACAGATGTGACGAAGATCTTCCCATCTCCAATTTCCCCTGTCCTTGCCTCCTGCACAATCGTCTGAATCACCGCATCAACATCCTGATCTTTAACTACAATTTCAATTTTTACTTTGGGGATAAGATGAATATTATACTCAACTCCCCGATAGACCTGGGTATGCCCTTTTTGTTTGCCGCAGCCAATAACCTGCGTCACTGTCAAACCATTAACCCCATGATTGCTTAAGGCATCTTTAACAACGTCCAGCTTTCCAGGCCGAATGATAGCCTCTATCTTCTTCATCAAGGTCCCCCCTGCTCGTTCTAAAATATTAACATTAACTATGCTGAAATCAGATGAAGTCCGGATAAGCCTCTTCACCATGAAGTGAGAGATCCAAGCCAATCGTTTCTTGATCGTCACTTACCCGCAGTTTCGTAAACAGGCCGACAATTTTTAAAAGTATCCAAGTACCAATAACTGCAAAGGCTACCGTCGCTAAAACACTCAGAGCCTGAATTCCCAATTGTGAAGGGTTTCCGTACAATAGTCCATTGGCACCGGCAGGGTTAATCGTCTTGGTCGCAAAAATACCAGTAGCCAAAGCTCCCCAGGTTCCGCCAATTCCATGGCAGCCAAAAGCATCTAAAGCATCATCATATCCGAATTTTGCCTTCATTACACTAATAGTCAGATAACAAATAGCTCCGCCGATAAAACCGATGAGAATTGATGAAAGGGGTGTTACAAATCCGGCTCCCGGTGTGATGGCAACCAAACCTGCCACAGCTCCGCTGGCTGCGCCGAGAACCGTTGATTTTCCGCGATGATAACGTTCAACTACAGCCCAGGCGATGGCAGCTGCGGCAGCAGCCGTATTGGTATTCACCAAGGCCATACCGGCGAGGCCGTTAGCCCCCAAAGCACTCCCGGCGTTAAAACCGAACCAGCCAAACCACAAGAGACCTGCTCCCAAGACGGTAAAGGGGATGTGGTGAGGCGCCATGGAGTCTTTGCCCAGGCCTTTACGTTTTCCCAATACTAAAGCTACAATTAAACCTGAGTATCCGGAACTGATATGAACCACGTTTCCGCCTGCAAAATCTAATGCTCCGAGTGTTCTTAGGAAACCGCCGACTCCCCAGACCCAATGGGCAAGCGGATCATAAATTAGAGTAGCCCAGAGCAGCGAAAAGATAATAAAGGCCGGGAAGCGCATTCGTTCTGCAAAGGAACCGCTAATGAGGGCTGGAGTAATCACAGCAAACATCATTTGGAAAGCCATAAAAACAATGGCGGGAATCGTGGCCGCGTAATCCGGATTAGGAGCTGCCCCTACTCCATTTAAACCTAACCAATTTAAACTGCCAATAATACCATGAAAATCCGGTCCAAAAGCTAAGGTATAGCCTATTAAAATCCACTGTAACGATATAAGTCCTATAATAATCCAACTATGCATGATCGTACTAAGGACGTTCTTTTTGCGGACCATGCCTCCGTAAAAGAATGCCAAACCGGGCGTCATTAAAAGGACAAGCGCTGTTGACACTAAGACGAACGCTGTATCTCCAGTATCCATTTGTTATTCCTCCTGTTGAACAAATAAAATGGCGCTTTGAGTTCACTCCGATTAAAGAGTTAACTCAAAGCGCCATTGCTTTGTTTCGGTTTTCTTAATATTGGGTCCAGGGTGTGCACACCTTATGGTTGGTATTTTAGCACGTTAAAAGGTCGTTTGGCAATCCCCTGGTGGGTATGAATTTTGTATACCTGATGGGTCAAGACAGCAATTTCCTTTGATGGAGCATTATATGGAGAATCCTCGGGTCGGGGAGCTTCGCCCACATCGCTCACTCAGCATTCCAAGGCTCGCCCACTCGGTAGCGTGGGAGCTATCTTCAGCGGATAAATATTCTCTGAAGATAGCCGCTTCGAGCGAAAATGTCCACTGGACACTTTCGTACCAGAACCACAGGGTAATACCTGATGTGAACCACCGGCTTCGCTTCCCACGCAACCTTTGTGGGCCTTGCCGCCTCTCCATGCAATGAGTTCCCTCTTGTGGGCGAAGCTCCCTTCCTCTAAGGTCTATTTATCAGAGTGGCAAAGGAGGGAGTATTGAAAAACCAGCTTGAGCAGGTCGAAGACAGCGTCCACTTTCCTTTACAATCCAAACAAGGGACTGATGCAAAATGCATAAACGCTTTTTATTTAACAAAATCCCGCATAAATAGTGGTTTGAACCCTCCACATATGCAGAATTCCATTTATAAAAACGGATAGATATTCATCATGCAACGGCCCCTTGCGAATAATTGACTGTAAATCTGTATTCCGAAAAACCAAGTCTGAAGCTTCATATAGGGCCTTTAATGGATAAGCTGAGCTACATGCACAATAAATGGTCCAATATAAGGATCATAGACATAGTCTAAGAAGAAAAACAAGAACATTCCTACAAGGCTGCCGATCATTGAGCCATTGATACGAATCCATTGAAGATCGTTTCCGGCTTTTTCTTCGACAAATTGATTCAAATCTTCGTTTGAGTAACTTGTGAGGGTTTCCCTGACGATCATGCCAATTTCGTGGTGTTCATTTTGGATAACCTGACACAAGATGTCTGTGACAAAGGAATTAAGCTGGTCTTGAAGGTGTTTATTGTTCTGAAAGTCGTTCCAGCCCTGTTGGATATAGGGGGCGATTACGTTGTTTAGGACTTCCGGTTCGGTGGAGGAAGCTGTGTTCAGGAAAATACTCAGGATTTTGGTGAGGAGTTCCTGGAAAAAGTTCTCTTGCAATAGGCCGTTTTTCCAGGATTCGACTTGTGCTTGGAAATCTGTGTCTGCTGTTAAGGATTCCAGATTGTTGACGAGACTTTCTCTTAGGGCTTGGCGCAGGGGATCTGCCGGGTCATTAAACTTACGCAGGGTAAGCAGTAGTTCGATATGCAGGGCATCTGCTGCTTCTTCCATATTTAATCCGTCAGACATTTCTACAAAACCTAAGAGGGTCCGAAAAATTGTCCCGCCATTGCCTAGTTTCTCGGCTTTGATGGTCTCCAAATAATTAAGAATAAGCTGGCGAGTCTCTCCTTCTGAGGCCTTTTCCCAAAGCAGTTCCACGAAGCGATCCAAACCTTGATCAAGATAGCCTTTAGTTAAGGCCCAGCGGCTTAACTTCTCAACCTTCGGAGCTAAGGGCCAAGTCTGTGCTTTCTGCTGGAGAAACCCGGTTAATTTCTCTGCCAGGACAGCTGGGTCCTGTTTTTCCGCCGTGTGCCGCAGGAAAAAAACGGCTTTGTCCGTTAAATAGGCTGCCCCTCCCTGCTTTTCCACAAACTGAACAAGTGCGTCGAGGTAGGCGACTTCAGAGATTTTCCGGCGAATTATGTCCATGTGCAAGAGTTCTGTTTGGACCATCCCTGCCACAGCTTCGATGAGTTTCACGCGATTACGCGGAATGAGCTCTGTATGATACCCCCAGCCCAGCGGTTTTTTAAAAATGGCCGTGACCGCAAACCAATCGGCGATCCCACCCACCAAGGCTGCTTCAAGGATGAAATTAAGAAGCTGCCAGCCTACGCTTTGTGGGTAAGTGTATTTTAAGAAAACAGACCCTAAAAAGCCAATAAAGACAAGAGCAAGTGTGATGTTGGCTTTCTTATGATAATTCATCGGAACACCATCCCCAATACATAAATCAGCATCCCAACCAGGCCGCCCACAAGAGATCCGTTAATCCGTATCATCTGCAAATCATTGCCCGCCTTCTCTTCGATCAGTGTGACCAGCTTATCATTCGTTAGGGGATAAAGTCCTTCGCGAACCGTTCGTCCAATAACATCATGATGATCTTCAATTTGTCTTTCCAGGAAGCTTCGAACTTCTCGATTGAAGGCTTTCCTTAACTCCGGCTTATGCTTTATTGCTTCCAGATTTTGATCCCAGTCATCCCGCAGCTTCTTCAAGCCGCGTTCAATAACTTTGGGTACTAGATCAGAACTCGTTTCCCTGGTCGACTCAGCCTCTTCAGGCAGATCGCTGTCGGTGTATGTAAGGGCGGTTAAAGCTTTAGCACAAAGTTGACTGACCTTATCCTGCATTTCCGGGTTCGTCTTCAGGTTTATAATGCCCTTCCGAACCAATTCCTTCAGCCAGCGCTCAACAGTTCCGTCCTGCAAAGCGGTCTTCCCTTTATCTATAATACCCTGGGCAAGAACTTCTGGTGAGGGCAAAAACTTGCCAACGAGTTTACGCGTCGGGTTATTAGCTCCATATCGTATTAAGGCTGCCTCTATCATGTTTGTCAATGCTCTATTCACCGTGGGTTGGAGCAGCAGTTCTTTCATAGCCTTACATAAAGCCTGCAACAAATGATCAATTTGACCATGCTCAAGAGAAAATTCAAGAACGGCAATTAAGGTTTCCGAGAGCTCCAGCCTAGTCAGGTTCTCTTGGCTGATCAGGTTCTCTTGCAGTAGTCCTTGCAGAGATCGAGATAAACTGTTCGTGTCCAAAGAGCGCTTAATTTCCTCGGTCAAGTCAACAAGCAGTTGTTTGGCAGATTCCTTGACCTGATCCTGTTGAAAGACCTTAAGCAACTCCCCTGAAAAATCCCACATCCCTAGTTTTTGTTTCAAGACATCTTTAGTCAGTAATTCGTCCTGAACCATATCCGCCAGAGCGTTGAAAATCCGTTCGCGATTTCTAGGAATAATTTCTGTACGCAGCAGTTTGCCAGGCCTAATTCCTAAAGGCCGCCGAAATAAAGCTGTCACTGCGAACCAATCGGCAAGTCCTCCTATCATTCCCGCACTGCACCCGCTGGAGATAAGTCCGCCCCAAAAGCTTGTGGCGTGAAAAGGATAACTCAACAAAAACCCCAAGGTAATTCCCCCTAGGGTGAGGTTAGCGCTTTGGGTATTATTTATTTTCTTAACCATAAAACCACCTACATTAAGCTCTTTAAATCTTGGGCTGAAGAGTGAACTCGTTCATACGAAGGGCCCACCCCCACTAACTTCTTTCCTAGTTTATTCTATTTTTTAATCTTGTACCAGAGGCTCAGAAACTTTGATGCTGATTTTACGTCCCGCCAGTATTACAACAAGCACTAAAATGGCTGCTCCCGTCATATACGGCAGCCCCATGTACAAGGCAAAAAGAGCTCCCCCTGTCACAGGCCCGAGGATTCTGCCCAGACTGGCAAACGATTGAAAGAGACCAAGAGATGCTCCTTGTCCCCGATTGCTTTGTTTAGAGACAAGACTTGAACTAGTGGGAACCATTAAGGAATTGCCTACCATAAAGATAACCGTCGAGGCAATCAGAAAAACTATACTTTTATCATCTGCCGAGATAATAATCAATGACAAGCCGACAGCACATAAGAGTGCTCCTGTATTGACGAGTTTAGCATCCCCAAACGTTTTGACTAATTTCCCGATAAGTCCTCCCTGAACAATCACAGCAAAGATTCCCATAATAGCAAAGGTTATCCCCATATCCGTAGGGCCGAAACCTACTTTGGCTGCGGCCAATAAAGCAAAGGTACTCTCAAACATGGACATCGTAAAATTCAAGGTGAAATTAAAGGCGAAGAGGAAAAATAAAGGATCTTTGAGAACCTGAGGAGTAAGTCTGGCTCTCTTTCGGCCTGAGCCTTTATTCATTTCCTTAAGCGATTCCGGCAAGAAAAACCAGGTAAAGGGAAGGAGTAATAACGCCAATCCCCCTGCCACAAAAAAAGGAAGAGAGAAACTATATTCTCCCAGGAACCCTCCCAAAGCAGGCCCAAAAATCATTCCCATCCCCATGGCCGCACCGATCATCCCCATTCCCTTGGCACGATCAGCTCCTTCGGTAATATCTGCTAAGTACGCCATAGCTGTAGGTAATGTTGCTGAGGAAACGATTCCCGCCAAAGCCCTGAGGACGATTAATATATAAAGATTGTTGACCATGCCGAACATTAAAAAGGTTACGCCATAGCCAAGAAGCCCTATGAGGATAACGGGACGTCTTCCAATTCGATCCGAGAGCTTGCCCCAGACCGGTGCAAAAAAGAACTGCATAATTGAATATGCGGACATGAAAACCCCTAAGGCAAAGGCGCCTCCGCCAAGTTTGCTGACTAAAAAGGGAAGGATCGGCACAACGATTCCGAACCCTACCATAACCAAAAATTGAATAATAAACAATATTGCCATAGGCCCAATATTTTTTTTGCTCATAAAAAAACTCCTACTTCTTCCTTTTCATCGTCTTAGCTATCCCCAAATCTGCAATTTCTAAAATATCTTACAGGACTATTCTCTAATTGACGCCTATTCAGTAAAAGGGTTGGCTTCCAATTCAGCCAAAACGGAATTCAATTGCTCCAAAGCCGTATTTAATTTGTTGAGATGCAAAGGATCGAGCCTCTGCATTAAACAACTAAGTTTTTTCTTTCGCTCCCTCTCAAAGGTTAAGAGTGCATCTTCTCCCTGGGGAGAAAGCTGAATGAGAACAACTCTGCGGTCTTCCTCACTGCGAGTTCGCATAATCAGGCCCAACTTATGCAAGCGATCCACAAAACTCGTTACGGCACCCAAAGTAATCTCGAACTGCTGAGCAATATCCGAAGGAGTACAGGTGCCTTTCTGTTCCAATAATTTAAGGAACATCATTTGCTGCATGGATAACTCACATGAAGCAAACATCAAGAAATTCTGGTATTTTTTCCAGACTCTTCTGAACAAAAGCTCCGTTTCTTCTACAAGTTTTAAATTCTGATCCTGATCCATAGTCTCACTCCTTACCCCGAGAGAGTATTGATCCAAGCTTATTATAAGCTTCGTAAATACTTCAGGTCAATGTGTCAGGGGGACGGTCCTTTTGACACACTTAACTGCATAAAAGACAGAGAGCCTTCGTAAAAAAACTATTTCAACTTATTTTGCACCACTGACGATTTGAAAGAGTGTTAATAGGACCGTCCCTTTAACACACCTTTAACAAATTAAAGAGTGTTGAAAGGACCGTCCCTTTGACACACCTTTACTGCAAATTTTTAATACGTAATTTTTTTATCAATGGGTATGCTAACTTTATGTACTAATAAAAAAAGGAGGTTTCCCGATGTGTGACAACCCTTCCCCATATAATCCTTATCAACAGCTTGACCGCTACATTGACGGCCTTCCTTATAAAAAGGAAAATTTGATCGCCATTCTGCATCATGCCCAGCAGCTTTTTGGCTACTTGCCGGATAAAGTCCAGCGTCATATCGCTGCGAAACTTGATATTCCTTCAGCCAAGGTTTACGGAGTCGTAAGCTTTTACTCTTTTTTTACAATGAAACCTCGGGGAAAACATGTTGTTAATGTTTGTATGGGAACCGCTTGCTTTGTCCGAGGTGCTGAGAAATTGCAGCAGGAAATTGAAAAACAGCTTGGAATTAAAACCGGCCAAACGACAGAGGATGGGCATTTTTCCCTTGATTCCTTACGTTGTATCGGGGCCTGCGGCCTTGCCCCTGTTATGATGGTCGATGGTAAAGTTTATGGCCGCCTTATCCATCCGGAAGATATCAAACAGATCTTAGATGAATACCGAGAACCTGCGTTGAAGGAAGGAACATCAACATGAAACTAAAAACCAGAGACGACCTTAATAACCTAAAAGCTCAACACCAGGTTCTCCTTCAGAATCGACGATCTGCCCAACCAATTTCTGTCTCTGAGGCTCAAGGAAAGCCGAGACAGGTTATGGTCTGCGGCGGAACAGGCTGTCACGCCTCGAATAGCCCTCAGATTGTCGAGGCACTTAAGGCAGAACTTCAGCGACGCGGCCTTGCAGAACAAATTAATGTTCTGCAAACGGGCTGTTTTGGCTTCTGCGAAAAGGGCCCCATTCTTGAAGTTCACCCCGATAACGTCCTTTACCTAGAGGTTTCTCCCAAAGATGTGCCTGAACTTGTTGAAGAACATTTCATTCAGGGAAAACCCCTTGAACGCCTTCTCTATCAAGATCCAAATACCGAAGAACGCATCGCTTCAGACCTTCCTTTTTATCACAGCCAAATGCGTATTGCCTTGCGCAACTGCAGCTTGATTTCACCTGAGGATATCCTGGAATATATTGCTGTCGACGGTTATCAAGCCTTAGCCAAGGTCTTATTTGCCATGACGCCGGAATCAGTCATTGATGTTATAAAGCAAAGCGGTCTGCGCGGCCGCGGCGGCGGAGGATTTCCCACCGGTGTAAAGTGGGAGTTGACTCACAACAATGAGGCAAATAATCGTTATATTATTTGCAATGCTGACGAAGGTGATCCGGGAGCTTTCATGGACCGCTCAATTTTGGAGGGAGATCCTCACAGCGTCTTAGAGGCTATGTTGATAGCCGGACATACCATTGGTGCCTCTCACGGCTTTATCTATATCCGAGCTGAATATCCTCTGGCTATTCATCGCTTAGAAATCGCCATTAAACAAGCCAAGCAGTATGGATTGCTCGGCAAAAACATTTTAAGCAGCGATTTTTGTTTTGACATTGAAATTAAATACGGAGCAGGAGCCTTTGTCTGCGGAGAGGAAACAGCACTAATCCATTCTATCGAAGGAACCCGCGGCGAACCTTCGGTTAAACCGCCCTTTCCCGCTCAACAAGGACTTTGGGGGAAACCAACTTGCGTCAATAATGTCGAAACCCTGGCCAATATTCCCCCAATTATTTTAAAAGGAGGGGATTGGTTCGCAGGGATTGGTACAGAAAAAAGCAAAGGAACCAAGGTCTTTGCTCTGGCAGGAAAGGTCAACAATGTAGGACTGGTAGAAGTTCCTATGGGAACGACACTGCGGCAAATTATTTTTGACATCGGCGGAGGAATTAAGCACCACAAGACCTTCAAAGCCGCGCAAACAGGCGGCCCCTCAGGAGGATGTATCCCCACAAAATTCTTGGACACTCCGATTGATTATGAATCCTTAATCGCCATTGGTTCCATGATGGGATCGGGCGGGCTGATTGTTATGGATGAAAGCGATTGCATGGTCAATATTGCCAAGTTCTATTTAGAATTTACCGTCGACGAATCTTGCGGCCGCTGTACGGCCTGTCGTGTGGGAACGAAACGTCTCCACGAAATTCTTACGAAGATCACCGAAGGCAAAGGAACCCTTGATGATTTGGATCAGCTTGAGAAATTAGGCAAGACCATTAAAGATTCTTCGCTTTGCGGCCTGGGCCAAAGCGCTCCTAACCCCATCTTATCCACTATTGAGTATTTTCGGGATGAATACCTTGCTCATATCGTTGACAAAACGTGCCCGGCGGGGGTTTGTAAGAGCTTACTTCGATACGATATTACCGATAAATGCAAAGGCTGTACTCTTTGTGCCAAAAATTGTCCGGCAGGCTGTATTACAGGCTCGCCCAAAGAACCACACATCATTGATCAAGAACGCTGCCTAAAATGCGGAGCATGTTTGGAAAAATGCCGCTTTGACGCTATTATTCGCCATTAAGGACCCCAGAAGGAGGCTTCTCTATGGATGTACAATTAACGATTAATGACATACCCCTTACAGTTCCGGAAGGAATGTCTATTCTAGATGCCGCAAGAACCGTTAATATCGATATTCCAACTTTATGTTATTTGAACTTACATGAGATGAGACTTAATAATCACATCGCTTCTTGTCGTGTCTGCCTGGTCGAGGTTGAAGGCCGCCGTACTTTGGCCCCCGCTTGCTCGACCCCGGTATCTCATAATATGGTCGTTAAAACAGATACGCCCCGTGCTATCCAGGCCAGACGAACCATGGTGGAGCTTCTGCTCTCCGACCATCCAAAATCATGTTTAACCTGTGCCAAGAATTTGGATTGTGACCTCCAGGCTCTCGCCGCCGATCTTGGAGTACGGAATATCACCTACGAAGGCGAAGAAACTAAATTTGAAATCGACAAATCAAGTCTGGCTATTATCCGTGATCCCAACAAATGCATTCGCTGCCGGCGCTGTGAAACGATGTGTAACGATGTGCAAACTGTCGGTGTTTATTCCGCCGTCGGACGTGGTTTTGAGACCGTTGTAAAAACTGCTTTTGATTTACCCCAGCATGAAACCTCATGCACCTTCTGCGGTCAATGCATTGCTGTCTGTCCAACTGGAGCGTTAATGGAATTGGATCAAGTCGATAAGGTCTGGAAAGCTCTTAACGATCCGTCACGCTACGTAATTGTGGAAACAGCCCCAGCAGTAAGAGTTGCACTGGGCGAAGGTTTTGGTCTGGAACCGGGGACCATAGTCACAGGCAAAATGGTGGCAGCTCTACGCCGTCTCGGCTTTGACCGTGTCTTTGATACGGAGTTTGGAGCAGACGTAACGATTATGGAAGAGGCTACAGAATTCATTCACCGTCTGAAACATGGAGGACGGCTGCCGATCCTGACAAGCTGCTGCCCTGCCTGGGTTAAATTCTTTGAGCATCAATTCCCTGATCTCCTGGATATCCCATCGACCTGCAAATCCCCTCACGAAATGTTAGGAGTCTTAGCCAAAAGCTATTATGCAGATACCTACGGCATCGATCCTCAGAAAATAACCGTTGTATCGGTCATGCCTTGCGTTGCTAAGAAATACGAAGCCGCCCGGCCGGAACTGGGGCAAGATCCTGTCACACCGGATGTGGACATTGTTATTACCACCCGGGAGTTATGCCGCATGATTCGGGAAGCCGGGATTCACTTTGAACGGCTTAACGATGAAGAATTCGACCATCCTTTAGGCGAGTCAACGGGAGCTGCCGTCGTTTTCGGCACGACAGGAGGAGTTATCGAAGCTGCCCTGAGAACCGCCTACGAATGGCTGACAGGAAAACCCTTGGAACATGTCGAGTTCGAAAGTCTCCGCGGCATGGACGGCATTAAAGAAGCCGTTATCCCTATCGAAGGGCGGGAGTTTAAAATAGCAGTAACCCACGGCCTGGGCAATGCGCGCACAATTCTGGAAAAGATACAAACCGGTGAAGCCGAGTATGATGCCATCGAGATTATGGCCTGTCCCGGCGGATGCATCGGCGGCGGCGGGCAGCCTTATCATCATGGCAATGTGGAAATTCTTAAAGCTCGGGCCGCCGCCATCTACGAAGAAGATCGCTCCAAACCCCGCCGTAAATCTCACGAAAACCCTGCCGTCATAGAACTGTACAAAAAGTACATCGGTGAACCATATGGTGAAAGGGCCCATGAACTTCTTCATACAAGCTTCACTCAACGTCCTAAGATTTAGTCCCCACATTCCTCTCCCTCACTTCTATCGTAGTCCTTTCAAGAGAAGTTTCTGTCCGAAATATCCGCTGCTCATATACCGTCATTAGCTAATAATTATTAGACTCGCAGGCCGTTATTAAGGGCATCACGAATAATGAAAACAAGCTATTGACAGAGTAAACAATAATATCAATTAGTTTACTTATGCCAAAGAAGCAGAGTGAGGTCGAAAACCGCGGTAACCCCAAGATTAGCTTATTTGTAGATGGTTATGCTACAATAACAGTGAGCCTCCCCTACCAACACTTCGCTAAGCACGTTATCCTTATTTCCCTTATTTCACCACAACAAGAACAAGTTTAGAACTGGTGTTCTACAATAATTGGGGAGCGGCGATTCATCTCGCCGCCTAAAAAGGATGAGAGTCTTCTCGCCGCAAAAAGATAAATAATTCTCTATACGGGGGACACGATGGAACATAAATTTTCGAGAACTGAACTTTTAATTGGCAGTGAGGGCTTAGAAAAGCTTCGCCTCAGTACGGTCCTCATTTTCGGAATAGGCGGAGTCGGTTCCTATACCGTCGAAGCACTGGCGCGCGCCTCAGTTGGTCATTTAATTATGGTTGATTTTGATGAAATCAGCATTTCAAATCTCAACCGTCAAATCCATGCTCTTCACTCCACGATTGGTGAAGCGAAGGTAGAAGTTATGCAACGCCGAATCAAAGAGATAAATCCGGAGGCTCACGTTGAAATCTTCAAAGAATTTATTTCAGCAGAAAATGTTGCCGATTTCCTGCAAAGGAAACCGGACTATGTGGTGGATGCCATCGATACAGTTTCCAGCAAAGTAATTTTAATCAAAGAATGTTTAGCACGGGAAATACCTTTAATCTCAAGTATGGGGGCTGGCAACAGGCTTACAGCCGAAAATTACCAAGTCAGTGACATTTCCAAGACCAGTGGTGACCCCCTGGCGAAAACCATGCGCAAATTACTGCGTCAAGAAGGTATCACGCGCGGCGTGAAGGTAGTTTCCAGTTCCGAACTTCCGATCGCCCCTATTTCTTCAGTCTCTCCGGCTCCTTCGTCCGACAATTCAACGACTATTAATTCCGAAAACGAAGGAACTCTCGCGATGCAAAAGCGTCAAACTCCGGGAAGCATCTCCTTTGTGCCATCGGTAGTTGGGTTGCTTATAGCGGGAGAAGTTGTCCGGGATCTATTAAAGGGATAGTGAACTCGTTCAGCCAAAGCTGAGTATCGGGGCTTCAGATACAATAATGCCCAGTGGATATATTTGCCGAGCCGCCTTTCCCAATAGGAATACTTAGCGGCGAAGGAGGACTCTACCCCACCTGAAGTTATTTTCCAGTAAGGAGTGATTTTATGCCTTTACCGGAATCAAAGGAGAAATTACCTACGCCGATTACTTAACGTGGCCGGAAGATGAGCGATGGGAAATCATTGACGGGATACCCTATAGGCAGGCAGCTCCCTACCTGGCAACACCAAAGTATTTCAAGAGAATTACTCAGACAAATCTCCAATTACTTACTACATAAGCCATACCAAGTATTTGCTGCTCCCTTTGACCTCTGTATCCCTGAACTTAATGAAACTGATGAAATCTGTGACGAAAGCAAACTTCGAAAAACAGGATATTTTGGATGATAAACTGGTGAAATTACACAAACATGAAAGACTTGCTGTTGCAAAATACATAAACGCCCTTCATTAAACAAAACCCTGCATAAATAGTGGTGTAAAATCTCCCACTTATATGCAGGGTTTTATTTATAAAACAGATAGATAATCATTATGAAACGGTCCCTTTTTAGTTTGTTTCTTTAAAGACCTCAAATAGTGCATTAGAGATTATTTTAGAAATGAAGAAATAAAAAAATCAAGCAGTTTGCTTTTCTTGCTTATTGGCCGATCTCCTTGTCGTCTTAAAAATCAACGTAAAGCATCCTATATCAATAAGACAGTCTCCGATACTAAACACTTGTTTCTGAAGCCCAGGAACAGCCAAATAAAACCGATCGGCCAAAATCTTTAAATGAGTTGCTGCAGTCATCAACCCATGCGTACCCTGCCCGGCCAGCAACGCCTTACGGCTGGTTTCCGGCAGAAAAAGGGGATCAACGGGCATAACCCCCCCGTTTAAAGCTATTACTAAGGTATTGAGGAAGACCCCTCCAGCAATTAGCCATATTCCCTTTAGGGAACGATTTCGTAACGTAAAGATCAGCAGCAAAAAATATGACCCGGTATCAAGAAGCGAACAAAGCTGACCAGGAACCAGACCGCTATGTCGAAGGCTCGCCCAATAAACTACGCCCTGCAGCAAGAAAGCCATTGGGACAAACCAAAACTGCCGCAAGGCTAGCTCACCCAAACGATTTAGTTCTCCTCCGCATAGTAAACTTACAATTAGCGATAAAATCAAGGTTTCAATAAGCATGCTTTACCTCAACTTCCATCTAATATGCTCAGCAGGACGAAGCTATCTGAATCTTCCCGGCATTAATTATCCGAGATACCGATTCCAGTGTGACGACTCTACAAAAAACCTCAACTAATTTAGGGTCTAATTGTGATCCGGCAACTCTCTTCAGCTCTTCAATGGCTTCCTCATGAGTCTTACCTTTACGGTAACTCCGATCTGACGTAATCGCATCATAGGTATCGGCTACAGCAATAATCCGAGACTCTAGGGGAATATCTTCTCCTTGAATCCCATCGGGATAGCCTTTGCCGTCATAACGCTCATGATGATGACGAACTACTTGTCCGATATCGAACATAAATTTTATGCTTTTGATAATGGTTTCCCCAATAACCGGATGACTGCGAATGGATTCCCATTCCGAATCCAACAATTTGCCTTCTTTATTCAAGATTATTTCGCTAACCCCTATCTTTCCGACGTCATGCAATACAGCTGCATATTTAAGAAACTCCGTCTTATCTTCGTTCATTTCAATTTCTTCTGCTATGACGACGGCAAGTTTCCCAACTCTTGCCGAATGCCCGCTAGTATATTTATCCTTGGCCTCAAGAGCCTGGACAAGAGCTTCTACAGTATTAAGGTAATTTTCGCGCATATCCATATAGAGTTGAAAAGAATGGCGGCAAACTAAGAGAGGAATAAAAAGCAAAAAAAGTCCTAAGGCTCCATAATTATAAAAAATTAAGGCCATTAAATAGCCCACTGGCACAAGAGCCATGAAGTTTGGCAAAGCCCAACGCATATTACTTATCCATATTGACCAAGGAGACTTTCTTTGAAGAAAGCCCAGAGCTAAAGTTACTATAGAAATATTAGTAATCATGTAAGCAAAAGCTACCAATATATAACCTACTAAAGAAGAAATTTTTGTATGAAAACTTTCTATTCCTGTCAGCTTTAAAACACATACAGCTGCTGCTTGCGATAATAAATATTGAGAACCGTTAAATACACGTTTAAATAGAGGCGTATCTTTGGACGCATTTCCTAAGGGAAAAAGGCCTCCTACAGCTGCAACAATAAGAGCTCCACAGGAAGGAAAAAGGATCACTGCTGTAAAGAAAACTGAATAACTAACTGTAACAAATCCACCTCTTGGAAGAGCAACTGGAAGAGATTCGCTGGCAATTGCTAAGATGCTAAAAATTAGAATGTCAATAAACTGATTATTATTCCAAACCGAATTTTTTGCGGAAATAATCAATATTAAAACGGCTAATATAGTAACTAAAATAAAAAGGCCTTTAAATCTTTTGGATAATGAATGCATCTTCAATACCTCTAAAGAATTATTTGGCCGACTCTTTCACAATCAGATTCTGAAGCTAGCGCCGCCGGCAAGAACGAGTGTTACGAGAACAGTAATAGCTTTTAATAATTTGCTCATTGCGGTAAACCTCCTTGATTTTTTTCAAAGGTATAGTTTAACCGCTCCGCTCTTTTTCCGTTCCGCTGTTTTTTCCGCTTCGCTCAAGGGAATCAAACAGAATTCAAAATCTAATTGTTAATAAGTCGGCCAAAATTAGCAAGTTTAATCGTTTATGAGAAATTTAAGCTTTCTGTTGACTGCATCTAGAGTCGCCTTAACCACTGCTTCTCGGTCATCACTCCGGACCAAAGCACATCCGGTCAAGGACTGCTCTCCCATAGGGGCTATTAAGGTTATAGATACTAAAGCAACCTCTTGTTTAGCCAGTCGCATGATACCTACATCTTCAGTTACAAATATAAATTCTTTTAACGCAATGGATGCAATGGCCTTAAGGGTGGCATCGACGAAGAGGCGAAGTTTGTTATAGGCGGAAGATGGCCCTTCAGCAATTCCTTCAATCAGCTTGTCTCCAGACAATAGCTCGACTTTAACTTCAGCCATACCATTGACGGTTCTGAGGGTAACGCCGACCAATTTTGGCCGGGTTGACTCAACAACAGCGAGTACGTTGTTTTCCTCATCATCCCCGATTTGCGCCACACTGATCTTTTTATGATCGATCTCCAAACCAAACTGTGCAGCCATCACTGATTCAACATCTCGGACTACCTGTTTAGGAGGTCTTCCTGAATTAGCCAGAACATGAACTTCTTCGATTTCCCCTTGATTATTGAGATTAATACGAGCAGCGATCACCGATTTAATTTGCATAATAGCCTGCTCCCAGTCTTGGCTAGAAAAAGTCACTTCTGACATGAAAACTCTCCTCGATCCTTTAAAATAAAGTTTAAAGTTCCTATCCAAAGTTATTTTCGACGTGAAAATTCTTTTTCCTCCCATGTAACTGACAATTTTGACAAAAGTTTCATCCGGAATTTGCGATCATTAAATTCACATCCCGGTTTTCTAAAATCTTCATGGCTTTAAAATCCTATAGTAATCCATATAACAACAATAGTTTACCTAAAGCAAAAAAAGTGTGACGATGCACACTCATACTTATCCACAGGTCCAAAATATATACTTTCCTATACAACAATAAAGAGTTGCAGCAAACCGGTTCTCCGGTTCACTGCAACTCTTTTCTGCACCATTTAATTATCCCAGGAAGATCTTCAGATCATCCTCAACATTAGTGATACCTGCAATACCAAAGTTTTCAACGAGAACTTTAGCAACATTCGGGGATAAGAAGGCCGGGAGCGTGGGGCCTAAGTGAATGTTTTTTACACCCAGATAAAGGAGAGCCAGTAAAACGATAACCGCTTTTTGCTCATACCAGGCGATGTTGTAGGAAATAGGAAGCTGGTTCACATCGTCAAGTCCAAAGACTTCTTTGAGTTTCAGGGCTATTACTGCTAAGGAGTAGGAATCGTTGCATTGGCCCGCATCAAGAACTCTGGGAATGCCGCCGATATCTCCTAAGTTTAATTTATTGTATTTATATTTTGCACATCCTGCGGTCAGAATCACAGTGTCTTTCGGCAAAGCCTCGGCGAAGTTGGCGTAATAGTCGCGACTCTTCATGCGGCCATCGCAGCCGGCCATGACGAAGAAGCGTTTAATGGCACCTGATTTTACTGCTTCAACAACTTTATCCGCCAGGGCCAGGACTTGATTGTGAGCGAAACCTCCGATTATTTCCCCTGTTTCAATCTCAGTGGGGGACGGGCATTGCTTAGCGTGTGCAATAAGAGCAGAGAAATCTTTGCTTTGGCCGTCAGCACGGTCAGAGATGTGCTTAATTCCTTCAAAGCCCACAGCTCCCGTTGTATAGAGGCGGTCTTTGTAGGAATCCTTGGGAGGAATCAGGCAGTTCGTGGTTAGTAAAATCGGTCCATTGAAGGATTCGAATTCTTTATCTTGTTTGTACCAAGCATTTCCATAGTTGCCTACGAAATTGTCGTATTTCTTAAAGGCCGGATAGTAATGGGCCGGGAGCATTTCACCGTGAGTATAAACGTCAACACCTGTACCCTGGGTTTGAATCAGTAATTCTTCAAGATCTTTTAGATCGTGTCCACTGACCAGGATGGCCGGATTGTTTCTGACCCCGATATTTACTTTAGTCAGTTCAGGATTGCCATAGGTTGTGGTATTAGCCTTGTCCAGAAGAGCCATAACCTCAACGCCATATTTTCCTGCTTCCAAGTTCAAGGCGACGAGAGCATCTGCTGCTAAGGTATCATCTAACGTAGCTGCTAAGGCCTTTTCAATGAAGGCAAAAATTCCATCTTCTTTATAAGCCAAGGTATAAGCGTGTTCCGCATAGGCCGCCATGCCCTTTAGGCCGTAGGTGAGTAACTGTCTCAAAGAACGTACATCTTCATTTTCTGTCGTTAAAATTCCGACGAGAGCTGCCTTCTGATCAAATTCTCCAGCAGAACCTGTCCATGTTGCAGCGTCATTCAAGTCTGCAGATATGGTGCCGCCCGCTTTAATAATGGCTTGCTTGAGTTCATCGCGAAGTTTTAGCCCTTCTTCAATTCTTGCAACGAATCGGCTTCTGTCAAAGTTAGCATTGGTGATCGTAGTAAAGAGGCTTTCCATGATGAATTTATCAATCTCCGGTCTGACAATACCCATTTCTCGTGCTTGAAGGGCAAAGATAGAAATTCCTTTTAAGGTATAGATGAGAAGATCTTGCAAATTAGCAACATTTTCTGTCTTCCCGCAAACTCCCTTAATGGTGCAGCCGGTTCCTTTCGCTGTTTCCTGACATTGATAGCAAAACATACTCATTCGTGTATCCCCCTAAATTTTATTTAAAGTTTTGTCTTAACTCAACCTGACAATAGTTAGTTTAAAGCAAATTAGGGGAAAACACTGTGACCAAGACAAGTCTTTTGGTGTGATAAAAGTCACACCCAGGGAACTTGTTCAGCTCAAGCTGAACATCGGGGTTTCAGATACAATAATGTCCAATGGACATTATTGCCGAGCCGCCTTTCCCAATAAGAATACTTAGCGGCGAAGGAGGACTCTACCCCACCTGAAGTTAACGAAGGACCAAGGGGATGTGTAGAAACTTAGGGTTAAAAATTAAAAGTGAATTCAGATAGCGAAAGGCGATCTCGCTTCACTGGTATTGTGGAGTAAGATCGCCTTAAATTGAATGATTAACAAGGAGAAGCGGGGATAAACTGAATCACTGTTAATCCTTATCGAGGTATTGTAAGTAATTCTGCCCTTTATCAATCTTCATACTTTTAGGAACTCTCAATAAAACTTCACTCCAACCGAAACTTGAGCTTAAACCATTTTGCAAGTTCACCGCATTTTTTCCTTCAAATTGGCTCTGAGTAAAATTCGACTTGAATAATTTAAGTGTTAACGTTTGTTGAACAGGTTCTATTACCAATAATCCATCCTGAAAGATAACTTTGGGCGGCTGAAGCAGCTTTGTATAATCCGTCTCTCCAACATAAAAAGGAGTACTATAGGTCGAAACATCGATTTTGCCGTCATCCGCCTCTTTCTGCTCAACATAAATTTGAAAGTGTCCCGGGTTCGGGGCAAACCCAAGTTTTACTGCCCTTTGATCTATTTTAAATGTTTGGCGGCTGTTTAAATACAGCCCGGGCTGGCTCTCAAAGTCCTTCTGGGTTCTAATAGAATAAGAGGTAGTCCATACATTTCCTTTTTGTATGCCCCCCCCTGTATGGCTTCTCTCCATCAATCCAAAACCATGATTGGGCAATACTGCTGCAATCACAACGGATAAGATCAGGCCAAGGAGGTAAACGCCTGCTATAATCGCACTTTTGCGCCAGCTCATAAAGGTCACAACTATAGTTCCAAGTTTCCTTGCCAGCATAATTACAACAACCAAGATGGCAACAGCTATGGGAAGACCAATAATACTCATTTCCTCACCTCCATGCGATTGGAAAGCAAACAACTGAGGGAAAACACGATTAGAGACGAAAGAATAATTCTTATGGCAAATAGTAACGGCGATGTTTCGGAGGCAAAGAAATCAAAGGATAACTTTAACATTTGCGGATTTACTTTTTCCAGTCCGAAGAGAGCCGCGGGGTATAATACTACAAAGAGCACATGGATCTGAATTAAGATTCCTAACAGATAACCCATGGAAGCAATCAGGGTCATATAAAGACCTGTCGTAATAATCCCTAACAAAATGTCTGAAAAAACCGGGTAGAAACCATTTACCCCTATCTGGGAGCGGTCAAAGGCAAAATACATTATGATTTTAAGCACAAAGCCCATTAAAGATGACGATATGCTGCCGAAGATTATTGTTGTCAGCAATAGTCCTATATTGGACAAATGACTTGATAAACGGTTCGTAACAAGAGTAAAATCCATAGTTTTAGAATTAATTGATGTCAATCTTAAAGACATAAAGAAAATCCAAATAAATGTAAAACTAATTATTATATCTGCGGAGAAATATTTGACATTGACCCTCAATGTTTCAGAAACACTGGACATACTCTGAATTCCGCTGAGGGAAAATAATAAGGCCAAAACTTGGATAAAGATCAGAGAGTAGACCCCGGACGAATTGGCCTTTAATTTATAGACATACTGGCGAGAAGCGATAGACAATAAATTATTGTTTAAAGACATGATCAATCCCCCCTTTGGCATTGCCTGTTAAGTAGATGCACAAGTCTTCCAGAGACACCGGCAGAAGTTCAAGATCCTCATGTTTAAGGAATTGTTGAGAGGTCAATCCTTGATTTTTTATCACTGCATACAAACTCCCCTGGGCGAACTCCTCAGTATGTAGAATTTCCTGCCCCTTCAACCGTTCTAAAACCGTTTGCTTTGGTCCCTTAAGACCAAGAGCATATTCCTTAAGCTCAAGGACCGATTGGTGAAGGCATTTTGTCCCGTCCCTGAGAAGAAGAATATCTTCTAAAATATCCTCCACTTCACTCAGCAAGTGACTAGAAAGGATTATAGTACGAGGATATTCCAAATAGTCCTTAAGCAACGCCCTATAGAAGTCTTTTCGTACAGCAGAGTCCATCCCGCTTGTCGGTTCATCAAAGATGGTCAGCGGGCAACGGGCAGCTAGACCGATGATCATGTTAAATGTACTTTGATTGCCTTTGGATAAGCTGCCATGCCGCTGCTTTGGATTGAAGGAAAAATAGTCAAATAATCCGTGGGCAAGTTTGGCGTTCCAATTTTGATAGTAGTGAGCAACTTCGGTTAAGATATCATCGAGACTAAAGGCAGTGGGAAAAGCCATATGATTGTCGATGAAGATGATATTGGCAGAGACCTGAAGACTGTCAAAGGGATTGTGAGAAAATACGTTGATCTCTCCCCGGCTGGGCTTCAAATACCCGGCTATGAGCTTCAGCAGCGTTGTTTTTCCCGCACCATTTCTGCCTATTAGGCCGGTAAGTTTATTTTCTTCGATTTGGAAGGTCAGATTGTCTAAGGCTAAAGTTTTGCCATAGGATTTGGTAAGATTCTCCCCCTGAATAACTGTCATTCTTTATCCTCCTCAATCTCATTGAAAACCTGGTGTATTAAATCCATTAATTCGGTCTCTTTAACATCCAGATGCTTCGCTTCAAGAACAATTTCGTTAATCAGCTGTTTCAAAACCTGACTTCTGCGTTTATGAAGAATAAACTGTTTGGCATTCGGCGCTACAAACAAACCCAAGCCCCGCTTCTTATAAGCAATAGTTTCATCGACGAGAATATTGAGCCCTTTGGCTGCGGTAGCAGGATTAATATTAAACATTTCTGCCAGTTGGTATTGCGAGTAAATACGCTCCCCTTCTTTAAGGTTAGCCCGCAAAATTTCCGTTTCCAGCCATTCAGATATTTGAATGTAGATAGGTTTCATACTGTCGGAATTCAGGATCACATTCTCACTTCCCAAATTAGAGATGTTAGGGACATGTAGTACATTACTGATGTAATGCAGTATATAGTGTTTGGTGTTATTTTTCAACGTAAAATTGATTCATTAATGTCGAAAAACCATAAAGAATATAACTGGAAGGATATTCCATATTTGCAGAGAAAGCCTACTAGGGAATTCGTTCACCTAAAGCTGAACATCGGAGCTTCGGTGACGAAAGTGTCCTGTGGGCACTTTCGCCGAAAGCGCCTAGCCCATAACAAATACTATCGCGCTGAAGGATGGACTCTGTCCCCACCGAAGCAAGGTATGGGAACCACTCCCACTTGTAGAGGCAGGAGTCTTACGATTGATTGAATACTGTATGAAACATTATAGGATGTGAAAAAATGAAATTGATAATAATCTTATTATTAATCGGCAGCGGTCTTTCTATTGCTGACAGGCTGTTTTCAATTGAAGGCTGATAGCCCTCGATTCGTCTATCAAGGTAATCTTTAACATCGGCTCCACAAATCGATAAGCTCCACGCCCTGTTTTTTCGATGATTACCTTGTCAATGAGCAGATCGACGGCCCTCTTAATGTCGTTGGGATTCCCGCTCATCCCAGAGTAAATAAGGAGCCCCTTCGCTAAACTAATCAAAACTCGGCGAGAATTGCCTAAACTCCCTAACTCATCCAGAAGCTCATCAGAGACCGGAGATAATGACAGCAGCGCCCCTTCAAAACCAAGCCTGACAAAATCCAAGCTTAAGGTCTTTACCCCAGCTTCGAGCAAGGAATAATATATTTCTGAACATAAAAGCATGGTATCTTGAGGATGTCCTTTGCTTAACGTTAGGATCTCTGAAATTACGCGGTCATTAAGCATAATATTTTGCGCTTGGAATTTACGAGTTATATAATCCACCAGGCCTCTGAAGGAATCGAAGGAATAGGTAAAATTGTTGCAAAACGATAAAAGGCTTGTCTCTTATCGCCAAAAATGGTATTCATCATGCCTTCTTTAGACCCGAGGAAAAGATAAGCGACATTTTGGTGTGCTTGGAAGTAAGAGCGCATGACCTTGAGTGCATCTTCACCGGCAATCCGAATAACCTCT
This sequence comes from Desulfosporosinus acididurans, assembly GCF_001029285.1. Classification (GTDB taxonomy): domain Bacteria; phylum Bacillota; class Desulfitobacteriia; order Desulfitobacteriales; family Desulfitobacteriaceae; genus Desulfosporosinus; species Desulfosporosinus acididurans. The sequence continues at coordinate 77,429 of NZ_LDZY01000003.1, forward strand.
TGAAATTCATCGAAGACCAGGATCATATGTTTCTTATTCATCACTCTTGCTTTCGCTCGGTAAACCAATGAAAAAAAGTACTCGAAAAGGCGTTAAAACGTCTTTTCGAGCTAATTTGTTTTACTTTATTTTCTAAAAGCGATTTTGAATAACCCTGCTATTTTCCCAATCGTCAAAAGCCAGAGCAGTTGTTAAAAGACTTTAAACGAATCGGCATCTGATTCCAGCTTATCCTCATATCCCATTTGGCTTATTACCATTTCATAATAAGCCCCTTTGCTTCTCATAAGTTCATCATGAGTTCCGCTCTCCAATATTTTTCCGCTGCCGATAACCATTATTTTGTCAGCATCGCGAATGGTTGAAAGTCGATGAGCAATTAAAAAGCTCGTCCGATTTTTCATGAGAGTCAACAGTGCATGCTGAATTTCTTTTTCGGTCTTGGTATCAACACTGCTTGTAGCCTCATCAAGAATTAAAATCGGAGCGTCGCATAGTATGGCCCGGGCGATAGCCAGTAATTGGCGCTGTCCTTGACTAAGGTTATCTGTACTGCCGGTTACGATCGTATCATAGCCTTTGGGCAAACGGGTTATAAATTCGTCGCCATGAGCCAGCTTAGCGGCCTCTTTGACTTCCTCATCTGAGGCAGAAGGTCTTGAATAACGGATATTATCGTAGATCGTACCTGTAAAGAGACAAGTATCTTGTAATACGACTGAGAAACAGCTTCTTAAGTTTTTTCTGGCAATTTCCGTAATATCCCTGTTGTCAATGAGAATTTTCCCTTGGTCCAGCTCATAAAAACGAGTTAATAAATTGACAATCGTCGTTTTTCCAGCACCTGTTTCACCGACTAAAGCAACAACTTCACCAGGGCTGACTTTAAAGTTGATATCCGTTAACACCGGTTTGCCGGGATTATAGAAAAACGTGACATTACGAAATTCGACCGCTCCTTGAGGGTCAGTTAGTTCTTTTATATCCGCTCGGTCAGGGACTTCTTCTTTTTCGTCCATGATTTCAAAGACTCTTTCCGCACCGGCCAAGGCCGATTGGATGTTATTAAACATTCCGGCAATATTATTTAAAGGCTGACCGAATTGTTTGGAGTAGGTCAGAAAACTTACGACCACCCCAACAGTTATGACTCCTTTAACTGACAATATTCCACCTGTACAGGCAATGATAGCAAAGCTCAGGTTATTAATAACATTCATAAACGGCATCATAAAACCAGCCCAGATTTGAGCCTTTGTCGAATAATCACAAAGCTCCTGATTGGTATTCCCAAAATCCGTCAGAACATTTTGCTGCTGGTTAAAGGCTTTGACCATCTTCAAACCGTTAATGCTCTCTTCAATTACACCGTTTAACGCACCCAGCTTTTGCTGCTGCCCTAAAAAATAGCCTCGGCTGCGTCTGGTAATTGTTTTGGTTAACAAGAAAAACAGTGGTATGGATATCATGGCAACGAGCGTCAAAATGGGGCTTAGGACGAGCATCATAATAAAGGAACCTGCAATAGTAAAAACGCTCGCGATAAGCTGAGTCGTCGTCTGGGAAATAGTGCTGCTGATATTATCAACATCATTAGTAACCCTGCTCATAGTGTCCCCGTGTGATCTCGTGTCATAAAAATCCAGGGGGATGTTCTGCAGCTTAGCAAAAAACTCGGTTCGAATGTGTTTGACAAGTTTTTGGGTAACCTTGGCCATCAGAATGCCATTGGATGTATCAAGAAGCCAGCCGGCAAGGTAACATGCCACCAGAATCAGGATATAGTCTGCCAATAATGATTTATCGACAGTATTGGTTTGGGGATGGAAGGTATTGATTGCCATGCCTAAAAAAAGCGGGGTAAATAAGGCGACTGTGGCGGAAGTGACTGTTAAAGCGATTGACAGAAAGAAGGACCTTCGCCATAACATAAAGATCCCCAGCAGTCTTTGCAGCGTTGCTTTTGTGTTTTTCGGCTTTTCTGTGGGAGCAAATCGTCTTGGCCCTCCGCCGCCAATCCTGCCCAAGTTAGGCATATTTTCAAAGCTTTTATTGTTACTCTTAGCCATGCGTAATCCCTTTCAAGTCGCCGCCTATTTGCGAGTCAAAAATTCCCTGATAGGTTTTACAGGACTGCAGGAGTTCTTGATGACTGCCAAAGCCAACGTTCAATCCATTGTCAAGTACAAGAATTTTATCGGCAAACATTGCGGTTCCTATCCTTTGCGTTATCATGATTACTGTTCTGCGGTTCTCGGCTTGATTGATTGCCCTTCTGACCTTCGCTTCAGTAACGGCATCAAGGGCACTCGTGCAGTCATCCAGAATCAGAACAGGCGCTTTTTTTACCAAGGCCCTGGCAATAGAAATGCGCTGCTTTTGGCCGCCTGAAAGATTTACTCCGCCCTGACCTAAACTGCTGTCGTATTGAGCAGACATATTTTGAATAAATCCGTCCGCCTGGGCAGCGTGGGCTGCCTGAGTAATTTCCTCTTTAGAGGCTTGGGGATTTCCCCAAGCTATATTTTCGAAAACAGTTCCAGAGAAAAGCATGCTCTTTTGCGGTGCCAGGGCAATATTTTCTCTCAAGCTATCGCTGTTAAGGGTTTTAATATCCCTTCCATTAAAATAAATAGCACCTTCCAGGACGTCATAAAAATGTAGGAAAAGCCAGACAAGGGTGGATTTCCCTGAGCCCGTAGGCCCAATAATTGCCAGGGTTTCTCCTGAATTAATCTTAAAGGAGAGATTTTTGATCGTCGGCAGACCGCTGCCGCTGGGATAGGCAAAGGTTACGTTTTTAAACTCAAGCTCTCCTGAATGATGATCAGATGTTTGACCGGAACCTTTAAAATCCTCCTCGCTGTTCAGCACCTCATTGATTCGTTCTGTAGAGGCTTTCGTCCTGACAAAGACATTGAAAATGTTCGTGATCATGATCAGAGAGGCTAAGATCTGTGTCATATAGCTAATGAAGGCGGCTATTTTTCCGACTTCGATATCCCCATGCCCATAGAGTATGCTTCCAATATATAAAATCAGAGCAATCCCCAGATTAATACTTAGAGACATAAGGGGGGAAAAATAGGCAATAACAATCTGGGAGGACAACGTTTTAGCAGCCAGATCAGAATTGGCGCTGTCGAACTTATCCTCCTCATCCGCATACCGTCCAAAGGCTTTAACGAGTCTTACACCCATCAAATATTCCTGAACCACTGAATTTACTTTATCAATGGCATATTGGACCTTAGAAAAACGGACATAGCTCAGTTTCATACTGATAACGATAAAAAAGGCCACAATCATCACGACGAGAAATAGGATTAAGCTCATCTGGCGGCTTAACATAACAGCCAGAATGATGCTTCCTAAGCAAGTAATTGGCGCTTTAAAAAAGATCCTCATTAAGCCGTTGATAAATTGGGTTACTTGGGAGATGTCATTGGTCATGCGAGTGATCAGCGAACCGCTTTCAATCTTATCGGAACTTACTTCAGAAAACTTGATAATCTTAGCAAAGACATCATAGCGCAGATCCGCTCCAAAGCTTTGAGACACCTTACTTGCCAGGACGCTCCTCGTGCCCGCAAAAAAGGCCCCGATTGCTGTGATCAATAACATCAGCAGCCCAAATTTAATTACGGTTGCCATTTGGCTGTTTTTCACGCCCTCATCAATGATGCGGGCCATGATTGTCGGCTGCATCAAATCACAGAGGGCCTCAAAAAATACACAGCTTACCGCTGTGAAGAATAACAATTTGTATTTTTTAAAATAAGGCTTGTAGATACCCATATTTTCCTGATTTCCTATCTTTTCTAATGTCAAAACTGCTCTGAAATGATAGTCTCCACTGGAGACGATCATTTCAGAGCCTATACCAAAAGGAATACTTCGCGGCAAAGGAGGACTCTGACCCAACAAGCAACGTATGATGGGACCCACTTCCACTGCTAAAATCGGAAATCTTATAATTGGATAAATTACTTTTTAGTTGAGTAAGTTGAATTGGTTGTCTTAGTTTTCTTAGTCGTGGTAGTCGTGGTAGTCGTCGTGTTATCTTTAGAGATTTTTACTTTCTCACCGTCATTTAAGAAAATTTGACCTTCGGTGATTACATTTTCACCTGGTTTTAAGCCACTGACAATCTCGGAGATTTTATCGTTAGAAATCCCAACTTGTACAGGAATCTTATCTACAGTGTTATTTACAACAGCATAAACATAAGAAACCCCGTCCTCTACAGATATTGCCCCGTTAGGTACCGTCACGATATTATCCTTTTCTTGCGCCGGGAGAACCACTGTAGCATACATTCCTGCTTTTAATTCATTATTAGTATTATCTAAATTAACATCAATAACATAGGAATTTGTTTTGTCGGCAGCAGGACTGATAATGTTGATCGTCCCATTGACGGTTTTATTATTCAATGCGCTAATTTTAACCGGTACTGTTTGGCCTTTTTTGAGATTGATGACCGTGGTATCCGGGACATTAACCTCAGCGACGACAGTTTTAGTGTTGATCACCGTAAAAGCTTGAGTCGCACTCGATGCAATCTCTCCTATATCTATATTACGACTTGAAACAGTCCCAGTAATCGGTGAAGTAATCGTTGTGTTTTGAACCTGAACCTGTGCATAGTTTACGGCTGACTGCGCCTGCTTTACTTGGGCTGCCGCAGCTTCTACAGACTGTGGTCCTGATTGTTCCTTGAGTAAATTCAGGTTTGAGTTGGCAGAATTCAGAGCGACAGTTGCCTCATCGAGAGTCTTTTTATCATTCTCCAGACTTTGTTGCGATAATGCTCCGGCATTATACAGCGTTTTGTCCTTATTATAAGTATCTTGAGCATTGTTATAAGTTATTTGAGCATTTTGTTGAGCTTCCTCCGCAGTAAGCAATTGTTGCTGATAAGCTGATCCTTGTGTTTTATCATAATTGACTTGGCTTCCTTCCAGATTTGCCTGCTGCTGCTGGAGCTGAGCCTGTAAATCACTTGAGTCAAGAGTAAACAACACCTGACCTTGTGTAACCTCATCTCCTACATCAGCTTGCACCGTCGCAACCTTTCCGGCAATTTTCGGAGAAATCGTTATATCCTGAAATGGTTTTAATTCGCTGGAATATTCGACATTCGTCGTAATTGAGCCTGAAGCTGCCTGTACAACACTAACGTTAACTGCACTCTGCTGTTTGGGAGCCGCCGTCCCGCAGGCGGTTAAAATGAACGACATACCAATACTCAAAACTGAAATCGCCATACGCTTTTTATCATATCTCATCACTCTTAAGCCTCCGTATGTTTTAAAATCTTTCGTCTCTTGCGAGGACGGTTTTTTATATCATCCATAACGGTATAAACTACGGGCAAGATAATAGGTGTGAATATCGTTGAGGCGATCATGCCCCCGATAATGACCAGGGCCATCCCAACTTTCATCTCGCTGCCCTGACCGAACGTAAATACAGCAGGCAGCATTCCTACAATCATCGTCAATGATGTCATAATGATCGGTCTCAGTCGAGTTGTTCCCGATTCAATCAAGGCCTCTCTCAAGGATTTGCCTCTCTTCATTAGGGTATTGGTATAGTCAATAAGCAAAGTCCCATTTTTAGACGCCAAACCGTCAAGCATAATGAGCCCTATCATTGTTGTCAAGTTCAGGGTGTTTCTCGTAATCGCCAGCATGACAAAGGCTCCAATAATTGCACAAGGCAAGGAAAGCATTCTAATCAAGGGGGTCAGGAACGATTCGTAGAGTATGACAAGAATCATGTAGACAAGTACGATTGATCCCGCCATAGCTTCGCCAAGGCTTCCAAAAGAGTCTGACATGCTTTTTTGATTTCCGCCAAATTTTATACTATATCCATACGGCAGGGAGATTGTGCTCAATTTGCTTTGAATTTCTGCATTAGCAGTTCCTAAAGCTACATTTTGCTGCAAATTAGCCGTAATATTAATAACCTCTAACCTATCCTGCCTGGAGATGGTTTTCTGACTATCTGCTAAGACAATAGAGGCAACCTGATTCAAAGCGATTTGCTGTCCTGCGGCATTCATTATCTTAATAGAACCGATGTCATCCGGGGTTTTTATCTGGTTGTCTTCAAAACTTACGACGATATCGTGGGAGGTGCCGTCGCTGTCCGTGTATTCTCCCACCGTTGATCCAGCGATACTTGTTCTTAGAATAGATGCAACATCGGAAGGAGATACGCCGTATTGATTACAGGCCAGACGGTTAACATTGACCTTAATTTCATTTTCATTTTGTCTTACAGAGTTGTTAACATCAACAATACCCGGTATTGATTTAACTAAGTCTTCAACTTTATAAGAGATGGATTTCAAAACAGTGTTATCGCTGCCTTCCAGATTTATCTGTATACCACCTCCGCCGCCTCGGCCGCCGCCGCCGAAGCCAAATCCCCCTGAACCCATGGATGCTTGGGAGACCATTACGCTGGCACCCGTTAGTTTTTTACTCCACCCTCGAATTTCATCACCCACTTGGGCTTGGCTCTTCTTGCGCTGACTTTTATCCACAAGTCCCACAACGAAATTAGCCGTAGATTTATCACTGCCGCCTATCCTGGAAAACACGCTTGTAACTTCCGGCAACGTGTGTAAGTATTTTTCCACAACAATTGCTTTGCTTTCAGTTTGCTCTAGGCTGGCCCCGGGATTAAGCAAAAGATTTACGGACAACTGATTATTGTCGGTCTGAGGAATAAACTCTGTCTTGATGGCTCCCAAAGGCAGTAAGGCAATACTCGCAATAACTCCGATGGCAAAGACCGCGATGATTTTCATCCTGTGATTCATTGACCACAACAGAGTCTTTTCATATTGCTCTGTAGCTTTTTCGAAGGGATGTAACTCTTTGGCCTTTTGGAATAAGCTTGAACGCTCCATGACCTTGAGAAGGTATTTTCTTAACTTACTATTTCCCTTAGAATCAAAGGGATTAACTTCGTCACGTAAGATTCTTGAAGAGAGCATAGGGGTTACGGTAAAGGAAATAAAGAGAGAAAATAAGGCTGCAAAAGCCACAGTAAGACCGAATTCCCTAAACAGTGCCCCTGATGTTCCTGACACAAAGGCTACCGGTGTAAAAACAACAACATCGCAGAGAGTTATAGCTACAGCAGCCATCCCAATTTCTTGCCGCCCATCCAGAGCGGCCTGCGCTGGACTTTTACCCATTTGCCGATGCCGAATAATATTCTCCAGAACGACAATGGAGTCATCAACCAAAATGCCGATGCAAAGTGACAAAGCCAAAAGCGACATCATATTGAGAGTGAAATGGCATACGTACATGGCAAAGAAGGTTGAGACTAAGGACGTTGGAATGGCGATCAAGACAATGAGTGATGAACGCCAGTTACGCAGAAATAGGAATAACACCAGGGCAGTAGTGATGATACCTTCGATAATATTTTCCTTAATATCGTCGACTGAAGCCTTGATAGAGGTTGTGGTATCGTAGGCAATGCCCAGATCAACTCCTTTAGGAAGAGTTTTTCTGATATTGACAAGTTCTTTTTTAACGCCATCAACTGTCTCCACCACATTAGCATCACTCTGTTTTTGAATGCTTATGGCTATAGCATTTTTGCCGTTTAATTTAATTGAGGTATCATTTGTCGGGTAATCAAAATTAACCTGAGCAATATCACCCAAACGAACACTGCCGGAGTTACTGGTTGGAACCATGATATTTTTGACATCATCAATATTTTGGAATTCTCCGATCATGTCCACCGTTAAGTCGCTTTGACCCTGAACAATATCCCCTGCCGGAGTATTCACATTTTCGGAACCAATTAAGGCCATTAATGTTTTTAGGTTAATTCCATAATATTCAACAGCTGATTTATCCAGTTTTACTTGCAGCTGCTTAGCGTTAGCTCCCAGAAGTGATACTTGGCCTATGTTAGGGAGATTCTGAAGGCCCTGCTGGACGTTATAAGCCACATTATAAATTTCGTCATAAGAGGTTGACCCGGAAACTGTTAGCATCAGGACAGCAGAAGCATTAGGGTCGATCTTTTGGATGATCGGTTTATCCGCATCTGTCGGCAATTGCCTCTCGGCTCTGTCCACTGCTTTTTCCACATCCATAAGGGCAGAGTTAATATCTGTATCCTGGGTAAAGGTTATAACTGTTGTGCCTGCGCCCTGCCTTGCCGTCGATGAGATGGTATCAATTCCGCTTATCCCGGAAACGGCATTCTCTAGCGGCATTACAATTTCTTTATTAATTTCATCAGAACCTGCGCCTGCATAGCTGACTGAAACTGTAATAACAGGTATATTCATAGAGGGCAGCATGTCTACACCCATACTATTGTAGCCAATAATTCCCAGGCCCAAGAGTAAAACTACAAGAATAATAATTGTTGCAGGCCTTTTTATCGATAGTTCAGTAATACCCACCAAATTAACCTCCAAACTTGACATTGTCGTTCATAACTGCAAATTAAAATCTTCACTTAGTTTTGTGAAACGGATTGCTCTCGATTATTCGCCTTTATTGTCCATCTCCTTTAAGATTTTTTCCAGGAACCGTTGCTCTAGCTGATAATGAGACAGAAGATATTCTTTTACCATCAGTCTCTTCGTAGGATATAACTCTTTTGTTTTTGCGAACTTCTCATTAAAATGGTTCACAAAATCATTTAGATTTATTAAGCGTTCTTGAATGGTTTGCTTGAAAATTTCCGAATCCATTAAATTGCGACAAGACAAACCGACGCTTAAATCAAAGTAGTAGCGTTCACTGTGTTTCAAAATTTTTTCAGTTGCATTTTCAAAGGCTTTATTGCCGTTTTCCGTTATGTAGTAGCGTTTCCGTTGGGGCATGTTCCCCTCTTTTTCAATTTTGTATGCGAGAAGGCCCTTATTGCATAACCTATCTAAGGCCTGATAGATTGTCGTACCCCCAATTTTGACCCATGTTCTTATTTCCCGATCTTCAATCATCTTTTCTATTTCATAAGCATAGGACGGTTTAGTCTTGACGAATTTTAATAACATAAGTTCTTTATTTGATAACATAGATTTCACCCATCCTCATTTAAGTACTACTTGCAATAGTAGTATTATTAGTAGTACCAGTCAAGAAGAAATCGCCTCCATTTCACTTCCAAATTATGTAGATTAAGTTCTCTTCTGTATCATCAGCTTATAACATGCCCTTTTTATAGGATAAACGAATTCTGTTAGGATTTAATGAAAAAGATCTTTAGAAAGTGTTAAACCTTATTATGGGAGGTGAATTTGTGAATTGGGAAAACTAATGAGGACCTCCGCGTCCGGAGGTCCTTGCGCAATGCCCCAATAGAGATAACCATAAAATATTGGGACAAAATTATTGGATTATGAATGTGTCTTAATTAAGAGGCTTTTGCTAGTATAACCCGTTTACTCGTTTTTATTTGCTCCAAATGAATTGGCAATAGCAATTTGCTGATTAATGAAAGTTGTTTTACAGCAGACATTTTAGCACTGTTAATATTTCATTTCTTACTACAATTGACTGTAAGTTTTCTTTTCAATCAAATAAATGGCAAGCAACAAAATGGCCAGGAGAAACTTCTTTTAATTTTGGTTCGTTGAGTTTACACTGTTCCAGTTTTTTAAAGCAGCGCGAACAAAAACGACAGCCTGCAGGCGGATTGATGGGGCTGGGTACGTCCCCTTCTAAAATGATGCGTTCCATTTTCTTCTCAGGATTTATGACGGGAATAGCAGAAAGCAGGGCTTGGGTATAGGGATGCAAAGGATTGGCATAAAGTTCTTTCTTCGGGGCAACTTCTACCAGTTTGCCCAAATACATGACGCCTACACGGTCACTAATATGTTTAACAACATTCAAGCCGTGGGCAATAAAGAGATAGGTCAGACCAAACTCTTCCTTTAAATCTCCTAACAGATTCAAGACCTGAGCCTGAATGGACACGTCCAAAGCGGATACCGGTTCGTCACAGACAATGATCTTCGGTTCTACCGCCAAGGCACGGGCAATTCCGACACGCTGACGCTGCCCGCCGGAGAATTCGTGCGGGTAACGGTTACGCTGGTGTCGAGCCAGCCCTACACAGTTTAAAAGATAGATTACACGCTCTTCCACCTGATTTCTCGGCAGCAGGCCATTGATCAGAATCGGCTCGGCAATGATATCACCTACTGTCATTTTTGGATTCAGTGAAGCGTAGGGGTCCTGAAAGATCATCTGGATATCCTTACAGTATGCACGGCGCTGTTCTTCATTAAGAACTGTCAAATCCTTACCTTCAAAAAATAATTTGCCGCTGGTCGGCCGGTAAAGATTTACTAAAATTTTGCCGAGAGTCGTTTTTCCGCAGCCGGATTCACCTACTAAGCCAAAGGCCTCACCTTGATTGATGCTAAAGGACACGCCGTCAACAGCTTTTAAGACCGAGACAGGCTTACCAAAGAAATTGGTATCGATTACAAAATGTTTCGCAAGGTCCTGGATATCCATCAACACTTCACTCATTGTTTAGCCGATCCCCCTTCCTTTGCATCATGTAAAAAGCACCGGACCTTATGGCCGTCAATGTCCTGCAATTGGGGCATTTCTTGAGTACATCGTTCCATACTCTGCTCACAGCGATCAGAAAAGGGACAACCTTTAGGCATATTCAAAGGGTTAGGGACCATCCCTTTGATCATATATAAGCGTTCGTCGCTGTCATTATCGATTTGCGGGATGGACTTCAGCAAGCCAATCGTATAGGGATGCATCGGATTATTGAATAAGGTTCTGACATCTGCCTCTTCCATGATTTTACCGCAGTACATAACAATAACACGGTCAGCGGCTTCAGAAACCACGCCTAAATCATGAGTAATAAGCATTACTGCCATATGGAACTTTTCTCTCATGCGATAAAGCAATTCCAAAATCTGAGCCTGAATGGTCACATCAAGAGCTGTCGTAGGCTCATCGGCAATCAATAGTTCGGGGTTGCAGGCCAGAGCCATAGCTGTCATTACCCTTTGGCGCATACCGCCGCTCATTTGATGGGGGTAATCGTTGGCCCGCTGGGCCGCTGATGGTATTCCAACCGTTTCTAAAATTTCAATCGTCCGTGCTAAGGCATCCTTTTTCGAAAGTTTCATATGAAGCATAATGCTTTCCATGATCTGGTCCTTGATACGCCAAACAGGATTAAGCGATGTCATCGGTTCTTGGAATATCATGGAGATCTGATTACCGCGAAGTTTTTGCAATTCTTTTTTGCTCAAGGTACTTAAATCCTGAGATTTATAAAAAATCTGCCCCCCGGTAACCTTGCCCGGTTTTTGCAAAAGGCCCATGATGGAAAGAGACGTGACGCTTTTACCCGAGCCGGACTCACCGACAATAGCCAGAATCTCACCCTTATCTATCGTAAAGCTGATATCATCGACAGCCTTGACTATACCGCGCTTCAGCTTAAATTCCGTTGTCAAATTTTTTACTTCCAGCAACATCCTGTTCACCACCTTATTTTATTCTGGATTTGGGATCAAGGGCATCCCGCAGCCCGTCACCTAACAGGTTAAAGGCCAACACAGTAATCGTGATGGCAATACCGGGAAAGATGAGTGTATAAGGCGCCGAGAAAATGAAGCCCCTGGCCCGGCCAAGCATATCGCCCCACTCAGCAAAGGGCGGCTGTACTCCCAGACCCAGAAAACCCAGGGCTGCTGTATCCAACACTGCAGTAGAAACGCCCAAAGTAGCCCTAACAACAATTACGGAAATGACATTAGGCAGAATATGTTTATAGATAATACGGCTCGTTTTGTTGCCCATAATTTTGGCCGCATGAACATAATCATTTTCTTTAACCGAAAGAATACTGCCGCGTACGATACGGGCATACTCAGGAATAGATACCAGTCCAATGGCAATAATCGCTTTATCCAAGCCCTTGCCTAAGGCTGCCATAAAGGCGATAGCCAATAGGATCGACGGTATGGCCAGCATCATATCCATAAGCCTCATAATCACTGTATCCGTTTTACCGCCGCGATAACCAGCAATAGCACCAAAGATAACTCCAATGGTTAAGGAAATAGCTACCGCTGTAACACCTACGAACAAGGAGATTTTGGTTCCGTCAAGAATTCTGCTGAACATATCCCTGCCTAGTTGATCTGTACCAAACCAGTGCTGGGCATTAGGTTTAATAAAACTTTTCGTCATATCGGCATAATTAGGGTCATAGGGTAATATCTGTTTGCCCATGAGCTCACTTAGCCAAACTGTCAGAGCAATAATTGCTAAAATTCCAATGATAAACAGGCCGGCAACTGCGGCTTTGTTCTGTCTGAGTGTTTCCCACATTGCTTTAAGCTGCGATTCCGGTTTTTCCACGTATTCTGCAGCCTGTAGATTTTCATCGGGATTTGAAGAATATTTTGGTTCCATACAAGCTACACCTCTTTTTTAGAATATTTAATACGTGGATCAAGGAAGGCATAAATCAAATCGACGATCAGATTCATTAAGACATAAATGGTAGCTACCAGTAATACCACACCCTGAACCACTGGAAAATCAGATTTCAAAATACATTCCACAGTATAAGCGCCAATCCCCGGCCAGGAGAAAACTGTCTCTGTCAATACAGCACCGCCGAGAAGACTGCCTAACTGCAGACCAATTACGGTGACAATAGGTATCAAGCCGTTGCGCAAGGCATGCTTGCGGACCACTTTGCCCTCCGGAACTCCTTTGGCCCGGGCCGTTCGAATAAAGTCCTGCTGCAGCGTGTCCAACATGCTGGAGCGGGTCATTCTGGTGATAATCGCCATGGAATACATGGCCAAAGCGCTTGCCGGCAAAATAAGATGCCGCAAGGCATCAAAGAAAGCGTCCATATTACCTGCCATCAAACTGTCAATGAGGAAAAAACCAGTGATATGCGCAGGCTCTAAGAGGGGATTAATTCGGCCATTAGACGGAAGCCAGTGCAGGGCACCTGAGAAAAGAATAATTAACAATATTCCCAGCCAAAAAATCGGCATCGAGACACCAATCAAGGCTATGAACATCCCGGCATTATCGAAAATCGAGTTCTTCTTGACTGCAGAGATTACACCGATCACTATACCGAAAAATGAGGCCAAAATGATGGCAACAATCGCCAGTTCAATGGTCGCCGGGAAACGTGACATGATTTCTTTGACAACAGGAAGCTTAGTATAGTAGGACGTCCCAAGATTTCCCGTCAATGCGCCTGTGAGATAATGATAATATTGCAAATAGATGGGGTCATTTAAGCCATTGACCTGCCGCCAGGCAGCTACAGCCTGCTGGGTGGCATGCTGGCCTAAAACAATGGGCGCAGGATCCGGTGAAAATACGCGCATGATCAGGAAAACAATAATCGAAACCCCTAAAAGCACGGGAATCAACATTAATAAGCGTTTTATGATATATCTGAGCATTAGCAACACCTTTCCCCCAAGTGAACTCGTTCTCTAAAGCTGAACATCGGGGCTTCGGTGACGCAAGTGTCCTGTGGACACTTGCGCCGAAAGCGCCTAGCCCATAACAAATGCTATCGCGCTGAAGGATAGAGTCTCCCCACCATCGAAGCAAGGTATGGGAACCGCTCCCACATACAGAAGCGGGAGTTTTTCAATTGAGTGAACTAAAAGATAAAATAAACAAACCGGGAACCGGCTTGAAACCGGTTCTCGGCAGTCTAAATTCTTAAAGAACTACACCAAAGTTATTTCTTAGATACACCTACAAAAGGAGTAATACCAGTCATATGGAAATAGAAGTTTTGGACATTAGGTCTGTAAGCACAAAGGGTTTGAGCGTGGGAAATGGGAAGCCACACAGCATCAGCAGCTGCAATTTTCTCTAATTGAGTGTAAATTGCGTTGCGGGCGTCACCGGCAGGGGTAGCTACGCCTTTTTTAATTAAGTCGTTGAATTGAGGATTGTTATAAAGGGCAATATTCATCGTCGGATCGGGATCCGATAAGAGGTTCATGAAGTTATCTGGGTCTCCGTTATCGCCGACCCAACCGTAGAAGGCAATATCATAATCTCCTTCTTTAACTTTTTGTTTATAAGTGGTCCAGTCATAGGAATCAATTTTAACGGTTACTCCAACTTTGGAAAGATAACCTTGAATAGCTTCGGCCAATACCTGACCGGTTGCGGTGTTATAAGGTCTTGGGTTGGTATAGGTAATCATGTGAACAGTCGTTAATCCGGCAGCTTTTAACGTTTTGGCTGCAGCTTGCGGATCATAGGCTACTTGAGAAATGCTCTTGTCATACCCTTCCATGAAGGTTGGCATAATCGAGGTTGCAGGTTCAGCATAGCCTTTATATAAACTCTTTACCAATTCAGGAACATTGATCGCCTGAGATATAGCAGCGCGGAGATTTTTGTCATTGAAGGGTTTGCGTGAGGTATTGTAAGCCATGTAGTTGATGTTCATGCCCGGTGCCTGGAAAATCTTGTTGCCGGCATCGGTAATCTGCTTTACAACAGTAGCGTCAATACCATCGATAACATCAGCTTCACCATTGTTTAAGGCCACAACGCGGGCTGAATTGTCTTTGATAAATTTAAAGACAACATTTTTAATCAGAGGCTTAGTTCCCCAATATTGATCATTGGCAACTAAGACAATGTCTTGATCCTTATCCCACTTGACGAATTTGTAAGGGCCTGTTCCTACAGGTTTTTGGTTAACGTTATTGTTATTATCTTTAAGATCTTTAGGACTAATCATGGGTGCGGCCATGATCATTGCTAAATTCTTTAAGAATGGAGTACTTGGAGACTTCAAGTTAATTTTAACGGTATTTGGGTCAACTACCTGTACGTCTTTCACAGAACCGAAGACAAAGGAGGCATATGCCATATCCTGAGTAACCTTAGGCGGCAGCTGACGGTCAATATTAGCCTTCACTGCATCGGCATTAAAATCAGTGCCGTCTTGGAATTTAACACCTTTACGAAGATGGAAGGTATAGCTGAGTCCATCAGGGCTTATATCCCAGCTGGTAGCCAGGCAGGGTTGTACCTTCGTGGAATCTTTATCATACTTTAAAAGTCCTTCATAAATATTACTCATTACTTTAGCGGATTCGCCGTCATCAACGAGAGCCGGGTCCAATCCTCTAGGTTCTGCCCCTTGAGCATAAACCAAGGTATCGCTGCCTTTCGCGGAACTGCTGCTCGCTGCGCTGCCGTTAGTAGAGCTGCTGCCGCAACCTGTTAAGGAAACAAGGGCAAGGGTTGCAGATAGAGCAAGGGCCATCATTCTTCTTATCTTTCTCATTTTCTTCCTCCTACTTTGTTGAATTAGAAAATATCACATATTTCCTATATTTTATATAACACCTCCAAATTATTTTCCCTAATTATAGCAAATGAACCTGACCAACTAAAGAAATAAAAAAGATAAAAAGTGTTTGATTATTGTATACAATCCTAAATCGGTTACTATTATATAAGACACATAATAAATATCTATCCATTTTTATAAGTGAACTCGTTGAGCTAAAGCTGAAGCCCCGATAGGAGTACTTAGCGACGAAGGAGGACTCTTCCCCACCTGAAGTTAACGAAGGACACACCCCCCACTTATAGACGTGGGGACCTTAAAAACCGGATCAATAAATACGGCACTTACTAATATGCTTCATAGTAAGTGCCGCTGCTAATCCCAACTATAATTCAACTCCGGATCATAAATCAAATCCAACAATAGCGATTTTTGGGCCGCCCAATTTTTTGATAACTCGGTATTGACTGAACTTTACCATTATTAACAAGATAAGTGAGATAGCGATAAACAGTAGGGACCGCAAGAGACAGCTCTTTGGAGATCTCCTCTACGGTAGAAGGTTCAGGACAATCTGTAAGATATCGTTCGATATACGAGAGCGTTGATTTACTAATTCCTTTGGTAACAAAAACTTCGTTTTGTACTTTGGTATTGGCTTGTACCGCCTTAGTCATATACAGCAGCCGCATGTGCAATTGGACCCGGGCAATTAAATCCGGTGCCTTGGCCGGTTTAAGGGCAAAGTCAGTAGCGCCTGCATCCAGAAAACGATCAGCAATTTCCTGCCGTTCATCCACAGTGAGAACAAGGATAGGGATTTCTTGATCATGTTCTCTAATCAAGCGAACCGTTTCAAGACCATCAATTTCCGGCATATGATAATCGACTAAAATAATATCTGCTCCATGGTTAAGGAAGCCTTCGATTCCTTCTCTGCCATTGGGATAGGCTATAGGCTCCCATCCGGCAAAACTGAATATTTCGCTTAAGGTATAGCGCAGTGACTGCTCATCATCCATAATTATTATTCTCATTGGCTCTCTCCCAAAGGCAAGGTTATCCAAACCTTAGTTCCCTGACCGACGACGCTTTTTATATTAACAAATCCTTCATGCCCTTCAGCGACCTGTCGTACAAAGGCCAGGCCAAAACCAGGATGGTTTTTGGTGCTGTATCCGGTCTTCCAGATTCTTTTAACATCGCTTGCTGTTATACCATAGCCATTGTCTTCCACTTCAAGGTTCACTGTATTTTCCAATGTTTTGGCACGCAAAATAACCCTCCCATTTTCACGATTCTGCACTGCATCTAAGGCATTGTCAATCAAATTTATGATTGCCCGAGTTAACCTGATTTTATTAATATAGAGATTTGATCGCGGTTCTCCCTCTAATTCAATATCCACGGATAAGTTTGTCCCACTTAGACGGGTGGCTCGGATATAGTCAATTAGGTCTTTTAGTTCACACCAATTTTTGCGATCTTCATATAAGATCTCCGATACCATGGCACTCATAGAATTAATGGAACGATAAATCGTTTGACAGTATTCCTGCATCTTTGGGTCCGGCCAGCGCGTCTCCATAAGAGAAACCAGCCCCTCAATGGTCGCTAAAGGCGTTTTAAGATCATGAACTAAATGAAGCACCTCTCGTCCCGAACGGGATTCATTAGCTTCAAGCTGGGCACGAAGCAAATCCTGAGAAATCGCCCATTTCTCCATATATAAAATCAAATAAACCCACAACGTGATAGCACTGGCAACGAAGATAAAGAAAAGCACATTGGCATAAAGCGTTAAAACCTCGCCAAATCCAATTTGAATTGCTGATTGTTTCAATTTTAATGATAAGGAACCCTGGCCAAAGCCGTAAGGTGTTAGAAAAGGAACTTGATTTAACCAAGCGACGCCAAAAATCAATTGAGAAAAAACCAAGAGTTTCATCCCAATATTCAATTTTTGTTTGCTTAAGGTCTGCATCACTACAATCATGAGCCATAAAAAAATGTCCGTAGCTCCAAAGCTGTAGTTTAAGGGAGTAACCAAGTTTACAATTACATAAGCGCAAGGAACAACGGTCAAAGGGATGACGGTTTTTAAGGCAGGACGTTCAAAGACTTCCGCCATTCCATCCCCTAACATAACCACGCTGAGAAACTGAGGTATAGAAATAATCGTATTAATAGACACGATCAGGAAGGCATTTACCATCAAGGCACTTCCGTCTGTCTTATGATGCATCGTTTGCAGTAATTGGTCCAAGCCAATGAGCTGCGGTTTTATCCAATAAGGTATTAATATTCCCAATAGGAACAACACAATTCCTATCCATATTTTTACAGACTTAAGAATCTTCCTCACAGCTTGCCGTTGCCCCTCCCTTCGCTAATTATAAGTATACCATGAAAAAGGAAGCCGGATATCAAAATAGCCTTGAAAGGGAACAATTATCCTCTTCAAGGCTTTTCTTATTTTATGTTTGTTAATTTTATAATCATTTAACTTTTGCAGAGCGAAAGTCAATAATAGTAATAGACGTTAGGGTCTTAAAAACTGGATCAAGTAAAGGAACCTAGATAACAGACTTCTTTCTGTTCAAAGTCATTTTTCATTAAATCACAGAAGACGCCTACTAATTCAGGGTCCAGTTGAGATCCTGAAACTCTCATTAATTCTTCAACCGCCTCATCATGCGATCTACCCGGTCGATAACTTCGATCAGAGATGATTGCATCGTATGTATCGGCAACGGCGATGATCCGTGATTCTAAGGGTATTTCCTCCTCCTTAATTCCGTCAGGATATCCTTTTCCGTCGTAGCGTTCATGATGATGACGTACCACTTTCCCGATATCAAACATAAATTTAATATTTTCGATGATCCCTTGTCCGATAACGGGATGGCTGCGAATTAAATCCCACTCCGTCTCCAGAAGTTCTCCTTCCTTATTGAGAATAACATCACTTATCCCGATCTTGCCAACATCATGCAAAACAGCCGCATACTTCAGAAATTCAATTTTATCCTCACTCATCTCAATGGCCTCGGCTATAATAAGTGCAAGTCTTTCGACTCTGGACGAATGCCCGCTGGTATAATTATCCTTTGCTTCAAGGGCCTGGACAAGAGCACCAACGGTTTCGAGATGACCTTTTCGCATGGTAATATAAAGCTGAAAAGACCTGTGCGCTGCTAAGAGCGGTATTAAAAGCAGTAAAAGTCCCAAAGGTCCATGGTGATAATAAATCAAAGCCATTATGTACCCTACAGGGGCGAGAATAATAATATTTGGCAGCACCCAGCGCATATTACTCAGCCAAATTGCCCGCATCGGCTTATCTTTCAGAAAACTTAAGCCTATTGTCACAAGGGAAATATTGGAAAGCATATAAATTAGAGATACCATGACATATATGACGAGGGAACGAAACTTATTATGAAAACCGCCGCCAATTCCCGCAAGCCACAAAACATATTGAGCAACGGCCTGAGATAACAAATACTGAGAACTGTTATATAGCCGTTTAAACAAAGGATGTTCTTTGGCGCCCCTCCCCAACGGAAAGAGACCTCCTAATACTGAAACTGAAAAAGCAACGCCTCCAGGGTATAAAATTAACGCCGTGTAGAAAACGGCAAAACTTACTGTGACAAACCCACCTCGCGGTAAGGCTACAGGAAATGATTCACAAAGTACGGCAAGTATTCCTAAAATCAAAAGATGTGTTATCGTTGCTGAGGTCCATTTCGTATGAACTATTGAAACCAAGAGAAGTGCAGACGCCAGAACCGTTATCAGCAGGAGAAAACGCTTAAATTTAATGGGCAAGTTGTTCATTTTTTAAACCCCATCATTCTTGAAGCTTATAAACCAATAATAGCATGAAATAATTAGCAATGTCATCGTCTTTTGTTTTCAGGATTCCATTTTAGATAATGCTGAGGGAGTCTTCTCGCCGCAAAAAGATAAAGTTTATTTTTCTTCAAAAAATTATAATTGACTTTGTGACTTTTTTCTATAATCAATCGTGTTATAGATGAAAGGAGATTCTTACATGCCCCAATGGCCTGGCAGTAATTTTTCAACAAGATACAAGTTGTATGGTGACATGGTTTTCAAAATTGCCATGGTTCATCTCGGAAATAAAGATGATGCCGAAGAAATTATGCAAGAGGTATTTTATAAGCTTCTGTTCAAATCACCGACTTTTAATAATGACGGCCATGAGAAAGCATGGCTTATTAAAGTTACGGTTAATCTTTGTCGGGATACCCTGCGCAGTGTTTGGCACAAACGAGTCATAAAAATGGAGGAAATCGATCATTATTACGATGATCCGGCAGACTCCGGTATTTTAAAAGAAATTATCAACCTGCCTACGAAGTATAAATCGGTAATTTACCTTTATTATTTTGAAGATTATTCGATTAAAGAAATCGCCCAAATTCTAAGCTGCAAAGAGTCAGCAATAAAAATGCGTTTGCAGAGGGGTCGTCAGCTTCTAAAACTGGAATTGGAAGGAAATGAAAATGAACAGCTTTGATATTAAACGCGTCATCGGAAAACTTGAGCCGGATGATGACATGGAACAAAGATTATCCGCCAAATTAAACGGGAAGCTGGCAAGGGGAATGCCCTTCAAACCTATAGCTGTAATAGCCGCTGGGCTTATCGTGGCTATTGGGGCAGGAGTACTGGCCAATTATCAGATTGCAACCCCTCCAAAATCAGCTGTTCAAAACAACACCCCCGATAACACTTCCATTGCCTTCCTTCCCGATAATAAAGGCGGCAACCAAGCGGAACAGAAAATACAAGGAAACAATGCTCAAAATTCAAACCTCCCGCAACCTAATAACAATCTAAATAATAGCCAAATTAACAGTCAAATTAACGATCAACCTACAGACCAGCATACCGGCCAAAATAACAGCCAAACTGAAACTGTCGTTCCTCAAACCCGAAGCGACTCTGGCGTCCAAGCACCCTCTCTTCCTCCAACTAAGCAAAATGGCAACTCAGAAGCACTTCAACAGAACAACGGGGCCAACAGTTCTCAGCAAATCCCGGCTGGAAATGAAACAACACCGGAACCCAGAACTTTGCTCAGAGGCAATGGCAATAACGGTGTCAGTTCACAGGCGCCAATATCACAAGGGTTGAATCAGCAAAATGAGGGAATTTATATACCCAAAGTTCAATTACCGGTTAGGACAAAAGATTCGGTAACAACAGCAAAAATGATGGAGCTTATTGTCTATCAAGGGAGGATTTATATTCACAGCTCTTTACCCCTGGATCTAAACAGAGCCGCTGCGCTGGTGGGCGAAAAGCTTGGCACCACAAAGAGTACTATCACAGAATGGAGTCAGCAGAACGATTATGATGAAGAATTGGCTTCGACGGTTGGGATCCAAGACGTCTATTCCGTCAAGGGCTATGACAAGAGCTTCAGAATCATGACGTATGGACAAATCAACGGTGAAGTTGATGCTCAGTTCTTTGATTGTCTGAATGGCATCACTGTGAAAACGGGACATGATATAGTTGGTAAGTTCCAGATCGAAAACCATATTGCCTCCGTTCGTTATGAGGATTTCGATAGTTGGAACAACGGGAAAAATAATTACAAATCCCTGTTAAATCTTGATCAATTTAATGTCTTTCTGGCAGCATTAGAAAACTCTGTTCCTGTGGCTGAAGAAGACTTAGACTATTTATTTTCTCAACAGGGTACAACGGATCAACGATTTATAGATATCCGCTTAAAGGATGGCAGCGGTGTGGAATTACGGCTTTTTAAGGAAGGCTATGTCTATATCAATGGCGTTAATATATTCTTCAAAGTGGACAGCCTTACATTTAATAACTTTTGGAATGGGCTGACTTAACCAGCAAATTGATCCAATCGTAAGACTCCCACTTCTTTAAGTGGGAGTGGGTCCCCCACCGAAGTCTCGATGTTCAGCTTTAGCTGAACGAGTTCACTTGTGGTTAACAAGCTCTGGCTATTAATTACTATGAAAGGGGTGATTGCCCCAACAACGATAGAAGCGGACATCTTACAATTGAATGGTTATTAGTTATTTTACTAAGGCGAACTGTCAATGCCCTTAAAACCTAATTTGGTTACTGTTTTGTTAGATGATTTTTTAGAATGATAAATTACTAAGGAGGCGTCTCAATTGAAAAAGAGTCTTAAGCTTATATTTTTTGCCCTTGTGCTAACCCTATTATTTGCTCAAACCGCATCTGCTGCAGAAATTCAGCAACAAGCAGGTACAATCGAGACTTCGGCAACCAGTTCCGTAGACGTAGACCCTGACATAGTCCAACTCAATTTATCCGTAAGGACTGAAGCAAGCAGTGCGGCGTTAGCGCAGGAAAATAATTCGACTGCTGTTAACAAGGCCATGGATTTGCTTGTAGGCGAAGGTCTAAGCAAAGATGCTATTACGACTACAAACTATTCCACTTATTCCTATACAAAAACAGATAATAATACTAAAAATGAAGTTACCGTCTACTCCTCGAACAGCAGTATGACCGTAACTATTAAAGAGTTAGATAAAGTCGGGGAAATTCTCGATAAACTGGCAGATATCAGCGAAGTCAATGTAAATTCGGTTAACTATTCCATCCAAGATCCAGCGAAATACAAAGATCAAGTCATTGCTTCCGCGATTGCCGCTGCGAAACAGAATATTCTTAGCAGTGCCAACGCTTTAGGTGTTACGATAGACAAATTAGACAGCCTCAAAATTGATTTTAATTCAGCTTCCAATATTCAGCCTTACACCAGAAATTCTGTTTCCCTTAGCACTTCTGCAACTCCCCAACCACAAAGTCCGGAAAAGATTACAATCTCGGCTACGGCTGATCTGTCTTATACGGTTCAGCAAAAATAGTTCATTGATCAACTTAGGCTAAGAACTAAAGGGACAGGACATTGTTTTAAAAAAACAACGTACCTGTCCCTTTAACTTTATACTAAAATTTCCCGAAAGTATTTTCTCTAAGCAGTGCACCTGTGGCGTAACTAAAATAAGATAATTGAAAAGTCTAATATTATAGACGAACTTCACTATTTAGATTATACTGAAAATAGCTAAATTGTAAGGGGAGCGGTGCTATGGGCAAAGACGTAAGAGAATTCAGAGCCTATGATAAAAAAGAGATGGCCTTGATTTATGATCAAGATTTATGGCTTCCTGATTATCTAAAAAAGTTAGGGCATACCGAATATCCTGTTCATATTTCCTCAGAGGGGATTCATTATACCTTAAATTGTTTGTCGAACCATTATGAAAACGATTGGGAGGAAAAGGTCATAGCGTATATAGGGTTCGATACTATGCAATTCACGAATCTTTGGGACAAGAAAGGGAAGAAGATTTTCTGCAATGACATTATTGCCTTCTGCCCTGCAGGTAATTTAACAAATAGTTCAGCCAAAACTTTGGGAAGAATTCAGTATAGCGAACAATCCGGTGAATGGATTATCGTTAATAAGGATGACCAATTTCTTAATCAATTAGATAAAGCGAACCAACCCGAAGTTATCGGAAACTGGTTTGAGAACGCAGAATTACTTAACTAAACGCCGCCAAAAAGAACTCCGCAATATTTTCATATACGGAGTTCTTTTTCTTTTTCGCTATTTGTTTTTATTTTTAGTAACTCGTTCAGCGAAAGCCATAATTCATTTGCCAAGCTTTCCAAGAACAACTCTTTAGTTTCTGGCAATATAATGAGTGTGCAGTAATTGATGAGCCTTACTACTGCCTGGCTTGTCCAAAAATTCTGCGTAAATCTTTTTAATTTCAGGATTATCATGGGATTTTCTCTTAACGGCTGTTCTGTCTAAGGAATAGATACTGGCAGCTCGTAATTGATTAACCTCTTGAGTTTTGGATTTATCCATCAAAATCGGCTGACCGCCGCCATTAATACAGCCTCCAGGGCAAGCCATAACTTCAATAAAATGATAGTCTGCTTTACCTTCCCTGATCGTATCAAGGAGCTTCGCCGCATTACCTGTCCCATGGGCAATTGCCACATTTAATTCCATCCCATTGATATTGACTGTTGCTTCTTTGGTTCCCTCTAAACCACGAACTTCGTGATATTCAATGGTTTGAAGATCTTCACCGGTTAAAATATCAGCAACTGTTCGCAGAGCTGCTTCCATAACCCCTCCGGTATTGGCAAAGATTACACCTGCACCGGTTGAAGTGCCAAGAAGTTCATCATAATAGCTGTCTGATAGTTCATTAAAGTTTATACCCGCCTGTTTAATCATTTTAGCGAGTTCCCTCGTCGTTATGACAGCATCAACATCCTTAAGGCCATTGATCTTCAGTTCTTCACGGTCTGCTTCAAACTTTTTGGCTGTACAAGGCATAACCGAGACAACAAAGACCTTGTTCGCATCAAGACCTGCTTTTTGCGGATAATAGGACTTAGCTACCGCTCCAAACATCTGCTGAGGTGACCTGCAGCTTGAAAGATTATCCAGAAAATCGGAATAATTATGCTCGCAGAATTTAACCCATCCTGGAGAGCAAGAAGTAATCAACGGCAGCTTGCCTCCATTATTGATCCTGTGCAGCAGTTCTGTACCTTCTTCCATGATGGTAAGATCTGCGCCAAAGGTGGTATCGAATATCTTATTAAACCCTAATCTTTTAAGGGCAGTTACCATTTTCCCTTTAACATTGGTTCCAACAGGCAGGCCAAATTCCTCACCCAAAGCAACTCTGACAGCAGGAGCTGTTTGGACGACGACATGGAGTTCCGGATCTTCAAGCGCCTTCCAAACCTTTTCCGTATCATCTCTTTCCTGAAGTGCGCCTACGGGACAAACCTTTATACACTGCCCGCAATTTATGCAGGAACGCAGAGATAGACTTTGTTCATAGGGAGTGGTGACAGAGGTATTGGGCCCTCTATAGGCTAAGTCAATGGCATTAACCTTTTGAATGTTCGAGCAAACGCTGACACATCGGCCGCATAAAACACATTTGCTGGTATCCCTGACCACCGGGCCGGATTGATCCAACTCCACGCAAGTTCCTTTTTTTTCATAGTAATTGGAGTCAATGCCAAAATCTTCGGCTAGTTTCTGCAGCTCACATTTTTGATTTCTCTTGCAAGATAAGCATTCCCGATTATGGTTTGCCAATATGAGCTCTAAGATGTCTCTCCGTGTCTCCCGCACCAGCCTGCTTGAGGTTTTAACTACAATCCCTTCCTCAGCCTTCGTCACGCAGGCAGGCTGCAGTCCCCTCCAGCCTTCAACTTCAACAACACAGATTCTGCAAGAGCCTGGTTCATGAACTCCTTGCAGGAAACAAAGTGTTGGAATATCGACTTTGGCTTCTTTAGCCGCTTGTAAAATCGTAGACCCCTTGGCAACGGAAATATCTATGCCATCAATTGTCAGGTTGATCTTTTCCATCCTTATTTACCTCCTTACCCCGCTCATGCTGCATTTTCCACTGGGACATCGGCCCTGAACATGAGCTTCAAATTCAGCTGCAAAATGCTTGAGCAGTGTAGTAACAGGAACTGGAGCGCTTTGGCCCAGGCCGCAAAAGCTTGTATTTCTCATCGTCCGAGCTAATCTCTGAAGACGCTCGAGATCTTCCTTCGCCCCTCTGCCTGAAGTCAGCTTTTCTAGAATTTCAACCATTCTTCGATTTCCTTCCCGGCAAGGAGTACACTTACCGCAGGACTCATCTTCGAAGAACTCCATGACCGTCTTGAGATAATCAACAACGCAATGAGTGTCATCGACAACAAGAACGGCTCCTGAACCCAGTGATAAACCGTTTTTCCGCAGGTCGTTATAACAAATTTTTGTATCCAGTAATTCTTCAGGGAAACAAGCTCCGCTTGATCCACCCAAATGTACAAATTTCAACGTTTTGCCGCCGGCAATTCCCCCGCCGAGGCCATAAATAAGTTCTCTAAGGGTCGTTCCAAAAGGCACTTCATAAACTCCCCGCTGCACAACATTTCCGGAGAGACACATCAATTTTGTCCCGCCGCTGAATTCCGTCCCCACCGATAGAAACGTTTCTCCGCCTTCCTTAACAATCCAGGGAATACAGGCATAAGTCTCTACATTATTTAAGACGGTCGGCATCATATTAAGGCCCGCATTCTTGATATATGGTGGTTTACGCCTGGGCCTTCCGGTTTTTCCCTCGATTGATTCAACTAAGGCGGTATTTTCGCCGCACACATAAGCTCCTGCTCCTGAAACTACCTTTATATTAAAGTTCAGTCCGGTACCCATGATGTTTTCCCCGAGGTATCCAGCCTCTGTAGCGTTCTTAATAGCACTTTTTAATATTTTTTGAATTCCGGAATACTCACCACGGCAATAAATGTATCCTTCCTTAGCCCCGAAAATAAAGGCCCCAATTGTCATCCCTTCGATTAACATCAAGGGATCCTCTGCCATAATATGGCGGTCCTTAAAAGTTCCCGGTTCTCCTTCGTCCGCATTACAAATCATGTATTTGGGCCCTTTTTCCAGAGGAATGGCATAAGCCTGTTCCCACTTAACTCCCGTGGGATATGCCGCTCCTCCTCGTCCAAAAAGATAGGCATTTTTAATCTCCTGAATAATCTCTTCAGGTTTCATGGTAATTGCTTTTTTTAACCCTTCGTAACCACCGGCAGCAACAAATTCTTCCACGGAGTCCGGCTTAATTTTCCCAAAACGCGAACTTAATATCTTGGTGTTTCCCATACTGTTAAGCCTCCTCTCTGTAAGATTTGATGACTGCTCTGAGCGAGTCCGGTGTTAAATTGCCATAAACTTTTTCGCCGATTTTTATGGCAGGGGCTATATCGCAGGCACCAAAGCAATTGGAACGTTCCAAAGTAAAGAGTCCATCGTCAGTTGTTTCCCCCGGCTTAATTGCCAACTCTTTTTCTAACATCAGTTCAATACCTTGAGAACCTGACACATGACAGGGACCGCTCTTACAAACTTCAATGAGATTTTTCCCTCTGGGCTTGGTGCTAAACATCCCATAGAAGGTCATAACTCCGTAAACCTTGTTCATAGGCATGTCAAGGGCCTTCGCAACATATTCCACCCACTCCTGGGGCAAATAATTTTTCCCCGAAAGCATCTGTAGTTCGAGCAGAATTTGTATAAGGTCTTCTTTAGCATATCGGAACTTTTCCAAAACCTCGTCGACTTTTTCCATTTGTAATACCCCTTTGTTTTGTTCTGCAAATAAACAATAGATATTAATTCATAATTAGTTGCAATATTTGTTCAATTCTTTGAAACGCGCTTTCATTATACAAAACAAATATTAGCTTATTGTGATAAAATTAACAAGTATTTTGCCAAAGTTCTAATTTGATTATTATTCACACTTTACTTTTTGTTCTGATTAATTCTTTGATCTTTCTCGGAAACTTCTTAAGGATCAATTGCAGATCTTGCAAACAAGACCATAGTTTAACTTTCCACAAAATAGCCAAACCATTCAATATAACCAACCATTCAGTTACCAATGGAGGTCAAAAAGAGTTTCAGAATTCCTATCAAGGAACCCTGAAACTCTTTTTGACTAGTTCTAATGAACTTTCTTTTGGAACATAGTTTTAAACTAATGTATAAATTGAGCGAACATGGCCAGACCGCTGAACAAGATAACGCTTAGGCCAAATTTTTTAAGGGTAGGAAAATCAAGGCGAACGAATAACTTTTCGCCGATCCAGTAGCCTAAGAAAATGACCAGACAGGCAACCAAGACATTGAAATTGAGGTATTCCAAGTGAAACGTTTGAGCAAAATAAGACATACTTAGGGTTACGATGTTTGAAAGGAGGAAAAAGCGTGCCAGGCTGGCTCTCACCAGCTCTTTATCTTCACTCAGCGCTATCATGCATAAAACCATCGGCGGTCCGCCCAGGCCGGTTGTGGCAGTCAGAAAACCGCTTATAAAGCCAAGCACAGCCTTAAACAATCCTTGGCGGCGGATTTTAATCCTGGAACTTTTAGTCATGAGAATGGAACTCGCTATAAGAACAATGCCAACAAAGCCTTTTAAAAGACTCTCACTTATAACCCTCATAACATACAAACCGGGAAGTATCCCCATGATGCTGGCTGCAAAAGGCAGGATCAACTGACGGAACCTTGCTTTCCCGGCCGTTCGACAAATCATAATTACACTGATCAGTGTTGAGGTTACCAGCGTAAACATTACGACTTCCTTTGTGTCTATAACCAAGGTAAGCAAGGGGGTCGCCAGCAAAGCATAACCAAACCCGGTCAAGGTCTGTAAAAGACTGGCCAGCAAAACAACCAGAACTATATAGAGTGTCGTCAACATTAACACCCTAGATCATCTCCTTTATATCTGCTTGAACGCTCATGCTTTATATCATACACCAAGGAGTCTATGAAAGTCATAGTTGACAATTTAGTAAGGTACCTTTATAATTCTATTCATAAGGTACCTTACTAAATATTAATTGCTTACAGAAAGCGAGGATTAATTATGACTAACAATGAGTTAGACTTATTCGATCAATTTGTCCGCCTTGAATGGCTCCTTCACCGCTATCATCAACACAACCACAGGCACCATGGCCCCATGGGGGACTCTCATCGAGGCCAAGGCCGGGTTCTGGCACTGCTGAAGTTAAAGCCGGAAATTAGTCAGAAGGAACTCTCCGATATCTTGGATATTCGCTCCCAATCTTTGGGGGAATTGCTGGCAAAATTAGAGCGAAGCGGTTTTATCACCCGAACCCCTTCCCAGACTGACCGCCGTGTTATGGAAGTACGTTTGACGGAAGCGGGAAAAACGGTATCTGACCAAAATGAACGGCAGGGAGATCCTGAATCCTTATTCAGCTGTCTAAATCAAGAGGAGCAATCAGCTCTCAGCGACTATCTGAGTCGTATTATTGATAAGTTAGAACAGCAATTCGGAAATATTGAACCTGGAACACATTGGCATGGACATGGACATGACCATGGACATCCGCCTTTTGACGGCAGGGGTTTTGGCCCGCATTGTGACCGGAGAGGCGGTCATCCGCCCTTCCATGGCGGACAATTTGCTCACCATTTCGGCAGAGAAGAGGGACGGTCTCCTTTTGATCCCAGAGAGTTTGGCCAAAATCCTAAGACTGAAGATAAACCGGATAGTTTCGATGATAAATAGATTATAGTAAAAAAACCAGCCCTCTACCTAACTTAGTTTAGGTCAGAGGGCTGGTTTTTTAGGCTTTTAGAAGTTTTTGTTTTTGTTTAATCGCTCAGACAGTTTTAAGTTCATCGTCTTTATGCTCTCAAACATTAAAGAGCCAGCTGCAAAATCCGTTTTTGTACATCATTAGTAAATACGCCCCCATGGTAGCAAATAACATTATCAATATCCAATCGAGCTAGTTTCTTCATCGACTTGTTCGCTTCATCTAGATCGTAAGTAGCAGAGGGATTGGGCCCTGATAATAGGCCGTCATCGGCAGTAAGGGCATCTCCGGTCACCAACGTTTTAGTTGCTTTATGATACAAACAGATATGACCGGGAGTATGTCCTGGTGTATGGATGACGATAATTCCGCCGCAATAAGGGAGTTCTTCACCATCTTCAATAGTTCTGTCAACTTTAGCTTTCGGAGGGTTGGAAAATACCGCTTGAAGTCGTTTTCGTTGCTCTTCCGGTAACGTTTCAAAGAGTTTAGATCGTTTCGCAGCATCCGCTTTAATCAGGGGCTTATCACCTTGAATGTACGGCTTTTCAACCTCATGTGCTAATACTTCAACTTTTTGTTGTGAACAAGCCAAGATTTCCGGTAAACTGCCAATATGATCAATATCTTGATGAGTTATAATAACTTTGGTCAAGCGATCAAAGGAAACCCCGGTTTTTTCAATGGCCTCCTTAATTTGTGGTTCTAAACTCGGGAAACCGGCATCTACTAGAATTACAGAGTCTTTATCCCAAAATAGTGCTGGATAAATGGTTGTTTGACGCCCCATGAGATTAACTGTCAGTTCAAGGGCTTCAACGCCGTTTGCAATTTTCAATTCTCTCAACCTCCATTGTTACTCTAATTGGATCTATAATAATAACATACACGCAAAGTTGCAAGGAGGTAATAAAAAATGATAACGATCGGCAACAGCTTCCGCCGCATTTCTCAAGCCTGGTTCCTTCTTCTAAGTTTAACAGCGGTCTTTGCGCTTCTCTATCTCATTTCCGCCCTCTTTCCCAGGCCAATTGACCCTTCCATAAGCAAGTATTTTTCTTTAGCTTTAGCAGAGAAGGCCAGAATATACAATTACGCTCCCCGTATTGTTTATATCGTCCATTTGTGTTTGCAGATCGGTTTTTTAACCTGGCTGCTCTTTAGTACCAGAGGGCGCATTTTGTTTCAACGTGTCCGGAATCTTAGCCGAAATTATTGGTTAGTTTCCGTCCTTTCCATCCTTGCCATATGGCTTGTAAGCACTTTAATTTCTCTGCCTTTCTCATATTACAGCGGATACTACTGGCAGAAAATCTGGGGTTTTAGTACCCAAAGTCAAGTTGCTTGGTGGATCGATTATTTAAAAAATACAAGTATTGATCTTGTTCTCTCACTGGCAGGAGGGATTATTTTCTTCCTATTGGTCAATAAAATATCCCGCTATTGGTGGTTAGTCGGCTCACTGTTGTTTAGTCTTTGGCTCGTTGTGGAATATTTCTTTTGGCCCATTATCGTATCCCCAATTTTCAACCATTTTGAACCCCTACCTAAGTCCGCAATTACTACCATGGTTAATGAACTTGCACATAAGGCAGGATTAAACGTTGGCTCTGTTCTCGAGATGGATGCCAGCAAACAAACGACCTTTGCCAACGCCTATTTTACCGGAGTAGGCAGTACAAAGCGAATTGTAATTTATGATACCCTGTTAAAAAATTATTCCCTGCCTGAGATCAAGGCTGTTATTGCTCACGAAATGGGGCATTGGCGTCATAACGATGTTGCCCACGGACTCCTGTTGGGAATGGCAGGCGGTTTTATCGTTTTTAGTATCTTGACCTTTCTCTTAAAGCCATGGCTGCCCAAAAACTCCACTAAACCACCAGAGCTCTGGGCCGCCTTGCAGCTTGCACTTATTCTCCTCCTCTTTGTAAGCAGCCCCCTCCAAAATGCCATTTCCAGACAAATGGAACGAAATGCCGATTATTTCTCTTTAGAGCTAACCGGCAACCTTCCGGCGGAAATTCAACTTCAGGAAGATTTGGCACGCAATAGTTTAACTGATCTAGACCCTCCAGGGTTCATAGTCTGGTTTAGCTATGATCATCCGCCGACCTTAACCAGAATCCACGATCTTGAACGAGAGTATCGGCCTAATTGATTCTTTCCTTCAATCCTTTTGCCTAGGTGCTTGCCTAGGTTTCCTTTTTATGTTGCTTCTATAAATATCAAAAACAAAGGCTAACATAAAGGGAGGGTTGAGAATCCCGATATAAAATGCAACGTGGAGAGCTTAAACCCTCCACGCTGCAAAAATTAATGAACTCTAATTCGCTGCCCAGGATAGATATAATTTGGATTAGAAATCTGTGGATTTAAGGATATAAGTCTTCGCACACTAGTTCCATGACATTGAGCTATTTTATGCAAAGTATCGCCTCTGCGAACGTAATGATACATTAAATATCCCTCCTCATTTCGACTACATTCCAAAATATTCCACGAGGAGTTTGTTCGGTGCTTGGGCGAAATAATTATCTTAGTCCAGTTCATGAATAAATAATCCGCTCCTAAGTTTCGGTTCAAACCAGGTCGACTTTGGCGGCATTAATTGACCTGCATCGGATACATTAAGCAATTCATTAATAGAAGTTGGGGACATTGCGAAGGCGACCTTCATGTCACTGTTGACCCTTCTTTCAAGTTCCTTAAGGCCCCTTATTCCGCCGACAAAATCAATTCTCTTGTCTGTCCGAATATCCTTTATCTTCAGAATAGGTGTCAATAGATAATTTTGCAGTAAAGAAACGTCAAGCCCCTCAACCGGGTCATCTGAGCGAATCTCCTTCTTGGCGGTTAACTTATACCAAACTCCTTCCAAGTACATCCCGAATGCAGCCTTTTCTGTTGGTTTATATGGGTCTTGGCCAATATTTTCGATTAAAAATGATTGACTCACAGCCTTGAGAAACTCTTCTTTCGTATAACCGTTTAAATCTTTGACCACACGGTTGTAATCTAAGATCATCAACTGGTCATGGGGAAACAGCACGGAGAGAAAAAAGTTAAACTCCTCTTCTCCAGTATAATTGGGATTGGCTTCTCTTCGTTTTAATCCAACTTTTACTGCAGAAGCCGTGCGATGATGGCCATCAGCGATATAGACACTTTCGATCTTTCTAAATACTCTTGCGATCTTTTCGATATCAGTCTCGTTAGCAATTTTCCATACTGTATGCCTAATTTGGTCAGGAGCGATAAAATCATATATTGGCTTTTCCCTTTTTATTTTTTCCACTATGTCATTAATAGTTTTTTGGGAACGATACGCTAAAAATATTGGACCGGTTTGAGCATTGCAAATATCCACATGATTGATGCGGTCAATTTCTTTCTCTTCCCGCGTTTTCTCATGCTTTTTGATAACGTTATGCAGATAATCATCAATCGAGGCACAGCCAACAAGACCCGCCTGGGAACGGCCATTCATCGTTAACTCGTAGATATAGTAACAGTCCTTGTTCTCCTTGATGAAGATACCTTCGCTGATCATTTTTTGAAGGATATCTCTTGCTTTCTCATACACTTTTGCATCATACGGGTTGAAGTCCTTGGCAAATTGAGTTTCAGCTCTGTCAATCTTCAAAAAAGAGAACGGTTCTTTTAAGACTTCGGCTAGTGCTTCTTCGCGGTTAAAAACGTCATACGGCAGTGCGGCAACTCTGCCGGCAATATCTTCTCGGGGTCTTACAGCTTTAAAAGGTTTGATCGCAGCCAAAGTATGTTTCCTCCATTCCCAGAAATAGTTATTCGTTGCTTCTAGTATCATTAAATTTTACGATCATTCTCCGATAAACAAAATTCAAGGGGATCAAAAATGGTCCCCTCAAGTTAATTTATCCAGTTTTTAAGGTCCCCACTACTTGAAGCCCCGATGTTCGGCTTTAGCTGAATGAGTTCACTATTATGCGGCACGAAGAATTTCGTTTAATCATGTTCTTCTGCTTACCGAAGTGTAAATAGGTAGAATTACTTAATGACCCTGATTCTCAAAACCCCATCAATGTCTTCGATTCTCTTAATAATGTCAGGATTCGAAGGAGGTTCGATATCGAGCATGGTATATGCCCACTGTCCTTTACTCCTATTCATCATGTCCGATATATTAATGTTTTCTTTGGCAAACGCTGCGGTAAATTGACTTAACATGTTGGGTACATTGCGATGATGAATAGCAATACGCTCTGCCTGAGTACAAACTCCCATGTCACAATTAGGGAAGTTGACCGAGTTTTTGATATTCCCATTTTCCAGATAGTCCATCAGCTGAACAACTGCCATGACGGCGCAATTATCTTCTGATTCATTCGTCGAAGCTCCTAAGTGAGGAATTGCGATAACTCCTTGATGTCCAACCACTTTGGGATTAGGAAAATCTGTTACATATTTGCCAACTTTGCCTGAATCTAAAGCTGCGATGATGTCGTCATCATTAACCAAAGTGTCTCTGGAGAAGTTAAGAAGTTTAACTCCATCCTTCATTAGGGCGAAAGCGTCTTGATTGAACATACCCTTGGTCGTATCGGTTAAGGGTACATGAACCGTAATAAAATCACACTCACGATAGATCTCTTCCAAAGATTTACTTGGCTTAATATACTTTGAAAGTTTCCAGGCAGAGCCCACAGAAATAAAGGGATCATAGCCGTAGACTTCCATTTCCAGTTTAATGGCCACATTGGCAACCATAACTCCGATGGCTCCCAATCCGATTACCCCTAGTTTTTTACCTTTAATTTCAGTTCCCACGAACTTAGCTTTATTTTTTTCCACGAGTTTGGCAACCTCGGGCTCCTCCTTAACGGAAGTCACCCAGTTTATTCCTCCCAGAAGGTCACGAGAAGCAAGAATCAATGAGGCGATTACAATCTCTTTAACTCCATTTGCATTCGCGCCCGGTGTATTAAAAACAACAATTCCTTTTTCAGCACATTTATCGAGAGGAATATTATTAACTCCGGCTCCGGCTCGGGCTATAGCCTTCAAAGAATTCGGCAGTTCTATTTCATGAAGATTTGCGCTCCTGACAAGTGCCGCATCGGCAGTATTAAGGCCCTCCACCATCTCATAATTGTCCGTGAGTAAGTCCAAGCCCACATGGGCTATATTGTTCAATCGGTTGATCTTAAACATTGTTTCATCGACTCCTTCTTAAATCCTCTTGTTATTTGCCTGCTTATTATTAAATCCGCTTTTCACTCACTAAAGCTGCTTGTTTTCGTCCTCAAATTTTTTCATAAATTCCACGAGCTTTCTAACACCTTCAATTGGCATAGCATTATAAATACTCGCTCTCATTCCGCCAACAGTTCTATGCCCTTTTAGGTTTTCAAAGCCGGCTGCCTTTGATTCTTTGATAAATTTAGCATCAAGTTCCTCTGAACCCGTAACAAAGGGCACATTCATGAGCGAACGATCCTTCTTGACGACAGTTCCCTTAAACAGTTTGCTTGAATCGAGATAGTTATACAAGATCGCTGCCTTCTCCTCGTTTCGTTTCTTCATAGCCTCAAGACCGCCTAACTTTTGAACCCACTTAAATACTTTGCCACAGATATAGATACCGTAGGCAGGAGGGGTATTATAAAGGGATTTGTTTTGGGCATGGGTCTTATATCTTAACATTGTCGGCGTCCCAGGCAAGACATCATCGGTAATTAGATCTTCGCGAATAATAACGACCACAACTCCTGCAGGGCCAATATTTTTCTGAACGCCGGCAAAAATGATGCCGTATTTCGTGACGTCAACCGGTTCTGAAAGAATATCCGAGGACATATCCGCAACTAAGATCTTGCCGCCTGTTTCTGGTAACTGATTATATTTTGTGCCATAGATTGTGTTGTTATGGCAAATATACACATAATCAGCATTATCGGATATTGCCAGGTTCTTGAGGTCAGGTATATAGGAAAACATCTTATCCTCAGAAGAAGCGATGACATTGATCTTGCCATAAATTTTGCCTTCGGCGATGGCCTTTTTAGCCCATTGCCCGGTATTAATGTGATCTGCTACTCTATTCTTCATCAAGTTCATTGGAATCATCGCGAATTGTTGGGATGCTCCGCCTTGGAGGAACAATACCTTGTAATTCTCCGGAATGTTCATCAAATCTCTTAACGTTTTCTCAGCATCCGTAATTATTTCTTCAAAGGCTTTTGACCGATGACTCATCTCCATAACAGACATGCCTGTACCGTTATAATCCAACATCTCCTCTGCCGCTTCTTTTAACACCTCTTCCGGTAATACGGCCGGACCTGCTGAAAAATTGTATATTCTTGCCATGAAATAATCCTCCTTTTATTCTATCCTCAAATTTAACTTTCTCATTATCACAATTGTCACTATCTATCGCTATCTCTCACTACTATCGCTGCCTATTACTACCTACCACTGCGTAATATGCGTATTACTGCGTGTCACTACCTATTACTGCGTATTACTGCTATCACTATTTCTCGTTAACAATTTACACAACTCTCCTTTTCTTAAATATTTTAATTAAATTGTAATATACTGGATGTCCAGAAAACAACAAAACCCGCCCCTTCATTGGGGCGGGAATTCCGCGGTGCCACCCAAGTTCAAGCCAGTTAAGAGCATAGGAAATAAACGCTATAAACACAAACAAACCTCTCATCCCCTAAAGGGACGAGAGGTTATTCCCGCGTTGCCACCCATGTTGCCAAAATCGGCCAACTTTTGTCCGCGCTATCGGGCGGAACCCGTCACAATTCATCATTG
This sequence comes from Desulfosporosinus acididurans, assembly GCF_001029285.1. GTDB lineage: Bacteria > Bacillota > Desulfitobacteriia > Desulfitobacteriales > Desulfitobacteriaceae > Desulfosporosinus > Desulfosporosinus acididurans. The sequence continues at coordinate 112,838 of NZ_LDZY01000003.1, forward strand.
GCCACTCCGGGATGGAATCCTTAGACTTAGCAGACTGACTTGCACCAACCGCCAGCTCTCTAAACGGCTTAAGACCGGGACTTCCCTTCATCGTGTTGAAGTGTATTTCGAACGTTGTATTGGGATTGATTTTAATCCATTTATTTCTTTCTGTCAATACTTTTTCTGCATTTAATTAATTTAGTTCACGAGAATGAATCTCCAATACCTAGCAAAGATTCCAACCTTCGATGACCAATTTCTCTCTGCGAAAAAAGCGAGTCAAATCAATCACAAGATTCATGTTGCGTAAATGAGAGGGAACATTGAGTTTAATCCCTTGGACTTCCAATGTCGTATAAGACCCTGCAGGGACCTTTAACCCTTTTCTCACCTTGAGCTCACCCAAATACACAGGGGGCGGCTCAGAAATCTGGAGGCAGCATCCATTAACAATTATCGGCATATCTACTGAAATCGTCGCGACTTCTCTTTTCTCAAGAAAAGCCAGAGCCTCCGGAGAGATTGTCCACATTGTTCGCCACCTCAATTACTTCGCTGCAAGATCTTTAACGATTTCTTGATGTCGGAGTCTTTGGCTCTCAAGAGTTTTCTTATCTCTTATCAAGGCTGCCCATTTAACAAAAGCATCAGCAACGATGATCAAAGCCAAAATTGCCATAATGACGGAAAGAATAACATTTAAGGTCATATGTTGAGGCAGATAAACTTTTGTGACATTAAAGTAGGAGGCATCTAAGGTCGTTATGAACAGAAAAATAAATGGGATAAAGGTGGTTAGGGCATAGGAGATTCGCCCGGTGCTCTTTAAAATAATCGACGTACCGACCACCATAGCTAATGAAGCGAGCAATTGATTCGAAACTCCAAAGAGCGGCCAAACTGTGGAAATATTCCCGCCATACAAGAGATAACCCCAAGCGAATGAGACAAGAGCTGCACTGATGACAGCACCCGGCCACCAGGTAATCTTTTTAAAAGGTTTAATGACAACGCCGATCATATCTTGAACAACATAGCGCGCTGCTCTCGTTCCGGCATCTACTGCAGTGAGAATAAATACGGCTTCAAACATGATAGCGAATTGATACCAGTAAGCAACCAAATGGCTTAAACCAGGTATGCTGCTAAATACATAGGACATTCCGACTGCTAAAGAAACTGATCCACCGGGACGGCCTGCGACATTCAACCCAATAAGATTGGAAAGCATGGGTAATTTGTCAACATGCATGCCAAGGTGAGCAAAAACTGCCGGTGTGGTATTAATTGCAAAGTAATCCCCCACTGGGAGAACGGATGCGGCAATCATAGCCATAATGGCGACGAAAGATTCCATGAGCATCGCGCCAAAGCCAACAATCTTAATATCTTTTTCACTTTCCAGCATTTTCGGTGTCGTCCCAGCAGCAATTAAGCTATGGAAACCGGACATGGCTCCGCAAGCAATGGTAATAAAGACAAAGGGCCAAACTTTACCGGCAATAATTGGGCCGCCGCCGTTGATGAACTTTGTTACAGGCGGCATTTGCAGTACGGGATTCACAAATATGATTCCCAGAGCCAAGGCACCGATTGTGCCGATCTTAAGATAAGAACTTAAATAATCGCGCGGCGCCAAAAGGAGCCAAACGGGCAAAGCCGCGGCGACAAAGGCATAGACAGGGAGAGCGATTTCGATAGCATGAACACTGTAATTAAAGTAAGGAGCTAAAGCTGAACTCTTTATCATGGGCCCGAGCGCCACTGCCAGGAGAATAAGCGCAACTCCAATTACGGATGCCTCACCCAATTTTCCCGGGCGCAGGAAACGCATATAAATTCCAATAAAGATGGCGATGGGAATCGTCATGGCAACTGTGAAGGCCCCCCAGGGGTTGGTATTCAAAGAACTAACAATAACAATTGACAAGCCGGCCATCGTAATAATCAAGATGAATAATACCGCTAATGATGCCGCAGCTCCTGTTACAGGACCTATTTCCTTTTTAGCAATCTGAGGTAGAGATTGACCATCGTGCCGGATTGAAGCAAACAGAACCACCATATCATGAACTGCTCCTCCCAGGACTCCTCCAATCAGAATCCACAAGGTACCCGGCAGGTAGCCAAATTGAGCAGCCAAAACCGGTCCTACTAAAGGTCCGGCGGCAGCGATTGCCGCGAAGTGATGGCCAAATGCGACCCAGCGATTCGTCGGAACAAAGTCATGCCCATCTTCCAAACGTTTAGCCGGTGTAACTATCCGAGGGTCAATGGCCAGAACTTTGGAGGCCATAAACGTTCCATAAAGGCGGTAGCCAATCAGTAATATACAGGCGGCAGCAATGACGAGATAAATCGCATGCATACTTAATCCTCCCTTTCTAAATTCTTCTAAAGCAAATGGAATATTAGAAATTTTTAGTAATTATTAGTACCAATTTTAATTATCTTTGATTCCTAAAGAATATTTACAGCGGCCACTGTGTTTTTATCATAGCAGACTTTTTTAAAAAGCGGAGAAATCTTTGACTAAGACGTAAAAAAACGCGCCTAAAGGGCACGTTTTCTTTGATAAGATTATAGATCACTTGAGTGAACTCGGATCAATAGCGAACTGCTAAAATTTTAGCGCAGAGCGCACAGATTTTACGTAGGTTCGACTAACCGGTACTTGTGATTTTTCCGAATCTGACATAATTAAATTGTAAGTCCCGTTAAACCAAGGCACGATTTCCCGAACCATATCTTTGTTAACTAAGTAACTCTTATGCGTTTGCAATAAACCCAATTTTGCTTCCAGTTCACTCAAACTATATCCTGTTTTATAAGTGGTCGTGTCTGTCTTCACCAAAACACGCCGATCTTCTGCCCAGGCATAAATAATCTTATTTGCTTCCAAAAGTATAATCCGTTCATTCTCTTCTACCGGAAGTTTCGCCTGACCTGAAGGTTTCTCCAGGAGGTTCAAGATTCGATCAAGTTTATCCTTTTCGAGCCTATCGGAATCTCCGACCTTTTCCAAGAAGCTGCGCAAGCGCTCAAGTGTATTTTGCAAACGCTCATCGCTGAAGGGTTTAAGGATATAGTCAATAGCATTAACCTCAAACGCTTCCAGGGCGTGTTGATCAAAGGCTGTGGCAAAGACAAACAGAGGAACGTCATGCGGTGCCATCGCAGTCAGCAGTTCACGCGCCACAGTCAAACCGGACAAATCCGGCATCTGTATATCCAAAAAAACAACGTCAGGATGCATTTGGGGAATCAACTCCAAAGCCTCTCGCCCGTTACGAGCCATCCCCACAACAGAAACATCTTCCTCCTGTTCCAGCAGATACCTTAGTTCATCCCGGGATAAAGCCTCGTCATCAACAATAAACGCCCGCATCATTTTCCCCTCACCTTTCAACTGGGAATACTAAACAAAATTCTTGTTCCCTTCCCTTGTTCACTTTCTATTAAAAGGCCGGAACCGTAGAGATATTTTAATCGATCGTTCACATTGCTCAGCCCCAGTCCCATTCCCTGACTGGAATTGCCCTTCTTTTGATAGATTTCTTCGAGCCTTTCCGCTTCAATTCCCACTCCGTCATCACTAATCACGACCCGCAGAGCATTATCCTCAACCCAGCAGCTAATATCTACGGTACCACCTTCAATTTTGGGATAAATTCCATGCTTAATTGCATTTTCCACAAGCGGCTGTAATGTTAAAGCCGGTAATTGCCAATCTTCCGCCTCTGCTTGTATGTTTTCAACTACTTTAAGATTATCACCAAAGCGTGCCTGTTCAATAGTCAGGTAAGCCCTAATATGCTCAAGCTCTTGCCGTAGAGTTACAAATTTGTCTCCGCGTTGAATATTCTTTCGAAAAAATTCGCCCAATTGTATAAGCAGCTTTCTGGCCTTTTCGCCATCCGTCCGCACGAGGGCAACAATTGTATTTAGGGCATTAAAGAGGAAGTGAGGGTTAATCTGAGCCTGAAGTGCTTTAAGCTCAGCTTTACTGATTAATTTCGCCTGCTCCTCCAAGACTGCCAGTTCCAATTGTGTGGAAAACAAACCCGCCAATCCTTGAGCCAGCTGAATCTCAACACTTCCAATGCCACGTTCACGGTCCTGATAGAGTTTTAAGGAACCGCTCACTGCTCCACGGCTGAATAAAGGAACAATTACTGCGGAGCGTAAAGTACAGTCCTTATTTGGGCAGCCGATCTGCTCCTTGTCCAGAGCCAATTTCATTTCGCCGGCATTCAAAGCCTCTTTGGTAGCCTCAGTCATTATCGGGGTACCAACTAAATGATGAGAACAACCATTTCCCACGTGAGCTAAAATCACTTCTTTGTTTGTCAGTGCCACCGCTTCGACTTCCACACGGTCATATATTAGCTGAGCAACCTGTTTGGCTGTATACTCGTCTAAACCTTTACTTAAAATAGGCAAGGTAATTTTAGCGATTTCTAAAGCCTTTTGGGCCTGTAAAGCTCCGGCTCTTTCCTCCTCCTCAAGGGAGTTTCGAGCTATGACAACAAAGATAGCAATTCCAACAGAATTCATGACAATCATAGGCAGTCCAATAGCACTGACTAAATCCCAGGCTGCCGAAAAAGGGCGGGCGATCGCCAGGATAATTAACATTTGCAGCGTCTCAGTCAGTACCCCAATGATAAGTCCGAACTTCCAGGAAAAATCTTTGGAGCTTCTCTTTCGAGCATACCAAGCCGCTGTACAGGCCTCCGCTACTGTAGCTAATCCGCAGGCAGCCGCTGTAAAACCTCCAATTAAGTAACGGTGAAGCCCCGCTATGATTCCCGCTCCAATCCCGACAACCGGCCCTCCGATTAAAGCGCCAACCACAACACCAACAACCCGCGAATTAGCTAAAGCGCCCTTGATTGAAACTCCCGTGTATGTACCCATAATTCCAATAGCACTAAAAACTGAAATTAATAAGAGCTTTTCCCAGAGATTATTTTTTAGTTTCATGGCTTTTTTAAAGATCCGAGTCTTACTCAAAAGAAATGAAATAGTTACAATGACACTTATATTCTGAGCCAATTTAAAAAATAGCTGCAGAAGCATTTTAATACCACCTTAGAAAAAATAGTGCCCAGAATTCAAACATGGTTTGCTTTATTTAAAACTCCAATTCGGTCAACTCTAGATATAAGTATAGAGCAACTATTCCCTAGTGTCTAATATATAACGGCAAGAGCTTCGAAAACTAACAAACCCCTTATCCCAACAAGAGGACAAGAGGTTATTCCCGCGAAGAAGAATACTCCCAGCACCGTTGGTGAGAGTATTTAAGTAAAAAATAGTTCCAGTAACATTGAATATTCTCTCCGGCTTTTTATTAATTATACAGCGCATACGATACAAAACATCTTAACTTCAACTTATGCTATTTCTGTGAACCGTTTTTGCCAAAAAAGAACTCCCATCCTTACCGATGGAAGTCGAAGAGGAAAATTCAAGGTGCAAAAGTATGGTAAAAGGTGTTATATAAAGAGTATCATTGCCACCACGCTTCGTCCATAGGTAAACAGTATGTTATCGATAATAATTATTTATATAAAAGACTTAATTTGCTGCTTCTCTTACCAACGTATTGCCACTTTTCGGGGACATAAGTGATTCCAGATACATTTTCAGAAATTGAAATTTTCAAAATCCCTATTTAAATCATCTTCTTTCAACTCGATCAGAGTAAGAAGCAACTCCTCGATTTCTCTCATTGCCTTATAGATTTCCTCTTTTATTAATTCTTTTACAAACTTTTCTTTGTTAGACATAAATTTAATCTCCGATTTTATTTAGCTTGGGCACATTAACTGTTATGAGTATAATTCTATAATAACCGAAACATATCGTTATGATCTTAAACAAATTGCGATGTTTATGTGATTACTCTATTAAGAATTCTTGAAGAAAATCTGGAACCTTTCGTCTATTCCGCGACATTCATTGTATTATATTTGATCAATACAATAATTCAAGATCAACCATACGCTTAACACACTCATAAAATCTCTTATTTTTCTCTTCGATATCCAATTCGATACATTTATTGTTTTTGACTATTACCTCCGCAATAACTTCCGCATTTATTACCTTGCCGGCTAACAGCTTTTCAATTTCTTCTACTGATAAACCCAAACTACTCATATTATCCCCCCGTTATTGTTCTATTCTCTAGTGAAGATAATATTACCTTTGGTACTAGTATGAGGGTTTTTAATTATCACGGTATCTGCCTAATTAGCTTAATCTTAAGCATGTCTGTAAACATGACGTATGATGGTTCGCACTTAATATATAGATCACCGGAAATTGGCAGATTGAATCAAGGTTTAGAAATTTAGTTATTGCAAAGAATAATTCAAATTGAATTTAAAGGAGTGTCAAAACATGAGTACGTTTGATCAAGGTAATCCTCCATCTTCTCCCCAAAAAAGCAATCCAACTCCTCAAATCAAACCACCGCAGCCGAAATAAGCATCAATTAATTAACATCATAAGTTTTACAGCAGTCACTAAGAATCTCTTTTAAGTGCAAGTATTATTTATTGTTGTTAATAATTATTAACCCAAAAATTAAGGTTATCTTCAATTATTTACTTGAAGATAACCTTACTATCCTTTTATATACAACCTTTTGTCGTTTATTCTATTAACAATAGATTAACGGTAGAGTCCCCCGCCGAAGTCTCGATGTTGGCCTTATTTATCCCCCCAGATAAGCTTTGCGAACATCTTCACTTGCGGCCAAATCCTGAGCTTGTCCGCCCAAAGCGATCTTGCCGGTCTCTAAAACATAAGCGCGGTTGGCAATCGACAAGGCCATATGTGCATTCTGCTCCACTAATAAAATAGTAGTGCCTTGAGCATTAATTTCCTGGATGATCGTAAAAATCTGCTTCACTAAAATAGGAGCAAGTCCCATAGATGGTTCATCCAGCAACAGCAGCTGCGGCCTGGACATCAAGGCTCTGCCCATAGCCAGCATTTGCTGTTCTCCGCCGGACAGGGTGCCTGCGACTTGGCTTTTACGCTCCTTGAGACGTGGGAAAAGTTCAAAAACTCTCTCTACATCTTGCTTGATGCCGCTTTTGTCTTTGCGCAGATAAGCACCCATATCAAGGTTTTCCGAAACAGTCATATTGGCAAAAATCCGGCGACCCTCGGGAACTTGGGAAATACCCTTGGCCACAATTTTCTGTGGTGGAATCTTGGATAAATCTTCACCATTAAAACTAATTTTTCCTTGTTTCGGGCGCAGCAAGCCAGAAATTGTTTTTAAAGATGTACTCTTTCCGGCTCCATTGGATCCGATCAGCGTGACAATTTCCCCTTGGTTTACCTGGAGGGAGATCCCCTTTAAAGCGTGAATGGCTCCATAATAAACATGGACATCTTCCAGCACTAACATTAGATGGCCTCCTCTCCCAGGTAAGCTTCAATGACTTTCGGATTGGATTTAATCTCATCCGGACCGCCCTGAGCGATGATTGTTCCATAGTCTAAAACATAAATCCGTTCACAGACTCCCATGACTAAGGACATATCGTGTTCAATCAGTAAAATAGTTAGCTTAAAGGTATCGCGGATCCAGCGGATGAGTTCCATTAATTCATGTGTTTCTTGAGGATTCATACCGGCCGCTGGTTCATCGAGAAGCAAAAGCTTAGGTTCCGCAGCCAACGCTCTTGCTATCTCCAGCCTTCGTTGTTCACCGTAAGGGAGGTTTTTGGCAGCCTCTTTGGCTTTGCCCTCAAGATGAAAGACCTTCAACAGTTCCAGGGCCTTATTCTCCATCTCGGCCTCCCCTTTGAAATAACTGGGTAACCGCAGGATTGCTCCTAAAGAGCTGTACTTAGCGTGTTGATGGTAAGCGATCTTTACATTGTCTATAACAGTCAAATCAGCAAACAAGCGAATGTTCTGAAACGTACGGGCTATCCCTCTGTGGGTTACTTGATATGGCTTGAGGCCGCCGATCTTGCGTTCCCGAAACAAGATTTCCCCTTCCGTGGGTTCATAAACTCCCGTAATTAAATTAAATACAGTTGTTTTCCCGGCACCGTTAGGCCCAATCAAGCCAATCAGCTCGCCATCCTTAATGTCAATATTTAGATTTGAAACAGCTTTAAGCCCGCCAAAGGATTTGGAGAGACTTTCAATTTTAAGCAACGGTTCTCTCCTCCTTCTTCTCCAGGAAATTTAGGTTGAACTCCTTCGTCCCCATTAAACCCGAAGGACGGAATAACATCATGATGATGAGAAGAAGGGCTGTAATAACCATCCGCAGCGATGGAATCCCTGACAAAGCCACATTTAAAACTGTCATAATTAATGCACCTAGAATGCTGCCTGTCATGCTGCCTAGCCCTCCAAGCACTACCATAACAAGAATGTTGAATGACGTTAGGAAGTTAAACGTTGTGGGTTGAATAAAATACATATAATTCGAATAGATACCACCGGCAACACCGGCGAAAAAAGCACCCAAGGTAAAGGCTAGAACTTTGTATTTCGTTGTATTAACCCCCATTGCTTCGGCAGCAATCTCATTCTCGCGCACAGAGATACAAGCCCGCCCATGAGTGGAATTAACAAAGTTGTGGATTACGACAAGGCTAATGATTGTCCCCCAAAAAGCCCATGACCAATTGACGTGGCGGCCGACTTGCATACCTGCCGCTCCACCAAAATAGTCCATATTTTGGAAGATAATCATGACGATCTGGCCCAATCCAAGTGTGGCAATCGCCAAATAATCTCCTCGCAGACGCAACGTTGGCAAACCAACAATGAAACCGGCCACTGCTGCTACAATACCACCTGCGAGTAAGGCCAGAAATAAAGGGCCATGGAATTTGACACTTACAATCCCGGCAAAGTAGGCTCCAATGGCCATGAAGCCTGCATGCCCGATGGAAAACTGCCCGGTAATTCCGTTAATCAAATTCAGGCTTGCTGCTAAAATCACATAGATACAGACCTGAATCAGGGTAGAAGTATAGAGGGGAGGTAAAATGTCGGTGACGATCAAGCCCTGAATGACAGCGTAAATCACAATAACGAGGAACAACGTCAAGGCATTTTTTCGGTTAAGAATACTCACTCTTTTCACCTACACTTTCTCCCGCAGATTTTTCCCAAAGAGCCCGCTTGGCTTGATAATCAGAACAAGAATCAAGATTAAGAAGGCCACGGCATCACGCCAGGTCGAGGCTCCTAAACCACTGACGAGAGACTCGGTGACGCCCAGAACCAGCCCTCCGACCATCGCCCCGGGGATAATCCCGATTCCTCCCAAAACAGCCGCAACAAAAGCCTTCAACCCCGGAGTGATACCCATCAATGGGTCAATAGAGTTGAAATAAATTCCGTACAGAACACCTGCTGCTGCAGCCAGGGCTGAACCTATAGCAAATGTAGCAGAGATCGTTGTGTTGACGTTTACACCCATTAAAAGAGCAGCTTCCATATCAAATGAAGAAGCACGCATAGCTTTACCAATCTTCGTATATTGAACCGTGAAGTGAAGTAAGAGCATGAGTACGAGAGCGGTCACCAGCATGACAATGTCCCCAAACTTAAAAGTAATTCCTCCAATTTTATACATCGTCTCAGGAAAAACGTTGGGGTAGGTGCGCATTTGCGCCCCGACAACCAGCATGCCGCCGTATTCAAGAAACAAGGAAACACCAATAGCAGTAATAAGAGCAGCAATACGAGTTGCGTTGCGCAAAGGCTTATACGCTGCCCGTTCAATAATAATTCCGGCGATCGCTGCCACGATCATCGCAAAGAGAATAGCTGGGAAAAAGGGGAAGTGGAATACTGTGATTGCAAGCCAACCCATGTAAGCGCCAACCATCATGACGTCGCCATGGGCGAAATTAATGAGCTTAACGATTCCGTAAACCATGGTGTACCCTAAAGCAATTAAGGCATAAATGCTTCCGAGTGACAGTCCATACACGAGCTGTTGCAGAAGCTCTGTGATGCTGTGCATAATGTTCCTCCTACTGTCAGTTTAAAAATTAAAAGAAGGGGGATTGCCCCCCCTTCTCCCTACGAGGCTTATTTCGGAGATACTTTTGTCATAAAGACATTCTTGCCGTTTTCGATCTTGATGATGACTGCATCTTTGATTGGATTGTGAGTCTTGGGATCCATCGTGATGTCACCGTTCAAACCTTTGAAGCCCTTTAGGTTTTCGAGAGCTGTACGAATCTTATCACCGTTTGTGCTGTTCGCATCTTTGATTGCCTGGAACATGAGACGAGCAGCATCATAGCCGAGAGCGGCAAACGAATCAGGATCCTGCTTATATTTAGCCTTAAAAGCTTTGACGAAATCAGCCATGCTCGGATCGTCAATGGCCACGTGGTTAACATAATAGCAATTATTTAACTGGTCAGCACTGGCCAAGTTGAACAGTTCCGGCGAACCCCAGCCGTCACCGCCAATAAAGGCCTGGTTCATGCCCATTTCCCGGGCTTGTTTAACAATTGGTCCAACTTCACCATAATATCCTGGCACGAACACGACATCAGGGTTGGATGACTTAATCCGGGCAAGCTGTGGGCGAAAGTCCTTGTCGCCGGCAACATATTTTTCTTGGGAAACGATTTGTCCGTTAGCACTCTTAAAATTAGCGCTGAATGCATCTGCAAGGCCAATGGAATAATCGCTCTTTTGGTCAATAAAGATGGCGGCCTTTTTAACTTTCAAAGTATTGGCAGCGAATTGCGCCGCCACTTGGCCTTGGAAGGGGTCGATAAAACAAGCGCGGAAGATATAGGGCTTAACCTGTCCATTCTCTACAGTCACTTTGTCAGCCGTTCCGGTCGGCGTGATGAGCGGAACTTTGTTGTCAATGGCAACTTGTGACGCTGCCAGGGTGTTACCGCTGGTCATCGCTCCGATTACTGCAACAACATTGTCTTGGGTAATCAGCTTTGTAGCTGCATTAGTAGACTCACCAGGGTCGGATTTATTGTCAGCGTAATCCATTTTGATTTGTTTGCCTAAAAGGCCGCCTTTGGCATTTTGCTGCTCAACTGCAAGATCAATAGCTTTCTGGGCAGCCGTACCAAACATTGCCACGCCGCCTGTAAGTTCGAGGTCAGCACCGATCTTTAGGTTACCCCCGGCAGCTGAACCGCCTCCGTTAGAACTGGCACCTGTGGTACCGCATCCAGCGAGCAGGCTTAGGCTCAATACTGCGGCAGTAGCCATTGCAAATAGTTTCTTCATTTCTACTTCTCCCCCTAAAATCTCTTTCTTTAATTGTATCTTTGGCTATCGTTCAAAGATGCTTTTTTAAGTGTTGCTCCCACCTCCGCATAACCTTTTTGGAAAAAACTAAGGTTTGCCAAAATTCCCATTTATGCATATTCTATATTTTATACATTAATGTGTCAATCACTAAACTGTGTTAGTACAAAATTTCGACGTATTTTTTCTTTAGTTACCTTAATTTACCAATTATTCAACCTCTTTAACAATAATTTGTCAAAGATGTCTTTTCATATCGTCTTTTTTCCGACAAGTGCCCCCCTAAAAAAAATCCCCCAGACAAAAAGTCCAGGGGATTTTTTTTACTGCTACTTAAAAACTACTTTACGATAAAGAACGTAATTCCATATTGTTATACAAGCCATAGTGGTTATTTTTGCAAATATCTCAACAAATCCAAGCCTGACCATTATTCGTATTGCATTAGTGCTAAACGTTAAGTTTAGTAAGAATAGAGTAAGATATAATATGAAACTTCGTTTTAAGTTTGAACTAGTGGAAAATGACCATCCTCTGTTGACAAAGAAATTGAATACGGTCGCTAAAACGACAGCAATAATATTGGATATCGTAAGATCAATGAATAACATCCTTAAAAATGAGAATATCAAAAGCTCAATTAACGCAGACGATCCGCCAACAATTAAATATTTAATATACCTTGGCAAAGAATACTTTCCTTTATCCTTAAAGTTAGTAGAACCTTCCATCTCTTTATTCATTATTAAGTCCTTTACCTCGTATTCTTGAAACTCAAATATCTGGGTCTATACCTATGTTTCACTTCTTCATAAATCTTTGAAATATAAACCCCTATGTTATGAGATCTATCATTCACCATCAGAACGATTGAGTTTTCTACTTGATTGTACTCTAAGATGTATATTTCTTGCGAAACGTTCGAATAGATCTGACTTCCTTCATTATAAACAGGCATAATCACTGAATCAACCAGAAGCACCCTCCTGGTGGTCTTTCACCCCTTCCATCTGATGCCCTAACAATGTAAATGACCCAATAGATATTTTTCTACTGGGTCATAGCTTTATGCATCACCTATTTCCGAACACTTATCTTCTTCTTGATAAACCCATTAGATCTTCGACTTTATTAAGTGTCGCTGCCGCTTTTTGGGAAGCTTTAGCTGCACCGTCCGTCAATACTTGATCAAGATAGTCACTATTAACAAATTCCTTATACCTTTCTTGAATGGGGCGAATAGCCTCAATAATCACTTCGGCCACATCATTTTTAAATTGTCCGTAGCCTTTTCCGTCATAAAGCTGCTCGATTTCTTTAATTGACTTACTAGTAATTAAAGCATATATCGCCATAAGATTCGATATCCCTGCCTTAAGCTCTTTATCGTAAGAAATTCTGTTTTCCGAATCTGTTTGAGCCTTTTTAAGCTTTTTCAGGATTAATTCCGGTTCGTCAAGCAAAAAAATAGTTGCCGAGGAATTTACATCAGATTTACTCATCTTTTTCTTTGGTTCTTGTAATGACATAATTCTTGCTCCAACTTCTGGAGTGTGAATAGCAGGAATTTTAAACGTTTCTCCATAACGATTATTAAAACGCTGTGCTAAATCCCTGGTTATTTCAATATGTTGTTTCTGATCATCTCCAACCGGAACATAGTCAGTTTGATAAAGGAGTATATCCGCAGCCATTAACGGCGGATAAGTTAATAAGCCAGCAGGGATAGAGTCACCACTCCCATGACGTTGCGATTTATCTTTATATTGAGTCATCCGTTCAAGCTCTCCAATATAAGATAAAGTAGTCATTATCCAACCTAATTTAGCATGTTCAGGTACTTCGGATTGGATAAATAGTGTAACTTTATCCGGGTCCAAACCTATTGCCAAATATAATGCGGCTAAATTCCTGATGTTATTTCTGAGTTGATTCGGTTCTTGGGGAACCGTGATAGCATGTTGGTTGACAATACAGAAATAGCACTCATGCTCATTTTGATACTTTGTAAAGCTTTTCATTGCTCCGAGATAATTCCCTAAAGTAATTGTGCCACTAGGTTGTACACCTGAGAAAATTACCGCCATAAATAACTCTCCTTTTAACTAAAATAAAAAAGTCCAATCATCCTAAAAGGGACGATTGGACCGTGGTACCACCCATAATTATTTAATATTACATATATTAAATCACTCTTTCCGTACTAAAAATAATACGGCACCTTTTGTAACGTGTGGATTATCACGTCAACTCCTACTACCATTTCGGGTTGCTGCTCAAGAGGCCATTCAATATTTACTCCACACTGATTCTCACCAACCATCAGCTCTCTAATGCTTCCTAAACATTTACTCTTCTCTATCATCGCTTTTAATTACTATTTAATTGTTGAACACTAGTTTAACAGTTTAAAGACATTAAATCAAGTTTTGTTCCTCGCCAGCATCTTCACCCAAACAAAGGAGAGCAGAAGCCCAACACAAACTTGTTCAGTGTTTGACTGAACTAATGCCCAACTGTCAACGTCGCAGTTGTTGTAACATTGCTGTTTGAGTCAACACCAGTTATTGTAATGTTAGTAAGTGATTCAGAATTAATATTCGAGAAAAAACTCAATGTGATTAAACCACGCTTAGCCGTAATTGTCCCCACATTTGAGGTGAATTGAATATTATTGGCCAGAGAAGTACTTGTAATATCAGCGCCGTATTGATCATACACGGTATATGTCGCATAACCTACCCTTTGATTACCGTAAGGTAAGGGTATTCCCAATTTCGTTGAGTTAATTGCAATTTTACTGACCTTTTGATCTGAGTATTGATTGGAGCTTGAAACTTCAGACGCAGAATTATTAGCGGGGGCAGTATAAGAGCCTGCGCCGGAAGAAGAATCAAGAGTCGCAACATTTCCGGTAGTTAAGTCTACCAGTGTAATAATTATTGATTTATCACTATCTGAAGCAGAATTATAGGTTATCGTACCTAAACCTTTGTTTGGATCCAGGGTAATTGATGAACTTACGGAGGTTACCGCTGATAACTGTGCAGCCGGAACAGTTGACGTAATATCTTTTCCGCTTTCATCGAGTACTTGGTAGTTAAAGGTTGCCGTAGTAGTCCCAACTTTTGAGAAACTGCTCATATTAAGAGTTCGATGTGTTCCAAATGAGACAGCTCCAGTCGCAGGGATGGCATTGGGCGAAGAGGAATTATAACTCACAACTTTTCCGGTAGTTAAGTCCGTAAGTGTAATAATAATTGGTTTATCAAGATCTGAAGAAGATTTAAAGGTTATCGTACCTAAACCTTTGCTTGAATCTAACGTAATTGATGAACTTAGGGAGGCTATTGCTGCTAACTGTGTAACAGGAACCGTTGACGTAATATCTTTCCCGCTTTCATCAACTACTTTACCGATGATTTCACCTTTGTGTTTGCGTTCAGAGAGTTGACTAAATCCTGGTAATCAAATGAATTGCTGCTGTCAACTTGCGGCATCTCAATCACAGGCAGACTGTTAATATCCGACACATCGGTCGCAAAGTTGATTGCCAAATTCAATGTTCCCTTCGCAGTGGAAGACTGAACGGCATCTTTCTGTTCACTGGTTTGTTGACCTTGAGCATTTAGAGTCGGGGGCAGTGTATTCATGAACTGACTGAGCTGGGCCAAGTCAAGCTTAAGATCCACGGTTCCGCTTTCTTTTACAACATAACCGCTGGAAATATCATACTGAATATCTATGCCTTTGTCTCCCAAAATCGTGACGTTCTGCAATTTGTCCATGACCGTGTTGAATTGGCTGAGAAACGCCGATCGGTTGGCTTTGAACTGAGCAAAGGCCTGGTCGAATTGACTGATGATCTCGTCTTTATCGGGAGTCTGGCTGAACTGGAGGCTGGAATCCATCAGTTCTTTGACATAGTTCATTGCATCAGCATTTTGAACAAAGTTATTGACCGCATAGCGAATAAGTTTCTTAAACTGAGCGTCATTCAGCTTGATTTCATAAATTCGGGCCGGAACCGTGCCCTTACTCGTCTCGATGTCTTTAACACCTTGATCAATGACATCGATGTCGGGATTGAACTGCTGAGCATAAGCCGTCAAGAACTGCATTGTTGCGGCTTGTAGATTCTTGTTTAAATTCATGAACGCTGTGGCGTCTATGTTCTCCGCAGCCTTGTCGAAGGGCTTAAAAACCATGTATTCCTTGCTTGCGAACTGCGAAGGCAAAGAAGCTGCTGCGAGGGTAGGGACTTTTACAATCTCTGTGACTTCAGGGGTTTTCCCCTCCATGTTGGAATTCACCCAGACAGGCACATCGATATTCATACCCTGCAGCGCCAGTTTCATTTCCATCTCTGCAGTCGAGGCCGTTTTTTGCTCGTTGCTGTTGGATTTAACATCAAGATCCAGCTTGGCGTTGTTTAAAACCGCGAGGACCCTGTCAACTTGCTGCTGGTCACTTGGAGAAAATCCCGACCCGTCGGCCTGAAATGTCAGGGTCGTGTGCTCCTGCAAGGAGTTAGCATTTCCAAGATTCATGGACGCCTGAAAAATTTGAGATTGGTTCGGGCTGCACCCGGTTGCAACTAGGAGCATAGAGACCCCAAGCGCGGCTGAGATTAATTTTTTTCTTGGTTTCATAGTATTCCCTCTCTTTCTTTTAGATATTAGGGCTTACCTGCCAGTAAGGAGTTTCATCTGTATATATACATTATATACAGATGAAACAGTATGTCAAGGTAATTCATTGACTATTTTGAGTTCAGCTAAAGCTAAACCACTCCCGCTTGTTAAGACTTTTCGACAACAATAAATGAAAACGGCTGGACTAGCAAAATAATATGAACTATAAAAGACAAAAAACGATTAAATAAGCTAAAATAGTTTCTTAGCCATATTTAATCGTTTTTTGTCTTTAATTGTGTTGTGACATACTCCAACCACCTACGCTAACGCTTAGAGGTGGGTAACTTCTTGGCGAACGAGGTTAAAATTCCTCTGTACTCAATTCAAAGCCTTCCAAAATTGCAGGGTCATCAATCTCAATTAGTAAATACTGTCGCCCATTCCTCTTGACTTGTTTGATGCGTTTTAAGTCCTCATGACGAATTTTAATTTGGGCGACGTTGCTTTTAATTTCAATCACCTTGCTGCTTGGTAACAGGTTGGTCGCCTTAAATTCATAATCTGCCTTTTCCGTATTGACTAAAAATGAACTTTCTAATTTGCGTGTATCTTCAATTCCGCTTTTGACAAGTATTTGTTCAATAGCCTTGACGCCAAGAGTCGGGATCTCGCCGTCTTCATTGGCATCAAGGATGCAATCACTTATCTGTTCATAAACATTGGCTATTACTTCAGGTTCAACCTGATCTCCGGCGACATCTTTGATAATCGTTAAAAACCGTTCTTTATCATCTTGAGCTGTTGGGACTAGTTCGCAATTTAAAACATGGTGAATGAAAGCTTCACTAGGTTGATTATCCTTTTTAGTATAATAAATGACCTTATTCGTATCTGCATACCCATCACTCATGGACGGAAACACAAATCCCTCTTCAGGTGATACGGCATTGATATAAACATTCATCGGGATATCAACTCTAAAGTTTTTTTCCTCAAAATCAAACATTAAGGCCCGTTTGGGACTGGACACCAAGTTGACTGTACCCATCATAAATTGAAAAGCATTAACAACATCGTTTTTCGCTGCGTCATCTTCGCCCACTTCGTTTTTTGCAGGGATCCAAAATTCCCCACGGGTAAATGAAATCATATAATCCGATTCGTAGGATTCGCTGTGATCCATGATTTTTTTCACAATGTGCCCAATCTGTTCTTTGAAATCTGAGTTTAGGGCCTCAAACAGGACCTTTTGCTCCGGGTTTTCACCAAGTTTATTGTCCGCAAAACTTAGTTCAAATATTTTACTATCCAGTTGACCTGTAAGGAGCTTTTTAAATCCTTTGAGGTAAAACTCTTGTTTTAATTCGTCCATTTGCTCAAAATATTCGGTTTCCACCCCAAGAATTTGTGCATTATCTTTTTTGATATAAACACTGCAAATTTCCCCTAATTTTAGCCCATCATTGCCTGCCTTAAATTCTTTTCTGAGCTTGGCGAGATCATTTTTGTCCATTCTTAATCCCCTTAGTTATATAATTTCTCAATATCTTAAATGTTAACATAGTCGGATATGAAAGTGAACTCGCTCAGCTAAAGCAAAGAAATTAGTGGCTGCGTTGATCCATCTGCCTTACCAAATAGTTTGGAGCTGCTACTGGTACCATATATATAATTTTTAGAGAGCCATCGCAATAACTAGTGAACGTCGTTCCCCCCAACCTAAGAGCAAAAATAAACGGTCATCTGGTTATTAACCAAATGCCGTTATGTCTTGATCTTAGTCTATTATGATATTTCTGCATCTAGGCGCTTCTTTCCTGTTTTTATATAAAAAAGAGTCTCTGCCACGTTAACAATATGGTCCCCCATTCGTTCAAGTGTCCGAGCAACAAGTATACTTATACCCAGCTGCCCCTCATCGCTTTTTGTTAGATTGCCTTTAGCCAAAGCGGTTTTTAATCTGTGATAGGCTTCATCTAACAGATCGTCCTGATCTGCCAAATCTTCAGTATACTCTTTTTCTCCTTTTAAGACATTAACTGTATACTCCATCATTTCAAGTAAATGCTTTGCCATTTGTAAAACATCTTCGAACCAATTTCTATCCGGTTTGAGATCACTCAATTCAGTGATATCGCAAGCATAGTCTGCGACACGTTCTAGTTCTTGGGCAATACGCTGAAAACCCAAAATCCAGCGTAAATCCTGACTTCTAAGCTGCTGCAGGCTCATGATATACAAACAACGGTTTATTATATTGTCCCGCATTTGATCGATAATATCGTCACATTGCTCCCAGTCTTGGGTGATGGCTTTATTAGCTAAAGTCTCAATCGCCAAAGAAATTTGTTTTTGAACAGCCTCCGCCAATTCTATGGTCATCACCGGTAGATTCATTAATACTTTATCATACCCTGATGTACGAAAAGCTCCCATGAAGCAGTACCTCTTTTCATAAATATTTACATGTATTTTCAGGGGTATCCCTATTATACAAGATGCCATTTAATTTAGTTACGGCTATTTGATGTTTATCACTGCATTTATGAAAGCGGCTTCTCTTCGTCTCTCAGCCTTTTACATTTCAAGTTTTCATTAAAAACACAGATATTTATATCTCAATACCACTGAATTACACAAAAACGAAATTGCCAAATCTTTTACCTGTTTTTTACAAACCGTTCCGGATAATTTGTAATAATCATATCCACTCCTGACTCTAGGACATGTTCCATTTGCCACGGTTCATTCACTGTCCATGTATTAATACCAATACCTCGGCTATGGCTTTCTGACACTAACTCCGGATTAACAAAGGCAAAATGAGGGTGAAGATTAACAGCTCCCAAATTCTGGGCATAAATCCAAGGGTTGATTGGCCCACAATCATATAGCAATCCTGTACTGATTTGAGGATGGTTCTTGATCACTTCAACGATTGTCTTATGTTCAAACGAAGAAATAATACTTTGATCGGTCACTCCGAACTTATCAAGCAATTTAACCACTTTGTCTACAATTCCCGGATATGGTATAAGCCCCGTCTTTATTTCAACATTAAGTGTAAGAGACCTGCCTTTTAACATTGCAAGTAATTCGTAGAGTGTCGGAATGGGGGCATATTTTTCAAAGGCCACTCCAAAATTAAGCTGCTTGAGTTCCTTTAAGCTAAAATCCTTAACCCAGCCAACGCCATCGCTCGTACGATCAACGCGCTCGTCGTGACAAATTACGATTTCTCCATCTCTTGAAAGCTGTACATCAAACTCAAAACCATCGACCCCATATTCAAGGCCTTTTTCAAAGGATACTAACGTATTTTCCGGAGCTGAGCCAGCCGCTCCTCGATGACCTATAATCTTCATCTTTTTATCCTTCCTTATTAAACAATTCCCATGATGACCTGAGCAATATTTACTGTATGCTCATCTACAAGATACAGTAAACTAATTAAGTCTAATACAGCATAACGGAATATCTCTTTATTCCTGATCTCATTGTCTGCCTCATTTTGCGGGTTTTGAGCCAAATAATTAAACTGTAAGGTGCGCTGCAGGCGAACTGTCTCTGGATGGTCCCGTATCACTTCCCCTGCTGCCTCCGAATCCCAATGCTTTAATGCCTTGACGACAATTACAAGATGCTCGAATACTTGTTGATATAACTCATCTAAGTGTTCCCAGCTTTCTTTTTGACCATTTAACTTTTCAAGATGCAATTTCTTAAACAATTGAATCATTGCCATGACTGCATCTCCAATATCTTCAAATTCCTTGAGGATAAACTGGATATTCATACTTTCTTCCGCTTGTTCATCCGTTAAGCCTTTTTGAGATAAAATTGCCAAGAAGCGCATGATGTGTCGGTAATACCAATCCACATGCTCTTCAGCCTTCTCAACGTTCTCTGCTAAATTCTCATTATCCTCTAAATAAGCTTCCGGAATTCTCTGCAACATTTTAGTACAAATAAAATCTCCTAAAAGACAGATTTCCTGATTCGCCTGTTTCAAGGCAACTGCCGACACTTCCAAGGAATCCTCATCGATAGCCCTGAATTTTAATTCGCTGTCTTGGCCAGTGCGATCCTGAATCAAACGATTCAAGGCTTTAGCTATTAGGTTATTAAAGGGGAAAAATATTATAACCATGAAAACCGCAAACAGTAAATGGGCATTCGCCACCTGCCGCTGTACATCGCTCGTTGTCCATTTAATAAGATAGGAAAATTGTGTCATAAAGGGATATACTAAAACTGCTGCTATGACCTTATAAGCCGTATTCGCTATTGCCGTACGCTTAGCATCCATTTTTTGGGCCGTAATGCTGGTTAGTAACGTTGTTACCGTACCACCGATATGTGCACCGATAACTAACGGAACGATAGCAGCCAAGCCTAACAAATGATGACCTGCCAGAGACATCATGATTGCAAAGACACCGGTGCTGCTTTGAATTACTGTCGTTAAAATCAGCCCTACTATAATTGCTAATAAAGGCCTTGATCCCAATTGGGACAAAAACGTATAGACCTGAGGAATATCGCGAAGCGGAGCCGAGGCTGTAGACATATCAGCCATCCCGACAAAGATCAAACCAAATCCGATCAGTGATTGGCCTAAATGCTTCCACTGTTTATTTCCTGCAAAATAAAGTATAAACCCAATAAATAAAGCACCTAAGGCAACATCGAGGATTTGAAAAGCGATAAGCTGAATAGAGATTGATGTTCCTACCGCAGAACCTAAGACAATTCCCAAGGCCTGGGCAAGATTGAGCAACCCTGTATTCACAAACTCAACAACTAAAACTGTTGTCGCGGCGCTGCTTTGAAACGCAACTGTCATGATAACGCCAAATAAAACCGCTAAAAATTTCTTCTTTGTAATGGACTGTAGGATTTGTTTCAAACGATTGGCAGCAAATTTTTGTAATGCTTCTGAAGTTGTTTGAACCCCATACATAAAAATAGCCAATCCACCTAAGAAATACAATATAGTCTCTATACTGCTAATACCCTCTCAACTCCTTCCCCAAAATATCACTAAGTAAAGGTTCTAAGTATCTCGATAAAATAAAAAAAGCACAAATAAACCTGTACATACAGATAAATTTGCGGCTTTCTCTATACCTCTTGCCTAGCCTATCAAATTTTGTAAAGACTCAAAAAATAAAAAAATATCTTATCATTTCCATTATAATATAAAATCACCGTTTTATAAATACATCGATTTCTTAAAACAACTGAACTATTCCACGCGAGCCTTCTCAACTATAATGAATACTTCGTTAAACTATGAATAGAGTCCTGCAGATACCGGTCTATAAATCATACGCTCTTATCAGGTACCACACAGGATGCTCTGTTTTAACACCGGACCCATGCTGAATTTGAACCTGACACCCTCCGCATTCAGTGGTCATTGTCTGAAATCTCCCCTCCGCAACTCCTTGTTGAACGCTCTGATACAATGGTTTCCCGATTTGCATGGCTATATCATACTTTTCTTCTTTAAAACCGTAACTTCCAGATAAGCCACAGCATCCGGCGTCGAGATCTTGGATCTGCACTCCGGGAATTAAGCGCAGCAAGCGCACCGAGGGCGTACCAATTCCTTGAGTCTTTAAATGGCAAGGCGCATGATAACCTAGAGAAACCGGCACCGATTGAAAGTCTTCACGGAGCTCTCCCCGTTCGTGCAGCTCCCACAGGAACTCAAATAAGTCATACGTTTGCTGTCCGATGTATTCTGCGCCTGCGGCAGCAAGTTCAGGATATTCTTCCTTAAGTGCCAAACCACAGCTGGTACAAGAAGTAATAACAGGTAGGCCGGCCTTCAAATACGGCTCCATAAGGGCCAGGTTCTTCTTGGCGTTTTCTCTTCCACGAGAAAAGTAACCGTTGGCTTGCAGCGGAACTCCACAGCAGTGGAAATTAGGAACAATCACTTGGTAACCATTGTGCTCTAATACTTTAACAACCGCCTGTGCCGTCTGGGCATCATTATACTTGGCAAAACAACCGGGAAAATAGACGACCTGTTTGTCTGATTGGACAAAGCTTCCTTGAGGTTTGAATTTGGTATGATACGAAGGCAGAGGGGCATGACGACTGAGACCCAAGATCTGTTCCATCAAAACACGCATTAAAGATATACTTAGCACTGTATTTGTCATACTCGGCCAGATTGTACCCAAGCGGCCTAAATATTCCGCTCTGCCCAAGACGAGATCTCGGAATCTGTGTTGGAGTGTCTTCCCGTCACTATGCTTACTCTGTTTGGCTCTTTCCCTGGCTCCCAGGATCATTGATGTAATTCTTACACCGGAGGGACAGGTTACCTCACAGGTCTTGCAATTTGAACAATAATTAAGACATTTTATATCCATCTCGATTCCTTCAAGTCTAAATCGTTCGGCATCCGGTCCAACACTCTTCGGACCCGGGAAAAGTGGGTTCACTGCGGCTACCGGACACAGAGCTGTACAAGCGCTGCATTTAATACAAGCATCCAAATTTTTAACGTTGTCCTGTTTCAGATCCATTATCCCGCATCCTTTCTATAAGATCTCTCCGGCTAACCATCCGGAAGCGAGTGACACCCCTCCGCCACAATGATCCAACCAGGGATCCCAATGAGCCAATAGGCGCCCAACGATCCGAACATTATCGAAGAGCGGTTCCTGATTTCCGGCAGCGAGCGGACGAAGTTCAGGATCAACCTCAACCCCCATCTTGGCATAGGGCTGTTCACCTAAAAATTCACTGTTTGTCCATTGAGCAGGTACGTATAAAGGCAGCCCCATAACAGACTCATTTGCATCTTTAGGCCCTACCTGAATTCCTCCTCCGAAAATGCCACCCGTCGCCAGGATAAATGACTGCGCAGAAAAAGTGACATCTTTGCCTTTGCTCTTTACAATGACCGTATGACAGCGTTTCCCTTGAAACTCTACTTTCTTGACACCGGTCCCCACAAGTAATTCCCCGCCAAGTGCTTTAAACTTCTGTTTCAAGGCTTCATACAGGAACTGTCCGCTGGCAGAAGGCGGAAAAGCAGTCATTTCGACGATTGGCAAGGGAACTTCCTCGAGAACTCCTTTTAAGACATTTGAAAAACATGCTGCCAACCCAGGAAAGATAATTGCGCTCTTTTCGCCTTGCTTTTCGCCTGAAGTTGCCCCAGAGGAACTACAAGCCATTTCTTCGGTAAGTTTACCTAGGATATTTTTTAAATTGACTGCTCCCTGATCTGAACGCCAGTATTTTGCATAATCCATTCCCGTTATTAATTTTCCAGAATTACGCCAAATGTCAAAGGCTTCAACTGCAACAGGGTATATCTCAATCTTGGCTTTGGAATAAACTCGCTCTAACTTGGCTTTGATGACCTCCGGAAAAAAGTCTTTCATTCCTTCGGGAGCTATCAGCACAATTTCCTTGGCTTTCTGCAAAACTCCCGCATTTAGCCCAGTTGGCACCAAATCGGCCTCTCTCGGGGAGCCTAAAGGAGTAAGTACCTGCTGGGAATTCTGCCATGCTCCTTGATAATCCGGAAAAAGCCTTTGAAAATACTCCATTCCCGCTCGCACCACTGTTTCACCCATTAAAGCATACGGATGATTCTTTTCTTCCTTTAGGCGTTCAACATCTCCAAAATCCATAACCCCCGAACTATAGGTCAAGCTTCCCACGCCTTCAGAAATCACCAGCATCCGCTTGCCTTTTTCAGATGCCCGAATTCCTGCTATAAGCCCGGAGAGGCCCCCACCAATGACAATTCCATCCCACATGGGAATACCTCCTTATTCACCTCGGTTATCGTTCAGCTGAAGGATACTTGCATAAATCGCCCGAGTTAACTCCGTTTCCCTCAGCTGTTGTCCCCAGAGAACCGGGTGGATTCCTTTCCAGCGCTGATTAATAAAGAGTGTCAATTCTTTTTCTATAGGGTCATATTTCCCCTTATCCTTCCATAACAAGGGCAGGGCACGGTAAGTACAGAAGGCTCCTTGGCAAGTTCCCATACCTAAGCGTGTCTTACGCCGTATGTCTGCTAAATGATGTGTATCTTGGTCTGAAGCTATCTTTTCAACTTCTGCAACACTGACCATTTCACATTCGCAAAGCATTTTTCCTTTGCCGGGGTTTCGTTCAATCTCTGCCAAAACACTGTCAGCATCCTCACCCAGGCGATCAATCATTTTTTCAGCAGCAGCACAGGGCAAAAGCCGCCGTGCTTTTTCATGAACGGTATTGGGGACCTCTGACAAACATTCCTCTGCCGTGCGGCAAGGTGTGGCATTTCCTAACTTATCGGAAACCCAATCCGTAACCTTCTCAGCCATTAGCCGATAAGTGGTAAACTTTCCGCCAACGATGCTCACAATCCCACGAACTCCATCTCGGAGCTCATGGTCAAGTAAGGCGAACGTTCGGCTGACTTCCCGGCCTTCTTCCGCTGCCCCTGGAACATCACTGTCTTCCCGATGAAGAGGCCGAACTCCGGCAAAAGCCCTTATAACTCGATATTTTTCCAGCTCAGGCAACACCTCTTCTCCTATTGCCAACAACTTCCTTGCTTCTTCCTTTAAGGGACTGTTTTCTCGGGGAGAATCAACAATTTCCGAAGTCGTTCCTAAAATCGTTATCGTTTCATGGGGAACAAAAATATCTCCATCTCCAGGCGTATGCAGCCGATTGATAACCCGTTGGAAGAGTCGTTGATTAAATGCCAATAGCGTTCCTTTGTCGCAAATGACCTCTAATGAAACCCCCGCGAAAGCAGCAATCTTAGATGCCCATGCTCCCGCCGCATTGACAACAATTTTGCAAGAGATCGTCAACATTTCTCCATTCAAAAGGTTTCGAGCGATCACACCCGTAACCCTTCGGTCCTCAAATTGAAAGCTCTCAACTTGATGGTAGGTTTTATAGTGTCCACCATAACGTTTAGCGGATTTCGCATTCGCCCAAACAAGTTTAAAACCATCAACCGCGGCATCGGGAACTTCGAATACCCTTACTATTTCCTTACTTAACAAAGGTTCTTTTTCATAGGCCTCGGATAGAGGCACTTCATGGATCGGAATTTGGGCTTGAGCACATCCTTTAATCCATTGCTCAACAAACGACGAATCATCCTCAACCGTCTGTACGAACCAGCCGCCTGTGTTGGATATGCAAGGTGCTGCAATTTTCTTGAGAATCAGATTCTCCTCAATGCATTCCGAAGCGGAAATGGGATCCTTTACTGCGTAACGTGCCCCGCTGTGCAGTAATCCATGAAACCTAGAGCTTGTTCCATGAGCGAGATCACCCTGTTCTAAAAGTAAAGCAGTAATCCCCCGCATGCTTAAATCCCGTAATATTCCTACCCCAGTTGCGCCGCCTCCAACGATGACAACCTCATAATCGATCATGTGTCCTCCACCTCTTCTTTGATAGTGCCAGTGAAGCGTTATTCAATAATTTCATTACAAACTTTTGGCAGTTCGCGAACAGAATTTATTGTAAAATCAGGCTGCACACCGTTCGCTGGAATAACTGTCTTAGACTCTTTAAACCCAGGGTTTACCCAGATCGTTTTCATTCCGCCTTCGCTACCGAACTGTATATCAGTTGTCAGCCTGTCCCCAATTACTATGCAATGGTCTCTTGTAATTCCTAAATCCTCTATTATTTGCAGCGCTAAATCCTTGGATGGCTTACCGAAAATCATTTCAACTTTTCGCCCAGTCGTAGCCTCAAAAGCTGCGATAATTGCTCCTGCATCAGGTAAGCCATCATTCCGGTAAGGGCATACTGGATCGGGATTCGTGGCAATAAATGCAGCGCCCTTTTTCAGGGCACGATGCCCGTTGAGCAGCTTTTCGTAATTCAATGTTGTATCAAAACTAACAAGTACAGTTTCCGCTGAGGAGTCTGCAGAAATTGCTATGCCGGCTTTTGTAAGCTGCTCAATCAGCTCCTGTTCACCAATTACATAGAGGCGGCCATACTTTTGCTTTCGCTTTTTTAGGTAGTTGGCTGTGATTACTGCAGAAGTAATTACTTCTTCTGGAAGGGCGTATATCCCTAGTCCCTTTAATTTTTTTACATAATATTCAACACTAAAACGAGGATTATTAGTAAGAAATCTAACCTTTGCATCTTTAGACCTTATCCATTCCAAAGCAGATGGTGCACCCTCGATAATTTCATCACCTATGTATAGTGTTCCGTCGAGATCAAATATAAAGGCATATCCGCTAAGGTCGTCGTTAAGCATTATTCAACCCCCTTATTTCTAAGCTAAGACATCGTTAAAACAAAAAACCGCAACCTTATCTATCCTTTCAAGAAGGAAATTTAAGGCTACGGTTTTCTCACATCTCCAAACCATAGTTTTCCACAGCTTTTGTTTTTCTGATGACTAACGAGGCCATTTTTAATCCACGGAATTTCATTAAAAAATATGGATTACAATCATATAATCCTTCACCGAGTATTTTTGTAGTATACCTTAGTCTTCAATTGATGTCAACGCAGATCTTTGGTTAAATCATTGCTGATGCTGGTGTATGACCGACTTCGGCACGTAGTCCCGCTTGATGTGATGAAGCAGGAAAAGCTTGAACGCCTTGCAAATACCAGAGTACCGACAAACACAAGGCATTCAAGCTTTTTAAAATCAACGTGCTGTCGTTTGCAGTCTTATTTCCTCTCTAACTTCTTCGTCCTCTCGTTCAATGTCTTTACCAACGGGTTCCCATTTAATAATTAATGCTGAAATCAAGCCAATTAGTGGAGCTAATGATAAAATAAGCATGGTTTTGGAAAGTCCGAAGTTCGTAAGAATAATAGGAAAAGCGAACGTACCAATCATACTGCCTAAGCGACTTGATCCCTCAACGAACCCTGAACCGAGTCCACGAAGGCTTGTTGGAAATGATAACGCCCCCATAGTCATTCCATTTGACCCTGGACCAGCCGAGTGTCCAAAGAGAAATAAAGCGACTAATAACGCTATGACCCACATCGGGACCCCACCATATGAAAATCCGATAGAAAGCATGGCGATAATAACAATTACGTAACCAAAAATTGACAGTTTGCGCGAACCCAGCTTAAATGTTAATTGAGCTCCGATAAACCCACCGAGAATCCCTGCCAAATTAATTAAAGCTGTTCCGCCAAGACTCTGCAGTTTCCCTTCACCCATTACAAAGACTGCGATAAGCGGAATGTATAATCCTACAGCATAATACTGCAAGCTTTGGGTCGTTTTTATAGCAGTTGCCAATATTGTGCGTGGCCTATATCTTTTGTTAAAGAGGATCTTTAAAGGTACTTTTTTCAGATGTTTGTCTTCGCTTACATCTGGTTGTTCCAATTTAACCTTAATTTTGTAGGTTTTTTCTAAAATCTCCGTTGCCTCTTTTAAGGGCAAATTTTTCGCTGCCCACATTGGACTTTCCTTTAAGAACATTAACCGCAGAATCAGAACAGCCAGAGCAATGAGTCCACCCCCAGCTACACTCCATCTCCATAATGTATTTCCAGTACCTAAACTATAAAGTCCTATTACCACTAAAGCCGAAGATGTTGTGGCAAGATACCAAAACACTTGCCAATAATTAGTGTACTTCCCTCTTGATTTGAAATTACTAAGCTCTGTAATAAAGCTAAATGCTATGGGGACATCAATTCCAATTCCAATCCCCAGAAAAAATCTGAAAAAGCCCAGAATCTGCGGACTAGGGGATAAAGCGGCGCCGAAAGAACTTATCACGAGTAATATTAAATCAATTAGAAACATCAATTTGCGTCCAAATCGATCTGTGTATAGTCCTCCTACAAGCGCTCCAATCATCCCTCCGAAAGGCATTATCGTCATAATAACCGACAAACCAGCAGCTGTTAGGTGGAATTGCTTGATTAATTGATCGGTGGCTGTTCCTAAGATGGTCAGATCGTAGGCTTCTAGGAAGATACCCCCAAGTGCAATCAGAACAAGCATGAATGCACGTTTTTGAGTAGGATTCTGATCAATAAATCGGATAATATCATCTTTTGTTTTAACGACAAATTCACCGTTTTTCATGCTAACCCCCCTCTTTCAATGAATTAAAATTAGTTCGCCAATACTCGCTTTTTCACCCCCTGACATATTACCGTTGCGCTTCGTAATACTCATAATTCAGCATACTTTCTTGTATCCATTTTTTTATAATTACGCTTCATTGTGAATTACGAAATGGACATTACAAGCTGGTAAAGATAAAATAAAAAGCCTTCTTCTAAGGCATACGTTCCCGTACGTCTTAAAAAAAGGCTTTTCTCTTTAAACTCCAGCCAATCCATATACAGCATTAACAGTAATTATGGCTTAATATTAGCACAATTTTGAATAATTGTCAAGCAGACCCTGGTCTTTACCCCATAAAAACAGTTAAACCCGCATGAAATGCGGGTTTTCAGACAAATTATGGCGGAGGCGAGGGGACTTGCACCCCTGTATCGAAGAACGACCACAAAAGCGTCTACGCGTGTGTCCTTTAATTTAAGTTTCGCCGGTCGTGACTCCTAAAGGCAAGGATTCATTTCAGGCTAGCTCGATCATCTTAGCTAATGTCTCCGAGCATTGACATTAGAGCGTCCTACTAATTTGACACCCTGAACCCTTCACCGTAGGTCAGAAGGCAGGATGCTAGCGGCACTTAGGCAGCTAGAGCGAAATTATCTTCGTTAACTATTTGTTTCCACCGTTTAACGAGACCAGGTGGAATCTCGACGCGCAACTTTTGCCACCGCTTCCCCGAGCGAGTCTAAAACGCCCCCGAATTAATTACATAATTAGTATATCATATTTAAGCATAAAACAAACAAATTTTCTTTGGAATATCAGGATTATCATGGTAAGTATTTATAGTTATTTTAATTATCATGTCTTCGTTAACTTCAGGTGGGGTAGAGTTCTCCTTCGCCGCTAAGTATTTCTTTTGGGAAAAGCGGCTCGACAATAATGTCATGTTCAGCTTTAGCTGAACGAGTTCACTAGAAATAAATCTATAGTTTATAAACAGTTATAAATAATTAAATAACTATAATCAGTGGGATTGATATTGGCAAAAATGTCTTTACTCTATTAACTTCTGTTCCGATCTTTTAATGCTCGTTCAATATCTCGTTTACTTTCCTTTTCGGCCAGTGCTTGACGCTTATCGTAATTCTTCTTCCCTTGAGCAACTCCTAATTCGACTTTTGCCAAGCCCTTTTTCAAATACATTTTAGTTGGAATTAGGGTTAGGCCTTGCTGCTGAATCTTTCCGACTAATTTGCTAATTTCTGACCGGTGTAATAGCAGCTTTCGAGGCCTTAACGGATCATGGTTAAAGCGGTTTCCTTGTTCATAAGGACTGATATGCATTTGATACACCCAAATCTCGCCATTATCTAAATGGGCATAACTGTCCTTTAAGTTTACACGCCCATTCCTGATTGATTTTATCTCAGTTCCGGTAAGGATTATTCCAGCCTCGAGTCGGTCTTCTATGAAATAATCGTGAAAAGCTTTACGGTTTTCAGAGACAACCTTTATCCCTTCAGAAGGCATATGAGTTCCTCCTTTCATCTATAGCATACAACAACTTATTATACAATAAATCATCCCAATTCCCTATTTTATCCATGCTCTAAGCATTTCATCTTTCCACTAAAACTGCCTATAAAACCATTATAGAAACTTATTATATCTTTGAAGAAACTCATGAACCTTGAGGACAACCTCGTCTCGTTCAGTCCCCAGCGTCAAGATATGTCCGGAATGTTCCCAATAAAGCACTTCGGGTTCACAAGCCTGGATGTACTTACGAATCATTTGAACACTGGCTGAGTCAACGGTGAAATCTTTTCGGCTTTGCATCAATAAGGCCGGGCATTTTATATGTTTAAGTTCGCGGCGAACTTTGTGAATGGCTTTGTTCAAGGATATCAGAGAATCAATAGGGATTTTATCGTAGACAAAACGTTCCGGTTTTAATTGAGTTACCCGAGAATCCGAAGGAACTTGGGCAGTAATAGGCGGCTTTGGTTTTGTGACAAATTTTCGGAATGGACGGATCAAGCGTACATACCGTGTTCTCCGATCAGCCAGCAGCATCGGTGAATTCATGGATACCAGGCCATCAACTAAATCTAGTGTTGCCAAATGCAGAGCTAATAACCCTCCCATTGAAAGTCCCATTCCGATTACCTTGGAACATGTCTTTCTTAACTCAGTTACACCTGCTTCTGCATCACTGACCCAGTCCTCCCAACGGGTATTTGCCATTTCTTCCGGCGTGGTCCCGTGCCCTGAAAGTCGAATTCCCAGAACTGTCCAGCCGAGGGCAGCCAATCGCTCGCCTAAATAACGCATTTCAGAAGGCGATCCTGAAAAACCATGAATAAGCAAACAGCCTACAGGATTTCCCGGAAAATAAAATGGATCCACCAACCGTTTCTGCGGTTTCACTCGATCCCCTCCTGTCTAAATTCACTACACAAAACATAGCACGAAAGGGGCACCTCATATGAAGTGTCCCTTATGTATCATAACTATAGCGCAGTTCGGACTTTGGAACGAACCATCAAGGCCAAACTCCTCTTGTTACTGAAGCATTGCTAATCCCAGCGAGCTTAAAAGAAAGACAGCAGCCAAGACAGCTGTAACTTTAGCAAGTAATTCATCCATGCCCTTCTTTTTCCCAAAAATGGATTCGCCGGCACCAGAGATTGCTCCGGACAGCCCCGCACTTCTTCCAGATTGGAGAAGGACAGTGGCAATCAATCCTATAGAACTAAGCACTAAAACCACGATCAAAGCAATTTTCAAGTAAACACCCCCCCAATACAACACTCTGCTGTATCGTCACCGTAAATAGTCAGTAGGACTATTTTAGCACAAGCAGCCTGAAAACTCAACAAACATAAAAGGATGTTGGCCGGAGTAATTACTTGCTTCTGGCAAGGGCTTTTCTGCCGCGATAAATGGCACTGTCCCCAAGCTCTTCTTCAATGCGGAGCAGTTCGTTATATTTTGCAACCCGTTCTGTTCGTGCCGGAGCCCCGGTTTTAATCATACCGGCATTGACTGCGACTGCAATATGGGCTAAGGTAACATCTTCGGTCTCACCGGAACGGTGGGAGACAACCGCAGTATACCCTGCCCTTTTAGCCATTTCGATGGCATCTAACGTTTCAGTGAGGGTCCCAATTTGATTAACTTTAATCAAAATAGAGTTGGCACATTTTGCTTCAATTCCACGTTCTAAACGAGCAGGATTTGTGACAAATAAATCATCGCCAACGAGCTGAACTCGATCCCCTAAACGCTGGGTTAATTTAGCCCAGCCTTCCCAGTCTTCTTCGGCAAGGCCGTCTTCGATGGAGACAATAGGGTAACGGTTGATTAGGCCTTCATAGTAGTCAATCATTTCTTCAGAGCTCTTAGTTAGACCTTCTCCGGCTAGATGATAAGCCCCGTTGTCATAAATTTCAGTAGCCGCTACATCTAGTGCCAAAGCTATTTGTTCACCGGGAACAAACCCAGCCCTTTGAATGGCGTCCATGATGCAAAGCAAGGCATCCTCATTGGATTCCAAACTCGGTGCAAATCCGCCTTCATCGCCAATTGATGTGGCCAGGGACTTTTCTTTAAGGACAGATTTTAAACTATGATAGACTTCTGTACCCATACGCAGAGCTTCAGCAAAGCTCGATGCTCCCACGGGCATAATCATAAATTCCTGAATATCCACATTATTGTCCGCATGCTTCCCGCCGTTGAGGATATTCATCATGGGAACGGGAAGTTCTTTGGCGTTGACTCCGCCCAAATATTGATAGAGTGGCAGACCTAAGGATTCAGCTCCGGCTTTGGCCGCAGCTAATGATACCCCAAGGATCGCATTAGCGCCTAGTTTGCCTTTGTTTTCTGTACCGTCAAGTTCTTTGAGCAATTGGTCAAGACCCGGTTGATCAAAGGGAGATAGTCCCTCGACTTCTGGAGCAATCACGGAATTGACATTATCGACGGCTTGCAGAACACCTTTTCCCATAAAACGAGCCTTATCGCCGTCACGAAGTTCCACAGCTTCAAAAGCCCCTGTCGAAGCACCTGAAGGAACAGCAGCTCGGCCCATAATGCCATCAGCTAAAACAACATCCACTTCTACAGTCGGGTTGCCGCGGGAATCAAGAATCTCCCGGGCATAAACATCGGTAATCACACTCATTGAAAAATCCCCCTTATTCTTATTAAGACCTCAGTAATGATTTCCCCGTCATTTCCTTGGGTTGGGGAACCTGAAGTATTTCCAAAATAGTTGGTGCCACATCGCATAGGGCTCCGCCTTCACGCAGAGCGGTACTTTTCAGTTGGTCGCTGACCAAAATGAACGGTACCAGATTTGTGGAATGAGCCGTTAAGGGAAGATTTGTCTCAGGATCTATCTTCTCTTCGGCATTTCCGTGATCTGCCGTCACGAGCAGTGTTCCGCCCATGCTGTGCAATTCAGCCTCGATCTGTCCCAGACATTGATCAACGGTTTCCACCGCCTTTACCGTTGCCTCGAAAACACCGGTATGTCCGACCATATCCGGATTAGCGAAGTTCAGAATGATTACATCGTAGGCCTTCTTTCTGAGTTCACCAAGAAGTGTTTTGGTGACTTCCGGAGCGCTCATTTCCGGCTGAAGATTATAGGTTGCAACTTTGGGCGACGGTATGAGAATTCGCTCTTCACCCGGATCAGGTTCTTCGATTCCGCCGTTAAAAAAGAAAGTTACGTGGGCGTACTTTTCAGTCTCAGCAATTCTCAATTGTTTATGCCCCAGTTTGGAAAGGACTTCACCCAGAGTATTCTTCAAATCTTGCTGGGGAAAAGCAATGGGAGCCGGAATCGTATCGTCATATTGTGTCATACACACATAATTTACATGGGGACGATTCGGCCTCTCAAAACCTGCGAATTCCTCGTCCACAAAAGCCCTGGTAATTTCCCGCGCCCGGTCAGAGCGGAAATTATAAAAGAGCACACTGTCTCCTTCTTGAATTAAGCCTACAGGCTTTTCATCATCCCCAAGAATTACCGTGGGAAGTACAAACTCATCGGTTACACGCATATCATAAGAATTTTCTACTGCTGCAAGAGCACTGGGAGCAAATTTTCCTTGGCCGTAAACCAAGGCTTGATAGCCTTTTTCCAAACGTTCCCAGCGTTTATCCCGATCCATCAGGTAATAACGCCCGCTTACTGAAGCAATTTGTCCAATGCCCAGTTCTTTAATCTTTTCCTCAAGCTGGGCAATGTATTCTTTGGCACTCTGGGGCAAGACATCTCGACCGTCAAGAATGACATGAATAAACACCTTCTTTAAACCTTCTTTTTTAGCCATCTCGAGAAGTGCAAATAAATGTTCAATATGAGAATGCACTCCGCCATTAGACAGCAAGCCCATCAGATGAAAGGCCTGATTATGAAGGCGGGCAGATTTCATAGCCTCTATGAGAACAGGATTCTCAAAAAGTGTTTTGTCCTTGACGGCTTTAAAGATACGGGTTAATTCCTGATAAACAACTCTCCCCGCTCCCAAGTTCAAATGTCCTACTTCCGAGTTGCCCATTTGACCATTGGGTAATCCCACCGCTTCCCCTGACGCCTGAAGCAGAGTATGAGGATAATCCTTTTCCAAACGCCGAAAATTGGGCAAGTTCGCTTGAGCAATGGCATTCCCCTCTCGGGTTGCGCGATATCCCCAGCCATCAAGAATCATCAGCAATAGTGGTTTGTCAGTACTCATTTCTAGTTTCCTTCCACGCGTGCCTAAACTGAAGCAGCGTTATGTATTAATTTGGAAAATCCCTGAGGATCAAGGCTAGCCCCTCCGACGAGTGCCCCGTCAACATCGGATTCCGACAATAATTCGGCAATATTGTCCGCCTTAACACTTCCTCCATAAAGAATCGGCACCTTTTCGGAAGCTGCTCCCATGAACTCGGCAAGTGTGGAACGTATGGCGGCACACATTTCTTGAGCATCTTGACTCGAAGCCGTTTCCCCCGTTCCAATAGCCCAGATAGGTTCATAAGCAATAACAACCCGGCTAAGATCTTCCGGAGAAATACCTTCCAAGGCCTTAGACACCTGACCCTGCACTCGTTCAACAGCTTTTCCTTCTTCACGAATGCTGAGATTTTCTCCTACGCAAAGAATAGGAGTCAGCCCTGCAGCCAAGGCCTTGCGGACCTTCTTGGCAATAATTTCGTCGGTTTCGTCAAACATTTCTCTGCGCTCGGAGTGTCCTAAGATTACGTAAGTACAAGCAGCTTCTAACAGCATCTGAGCCGATATTTCACCTGTATAGGCACCTTGATCAGCCCAGGACATATTTTGTGCCCCTAAATGGACAATACTTTCTTCCATTTCATTTTTAAGGGAATAGAGGGCAGTAAAGGGAGCACAGAGAACAATATCAAGAGCAGTGACGTCTTTAATTTCCTCTAAAAACGTTACTGCATAATCTTCAGCTTCCTTTACGGTTTTAAACATTTTCCAGTTGCCCGCAATGACAGGTCTTCTCTTTGCCACAGTTAATTCCTCCCGCAATCAATTGAAACTTTACGCATCCTGTAAGGCCGCAACACCCGGCAGAACTTTCCCTTCTAAAAATTCGAGAGATGCTCCCCCGCCTGTCGAAATATGCGTCATCCGCTCTGCCACACCGGTCTTTTCGACAGCCGCTACAGAGTCTCCGCCCCCGACAATCGTAGTCCCTTGACAATCTGCAACAGCCTTAGCCACTCGTTCAGTTCCTCGAGCGAAAGCATCCATCTCAAAAACTCCCATAGGACCGTTCCAAACAACAGTTTGGGCTGAAGAAATAATGGTACTAAACCGCTCAGCACTTGCCGGACCGATATCTAAGGCCATTTCGTCATCCTGAATATCTGATAAAGCAGCTATACGATGTGAGGCCTCAGCGGCAAATTCCTTAGCTGCAACAACATCAATGGGCAATTCTAAAGCGACGCCTTTGCTTTTTGCCTTCTCGATCAATTGTTTCGCTAGATCGAGCTTATCCTCTTCCAGCAAAGATTTACCAACCTTATAACCTTGAGCTTTGAGAAAGGTGTTAGCCATTCCCCCGCCGATAATCAAGGCATTAACCTTATCCAAGAGGTTTTCAATAACTCCGATCTTATCACTTACTTTCGCTCCGCCGATAATTGCCACAAAGGGACGTTCAGGCCGTTCCAAAGCATTTCCCATAAACTCCACTTCTTTTTGCATCAGCAGCCCTGCCACAGCAGGAATATAGTGCGTAACTCCCTCCGTCGAAGCATGAGCACGATGTGCTGTTCCAAAGGCATCATTAACGAAGATATCTGCCAGGGAAGCCATCTCACGAGCAAACTCCGGATCATTCTTTTCTTCTTCTTTATGAAAACGAACGTTTTCCAACAAAAGGACTTGACCATCTTGTAACTTATCGACAGCCTCTTCAGCCGCTTCTCCAATACAATCTTGAACCAAGGCAACATTTTGCCCCAATCGTTCGCTCAGTCGTTTAGCAACAGGCGCCAAAGAATATTTCGCATTGACCTGGCCCTTGGGGCGTCCCAAATGAGAAGCAAGAATGACACGGGCTCCCTCTTTAACGAGATATTCAATGGTGGGGAGAGAAGCACGTATGCGTGTATCATCCGTTATTTGCCCTTGATCGTCTAGCGGCACATTAAAATCCGCCCGAACTAATACTCGCTTTCCCTTAACAGTGACATCTTTGACACTTTTTTTGTTCATACAAAAATCCCCTTTCTTAGGCACAAGGGTTTGGTGTTTCTCAGTGTTTTATATAACTTCAATAATATATCTTAGTATACCGAGAAAAGAAACTTCCTACTCTCCCAAACTCCAAGTTTATAAAACTATTGATGGCATCTTCTCCAGAGGAGTTTCAGATTCAAATAGTAAAATAGTTCATTAGAACTTAAATTCTTCGTTAAAACATGAGATTCCTGCCTGACGTTACTATGTTTCTCGCTATTAACAATATCTTAATCTCTATTTAACGTTAAGGATACCTATCAAAAAACCTCAGTCAAAGCTCATATCCCATAAATGGCGCAGGCTTGTAGAAACAGCATCAATTCCCTTTGCTAAAGCAGTCGTGACGTCTTCTTCAGTTCTTAATAATCCACCGCCAAGAACGGGTATCCCCAAGGAATCTTTCATTTCCTGGATAACAAAGCGCGGGATCGTGGCCGGTAAAATTTCCACGGCATTTGGTTTGACAGCGGCAGCCATTTTTATCCCTGTTTTAACAGACTCCGAATCTAAAACAAACAGACGCTGAATCACCACCATACCTTCGTCAAGCGCATATTTAACCAAGTTTGGCTTCGTCGTGACAAGACCGCGCAGTCCCATTCTCGCCAACAAATGTATCCCCGCCTTGTCCTTTCCGGCACCTTCCAGCATGTCAAGATGGACCATCAAAACTTTATTATCACCATGAACCTTTTTCACAATGGAAGGCAGGAGATTAATGTTTGCACCTAAAAGAAAGATAGCGCTGATATTGGGATGAAGCATGGCTTCACTTAAATCCTCGACTCTCCGAATTGTTGCACCAACCCTTTTTCCCTTCATAACAGTACTTAAAAAATCCATGTTACTATCCCCCAAGGTTTTATTAATTAACTTATTCATTATCAAATCAAGACCCGCAGCAGTCTTTGATTATATCACAAGCCGAGGATTAAACTATACTCTTTGCTGCCCCAAGCTTATTCGAGTATTATCTTATATGCTTTTGCCAAAATACGCAAAGGGTGTTTCGTAGGAATAGAAGTACCATGTTGAATTTGAACTTTACAAACCCCGCATTCCGTTAACATTTCCTGAAAGTCTCCTCGTTCAACTCCGACATTGACCGCCTCAAAAAGAGGGTTTCCAATTTTCATTGCCTTATCATACTTTTCAGCTTTAAATCCATAACTCCCGGATAAGCCGCAGCAGCCGGCATCAAGATTGCGTATTTTAACACCGGGGATTAAGCGTAAAATGCGCAAAGCAGGAGTTCCGATCCCTTGAGCTTTTAAGTGGCATGGGAGATGGTACCCAAAACAAGCTTTGACCTCTTGAAAGTCCAGAGGCAATTCTCGCTTTTCGTGAAGCTGCCATAGAAATTCGAACAAATCATAGGTCTGAGCCCCAATCATCTGAGCCCCCGGTGCCGGCAGCTTAGGATAGTCTTCTTTCAAGGTCAGGCCGCAGCTGGTACAGGAGGTTATAACAGGCACTCCTGCCTCCAGATAGGGGCGCATTAATTCCAAGTTATAAAGTCCGTTCTTACGGGCCTTGTCGAACTGGCCATTAGCCTCTAAAGGTAAACCGCAACAATGAAAATTAGGCACAATGGTTTTATAGCCAATATGCTCTAAAACTTTGATCATGATTCGGCCTGTATCCCCTTCATTATAACGCGTATAACAACCCGGGAAGTAGATAACTTGCTTACGGAACGCGCCTCCAGCTCTTCCGCCTTTATCCTCAATTACTTCTAAAGGTCTTCCATAAGCAGGCAAGGGACCTTTTTGACTAACCGCAAGTCCTTTGTCAAGGGCCCACCGTACTAAATTTAGTTTCAAGGCTTGATTGGCCATCCCAGGCCATAAAACCCCGAGCTTGCCAAGATATTCTGCCCGGCCCAGAACATATCCTCTTAAGCGTAATTTGAGGCTGAGCATCGTTTTATGGGGCCCTTTACGGGCTGCCCTCCGGGCTTCAAGGATCATCTCTGTAATTTTTACCCCTGAGGGACAGGTTACTTCACAAGTTTTGCAATTTGAGCAATCATCCAAAGTTGTCTCCCCTGGAATAAACTGCCCCCTGCGGAATCGTTCCATATCCGGTCCTAAACCTTTCGGTCCCGGAAAATGAGGATTTACTTTGGCCACCGGGCACTGAGCCGTACATACATTACATTTTTGGCAAGCATCCAACCGTGCCGTCAATTCATTTCTTACATCCATTGTCAAGGATCCTCCTTTCCGTCTCAAGTGGATAGGACCTAAATAATTTCAGCCGCAGCACAGCCTGAGGTTACCGATACACCTCCGCCGCACCGTTGAGTCCAGGGATCCCAATGGGCCAGCATTCTTCCCACGACGTGGACATTATCCCAGATAACTCGTCCTTGATTAGTGTCCAAGGGACGCAGACATTTATCCGTTTCTACGCCAATTTGGGCAAATGGCTGGGAAGCAAAGAACTGGGAAGTGCTCCATTCCTGCGGCACATATAAGGGCAAATCGAAAACGTCTTCTTGAATCAATTTTCTTTCTATGCCCACTTTAATTCCGCCGCCTAAGAGTCCGCCGGTAGCCAGAATAAACTTCTTGGCTTTTAAGTGCAAAACTTTACCCATACTCTGGACTATTATTTCCTGACAGGACTTAGGCTGCTTAGCCGACATCGGCTTTCCATTCAGAGCAGCCGCGCGCGCTCCAATCATTAATTCACCGCCCAAATCCGTAAATTGATGCTTTAAATATTCCGCAAAGTAACGGCCATGCGGACTTGGTAGAAAGGAACTCATTTCTATGACCGGCAAGGAATAATCCTGCACGTAAGTTTTAGTACGCGAAGCATCAAAGTACTCGCTTACCAGACTGGGCAAAACCACAGCGATTTTTCCCGATCTGCTGCCTGCTCCTTGATGTTCTCGTTTAATCGCCTCAATTTCCTGGGCGAGAAGGTTTTGCCCCTCCTTTGATCGCCAGATTGCCGCATAATCAATACCGGATGCACTCTTGCCCATTCTTTGCCATTCTCCAAAATTTTCCGCGTGTACTCTCTTTACGTTCACTTGCCATCCGGGAAATTCGCGAACCAGGTTCGACACTACAATTTCCGGAAAGAAATCCTTCAATCCTTCAGGCACTAATAGTACGAAGCTCCCCTGTTCCTGGTGATTCGGCAGAACCATGCTGCGGGGCATAAGATCACCTTGACGGGCTGTCCCTAATACCGTTAAAGCATGCTGGGACTTGTTAGTTTCTATATATTCCGGACAAAGCTCTTGGATAAAGTGTTTGCCGCGATCAATTGCCTCAGCATCAAATAAGGAATAAGGGTGTTTCGGCAAATGGCGCAAACTCTCCAAATCTCCATAATCAAAAATCCCTGAGAAATAATAGAGTGTACCGACTCCTTCTGTCACAATAAGCACCTTTTTGCCCCGTTGTGCGGCACGAATTCCTGCTGTCCAACCTGCTAAACCGCCCCCCACCACTATGGCATCCCACATTTTGCTCATTCCTCACTTTCAACTGCCTTAAAATCCAAAACGTTCAAATACAAAGCACGTGCCAATTCGCTCTCACGCAGCTGATCTCCCCAAAGCACCGGGGTTATCCCCCGCCAGCGTTCGCTTATTAAAATCCGATATTCTTTCAAGGTTCTCTCCCAACTGCCAAAGGCATCTTTGAGCATAGGCGTCGAGCGATAGGTACAATAGGTTCCTTGACAGGTCCCCATTCCCAGCCTTGTCTTACGGCGCAGATCATCAAGGGAATGAACCGCAGGATCTTGGAGTGCATGGAGAACTTCGGCCTGTGTGACCATTTCACATTCACAGATAAATTGTCCAAGTTCAGGCTGTTTTTCGATGACTGCTATGACAGAAGCGGCTTCTTCGTTCAAACGTTCCATCATCTTATCCGCGGCTGCAGCTCCCAGCAGTTGGCGCGCCTTATTCCAGACGTCTGCCGGGAGTTCATGATGCAAAGGCTCCTCAGCTGTGCGGCAAGCGGTTGTAACATTTAATCTGGCGGCCGCCCAATCCGTCACTTTTTCAGCCATTAAGCGATAGGTCGTTAATTTACCGCCCACTATACTTACCAGCCCGTGAACTCCGTCTCTTTTTTCATGGTCAATGAGAGCAAAGTTGCGGCTTACCCCTCGTCCTTCATGCTCTGAGGCATCTTCACTTTCATACAAGGGACGAATGCCTGCAAAAGCACGCAGAACACGGTGCTGTTCAATTCCTTCCGCAAGATCTTTGCCCATTTCCAACAAATATGAAACATCTTGTTCTCTGACCTGATTGTCATCCGGCAGATCAACCATCTGTGAGGTCGTCCCTAAGATCGTTACGGTTTCATGAGGCACAAAGATATCCCCATCACCCGGAGTTCGCAAACGATTAATTACTCGATTGAACATCCGTTGATTAAACACTAGGAGTGAACCTTTATTTTTCAGCATATGCACATCAAACCCGGACATAGCAGCAATCTCAGCCGACCAAGGACCCGCAGCATTGACGACAATTTTACTGCGGACTTGAATCATTTCCCCGGTAATGAGATCCTCGGCGTACACACCTTTGATGTCTTTATTCTCTAACCACAGGGATTTTACTTTGCAATACGTACGATACGATCCTCCGTATTTTTCTGCTGATTTCACATTGGCCCATAACAATTTAAAACCGTCGACCGTAGCATCCGGAACTTCAAAAACCCGTGCTGTTTGTCGTGATAATAAAGGTTCGAGGCGAAAGGCCTCTTCAAGGGGAACCTCCTTCACAGGTATTCCAGCTTGATCGCATCCTTGAAGCCATAACTGTAAATAGCCCGGATCATCCCCTTTTAAATATACAAACCAGCCGAAGGTATCTTCGATACAATGAGCCGCAATGTGTTTCACAATCTTATTTTCCTCGATACACTCTTGGGCTGCTTTAGCATCTTTAACTGCATAGCGCGCACCGCTGTGCAAAAGTCCATGAAAGCGTGAACTTGTCCCATGTGCCAGATCTCCTTGTTCTAACAAAAGCGCCGGGATACCACGCATACTCAAGTCTCTTAATATTCCAACCCCTGTCGCTCCTCCGCCGATTACCACAACTTGGGTCTCAATCTCACACATCCATAGCTCCTCCTTGCCAGAAATTAAGAGCCACCAAAGAAACCGTTGTTTCGCAATGGCCTCTTTAGTGGCTTCACTTATTCTCAAGCCGCCTTATCTATTCTTATCGGAGTTTACAAGCGCAGCTCAGTCTTCTTCCCAATCTTTTGTCCGCTCAACGGCTTTTAACCAGCCCTTGTACAGTTTCTCTCTCTTCTCAGCTTCTATTGCAGGCTCGAAACGCTGATTCAGCAGCCAGCGGCTTGCCAATTCCTCTTTGCTCTTCCAGAAACCCACCGCTAAACCGGCAAGGTAGGCAGCGCCCAGGGCTGTCGTCTCGATGATTTCCGGTCTGTCAACCTTTGTTCCTAAGATATCAGCTTGGAACTGCATGAGCAAATTATTGGCCACTGCACCGCCGTCAACTTTCAAGGATTTTAAGGAAATACCGGAATCAGCTTCCATTGATCCCAAAACATCTTTGGTTTGATAGGCCAGGGAATCAAGAGCTGCGCGAATAATATGGGACTTTGTGGTTCCGCGAGTAAGCCCAAAGATTCCGCCCCTAGCGCGCATATTCCAATAGGGAGCGCCTAAGCCCACGAAAGCAGGGACAAAATAAACTCCATCGGTGTCTTTAACCTTCTTGGCAAAATACTCGGAGTCAGGGGCAACGTCAATCATCTTCAGACCGTCCCGCAGCCATTGAATCGCTGCTCCGGCAATAAAGATACTTCCTTCTAAGGCATATTCGACTTTACCGTCAATCCCCCAAGCAATCGTAGTCAATAAACCGTGTTTGGAAACATGAATTTTACTTCCCGTATTCATAAGCATGAAGCAGCCTGTTCCATAGGTATTTTTCGCATCTCCAGGCTCATAGCATGCTTGTCCAAACAAAGCGGCTTGCTGATCGCCGGCCACACCGGCAATAGGAATCTCATAACCCAGGAAGACTCCGGCATCAGTATGACCATAGACTTCGCTGGAATTTCGCACCTCTGGCAGCATTTCCTTGGGAATATCCAGCATTTTGAGTAATTCCTGATCCCATTGCAATTCACGAATATTATACATCATCGTTCGGGAGGCATTGGAATAATCTGTAACATGGACCATTCCGCCCGTGAGTTTCCAGATCAGCCAGGTATCTGTTGTCCCAAACAACAAATCGCCTATTTCGGCTTTAGCACGAGCTCCTTCAACATGATCCAAAATCCATTTAACCTTAGTTCCGGAAAAATAGGCGTCAACCACCAGGCCTGTTTTTTTCCGAACCATTTCTTCGCAGCCCTTCGCCTTTATATCATCGCAAATGGCAGTCGTTCTGCGGCACTGCCAGACAATGGCGTTGTAAACCGGCTTACCGGTATTTTTATCCCAAACCACCGTTGTTTCACGTTGATTCGTTATGCCGATCGAAGCAATTTCATCAACTTTTATACCTGTTTTGGCAATGAGTTCAGCAATTACCCCGTATTGCGTACTCCATATCTCTTCCGGATCATGTTCAACCCAACCTGCTTTAGGATAAATCTGGGTGAACTCCTTTTGAGTTATTCCCACAATTTTGCTTTCCTTGTCAAATAGGATTGCTCTGCAGCTCGTAGTCCCTTGGTCAAGAGCCATGACATATTTCTTCACTATAATGATAAGGCCTCCCTATAATATCTTGATATTTTCTTTAGATATCTCGTATTTTCATAGAATTCCTAGCTAACCAAATTAGCTCACCACGGATAGAATTCGCATAAAATGTCTAATTCGGAGAAATTGGATATGGCAAAGCCAACGTCTACTATTTGTGGATATGTTGGCCGTTGTAAACCCATGATTCTCACGGTGGTAAACCTCCCATGTCTAACAGGGTCAAGATTATAAATCTGCCCTAAATTCCTTCGTTCCACCTATCCATGATTGGGTGTCAGTTATGCTCCTCTACCGAGTCCTTGCTCTAATGGAAAAATATGCGACTGACTACCAGCTCTTTTGTTTTGCTAGGTTACCTGGATTGCTCGCTTCTGTGGTGACGCTTTAACCCACAGATCGTTTGTTTCTTATGGTTTCGCTGCTATTCTAATTACGCTGCTAAATGCTCAACTGGACGATGAATGTCCTTAATTAGCTTTTCTGGATCGTATTCTGTACCTTTTGTTAATATTGCATAGAACACCCGAATTAGTTTACAGCTTAAGGCAATTAGTGATTGTTTCTTCTTCAGGGGATTCTTGATCCTTGTTGTGTAGTAGTTGTGTATCTCTGCAAACTCTGCGTTTTTTGCGACTAGCGGCATCACTGCTTGAAATAGGATTGCCCTCAGTCGTGCGCGGCCGCGCTTACTGATCGTGGTCTGTCCCTTGTGCTTACCTGAGCTGCTTTCTCGTAAGGCTAAGCCCGCAAGCTTTTGGATCTGCTTTGGAGAATTAAAGCGTCTAATATCTCCAACTTCGGAGAGAAAGCCTGCCACGGTAACAAGGCCAACACCTTTAATTTCAAGTAACTTCGCTACTTCTGGTATCTGACGGCACAACTCATCGATGGTTTCTATGACTGCCTGATATTGTGCTGTTTTAGTGTGATAGTCTTGGAGTAATAGCTGAATTTCCATTCGGGAACAAGACTCTCCTTCGGTGCAACCAATGCTCTTCTGAGCAGCTTCATACAGGCTCTTAGCCCTTTTCATTCCGACTGCTCTCAACTTGTTGTCTCTCCAAATTCGGTTTATTCCTTCTACTCCAAGTCTTTTGATATCCCTAGGTTGCGGGGCAACTTGCAGAACCAGCATGCTACTTGTCGCATCAAACTTTCCAAACACCGTTTCATGCTCGGGAAAGTAGATTTTCAGCCACCTCTGAATGCGATTTTTTATACTGCTCATTTCCTTTTGGATGCGCATTCTGCAAGCCATCGCTATTCGCAGTTCTGCATAGATCCCCTCCGGGATATAGGGCTCATTGTATCTCCCCTCGATGACCAGCTTAGCAATTGTTTTGGGGTCCTTAGCATCCGTTTTGCTGGGGTGGTTGTCATCAAGCTCCTTACTACGCTTTACATGGAATGGGTTTACGAGGACTAGCTTAATGCTTTGCTCTTTTAGATATGATGCCAGGCCGAACCAGTAATGGCCGGTTGGCTCTGCGCCTACCACTATGCAGTCCTTTTGTGCTTGACCTTTTAAACGTTCAATCCATGCATAGAAATCCCTGAATCCTTCAGCACTGTTTTCAAACTTGAATACTTTGCCCAGCTCTACTCCTCGCCAGTCGAAAGCCCTGGCGTAATGAAGCTCGCTGGCGATGTCCACTCCGATAACAATACTTCTTTCAGAAAGTTGCTTTAGTTTCTCGTTTTGTGTAAAATTCATTTGGGATGACCTCCGTTATTTTGATTGGATTCTGTTGGCCAACAGTCCTTTCAAATTGTAACGTGAGGTCTTCTTTTTGACAAAGCTCATTTTTTCCTACTACAGGAATGCTCCTCTTCTAATTATAGTTAAGTTTTTATGAGTTTCTAGCCAAAGAATACGATTTTCCTTTTCCAAGTATCGGGAATATTATGAAAGCAATTCTAGGCAAGGTACGTATGAACAGAGAATTTGGGCAAAATCCCTAGTTATTGAAGTATTCTTAACCTATTAGAAAAACAAAAAGCCCAATTATACTAGTCATTCATTAAAACAACTAATATAATTCGGCTTCTCTGATACTCTGCCACATATTGGATTATCTAATTAACTTTCAAATTCATGACATTATTCTATCTTTGCTATTAGTCTATTCTTTCTCTTAGCGTTTTTCAATACTAAAATGCTAAAATAATAAAATTTCCAATAATTCTTATTCCTTTATCTAGTTTTTATGGCCCCCACTTCTATAA
Organism: Desulfosporosinus acididurans; assembly: GCF_001029285.1. Taxonomy (GTDB): domain Bacteria; phylum Bacillota; class Desulfitobacteriia; order Desulfitobacteriales; family Desulfitobacteriaceae; genus Desulfosporosinus; species Desulfosporosinus acididurans. The sequence goes on from NZ_LDZY01000003.1 coordinate 157,569, forward strand.
GTGGAGGTGGGTCCTTCGTTAACTTCAGGTGGGGTAGAGTCCTCCTTCGCCGCTAAGTATTCCTGTTGGGAAAGACGGCTCGGCAATAATGTCCACTGGACATTATTGTATCTGAAGCCCCGATGTTCAGCTTTAGCGTAAGCGAGTTCACTGTATCGTAAGACTCCCAAATCTACAGGTGAGAGTGATTCCCATACCTTGCTTCACTCTCCTATACTAGAAATATTAACATTGTACTTTTGCTCAATTCAGAAAGAATTTATTAATATCGTTTTCTTACCGTAGCCGTAGGTATTCCCAGCTCATCGCGATACTTAGCTACCGTCCGCCTGGAGATCTCCATATTTTTAGCTTTAAGCAGATCCGCTAATTTCTGGTCAGAGTAAGGACTCTTCGAGTTCTCCAAAGAAATGATCTCTCTCAGGGCAAGCTTAATCTCCTCTGTTGTGATGTTTGACTCGCTGCTATGCCCACGCCCCATGCCGTTGGCAAAGAAAAATTTAAATTCATAAATTCCTCGCGGCGTCTGAACATATTTATGAGAAGTTGCCCGGCTGACCGTCGACTCGTGGACCCCGATTTCCTCAGCAATATCCCTTAAGGTAAGTGGTTTAAGATGGTGAATACCATAGCGCAGAAAATCGGTTTGCCATTTCACAATGGCATTAGCAACTTTATAGAGTGTTAAGCGCCGCTGCTCAATGCTGCGAATCAACCAGGCAGCTGCGTTTAGTTTTTGCTCGACAAACTTGCGGGTATCCGTTTCTTCCTCACGGCTTAGAGCCTCACGGTAGGCTTTATTAATCCCAAGGCGAGGAACAGTAACATCATTAACCAAAATAATAAACTCTCCGCCAATCTCTTCGATGACAACGTCGGGAACAATATAGCGCACATCTCCAGGACCAGAAAAACGCAGACCAGGCTTAGGGTCTAATTTTCGAATCATATCTGCAAGTTCTTGAACACGAGTAATCGACAGTTTCAGAGTATGGGCGATCTTTTGCAGACGTCCTGCCGCCAAATCTTCAAGATACTTTAATAACTCAGACAGTTCATCAGGGCAATCGGGAATGAGCGGGAGCTGGAGTCTCAGACATTCTTCAAGGTTTCGCGCTCCTACGCCTAATGGGTCCAAAGTTTGCACGTCCGCCAAAGCCTTTTCCGCTGTTTCCAGAGAAACATGAGTCTCCCGAGCTATATCTTCCAAGGTCAAGGTCAAACCGCCATTATCATTAAGATTCCCAACAATATACTCAGCAACATTTAAAGGAACCGAGATCTTTTGAACATGAAGTTGTTCCAGCAAATGCTCCTGAAGAGTCGGTGCAGCAGATATAAAAGGATCAAATCGCTGCTTTTCGTCAGGAGTTACCCGTTCTTGCCGGGGGCGATTTTCATCTTGATCATGGAAATAATCCTGCCAATCAACATCCCATTTATTGTCTAAAGGGCTTTCTTCCGCACTATTATGCTCAGATTCTCCTTTAACCTCCGAATTTTCTTCCTGTGTTTCCAGTAAAGGGTTCTCTAGCAGCTGTTCCTCAACATATGTGGACAATTCAAGTGCGGACAATTGCAAAATAGTAATCGCCTGTCGCAATTCCGGAGTCATAATTAGTTTTTGAGTCTGCTCTAAACTTAAGCCATATCCTAACCGCACCTAATCCCCCCATCTCCTCTAAATGTCGCGGGATCGTTATTCAAAACATTTTAAACCATAAGCTTAGAATTTCCTGTCTTTTCGTTCCTAATTCGTTCGGCTAATTCTTCGATTTTGCGCATCCGATGATTAACGCCTGATTTGCCGACTTTAGGCTGGAGCATTTCGCCAAGTTCTTTTAAACTGGCATCCGTATATTCCAGACGCAGCTCAGCCATACCCCTCAGGGTTGGCGGCAAGGCCTGAAGTCCAATTGTATTTTGAATAAGCTGAATATTTTCCAGCTGTCTTACGGCAGCATCGACAATTTTATCCAGGTTTGCCGTTTCGCAATTGACAAGACGGTTAACTTGATTGCGAACATCTTTAAGAACCCGGACATTTTCAAATTCTAAGAGGGCGTGATGTGCTCCAATAAAGCCGAGGAACTCCACAATTCGTTCACTTTCTTTAATATAAACAACATACCAATGCTTCCGCATACTAACTTTAGCCCCTAATTTAAAGCAATTAACCAACTGACATAATGCTTGGGCATGTTCCTCGTCATTGCTGACGATTTCCAGGTGATACGTTCCTTCAGGATTATTAATGGAACCTCCGGCCAAAAAAGCCCCCCGCAAATAAGCCCTTTGATCACAGCGTTTTTTGATTAAATCCGGCGAAATACCATGGTATATTTGCCCATCTTCATTAAGTAAGCCAAGACTCTGCAAGTCTTCTGTTCCCCGGGGATAAATTCGAACCATATAGGAATTATTCTTACGCAGCCTTAATTTACGCCGGACGACGATATCTACGGGTCTCCTCAGGACATCTTTCGCTAAGCGATAAATTTTGCGGGCTACAGGCGCACTTTCCGTGATAACATTCAGAGTGTATTGTTGATGAGCACTAATTTGAAGGGTACCATCCATGCGGACTAAAGCAGCTAATTCTGCCAGCTCACAACACGGCTTTTTTTCGGACAAACGTGCCAACTCTTCTTTGGTTACAGCACTAAAGGACAATGCTAAGCCCTCCTTTATCGAGGTTTGAACACCAGGATAGAAGCTTGACTCACATAATTCAAAACCTTTATGAATTTTTACGGAGCTTCTGGGACAGTAAATAAGCATCGACTAGAGCAATACGTTCACCCATAGGTTTTAAGCGAAACAGTAAACGGATGAGTTCCTTTGCCAGAAGATCGGGATCATGACGGACGACATTTCTCTCCTGAACAAGGTTAGCTTCAAAATACCTTGCACCTAACCGCTCCACTTCTTTAGGATCCGTGACTACCGGAGCAGCCTCTTCCTCAACGTATCGCTGCAAAATTGAGGCTGTAATTTCTCCTTTGGTTGCCAATACTGCATCCACAAAACCAGGTCCGCAGTGATCCAAGATTGCTTTTAAATGATCCGACACACTGTAGCCATCAGTTTCCCCTTTTTCGGTCATAACATTGCAGACGTAAACGCAGGGAGCATTGACCTTACGAATTTTATCGCGAAGACCGTTAACTAAGAGGTTCGGCAAAACGCTGGTATAAAGGCTTCCGGGACCTAAAACGATAAGATCGGCCTCTTCCAAAGCTTGTAAAGCACCAGGTAAAGGGGTACAGTTACTGGGATCTAAAGAAACTCGGCAGATCTTACCATCAGTTTCCCGCACAGATGTCTCGCCTCTTATATGTCGCCCGTCTTCAAAATCAGCCATTAACTCAACTTGTTCCAAGGTTGAAGGAAAAACCTTGCCGCGCAGGGCAAAGACTTTACTGACTCGTTCTATTCCCTTCTGAAAATCGCCAAAGGTATCGGTCAGGCCTGCCAAGAGTAAGTTTCCCAGGCTATGGCCTTTAAGAGTCCCGCTTTCAAAACGGTAAGAAAACAAGGTATCCATAATTTCCTCGGTGTCGGCGAGGGCCACTAAACAGTTTCGCACATCACCTGGCGGCTGAATACCCATCTCCTCACGTAAACGACCGGAACTTCCGCCATCGTCTGAAACTGTTACGATGGCTGTAAGATTACGCGTGTAGTGTTTTAAACCGCGCAAAAGCGATGACAGCCCTGTTCCCCCACCTACAACGACAATCTTGGGGCCCCTCATTAAATGTTGCCGAGCATAAATAACATCAACAATTTTACCTTCGTTTCCCGGTAAAACACCGGAAATAATCGAATACAACATGCGCTTAAAACCGATAGCAATTGCTAAAACTCCAAGGACACTTATAATCAAGCCTGTCGGTATAGCTACGTGTTGAGTGCTTCCTGTAAGATGATAAATTATCTCCCGAAATTGCAATTCCGCATATCCCAAGGCCACGCCATCATTCATAACGGCAAAACCTGTAGCAAAAAGGAAAATTCCAAAGACTGCTACAAGGAACCATCGTTTTACTTTCAAATTTGGGTAAAGCCATTTCAGATATTGAGCAATCTTATCATGTCTTACACTTCTCATCGAGGGATTCCGCCCTTCCGATTTTTTGCGGCATCCCGATGTTTTATACTAATTGCATAATTGCGTTCCCTTAAAAATTGTCCAACCCGTTCAGCGATGGCCACGGAACGGTGCTGCCCGCCTGTACAGCCGATACCGATGACTAAATGAGTTTTCCCTTCTTTCACATAGTTAGGAAGAATATATTCGAGCAAGGCTAAATATTTTTCCATAAATTCTTGAGCCATTTGATTGCCGAAAACATAATCCTGCACTAACTTATCTTCGCCAGTCAAAGGACGCAATAATTCCACATAAAACGGGTTAGGCAAAAACCTCACATCCATCAGTAAATCAGCATCGAGAGGTATTCCGTATTTAAAGCCAAAGGAAATTACAGATACCGCCATTTGCCTGCCTTGCCCTTTGGCAAAACGTTCGGCCACCTTTGCACGAAGCTGCGAGGCCGTTAAATCGGAAGTGTCAATAATTTCATCAGCTCGGATCCTTAACTCTTCAAGCTGCTGACGTTCTGCCTGAATCCCGTCTAAGACTCTTCCTTGAGGTGACAGAGGATGACGACGGCGAGATTCCTTATAGCGCCTGATCAAGGTTTTATCCGCAGCATCCAAAAAGAGGACTTGAAGATGAAACCCTTCTTTCTCCAAATTAGTTAATGCTTCACTCAGTGAAGAAAAGAATTCCCCTCCCCGCAAGTCGCAAACAATAGCCGCTTTGGAAACCTTGCCGCGAGATTGAGCACACAACTCAGCAAATTTGACCAAGAAGGTTGGCGGCAAATTGTCGACACAAAAAAAACCTTGATCTTCAAGACTCTGCATGGCCTGAGTTCTTCCAGCCCCGGACAAGCCAGTAATTACAATGATTTCCAACCCCTCTTTATCCATTCCTTTCACCCCCTCTGCATAGTTATATCTTCATTTAAGAACTTTTCGTTAAAGCTTTTAAGGCTTGGGTCTGAGCATTTGTCAAAGCATCCTGCGGACTGAGACTTCCCGCCAAAGCACTGCTCCAGGCTGTATCCTGAAGAGAAATCAAGTTCCACTCCTGAGCACTGCCCGACAGGACCCAGGCTTTTGCAAAAGCTTGATAAGCTTGGGGATAAACTCCTGTTTGAGCTTCGGGTAACTTATAATAGGCCATATTCGCCGGCAGAAGGGATCCTGCCTTGACAAGAGCTCCCTCAGCCTCAGGCTGCAGAAGTCCCTTTTCAACGATCTGGATCTCCGGGCCTAGATCTTTTGTCATGATCGCAGAATTCGCGATCCCGAAAGTTAAACCTAAAAGGGGCTCTCCCTGCCCCCCCGTTAAATCAGCCAGAGGAATACATCCCCATGGGACTTTCTGTTGATTTAAAAGTGCTGCCTGGCTCGCCCCGGCAATCACATAGGGAGTTTGACCATTTGCAAAGGCAGACATAGCCTGCGGATCAATTCTCAGGGTCTTTGCGCTTTGCCAAGCTATTAGCTTCTGTAAAAACGCAAGATTACTGGGATCATCCAGAGAGGGTTTCCCGGCATTCATCAACTTTCCGCCTTGTCCATTCCACCAAGCGGAAAGGGTCCCAGTATCCGCCGCAAGAACAGAAGTGCCTCCTTGGGATGAAAAGAGGCTGTCAAGAGTACTAGGAGTACTTACCATATCTGTTCTGTAATAAAGCAGAGGAACATCTGTTAACCAAGGTAAGGCATACTGGGTATCCCCAAAGCGAAAACCGGCCGAAGCAGCTGAAAAACTTCCTTGATCAGAATAGGCCGTCTTGGCTAAAGTTCCCTGACTATAGAGCTGGCGAATAACCTCTCGCCGGGCAATGAAAATTTCCGGTCCTTCTCCGCCTGCTTCAGCCTGATAAGAAAAGGATGCAAACTTCTCTTCGGGAATATATTTAAGTTTAACGATCACCTCCGGATGAGCTTTCATGATTGCCTCAGTCTGGGCCTGTAAGGCGTCTGCCTGGGCCCCGAGAAGAGAATGCCAAACTTCTATGACGGCGGGAGCCGGACCGCCTGGCTGTCCTGTCTGAGGTGCCTGAGCGCAGCCAATAACTAAGAAAAAAATGATTAATAAACAGAAAATACTGCGGGGTAGAGTACGGGAAATCATGATTCTGCACTCCATTCATACTTGATAGCGATAAATCCTAGCTTGGCCCTGCTGATAAAGGAAGAGGAACCAGCCGGGACCAGATTCACCCACTTTTAACACATCTGTCTCGAAATAAGCCACGGCTGTGTTACGATTCCACTGGCGACGATCCATGGCTGCAAACTCAGGAACTACATTGGCCCAGCAGCCATCTCGCTGAATCTCTTCGCCGGTTCTCTTTGCTTCCCCGCCGTTGGGCCATTCTCCCTGCCCTTCACTTCTGACAAAATAGTCAGGTAGTGTCTTGGGACGTTCCCATAAATAATAGTCGAAACGCAAAGCATCCAGAAACCCTTTCCGGCTCACCCTTTGAGGTTGAACCCATTCTATAAACTCCCATAATTTATCAAATAATGCTTTACCCGGCCATAAGCGCTGAAACCAACCTTTCTTCTCCCAATACTCGGCCAATTCATGATAGAAGTCAAAGGCTGAAGGAAACATGTGAAGGGCTTCACGCAAAGAGTGAATGAACTTCCCTGAATTATAATATTTGTCAAGAACCTCTTCCATACGCTGCAATTGAAGCATTTCCTCATGTGATAAGACAGCTGTTTCTAATATAGTATATGGCGGCTCAGGGGTAAACAGAAGGCCATACTTTTGGCTGTTCAGACGCAGGCCCGATCCTTTGAGGACTTTCAGAAACCCCAATTGGAGCATATCTGGTTTGACAGCATAAACTTCATTGAAGGAATTCCGGAAATGCAACCAATTTTCGAGAGGCAGGCCGGCAATCAAATCGAGGTGCAAAGGAATTTGCGATTTCTTCATTATAGGTACATACTTTTTCCAAGCATCGAAGTTTTGATGCCGGGCAACTATTTCTAATGTAGGTTGGTAGGTCGACTGAACACCAATTTCCAGTTGAATCAAACCTGGAGGATAATTCTTGAAATAATCCATCCATTCGTCATCTAAAAGATCCCCCGCTATTTCACAGTGAACCCGTACCTGACCGGATAATCCCAGAGAGCAGCACTCGTCGCGAACAATATTTAAAATTTCGAAAGCATGTCGTTTATGGGCATTAAAGGTCCGGTCAACAAACTTAATTGTACGCGCACCTTGGCCTAAAAGACGGCGAAACATTCGGCGAAATCCTTCGGGCTCCAAATAACGAACACCTTGGAAGGTGGAGGACAGACAATACTGGCAGGAAAAAGGACAACCTCGAGTCGTTTCAACATATACAATTCGTCCGGAAAAATCCTCTTCATCTGCATAGGGAAAAGGAAGTTCATTCAAATTAAGTGATTTCCGACTAGGAGAATTAACAATCACTTTTGCGTTATATTTCCAGGCTAAGCCCTCAACCTTTGAAAGGTCCTCTCCCTTCTGCCAAGCTAAAAGCAGGTCATTAAAAGATTTCTCGCCTTCACCAAGAATTACGGCATCCACTTCTTGATGAGAGCTTAACAGTTCTTCAACGTCAAAGGATACCTCCGGACCACCAAGTACAAAACGCACATCAGGGCAAACGGGATGCAGCTGCCTAACGACACTCAGGACTTCCTTGATGTTCCAAATATAACATGAGAAGCCGATGACATCGGCCCTGGTTTCATAGATTTCCCCGGCAATACGCTCAAGGCGATCATTAATACTATATTCTCGCAAAATTACATCCGAAGTTACGGAACGCAAAAGTCCTTCTTTCAAATAACGAAGGGCCAAATTGGTGTGGACATATTTTGCATTAAGTGCCACCAAGAGAACACGCAAATGAAAATCCCCCTTCGCCCTAAGTATAGCGTTTTAAACCTTTTAATGCAATTCTTGTGCCAGAATGCACGAGGGCCTTCCATTCATTATATTAATGGAAGGCCCTCGTGCATTCTGCTATGCTTGTTTCCTATTTTTAAAAGATGACGTCCATACTGATATCATTCAAGGAAGCACATCCTGTCAAGATCATAGCTTGTTTCAATTCGTTTGTCAGCCTGCGAACAGTTAAGGCTACTCCCTCAGCGCCTCCGCCATAGGCAGCAATGACAAGAGGACGTCCAATCAGGACTGCATCCGCTCCAAGTGCCAGCATCTTTAAGACGTCAACCCCTGATCGAATTCCCCCGTCGACGAGAACAGCAATTCGTCCATCGACAGCTGCCGCAATTTCCGGCAGAGTCTCAGCCGTTCCCGGAGTATGATCAATCATTCGTCCTCCGTGATTAGAAACAACAATTCCCGCCGCACCGGCTTCAATTGCCAATTCTGCTTCATCAACAGTCATAATTCCCTTAAGGATCACCGGCAGCCTCGTACTGGATATAATCAATTTCAGATCATCCAGCGGCTTAGGGCCTACAGCCATAGTAATCAAACCTGCAGCGTCAACATCCATGCCAACGGCAACAACGTTGGCTTCCTCAGCACGCTTAAGACATTTAATGACTTCTTCAGGCTCCCTGGGTTTTGTGAAAGGTATACCGCGTCCTTGAAATTTAGCGATTTGATCCACACCACTGTTATACAGGGCTACGTCCGGGCCGTCACCGGTCGTTCCCAAAGATCCTTCGTCTTGACAACCTCGAAGAATAGCCTCCGCCCATTCCTCTTCGTTCAAGGCCCCGCCCATATTGAACTTATTGCCGGTAATCGGAGCGGCAATGATCGGGGTAGTCAATTCTTGTCCAAAAAGCTCCAGCTTTGTATTGGGATTTTTAGCCCCATGGAGTGTCCTTAAATTAATCCGATAGGCAGCCAGGGCTTCAACGTTATTCTTAAAGGAAGCACCAGTGCCGGCACCGCCCATCCCCGGAACTTCTCCGACACAAGCTTTGCCATTACATTCAGGACAAACTCGGCAATATCCCTTAAGTTTTTCACGGGCGGCTTCGCGAACTGTCTTCATCGTCATTTTCATTACTCATACCCCACATTCCTTTAATTAGCAGTGACCCAACACTCTCACAACTAGAGATTAGAAATCTCGATTAAGAATTAATAATCTTTCCAAAATCCTCCGCCTGCGCCCGAGAAAGAAAACGTCCGAGATATTGTCCCGTATAGGATGAAGGAAAAGCGGCCACATCCTCAGGCGTCCCTGTGATAACAACTTCGCCTCCTTTATCGCCTCCTTCAGGTCCAAGGTCGATAAGCCAATCGGCAGTTTTTATTACATCGAGATTATGCTCAATAATTAGTACAGTATCTCCGGCGTCCACTAAACGATGCAGGACTTGGAGAAGCTTATCAATATCCGCCATGTGTAGTCCGGTAGTAGGTTCATCAAGAATATAGATGGTTTTTCCCGTACTGCGCCGGCTTAATTCTGTGGCTAGTTTAATGCGTTGAGCTTCTCCTCCGGATAAGGTTGTCGCCGGCTGTCCTAAATGAATGTACCCGAGTCCGACATCCTGAAGGGTTTGAAGTTTCCTGGAAATTTTAGGAACGGCCTGAAAGAACTCTACGGCTTCATCTACGGTCATATCCAGAACTTGAGAAATGCTTTTCCCTTTATAACGAACTTCAAGGGTTTCCCGGTTGTATCGCTTTCCTTCGCAAACTTCACAAGGAACATAAACGTCGGGGAGAAAATGCATCTCAATTTTAATAATTCCATCTCCGTGACACGCTTCACAGCGTCCGCCTTTAACGTTAAAACTAAACCGACCCGGTTTATAACCTCTCATCTTAGCTTCAGGAGTCAAGGAGAATAGCTCGCGTATCAGATCAAAAACACCTGTATACGTTGCCGGATTGGAACGGGGGGTTCGTCCGATAGGAGATTGGTCAATATCAATAATCTTATCCAGGTGCTCCAATCCTGCCAAACTATCGAAAGCACCAGGACGCTTCCGAGCTCCGTTTAGCTTTGCAGCCAGGCCTTTATAAATGATCTCATTGACCAGAGTACTCTTTCCCGACCCGGAAACCCCGGTAACACAAGTCAAAAGCCCTAAAGGGATCCGTACATTAATACTTTTGAGATTGTTTTCCCGAGCCCCGAGTACTTCCAACCATTTGCCATTAGTTTCTCTCCGCTTCTCCGGTACGGGGATTTGTTTTTCCCCGCTTAAATACTGACCCGTTACGGACTTCTTATTGGCCATAATTTGTTGAATTGTTCCCTCAGCGACTACATAACCGCCGTGGGCCCCCGCCCCCGGGCCAATGTCAATAATATGATCAGCTTCAAGCATTGTGTCTTCATCGTGTTCGACGACAATTAACGTATTTCCTAAATCCCTTAAGCGTTTTAGGGTGGAAAGCAGCCGGGCATTGTCCCGTTGATGAAGCCCGATACTTGGTTCATCCAAGACATAAAGTACGCCCATAAGGCTTGATCCAATTTGGGTGGCAAGGCGAATTCGCTGAGCTTCTCCTCCGGAGAGCGTACCTGCGGAACGAGCCATGGTAAGATAGTCTAATCCCACATTGATTAGAAAGCCTAATCTCTCTCTGATTTCCTTTAAGATTTGATGAGCGATAGTTTCTTCTTTCGGCGTTAATGTCAAGTGATTAATAAAGTCAATCGCCTCCGTAATGGAAAGCCGGGATAAATCATCAATGGAAATACCGCCCACCTTTACTGCCAGGGCTTCAGGTTTTAAGCGTTTTCCCTGACAGTCAGGACAAGGCCGTTCCGTCATATAACTTTCGATTTCGGTACGTACCATGTCAGAGGCGGATTCCCGATAACGACGTTCAAACAGTGGGACTAGCCCTTCGAAGTTTGAATGATAGGTTTTTAACTGATCAAAAATATTATGGTATTGAAAGCGAATAGGTGTTTCTGTGCCATAGAGCAGACCCTGCCATTGTTTTTCAGAGAGTTCCTGCAGTGAAGTATCCATCTTAAAGCCGAGATTCTGGGCCGCGGCCTCCATCATTTTGGGATAGTAGGTCGAGGTCGATTTGGCCCAGGGTGCTATGGCGCCTTCGGACAAGGACTTAGAACGGTCCGGGATAATCAAGTCAATATCTACAACCAAATTAGCACCTAAACCCGTACATGTGGGGCAGGCACCATAAGGGCTGTTAAACGAAAAAAGCCGGGGCGAAATTTCCTCCAGTGCTATACCACAGTCAGGACAGGCAAAATTTTCACTAAACAGCAGTTCGTCGCCCTCTGTGACATCGATAATAACATTTCCTTCGCCAAGCTTAAGTGCCGTCTCTAAAGAATCCGCCAAACGTTCAGCGCTCTCAGGTTTAAGAATTATTCTGTCAATCACGACTTCAATTGAATGTTTTTTGTTTTTCACTAATTTGATTTCTTCACTCAAATCATGAATTTCACCATCAACTCGGACTCGCACATATCCGGCTTTGCGGGCCTCCTCAAAAACTTTAAGATGTTCTCCTTTTTTCCCTTTGACCAAAGGAGCCAAAACTTGAAGTTTCGTACGCTCTGGCAGCTCCAAAATCTGATCTACCATTTGTTGAACAGTTTGTTGTGAAATTTCACGTCCGCATTTTGGACAGTGAGGGTGACCTATACGAGCATATAACAGACGCAAATAATCCGAAACTTCCGTTGCTGTTCCCACCGTTGAACGGGGATTTCGATTCGTTGTTTTCTGATCGATGGAAATTGCCGGCGAAAGTCCCTCGATAGAATCGACATCCGGCTTGTCCATTTGCCCTAAAAATTGCCGGGCGTAGGCAGAAAGTGATTCTACATATCTCCGCTGGCCTTCAGCATAGATCGTATCAAAAGCCAGCGATGATTTTCCGGAGCCAGACAAGCCGGTAATTACGACCAGTTTGTCCCGGGGAATATCAATATTAATATTCTTCAAATTATGAGCGCGTGCTCCACGCACACGCAAGTATTCTTGGCTCATGATTGCCTCCTAAATTGTATATACGGGACAAGAGATCCACTCCCTTGTCTAACTTGTTTTCTTTCTCTTTTTACTATTACTTTTAGCCCGGTTGTAACGACTTCCGCTTCCGCGCTGCTGGCTTGTCATCTTATACTTATTTTCTTCACCTTTTAATTCTATCATAGCATCACGAATTTCTGCCGCTCGTTCAAAATCCAGGTTTTGAGCAGCGAGACGCATTTCTTGCTCTAAGCTCGCAATAAGGGCAGCCAGCTCCTCGGGCGGAAGCTGCGATCCGTATGCTTGTTTGGTTTCGGCCACTTTTGTTGCTTCCGGCGCATCATGAACTATCTTGCGAATCGTTTGCGGGATAATTCCCATCTTCTCATTATAAGCCATTTGAATTGCCCGGCGTCGATTTGTCTCGTCGAGGGCAACTTGCATCGATTGAGTTATCTTATCTCCGTACATGATGACCTTTCCTTGAGCATTACGCGCAGCGCGGCCAATGGTCTGGATCAGTGAGCGATCCGATCTGAGGAAGCCTTCTTTGTCAGCGTCAAGAATGGCTACCAGGGAAACTTCAGGCAAATCCAGTCCTTCCCTCAGAAGATTGATCCCAACAACAACGTCAATCATGCCCAGGCGCAGCTCGCGCAGGATTTCCACACGTTCTAAAGTCTTAATATCAGAATGAAGGTATTTTACCTTTATTTCCAGGTTTTTTAAATAATCGGTCAAATCTTCAGCCATTTTTTTGGTCAGCGTGGTTATAAGGACTCTTTCGCTGCGAGAAATTCTCTCGCGAATTTCTCCCAATAAATCATCAATTTGACCTTTCGTCGGACGGACCACCACTTCCGGATCCAGGAGACCCGTTGGACGGATAATTTGTTCAACAACTGTCGGGCAATGAGCTAGTTCATAAGGACCCGGTGTAGCACTGACAAAAACTATTTGGTTAATTATCCTTTCGAACTCGGTAAAGGTCAAGGGGCGGTTATCTAAAGCAGACGGAAGCCTAAAGCCAAAATCTACAAGCGTAGTCTTCCGTGAACGGTCTCCTTCGTACATTCCTCTCACCTGGGGAATTGAAACATGAGATTCATCGACAAAAAGCAAGAAATCTTCTGGGAAATAGTGGAGCAAGGTATAAGGCGTCTCTCCCGGTTCTCGGAACGTTAAATGTCGGGAGTAATTTTCAATCCCGTTGCAAAAGCCCATTTCTCTGAGCATTTCCAAATCATACCGTGTCCTCTGTTCAAGACGTTGGGCCTCTAAGAGTTTATTTTGCGATTGCAATACCTGCAGACGTTCAGTTAATTCGAGTTCAATATTCTCTGCAGCCTTCATGACCTTTTCGTGGGCAGTTACATAGTGAGAATTAGGAAAAATTGCTACATGGTTTCTTTCGCCTAATATTTCCCCTGTTAAAACATTGATTTCGTAAATGTGTTCAATTTCATCACCGAACATCTCGACCCGAAGAACTTTTTCACTAGATGATGCCGGATAAACTTCTACAACATCACCGCGCACACGGAAAGTTCCCCGAGTAAAAGCGATGTCATTACGGTCATATTGAATTGAAATCAATTTGCGTAAAATATCATTGCGGTCAATAACTTGTCCCTGTCGCAAAGAAAGCACCAGATCACGATACTCCTCAGGTGAACCCAAACCATAAATGCAGGAAACGCTGGCAACTACCAGAACATCTCGCCGCTCGAAAAGCGCCGCCGTAGCAGAGTGCCGCAATTTTTCTATCTCGTCGTTAATTGAAGCATCCTTCTCAATAAAGGTATCGCTGGAGGGAACGTAAGCCTCCGGTTGATAATAATCGTAATAACTCACAAAATACTCTACGGCATTTTCCGGGAAATACTCTTTGAATTCACTGTAGAGCTGCGCCGCCAATGTTTTATTATGGGCCAGAACAAGGGTTGGCCTTTGTACTTTCGTGATAATGTTTGCCATGGTAAAGGTCTTACCCGAGCCGGTGACCCCAAGCAGGGTTTGAAAACGCCGTCCTTCCTTCACTCCGGCTGCCAAAGATTCGACGGCTTGAGGTTGATCCCCCGAAGATTGGTATGGAGCATGCAAACGAAATTCCATCCTTCGATCCCCTTTATTAAAGCAAGATAATTACAATAAGATAATTCTTATTTACGAAATATGCAAGTTAGTATTTAACTTAAGTGCAAAGCATATAATTATAATTTTTCTAAGTTTATTTTACCTCTAGAGAGATATGCATTCAACAAATCAGACCCTAGTTTACTTAAGCAGCCAAAAGATCCTTATTATTCTAAACCTTTGCGAAATCATTTAAATAAAAATGGTATGTTATTTGATACCTTTATTTTACTACATAGAGAACAACTTTGGAACTGGTGTTCCGGTAATATTTTGAGACAGCGCTTCATCTCATCTATAGAGGATGGGGGAGCTTCTCGCTGCACCATATAAAAGCTCCTCCTTTTAGTAAATAGTTTTTCGTTTTTAAACCGTCCACTAAAAGGGGAGCTAATCAGTATGTTCCCCGTGACTCTTTTATTTGTATATGTTTTATGTCAGCCTCCGCTGTCTCCACTGCCTCCACTGCCGACTTTTTCTTGAGGTGACTGATCTCCCTGGCCTTGTGATGAACTTTGTGAGGATTGAGCTTTTTGTTCTTGCTGCAACATTTCCGGGGGCACCGTTTTAACTTGTTCGTTGGTTGTTTTTTCCGTTCCTATGACTTTTCCCTGGCCATCTAAATACTCTCGCGTAGTTTCCGTCTTAACTGTTTCCGTAACTTTTTTAACCCCTGAAGGAACATTGCCTGAATTTTGGCCTTGATTTTCACTGCCGCCTGCCCCTTGCTGATCCCCTCCTTTGTTTTTACTGTCTCCTTGGGTTTTACTGTCTCCTTGGCTTTTGCTCTGAGGTTTAGCCTTTGCGGTCTGCTGTTTTTGATCTTGTTCAGCACTCTGCATCGTTTTAACATAACTCTTTTGAATAACAGCCAGATTTTCAGGAGTCACGGTTTTAACTTGAATTATCTTGGCAGGAATTTCTCCTTGCTCGCTGGTAATAGAATCACTGATATCAAGAGGCTCTTTGTTAATAATTTTTTGAGCCCACTGAAAGGCGTTTGCTCCTTGGAGATAGGGGTTGGTATCCACATCACTCACCTGACTTCCACTCGCCATCCGTTCCAGAGAAGGGATAGTTGCCTGCCCTCCAATCAGCAAAACCTTTTTAGCTAATTGTAATTGTTTCAAAGCATCGCTGGCGGCTTCCTCCAATTTTGCCGTATGAGCCAAAACAGCCTGAACCTTTCCGGAATTTTTTTGCAAATAATCAGTCAGGCTTTGCTTCACTGTTGATTCCGAGCCCGAAGGACTGGCAAACGTTTGCAGGGATATTTTGGGGTACTTGCTGAGCACCGATTTATTCCCGGCCAAAAGTTCTTGTGAACCTGTTTCACTGGGATCTCCCTGTAAAATGACGACTTGCCCCTCTGAGACTTTGCTTACCAGGGCTTGGGCCATAAGTTCACCCGTTTTTTCTTGATCCGGCGTTACTACTCCTGCGAGGTTAATGCCTGCCGGTACTTGACTGAGCGCTAGGACGGGAACTTTATTCGTCTGGGCATTTTTCAGAAGATTGGCGTTTCCTGCCTGATAGATCAAAACTTTAGCTCCTTTTAAGGCTGAATCATCTCCGGATCCGCTGGCACCAAGATATTTGACTTTAACCTCTTCTTTCTTTGCCAAATCATCAATGCCTTTAGTAATCAGCAATTTATTAGGATCATTATCATTTAACGAAACTGCTATAGTTGAAGTTTTCGACGTGCTGGCTGAAGAAGTTTTGTTTTTGTTGCCTAAAAGGGCTTGAAGACCACAGCCACTTGTGGTTAAACTAAGACATAAACAAAAACTCAAAAAACTAACTAGGGTTCGTTTTCTTTTTGCCATGGAAACGCTCCTTTCGAACTCCTAATTTTGTCTTGTCTTTAGTTTTCCCTTGTCCTTTAAAATAATGCAGTTTGTCCAACTGCTTGTTTAAGTGACATTCGACTATTTCTTAATTTGTATGACTTCTCAATAGCTTAAAGGAGTGCTGAAATTGCCTGTCAAATTGGAACATATTCTTAATCGTGTTAACGCTCTTCCTCCTCTGCCTACTGCAGCCGTACAAGTCGTGACATTAACAAAAAATCCTTCTACTACAGTAAAAGAACTGGAAGCTGTTATTGGACAAGATCCTGCTTTAGCTGCCGGGATACTGAAACAGGCTAACTCCGCCTACTATGGCTACGCTCGCCGCATTTCCTCTTTGCAAGAAGCAATCGTTATGTTAGGATTTCAGACAGTTCAAGGATTGGCCATGGCCTCTGCCGTAGCTCCAATGCTTAAAACCGGTCTTATTGGCTACGAAATTGAACAAGAAGGTCTCTGGAAACATTCCATGCTCACAGCTATGGCAGCAAAGCGCCTATGTCAATATTTAAAACTTCCCTTTACCGAAGTAGCCTTTACCACTGGTTTGCTTCATGACATTGGGAAATTAGTTATTTCCATTTATATACAAGAAGTCAGTGCTGTTTTGGTTAGGAAAGTCCAGGAATCCGCCCTTTCTTATGTTGAACTTGAAGAAAAAGTAATTGGCTATGACCATGCAACGGTCGGCGGATACTTAGCCATCAACTGGAATCTGCCGGATGACCTGGTGGAAGGGATCTCTTACCATCATTCTCCCTTAAAGGCCCAAAACCACATTGATCTAGCATCAATCATCCATATTGCTAATGGCTTGGCAAGCTTACTCGGTACCGGCGGCGGTGTAGACAGCTTCTTCAACCCCCTGCAGCAAGAAATTCTAGACCGCTTTAACCTCAAGGAAAAAGATCTAGAACGTCTTATTGCAGAAGTTGGCGAGTACCTCGTTGATCCCTCCATTTTTGGCTAGACATCAAACCCGCTTTAAATCACCCATTAATTTTAAGTCTCCCAAAATGTTATTGAGAATAGTTTCCCTGTAGCCATCGAGCCTTTCAAAATCTACGGTTTCGGTATAATAAGCTTTAAGCTGTGACCTGTGGGTCTGCCAAACTGCCAATGCTTCAATTAGTTTTTCACCAAATGGCCGTTCCAAACCCTGGTCAGCTAAGTTATCCGGATTCCCTTGCCAAATAGCCAAATGACGTTCCGGAAATACAATTCCTATGACTTCATCTGGGTTAAGAGGATGTAACACAATTTCGATCAATTGCCCAAGTTGTTGGGCTTCACTTAAAACCCAATCTAAGGCATCCAACGTTTCGTCTCCTTCAAGACGTATCTGATCGAAGTCCATGAGGAAATAAGGCGCAAGGTTAAGCCAGCCTTCTGCAGTCAAGCCATGCAAAAAATACGGATTAATACTACTCTTTTGCAGTAGTTTTACAGCATTCTCTGCCAGTGGCCAAGGACCGGTATTTTCCTTTTTCACCTTTAAATGAGCGGAATTGCTCAAAATCCAAGACATATCTTCACCTTTGTGCTTTCTTGCTGTGCTTCTCCCGATTAAAGAACTTAATTCAGCTGCCAATTCTTCTTCCACGTTCTGTTGAAGCAGCTGAAGCTGGGTTTCAAGCTTTAGAATATGTAACCGCTGCTTCTCAAGCTTTTGCTCATCGCAAAAATGATTGAAATCTATAAACGTCTCCACTACTCCCGGCGCACGCCAGCGCAGTGGCGAGATTTCCATCATATCCAGCATCACCAGTCCCATACGCGGCATAATAAAACCTGCCATGGAATCCGGGTCTCGAGCAGAACGCATAAAATCAATCTCGTATCCCCGATCCAATAATTCCAAGCCAATTACTTTAATTAGGGTCGATTTACCCGTTCCGAGCCCCCCTAACAGCACATAGACTCTTTGCCAATTAGGCATCATATTGGGCAGCAGGGAAATATACCCTCGTGTCGTTATTCCTTCACCAAAGTAATGTCTCACCCCTGTTTTATTTCCCATCCTCAACCAACCCCCGTTGTTTTTTATATCAGCGTAGTCTATGCAACTGGGCCTGCGGGGGTGAATTTATAGCTAGTGGATAAAAAACGAGGTTGCTGCAAAATGGTTTGCAGCAACCTCGTTTAGTTTAGTTTAGTTTTCTACAAGTGGGAATCGTTCCCGAGTTCACTTAAATTTCCCTTGCAACGTTTGAACTGCTTTTAAAAGCTGAGGATCAAAATTAGTATCCGTCGGTGAAAGAGTAGCCTGCTGGCCCTTGCCCAGTTCAACCTTCACATCGGGCTCAATTCCAATTTTATGGATAGAGATCTTTTTAGGAGTAAGATATTTCGCCGTCGTTAGTTTAACACTCGTCCCTGCATCAAGAGGGAAAATTGTTTGGACTATCCCTTTGCCAAAAGTCTTCACGCCTACTAAAGTTCCGGTTTCATCGTCTTTAATGGCACCGGAGACAATCTCCGCAGCTGAAGCACTCTCTTCATTGACAAGGACAACTAAGGGCATTCCTAGATATGTTCCGGCAGCCATTTTAGTATCTACGTTACCTTGTTTATCAACTATATACACTACAGGTCCCGATGGAACAAAATAACTTGCAACCTGAACTGCCGCATTAAGCTCGCCGCCATGATTATATCTTAAATCTAAGATTATGCCTTTATATTTTTTGATATTCATGGTGTTTAATGTATCTTTTAATTCATCGCCGGTATCTGAGGCAAACTGAGTAATATTAATATAAGCAATATTGGGATGCCCTGGCAATGTTTCCCCATCAACGGTGGGAACTGTAATATCTTCCCTCGTCAAGCTCACCGTATAATTTTTGTTTGTGCTCGCCCGATATAAGCCTAAGACGACCTTTGTTCCGGGGTCACCGCGCATCAAATTAACCGCTTTATCTTGATCCATCCCGGCTGTATCAGTGTTATTAATTTTGTTTACAACATCCCCAGGCTGAATTCCCGCTTTGCTCGCCGGCGAATTTTTGATCGGACGCAAAACTACAAGTTTTTTAGGATCCTTTAAACTTAGAACGATTCCCACGCCGCCAAATTTACCCTCAAGGACTTGAAACAATTCTTGGTTCTCCTGAGCATTCATATAGGTTGAGTAGGGATCCCCTAAAATGTCAACAATTCCCTTCGTAGCCCCCTCTACTAACTGAGCATTCGAAACATTCTCGAGATAATCGTTGTGAATAAGTTGGACAACGTGAACCAAACGTCCAATATTATCGACGTTGGCGATCACAATTCCGCCTACGGTGGCGGTTACCAGCACACAAACTATAAGTAAGACAACGCCAATAGGTTTTAATATTCTTTTCCAATTCCACTCCTGCACTCAAAGTCAAACCCTTTCCTCAAGTCTTGCTCTATTATATGCTTATCCCCCTGCAGAAATACTGCTTATCCCTTAGTGGGGGAAAAATTGCAGTGGATCCGTTGGGTTTCCACCAACTCTTACCTCAAAATGTAAATGCGGACCAGTGCTCCAGCCAGTGGAACCAACATAGCCAATCACTTGATTCGCTTCCACAGTTTGCCCTTCGGTAACATTCAATTTTGATTGGTGTCCATAAAGCGAAGAAATCCCGTGACCATGATCGATGATGACCATGTTGCCATAGGCAACATTCCAACCGGCCACGATAACGACCCCGCTTCCGGCAGCATGAATCTCGGTACCCATGGGAGCCATTATATCTGTCCCCGTATGTAAGCTTTGCTGATGGGTAATAGGATGAGTCCGCCAACCATAAGGGTCACTGATCTCATAATGCCCAGGCAAGGGCCAGGTGGAGATAGTGCCGTCTCCTTTGTTTTTTCCGGCTTGAGCCGCCTGGAGTTTTCGAATCTTATCATTAAGAGCATCAGCCTCTGTTTGCAGACGTTCTACTTCGTCATAAGAAGCTTGTACTGCTTTCTGATTTTCCTCCAAGGCTGTTCGCTGTTGTGCCTTTTTGCCATCTAGGTCCGCTTTGGCCTTTGCCGCCTGAACTTGCAGCTGAGCGGCTTGATCCCTCTTTTTTTGCAAGTCTTGCGTCTTCTGAGTAATTTTTTCTTTTTGATCCTTAATGTCTGTTAATAACTTGTGATCATTAGCTATCAATTTGTTAAAGTATTCCATCCTCGTTATAAAGTCACCCAAATTGGCAGATTGAAAGAGCAATTCAAAATAGCTAATTTGCCCATTCTCATAAATTCCCCGCGCTCGTTTCCCGAGGGCGGTTCTGCGATCGTCTAACTCCTGTTGTTTCTGTGCCAATTCTTTCTGTGCAATCTGGACTTGAGTTTGTGCCTGGGTAAAAGCAATCTGCTTTTGTGCTAGCAGCGACTGGGCGGCGGAAATTTGGGTATCCAACTGAACAAGCCGCACTTTCAATTTATCAGCAGTATAGGTCAATTGGTGTAATTTGTTCTGTGCTTGATTCTTTTGGCTGGAGATTGATTGCTGCTGCTCTACTGCGTCGTTAAGCTCGCTGGCCTGAGTGGGCACCCTTGAGGTTATAAGCAGCGCAAGACATAGTGTCACGATTAGGCTCACTTTTTTCTTGGACATACACTCCCCCCCTAGGACTCACAGATTCAAAAACGTGCTAAGGAATGCATTGTTACGCATTATCCTTAGCACATAACTCATTTTCGTTCAGGAATGCAGGAATTTCTGCAAAGAAACCCCGCTGCCAACAGCACCCATAGCCATACCGGCAAGTAAAAGCCCTCCTAATACTTGACGGAAGAGGACAACATTGCGCACAACCGGCAAAAAGGTAAGTGTTGACTGAATATACATTGTTATCCAATTGTAGCCCATTCCGACAACCAGAGCTGCGAGCCCCCCTCCCAGAAGGCCTAAGGTCAGGCCTTCAATCAGAAACGGCCAGCGTATAAATCCATTGCTTGCTCCAACTAATTTCATGATCTGAATCTCGCGGCGTTTGGAAAAGACATTCATTTTTACATTAATAGAAATAAGCACCACCGACGCAACACTGAAGGCACCAACGACACCAAAACCGATCCAGCGCAGCCATTTAGTAAATTGCAATAGCTTATCCACATACCCTTGTCCATAACGTACAGTATCAATTTCCGGTAAAGCCGATATGGCGGCGGCAAGGTTTTCAACATCTTGAGGATTGGTTGCTTTAATCGTTAACTTATCAGGAAAAGGATTAGTCCCCCCCAGATCTGTCACAAGATTACTTTGCGAACCTCCCATGTTTTTCCCAAAATCAGCCAAGGCTTGTTGCTTGGTTACAATAGTCACAGAAGCAACTCCCGTCATCCCTTGAATTTGACTCTGAAGAGTCTGAACTTGGACCGCGGTAGCATCGTCTTTGACAAAGGCTGCAATTTCAAGCTGAGATTCAAAGGATTGGGCCACATTGGAAGCGTTGGCTAAAAAGAAGATGGAAAAACCTAAGATAACGAGGGATACCATAACGGTCAGTACCGATGCAATACTTAGCCAAGGATTTCGTTTCATGGAGTGGCCGGTTTCGCGCAAAATATAGCGAGGAAAATTAAACGTCATAACCGTATCCTCCCATTTCCTCATCTCGTGCAACTCGACCATTTTCAATAGCAATTACTCGTTTTTGCATTTTATTAACAATAGCGCGAGCATGAGTAGCCATAACGATCGTTGTTCCTCGCTTGTTAATGTTAAAGAGTAAGTCCATAATCCCCCATGCCGTCTCAGGATCAAGATTCCCTGTCGGCTCATCTGCTATTAATAAAGCCGGGTTGTTAATTATAGCACGTGCCACACAAACACGCTGCTGTTCCCCGCCGGACAATTCATTAGGAAAGGCATTCTCCTTACCCGCAAGCCCAACGAGTTCCAACATATTGCTGGTACGAGCCCGAACCTCTTTCCTAGAGACACCAATTACCTCAAGGGCAAAGGCCACATTTTCCTGAACAGTTTTATTGGGCAATAATTTAAAATCTTGAAAGATTACCCCAATACTGCGCCGCAGGTAGGGAACTTCCCTTTCTTTCATCCGAACTAAGTTTTTTCCGTTGATTTGAACCTGTCCCCGAGTCGGAGTTTCATCGCGGTAGAACAATTTAATCAGAGTCGACTTTCCGGCTCCGCTTGGTCCCACCAAAAACACAAACTCCCCTTTGTCAATTTTCAGATTGACATCTACGAGGGCTCTGGCACCATTCGGATAAATCTTGGATACATTTCTTAACTGAATCATACAGTCCTCCTTGATTTTCGTGAGCCACGCCCTTTTTAGCATAACCCTTATTTATTCGACACCTCTCGCGATTTTCCTGTTCATAAATTCAGCCAATTTCTTTTTAGATCTAAAGATTTTGTTAAACCTCTTTGACGGCACCCTTGACAATACCGCTCATACCGTATATATTGTTCATACACAGTACGGGCGAACTGGAATTCAGGCAGCCTTATTTGGAAGGAAGTGATTGTCTGGCTATGAACATCATTATTTCTAATTCTTCTCCTGAGCCTATCTACCAACAAATTGTTAACCAATTCAAACGCCTCATTCTCAATGGAGAACTCTCCGAAGCCGAAGCGCTCCCTTCCATTCGCTCTCTGGCGAAGGAATTGCAAATTAGTGTCATTACTTCTAAGAGAGCCTATGAAGATCTGGAAAGAGATGGTTATATAGAAACCGTCCCCGGAAAAGGTTCTTTTGTATCAGCTCAGAATAAAGAACTATTGCGGGAAAAACGCTTACGTGTTGTTGAGGAAAAGGTTTCTGAAGCTATTACCGCGGCCAGAATCGCTGGTTTAAGCCAACAAGAACTTCTGGAAATGTTCACGTTACTTTATGAAGACAGCTAAAACCTTGCGTGCAAGATTGAATTCCCACAAATTTTTTTCTAAGGAGGAAGCGGTATGACTTCAACAGATGATATCCTTTCTGTGCAAAATTTGACAAAACACTTTAAAGATTTTACCTTGCAATCGGTCAGTTTTAATTTGCCACGGGGTTATGTCATGGGATTCATCGGTCCCAACGGCTCCGGGAAAACTACAACTCTTAAGTTAATTATGAATTTGCTGCGCAAAGACAGCGGAGAGATCAATATTTTCGGGCTGGATCATCAAGTCCACGCCCTAGAGATTAGAGAGCGAATTGGCTTTGTCTTCGATGAGAACCATTACTATGACGAACTAAGCCTGCGGGACATGAGTAGAATCGTTGCTTCTTTTTATAAGTACTGGGATCCTAAGGTATTTGCCCGGTATTTAAAGGACTTCGATCTCAATCCTAAGCAAAAAATTAAGCAACTGTCCAAAGGAATGAAAATGAAATTTTCCCTTGCCATTGCTCTCTCTCATCAAGCAGAACTCTTAATTATGGACGAACCAACGGCAGGCCTGGATCCGCTGGTTCGCTATGAACTGTTGGAAATCCTAACCGCTCTGCTCCAAGATGAGCGAAAATCGGTCTTCTTCTCAACCCACATTACCTCTGATCTCGATAGGATCGCCGATTTTGTTACCTTTCTTAACAATGGCCGAATTGTCTTAAGTTCGCCCAAGGATGACATTTTAGATAATTACGGAATTGTTAAAGGGGCACAAGAACTGCTAACCTCTGAAACAAAACATCTATTCGTTGGCCTAAAAATAAACAGTTATGGTTTCGAGGGACTAATCAAGGATAAAAGAAGCTTAGCTCAAAGCTTTAAAGAGCGCGTCGTTTTGGAAAAGCCGACCCTAGAAGATATCATGCTTTATACCGTAAAGGGGGAATCTGCATGTTGACCATCCTTAATCTGATTAAAAAAGATTTATTCATTTTAAAAAAGTCTTTATGGATTCCAATTTTTTATGGGTTTTTTGCTCTTATTGCTTTTGTTAACCTTAAAAGTGGAGTACTAAGCGCTGTTTTTGTCGGTGTAGCTTATAGTCTTATTACCCAAGCTTGTGCCCAGGACGAAAAAAACAAATCTGAAATTATGGTCATTTGTCTCCCCCTTTTACGAAGAGATATAGTCCTGGCTAAGTATTTCTCAGCTTTTCTCTACGGGATTATCGGCTTATTTTCTTATCTCCTGGCTCAGGTCGTCGTGTCGTTCTTAGGAATATCCCTTGAGGTCCAGAAAATCACGATTCCCGGACTTATAGGTGCTGCCAGTGCTCTCATTATCCTTGTTTCAATCTATTTTCCTCTTTACTTCAAATTCGGATACCTTCGTTCCCGAATGTTCGGTATGATTCTCTTCTTTGCTTGTTTCTTTTCTATCCCTTTTGCCGCCGGACTTCTTGCTCATTCCCCTGGAATTGATCATAGCCAGCTTCTGCAAACGGCTTCAGCGGCTTTGCTGAAGTTTGCCGTGTGGCTGAAATTCCAAACCGATTGGCAAATTGGCTGTTATCTGGCGGCGCTGAACATTATTATGTTTAGTCTATCTGCCGGACTATCGCTGAGATTTTATGCCCATAGGGAATTCTAAGTCACGGGTATCTGATGACTAGCCTGAGTCTAATCTCCTTTATGCGTATGCTGGCTGATGTGGACAAGTGAAAGAATGTATTAAAGCCCTCGGGTCAGGCGGCTTCACCCACACCGTTCACTCAGCATTCCAAGGCTCGCCCACTCGCTTGCGCGGGAGCTTCACCAAACCTCCGGGCAGTACCTGATGTGAACCATGGCTCCGCTCTCCTACGCAATCTTCGTGGACTTTGCCGCCTCTCCATGCAATGAGTTCACTTTTGTGGGCGAATCCACCTTTCTCTGAGGTCAAAAGCCTTTTAGAACAGCCTTCCGGGCGGATAGATCCAGTGAACTCGTCTGCTAAAACTGAACATCGAGGCTTCGGTGACGTAAGTGTCCTGTGGACACTTTCGCCGAAAGCGCCTAGCCCATAACAAATTCTATCGCGCTGAAGGATGGACTCTACTCTCAGCGAAGCAAGGTATGGAAAACACCCCACTTTTAGAGAGGCCACTGAAAAAGTCCTTATAGTAAAAAGGTATAACACCTCATAATATAGAGGAAGTTATACCTTTTTTGTTTTATAATTATAGTATCAATTTCATGTAGGTGAGTTCTATGATTCAAAAACAACAATCAATGATCCTCAGTCCATTTATGGATATATATAATATAGTCGTACCAAAGGATAATCTATTGAGAAAAATGAACGAACTGGTTGACTTCTCTTTTTTGTATGACGAACTTAAAGATAAATATTGTCTTGATAACGGTCGAAATGCCATCGACCCTATTCGGATGTTCAAATATTTATTGTTGAAGACTATCTATGACTTGTCGGATGTTGATGTAGTTGAGCGTTCAAAATATGACATGTCTTTTAAGTATTTTCTTCATATGGCACCAGAAGAGGCAGTTATTGAGCCGAGTTCATTGACCAAATTTCGCAAACTGCGTTTGAAAGATCTCAACCTTTTGGATATGTTGATCAATAAAACCGTAAAAATTGCGATCGAAAAGGAAATCATCAAAAGCAAAGCTATTATCGTTGATGCCACTCATACGAAATCTCGCTATAATCAGAAGACCCCCAAGGAAATCTTGATGGATCGGTCCAAAAAGCTAAGAAAAGCCGTTTACAAAATAGATGAATCAATGAAGGACAAGTTCCCCGCCAAAAACACAACTGATGTATTGGAAGATGAACTATCCTACTGCCAAAAGCTTATTGAAGTGATCGAAAAAGAAGAAAGTATTTCCCAGTATCCAATAGTAAAAGAACAGCTAAACCTATTAAACGAAATCATCGCTGAAGATATCGAACACCTCTGGATCTCGGGCGATCAAGATGCGAGAGTTGGACACAAAAGTGCAGACTCCTCATTTTTTGGGTATAAAACCCATCTCGCAATGAGTGAAGAACGAATCATCACTGCAGCGACGGTCACAACAGGCGAAAAAAGTGACGGGAAAGAATTAGTTACACTGATTGAAAAAAGTGTGGCTGCTGGCATGGAAATTGAGACAGTCATTGGAGATGCAGCCTATTCAGAAAAGGAAAATATTAAATATAGTAAGACCAACAACATCAAATTAGTTGCTAAATTAAATCCTTCGATTACTCAAGGGAATCGGAAAAAGGAAGATGAATTCAATTTTAATAAAGATGCCGGAATGTATGTGTGTAAAGCAGGTCATATGGCAATTCGGAAGGCCCGACAAGGTAAAAAAGGTCAAGGCAGAAATCAAACAGATACATATCACTTTGACATCGAAAAGTGCAAGAGATGTTTATTTAAAGATGGTTGTTATAAGGAAGGGGCTAAAAATAAAACTTATTCTGTATCTATTAAATCAAATGAACATACAGAACAAGCAAATTTTCAAGAAAGCGATTATTTTAAAGGAAAATCTAAAGAACGATATAAAATTGAAGCTAAAAATAGTGAGCTAAAGCACAGGCACGGGTATGATGTTGCATCATCCTCGGGTCTAATTGGCATGGAATTACAAGGGGCGATGGCCATATTCAGCGTAAATTTGAAAAGGATATTAAAACTAATGGAATAAAAAAACTACATACCCGCATACAAAGGTTAGAAAAAGACGATCTTCATTCGAATAAAGAATGAGGACCGTCTCTTTTATTTGATTACTTAACTACCAGGAAGAAAAACGTAAGTTTTTCAGTGGCCTCCTTTTAGAAGTGGGAGCCTTACGATTGGATAACAACGCTATACTACTAAGATAAGCTATTAAAAAATATCCCGTGGGGAACAAAACTTAGAGTTTTGTTCCCCACGGGATTATTTACAGTCAGATAGATTTAAGTTTATTTTTTCGCCAGCGCTTCGCGAACGGCTTTCACGAGATCTTCTTTCCCTAAGCCAAATTTCTCAAGAAGTTCGTAAGGACGTCCGGACTCTCCAAAGGTATCTTTGAGACCGACCCGTACCATAGGTGTCGGCAGTTTTTCTCCCAAAACCTCGGCAATGGCACTGCCCAGACCGCCGATAATGTTGTGCTCTTCTGCAGTTACTACAGCTCTTGTCTCTTTAGCCACACGCAGAATTGTCTCTTCGTCAAGAGGTTTTACTGAAGAGACATTAACAACACTGACGCTGATTCCTTCACCTGCTAATAGTTCAGCAGCTTCCAGGGCGACAGCTACCATCAGGCCGTTGGCCATAATAGCAACATCGGTTCCTTCTTTGAGAACCTTTGCCTTCCCGATTTCAAAATGATAGTCCTCATCAAAGAGCACAGGCACTTCTAAGCGTCCCATGCGAATGTAAACGGGGCCTTGGTGCTCGGCAGCCGCTAAAACCATCTGGCGAGTTTCCTCCCCGTCTGCGGGAACTAGGACTACCATATTCGGGAGAGCACGCATAATAGCGACATCTTCGATGGCTTGATGAGAACCGCCGTCTTCCCCGACAGAGATCCCTGCATGAGTTGCCGCAATCTTTACATTCAGTTTCGGATAGGCAATGGAATTACGAATCTGCTCAAATGCCCGGCCGGTGGCAAAAATGGCAAAACTACTGGCAAAAGGAATCTTCCCGGCGGCAGCTAACCCCGCTGCCGTTCCCAACAAATTCCCTTCAGCGATGCCCATATTAAAGAAACGTTCGGGATAGTTCTTGCCAAATTCCGCAGTCTTCGTCGACTTCGATAAATCGGCATCTAAAACAACGACATTAGGATTTTCCTTCCCTAAGATAAGAAGAGCTTTGCCGTATGCGTCTCGTGTTGCTGCTTTATTAGCCAAGGGATAGTCCCTCCTCTCGTAATTCTTTGAGGGCCTGTTCAGCTTGTTCGGCATTCGGTGCACTGCCGTGCCAACCCACTTGGTTTTCCATAAAGGAAACCCCCTTGCCCTTTACTGTTTTAGCGATGAGAATTGTTGGCTTTCCTTTAACCTGTTTTGCTTCAGCAAAGGCCTTTTCTAAAGCCTCAATATCGTGCCCATCAACTTCAATCACATTCCAGCAAAATGCACGCCATTTATCCGCCAAAGGCGCTGACGACATAACACTGTCTGTTGGTCCGTCAATTTGCAAGCCGTTATAATCTAAGATGGCTGTAAGATTATCCAGTTTATAATGGGCTGCAGCCATCGCCGCTTCCCAAACCTGTCCTTCAGCAACTTCTCCGT
Organism: Desulfosporosinus acididurans; assembly: GCF_001029285.1. Classification (GTDB taxonomy): domain Bacteria; phylum Bacillota; class Desulfitobacteriia; order Desulfitobacteriales; family Desulfitobacteriaceae; genus Desulfosporosinus; species Desulfosporosinus acididurans. The sequence goes on from NZ_LDZY01000003.1 coordinate 185,705, forward strand.
CACCAAGCAATACGTAAACACGATAGTCTTTCTTATCAAGCTTCCCGGCCAGAGCCATACCATTGGCTACTGAAAGGCCTTGTCCTAAAGAGCCTGAAGACATATCGACACCAGGCGTCCTTTTCATATCGGGATGCCCTTGAAGCATTCGGCCCGTTTGCCGCAGGCCCAAAAGTTCATCCTTGGGGAAATAGCCCTTTTCAGCAAGAGCAGCATAGAGAACTGGGGCAGCATGTCCTTTAGAAAGAACAAAACGATCTCGATCTGCCCAATTAGGTTCTTGTGGATTTATTCTCATTTCCTTAAAGTACAAAGTCGCCACAATATCGGCAGCTGATAGGCTTCCCCCGGGATGTCCTGCCTTTGCGGGCACCAGCATGGTAATAATGTCTTGGCGAATAAGATTCGCTTTGCGTTTTAAATCAACAATGCTCAAGAGATTCCCTCCTTTAGATCCCTTTTCCGAGTGAGGTTTTTCTTCAATACTCACAACAAGATTATTTTATCGCTAAAATTAACGGACTGTTTTTGTTTTTTGCAGGTACGCTGCAATAAAAGAATCAAGTTCACCGTCCATCACGGCAGACACATTTCCTGTTTCAACATTCGTTCGATGGTCCTTCACCATACTGTAGGGATGGAAGACGTAGGAACGAATTTGGCTGCCCCAAGCAATCTCTTGTTGTTCACCTCGTAGTTCCGAGATCTCATTTTCTTGTTCTTTACGTTTTAATTCCAGCAGCTTAGCCTGCAAAACCCTCATGGCAGCAGCTCGATTTTGAATCTGAGAACGTTCACTTTGGCATTGAACAACAACTCCGGTAGGCAAGTGAGTAATCCGAATGGCCGAATCAGTCTTGTTGACGTGCTGACCGCCCGCTCCGCCTGAGCGGTAAGTGTCTACCCTCAAATCCTCCGGATCAATTGTAATTTCGCTGTCGTCGGCAACTTCCGGAATAACATCAACGGAAGCAAAGGAAGTATGACGACGACCAGAAGCATCAAAGGGGGAGATTCGTACCAGTCGATGGACTCCCTTTTCCGACTTAGCGTATCCATAAGCATTTTCACCGTTAAAAGACAGCGTGGCACTTTTTATACCCGCTTCCTCACCGGGTAAGAAATCCAAAGTTTCGACTTTAAATCCGTGTTGTTCGCCCCATCTGGTATACATCCGACAGAGCATTTGTACCCAGTCCTGGGCCTCGGTGCCCCCTGCACCGGCATGGAGCGTGACAATGGCATTATTCCTGTCATAGGGACCTGATAAAAGAAGTTCCAGTTCCAAGGCTTCAAATTTGGTTAACAGTGCTTTAACTCCTTGCTCGACGTCCGGCTCAAGAGTTAGATCATCTTCCTCCATCGCTAACTGCCAAAGAGTTTCCGTTTCTTCCAGATCCTTTTTTAACTCCTCATAGAGTTTTACCTTTCCCTGGTGAAACGCTAAGTCTTGCATAATCTTTTGAGCAAGAACAGGATCATCCCATAAATCAGGGCGATGAAATTCAGTCTCCAGAGCACTTATCTTTTCTATTCTCTGGGCGACGTCAAAGGGAAACCCTCAAATCTGCCAAGCGTGCATTTAAAGTTTCCAGATCCTTTTTCCAATCAGAAAGCACTGTCAATTCACCCTTCCAAACCTAATTTTTAATAGTGTAACCTTTTCGTTTATCCAATCGTAAGACTCCCACTTCTATAAGTGGGAGTGGGTCCCCCGTACTCTTCTCGTTGTTCAGCTTTAGCTGTACGAGTTCACTTTGAGTTCACTTTGAGTTCACTTTGATTTCGCTTTGTCTTCTGCACCGCAGCATTTCTTATACTTTTTTCCGCTGCCACAAGGACAGAGATCATTCCGACCAATCTGATCCCCCGTATGCACAGGGGCGCTGGGTTCTTCCTCATAGCGGTTCTCAGTAATGTTTCGAGGCTGCTCTGAAGTTTCTTCCCGAACCTGAGGAGTCACTCGGAGAACATAACGAATAATATCATCTTGAATAGAATCGATCATAGCCTGAAACATTTCAAATCCTTCACGACGATATTCAACCAAAGGATCTTTTTGTCCGTAAGCTCGCAGCCCAATTCCTTCCCGCAGCATGTCCATAGCGTCAAGATGATCCATCCATTTGCTGTCCACCACTTGCAGCATAACCGCACGTTCAATTTCCCGCATTAGTTCTGAGCCAAATTCTTCTTCTCGTTTTTGATACAGTTCTTTTGCTTTTTCCAATAAGAATTCTTCGACCTCTTCACTGGAAAGATCGCCTAACTGCTCAGGATCCAAATGGGTCCCCGGCAAATAGAAGTTTTCTACATAACCAGCCAAGCCTTCCATATCCCATTCTTCAGGGAAAGGACTTTCTCCGCTAAACATAGCAATGCTGTCTTTAACGGTTTTTTCAAGCATCTCGAGAATATTATCTTTGAGATTTTCGCCCATTAATACAGCACGACGCTGAGCATAAATGACCTCACGTTGTTGATTCATGACATCATCATAATCAAGAACGTGTTTCCGAATATCAAAGTTGCGATTCTCAACGCGGCGCTGAGCAGACTCTATGGAGCGGGAAATCATACGAGAAGCAATCGGCACGGAATCGTCCATTCCCAATTTATCCATAATCCCCATAATATTTTCCGCACCAAACATCCGCATTAAATCGTCTTCCAGAGAAATAAAAAACTGTGTTGAACCCGGGTCTCCCTGACGTCCTGCCCGGCCTCGCAATTGATTATCAATCCGGCGGGATTCATGGCGTTCCGTACCAATAATGTGCAGACCTCCAAGTTCATCGACACCCTCGCCAAGGATAATATCGGTTCCACGGCCAGCCATATTCGTCGCGATGGTAACCATGCCGAGCTGCCCTGCTTGGGCAACAATCTCAGCCTCTTTTTCGTGATACTTGGCGTTGAGGACTTGATGGGGGATTCCCCGCCGCTCTAACATAGCACTAAGATGTTCGGATTTTTCTACAGAAACAGTTCCGACAAGAACGGGCTGCCCTTTAGCATTTCGTTCAATTATGCTTTCCACAACCGCTAAGAATTTGCCTTTTTCCGTGCGATAAATGACATCAGACTCATCTTTCCTGATCGCAGGCTTATTGGTAGGAATCTCCACAACATCAAGTTTGTAAATTTTTCGAAACTCCGGTTCCTCGGTCATAGCTGTTCCCGTCATGCCGGAAAGTTTCTTATACATCCTAAAGTAATTCTGAAAGGTAATTGTCGCTAAGGTTTGTGACTCTTTTTCGACTTTCACGCCTTCTTTGGCCTCAATAGCTTGGTGTAACCCTTCGCTGTAACGACGGCCAAACATTAACCGCCCGGTAAATTCATCGACTATGATAACTTCACCGTCTTTTACTACGTAATCGCGATCACGTTTAAAAAGAGTATAAGCTTTTAAGGCCTGATTCACGTGATGGGCTAACTCTGTATGGATATCTTCATAGAGATTTTCCACGCCCAACATGCTCTCTACACGGCTTACCCCTTGCTCTGTCAAGGTGACGACACGCTCTTTTTCAACGACCTTGTAATCCTCTTCCGGCTTTAACCGGGGAATAACCATAGCAACCCTAAAATATAGTTCTGTTGGCTTGTCCGCTTCGCCGGAAATAATTAAAGGGGTCCTGGCTTCATCAATGAGAATTGAGTCCACCTCGTCAACGATGGCATAATTAAGATCCCGTTGAACAAGGCTATCCGGACGTGTAACCATATTATCCCGCAAATAGTCAAACCCGAACTCATTGTTCGTCCCATAGGTTATATCTGCAGCATAGCCGCTGCGACGCTCCTCGTAACTTAAGCCATGAACAATGAGACCCACAGTCAGGCCCAGAAAACGGTGGATTTGGCCCATCCATTCGCTATCGCGGCGAGCTAAGTAATCATTAACTGTTACTATATGGACACCTTGCCCGGTCAATGCATTCAAATAAGAGGGGAGCGTCGCTACAAGAGTTTTCCCTTCTCCAGTACGCATCTCAGCAATTCGGCCATCATGTAAAACCATTCCTCCGATCAGCTGGACGTCATAGTGTCGTTGTCCAATAACCCTGCGACTGGCTTCACGAACAACGGCAAAAGCTTCCGGCAGTAAACTATCCAAACTTTCCCCTTGATCTAAGCGTTCTTTGAACTCATTAGTCTTTCCTTTCAGTTCTTCATCACTCAGGGCTTGGATCTTCGGTTCAAGGCTGTTAATCACATCAACACGTTTTTGATATTTCCTGATTTCCCGGGCATTATCATCAAACAAATTTAAAAGCCCCATTATATCCACCCTTCTTCAATCTTGTGTCTTCATAATTTTAACATTCCAGACAGCCCTCTGCAACTGAAGCAGGCGATTTGTCAATGGGATAATTTTCCTTCACATTAAAAAGGCCCGCGAAAGCGGGCCTGCGCTTGAAGTATAATTATTTTGACACTTTAAAATTGGGGCTGAAGCAAACCATAGTCTCCATTATTACGCAGATATACCACATTCATTTCTTGCGTTTCGGAATTTGTGAATACAAAGAAGGTATGTCCAATGAGGTTCATTTGCATAATAGCCTCCTCGACGGACATGGGTTTCACTGGGAATTTCTTATGCCGCACAACTTCCTCACGCGGTTCTTCGACGGTTGAAGCCGGTTGAATATCATGATCTTTCATAACTTTAGAACGCATGCGCTTATTAATTCGTGTCCGGTATTTATCAATTTGACGTTCCAGCTTTTCTACAACCATATCGATTGAAGAATACATATCTTCAGTTTCTTCTTCACCGCGTAGAATCATTCCATGAATCGGTGCAGTTACCTCAACACGATGGCGATCTCTCTCAACAAGTAATGTTACTTGGACATCCATAAACTCATCCGAAAATTTTTCAAGTTTTCCTACCCGTTTTGTAACATATTCTTTCAATGCGTCTGTTAGTTCAATATGTTTACCACGAATAATGATATTCATATTTCAACCCCCTTTATAGCTGGTATATGTAACATTCCCGATTTCTCGAAAAAATCCTGCTGATTTTAAACTTTCTCCAAGATATTTTTGTTTAAACCTAAAGAGAGAATCGTTTTAAAAAAACGATTCTTTCCCTGGCAGTCTAAACCCTTCTCAGCGAACCATTACATTAGAAGCCTGTTCCCCTCTCGGGCCTTGAACAATATCAAACTCAACATTTTGGCCTTCCTCGAGAGTACGAAAGCCTTCTCCGACAACCGATTGAAAATGGACAAAGATATCCTGGCCATTTTCCTGCTCGATGAAGCCATAGCCTTTCTGTTTGTTAAACCATTTGACTTTACCTACCACAAAAAATACACCTTCCTTGATTATTATAGCTCAAAGGATAAATCCTTGAACTAATACTTACCTTTAGGAGGATAACCAAGTTTGGGGAAGTCTAAACGTCAGCGTGTCGGGGGCGCGTGTCAGGGGGACGGTCCTGGTGACACGCGGAGGTTGCGTGTCGCCAGGACCGTCCCCCTGACACGCCCTGACACGCCCTGACACGCTGCACAGAAAAGCGCGCCTTTAGCTTGTAGCCTCGGCGCGCTTAAAAAGGTTCTTTATAATATCTTACTCAAAAATGCCTGTGTTCTGGAATTCTTGGGATTTGAGAACACCTCATCAGGTTCTCCTTCTTCCATGATAATTCCTTCATCCATGAAAATCACTCGGTCCCCGACTTCACGAGCAAAACCCATCTCATGGGTTACTGCTACCATAGTCATACCTTCTCGAGCCAGGTCTTTCATAACTGCGAGAACTTCTCCAACCATTTCCGGATCTAAGGCTGATGTTGTCTCGTCAAAGAGCATGACTTTTGGTTTCATGGCCAGTGCCCGGGCTATGGCTATCCGTTGTTGTTGTCCGCCTGAGAGGTGATCCGGATATTCATGGGCTTTGTCGGAAAGTCCAACTTTGGCCAGAAGCTCCATGGCTATTTTTTCAGCTTCCGCTTTATTCATATTTCTTACGATTACCGGAGCCAAGGTTATATTCTGAATAGCCGTCATATGGGGAAACAAATTAAAGCGTTGAAAAACCATTCCAACCTCGCGGCGAATGGCATTAACATTTACCTCAGAATTAAGGGGGATGCCGTCAATAATTATTTCACCTTTGGTTGGCTCTTCCAACTTATTGAGGCAGCGCAGGAAAGTGCTTTTCCCAGAGCCGCTGGGTCCGATTACCACGACGACCTCTTTTTCACGAATATGGCAGTCAATCCCTTTAAGCACTTCCAGCTTCCCATAGGATTTATGCAAATTCTTAACGTAAATCATTTTTGCCCAGCCTCCTCTCCATATACGCAACCCACTGAGAAATTAATTGAGTCATTACTAAATAGTACAATGCGGCTGCAATATACATGGGTATCGGTTGGAAGGTTCGCCCGGCAATAATTTTGGAACTGTAAAAAAGCTCCTCAATAGCAATAATCGACAATAAGGAGGAATCTTTCAGTAAAGCAATGAACTCATTTCCTAACGGCGGGATAACACGCTTGAAGGCTTGTGGAAGAATAACATGACGCATGGCCTGTGAATGCGTCATACCTAAGGAACGAGCAGCCTCAGTTTGTCCCCTGTCAATTGATTGAATCCCTGCTCTAAAAATCTCGGCTATATATGCTCCCGAATTAAGCCCCATCGCAGCAATACCCGCAATATATTGATAGTTGTCAGGAAGCTCCTGCCAATGGAGAAGTTTAGGTATTAAAAAATATACCAAAAAGATTTGGACTAATAAAGGGGTCCCTCGAAAAAAATCAATATAGGTAATAGCAGCTCCGCGCAAAATTGTTATTTTCGACAACCGTCCTAAGGCCATAATAAGTCCAATCACAACCCCGATGGCCACTGCACCGGCTGTTAATTCCAGTGTAAGTAGAGCCGCACGATTTAATACAGGGATGCTTTCAATGGCTGCATTCCAGTTCAATCCCACGAAAAATCCTCCTCATTTTCATTTTGTCAGAACAATCCAATAACAGGTAACAGAAATTTATGATTTCCGTGATCGCTGTCTAAAATTATACCTATTAGCTTAAATTTATACAAGCTAAAATACCCACATAAACCATGAATACAATTTTATACCACTAAAAATTAATTTTGGATAATTCCTTTAGATGCAAAAGAGAAGGCATAGCAGTTACCTTCTCTTTTACTAATTATTTATTTTTCAAACATGTCTTTCCCGGCATAATCTTTTCCGGAATTTTATAGTTTAGGGGCATCTTTTTTGAACCATTTTTTGTAAATTTCGCCGTATGTTCCATTATCGATCAGCTTTTTCAAGGAAGCATTAACCTTGCTGGCTAATTCTTTATCTCCTTGCTTCATAGCAATTCCATAATACTCAGGATCAACATTTGCTGGAACCGATTCTATTTGAGCCGTTGGATTTTGGGCTTGGAACCACAGAACAACCGGTGAATCTGCAACAACAGCATCTACCCCGCCATTAAGCAAGTCGTTTAAAGCGTCTGGAGTGGTATCATATTTTTTGGGGGTAATTCCTTTAGCCTCACAATCAAATTGGCCAGTAGTATTAAGTTGAACCCCGACTCTTTTCCCTTTTAGATCTTCAAGCGTTTTGAAGTTGGAACCTTTTTTCATGGCAATATACTGCATAGATTTAAAATACTTGTCGCTGAAGGTTACGCTCTTTTCACGCGCGGGGGTAATTGTCATTGCAGAAATAACAGCATTGTACTTGCCCGCTTGCAGAGCAGTGATCAAACCATCAAAGGAACACGTTTCAATACTCACTTTGTATCCAATATCTTTTCCGATAGCTTGAATAAGTTCCATGTCGAATCCCGTTGGTTGTTGTTTATCATCCATAAATTCAAAGGGCGCATAGGTGATATCGGAACCGACTTTTAGAACCTTCTCGCTGGACGACGATGCTGAAGTTGACGTTGATGAAGAGGCACTTGTGCTTCCGCATCCTGCGAGAGCAAACAAACTGAGACTAAGTAATCCAGCCAAAATCACACGAAACTTTGGTTTGAACATTTAAATTTTCCTCCCTTTTTACGCACTGTCCTTGAATAAATCCTAAAATAAGGTATACATTCAGGCAGCTTATCCTTGTGGTTACAATTATACATATAGATGCATAAATATTCAATACCTATTTTTTTCCTTCTTTAATTTCCTTTGTTCAAATTATTTAACGCTAATACTATTCAATGCAGTTTTAACTCTATTCTTGTGACTGATGAAGTTTTCTTATAAAAAAATATCTACATACCTTCGTAGACATTAAAAGAATGGCTCTTATTAAGTTATCCCTCGAAAGTTACACACAACCAATTGTGGATAATGTGGATAAGTGTCAAAAATGCGCTTTTTCTCCCAGAAAAGTTGTGGGTAACTTTGTCGATGAATATTTCCAGGCAGACAAGAAGAAAAGCATTGGCCGACATAGTCAACCAATGCTTGTTAAATCGTAATTAATCAATCTAAATGCATCAAATTAATATTGTTCACGAGCAGGACGATGATGTTGATAGCACTCGCGGCAATATACCGGGCGATCGGATGTCGGTTGGAAAGGAACTTGAGTTTCCACTCCGCAATCCGCACAAACTACAGTAAACATTTCACGTGATCTGCCCTCTTGTGCATTACGGCTGGCTTTACGTGCGTTACGGCACTCGCGGCAACGTTGTGGTTCATTTTCGAACCCTTTTTCAGCGTAGAATTCTTGTTCTCCGGCGGTAAAAATGAATGTTGCTCCGCAGTCCTTACATACTAGTTCTTTGTCTTCAAAGGCCATGAAAGATATTCCCCTTACGTAAAAAAATGTAACAGGCTCTGCCCATCCACTTGTTATTATAACTCTAATCAAACTCAGGCACAAGTACTTTTTCAAAGCCGGCAGCCAAACATAAACCATAAACCTCTTTGGCGCCGCCTTCATACAGGACTTCTGCCACCGCATCTAAGGTTGATCCTGTGGTTGTGACGTCATCGATAACCCATACACTTCGTCCCTTAAAAGGCTCTTTGCCCTGCAAGGCAAAAGCGTCTTTTAAATTCAGCAGCCGTTCTTGACGGGAGAGGGAAACTTGAGGCGGAGTTGCTTTAACCCGTTTGACTCCTTGAAGAATCGGCAGCCCCAGCTCCCAGTGTATTCGTGATGCTATAACCTCAGCCTGGTTGAATCCCCGCTCCGCCAAGCGTGCTGAATGCATTGGCACTGCCAAAATACCATCAACTAGTGGCAGCTCTTTAATCGCCCAATCAGCTAACGGCCGACTGATCTGCATCATGCGCATGGGATTCGCTCCAAACTTCACGTCTTGGATAAATTCCTTTAGGCAGCCAGTATAATGCCCCCAGGCAATTACCTTTTTTAAATGCTTGGGGCCTCTTCCCTCTGAGCAATCCGTACAAATAACCCTTTCTTGAGCAATTAATTTCCCACATCTCAGGCAGCGGCTTAATTCCGGATGAAGGAGCTCTTCACTGCAGTTTGGGCAAATTGGGCCAGGATATCCTCCACAGAGAGCGCATCCATATTTTTCCGAATACCATAAGGCACGAATTATTTTAAATCCTTCTTTAACAAGCTCATTCATTTGAAATCCCCTTTAAGGCCTTAGTCAATAAGACCCTTCTTAAGCGCCAAGCGGTTTTGATCTTCAATCCACCGGATTGCTTTTTTCATAGCCGTTGTCTCCAAATGAGCCATAAATAAAATGTTACCCCCAGGATTTTTCCGGGTCCTCCCAACTCTGCCTGCCATTTGGACCAGCGCTCGTTCATCAAATACTGGATGATCTGCTCCTAAAACAACAACCTGTATCCCTTCTAAGGTTATTCCCCGTTCTAAAATTGTCGTACTTAAAAACAGATCAAATTTGCCTTGGCGTAAATTTTCGAGTTTTACTGACCGCTCCCTATCTGAGCTATAGCTCCCGTCAATCTCCCACTCAGGAAAGCCTTGGCGAAATCGATTGATCCATGGCTGAAGCCAAGATATTTTCGGGACAAAAACCAGAATTTGTCCTTCATGACGTAATGATTCAAAACGGCCCCTTTTCAGAGACGGCGGATTCCGTTCGGGATCAAACTCCTGAGAAGATCTCTCGATAATCGGAACCGGCAACGGAAAGCGGTGATGTCGTGCCGGAAGACGAATCAGACGCATCTTCCTGAGGTAAACTTCTTTTAAACCATCAGGCGAAGGCGTGGCCGTTAAATAAAGCAGCTTGCCATTTGAGCGTAAGGCGTGTTTCAGGCCCCACTCCAAAGCCCCGTTTCCCCGATACGGAAATGCATCCATCTCGTCAAGAACTATTAAGTCAAAAGCCTGCCAAAATCTAAGGACTTGATGGGTTGTTGCCAAGACCATCCTTCCCTTTTGAAATTTAATAGGTCCACTACCTGTCAGAACTTGGATGTCGACTCCAGGAAAGTCGCGTTTCAGTCTTGGGGCTACATCATTAATAACATCTTGGCGGGGGGCTGCGAATAGAACTGACTTTCCTTGTTCGAGAGCCCAAGCTGCAGAAGGAAAACACACTTCTGTTTTCCCGCTGCCACATGCGGCCCATAAAAGAGCTTTTGGCTCGGAAGAATCCTTTAAGAAATCCAATATTTCCTCACCGGCAAGGCGCTGAGCCTCTGTTAATTTCCAATGCGGACGGAAATCAACCTTTTCCGAGTTCCCAAGCAAGGAACGATAGTCACGGTAAATTGCCTTCAGTGAAGTGCTTGATCCCAAGGACTTACAGCTCAGACAGGTCCCTGCTCTGCCGTAAAAACTAGGCCACTCATTGATATTTTTCTCGCCGCATCGCTGACATTGCCAGTCCTCTCCTTGGCGCAACACGGCAGGGATCCACTCTGCCTTCTTCTCTGCAACATTTATCTGGGCAAACTGTAAAATAGTCTCCTCATGACACTTTAACTCATGAGCTAAGATTTTTAAGTCTTCCCAAGAAAGTTGTCTTCCCCGAACAAGCCGATCAAAAGATTGAAAAACAGGCCCTTTCTCATCTCCTTTGCCAGCTGTTGAAGCTGACATTTCGCTCGTTAAACTTACAAAGTCCTTTTCCCATGAAACGTTCGGCACGTCCCAGTCACGGCTATTTAATACCCGGCATAGCTCAGATTTTATCCTTTCATGACGGTTTCTTCTCAATCCAAAACACCTTTGGTTTTTAAATTTTGTCATTTGAATTTGTACAGACTGAATGACCCCCAAAGGCAGTGGTATCTTAAGACAGCCGGCCTTGGAAGATAACCTGTCCATTTCTTTATTAAAAGTATAACCGACGTCACCGTCTTCATTTAACGTCAGATAAAAGTACATAATAATCCTCATATTTCTATCTATGTTAGAGTCATTACCCTAACTCCCCACACTCTTGTTGACCCTCTGAAATTTCTATATCTGGGAATCTGCGCTGAAGACATGCTAAGTATTTATTTCTTGCTTCTATGGACATTGTTTGGTCCAATAGAACCTCAATCCAAACAGGACAATGATGGATATTATGCAGACGAGGAAATTCTTTATGAAGATCTCTTATACTCTTCTCTAGTTCATCTTCCCTTAATTTCTTCCAATCATAGACTATTCGTTTCGTCTTACGTTCTAACGTTTCCTTTCCAGCATAAATAAACATCTGCAATTTCAGGGGAACTCTCCATTCCCAATGGAGATTCGTATTCCACAGTAAAATAATCAGTGTTATCATAAGCGACCACAATAACATTCTTTTCACCTCCTGCTTACAACTTATGTTCTAATCAGAAGGTGAGTGAATTCTCTTGCAGCCTCCGGCAAAAAAAGAAGGTTAGCTAATAGTACAAAAAGCCAGGAGGCGTACGAAGCTGCTCCTGGCTTTGCTGACTTATAGTATAGTTACTGCAGTGGACTCGTTCAGCTGAAGGATGGACTCTCCCCTCAGCGAAACAGGATGTTGGAACCACTCCCACTTGTAGAAGCGGGAGTCTTACGTTTGAGTCAAGTGTCTTGTCGTTTCTCTAAGAAAAATTTAAGAACACCTTCAACGGCAAGTTCATTTCCCACATAGGCCTTGCCTTTGGCAACTCCGAAGGTCTTCCTAAGTTTTAATAGCTCGATTTCCAAACGCAATTGGTCTCCGGGGGTAACTTGTCTTCGAATTTTCACCTCATCCAAACCGGCAAATAACCCTAAGAATCCGGCATATTCAGGCATTTTCAGAATGACTACTGCCCCAACTTGAGCCAAAGCCTCAAGAATTAAAACCCCAGGCATAATAGGATGGCCCGGAAAATGCCCTTGGAAAAAAGGTTCGTTTATCGATACATTTTTAATTCCTACACCCCGTTTTCCTTCCTCCAATTCAATAATACGATCCACCAATAAGAAAGGATAGCGGTGAGGAATAATCTCCTGAATCTCTTGACTAGTTAGCACGAAAACTCCTCCTTGAATCTTGCCAAAGCAAATACTTGCAGACATGTACACCTTTATCTTATGATGAGAATCAGATACTCTTCATAACGTTGACATCCATATCTTATTTCATGATAATTCTTATACCTAGTATACCTAAGTTTCAAGTTGAAGGGAAGATGACAAGCCTTATGAAAACCTTCAAAATTTTACATATTATAGGAGGGGGAGAAATTGGAGGAGCTGAACAGCATGTTCTTACCCTGCTTCAAAATCTGGATCAATCACATTTTCTTCCCTCGTTAGTCTGTTTGACCCAGGGGCCTTTTGCTGCACTTGCAGAACCCGTTGTGCCTACTCAAACCTTCTCTATGCGCCACCCCCTGGATCTTTCCCTCCTTCCCAGCCTTATGCGCTGGATCCGTCAACAAAACATTGACCTTGTCCATACCCATGGTTCACGGGCCAATCTTCTTGGCCGACTTGGCGCAGGTCTGCTTAAGCTCCCTAATGTAACAACTGTCCACAGTTCACTTGCTCATGATTATTTGTCTCCTTGGTCGGCACGTCTGGCAATTGGCCTCGATCGGCTTACCCTCCCGTTGACCTCATCTATAATTACGGTCTCCCGCTACCTCGCGAACGAAGTCTCTTCCCGAGGAGGTAAACACCTTACAACGATTTATAACGGGCAGGCTCCTGTTCCCCTTATCGATGCATCGATACTACGTGATCGATTTCGAAAGCAATGGGGGATTCCCAATGATGCTCTTGTGCTAGGAACTATCGGCCGTTTGCATCCTACCAAAGGTCATGTTTATTTATGCCGTGCTGCCAGCGAACTAAGTCGCCGCTTCCCAAGACTTCATCTTTTGATCATTGGTGAGGGACCCCTGCATGCAAGTCTAGAATCAGAGCTGCAAAAAACTTCGTTGTCTTATACTTTAGCCGGATATCTTCCACAAGCTTATAGGGCTCTCCCAGCCATGGATATTTTTGTGCTGCCTTCCGTCAGTGAAGGTATGGGCTTAGTTCTTCTCGAAGCCATGCAAATAGGAATACCCATTGTGGCTAGTGACGTTGGCGGAATTCCTGAGATTGTTCGCCCTGAGAAAGAGGCTTTATTAGTACCTCCCGAAAATGTTCCGGAACTTATCAAAGCCTGTACTCTGCTTCTTGAAAATCCTGAGCTGGCTCATTCCCTTGTTTCTTCAGGGCAAAGACGCTGGTCTTTATTTTCCATCGAAGAGATGGTTCGAGCGACCGAGGAGCTATATAGGATGCTGCTTGCATAATATCGTAACCAAGACTCTGCCTCAAAGGCTCTTCAGTTTAAAACGCTGCCACAATACTTTGAAAAGGAATCGGGGCAAAACGCTTTGACGCTTCCACCGCCAAGGTTCTTTCAGCAAACGATAGAGCCACTCAACATGAAGGTCCTGAATTTTTTTAGGTGCACGCTGGACTGTCCCGGCAAGCGCATCAAAACTGCCCCCAACACCAATACCCACATATGCTAAACCCGGATGCTCCTCCAGCCAAAATTCCTGCCGCGGGGCCCCTAAACCAACCAGCAAAACATCTGGTTTGAAATCAGTAATTTTTTTTATAATGTCGGCCTCTTCTTGTAAGCTAAAATAACCATGATTGAAACAAAACGTTATTGCGGGATAGTCAGAAGAAACTTCTTCCACTGCCCGCTCTGCAACTCCCGGTCTTCCACCTAAAAAATATATCCGCCATTTCTCAGCATTAGCAATTGGGAAAAGCGATTGTACTAAGTCAATCCCTGTCACTCGCTCCTTAATTTGAGCTCCTAATTGACGCACTGCCCAGACGACTCCAATTCCATCTGCGGTGATTATGTCGGCCGAATTTAATACGTTCTTCAAATCAGAATTATACTGAGAAGCATAAATCATTTCAGGGTTTGCCGTTACAATTCGAATCGCTGTCTGACCTCGAACCGCTAGTTTGATTTTCTCCACGGTTTCAGCCATGGTATATGTATCTACAGTAACCCCCAAGACAGTTACTCTCACAACAATCTTTCCTTTCGCTTAGGGTATCACGTAAAAAATCCAAGGGAAGGCCTAAAATCGAACGGAAGGCTCCATCCGCTAGGACACTCACCTTGGATAATATCGTGGGGGATAAAGAGTTATGATCTGAAGTCCTAAAACCCATTGAGTACTTTGCCCGTGCCTAAGGCTACACAGGAAATGGGATCTTCTGCCAAACTTACCGGCAATCCTGTTTCGCGGGAAATACGCGTATCAAATCCATAGATCAAAGAGCCTCCGCCAGTCATTATTATTCCTTTATCAAGAATATCCGAAGAAAGCTCTGGCGGAGTTCTCTCTAAGACTTCCTTGACACCTGCGACGATGGCTTCAACGGATTCCTCTAAGGCGACGTAACACTCTTGTGAATTGACTTTTACTGTCTTGGGCAACCCCGTGATAAGATCCCGTCCGCGTACATCAATATCTGCAGATGGTCTGCCTTCGGGTATTGCAGCTCCCACGGCAATTTTAATTTCCTCAGCGGTTCTCTCACCAATCATTAAATTATGTTCTCTTCGAATATATCGACTTATGGCTTCATCAAATTTATCGCCGCCAACTCGAAGACTGCGTTTTGCTACAATACCATTGAGAGAAAGAACGGCGATATCTGTTGTTCCTCCGCCAATATCAACAACCATGCTGCCAGTAGGTCCGGAAATGTCCAGGCCTGCACCTAAGGCTGCTGCGTAGGGTTCTTCAACGACTTTGACGTCTTTAGCACCAGCCTGATAGGCTGCTTGTTTCACCGCCCTCTGCTCTACTTCAGTTACCCCAGAGGGAATGCAGACAACCACACGAGTCCTAAAAAAGGGCAAGCGTTTTGCTCCCGCCTTTTCCAAAAAATATTTCAACATTAATTCAGTTGTCTGATAATCTGCAATTACGCCATCACGCATAGGCCGCACGGCAACAATATTTCCCGGCGTCCGTCCTATCATTAAGCGCGCTTCTTCTCCTACTGCTATGCGTTTGCTGGAATTACGGTCAATAGCAATTACTGAAGGTTCGTGTAAGACGATCCCTTTCCCTTTGGCATAAACTAAAACGCTTGCCGTACCTAAATCTATCCCTAAGTCTATTCCAAACATTCCCGGAAATACCCCTTTCGTTATCAATAGCTTGTCCAAATTCAATTCCAAATATAGCATCAAATAGCACAATCTCCCTTACGGGAGATTTGCTTACTTCTAAGGTATCAATTCGTGATATAATTTCTAAATCCTTTATGATTCTTAACTTTTTTACACATTCTCTTTATTTTCTAGTCCATGATTTTAGCTAATTTTCTTGATATTTCTTTCTTGTAGCTTCTCCTCCCCGAATATGACGCTCTGCCTTATTAGTTTCTAGGATGTGCTTGACTTCCATAGAGAGTTTTTCATTAACCAAAGGCAGCCTTTCTGTCACATCTTTATGTACAGTACTCTTTGATACACCAAAAACATCTGCTGTTTGCCTAACTGTTGCACTCGATTCCAAAATATACGTCCCTATATCGAGTACCCGTTTACGAATATACTCTTGCACGCAGAGTCCTCCTTTCGTCCACATGTGTAGTACATTTATATGCATTCTCATTGAAAAAAGACATCCATAAATGGATGTCCTCACATGGTAAATACTGTGTTCTCATTAAACATATTCCTCTAAATCTTTAACCGTTATAAATTTGACCCACCCGTTTCAATGTTTTGGATTGTATTGCCGTGCCGAACCTCATAATGCAGCTGGGGCTGATCATTAATTCCTTCTGCACCCGGGTTAAATCCAACTTGGCCAAGCATCTCTTGTTTCTCTACATTCTCTCCGGTCTTGACCCAGATATTTTCCAAGCAGCCATAGGTTACTATCCAGCCTTGACTGCAATCTAAGACTACTTTCTCTCCTAGAAGCGGGTCATGACCAGCAAAAATGACCTTTCCTCGATGAGTTGCTCGAATAACAGTCCCTTCAGGTTCCAAAAAATCTTCGCCCGGATGGAACATGTAACTTTCTATGGCCGCAAGATAGCAGTTTCCAATCCCACGGAGAATTTTTCCTTGAACAGGGCTTGGAAAATCCTTGTATGTTAATGTTGCCTTATTCGGTACCTTTTCTTTCTGAGCCTGGGACTCTAAGGCTAATCCTGTTTTCGAACTATGCAGTCTTGGTAACGTCTCTTGTTTTGCTGCTGCTTGTGTCACGTGTTCTATTTTTGATGGCTCAAGTTGCTGGAAATGGCTTAACATATTATCAAAATAGCCAAAGCATAGAATAGCAATCCCTACTAAGAGTGAACAACTCCAAACTAAAATCCAACTCAAGGATACTCTCCAGTGAATCATCGCTCTCACCTCAAGTAGTATCGTTGCCGATTCTTCTTTTCTTTAGTCCTCCATCAGACAACAGGATCTAAGAGTTTTGGGGCAGGATATTATCACAAGCTCTCTCTAGTTAATTGTTATCTGCATAATTTTAGCACCCGGATAAAAATGAGTTAATATTTCCTGGGCTTTGATATTGCGGAGAGCCATATCATTAGCTCCCCACTGCGACATACCAACTGCATGTCCTTTGCCATAGGCCGTAATCACTAGATGGTCTCCCTGAACAACCCCTTCTATATCCGTAGAAGGCAATCCAAGTAATACTCTAAGCTGAGTGGCTTCAAATACTTTACCCAAAATCTTTACCGTCTTCGCCCTTCCTGCAGTTGTCTTACTTAAGATTTGAAAATTAAATTGCTGCGGAACAAAGGAAATTCCCAGTTTCTTCGCTAAATCCCCTCGGCTGAAACTGATACTCTTAACATACCGTTCAGGGTTTGTCTCTTCAGAACTAACATTTTGCAAATATGAACGAGAAGAAGTCCAGACATCCTCTGACCGTTCTGTTGGCTTTCTTCCACTGCTGCTATGGTAAAAGGCATCAATATAATCTCCATTGGCAACCAGTACCATTCCTTGCGTCTCTTTAACAGCCTTTTCTAATTTTCCTCGATACCGCCAATAATTTATGAGGCCCCATTTATTTCTGATTTGAGCATTTGTAAGCCATGCCTGTGTCTTAACGGTTGTGTCGACATCATAACCTTTATCAGTTAATTTTCTCGCACTGTACTGTTTAACAGCATAGGTTCTAGCTGCTATTGTCTGCGCCTTTAGCGCTTCGAGTTGAAAGTCTGCCGGCATTTCCGCCGCCACAACACCTATAAGATAATCCTCAAGTGGCATTGACGAGACCTTCCCATTGGTCATAAGTACCCTAATAAATATGTCATTGGCAGCAACTTTCTCCCTTTGCCAGCGCAGCACACTCCAAGGAATTAACAATCCTATACATATCGAGATGACAATAAGCCACATCCACTCTTTCTTCATTGTATCCCCCCAAAGTCCAAGCCTTCTCTTCAATCTATGCAGACTGACTTTCGAATATGGCAAGAGCTATAAAAGAACTCAAAAACAAATGGGGTGATAACAAACAGCAAGTTTGTTATCACCCCATCTTTGTTTTTACAACCCAGCTCTGGATTACTCCGAACGAATAATATTGCCCCCAATACGAGAAAGTTTTTCTTCTACCTTCTCATACCCTCGATCTATATGCTGAATTCCTCGTATTTCAGACGTTCCTTCAGCCGTTAAAGCAGCTAGTATTAGAGCAGCGCCAGCTCTTAAATCCGTCGCTGTCACAGGCGCTCCATTCAGACGTTGAATCCCCTGGACAACGGCACTTCGTCCTTCGATCTTAATTTCTGCTCTCATGCGTTTAAGTTCATCGACATGCATAAAACGATTTTCAAAGACAGTTTCTGTTATTAACCCCGTACCTTTAGCTCGAGTCAGAAAAGCCATAAAAGGCGCCTGTAAATCCGTCGGGAATCCGGGGTGCACTTGAGTTTTGATATCAACGGCAGTATAGTTGCCGTCGCCAATGACCCGAATTCCATCACCTTCTTCGCTGATATCAATCCCTGACTCTTCCATTTTCGCAATTAAGGGTTTAAGATGATCCGCGATGACATTTTGTACTAAAACATTTCCGCCTGTCGCAGCAGCCATCAACATATAGCTTCCTGCTTCTATACGGTCAGGTATCACCGTATGCGTAGTACCATGTAGTTCCTGTACACCTTCAATATGAATTATACTCGTTCCGGCACCTCGAACTTTTCCACCCATTTCATTAATAAATGTTGCTAAATCGACAATTTCCGGTTCTTGTGCTGCATTTTCAATCAGCGTTGTTCCCTGAGCCAACACCGCCGCCATCATAATATTTTCTGTTGCGCCAACACTGGGATAATCCAAATAAATCCTGGCGCCTTTTAGCTCTTTCGCTGTAACATCCAGAAACCCGTGATCCATCCTAACATCTGCGCCTAAGGCTTCCAAGCCTTTGAGATGCCAGTTTATGGGACGGGAACCTATGGCGCAGCCTCCAGGATGAGAAATTCGCACATGTCCTTGACGAGCTAAAACTGGGCCCATGGTGACGATCGACGCTCTCATCTGAGAAACGAGTTCATATGGGGCCTCAATGCAATCTATCGAACTTGCTTGTATTTCCAGTGTTGAACCCTTCCGGACAACCTTTGCGCCTAAAGCAGAAATCACCTGATTCATGATATTTACATCGAGTAAATCCGGAGCATCCTCGAGTCGTATAGGTTCAGCACAAAGCAAACTTGCAGCTATGATAGGCAGTACAGCATTTTTTGCTCCGCTTACAGTAATTGTCCCTTCAAGCTGTTTACCGCCGGTAATTATAAGCTTACTCAAATTATGAAGACACCCCCTATTCTAGGTTAATGATTAGCACAGCTAACTATTATTCTCTCTACCTAGTATTTTCTCCTGCTTGATTTCGACGAATTTCCTCTTTAATTGTTCTAAAATTCCTCTAATAATACAGGAATAGCTAAAACGGTTTCACCTTTCCTTGCTGTTCCCCGGCTAAGCACTTGTAGGTTTAGGGAGTCTTTGCCAACCTTCACGCTCGGGTTAAGGTGCTGTTCATAAGCTGCAATGGATATTAAATTATTTGATAGGGTCCACTGAACCGGCTGAGCCTGTATGTAGTTTAAATAGGCTGATATATCAAGGCCTTCCGGAATACGCTCATCGAAGTATATCCTTCCGCCTTCTTTAGCGATTTGCGGCACCATTATAGTATACCACGTATACACTTGAAGTTCTTGTATTTTATTTACGATTCCTTCCCCTGAAATTGTCAACGCACGACTACCATTTCCTGCTTGAGAGTATTTCGAAGACCATGTCCAATTCTTCAAAGGAGGCTTTGATAAGTGATCAATTCGAAGGTTAGAATTATCAAACCAAATGATCACTTTAATCGTCGCGAGAGTACTATCCGCCAATTTTGAATTTAATAGTAACGGTACAGTCTTATTAGGACTATATTTCGTAGTTCTTTGACTATTTGCCATTAAAGTGTTTGCTTCCATGGTGATAAGCAAAAGACAAATCATTATTATGCCGATGAATCGGCTCTGATTTTCAAATTGATTTAGGACTTTATCTTTCAAAACTCAAACCTCGCTCACGTTCGACTTATATTTAGTTTTACCAAATCGAACAAAAGCTAACGATATTATCTACACTCTTTAAAATTATTTTTTAAATTTTTATTTAGCTAGACATTAAAATTGACCCGTTCAAATTTGCCTTAATTATCAGTCTCTTTCGCATTGCAAATTCTGATCCCAAAGTATATGCCTCGCTGACAACACAAATATTTTGCGGCAATTAATTGACCAGCTGGATATTCCAAGCAAAAGAAAAAGGACCCCAAAGGGTCCCTTTTAATTTAAAACCATATATTCTTCCAGAGGAATCGTGAAATCCGTGAAAAGAAATCACTTCATGATTTTACTTTTTGTTCTCTGATGCGCTAATACGAGCCAAAGCTTTACGCAGAGCGTACTCTGCCCGTTTCACATCTATTTCACTGGTTTGTGATGACAAACGCTTGGTTGCTCGTTCTTTCGCAGCGATGGCACGCTGAAGATCTATAGTTTCGCTTAGCTCTGCCGTATCTGCTAAAATAGTCGCAGAATTGTCAGCAACTTCTACAAAACCTCCTGCTACTGCTACACGTTTAACTGTGCCATTGCTTGTAATACGAGCGACACCGACATCAAGTCCTGCAATCAGCGGCGCATGGTTAGGCAAAATACCGAGTTCACCGGCTCCACCGGGCAGAACAATGAACTCAACGTCTTCCTTCAGAACATTCCCTTCAGGAGAGACAACGTTTAGAGTGAATGTACTTGCCATGGCTTACGCCTCCATTTTCTTGGCTCGTTCAACCACTTCTTCAATGGGTCCCGCCATTAGGAAGGCTGCCTCTGAAATGTGATCGTATTTACCTTCCGCAATTTCTTTAAAGCCGCGAATTGTGTCTTTCAAGGGCACATACTTTCCAGGTGAGCCCGTAAAGTTTTCAGCAACGAAGAATGGCTGCGACAAGAAACGTTGAATCTTACGAGCCCGAGCAACGATAAGTTTTTCTTCTTCAGATAACTCATCCATACCCAGGATTGCGATAATATCTTGCAGTTCCTTGTATTTTTGCAGAATTTGCTGAACTTGGCGGGCAACCGCGTAATGCTCTTCACCAAGTACTTGCGGCGAAAGAATCCGTGATGTTGAATCCAGCGGGTCCACTGCAGGGTAAATCCCGATCTCAGCAATAGCACGGGACAAAACGGTTTTAGCATCTAAGTGAGCAAATGCTGTGGCCGGAGCCGGGTCTGTTAAGTCATCGGCCGGCACATAAATAGCTTGTACCGATGTAATAGAACCTGTACGAGTAGACGTAATCCGCTCCTGCAATTGACCCATCTCAGTTGCTAAGGTTGGTTGGTAACCAACGGCTGAAGGCATCCGGCCAAGCAGAGCCGAAACCTCAGATCCAGCTTGGGTAAAGCGGAAAATGTTGTCGATGAAGAGCAACACGTCTTGACCTTGTTCATCACGGAAGTACTCAGCCATGGTCAGCCCGGTCAATCCTACACGCAGACGTGCTCCAGGCGGTTCGTTCATTTGACCGAACACCATGGCAGTCTTATCAATAACGCCGGATTCTTTCATTTCGTGATAAAGGTCATTTCCTTCACGAGTCCGCTCACCAACACCGGCAAATACTGAGATACCACCGTGTTGCTTAGCGATGTTATTAATGAGTTCCATAATTAATACTGTCTTACCAACACCGGCACCACCAAAGAGTCCGATCTTTCCACCCTTTGAGTAGGGGGCCAGTAAGTCAATAACTTTAATTCCGGTTTCCAAAATACGGGTTGATGGTTCTTGATCTTCAAACGCCGGAGCCGGACGGTGGATCGGATAAGTATGCTCATTACTGATCTCACCAACGTTATCGATTTGTTCTCCTAAGACATTAACCATCCGTCCCAGGGTCGCGGGGCCGACAGGAATCGTAATCGGCGCACCGGTGTTTATAGCCTCAATGCCTCTTTGCAAACCATCGGTTGAGGACATAGCTACGCAGCGTACAGTGTCGTTCCCAAGATGTTGAGCTGCTTCTAAGGTTAGATCAATGTTCTTTTCAGGAACCTTGATCTTAATAGCAGTATATATTTCCGGCAGTTCATCGGGTGCAAATGCAACGTCAACTACCGGTCCCATGACTTGCAATACCTTGCCGTTCTTCACAGGCGCATAACCTCCTTATTAGGTATTTCCGGCAGCTTATTCTAATGCTGCTGCTCCACCGACAATTTCAGATATTTCCTTGGTAATTGCCGCCTGTCGAGCTCTATTCATGGCCAGAGACAGCCGGTCAATCATATCCGTAGCATTATCTGTTGCCGAACTCATAGCCGTCATCCGGGCACCTTGCTCACTAGCTTTTCCTTCAAGAATTGAGCGGAAGATCTGTGTTTCCACATACTTCGGCAATAAGCTTGCAAGGATTTCGTCTGGAGACGGTTCAAAAATATATTGTTTTCCGTGTTTACCTTCAGGTTTTTCGATGGGAAGTAATTTGACTTGGGAAGGTCTTTGAGTGATAGCACTCACGAACTCAGTATACAATAAATAAACTTCATCCGCTTCACCTTGCTCATAAAGCCGTATTACTTCTTTAGCTACTTCTTTTGCTTGATTAAAACTTGGATCATCACCAAGCGCTACAAACTCAGCCAAAAACTCAATTTTACCGCGGCGGAAGAAATCCCGACCTTTGCGGCCTACCGTCACCAACTTAACTTCTTGCGGCGTTTCGGCAATCAAACCGGTCGTCTTCCGAATCAGGTTAGCATTATACCCTCCGCAAAGACCACGGTCCGATGTAATTAATACATAAACCACCTTTTGCACAGGCCGCTTGACTAAGAGCGGATGAACAGTATCCCCAGCCTGTGATAGGCGCTCCAAGACCCCTTGCAATTGGTTGGCATACGGGCGGGCAGCGATAAGTTTTTGTTGGGCTTTTCTGAGTTTGGCCGCGGAAACCATTTTCATCGCCTTCGTGATCTGCTGCATATTGCGTACGCTGCGGATCCGGCGACGAATATCGCGTACTCCTGCCACCTCATTCACCTACTCCTTTTTAATCTAGGCCACAAACCCCTGTTTGAATTCGTTAATCGCTTTTTCCAGTTCGGCGATCATGTCTTTGGAGAGCGCCTTTTCGGTGCGGATTTTAGTCAACAGGTCAGCCTTAACGGAGCGCATGAAACGCAGGTACTCTTGCTCAAATTTCCCAATCTTCTCAACGTCAATATCATCGGTAAATCCTTTAACCGCAGCGTAAATTACGACAACTTCTTCTTCGACAGGTAAGGTTGCATACTGAGCCTGTTTAAGAATTTCCATGGTCACTTTACCGCGGTTAAGGCGCATTTGGGTGACTTTATCCAAATCAGAACCAAATTGGGCAAATGCTGCTAATTCACGATAGCTGGCAAGGTCCAAACGGAGCTGACCGGCTACTTGTTTCATAGCTTTGATTTGGGCACTGCCTCCTACCCGGGAAACAGAGAGACCGACATTGATGGCCGGACGGAAACCGGAGTAAAAGAGGTCTGATTCCAAAAAGATCTGACCATCTGTAATGGAAATAACATTTGTAGGAATATAGGCCGAAACGTCACCGGCCTGAGTCTCGATAATAGGAAGTGCTGTCATTGAACCGGCGCCGAGTTCGTCAGAAAGTTTGGCAGCCCGCTCCAAGAGACGAGAGTGGAGGTAGAAAACATCCCCAGGATATGCTTCACGGCCTGGCGGACGCTTCAGGAGCAGTGAAAGTTCACGATAAGCAACCGCTTGTTTCGAGAGATCATCATAAATAATCAAGACATGCTTGCCGTTATACATGAATTCTTCACCCATGGCAGCACCGGAATAAGGCGCAATATAAACCATTGGTGCTGATTCAGAAGCTGTGGCAGCAACGACAATCGTGTATTTCATAGCATCGTTTTCTTCTAATTTTTGAACGACGCTGGCAACGGTCGAAGCTTTTTGTCCAACAGCGACAT
The DNA here is from genome assembly GCF_001029285.1 of Desulfosporosinus acididurans. Lineage (GTDB taxonomy): Bacteria > Bacillota > Desulfitobacteriia > Desulfitobacteriales > Desulfitobacteriaceae > Desulfosporosinus > Desulfosporosinus acididurans. Next base: position 209,711 of record NZ_LDZY01000003.1, read on the forward strand.
AGATACAAATCATATCTTGGCCTTTTTGGTTAATAATCGTATCGATTGCTACAGCAGTTTTACCTGTTTCACGGTCGCCGATGATTAATTCCCGCTGACCTCTGCCAATCGGAACCATAGCATCAATTGATTTAAGACCGGTTTGCACAGGTTCATGTACTGATTTCCGGGAAATAACACCAGATGCCCGGTTTTCAATAGGACGGAATTTATCCGTTACAATTTCCCCTTTGCCGTCAATAGGCTGACCAAGAGCATTAACAACCCGGCCAATCAAAGCCTCGCCGACAGGGACCTCCACGATCCGACCTGTTCTCTTGACCTGATCGCCCTCTTTGATCCCTGCGAAGGGTCCAAGAATAACGCAGCCAATATTATCTTCTTCAAGGTTCATGGCCATGCCATATACTTTACCGGGAAACTCTAAAAGTTCACCGGCCATGGCTTTCTCTAAACCGTAGACACGCGCAATTCCGTCTCCAACCTGGATAACTGTCCCGACGTCTACGGTATCGACAGCCGATTCATAACGTTCAATTTGCTGTCTGATAATAGAACTAATTTCTTCTGGACGCAAGTTCATCCTTTTATTTCACCCCTACTTCCTGAGGTTTATCTGTGCTTTTACGTAAATCCTCACGCATTTTAGCCAAAGCGTGTGCAATGGTCCCATCCATCACGCGGTCTCCGATTTGAATAAGAACTCCCCCAATGAGTTCTTCTCGTACTTCGCTGATTAGACGGACATCTTTCCCCGTCATACGGCCTATAGCCTTTTTGAGATCGTCGAGTTGCGAAGCACTTAAGGCAATGGCGCTAGCCACTTTTGCTTCAACAACTCTTCGTGCCTCATCCGCCAGCCGAGTAAACTCACGTTGAATGAACGGCAAGAGATTTTCTCTTTTGCGGTCAATCAAAAGATAGAGGAAATGACGGACAGTTTCACTGAAGTCGTCTCTAAGAATTTTTGCCATCACCGACTTCTTTTCGCTAAGCGAAATATGTGGGTGGAGCAAAACTTTTTTGACCTCATCATTTCCCTCAACCAATTTCGTTAGTTCACGTAAGTCGGCATCAATTGAATCAAGGGATGTCTCCGAGGCAATTTCAAACAAGGCTTGAGAGTATCTGCGAGCAAGTGATCCATTTATCATTGCATTTCCCCTACTTCTTGAATGAATTGTTCAATGAGATCCCCTTGACCTTTCAGGTCAAGCTTTTGACGAATAATCTTTTCAGCCACGAGAACTGACAAATCCGCAACTTGTGCCTTAACTTCAGAAATTGCGCGATCCCGTTCTCTTTCAATATCTACAAGGGCAGATTTCTTGATTTTTTCAGCTTCCTCGTGGGATTCAGCCAAGATTTCAGCGGCACGTTGTTCACTCACCTTTGTGGCCTTGGCAATCACCTCTTGAGCTTCCTGACGAGCTTTACGCATTTCTTCTTGGTATTCACGTTTTATTTGTTCAGCCTGTAGTCGTTCATTTTCCGCCTGGGACAGCATGGATTCAATATGAGTCCGTCGTTCTTCCATTACTTTCATTAACGGGCCCCATGCTTTCGCCTTCAGCAGCCAAACGAGCAGCAGGAATGATATAATTGTAGCTACTAATGTCCAGTCGAATTGAATAGGATTCCCACCCAATGGTCTACCCCCCTCTCGAGTCTGATTGTCGTCGGGATGATTTTTTTCAAGGGGGAACTTACGTCCCCCCTTGATTAAGATAGGCGCAATCCGTTAGCCCATCATACGAACTTACTTCACTGTAAACATCAACAACAGTCCAACGACCCAGCTAAGGAGTGGCAGAGCCTCAACCAAGCCTACACCGATAAACATGGTTGATTGTAATGTTGCTTTAGCCTCTGGTTGACGGGCGATACCCTCAATCGTTTTGCTAATAACATTACCATTACCGAGTGATGCTCCAAAGGCCGCTAAACCAGCAGCAATTCCTGCACCAAGTGCAGCTGCAGCATGCGCTTCCATTAAATTTCCTCCCTTCTTAATTTCCAAAAATTAATAAAAATTATTCCCTCAGTGAACTTCAAAACTTCACTGAAAACTAACCTAAGAATGGTGACAAAAACGGTTAAATTAGTGCTCAGAGGGCGTGACCGCCTGAGATATATACGCGGTAGTCAATACCGTGAATACATATGCTTGGATGGCACCGATAAAGATACTAAAGGCCAGCCAAACAACCTGCGGCAATACTCCTGGAAGAACACTCATTCCTGGAAGCATCCAAATAACCTTGACAAGGATCTCGCCGGCGAAGATATTTCCAAATAGACGAAAGGCGAGCGTCAATGGCTTAGCCAATAAGTCAATAAGGTGAATAATCGCAAATACCGGATTGGGTTCAACAAAATGATGGAAATAATGCGCCCCTTTAGTCTTTATGCCCAGGCTTACTACCAAAATAATTGTTAATAATGCTAAAGCCATGGTAACATTAATATCTGAAGTGGGTGCAGCTGAAAAATACTCTTGACGTGCAAAAATCTCATTCAAATGGGCAAAGTCTATGTGAAAATTCTCGAAAAGGCCAAATGTTAGGTTCGGGATCACACTGACCATGTTAGAAAAGAAAACAAACATAATCAACGTCAATAAATAACCTAAGAGCGGGCGTCCTTGTTCGTAGTTCATATTATCGGATACCAGGTTCTTAACAAAGTCGACAATCCATTCCATGACATTCTGCATTTTACCAGGTTTGCCGCTTGTTAAATTACGAACCCCTATTAAGCAAAAAATTAAAATAGCAGCCATTACCAGCCAAGTATTAATTAATGTTCTTGCGTGGAAGGTCATGTTTCCCAAGTGCCATAATACGGTTTCGTCAGCCATTCTTTTCCTCCCCCCTTTCTAAATGATTTCTTTGTATTGCAACGGTGATAAAAGAAATTATCAACCCCACAGCAATCCCTAATGCTAAACCTGGAAGCCAGCCCCTTTGAAAACGTCCCACAGCGGCGACAATTAAGGTAACTACTCCTAACCGAGATAAAAAGTTTCGGCGCATATGTCTTATTGCGTTATGTATATCAAGCTCTGAACTAATTAGCGTATCACGGTAGACCCAAATGGTATAACCGAAACCGGCCCAATACCCTACTAAACTTCCCAAGAAACCTTGATAGCCTGTCACTGCAAATCCCAGTAATAAACATGCTGTTACGCCCCAGAAGGCAACGCGGCTACTTCTCATCGGCTATCCACTCTTTTAAAGTAATTATTAGATAGCTCGCTCCGAATACTAACCCAACCAGCATCAGGCCAATAGTGAATAAGGGCTGTGTTCCCCAACGAGCATCCAGATATCGCCCCCAAAAAAATCCTCCACCGACGAGTCCCGCCAATATGGACGCAATACTTGAACCTATCGCTAGTGCCTTTTGCCATCCTTTAAGACTACTCGCCACATTCCCTCGTCCTTTGCTATGTGCTAGTAAATACTTCCACGTAACTAATGTATAAATCCTTCTTTTTATCCTCGATAAAAGAGTATTCAAAAGATTATTTTTAATATTATCTTTTGCTCTTTATCTTTTGCGTTATTTCCAAATCCTATTGTAACATACTATACCATAACTTTGTGCTTTTTTATACATAGTATATTTCTATTGCTGAATTCAATTTTTATTAATAATTTGCACGATTCGTTCTGCTGCATGGCCATCTCCATACGGATTGCTTGCCATTTCCATTTTTCGGTAAGCATCATCATCACTCAACAAACGTTTAAGCTCAGATAACACACTGTCATACCCCGTACCAACAAGGGAAACTGTCCCAGCTTCCACTGCCTCAGGCCTTTCTGTAGTATCTCTGACTACTAAAACCGGCTTACCGAGAGAAGGGGCTTCCTCTTGAATCCCACCTGAATCTGTCAATATTAAATACGACCGTGCCATCAGATTTACAAATGGTTCATAATCCATTGGTTCAATAAGATAGACACGAGGGTGTTTTCCAAGGACTTCATCAACCACTTTTCGAACCTTTGGATTCTTATGAACTGGAAATACTACATATGTTTCAGGGAATATTTCCAGCATCTTGCTTAAAGCCTGGTATATTTGCCGCATCGGTTCCCCAAGATTTTCTCGGCGATGGGTGGTAACTAAAACCATTCGCGATGTATTACCTTGTTTAAGGATGGCTTGAATTTGGGGTTCCCGAAAAAGATAATCAGCTTTTACCGTCGCCAGCAAAGCATCAATTACAGTATTACCTGTAACAAATACTTTTTCCTGCGCAACCCCTTCCCGCAGGAGATTTTCTCTTGCTCTTTCCGTAGGCGCAAAATGCAGATCTGTCAGGACTCCAGCCAGTCTGCGATTCATTTCTTCCGGATAGGGAGAATATTTATTCCCCGTACGCAATCCCGCTTCAACGTGCCCGATAGGTATTTGGGCATAGAAGGCTGCCAGAGCAGCTACAAAGGTAGTCGTTGTATCTCCGTGAACTAATACAAGATCAGGTGATTCCTGCTGGAATACTTCCCGGAGTCCATTAAGAGCGCGTGTTGTTATATCGGTCAGAGTTTGACCTTGTTTCATTAGATTAAGATCAAAATCAGGAGTTAACTTAAACAATTCCAGAACCTGATCTAACATCTCGCGATGCTGGGCTGTCACGGTGATCTGACAGTGAATTGCTTCTTGCTGCCTAAGGGCTTGGATAACAGGGGCCATTTTAATTGCCTCTGGCCGAGTACCGAACACCACCATCACTTTTTTTCGTCTGATCACAGGCTTTCTCCCTTCGATTGAGTCACCTCTCAATTGATATAGAGAGGTGACCAAACTATCACAATTTCGGAATGTCTTCCTCAAAGTGAATCAACTGAAGTCCCGCTTCTTTAGCCATCTCCAGGGCTAGTTGATCCGGATAGGGATAACGATAGAACACACGTATAATCCCGACATTAATAAGCAGTTTTGTGCAGAGCACACAGGGCTGATGGGTCACATAAAGATCCGCCCCCGTTATTGCCACTCCATGCTTGGCTGCCTGTACTATAGCATTTTGTTCCGCATGCACAGCACGGCAGATCTCATGACGCTCCCCTGAAGGAACGTCTAAGCTCTGCCGCAGACACCCAATTTGTTCACAATGTTGGAGTCCCGAAGGACTCCCATTATATCCGGTCGTTAAAATTTGTTTGTCCTTAACAATTACAGCTCCAACTTGACGTCGCAGACAGGTAGAACGTCCGGCTGCAACATGTGCCAGCTGCATGAAATAACTATCCCAGCTAGGGCGTTTTTCCCTTTTCATCATTTTGTCCCAAACAGACGGTCCCCAGCATCACCGAGCCCCGGGATTATATAGCCATGATCGTTTAAACGTTCGTCGACGGCAGCAACAAAAATATCAACATCAGCATGTGCACTTTGTACAGCTTTTATACCTTCCGGTGCTGCAATGAGGCACATTAATTTTATGTTTTTGGCTCCACGATCTTTTAAAAATGTAATAGCAGCAGAGGCCGAACCTCCTGTTGCCAGCATGGGATCGATAATAATCAGATCCCGCTCGGCAATATCGCTGGGAAGTTTGCAATAATACTCTACCGGAGAGAGAGTCTCCGGATCCCGATACAAGCCCACATGTCCAACCTTTGCCGCAGGAATCAACCGCAGCATGCCGTCAACCATACCTAATCCCGCTCGAAGAATAGGAACTAACCCAACTTTTCGACCAGCAATTACTTTGGTTCTAGCCAAACCTACCGGGGTTTGAACTTCGACTTCTTGAAGGGGAAAATCCCGGGTTACCTCATAAGCCATCAACATTGCGACTTCCTCAACAAGCTCCCGAAACTCTTTAGAACCCGTTTTTTCATCGCGAATTAAGGATAACTTATGTTGAATGAGAGGGTGGTCAAGAACTTGAAGTTTTGCCATATTCTGGTCTCAACTCCTAATTTAAATTAGCGTATAAGGGATATTCAGCACACAGTGCGCTGACAATTCCCCGTGCCTTCGCTAGTTTATCAGGTTCACGGTGAGAGGTCAAGGCGAGGTCAATTGCTTCGGCGATTTGCACCATAGCCTGAGGGTTCATCCCCCGAGTAGTAACAGCAGGCGTGCCAATACGAATGCCGCTGGTGACAAAAGGACTTTCCGTTTCAAAAGGAATCGTATTTTTATTGACAGTAATACCGACTTCGTGGAGAATATGTTCGGCTTCTTTACCAGTTAGCCCTTTTGGTTTTACGTCCACAAGCATAAGGTGATTGTCCGTTCCTCCGGAAACAAGTCGGAACCCCTTTTCTACCAGGCTCTGCGCCAGTGCTTGAGCATTTTCCACGATTCGTTTTTGATACTCTTTAAATTCCGGATGCAGAGCTTCTCCAAAGGCGACTGCTTTGGCAGCAATAACATGCATCAACGGCCCTCCCTGAATCCCGGGAAAAATGGCCTTGTCAATGGCTTGGGCAAATTCTTCCTTACAGAGTATTAACCCTCCCCGCGGTCCCCTCAAGGTCTTATGCGTTGTTGAAGTTACAAAGTGAGCATAAGGTACTGGAGATGGATGAAGATCTGCCGCCACTAAACCGGCAAAATGTGCCATATCAACCATAAATAAAGCTTTTGCTTCATCGGCTATTTCTCGCATTTTAGCAAAATCAATAATTCGCGGATAAGCACTCGCCCCGGCAACGATTAATTTTGGCTTATGCTCAAGGGCCAATTTGCGTACCATTTCATAATCAATACGTTCCGTTTCCTTATCGACTCCATAAGAAACAAAGTTAAAATAAGTTCCGGAAATATTCACTTGACTGCCGTGCGTTAAATGTCCTCCATGAGATAAATTCATTCCCAGCACAGTGTCTCCAGGTTTTAACATAGCGAAATATACTGCCATATTGGCTTGAGATCCTGAATGTGGCTGAACATTGGCATGTTCGGCCCCAAAAATTTTTTTAATCCGTTCCCGAGCTAAATTTTCTACCACATCGACATATTCGCAGCCTCCATAGTAGCGTTTGCCCGGATAACCTTCGGCATATTTGTTGGTTAAAACTGAACCTTGAGCGGCTAAGACGGCTCTGCTTACAAAGTTCTCGGAAGCAATAAGTTCAATAGTCTGCCTCTGTCGATTTTCCTCTTGTTCCATTGCTGCAGCGACTTCCGGGTCCTGTGGTTTAACCCATTGATTGATATAATCCATGTTATTCGCTCCTATTCTGTAGTTTGAGTATGAAAGATCATTCGTATCTGGCCCTTGGACCTCCGATAAGGCGCGGGCGAGTTCGGGCGAGGGTAAGATGAGCTTCGCCCAATTCTTTAACGTGAAGCCGGACAGGAATAACGACCGGGCGCAGGTGCATGCCGATGAAAGTATCTCCAACATCTATCCCGGCATGACCTTGGATGGTCTCAACCATGACCGGTGACATAAAGGAATCCCAAGCTTTAACAGTCATAGCACCTCCGGCATGGAGCGCAGGAAGTACCGTAACGATCTCTAAGCCATAATGTTCTGCGCAATCCTCTTCGACAACTAAAGCACGGTTAATGTGTTCGCATCCCTGAACTGCTAAATAAATTCCTTTTTGGCGAACTCGATTTAACAAGGGCGGCAATAATATCTCAGCAACCTCTAAACTGCTTCCTTGCCCTATTCGATGTCCAACGACCTCACTGGTGCTGCATCCTAGAACAAGAATCTGCTGAGAACGCAGTGTCACTTGCTGAAAGAAGCCGTCAAGAATTCCTTCCCACTCTTGCTTTAATTCTTGAAGTTTTTGCGAAGCATCGTTTTCCACGTACAAGGCTCCTCCTTCCACGGACTTAAGTGAACTCGCTTACGCTAAAGCCGAACATCGGTGCTTCAGATACAATAATGTCCAGTGGACATTATTGCCGAGGCAACGAAGGACCCACCCCCACTTATAGAAGTGGAGGCCTTAAAAACCGGATCAAACCTTCTTGCCAAGTTCAAAGTCGGTAATCAAATTTATGCGTCGTTCATGTCTCCCTCCTGAAAATTCAGTTTTCAGAAAGATATCAACGATGTCTAGCGCCAGTCCAACACCTACAACTCTTCCGCCTAATGCTAAAACATTGGCATTATTATGTTCTCGAGCCATCCTTGCCGAAAAGGTCTCCGTGCAAACGGCAGAGCGAATTCCCGGAAGTTTATTAGCGGCTATAGATATTCCCTGTCCCGTTCCACATACCGCAATTCCCAAATCAGCTTCACCCTTTAGGATGGCATTACCCACTGCAAATCCATACATGGGATAATCTACTGAATCTGTCGAGTAAGTTCCTACGTCGAGAACCTCATATCCTTGTGACTCTAGGTGACCGCGAATGGCCTCCTTGAGTTCGTATCCTCCATGGTCTGCTCCAAGAACAACTCTCACTTTAATTCCTCCATTTCTATGTATTCATTCAGTTCTACAAATACTTACAAAATCCCTGCAAACTATGAAAACTTGGCAATCCCAAAAAAAATAGCGACAACGTCGCTAGTGTAATCATCTTCATTTCATCTTATGCCTTGCTCTGTCATTTCTCGATATCCTCTGCAAGGCGTTCTTTAAGAGAGGGTAGCAGCTCCTCAATTTCTAAAGCTGTCCGACGATATTCATCAACTGAACCCATCCAAGGATCGCGAATATCTCGTCCCCGCTCTCCCCATCCGCCTAAACAGCGAATTTTAGAAGCGAATTCAGGAAAACGATATTTGAGACGTTCTTCCTGAGCTTGGGTCATTGGAATAATCCAATCTGCCTCACTCATTAGTTCTGCGCTGATTTTCCTTGCCCGGTGATCGGAAAGATCCAGTTTCTTTTCTTTAAGAACTTCTAAAGCCTGAAGGCTTGCCTTCTCACCTTCCCAAGCTTCTATTCCTGCCGAAGCGACTTGAACCTCTTTGCCCAAAATCTGCCGGGCCAGCCTTTCTGCCATCGGACTTCGGCAAGTATTACCCGTGCATACAAACAGCAGTTTTAACGCCATAACGACACCCCATCAGAATAACAATTTTACGCCAATTAAAAGCAAAGCGATGCCACCCAATAATTCCGCCTTATCTCCCAAACGTGTACCGATTACGCGTCCTAAAAGCAGGCCCATTCCTGTCATCAATCCCGCAATAAGACCCATTGCTATAACGCTGATCAAGATATTGAAGCCAAATGTCCCTAGCGAAAAGCCTACGCTCAAAGCATCCAAGCTGACACTAGCTGCCATCACATAAAGGCTCCATCCTTTATAGGAAATGTCTACAAACAGCCTTTTCTGCCGCAAGGCTTTCTTAGCCTCAGCAAAGGAAAATTGTTCTTTCGTTGGATGGTATACTTTGTAAAATACATGCCCGCCCAAGCCTATCAATATCAAGGCACCAATCCAACTTGCAAATTGTCCTAAAATAGCTCCTAAAGCCTGACCTAAGACCATTCCACCCAAAGGCATCAGCACATGGAAAGCAGCTACTACAACGATAAATTTCAACATTAAGGCTTTCCTAATTCCGGACAAGCCGATCGCCAGTGATAAGGAGAATGCATCAGTGCCTAAGGCAATTGCTACGGCAATAACCCACGCTAAATTCAATACCCTTCCCTCCGTTCTCCCTATGTATATGCTAAGGGAAGGGCCTCTTAGACGCGAGGTTAAAACCTATATAAATTCTACCCTTTGCCCGGCTGCTTTCTGCAAGCGGTTCATAATTGCACTCCCTAAACCAGTCTCTTCTATTCCTTCTGCTAAAATCAAATCCATGCCTCTTTCATCACAAACCCGAAGTCCTTCAAACAAGCTCGCAGCAATTTCTTCGGGCCGATTTTGGGAGCCCAAGACAAAAAGAAGATCCGGAAGAAGATGGTGCAAAAGCGGGGCGCTTTCAAGGGTACAAAGAATCCCAACTTTTTTTAACCGCGCATGGCCACGCTGAATTTCCATTCCCATGCGTTGTACAACGCGTTGTGAAGAGCCCACCAATAAAATCATTTCACCCTGAGGAGCATAGTGACGATACTTCATTCCCGGCGCTTTAGGAGCTTGATTCTCTTGGGGAACATCAACCTGAACCTCTCCCAGAACTTCTTCCAATTTTTCCTTAGTGATTCCGCCTGGGCGCAAAATCGTAGGCACATTCCCGCTTAAATCAAGAACCGTCGATTCCAGCCCCACCGGACATGCTCCGGCATCAAGAATCAGGGGGATTTTCCCCTTCATATCACGCCAGACATGGCTGCCGTTAGTTGGACTGGGCTTACCCGATTGATTGGCGCTTGGTGCCGCAATAGGAAGGCCTGTTTCTTCGATTAAACGCAGAGCAACAGGATGGCTCGGCATTCTGAGAGCTATGTTAGGCAATCCGGCTGTGACATTATCTGGTATAAGCGGCCTCTTTTTAAGTACTAACGTTAATGGCCCAGGCCAAAAATGATGAGCACATAGTTCCGCTTCAGCTGTCCACCCGTCCACATACCTGTCGGCCATGGCCCGATTACAAACATGAACAATCAGAGGGTTGTCCTGGGGTCTGCCTTTGGCAGCAAAAATTTTAGCGCAAGCAGAAGCACTTAGGGCATTAGCCCCCAAGCCATAAACCGTTTCTGTCGGAAATGCCACAAGTTCTCCCGCGCGAAGCCAATTCGCTCCTTCAGATATTAATTCAGGTTCCGGAGATACTCCGTCAATATATACTCGTTTTGTCTGCACCGATGTTCACCTCGCTAAGATCACCCGGTCTCGGCCTGCCAAATCCGGGAACACTTGAGTCGCAAAACCCTTCTTTTGAAAAATACCGCAAACGGCTTCTCCTTGATCCCAACCAATTTCCAATAAAATTTTCCCTTCCGGTTTTAAGAGCGTTTTCGCCTCTTCTGCCAGCCGGCGATAAAATTTCAGGCCGTCTTGTCCGCCTAAAAAGGCCATGGAAGGTTCACGAAATATCTCAGGAGCACACTGAACGTAGTCTGCCATTGAAACATAGGGAGGATTAGAGATAATCCAATCCCAACATTCCCCCCTAATGGAAACTGCAAAATCACCCTCCCGCCAGTTCACTGAAACACCTAAATTGCCAGCATTCACTCGAGCCACCTCAAGGGCGTCTGAGGAAAGATCAGAGCCCACAATTTCAGCTTTGGGATAATAATAGGCCATGGAGATGGCAAGAACTCCGCTTCCCGTGCAGAGATCCGCCACCTTTATCCTTGCTCGCCCTTGCTTTTCTTCCTGACGAACTAATTCCAGCCAAGTCTCGACTAACGTCTCACTATCTGAGCGGGGGATAAGCACTCGCTCATCGACATAAAAAGGAAGTCCCATAAACTCCTGGGATTTTAAAATATATTGAAGAGGCTCATGCTCAGAACGACGGACAATCCAATGCTTGAAAGCATTTTCTTCTTCATTGCTTAGTTGGCGATCCCGCTCAAAATACAGTTTGTCTCTTGAAACTTTGAGAACTTCAGCCAGCAGCATATCTGCATCAAAGCGGGCGTTATCAATATTCTTGTCCAGAAGCTGTGCCTCACCCCAGCGCATCCCTTCCAGTACGTTCAAAGCTAAGTTAACCTCCTGATTCGATGTCTCCTAAGCTATCTCGTTCTTTAAGCGTTCGGCTTGATCCGACGTGATTAAGGCTTGGATGATTTCTTCCATATCTCCCGCCAGAATAGTCTCCAAACGGTGAATGGTTAGACCTATACGATGATCAGTTACTCGTCCTTGGGGAAAATTATACGTCCGTATACGCTCACTTCGATCTCCTGTGCCAACTTGGTTTCGACGTTCGGAAGCCTGTTCGCCCATAGCCTCTTCTTGAGCTTTTTCTAAAATACGAGCACGTAAAACGCGCAAAGCCTTTTCCTTGTTTTTAAGTTGAGATTTCTCATCCTGACAAGTTGCAATTATTCCTGTCGGTAAATGTGTAATTCTTACAGCTGATTGGGTAGTATTTACACATTGACCTCCCGGCCCGCTCGAACAAAAAATATCTATTCTCAGATCATTGGGATTAATGGAAACTTCCACTTCCTCTGCTTCAGGCAAAACTGCAACAGTAGCCGTTGAGGTATGAATTCTTCCCCCTGATTCTGTAGTTGGAATCCGTTGAACCCGATGGACACCACTTTCAAACTTCAGCTTGCTGTAAGCCCCATAACCTTCAACAATGAAAATTACTTCTTTATATCCGCCAATATCAGTGTAACTGGCACTCAGGACTTCTGTCCTCCAGCCCTGTTCCTCAGCATAACGAGTATACATCTTATAGAGATCCCCCGCAAACAGAGCTGCTTCTTCGCCGCCGGCTCCTCCCCGAATTTCCATAATGACATTTTTTTCATCATTAGGGTCTTTGGGCAAAAGTAAGATTTTCATAGACTCCTCAAGTTTCTGAGACCGGCCTTTCAAGTCATCCCGCTCTTGTTCTGCCATCTCCAGCATGTCTGGATCAAGCTTTTCTTGCAGAAGTTTTTCTGTTTCTTCCAGTTGATGTGTCACCTCTTGGTATTCTCGGAAAGCCGTAACAAGATTTGTCATGCCTGCTTGAGTTTTAGCATATTTTTGCCATTCTGTCTGATTGGCAATAATCTCAGGATCGCTTAGAAGCTCTGTAAGCTCATCATATTTACGTTCTATTTCATAAAGTTTCTCTAGCATTATTCACACCCCAAAAAATTAGGTTAGTTCTTGACCCGAATCCAAAACACCCTTCAAGGCAGCTAAGGCAACTTCAAGCTGCGAATCATCCGGTTCACGCGTTGTTAATTTCTGCAGTAACAAACCCGGAACAATAAGCCAGCGAAACTGTGGTGATTCCAAATGCCGTGCGGAGAATTTGAGGATCTCATAAGCAAGACCGGCTACCAACGGCATCAGTAATACACGAGATACAATACGCCACCATAAAGGATGTAAACCGACAAAGGCGAAAACAAAGATGCTCACCACAACTACGATTAACAAAAAACTTGTTCCGCAGCGCGGGTGCAGTCTGGAAAAAGAACGCGCATTTTCTACAGTTAAGTCTTTTCCTGCTTCATAAGTGAAAATTGCCTTATGCTCAGCGCCATGGTACTGAAAAACCCTCTGAACATCCTTAAGCCGGGAAATAATCACAATGTAGATAAAAAATATCGCTAAGCGTATTGCTCCCTCTAGAAGATTTTGCCAGAGAGTCCCTGTCACTTTACTTTGAAACAAATGCGCTACACCGGTCGGCAAACCAACAAAAAACAATAAGCCTAAACCAAAAGCCAAGCCGATGGTTAAAGCCAATTCCCAGAAGCCAAGTTCTTCGCTCTCTTTACCGTCTTCTTCTCCCAGCGAACGATTAGCCGAAAATGTTAAAGCCCGTGTCCCAACGACTAAAGAATCTATCAGTGCCACAAACCCACGAATCAAAGGCAATTTAAAAATCAATTTTTTGGCCCAAGGATGGATTTCAATACATGTTACCTCAATCTCACCGTTAGGAAGCCTGACTGCAATAGCACTTTCCCGTGGGCCGCGCATCATGACTCCTTCTATGACGGCTTGACCGCCATATTGGACTGGTCTATCCATCCACTGCTCTCCTCACGTTTATTTTTCTTAAGGGCATAATAAATTATGCTTCGTAAAAGCGACACGTGCCACCCTCATGATGCCAAAGTTACAAAGAAAACTTGGCTGGCACCCGAAGACACTGTCTTCACATGTATTAACTCTTCTTGCAGTATACAACCGAAAGTTATGCTTTCCAGTAGTATAAAGAAAACTCGGCTTGTGCCGAGCTTATGCCGCGAAGAGCAGAGCTTGCGCTCTGCTCTCCCTTCAGCAACGACCGCAGGCCGTTGTTTACATCCCATATTTCTTCTTAAAGCGTTCAACCCGTCCGCCAGCATCGACAAAACGCTGTACCCCGGTGTAAAAGGGATGGCATTTCGAACAAATTTCCACTTTGATATCTTTTTTAGTACTTGCTGTATGAATAACCTCGCCGCAAGCACATGTCACTGTGGTTTGTTCGTATTTCGGGTGAATTTTTTCTTTCATATCTTCACCTTCTTTCCCATTTGGATCGAGGCGCTTTTTTGCCGCACCCGTTGATGACACGATTCCAGTCAACTCTTACTATTTTAGCATGAAAACTATTCTAAGGTCAAGATCTTTGAAGTCTTATCTTTAATTTCAACTTAATGTTATAAAACATGAAGGGAATTAATGGGAATTCAAGGCAGGAATTTTATAGGATTAACAGCTTTGCCATCCATACGAATCTCAAAATGCAGATGAGGCCCCGTTGAGTTTCCGGTGTTTCCGGAAAAAGATATGGTCTCCCCTTTTTGAACATTATCACCAGTTTTAACTAAGATTTTACTGTTATGTCCATAAAGTGTCTCGACTCCATCTTCATGCTTCACGATCACAGCCAAGCCGTAAACTCCGTACCAACCTGTCTTAATTACTTCACCCGAACCGGCTGCCTTAATAGGGGTCCCAATGGAGGCAGCAATATCCAGGCCATGATGAAAATCCCCATCATCGCGGGGGCCATATCCTGAGGTTACCGGTCCATTTGTCGGCCATATATAGGATATGTCCTTTCCCCTTGAAAGTTTTTTGGCGCTCTTAAAATTATCCTTCAAAGTTACACTCAAGCAGTTTCCTGATGATTTAGCAGGATTCTGCTTCGTAAGTGCCGAAACTGTCGTCTGATACCTTTCGGCAACATCCTTCATCTCCGCCTTGGATTCCAGACTGAAAACCGAATAACAAACGATATGGTCTGTGGCTGCCTGAGCATTGACAGGCGAAGCCTCCAGAAAAAAACAACTGAGACCCATGAAGAAAGCGACGCTTCCAGTAACTATGGCAATGCGCCGCTTTCCTTCATCTTGAAAACAATCCATGGAAACGGAACCACCTCGAAGCGCAATTATTTACCAGACACACCGAGGTATCTTACCCATAATTAAGATTAATTATACCGGACCATCAAGACAACCTTTCATAGCATATTGCGGCTTCTTATCGAAACGATGCCGAGCTTCAATAAAGCGAACAGTTCCTGACTTTCCTCGAATTACAACAGTATGGGTTAGGGCTCCTTTTGAGGTAAAGGTTACCCCCCGCAAAAGAGCACCTTCTGTGATTCCCGTTGCTGCAAAAAAGACATCGTCACTGCTTACTAAATCATCCATGGTCAATAACTTATTGACATCTTTAATCCCCAAAGCCTGGGCCCGGGCAACATCCCCTTCATTCTCAGGCCACAAGCGCCCTTGCATCTCTCCCCCCATACAACGAAGAGCAGCTGCAGCAAGAACCCCTTCCGGTGCTCCGCCAACTCCCATCATCATATCTACTCCCGTGTCTTCAAAGGCGCAAGCTACAGCAGGAGAAACATCTCCATCTGTAATAAGACGAACTCTTGCACCACAATTACGTACTTCCTGAATCAATTTATGATGGCGGGGACGATCCAAAATCACAACGGTCATATCACAGATACTTTTTCCCAAAGCCTTCGCAACATTAGACACATTCTCCGCCACAGGTGCATCTAACTTAATTTTTCCTGCTGCTGCAGGACCAACTGCGATTTTGTCCATGTACATATCTGGTGCATGCAATAAACAACCTTTTTTAGCAATAGCCACAACAGCAATGGCTCCTGCTATCCCTTTGGCAACAATATTTGTTCCCTCCAAAGGGTCGACGGCAACATCTAATTCCGGGCTTTCGCCATTACCCACTCGCTCTCCAATATAAAGCATAGGGGCCTCATCCATTTCCCCTTCGCCGATAACTACCGTTCCATCCATATGAATCGTGTCAAATACTGCACGCATCGCTTCAACAGCCGCGTTGTCAGCAGCCTCTTTATCTCCTAATCCTACCCACCGCGCCGATGCCAGAGCCGCGGCTTCAGTTACCCGAGCAAATTCCATGGTAAGTTCACGTTCCAATTTAGAACCCCCTTCTATTTATCCTCATTATCTGTTTAGTTATTCACATCCAAGGATTGATACACGTTCAAAAACTCCCAAATATGTATCACATTTCTTCTCTTCTGTTTTATTGTGACATACTTTTAGGGGCTTTTCAACCACTACATACTAGAAGATTAAGCCTATCTTTTACAAAAATGTTGGCATCAGCCAATCCTTGCTCAGATTAGCTGATGCCAGTTAACCATTCGTAATTGAAAAAATATCGGATAAATCCCAATCATAGAGTTATGATTTTAAAGTTTTCCAATCTGCCAGGAACTTATCAATCCCTGCATCCGTCAAGGGATGACGGAACAGTTGTCTCAAAACGGAGAAAGGCACCGTTGCATAATCAGCACCTAACTTGGCCGCTTCAGTAACATGAACAGGATTACGAATACTGGCGGCAATAACCTTAGTAGCAATATTATGAACTTGAAATATTTCACATAGATCAGCAACCAAGTTAAGCCCGTTTTCACCAATATCATCGAGACGACCAAGAAAAGGACTTACATAAGCAGCTCCGGCTCTCGCTGCTAATAAGGCCTGGTTCGCAGAAAAAATGAGCGTAACGTTCGTTTTAATGTTCTCCGAGCTCAGAGTTTTAACAGTTTTAAGGCCTTCCTCGGTCATAGGTATTTTCACGACAATATTAGGATGGATTCTTGCGAGATCGCGGGCTTCCCGAAGCATCCCCTCGTAATCAAGGGCGATAACCTCAGCGCTAATGGGGCCATCGATAATTCCCGTAACCGTCTTAAGCAACTCGTGAAAATCTTTTCCCTCTTTGGCCACTAAACTCGGGTTAGTGGTGAGACCGGCAATCACACCCATATCCCAAGCTTTTTTTATCTCGTCAAGATTCGCTGAATCTAAGAAAAATTGCATATTATCGCCTACTTTCCATTTAAACTTTTCCTTTGCCGCTAGAGACTTTTAGGCGCCTTATCTCATAACTACCCAAGGAACTAGCGCCATTTTTCTTCCTCCTTATTGGTTTTCGCGAGGGGCTGACCACGTAAAGGACTGTTAATTCTCCAGGTTTTATTTTCTTCTAAATACATTGAGTTTATCCCTTCAACCTGACGAACATTATCCGTACTGTCTGCATAAATAACTCCCACGGCCTCACAGCAGTCACAATATAATTCGATTCGGTCCGGCAATAACTCAAAGGACAATTGGTGATTGCCGCAAGCGCAGCCCAAATCTCCTTGCTTGGCCAGAGCATGAAGATGATCCAAAATCCGAAGCATTACCTCCGGGTTTTCAAACTCCTCTTGATAACCCAGCTCCACAGCCAATTCCCCAATAGATTTTTCGCGTTCATGACATGCCTGGGTAACTTTCTGCTTGGGACCAATATATCCTACGGAAGATTCTACGGCAGGACAGGTAAGAGGCAAGGCCTCTTTGCCCCAAATGGCACGACGATTTAACCTTAAATAATGGGTCTGCCCACAGTAAGCACAAGCATAACTGATATTGAACTGCTGACGGTTCCGGCTGGCAACGGATACTAATTGTAAGCCGCAACCACAACGCAGATTCTTGCGTCCTTGTTGAGAAAATGCAAAGAGAGAGAGGGCATGAAATTCTAGCTCCCCGCATTGGGGACATTGAATTGCTATGGTCGTGTTTGTCGTTAGAATCATATTTCCCACCTCTTCCTACAGCTTATACTTCGTCATACAAAAAGATTTTCCTGCCATAGCTCCAATAAAAAGTGTTAGGCGAGAGTACTCATACTCTCGCCTAAAAAGTAAGAAATAAATTTAAAAAATCAAAAATAATGCCTAAGATTAGTAAATTAAAGATAAATTATTCCTCTCCAAAAAACTTAATGGTACTCACTAAACTCCATGCTGCCACTTATATTGTCTTCAAGATTCCCCGTACACGCTCTCTCAATTCAAATAAATCGAAGGGCTTCCCCATATAACAAAGTATCCCCAAGTCCTTTGCTTGTTCCATATTTTGAATATCTCCATAGGCTGTCATCATAATAACTCCTACCTGGCGATTCAAGGCACGTATCCGTTCTAATGTTTCTAAACCGTTCATCCCAGGCATTTTCATATCCATTAAGATGAGATCAGGTCCAAAGGATTCAAACAAACGAAGGGCTTCTACTCCATTTGCAGCCATTTCAACCTCATGTTGATCCTCTCGAAAGGTCTCGAACAGCAGTCGCCTGACCCCGAGCTGATCATCGACAATAAGAATTTTAGCCACATGCTACATCCCTTTCTTGTCAAGTTTCTGTCATGGAGGAATATTCTGTATATAGCGGTAAAACTCCTTCTTTTATAACGCGTTTTGACAATATTTGTTGGCCTTGTCGATATATTCGCAGGGTTCGAGGGTTTGCCAAAGTACGGCGCAAGGGAATTTCCACTTCATCGCCTAAGGCACAGTTCAGATTTCCGATGTCCAAAACCGTCAACTGCATGCCGATTTTTCCGGCAATACGCACAGACTGACCTTTCAGCACCACCCGTTCCTGGCCGAGAGTTACGCCAAATAAAGCTGCTAAATTCTTAATAATAATCTTAAGAAAGTCAATGAATCCTTGGGGCACAAAGTGAGGGGCAACTCCAAAGCCGTCTGCGTACCCAACAGGAATGACGGCTAACTGTGTCTCTGCTTTTGTCCGATAAATACTTTGATATCCCACATATGTTCCTTTAGGAACTCTGCGTAATTGCACAATTTGGCTTTTTGCGGTCCAGGGGTCTTGCAGTTTAATTCTTCCGGAAAAACCTACCCCAGGATAATGCCCCACCAACAAAGTCCCAATGCGCACGAAATTATGATGCCACTCGGGGTAATCCAAAAACGCCGCACTGTTACAGACATGCTGCCAAAGCGGGTTAATTCCCAAGCCTTTCAGGCGAGCCAAGGAATCCCGGAAGCGATTATACTGTTCCACAGTATAGTTCTTGTCCCTTTGCGCCGCCCGGGCAAAATGAGTATAGACTCCCGCAACTTGGATATGAGATGCTGCAAGCAAAGCCTTGGCCAACGGTTCCAGCTCCGAAGGCCAAAATCCTGTTCGACCCATACCCGTCTCTAACTTGAGATGAACCTTAACTTGCGGAAAGCCCTCCGTTTCCAGCTGTCCGCTCACTTCGTTCAAATCATTAATCCAAGAAATTTCTGAAAGAGTCAAATGCAAATCCGCTTTAACAGCCTGATACCATTCTTCTTTAGTCGTCGGCCCTAATATTAAAATAGTTCCCTTAATCCCTTGCTCCCGCAGTATCAATCCTTCTTCAACTTTCGTAACGGCAAAGGCTTCACATCCAGCCTGCTCTAAGACTTTCGCCACTTCCACCGCACCCAGGCCATAAGCATCTGCTTTAACAACGGCCATACATTTTGATCCCGGTTGAAGCTGTTTGGTAATTTCACGATAATTCGCCACGACAGCTTCAAGATTGACCTCAATCCAGGTTCCCGTCATGTCTTTCATCCCCTCCGCGCTCGCCGCAGCTTGCCAATAATCCCTTTAACCACATCAGAATATAGGCTCTAAATGATTCCACAATCCCTCATCCAATCATTCTTACCAGGGTTAGCTATAGTTAATCTAAAAAACCTCTAATACACAGGAAGAGTTCATGCAATCCCCCTTAAGGCCTAGCAGAACTCTCCTAGGGTGTGTCAAGGGGACGGTCCCTTTAACACGCAAACATGCGTGTTAAAGGGACCGTCCCCTTGACACAGACAGCGCACAAGGGTGTGCGCTGTCTGACACAGGTCCCCTACTTAAGCGCCGCTCTAATAAACTCCCTAAACAGCGGATGGGCCCGATTGGGACGAGATTTAAACTCTGGATGAAACTGAGACGCCACAAACCAAGGATGATCCGGATATTCCGTTATTTCAACAAGCCGTCCGTCGAGTGACGTTCCCGAAAAACGCAGGCCGGCAGCTTCTAGCTCACCGCGGAACTGATTGTTAACCTCATAACGATGACGATGCCTTTCATAAATCACCTGATCTTGATAAGCCCGAAAAGCCTCACTGCCCTCGACGAGCTTAGCAGGAGATATTCCCAGACGCATTGTCCCGCCCTTCTCCTCAACATCCTTTTGCTCAGGAAGAATGTCAATAACAGGATAAGCCGTATCGGTATCGAATTCCGTACTGTTGGCATTTGTCATGCCGCAAACATTGCGGGCAAACTCAATTATAGCCGTCTGCATGCCTAGACATATTCCTAAAAATGGAATTTTTTGCTCTCGGGCATAACGGATTGCCTCAATTTTTCCTTCGATACCACGATTTCCGAAACCGCCGGGGACAAGAATGCCATTAACCCCTTCAAGATACTTTTCCGCAGATTCTTCTTCGATATTCTCTGAATTAATCCAGCGAATTTTTACCTTGGCCCCATGCTCAGTACCCGCTGAACGCAAAGCCTCCGCTACACTCAAATAGGCATCAGGCAGCTCAACATATTTGCCTACAATGGCGATCTCAGTCTCTAACGTTGGAGATTTAATCCTTTCGACCATCTCTTTCCAAGCAGTCATATCAGCCGGAGGAGCCTTAATGCCTGAGCGGCGAAGAACTATATCATCGAGGCCCTCTTTTTGCAGCATTAAAGGTACTTCATAGATTGTTGAAGCGTCTACACAAGGAATAATCGCCTCCTGCTCTACATCACAAAGCAAGGCCAATTTTTCTTTCATTTCTTTAGAGAGTTCTTTTTCAGTCCGGCAAATTATAATTGTCGGTTGAATCCCTATGCCTCTCAGCTCTTTAACAGAGTGCTGAGTTGGCTTTGTTTTTAATTCACCCGACATCGGTAAATAGGGGACCAGAGTAACGTGTATGTAAATCACATTCTCCAGGCCGATATCATTTTTCATCTGACGGATTGCTTCTAGGAAAGGTAAGGATTCAATATCCCCAACCGTTCCACCGATTTCAGTAATAACAAAGTCAGGGTGACTTTCTCGAGCAACACGATAAACCCGTTCTTTAATTTCATTAGTGACATGGGGAATAACTTGAACGGTTCCTCCTAGATAATCACCTTTACGCTCTTTGCGCAGAACGGACCAGTAAATCTTTCCTGTAGTAACATTGCTGTTTTTCGATACCGGCACATCAATAAAGCGCTCATAATGACCTAAGTCTAAATCCGTCTCTGCTCCATCATCCGTAACAAAGACCTCACCATGTTGATAAGGGCTCATCGTTCCAGGGTCAATATTGATATAAGGGTCAAACTTCTGAATAGCCACTTTTAAGCCTCTGTTTTTCAAAAGACAACCCAGGGACGCGGCTGTAATCCCCTTACCTAATGATGATACAACACCGCCTGTTACGAAAATAAATTTTGTCATGCGCTTTACCCTTTCCTTTCAGACCTTAAATAATTGAACGTGCTCAAACACATAAATAAAGCTAGTCTGCAAATGTACTAGCTTTACTTTATCCCTCAGAAAGACCTTATTGACATGTATACACCAAAGCCATGTCACATTGTTTCTTTCTCGTATCCTATTCATCTATTTTAGCTAGCAAGCCAAAGGATGTCAAGCCGGACATCCTTTGGCAGAAGCCATTCTTACTCAATGAGAGCTTACCATTTCTCTTCAGATTGTGTCTCAGTTGTTTCTTCAAAGCCTTCATCCAGTTCAAGGGGATCTTCATCTAAGACATCATATTCCAAATCCTCAGCATCAACACCCAGCTTATCATCGTCATCCACTGGAGGCTTATTCATCAACGTAATTGCAGCAGAGCGCCGCGAGGCTTTTGCCGGCTCCCAAACCTTTAGCCCCCATTCTCCCCGCCCGAGAAATGTAAAACGGGTATCAAGGTTAATCTTGGTCAGTGCCTCGGCAATCCGTACAGCCTCCTTGGATATTCCTAAATGTTGGAGGACTTGATCAATTAAATTTTGATAATGCATAGGGTTACCATGGGCTTTCAGAACCTCATAAGCAATATCTGCCTCTGTCGGTTTATTCTTTTTACTTAAAGAGTGGCTCAAAGCTCCACCGCCCTTCGTCGTTTTGAATATCACTATATTCGGTCCACCCCTAAATATTTCCTGCTAATCGCTCCTTTAAAACATAAAATAATCTCAGGAAAAATTACATTTTTTCCGGGGCAGAAACACCTAGAATACCTAAAACATTAGCAATAATTTGTTTCACAGCACGAACCAAGTTGAGGCGGGCTCTGCGCAAGGCCTCATCCTCAACCAGCACTCTTTGGCTGTTATAGAATGTATGGAACAAGGCTGCCAAATCAAGCACATAACGAGCCAAACGATGGGGTTCCAATAATCGAGCCGCCGTCGCAATCTCCGTTGGCAAATCTGCCATTTTTTTGAGAAGGTCTCGCTCTTCCGAAGTCGTTAATAATTTCAGGTCTTCCTCAGATGGATTGCCGACATTCCCGAGCTCTTGAGCTTGCCTTAAAATACTGGACAAACGTGCATGAGCGTATTGAACATAATACACAGGATTATCTGAGGATTGAGCCTTGGCCAAATCCATATCGAAATCCACGGTGGAATCCGGATCCCGTAGATTAAAGAAAAATCGTGCGGCATCTTTTCCGACCTCGTCCATGAGCTCCCGCAGAGTAATATACTGTCCGGAACGTTTAGACATTTTAACGACTTCGCCGTCCTGAATCAAGCGGACAAGCTGCATCAATATTATGGTTAAGTTGTCCGCATTATAGCCTAAGGCAGACATCGCCCCCTTCATTCGCGCAACGTGTCCATGATGATCAGCACCCCAAACATTGATAACTTTATCAAAACCACGATCAAATTTATTGCTGTGGTAAGCAATGTCTGCCGCGAAATAGGTTGGAGTTCCATTACTCCGGACAACTACTTCGTCTTTCTCATCCCCAAACAAGGTCGATTTCAGCCAAAGCGCCCCTTCCTTTTCATAAATATAGTCTTTCTTTTGAAGGTCTTCCAAGGCTGAACGCACGGCCCCGGAATCATGAAGAGATTGTTCACTAAACCAGACGTCATAGTTGACACCAAAATCCTCCAGGGTCTCCCGGATATTCCGCATCTTTTCATCAAGAGCATACCTTACCAGAAACTCCCGCCTCAAGCCGGGTTCCACGGAGAGATATTTATCTCCAACTTTAGAAATTAAACCTTTCACCGTCGTAATCAAATCTTCTCCATGATAGCCGCCTTCCGGGAAAGGAGCGTCTTGGCCCAATTGTTGTAAATAACGGGCTTCTAAGGATAAGGCGAAGTTTTGAATTTGGTTTCCGGCATCGTTAATATAAAACTCACGGGAAACTTCATAGCCGGCCATAGCGAGTAAGGAGGCGAGACTGTCACCAAGAGCTGCCCCGCGAGCATTACCCATGTGTAATAATCCTGTCGGGTTGGCACTCACAAACTCAACCTGAACTTTCTGGCCCTTACCCATATCGACCTGCCCGTAGCGGTCCCCTGCCTGAAGTACTTCTTTTATTACACCCGTAAGCCATAATGGATTTAAACGCAAGTTAATAAAACCAGCCCCGGCAATTTCAGAGGCTTCAATCCAAGTGTCTGTTTTATCCAGATGTTGAATGAGCGTCGCAGCGATGTCCCGAGGAGAACGTTTCGCTTGTTTAGCCATAACTAAGGCTAAATTCGTGGCAAGGTCTCCGTGCTGCCGTTCCCTTGGCTCTTCTAAAACGAAGTTAGGGAGCTCCTCGAAGTTTAGTTCCCCTTTTTCTTTAGCACTGTTTGCAGCCTGTTCCAAATGACTAATTATTTTTGTTTTAATATCCTCATAGAGACTCATGAGGGTTATCCTCCTTTATGGTTACCCACAGCAAATTATGACTTACAAAATTATCATCGACAAAAAGGTCATATTCTAGACTAATACGTCCCCTCTGCGCTGTCAAGTCACTCTCAACACGTTGTGGCAAAACGCTCAGCCACAGTTTCCCGAATGGTGTAGAATACTTACTGATGCTTCGAGCACCAACTTGAAACTCTTGCAGTAAATCGACAGAACCTTTACGATTTAACGTTACACAACCCTTTTTAGCGGTCAAAAATGTCGTTACTCCTTCAAATCCACTGACACTTTCCGGCTCTTTATAGACAACAGTGAAGGCGTTGTTCCTTTCATAAAACGTTCCCGGCACAGACAATTCCTGCTGATCTTCATGGCCCTCAGAGAACTTTTGACTGCCCAAGATTTGAACGGTCACATTCTTTTGCAAATGAGTTAACCCCTATCTATTAAAAATTATAATGCCTATTCGCGCTTACGCTAAAAAACTCCTTCATAAACGTTTAAATTCTCACTTAAATTACAAAATCCTAAATAACCTGTTCTTTTATTCTTAATATTGAAGAGCGAGAGGGGACCGTCCCTCTCGCTGATTTGTTTTTATCCAAGCATAAGACTCCCAACTTCTTTAAGTGGGAGTGGGTCCCCCGTAATTCACTCACTGCAGATACTCTCCACGTGGTGTCTTAATAATTCGCTGAATTTTTTCTTCCGTACCATTTTGGGCATTAAGATAAACGAGATAATCTTCACCCTGATATCGTCCCCGAAACTCATACGCATAAATTTCCTGATTACCGCTTTTGGTAATAACCGCCAGACGGCTCTCTTGTATTTTGAAATTGGTGCGTAGTTTTTGCACAGCCTGGTTCATAGTAATCTTTGCCGGAAAAGTTCTTGTATGATGGAAGGCATAATAAGGCGTTGCATCGAGTCCAACAAGCTGTCCGTTATCTAGAGCTACCATTAATCGGACTTTATCCGGATAAAGTCTTACCCCATTCTGCTCAGCAACAGCATCAAATTCTACATAGGATCCGAAGTCCTCACTTGAAGTAATCACAAGATTCCAGCCAAGAGTTGTCAAAATCTTTTTAGTCCTTTGAATAGCATCGTCAATACTTAAGGTACGTGGATTAAGAGAACGTTGATCCCGGTAAAGGGTTACGACACCGCCCTGACGGCTGATCTCAAGGTAAGCATCCTTGTATTTCCATGAATATCCTTTAAAATCGCCATTAGTTTCTCCGGCAAAGCTTAGAGTCGCATCGGCATACCCCACTTTAGTTAAAAAGCTCCGTGCTGCATTTTGGGACTGTGCTTTGTTGACCTGTCCCGACGGAAGACCTAGTGGTTTCTGCACAACTCGCGCTGAGTACTCACCTGTATAGGTGAAAGGCGGCAATTTTTGCAGGCTTGCATCTAACTGATCTAATCCCGACCTAACGGATTTAGACGATGCTTCCGAGCCGTCGGCTGCTGCTTCTGCAATTTGCGGCCCACCCAAACCTAACTTTTGTCTCAGAGAGGGACCAGGATCTGTCCAGGCTAAATTCTCTGTATCGATTCTCGACATGAGGGTTTGAACCTTTTGATCAACCGGTATCAATTGGTTATGCATCGTTTGAAGTGTTTTCGTATCATCGGCTGTAATTGTCCCTCCCCCTGCCACTCTCTGTGCTAAAGTTCGTGCAAAATCACCCGACTGCGTTAAAAACTGTCCAATGTAACTCAATCCCGCTTGATCTGCAGGAAGCTGCGAAAAATCTTTTAGGGCACCTTCACTTTTACTCGATACCTCACTTAAGTAATATATCTGTTGGTTGGGAGTATTGGCTACGTTGCCCTTCGCCATAACTGTCTCCATTTGATCGAGATGACTCGCAAAATCGCTGAATGCCCTGCGGCTGTTATTTTCCGAAGCAAGACGATAATCCCCAGCCAGACGATATTCATTAATTCCCCAGCCTAAGGAGATTAAAAGAGCAACAGCTAAAGTTCCTACCCATAATCTTTTATGCATGTCTCTTCCTCCTACTTCGTAAAAATATGATTTCCAATTTTGACGAGCTCAGGCCGGGACCAAATAAATTTATTAGTTGTTTTCGCCGGGTTAAAAAAGAAGAGAGCACCTTTCGAAGGATCAACCCCGCTTGCTGCTTCTTGAGCTGCGCGAATAGAAGAAGCTGTCGGCGTCAAATTAATTTGGCCATCACTAACACTCGAAAAGGCACCCGGCTGATAAATAATGTCGGCAATTGTCTTGGGAAAGACAGGATCTGCTATGCGGTTAAGGATAACCGCAGCAACCGCAACCTGTCCGAGATAAGGTTCACCTCGAGCCTCACCATTTACCGCATGGGCTAAGAGATTAATATCAACGTTCTTATAACCAATGGCCTTCCCTGAAGCGTTCGTACTCTGTCCTGTTAAACGTTTTAGTTCGCTGATGGTTTTAGCCCCTGCCAAGCCATCAACCTTTATGCCGCGATCTTTCTGAAAGTTACGTATAGCTGCTTCAGTTTTGGGACCGAATTTCCCATCAATGGGGCCGACAACATAACCTAACTGTACCAGCCTCCTTTGCATTTCTTGAACATCTGAGCCACTGCTCCCTCTGCCCAGCAGGCGCTCACCTAAAGCCCCATGAGCAATTCCTGCCAGGGCAATACTAAGAATCACTCCCACGATGAGAACAATCCACCGAGATCGAAAACGCAAAATCATACCCTCACCTCACTTTTTAATAATCATTAGTGTGGCAAAAGAGTAAAAAAATTATCCAGAATATGCTTGGAATCTTCGGTCTCCAGCCGAGAAAATCCCTGTAGTCAGCCAAGCGAACTCATTCAGCCTGAGCTGAATAACGAGACTTCGGCTGGGTAGTCTACCATTACTGAAGAATAGCAGAGGGGGCTGCTCATGCTTACAAAAGCAGGAGTCTTTCTACTGAATAAACTGCTATTGATTAAATTTACTGGCAGGTACTTCTTTAAAGCTTGTAGAAAAGAAAAGAAGAGAAGCCAAAACAAAACAATTATTGGAGGGGATACTGTGCATTATGAAGGAATTCTCTATCGTCCGCCCAGTGAAGCCAGAAGCCTTATTCTCCAGATTACTGTTGGCTGTCGGCACAATGCCTGTACTTTTTGCACCATGTATAAAGAAAAAACCTTTCGCCTAAAATCACGTACAGAAATTAAGGCAATGATCGCTGAAGGCTTAATCCAGAACCCAAGGGCAGAGCGAATTTTTTTAGCGGATGGGGATGCTCTTGCTGTTGACACCTCTCTGCTTCTTGAAATTCTTGATCAACTTTATGCAAGCTTCACCTGCCTCCAACGAGTCGGCATTTACGGAGGACCCAAGGATATTCTTGCTAAAACACCTGAAGAGTTCGCCGCCCTTAAAGCACATGGACTAACCATCGTTTATTTAGGTGTCGAAAGCGGAAATTCTGAAGTGTTAAACTTTGTCCGTAAGGGGGTTAACCCGGAACAAATGATTAATGCCGGTCAGAAGCTTAGAGCAAGCGGCCTAATTATCTCGTGTACAGTGATTATTGGTTTAGGCGGAAAAGCCTTAACCCAGGCTCATGCCCGCGACACTGCCCGGGTCATCAGTGAGATAGATCCTCAATATTTAGGTGCTTTGACCTTGATGGTAGAACCGGAGGCCCCTCTGTACGAAGTTATTCAACGAGGTGAATTTCAACTTCTTGATCCCTGGGAATCTTTAGTTGAACTCAGATCTATGCTGGAGAACCTCGATGTGTCTCGCTGTATTTTTCGGAGTAATCATGCTTCCAATTACCTGCCTCTTCGCGCTGCGCTGCCCGAAGACCGCACCTCAATTCTAAAAACCCTTGATAGAGTTTTAGAAACCTCTGACCCTGGCGAATTGCGTCCGGATTATTGGCGAGGATTTTAAGAGAAATTGCCTAAAACAAATTAAAAGGCAAAGAATCATTTCAACCGATTCTTTGCCTTCTGCTTGATGTTATCACCAATTGCAGCATTTCTTCAACTGCTCGTTCTGCGGAATGGCCTTCAGAGACCATCGCCGCTTGAGTACGCATCCTTTCGATCTCCTCTGGATGTTCTAAAAAGTAACACAGTCTTTGATCTAACTCTTCCTCACTTTCAGCGATGCATCCGACCCCAACCTCTTTGATATACTGTGCATTTTCTTCCTCTTGTCCCGGAATCGGCCTGAAAATCACCAGAGGCAAGTGTTTCGTCAAAGCTTCTGATACCGTTAATCCCCCTGCTTTCGTAATAATCAAGTCAGAGACGGACATCAATTCTTCAACATTATCTACAAATTTATAGCGCAGCAAGGGATTTCGGGCCAGTGCGATTACTTCGTCTAAAGAATTATAAAGTTTGTCATTATGTCCACATACGACAAGGCATTGAACAGGGTCTTGAGAATCAGCAAGCTTCTGGCAAATTCTTTTGGTGCTTTCACATACTCCATAAGAACTGCCCATGAATAAGACGGTCGGAAGATCCGGCATTAATCCCAATGCTTTACAAGTAGACAAGCGATCCACCTTATATTCAAATTTTGGACTGACAGGAATACCTGTTACATGAATATTTTGAGCTTGTATTCCCCAAGACATCAACAGATCCTTAACTTTGGCACAAGCTACTATATAGCAATCAACTCCTGGGTGAACCCAATGGCTGTGGGCCGTATAATCTGTGATTACCGTAGCCACCGGGACAAGCAGAATCTGTTTAACTCTTAATTGGGCGAGAATCGAAGATACAGTCGGGTAAGTACAAACGATTAAATCCGGTTTTACTTGCTGAATGTAATTGAGAAAATTGCTCCGTCCGATTTGGTTTAACAAGCGTTGACTCATCGATTGCGGCTGCTTCTTGCCCGTTTTATAATAAAAACGGCCCCAAAGTTTTGGGGCTCTTCTGAGAAGCCCGCTATAAAAATCTTTTATGATTGAGTTAACTCTTATATTTAAAAATGCGCCGAAATCCAAATGAATAATTTCAGCAGAAGGCACTTTCATCTTTATTCCTTCAATAACGGCTTCAGCCGCTCTTAAATGTCCATTGCCAAACGAGGCAGAAAATACGAGAACCCTAAGTTCTTTCAAAGTCGGCCCTCCCTCTCATAGACTAGCCTGATACGAATTCTATCTTTGTGGTTCTGTTTATATTATAGGGATTACCCTTCAAAAAAGAAAGAAGATTAAACGTATCAGTAAAATAAAAGCACTCTCTTAACAACTGTCAGGAAGAACCAGCAACTAACAAAGGAGCATAAAAATCATGCGTAAAACCAATGCTGCACGTATCCTCGATCAATTAAAACTATCTTATGAGCTTAAAGAATACCCAGTCGATGAATCAGACTTATCGGCAATTTCCGTTGCCCAAAAGGTAGGCCTTCCTATCGAACAAGTTTATAAAACCCTAGTCGCCCGCGGTGATAAAACCGGGGTCATTGTAGCCTGTATCCAGGGTGACCTTGAACTCCATCTAAAGTCTCTTGCAGCTCTGAGCGGAAACAAAAAAGTAGAGGTTGTCCCTCTCAAAGAAGTCCAACCTCTAACTGGATATATTCGGGGCGGTGTATCGCCGCTTGGTATGAAGAAGTCCTACCCCACCTTTATTGATTCTGCAGTTACTATCCAAGAAAAGGTTGCTGTCAGCGCCGGTCTGCGTGGACTTCAAATCTTCTTGCCCTCATCTGACTTAATTAGGGCCACAAAAGCCAAAATTGGCAAAATTACAACCGAACCCAGTTAATTTAGCCAATGGTAAGGCTCCCACTTCTGCGAATGGGAGCCATTTCTACGCCTTACTTTGGCAGTTCAAAGGAACTTTTCAGAGATACAATACGATTGAACACGAGATGATCCGCTGAAGAATGCAAAGGATCAACATTAAAATAGCCATGCCTAAAGAATTGGAATTTATCTTGGGATTTTGACGTTTTCATAGTTGGTTCTACAAAGCCATGGGCAATCTCCAAAGAATGGGGATTAGTATGCTCTAAAAAGGACGTTCCATCATCAGTCTCATTTTCTAAAATCAGAGGTTCATATAAACGAAATTCTGCCGGGGCAGCCTGTCGGGCATCTACCCAGTGAATCGTACCTTTAACTTTCCTTCCTGTAAACCCTGTACCGCTCTTAGTTTCCGGATCGTAAGTGCAATGAAGTTCTATTACCTTCCCAGATTCATCTTTTACAATTCCATTACATTTAATGAAATAGGCATTTTTCAAACGTACTTCGTTGCCAAGATAAAGTCTGTGATATTTTGGCGGCGGGTTCTCTGCAAAGTCATCCTGTTCAATATAAATCTCCCGGGAAAAAGGAATCATGCGAACACCCATCTCCGGATTTTCAGGATTGTTTTCCGCTTCCAGCATCTCAGCTTGATCTTCCGGATAATTGGTGATGACTACCTTTATCGGCTTCAGAACAGCCATAGTGCGCGGTGCTTTAAGTTTCAAATCTTCTCGAATGAAATGTTCCAACATTTTAGTGTCAACCACGCTGTCGGCTTTGGCAACTCCTATTTCCCGGGCAAAATTACGCATAGCCTCAGGAGTATACCCTCTTCGTCGAAGACCGGAAATCGTCGGCATCCGCGGATCATTCCAGCCATCAACAATCTTTTCTTCAACAAGCTGTTTAAGCTTACGCTTACTCATAACCGTATTTGTAAGATTTAGGCGGGCAAATTCATATTGGTGCGGTACATTTTCCATTTCACATTCCCGCACTATCCAGTCATACAAAGGACGGTGGTCTTCAAATTCTAAGGTACAGATCGAATGAGTAACACCTTCAATTGCATCTTCCAAAGGATGGGCAAAATCATACATGGGATAAATGCACCATTTATCTCCGGTATTATGGTGGGATGCGTGAGCTATTCTATAAAGGACAGGATCGCGCAAATTGATGTTCGGAGAGGCCATGTCAATTTTAGCCCGTAATACCTTTTCCCCATCTTTAAAAGCTCCGCTCCGCATTTCCTCGAAGAGTTCCAGATTTTCTGCAACAGATCGCTCTCGCCAGGGACTAGGCTGTCCTGGTTCCGTCAGAGACCCTCTTGTTTTCCTGATTTCCTCTGCATTCAAATCGCAGACATAGGCTTTCCCCTTTTTAATTAACAATAGGGCACGGTTATACATTTCCTCAAAATAGTTAGAAGCGAAAAACAATTCATCCCACTGATATCCCAGCCACTGAACATCCTCTTTAATGGACTCGACATATTCTGTATCTTCTTTAGCAGGGTTTGTATCATCGAAACGCAAATGAGTTTTTCCCTTAAATTCATCAGCTAATTCAAAATTTAGAATAATAGATTTTGCATGCCCTATATGTAAATAGCCGTTAGGCTCCGGTGGGAAACGGGTAACAACATGGTCAGCTTTACCTGATTTAAGATCTTCAAGAATGATGTTTCTCAAAAAATTCGATGAGGATTTATGTTCCATCATGATCAACCTTTCTAAATCGTGTGATCCTGTTCGTGCTTATTTATCCTTAATATTAAATAATACATTATACCTGAAAAGAGTTCAACTTTATGTTTTAAACTATATGTTTCTAAACCACTAAATGTTCCGCTATACTCAGAAAAGCTTGCATCTTCGAAAATAATCTCTGACACAAGCAATTCTTCGTACTCTACCGAGAATATGCATTTTTTCTACAAATGGGAGTGATTCCCGAGTTCACTGCGATTTAATCTCCGTCAATGTCACAGACATCTCTAAAGTCTTACTATTACGAAATACTGTAACAGTTACTTTATCCCCTGCCTTATATTTGAACAATTCATGCGTCAACTCCAAAGAGCTCTTAATATCTTTGCCATTAATTTTTGTGATAATATCCCCGGCTGTAATACCGGCTCTCTGGGCCGGCCCTCCCAAAACGACTTTGGAAACGTAGGCCCCGGCAGGCCAACCTCTTTGACTGGCGTACTCTGCTGTATAGCGCGGATCAATTTGCACATTTAAGCCTGCATGACTGGCGTACCCTTTCGCGATTAATTGTTCAATCGTCGGCAAAGCATCCGAGATGGGGATGGCAAACCCCATTCCCTCAAAGCCCTGTTCTTGGTTTTTGGCTGAATTAATGCCGATAACCTGGCCTTGATAATTAACAAGAGGACCTCCGCTGTTTCCCGGATTAATAGCAGCATCTGTTTGGATAAGGTTGAAACTCGATTCACCGGGAATATCCAAGATCCGGTTCGTTGCTGATACTACGCCTGTCGTAACAGAACGAGCAAATTCCTGACCTCCCGGATTACCAATGGCAACTACAGGTTCTCCAACTTGAAGTTTGG
The DNA here is from genome assembly GCF_001029285.1 of Desulfosporosinus acididurans. GTDB lineage: Bacteria > Bacillota > Desulfitobacteriia > Desulfitobacteriales > Desulfitobacteriaceae > Desulfosporosinus > Desulfosporosinus acididurans. The sequence continues at coordinate 241,829 of NZ_LDZY01000003.1, forward strand.
TAGAATCCCCTTCTTGAGTTGCCGTTAATTTACTGGTATCGCTTATCTGTACTACAGCTAAATCCGTGCGATCATCAGCACCTACTAACTTTGCATTGAGATTACGCCCATCAGCCAGACTGACAACCAGTTTCTCTGCCCCGGTCACTACGTGATTATTAGTAACAATATAACCGTGCTGGGCATCGATAATAAAGCCTGAACCACTACCTGCTTCTGTTAGACCGCCGCCGCCGAACAAAGATCCTTGGGATTGAAAATTGGCAATTCCCACAACAGCAGGACCGACGGCTTTGGCGATCTGTACTACTGGGAAATTATCATTACTTCCGGTATTAATGGTCGGGGTTGTTCCCGGTCCGTTTATAATTACTCGATTCATCGGAGCCGCCTGTTTATTTCCATATACGGAAGGAATTAAGGCAACTGCAATAATTCCGCCTATCACTGCACTGATTACGGCAATTACCAAGGTTGAAAGGAAACTTGGCCTTCTTTTCTTTGAGTAATCATTTTGGTCATTATAATAACTCATAGATACCCTCCTTACCTTAATTATTCCCGCAAAATAATTAGTTCATGCGGGGTATGGCGTGGAGCTACATGTACTTTTACCTCAGGACACGTTTGGGAAACCTTCGATTCCCTGAGGATATTCAGTACTGTTGACAAGGCGATTTCAGGAGTGTTGTTCTCCTCACTCAGATGGGCCAGCACGACCCGTTGGGTATTCTCTTGAATCCACTCCGTTAATCCTCTTGCCAACTGAGAATTTTCCAAGTGTCCGAAATATCCGCTGATGCGTTTCTTTAAATACGCCGGATATGGACCGTTATGCAGCTTTTCATCATCGTAATTTGCCTCCACAACAAATCCATCACAACCCTTTAAATAGCGGTTCATTTCATCGGTTATTCTGCCGCTGTCAGTAGCAATTCCCACCATTAAGCGGCTCTTGCCCCCTTTTCCGGGCCGCAAGATTTGCAAGCCATAACTTTCGCAGCTGTCATGAGACGTGGGATAGAGCAACACTTCAAGACCCGCGCAGGTGAAGGACGCACTAACTTCGACACACTGATTCCCCGCAAGTTTTCCTAAGGAACGGCCCATGGCCTTCCATAAACCGGCAGTTGCATAAACAGGAATTTTCAGCTTTCGAGCCAGGATGCCGACTCCCCGAATATGATCAATATGTTCATGAGTAACAATAATTCCTTCAATCTCCGATTCCGCAATATTAAGCTGAGCGAGATTAGTTAATAAACTCTTGCCGCTTACCCCGCAATCCACGAGCAGATGCCTGTGTCCTTCCCCGACAAGGATTGCATTTCCCGAACTTCCGCTTGCCAACGTTGTAAAATGCAAGATACGTCTCCTCCATCTGATGTTCTCTATTTCTCTGTGAGTGAGTGAGTGAGTGAGTTACTTACCTGTCGGCGCAGGAGATGATGTCCCCTTATTCAGAGCCGGATTCGGGTTGGATATACCACTTGATGATGCGTTAGATCCTTTGAGCTGATTTTGGGCCTGGCTGATCATGGCAGCAATTTGATCCTTTACCGTACCCGCAGGAGCTGCTTTCTCCGCTTTCTGCCACTGGACAATAGCCCCGGATAAATCATTTTTCGCATAGGCAAGAAATATGCCATAATTCACTAAACCATTAACAAAGTCCGGCTTGATGCTTAAAGCTTCTTGATATGTTTTCTCGGCTAAATCATATTGGCCGCTCTTAAAGGCTGAAGTTGCCATATCCACCATGACATTGGGATCCTTGTTGACCTTTAGGACGTTTTGATAAGCTGCTACAGCCTGCTTATAATTTTCTGCCGCCTCAGAAGGCGCTGCCGTTTCTGCCTCCGAACCCGCATCATAATATTCGTCGCCGAGATCCTTTTGCAGAGCAACGTTGTTCGGATCCTTCTTGGCCCTCGCGGCCAAATCAGCCAAACGTGCCTTCTTGGCCTGATAATCCGCAGCAGTGTTCACAGAATTCGTTGCTGAGTTTTGGTTCGGGACCTGAATTCCGCTGCCGCTGAAAAACAAAGCGAATCCCGAACCTACCATAGCAATAATTATAAGGCTCACAAGAATGATAGCGAAAACACGGTATTTACCTCTCCTCAAACCTCCCGCCTCCTATTCTGTTTTCCAATTATTGTAACACACTTGCTTTATCTGCCCAACCCACATTTAATCTAAACACCATTTACGAATCTGACATCGCATATCGTAGTAGGAAGTACTTTCTCCAATATCAGAGCATTTACCAAGGATCAGTTGATTGACCCCCAGCCCTTCAGCCGTCGTCCCTTCAGGGAGAACTACCGTTTCAGGATGGATGTCTTCAGATAAAACCACGGAAGCAGCGAGCTGTCCGTACACAGTCTCTATAATTGCCCGGTCTCCATGATTAAGACGATATTTATCCGCTAACTCCGGATGGAGAAACATTGTGAAACCGTCATCCTGATGGAACTGAGAATGCAGAGCATTCCCTGGATGGGGAGTAATCAAGTGCCAGGGAAATTCAGCCTTATCCTCCCGATCCTCTGCCGGAATATATGTCGCCACTGCTTCCCCCAGTTCTTCGCGGGCAAGTTCTGAAGAGAGTTCAATTTTTCCGCTGGGCGTTCTAAAGTCTTTGTCTTCCCAAGCCACCTTAGGTATATAAGGTGCATAGATCGGCCCTTGGGCAAGTGTATCAAGAGTTGTCCCATATGCTTCAGTCAAAGGCCCAAGGACAAATTCCAGCCATTCTCTTGCCGCAGCATAAGGAAAGTCTTTTTCTAGCCCCAATCTTTTCGCCAATTCGGTAAAAATCATTGGTTCTGCTTGAGCCTCTCCCTGGGGTTCAAGAACTTTTTGAGCATAATGAATGAGGGGACTCCATGAGGTCCTCACTAATTCCTCCTCTTCGAAAATCGTCGCCACGGGTAAAACTAAATCCGACTGCCTGGCCGTTTCTGTCAGAACCGTATCTAAAACGACTTTAAAGGGGATCTTTCGCCAAAGCTCTCTCCAGAGAAGTGTATTTGGCTGCTGAACTAAGGGATTGGAACGAGTCACAACCGCTAATTGAACAGGGGGATTGGCTTTAAGGAGTTCTTCTGCAAGAATCGGGTGGGGGTAAGTTCTTGACTGATAGCGTTCAGGGGGCAGCAGCAAGGAATTCATTTTGCCGCGATGGTACTGATGGGCATAATGTACCCCTGCCCCTGCCCGGCCAATATTTCCGCTGATAACAGCCAAGCCGTCAATAGCACGAACTGTATTACCGCCGCACACATATCGTTGAAGCCCATAACCCAAGATAAAGGATACAGGACGAGAGTGGCTTAAAGATCTGGCAAGTTCGGTTATTTGCTTGACACTCACACCGGTTATGGCTTCTACTTTCTCCGGAGAGAATTCTTTGCTTCTTCTGGCAAATTCCTCAAAACCATGAACATAGTCTTGAATAAAACGCGTATCCTGCCAGCGCTCCCGCAAAATAATATGACTAAGTCCTAAGGCTAGAGCTCCATCTGTCCCAGGTTTTACCTGGTAAAAAGCATCGGCAAACTCCGCACTTTTAACACGAATTGGGTTAATTACCAGAACACGGGCTCCCCGTTTCTTGGCCGCTAAGAGATGGGGTATAAGATGGACGTTCGTCACCGCCGGGTCTCTTCCCCAAAGGACAATAGTCCGAGCATCCTCTAAATCCTCACGGGAATTTGAAAAGACTCCGCCAAAATCTAATTCTTGAGCCCGATACCCCGCTCCCCAGCACATACTCCCTCGTGGTTCTGTGACACCTCCCAGAGCTTGAAAAAACCTCTGGTCCAGCTCCCGAAGGACGCCGTTATTTCCATAATCGTAATGATGGAAAATCCCCCAGGGTCCGACATCAGACAGAGTCTCTTTTATCTTTTCCGTCAGAAGATCATAGGCTTGATTCCAGCTCAGCCTTTGCCATCCTTGCCCTTGTCTTAATAAGGGATATCTCAGTCTATCCGGGGAAAAGACACGTTTTGCTAGAGCCTGTCCTTTGGAGCAGACAAATCCTTTCGTAATACTATTTAAAGGGTCACCCTTAACTCGAAGACCGTTTTTCGTCATCTCTACGAGAAAGGCACATCCGTCAGGACAATTCAAAGGACACGCAGAACGTACCAGCGTCATTACTCGTTCCTCCCAAATATATCTGCCTTAAAAACTGGACATCAGAGAATTATAGTTCATCTCGATTTTGTTGGATTCCCTTAATCTTAACGTATAGAGCCACTTCTAAACGTTTTCTTTGTAATTTACATCCAAGTTCATATACTTCGGTCAGTTTCTGAGTAAAAGCTGTGTTAGCAGCATGACACCCTCCGCTGCAGGAAAAACGAGCCCAGCAATCTTGACAGGCTGGTTTAGCATAAATATTCGCTGCCCGGAATTCCTGAACTAAATCCGCTTTAAGGTCTAAGGGGTCTTGATTATAAAGGGACCCAAGTTTAAAAGCCTCTTGCCCTACAAATTGATGACAGGGATAAAGATCACCCTCAGGAGAAACAGCCACATATTCGTGACCTGCTCCGCAACCCGACAACCTTTTAGGCAGACAGGGACCATTATCAAGAGCAACATTAAAGTGAAAGAAATTAAAGCCTCGCCCCTGAGCTTGCCGCTCAAGGATTTCCTCGCCCAAACGGTCATAGGCATCATAGATTTCAGCCAAATCTCCCTCTTGGAAAGCATAGGGATCTTGCGGTCCCGCTACAACAGGCTCAACGGAAATTTGCCGAATCCCTAAATCCGCCATGTGTAAAACATCACGGTCAAAGTCACAGTTAAAATGGGTATACGTACCCCGTACGTAATAATAGGTACCTATAGCATAGGGCGACGTTTTCGGTCTCAGGGAAGTAAATTGTTGTATTCTTGGCACAACTTCCCCGTAACTTCCGCGGCCATCAGCATGAGGACGCATTCGGTCATGAATCTCCGGTCGTCCGTCAAGACTCAGCACCACACTGATTTCCTCTTCTTCCAGGAAATTCTGTATCGCTTCATTTAATAAGACACCATTGGTCGTTAACGTAAATTTAATTGTTTTGTTTTGAGCTCGTGCTGCTTTTTTCCCATAGTCAACTAAGGCTTTGACCACACCGAAATTTATCAGCGGTTCTCCTCCGAAGAAATCCACTTCACAATGATTCCTATGTCTTGAGGCTGCTAAAACGAAGTCGATTCCCCGTTTACCGGTCTCCAAATCCATTAAGGTTCTGCTGCCCCCAAAAGCCCCGGTTCCGGCGAAGCAGTACTCACAGCGCAAATTACAGTCATGAGCAACATGGAGGCAAATTGCTTTGACAATGGGTTTCTCAGGATAAACTGCTGCAATCTTTTCCGGTTCTCTGGAGAACAATGTCCCTTCCTGACGAAGTTCTTCTAGTTCTGCTAAAATTTCGGAGACTGTTTCGTTATTGGGAAGATTCCCGGCTAATCTGAGCTCCCTTGCCAAAGCTTCCTGAGAAAGATGCCCCTCCGTTGAGTACAGGCTCTCCAAAGTTTTTAAAATCGTAAAGGTTTCCTCATCCAGCAGATGAATTGAACCTGAATTAACATCGTAACCGATCAATAAATCTCCCTGTTGGAAGCAATGAACATTCTTTTGAAAATTATAGCCTTCTAGTTCCTTAAAATTTAGCATTGGCGTCCTCTCTCTCACTTCTTAGTAGATCGTTAAAAATAGAACAGAACCCAGCCCGGAATGGATTGGGTTCTGAGATCATGTACAAATTCAGAGCTACATCATTTAACACAAACTTGGTTACCAACCGTGCAAGACGTCTTGCATGCTGATTGGCAAGAGGTTTGACAATTTCCACAACCTCCAGTTTTAACCGTAGCACTTAGGTTTGCTTTCACAACCGTCTGAATGTGTTTTGCCATTCAAACACCCTCCTCTCGAATCATTGGTAATAATCCATTTTTGATTATATCATATGGATAAGAGAAAAGGCAAAACTTCGAGAGACCCACTCCCACTTATAGAAGTGGGAGTCTTACGATTGGATCAAAATAATATCCTTGCTTTGTGTTAACAGTCCGCTTAAGAAGCTAAACTGCCTAATTCTTTCATTAAATAATACTCATTGAGCAACCTATCCAAACATTGACTCATATTAACAATTTCCGGATCAGTTAGGCTCTTACTTTTAGCAGAATCATTTAGCTTTCTACGAGCATCTTCAATTAAGGACATTAAGGCATCCATTTTGACAATCGCACCTCTTTTTTTCAATAAAACCGTAAAAAAAATTAACTAACTTCCTAGTTAATCCCTTTACTGGTATATTTTAGTATATTGTGTTTAAAAAAGCAAGCGCTATTATTATCCTCGATTTTTAAGATAGCTCAATGCTGCCGATAGAATGCGGATTAATTCCTTACTGTCATGCTCTCCAAGATAATTTGTTAAACCCTTTAAAAAATCAAAGTGTTCTATTCTCATTGCTTGAACTATTTCTTTACCTTTTTCCGTAGCTCTTACCAGTACAACACGCCGATCCGTTGGATCAGCAAGGCGTTCCATGTATCCTCGTTCTTCTAAGGTATTGATAATGTGAGTAACCCCAGCAGGTGTTATTTGCAATTGGAAACTTAAGTCTGAAACTTTGATTCCTTTGGGATCACGTTCCGTACACTGAATTATTGTATGAAGCAATGTGAATTCACTAGGTCTTATGGCATGTGAAGATTTAATCTGACCACCAAACCTCCTAAATTGGGCCATAGTCCGCTCTAATTCCGCCACAATAGCCTCATTTTTATCAAGTTTCACCTTTTACCACCTAATCTCAACGATCTCATTAGTTAGTAAATTATCTAATATGCGTTTATGTTTGTCAAGAAATCGTCCCCAGGGCTAAGAAGCATGTACATCTTCCAAAGAGACTTGAATTTCTGTCCATTGGTCATTCTTTATCAAACGATCTTTGGGGGGGTGGTATTTTCAGCAACAGTAATTTCTGCTCCTTCTATCCAATCAGGCTTTAAATATTCTCTGCCTTTAATGACTACCTTTTCAGCATATACCTCTACAACTAAGCCTGGAGCAGATTTTAAAATATGTCGCCTGTTTCTGTCAATCGGATAGGCCAGGGATGAACTGTTGACAATTGCATAATTCTCTTCACTAACCATAGTATTATAATCAATTTTATAATGAGTATGCCCATTAAATAGAATCACCCCCGGGTATCGCGCTAAAATATCGTTCAGCCTTTGCCACTGTAAGACATAACCGCGCTGAAATCCTCCTAATGCTGCATAGGGAATTGGTTGATGGAGAAAGACAAAAACAGGTTTATTAGGTGTTCGATCAAGCTTAAGTGTATTCTCGAGCCAATCTAGCTGAGCATCTGATAAAAATGCCGAATCCATGTATCTTCTATTACTCATACGTGATCTTTCAGTTCCTAAAAAAATAAAATGATAGTCTTTAATCCAAGTATCTCCATAAACTTTATCCCTCTTGGCAAAGGTTAGAAACCGATTGATCGCCTGAGCATCAGTTTCTCTATTAGGAAATGTTCTCGGTGACCAGTGACCATTTCGATAAAAACTTCCGTAAAATTCATGGTTGCCAATTGTCCAATAGATCGGGTAATTAATTTCCAGTTTATGCCTGGAAAGTTCGCTGCTTAGCAGCCGATAATCCCATGGTACACCATCCCCCAGATCACCAACAACAACCATTGCATCTGGTTTGGAATTAAAATTATCCTCAAGTAAGGCAGAGAAATGATTTATAGCGTTCATGCGGCCAATGTGTATATCACTGACGACAACAAACGATAATTTGGTGTTTTGATTATCAGTCCATTCTTCAGTTCCTAATGATTTTGAAATTGCTGCTTTCGGCAGCATAACATTCCAAGATAGTAGTGTTCCAACTCCTAACCCCGCCAAACATTTCAAGAAATCCCTTCTTGTCGGCATATTTTAGCTCCTAACTTTCCTACTATTCTGTTAATTATGACTAAATCATAGGTGTTTGGTAATGTGTTTTATAAAATTTGTCTTTATTGCCCATAATATCACAAGTATCGACACGATTCTATGTCCTTTTTTTGTTAATCCTTCCATCGTAATTTACGCTAAAATCGCTGCGTTGTGATTCATGGAACGAAAGAAATGGGGAGCATCATTTACTACTTAAAAAATAGTTTACGACACCCCCCTGGTATATATTATCTTTTAGTTTTAGTTTGCCAAAATCGTCAATAAAACATTTTCTTCGAAAATAGAAAAGGAAATATTTGCAATATGGTTGTCTTTTTGTGCGACAAAATTTATGACTTTAGTTTCCTCGGTAATAGTCCATCCATCTTCAACTAAAATAGCTTTATAAGCCTCATAAACTACAGTATCCTTTGATTTATGAATAAGATATTTTGCCTTAGCCAAAGGTTCCTCAGAGGTCGCCGGAGTGAACTCAAAGGCTTGTACCCAGTGATATGACGGAACATAGGGAAATTCTTTTGTATATGGTATTTTAATTTTTGCTGAATCTTTTTTACCCTGATTGCTATCTTGAGTGCTATCTTGATTATCATTTTTAGAACCAAATACTCGCGAAAGAAGTTTACCCACTAAAATCACCCCGAAAATTATTTCTATTATATTTCGATAGTTAATAATGAATTCTATACGGTTTGTCTTAAGATGTCAAACTTAACCCCCATTAATTTGTTCATCCGCTGCCGCGGATACTCTCTTTCACAATAAGTTGACATATTTAATCATAACGCTTATAATTTTCTTTGTCGGATGAACTAATATATATTGTTCAAACGGAAATCGGTAATCTATTAAGCGGACGTGGCTCAGCGGTAGAGCATTGGCTTCCCAAGCCGAGGATCGCGAGTTCGAATCTCGTCGTCCGCTCCATATTGTTTATTAGTCACTGCATAAAGCAGTGACTTTATTATTTTTAAATTATAAATCTTCCTGACTGCGAACCATAAGAACGAGCAGTGAACTCGTTCAGCTAAAGCTGACCATCGGGGCCGCTTAAGTGAGTGAATAAAAAGAGTTCTAACTCTTTCCCAAAGGAAAGAATTAGAACTCTCATTTTTGTGATATGTTTATAAGATTGTCATAATAAACAGTAAATGGTGCCTCAGGACGGAATCGAACCGCCGACACGAGGATTTTCAGTCCTCTGCTCTACCGACTGAGCTACCGAGGCATTTTATGGTGACCCGTACGGGATTCGAACCCGTGTAACCGCCGTGAAAGGGCGATGTCTTAGACCGCTTGACCAACGGGCCTCTTCTCAAAACCTAGCTCACAGATATGAATTTTACAGGAAAGCTCGCCGTGTGTCAAGTACTCTTAGAAAAGGAGGTTAAACATTAAACTTATTTAAAGCTGCTTGCAATTCATCAGCCATAGAAGACAGAACTTTACTGGAGGAAGCTATTTCCTGAACGGAAGCGGTTTGTTCCTCTGTGGCTGCAGATACTGTCTGAGTTTGATCCGTAATACTCCGACTTGTCTCAAAGACTTCTGAAACCGAGGCAACAATTCGTTCGTTTCCCAAGGCCATTTGTTGGATCTCTTCGGAAATTTCTTCGACTTGTTTCGAAACGGCTACAATTAAGGAGGAAATCTGGCTAAAGGCTGATCCCGCAGTTTCAGCTACCTCAGTGCCCAGTTTTACCTGATGTGTTCCTTCATTAATTGATAAGACAGCCTTCTGAGTATCCTGTTGAATTTCATGGATTAATGAAGCAATCTGTCGTGATGCCACTTGGGATTGTTCAGCCAGTTTACGAACCTCATCAGCTACTACAGCAAAACCTCTGCCCTGATCCCCGGCACGAGCTGCCTCAATGGCCGCATTCAGGGCAAGCAAATTCGTTTGTTCTGCAATCCCTGATATAGTATCAACGATTTGCCCAATCTCTTTGGACCGTTCTCCTAATGTCATAACCACTTCTGCCGAACCGGTTACAGTTTGATCAATGGTCGCCATTTGCTGAATCGTTTTATCAATGGCCGCGCTGCCTTCTGAAGCAGAAAGGGCCGTTTTTTCAGAAGACTGTACGACAACCTTGGCATTTTCCACCATTTGCTGAATCCCAGCTGACATCTCCTCAACAATAGCAGATGATTCATTCATAGAATTCAGCTGTTTTTCGGCCCCTTTGGCAACTTCCATGATGGAAGAAGCTACTTGGCTGGATGCTTGAGCAGATTGATCAGCTCCCGCACTAAGTTCTTCTGATGAGGCAGCAACCTGTGCTGCAGAGGATGATACTTGCTGAACCAGCTGTCTTAGGTTATCTGTCATAGTATTAAAAGCCTTTCCTAATTGGCCTAGTTCATCATTTGTGTCTATCTCTAGTTTATTAATATTTAAATTCCCTTTGGCAATTTCTGCGGCGGTATCCGCCACGTCCCTGATCTGTTTCGAAATGTTTTCATTAATTCACTCAGAAGCGTTCCCAAGACTAAAGCAACTCCAAATGCTAAGATCAGAGACAAAATGGTATAGATAACACTTTTCTGTCCAGCCTTCAGAACCTGTTGCTGTTTAACTGCCACAAGCTTATCCATATCATCAACCCAGTTGCCTGTCCCAATAACCCAGTTATAGGGCTTAAAAAGCAGTGTATAGCTTCTTTTGGGCAGAAGTACCGTCTGATTCGGTTTAGCGAAGGTATAGTCTGTATAACCGCCGTCGGGTTTCAATCCATTAGAAATAAAATCTTTAACGTAATATTTACCATGAGAGTCTTGAGCATTAAGACGTGATTTGCCTTCATTGGCAGTTCTGCCAAGCAGGACAACATTGACCCCTTCTGTTGTATCAATCCAGAAATAATTTTCTTGGTCATAGCGAAGGTTCCTAACTAAATCAGCCGCCATGGTTTTTAGCTTGCTCAGGTGTCAATTCTCCTTTTTGCTGACGATTATAAACATCTTGAACTAGACTATAAGCAGTTTGAACTTCCAACTTGATTTGTCTGTCGAATTGTTCATACAACGTTGTTCGATATTGAGCTATATTAGCTTGTTCTGATGTAATAGTAGTATAAATATTATACCCACCGAGAATTAAAGCCATAATTAGGGTAGTGATCAATAAGAGCAATAGAATCCGATATTTAATTTTTTTCAACCTCGACACCCTTCCCTTACAAAATAGATTGATTTACCTAAAACAAAATCGCCGTCCGCAAGGGACAGCGACTGAGTCTTATTTGGTAACTCGGCCATCATCCTTATATGGAAGACCCGTAGCTTTGCGTCCCCAGTTCTCACTGGGTTTGCCTTTTTCAAACCCTCTGTGTTTCAATATGTAAATCCAACTAATATGTCCAGCCGTTTTTCATCTGAAACTGCCAGATGTTTCTGCAAAAGGGATGGTGAGCCATCCGCGACTCGAACGCGGGACACCCTGATTAAAAGTCAGGTGCTCTACCGACTGAGCTAATGGCTCTTACCGGTCTAAATCTTACAGGAAAGTTGCAAATGTGTCAAGATTCAATTTTTTACAACAAACTCTTATTATTTAAAATATTGATCCCCGTACAATAGTTTGTTCCCGGCCAGGGCCAACCGCAATTAACGTTGCCGTAACACCTGTTAATTCTTCAATCCGCTTAATGTAGTATTGGGCGGCTTGAGGCAGATCTTCAAAGCGGCGAACCTGCGTCAGATCTTCCTGCCATCCCGGCAGTTCTTCATACACTGGTTGACATAGTTTAAAGATCTTTTGACTTTGAGGAAACTCGTAGATAACTTCATCATTGACCCGATAGCCAACACAAATTTTTAGGGTTTTTAATCCTGTAAGAACATCAAGTTTTGTGACTGCAAAATCTGAAATCCCGCTGACACGTGCTGCATAGCGAGCAATCAAAGCATCAAACCAGCCGCAACGACGGGGACGGCCAGTTGTCGTTCCAAATTCGTGTCCATTAGCCCGCATTTCTTCTCCTATCTCATCGAGAAGTTCTGTAGGGAAGGGGCCTTCCCCAACACGTGTGGTATAGGCTTTAACAACCCCAACAACATGATCAATGCGCGTTGGCCCAACTCCTGCGCCGACACAGGCTCCCCCGGCGATCGGATTGGATGAGGTTACAAAGGGATATGTTCCATGATCTATGTCCAGTAAAGTACCTTGAGCACCTTCAAAGAGCACTTTTTCCCCACCTTTGAGGCATTCGTCTATGGCTAATGAACTATCTGTGACCATCGGGCGAAGCTGCTCAGCATATCCTAAGTAAGTGTCATAGATATCTTCAAATTTCATGGCTGCCTTACCATAAACTTTAACAAAAAGATTATTCTTTTCTTCTAAATTTCGACGCAATTTCTCGGCAAACTCTTCTTTGTCAAGAAGATCGATCACACGGATTCCAACTCGTGAGGCCTTATCCATATAAGCAGGACCGATGCCTCGTTTCGTTGTTCCAATTTTATGGTCCCCGCGAGCCTCTTCTTCCAGGCCGTCTAATACCAGGTGGTAAGGCATAATTACGTGAGCATTGCTGCTAATTAGGAGCTTCCCGGTTTTAATTCCTCGCTTTTCCAAATAACTAAGTTCTTCCAATAAAACTTTAGGATCAATGACTACGCCATTGCCAATGACACAAGTCTTATCTTGATAGAGGATTCCGGAGGGGATAAGGTGCAGCTTAAATTCCTCTCCATCAGCAACAACGGTGTGTCCTGCGTTATTGCCGCCCTGGTATCTAACAACCATATTCGCCTTTTCCGCCAGGAAATCTGTAATCTTACCTTTTCCTTCGTCTCCCCATTGAGATCCAATTAATATAACTCCAGCCATCAATAATTCCCCCCGTCTTTCAATCTAACATCCCTTTTAACTAAAGTTCCCAGATCAAAACATTCTACTCTAAACCCAACCGTTTAAAAATATCATCAACATGTTGGAGATGATAGCCCAAATCAAAAAGACTGCGCAAATCCTTTTCCGTTAAATAATTGCCTATTCGCGTATCTTTAGCAACAACCTCGATAAAATCCTTTCCTTGATCCCAGGCTTGAAACGCATCCTGCTGAACCCAGGCATAAGCTTCTTCCCGCATACATCCATGTTCCACTAATGCCAAAAGAATGCGCTGTGACGACGTTAAGCCATAGGTTTTCTGCAGATTTCGCTTCATCTGTTCTTCTTGAATTTTTAGGCCGGAAATAATGCGGGTCATTTGCCTGAGCATATGGTCTAGAAGCACGCAGCTATCCGGCAAAATTATTCTTTCCACCGAACTATGGGTCATATCCCTTTCATGCCAGAGAGCTATGTTCTCCATAGACGCTAAGGCATTGCCCCTCAATAGTCTTGCCATTCCGCTCACCTGTTCGCAGACAATAGGATTGCGCTTATGAGGCATCGCTGAAGAGCCTTTCTGCCCCTCGGCAAAGGGTTCCTGCACCTCAAGGATATCTGTTCGCTGCAGATTGCGAATTTCGGTTGCTATCTTTTCCAATGAACCGCCAATTAGGGCAAGGGTAGTCATAAAATGAGCATGCCGATCCCGCTGTAATATCTGGTTACTTACTAAAGCACTCGTTAGGCCTAAATGCTTACACACTGCACCTTCGACTTCCGGGGAAACATTTGCATAAGTTCCGACTGCCCCGGATATTTTGCCCACGCTCACCGATGATATTGCTTGATCCAAGCGTTCCTCCTGACGATCCAGTTCGGCAATCCATAAGGCAAGTTTTAAACCAAACGTCAAAGGTTCAGCGTGAATCCCATGGGTCCGACCCACCATGACCGTATATTTGCTTTCCAAAGCTCTTTGAGACAGAGCGTCTCTCAGTCCATGAAGGTCCTTCTTGAGCAGTTTACCTGAATCTCGCAGGACCAGACTTAAGGCAGTATCCTTCACATCTGATGAGGTTAAACCGAGGTGCAAGTATTTTCCTGATTCTCCGATTTCCTCGACAACGGCTTGTAAAAAGGCTATAAGATCGTGCCTAACTATAGCTTCGATTTCTAAAACTCTCTGAGAATTTACTTTCGCCGAACGTCTGATATCTTCCATCGCCTCAAGAGGAATTTCTCCCCGTTCAGTCATAACTTCTGCAACTGCAAGTTCTACTTCCAGCCAGCGCTCATATTCGTAACCGTCTCTCCATAGTTTTCCCATTTCGGGGTGTGTGTATCGATCCAGCAATTTCTCTGCGCCCCCAATCCATTACTCTCCGTTAGTCCATTAACTACCAAGTAATAAGCTTTCTTATCATTTACACTAGAAAGACGTGCCTATTCTCATGAGTTCCGATTACTCAGCGAAACTACAGATGGGTTAACCCCATCTGTAGTCCTAATCCTGTAACTATAATTTTATTCTTTAGATACAATATCCCGTGCTACAACAATTCCCGTCGCGGAAGCCTGCATTAATCCACGTGTAATTCCCGCTCCGTCTCCAATCGTATATAAATGAGGAATGGCCGTTTCAAAATTATTTTTTACTTTTACCTTTGAAGAATAGAACTTTACCTCAACTCCATAGAGCAAGGTGTTCTTAGAATACATTCCCGGAGCAATTTTATCAAAAGCCTTAAGTGTTTCTGTTAACGACGTAAGATAACGCTCAGGAAACACATAACTGAGATCTCCCGGTACTGCAGACACCAGTGTAGGAACTGTCGTCGACTTACGAAGGCGACTGTCTGTTGTCCTTCTCCCTTGCAGAAGATCGCCTAAGCGCTGAACCATGACACCCCCGCCTGTCAACATATTGGCTAATCTGGCAATATACCGTCCATATTCGATTGGCTGGTTAAAGGGTTCGGTAAAATGAGTGGAAACTAACAAGGCAAAATTGGTGTTTTTGGTCTTTTTAGCCGCATCAGCGTAACTATGACCGTTTACAACAGCAATTCCTCCGTCATAGTGTTCTTCGGATACTACTCCTCCGGGATTAACACAAAAGCTCCGGGTTTTAAGATCATAGGTGTCTGAATAATAAACGAGCTTAGCTTCATATAGTTCTTTAGTTAAATGATCCATAACAGAATTGGGAACTTCCACACGAACTCCGATATCGACCTCATTATTTTCGGTAATAACTCCTAAGCGAACCGTTTGTGCCGCAAGCCAATTTGCCCCCCCACGGCCGGGAGCTGCAACAACATATCTAGCCCTTACTTCATCAAGCTCAGCTTGATCACGACGCTGTATGATTGCTCCTTGGGCTCCGACAGGATCAGCCAGGATATCCTTGACTTCAGCAAGTTCCCAAAAGGCAGTATTCGTCTCAGTCATTAAATGTTGATACATGCCCTTTAAAACTTCATAGGCTAACTCCGTGCCTAAATGACGTACAGGACAATGGATTAACTGAATATTATGGCGGGATGCATCATACTGAATCTCCTCAACCCGGCGAGTATCTAAACCATAAACAGTTTCCTGAGCCCCAAATTGTCGGTAAATTGAGTCTGCGTAGTCTATAAGGGCCTGTGCTTGATCGTCCTTCATATATTCTGTCAAGCGGCCGCCCACAGCAGGACTTAGGGACAATTTCCCATCGCTGAACGCTCCGGCCCCGGACCATCCTCTCGTGATGGCACAAGGGTTACACCCTGCACAAACACCTGTCGTTCGAGCTGGACATTTTCTTTTTTCTATTGTTCGACCGCTATCCACAATCAGAATTTTCAGGTTTTTATTATGCTTTGATAGCTCTAAAGCCGTAAATATTCCAGCAGGCCCTGCTCCGATAATTAAGACATCAACTTCATGTTTCAAGGTATCCCCTCCGAGAGAGATTTACGTTTGCTTAGAGAAGGAACTTCTTATCGCAAACACTCTCATCTTAACAATCCTCCTTCCCATTGTCAATGGAATTACCGAACATTCATCAAGAATACATGATTAACATTCGACAAGCCGTTACAATAATTTCTAAATAGAGTTTTATCCAATCGTAATGCTCCTATTTTACTAGGTTCATCATTCGGTAATTTACCTGATAAATTTTGGAGTGAACTCGTTCAGCTAAAGCTGAACATCACAACGAAGGAGCCACCTCTGCTTATAGAAGTGGGGGTCTTAAGAGAAAAATAATCCCTGTTCGTTTCAAAAACAAACAGGGTGAGAAGTTATCATTGCACTTGGTGTTGACGATCGAGATTCACAAATTTCGTAAACTCTTTGAGAAAACCTAATTCTACTGTTCCAACGGGGCCATTACGATGTTTTGCTATAATTAACTCGGCAATTCCTTTTTTTTCCGATTCCTGATTATAGTACTCATCTCTATAGATGAAGGAAATAACATCGGCATCAGCTTCAATGGCACCTGATTCCAATAAGTCCGACATAAGCGGGCGTTTATCTTGACGTTGTTCTACTCCACGATTCAATTGGGATAAGGCAATTACCGGCACTTTCAGTTCTCGGGCAAGCCCTTTAAGAGATCTTGAGATCTGAGCGACCTCTTGCTGACGGCTTTCGGTCCTTTTTCCCACTGTTAACAATTGTAAGTAATCAATAATGACTATACCTAAATCATGTTCTGTTTTTAAGCGACGGGCCTTGGAGCGTAATTCCGCTAAAGAAATCCCAACGGTATCATCAATAAAAATAGGTGCCTCGGACAAAGGCCCCACAGCCCGTGTCAGCTTTGGCCAATCCGCATCCAATAAATCACCGGTTCTAACTCGCTGCTGATCAACCATTGCCTCTCCACAGAGCATCCGTTGTACTAATTGTTCTTTGGACATTTCTAAACTAAAAATAGCCACCGGAACGTTGGCCCTGACGGCTGCGTTTTGAGCCATATTTAAAACTAAAGCCGTTTTTCCCATGGATGGGCGGGCGGCGATAATCACTAGATCCGACGGCTGCCATCCTGAGGTCATGCGATCTAATTCCGTAAAAAAAGTTGGTATCCCAGTTAAATTGCCTTTATTAGCATAAAGATATTCAATTTTTTCGAAAGTACCTAAAAGAATATCGCGAATAACGCTAAACCCGTCTTTGACCCGTCGGCGTGAAAGATCAAGAATTAGCTTTTCTGCATCTTCGAGAAGAGTTTTTGCTTCTTCGCCAGGTTCATAGCCGCGTTCATAAATACTGCTGGTTACCTGAATAAGCTGACGCAAAAGCGCTTTTTCACTGACAATTTTCGAATAATAATCTACATTTGCCGCTGAAGGCACTGAACGAGCAATTTCCGAAATTGTAGCAACCCCGCCAACCTGCTCTAAACGACCCTGTTGGCGCAGAATTTCTGCCACACTGACAAGATCGATAGGATCTCCTTTTTCAAAAAGTTCCCGAATGGCTGAGAAAATTAAGCGATGATTATCTCGATAAAAATCTTCGGCCTGAAGAAATTCAAAAATAGAACTGGCAGACTCAGGTTCAAGCATCATAGCCCCTAAGACTGCCTGTTCAGCTTCTAAGTTTTGAGGTGGAACTTTTAATAGTTCCATATCTGCTTCTCCTCCCAGTCACTCACAGTCATTAGTGCTTAAAAGACATGCTTTATGGCTTCTTCAATCGTACTAACCCCTACAACTTCAATCCCGCGCAAGCTCTGAGGGACATCAGCCATATTCTCCAGAGGGATGAGGACTTTTTGAAGACTAGCCTGCTTAGCCCCAAAAATCTTTTCATAAATACC
The DNA here is from genome assembly GCF_001029285.1 of Desulfosporosinus acididurans. Classification (GTDB taxonomy): domain Bacteria; phylum Bacillota; class Desulfitobacteriia; order Desulfitobacteriales; family Desulfitobacteriaceae; genus Desulfosporosinus; species Desulfosporosinus acididurans. Next base: position 259,498 of record NZ_LDZY01000003.1, read on the forward strand.
ACCAACTGGTTTAACGTTGCCTTGTATGGAAATTTCCCCAGTTACGGCAACATCCTGACGTATGGGCAGTTGTTTCAAGGCACTGTATATTGCCAAAGTTGTGGCTAATCCCGCTGACGGCCCATCAATATTAGCTCCGCCTACAACATTAACATGAACATCGTAATTGTGAAGATTTTCTCCAGTCAGTTCACGAATTACTGAGGTTGCATTAAAGAAAGCATCTCTTGCCATACTTCCAGCAGTTTCATTAAAACGCACAGTCCCCTTGTCATCCAGAGTTTTAAAGATTATTGCTTCAATTTCTAAAACTGAACCTAAAAATCCAGCAACTCCGAGCCCCAAAATGCGACCGATCTCAACATCAGTCCGGGCTTTACGAAAAACATAGGGAGTAAGCCTAGCCGAATGCAAGACTTCCTGAACATCGGCACAAGTAATCTTAACAGTGTCCCCATCTGTACTTCGAAACCTTGCTAAGCCATAAGCATCCATAAGAATACTTGTCGCTTTTCTTCCCTCGATAACATATTCACTAATAATCTCAGGGACATTGTCTTCGAGAACAACATCCAATTTTTGAGACGCTTGCCGGACAATATGCTGAACATCTTTAGGTTCCAGGGGAACGAAGAAAACTTCAGAGCAACGAGAACGCAAGGCAGGATTTAGCTCCCTAGGATCACGTGTGGTTGCTCCTATGAGTACAAAATCCGCTGGTGCCCCCTCATCGAAAAGTTTTTTAATCCATTGAGGTACCATTGGATCACTTGGATCATAATAAGAAGAATCAAACGTAACACGCTTATCTTCAAGAACCTTAAGCAATTTATTTAAAAGCAAAGAATCTATTTCTCCTATTTCATCAATAAAGAGAATACCCCCATGAGCATCACTTACCAAACCCATTTTGGGTTCCGGTACTCCTGTATCCGCCAAATCACGTTTTGAACCCTGGTAGATAGGATCATGGACAGATCCCATAAGGGGATTTGTTACATCTCTAGGGTCCCAGCGCAAAGTTGTTCCATCAACTTCAATAAATGGAGCTTCTTTAGCAAAGGGAGCATTAGAGTGATTCTTAACTGTTTCCAGGGCAACGCGAGCAGCAGAGGTCTTGCCAACTCCCGGAGGACCATAAATTAGAATATGCTGAGGGAAAGGCGTTGCCAGCTTCGCCAAAAGAGCTTGAACGGCGCCCTCTTGACCAATAATTTCCTCGATGGTCTGAGGACGAAGTACCTCTGCAGCCGAACGATTGAGAGAAATTGTATTCATCTTTTCGATAATTGCTAACTTTTTAAGAGTTTGAGCATTTTCAGGACCTGCCGTTTCCTGAAGAACTTGGATCTTTATTTCTTTAACATAATCTTCATGACGTTCTTGAATCTTTTCCGAGACAATCCGTTCTAAACGATCTTCAATGGAACGCTTAGCAATCAGTTCCGCAATTTTGTCTTCGATATCCTCTAATAGTTTAGGGATCTCCTCTTTTTGCGGAAGTTTATAACCTGTTGGATCATCCATCACAATTTTTCGCAGCCCTGCGACTCGTTCAATTAGATTATGCGAACGCATCAAGGCTAAGGCCTCTAATTTAGTGGCCTTCAGGACCAATTTATCTGTTCCATAATAATTTGAAATTAGACTATAAAGAGCCTCAACTTCTTGGCCCCATTCTTCCTCATCAAGCAACCGATCTCCAAAATTCGTATGATTCAGCCATTTTGTCAAAATCCCTTTCATTAGGGGTCCCCTTTCACGAGATCAAACTTCGCCAATAATAACCATTGGCGTCTTTAATTATGCTGCAATGCCGGAAGTACTCGGCCCTCTATCTATAATACTATTTTTGCCATACCAAACTTAAATTGCCGAAACATAGACACGAAGTTTGGCTGTTACATCAGGATGAACTTTTACCGAAATTTCATAAGTTCCTAAGGCTTTGATAGGTTCTTTTAATTCAAGTTTCCTTTTATCGATTTCAATACCATGTTGTTTTTTTAAACCTTCTGCAATCTCTTTACTGGTTACGGAGCCAAATATTCGTCCGCCCTCACCAGTCCTAATCTTAACATCAACCTGAAGATCATTAAGTTTGTTTCCTAAAACAATGGCATCCTCTTTTTCCTTAGCTTTTCGACGCTCTTCTGCAGCTTTCTTATGAGAAATATCCTGAATATTTCCTGTAGTTGCCTCTACGGCTAATTTTTTAGGGAACAGAAAGTTCCGAGCGTATCCGTCAGCTACTTCACAAACCTGTCCTTTTTTACCTGTCCCTTTAACATCTGCTTGAAGAATAACCTTCATTTGAATTCCCCCTTATGATTCCTCGGGTAGACGACGAAAGTTGAAAACTAAATCAAAAAGCCCCAATAATATAATGCTGGAAACACTAAAAAAGAAATAAACAAGACTTGCCACTATCAAAATCCATTTTAGAAATCGCGGTATTTTAGGCGATTGAAGCAAATATGAATAAACTGCAATACCAAGAATTAACGTCACAGCCCCGTAAATAACCATCAGATTTATTCCCAATGCACGAAGAGTTATCCAGGAATACTGATCCCCTAAAAGATAAAATGCTATACCCAGAACAGCCCCCCAAACCGCATACCAGGGCAGCCGCCAATGGGTGAAGGGTATACGTCCCTTCGAGTTCAGCCAACGTCTAAAAAAATAAAAGACAAAAGCATACTCAAGCAAAGCGTTCAACACAACAAAACTCGGGAGAATCAATATATAAAACTGAATACCCTCTTGCATTAACTGACGAAGCTGGATTTCTGTAATTCCCTGTTGCTGCATCGCAGACAGCAAGCCGGAAGCCTGATATTGTTGAACCATGGAATTAATTATTTCCGTTACAGACTTAGGATCAATTCCTTGTCCGGCAAATAAAAGAGCGGGTATCACGCCTAGAATCGATGCCAATGCGGCACTCCAAAAGAACGTTACCCGAACCGGCCATTTTTGCCAGCCAAAGACTCCGAGTAAACCCGCCAAAGGAACAAAACTTACTTGACTCAGAGCAGGAAATCCGATGCTGACCAATGGGACAATAAAACCGATCACGGTTAGAGTCGAGGCAATCAGCAACCCTTTGCGCAATCCAACTAAAAACACAGCCAACAGTATGAGTACGGTCCAAAAAAAGCCCCACGTACCCCATACAACTCCCAGCAAAGGAAAGGATAAGAGAATGGCTTCTGCTACATAGCTAACAGCCACTTCATCGCGTAAATACATATCCTCTGATTCTCCTATTAACTTAGTCCTCAGGTGCAAGATAACTTAAAAGTAAACTTAAATCTCCCCACTGCTTTTCAAGATTCATTTCGTCCGCATTTTTTATATCCTCAAGACGTTGTAAAAGCACACGGTCCAGACGGGAAAAATCAAAGCCTAACCTTCTGGCCATTAGATAGCTCATTCCTACCAAATCTGCCAGACCTTGAAGCATCTCAGTTTCAGATCCACTTAGCGTCCCGTGTTGAATTTGCCACTGGGCCTGAATTAATCCTACTTTGAGTTCTTCGATAGCCCTTAAGCCCTTTACAACATCTACTTCCATATTTTCCAGGACCGCTCCCTCCTCAAGCTGGATTTCTTCAAAATACAATTCGTGATAACTCTGTTAATTTCCTTCCCCGTTTCCCTATGAAAATACTCCCAAGGAAACCTATTAAATCAAAAAGGGAGCTCTCGCTCCCTTTTTCTACTCTACACTATACGGTAATAAGGCAATGCTACGAGCACGTTTAATGGCCAATGTCACTTGGCGCTGATGCATGGCGCAGTTCCCTGAAATTCGACGAGGTAAAATTTTACCGCGTTCCGTAATATACTTACGAAGTTTATGTGTCTCTTTGTAATCCATAGATTCTACTTTATCAACACAAAAACTGCACACCCGTTTTCGAGGGCGTCGTCCACGTTCACGTTTCATACAAATCTCCCTTCCTTATTTAGAATGGGATGTCATCATCCAAATTTACTTCATGTCCAAAGGAACGAGTTCCAGTTTGAGCATTAAGATCCTGACCTCCGCTGTCTTTGGGACTTAAGAGGTGAACACTTTCCGCTATAACTTCCGTAACCCATCGTTTTTGTCCATCTTGAGCTGTATAGGAACGAACTTGAATTCTTCCGTCGACGGCAGCCATTTTTCCTTTTGCCAAATAATTCGCAGTAAATTCAGCAAGCTGCCGATAAACAACGCAAGGTATAAAATCCGTATCTCGTTCTCCCTGAGCATTTTTAAAATTGCGATCAATTGCCAATGTAAAATTGGTTACAGCAACTCCTGTAGGAGTGTAACGCAATTCGGGGTCTTTAGTTAAACGGCCAATCAAAACGACCCGATTCAACATGGTTGCCCCACCGCCCTCTTAATCATCTTTTTTAACGGTTAAAAAGCGAATGACATCATCGGAAATTTTCATATTTCTTTCAACTTCCTGGGATGTTTTTCCTTCGGCTTCAAAGTTCATGAGGACATATTGGCCTTCTTTGTAATCCTTGATTTCATAAGCCAAACGACGTTTACCCCACTTATCAACCGTTACATTTTGCCCGCCATTGCTGGAAGCGAGTCCACTTATACGGTCAACAAGGGCATTCGTAGCTTCCTCATCCATATCTGGCCGGATAATATAAAGTATTTCGTACGCTTTCATATTTGCACCTCCCCTCGGACTAAAACGGCCCCGTAAACGGAGCAGGGATATTTTTATTACCAGTTAAAAATTATAACATTTTGTCCGCTCAAAAGCAACTATTATCGCCGTAAAATGCCTAAACATTAAAGCGAAAATGTACAATATCACCATTACGCATTACATAATCTTTTCCTTCAAGCCGAACTAAACCTTTATCTCTGGCTCCGTTCAAACCATTATTTTCAACAAAATCCTCATAGGATACCACTTCGGCTCGTATAAAGCCCCGCTCAAAATCTGTATGAATTACTCCAGCCGCCTGGGGCGCTTTTGTCCCTTGATAAATCGTCCATGCTTTGACTTCCATGGGACCTGCCGTGAAAAATGTCATAAGTCCGAGGAGATGAAATGAAACTCTAATTAGTTGATCAAGTCCTGATTCCTTTAATCCTAAATCCTGAAGAAAAACTTCTTTTTCGTCCGCCTCAAGTTCTGCAATTTCCGCTTCAATCTGGGCACAGACGACGACAACTTCTGCCCCTTCCGCGGCAGCAATTTCTCGAACTTGTTGAACGTATGGATTATCTGCTGTATTGTCCAAGCCATCTTCTCGTACATTGGCAACATAAAGGACCGGCTTTAAGGTCAGCAGCGAAAGCCCTTTAATAATTTCCTGCTCTTCATCTGAAAAAGTCAGTGTGCGCGCCCCTTTACCCTGATTGAACACATCTTTCAGCCGATTCAAAAGCTCAACTTCAACCTGCGCTTTTTTATCGCCCATTTTCAGAAGTTTGCTAGAACGTTCCGAACGTCTCTCAATACTTTCCATATCGGCAAGAATCAATTCAAGATCTATGGTTTCAATATCCCGTTTGGGATCAATCGACCCTTCAACATGAACGACATTCGAATCTTCAAAACAGCGCACAACGTGTACAATTGCGTCCACTTCACGGATATGCGAAAGAAATTTGTTTCCTAAGCCTTCTCCTTTGCTTGCCCCTTTAACCAACCCCGCAATATCAACAAACTCAACAGTCGCCGGCACTATTTTTTTAGGATGAACCATCTCAGCAAGTTTTTGCAGGCGAGAATCCGGTACTTCTACCATACCAACATTAGGATCAATCGTACAAAAGGGATAGTTGGCCGCCTCCGCGCCAGCTTGGGTAATTGCATTGAATAACGTTGATTTACCGACATTTGGCAAACCGACAATTCCAGCATGTAATGTCATGATTACACTCCTTTTTCATTTTCCTCAGCGCTCTGAAGAATCTCCTTGATATTGCGCTCAAGCTTTATGCGTGAAATCCACGCTTGATGTTGGCATCCCAAACACTGGATCCGAAAATCCATACCGGTCCTCATAATTTTCCATTCCAGACTTCCGCAGGGGTGCGGTTTTCTTAGCCGTACAATATCCCCCACATTTAATTGAACCATGTCTGTGACTTCCCCCTAATAACTATTCAGTTTTTTATCCAATCGTAAGTGTCTCACGTCTACAAGCGGGCGTTGTTCCCAAACCTTGCCTCACTCTCGAACTGAACCTTTCGTAGGATCCGTAATAATAACACTTTGAAAGCGAGGTGTTCGTATTCCTTCTTTTAAAAATGCACTATGAATTCTGCGCCGTAACTCTCTCTCTAATTCCCACTGTTCATCAGGCTTTGTAAAAGCAATCACTCTGAGAACAACATTTCGTTCTCCGAATTGAGTTATTCCCTGGACAGTAGGTGCCTCAACAATTTTTTCACCAAATTCGGCGGTAACTTCCTCACAGACTGCCCGCATCACATCCATTGCCTTTTCAAGATCTTCTTCATAAGGTATTTGAATCTCAACATTGGCTAACATTTTTCCTCTGCTAAAGTTAGTAACCGCTGTTATACTCCCGTTTGGGATAATATGCAATTCCCCGCCCCAGGCCCTTAGGTGAGTTGTCCGAACACCAGTCTCTTCGACTGTACCCGAAAACTCACCGATTTTCACATAATCTCCTACTGAAAATTGGTTTTCAAAAAGTATAAAAAAGCCGCTGATCATATCTTTGACCAGGCTTTGCGATCCAAATCCCAGGGCAACACCTAAAACGCTTGCTGAAGCCAATAATGTCCCCGTAGGGAAATTGAAAAGACGCTGGAGTATCTGTAAGCCAACCAAAAATGTCATCAGATAAAAGGATACGCTGCGCAAGAGGGAGAACAAGGTATTCGCTTTTCGATCCTCTAATAGTATCTTGCCTTTTCGCTCAACTAACATCCGCCTTAAAAAGTAAATCAACAAACCATAGGCCAGACGAGCGAGAATCAAAAGCACGACAATATATAACAAGCTATTTAGAACAAAGGATTCTAGATCGTGCCAATTTAAACCAGTAATATTATGGGGTAGCCATGAGACATTCATTTCTAATTCGTCCTTTTTCTACTGCCTTTTTCTGCCTCTAGTTAAACTCGCTTGAACATCATATTATACAATACTTATGCTGATTCACAAGTGAACTTGTTCAGCTAAAGCTGAATAAAAACCAACTCTGTAAAACGGACAGTAAGCTATTTAGATAGCAAAAAGGCTCGATATCCGCGCATTAACATAATGAAATCAGCTACTGAAGAAACTTCCCAAGGAGCATGCATGCTTAAGAGTCCAACACCGCAATCTAAAACCTCCATGCCGTATACTGCCATATACTGAGCAATAGTTCCGCCGCCTCCTTGGTCAACTTTACCCAGCTCAGCGATTTGCCAAGAAATTTTATTTTCGTTAAAAATGCGGCGCACTTCGGCTATAAATTCAGGATTAGCATCATTCGATTCGACCTTTCCTCTGGCTCCTGTATACTTGCAAACAACAATGCCTCGTCCAAGGAAAGCAGCATTCCGTTTGTCCATAACCTCAGCAAAATTAGGGTCATACGCAGCGGCGACATCTGCCGAGAGTGCCTTACTATTTGCTAACGATCGTCTTACCAAAAGTCCATTATAGCTCCCGGTTTGTAAGGCAATGAGTTCTCCAATAAAATTTTCCAAGTAATACGCTTTCATTCCCGTATTTGAAGAGCTGCCAATTTCCTCTTTATCGGCAAATAGAACAACTGTTGTCCATTCAGGAGCTTCTATAGCCTCGATTGCCTTCCAGGCGGCGAAGGAACAAATTCGGTCATCCTGCCCGTAACCGGCAATAAAACTTTTATCTAATCCTGCCCAGCGGGCTTTCCCTGCCGGAACAATCTCGAGTTCAGCACTGGCAAAGTCTTCCTCGTTCATCCCGTATTTTTCCTTAAGAATATCGAGAATCGCACCTTTAACCCGCTCTTCTCCCTTATTTTCAGCGGGGTTGTGCCCCAACAAAAGATTCAGGCCTTCCCCTGGAATGGCTTCGCGCAATTTTTTATCATACTGATCCTTCGCCAAGTGCGGCAATAAATCATTGATTGTAAATATAGGATCTTTCTCGTCTTCTCCAATGACTACGTCAACTTTCTTGCCATTTTCCAAAATAACCACACCATGAAGGGCGAGAGGCAGTGCTGTCCATTGGTATTTCTTTATTCCGCCGTAATAGTGGGTTTTAAAAAAAGCAAGTCCTTCTTCTTCGTATAAAGGGCACGGTTTTAGGTCAAGGCGAGGAGCATCGATGTGAGCGGCAATTAAACGGAATCCCTCGTTTAAGGGACGTTTGCCGGCAATAGCTAAAATGCCCGCTTTATCACGGACTCCTAAGCGAATTTTTTCACCGCTTGCGAATGTCCTCGCCTCAGACAGCAGATTAAATCCAACGGCAGCGGCATATCGTTCAATTATCCTCCAAGATTCTCTTTCTGTTTTCCCCTCACTGAGGAAGGATAAATAATCGTTTACATTCTGCCCTTCCTTATCCGATAGTGACAGGTCGTCCCAAGCTAACGTTTTCTTTTGATTACTCACAAAAAAACTCCTTACTTTTTAAGATGAATTTTAGAGTGAAGATGGATATTAAACCTCTTATCACAATCTAAGTTTTCTTCTTCATATCTAAATTTATGTATTAGAACCAAATTCCTTTTTCTTTAATGAGGGGGTCAATTAATTTTTGACTAATTTGAGTCGCCAAGGCTTGGTCTATCCCATTAAAAATTTTCACTAAATATGGGTAAGCTGTTGATGTCTGCAAGAGCGTTGCAAAGCCGCCGCTAAAGCCAACTTTTAAAAGGGGAGAAATTAATCCCGCCAAAACAGCCAGCCCTATGGTTGAGCTTAAAGCACCTATAAAAAGACCTCCCCCTCGGTTAAGAGCACTACCCCAAATTCCTAAGGGTTTTAATAAAATAGTCATACTTAATTGAACTAAAAGTACAAGGCCATAAAACACTAGAGCAAAGGCAAGAAGATTCAGCAATCTGTCTGTAAGAGTTTCTGCTAAACGCTGACTGACCTTCTCAATGGTTTGTGTCATTGGTTGACCCGTAATATGAATTGAAGAAAAAACACTCCTCCACTCTTCGGGTAAAGACCCAACAAAGTTTCCCAATATTTGTTGTTCTAAAGATGAAGCTTTAGTCTGAACCAGCGGGAGAATTGTTTTATATACAAAAGGCTCTAGCCATTGCCGAAGAGGGAAATATTGTTCTATCCAAGAAAGAAACGCATTATATTTCCATGAAGCAACCAGAAAACCTACTACATAACTCACTAAATGTATGATACTGGTTAGAAGTCCTTTCCGATAACCAGATAATGCACCGAATAAAATAAATCCCAAGATCAGAATGTCAATTAAATTCATACAGTCCCCCCTTTGTTCAAAATTGTAGTTCCATGAGTTACCTATTCTATTCTCCAATCCGAAAATCCTTCTCCTTGTTCTCTTACAAAAAAAGTCCCCACAATGGCTAAAAAGACAGCTCTTCGCTGTCTCGTCACTTAAATATCTGCAATTTGGCATTTGCTTCTTAACTACCTAACTATACATCGTGTGGGAACCACTCCCACTTGGAGACGTAATAGTCTTACGAATAAAGTATGGCGGGGATGCGTGCGAATCGAACACACCTCGGAACGTTCTGCGTCCCGACACGCGGATTTGAAGTCCGGGAGCAGCACCAGCCACCATCCATCCCCATTCAACGTCAGTAATTTTAACATATTCTCTTATAATATGGAAGTGTGTCCTCAGGAATCATAGCAAAGAACTGCTAAATCTAATTAAGTTAATGCCTAAAACTAAAAGTGAACGCAACAAAATAAACAAAATACTTTGTTAACTGTCCACTCATGGCCGAATGGTCACCCCATATCAGCCATTGACTTAACGAATATTATAGCCTTTTCCCTCTAATGACGCTTTAACCTCAGTAAGTTGCTCTCCTTGAAGGTGGGCCAATAACTGAAATTTATTTTCTCGCAAATGATAGAAAGCCAGGCTTGAAACATTAGTATCATATTGTTTAAACGTCGTTGCGATGTCCAGCAAAACACCTTTTTCGTCTTTTCGTTCAATCACAAAACGTTTTCCGGGACTACGCGAGCCCATAATATCCAGAAACGCATCCAATATATCATAGCCCGTTATAATTCCTACCAGCTTCTCGTTTTCTACAACCGGCAAGCCTCCAATTTTATGTTCTCTCATGAGCAAAGCCGCATCTTCAATACCCATATCAGGATGACAGGTAATGACCTTTTTAACCGCAATTTCTCGGATTGTCGTTTTGGCAACAAGATAGTTGAGCTCAAAGATGCTAAGTGTTGTCGCCGGAGAAGGTGATACTTCCCTAAGATCTCCATCAGTTACAAGTCCTATCAGCTTTTCCTTTTCTACTACAGGCAGTCGGTCAATCTTTTTCTCACGCATAAGAGCCATAGCTTCAGCAATAGACTCATTTGGAGAGATCGTGAATACTTGAGTGGTCATAAATTGACGAACATACATGTTTCCTTACCCCTTCTCTATTTAAAAATACTTTAAGTGAACTCGTTCAGCTAAAGTGAACATCGGGGCTTTGCTGGGGGACTCTACCCCACTGAATCAAGGTATGGGAACCATTCACACTTGTCAAAGCTAGAGTCTTACAATTGGATAAATTCGCCTTATTCACATAGATATTTTATAATTCTTGCACTATTGTGTCAATTATTTAATTCTGTTTAACAATACTATTAACAAAGTGTTCTTTTATCACCGACCCGCTTGGTGACTTTTTGCTGGTCAAAATATTCAAGCAGAGGAACTGCATATTTTCTTGAAATTCCCAATAGTTCTCTAACCTCAGAAACAGCAATTTCACCCTGTTTTTTGAGAAAATCAGTTAACACCGTTTGAGCTCCCTCAATTTCCTTTTGAGGATAATACAATTGATCAATATGAATCCACTCACCTATCTCACATAAATATTGAGCATATTCTACAGCTTCATTCTTTGAAATACCTACATTTTCTGCCCCAGCTTGTAAATCCGGCGGCATAAGTTTAAATGATTCCCATCTACCGCTTAATTCCTGAAGACGTTTTGCTATTAGCGGAGGCATAATAGCATGTTCAGTTGTTTGAACCTTACTTCCCTTTAGATAATATGTATTATATTTTGCACCCTGTTCAAGTACTGTCTGCCAGCGACGGTTTGTCCATTGTATGCCGAGACGTGTCTTCAACTCCCCTCGGCTAATTCCAAGTCGTAAGGGGTTTTGCTTCTCATAGTTCATCACAACCTCAATTAACGACCGGCGCCACTTTTCTGCTTCTTCGATCCCCCACAATAACTTGGTATCATCCTCCATGAATATTTCTACCCTGTTATTGTTTTTCAGAGTGGTTATGCGTTTATCTAATTCCTCAGCATTAATCTGTAAGCAAGTTAACAGTTCCTCAAAACTTCTTGGCTCATTGATTTCTTTTTCTAATAACTCTAAAGGGTCTCCTAAATCTTTTATTCTCATCTGATCTAATACATTTTCTTTAAAACGCTTCTTCTTAAAATCAGCTACTCCCAAAACTTTACCTCCGCCAATAGTTTGGGTAGGTGAATAAAACCTGAGGACAAATCGGTCTCCGGGAGCAGCCAATACTGGTTCTTCTAAAAGGATTTGAGCAAACCCATTTTGACCTGGAGGGAGTTCATCATGATTCAGCAAGTGAATTCTGCCTAATATTTCAGTTGTTCCTAAATGAAACCGGACCCTCTGTCTTTGGGTAATCGGTTTTACAGAGGACGGTAGATTATGCAGTGATAGATCAAGAATATTTCCAACTTGAAATACCTTCGGAGAAACTAGGACTGATCCTCGCTCAACCTCGGCAACTTCGACTCCTGCAAGATTAACCGCTACTCGTTGTCCGGCCCCGGAATCTTTGACCTTTTGATTATGCACTTGAATTGAGCGAACTTTAGCAACTATCTCTCCTGGTTCAATTAAAAGCTCCTGCCCTAAACTTATAGTACCGCTCTGTAACGTTCCGGTAACTACCGTACCAAATCCTTGAATACTAAACACTCGGTCAATCGGCATTCGTATGGGACCTGAAGAGCTTTTGCATTCCACTTCTGAGAGCAACTTGTCGATCTCGTTTTTTAACGCATCTATTCCTAAACCTTTTACTGCTGATACACGGCAGATGGGAGCATCATGAAAAACTGTATCTTTTAGCTTTTCACGAATATCCTCTTCCATGAGTTCAAGCCATTCCTCATCAACGAGATCGACCTTATTGATAACAACAATTCCGCGAGGAATTTCAAGCAGCGTTAAAATATCCAAATGCTCCTTTGTCTGAGGCATTATTCCTTCATCAGCTGCTATCACTAACATGACAATATCCATACCGCTTGCTCCAGCTAACATTTGCCGGATAAACTTCTCATGTCCCGGAACGTCTACTATTCCTACTTTCCGTCCGCTTGGCAGCAGCATGTGCGCAAAACCGAGCTCAATTGAAATCCCTCGCTGCTTTTCTTCTCTCAATCGATCCGTTTCAATGCCTGAAAGAGCACGTATCAACTCTGTCTTTCCGTGGTCAACATGTCCTGCTGTTCCAATTAAATAATGTCTCTCAACCATTACTGTTCCCCTTAAAATTTATTTTTTTATATTATCTCTTAGTCATCCACAAATACAAAATAGCAGGCATAAACACTAATCCCAGGTAACCAAATAGTGGATAGATAAATTGAACTATTTGTGAGAATTTCACGCCTGCTATTGGCAAAAGAAGAAGCAATAATATCAATGTTGTTCGATTATAATCTAATTTTCCTGTCTCTACAACCCGGGTCACCAGACTAAATCCATTCCCTATGGCGGCTGTAATCATGGCTAGCCAAAGGACGACAACGTAAAAAAATGCCGCCCAATCACCAAGTTTTCCCGCAACTGCAACCATTGGTATTTCTAGTCCCAGGACTTCCGGAAATCTAAGCAATGCTGCACCGATTATAAACGCAAATATTCCTAAAGCTACTCCTCCAAGTATTGCCCCTAAGCGTGCCCCACTCCTTTGTACATCCTTTCCCAGAGAGGCAAAAACCACCATAGCTAATGTTAAGTTAAAAGAAACATAAAGGACTGCAGAAAAGGCCCAATTGTTTACGATTGGATTTGCTAAAACAACAATTCCCTCACCATCTCCGGGTTTGGCTAAAAAAACTGCTAAGGCTGCAATACCCAGACAAAAAGCAAACTTTAAGGGAATTAATACAGTATTAATCCATAATACTCCTTCTCCACGAAACCATAGGGCTAGAGCTATAACGGAATCCGTTAAAATAATCCCATACCATCTTGAGAAACCAAAGTATTCATTGAATAAGGCACCGCCCCCCGATATCATTGCCATCATTCCTACAAATAATAGGACGCTTACAAGTCCATCAGCCCAATTTCCCCATCTTGAACTTAATAAACGGTCAAAGAACATCGGGTATGATGAAACTTTCCAACGTTCTTGAAGATCAATCATACACCATCCTAATAGTGAAAACAGAAAAGAACTTATAACGATCCCTGCTAGTCCCCATACTCCAAAACGGGCAAAAAACTGTTGGATTTCTTGGCCCGATGCAAAACCTGCTCCCATAACAGCACCTACATATGTGGCTGCCACTTGAAACGACGTTTTCCATTTCATGCACTTTCCTCCTCGCCATCATACTTATGGTCTTAAGAGGGATATCATGCATAAATGGCTTGTCCTTTGGAAAATATAATAGATGAATATCCTTAGGAAATTTAGGAGGGTAGTTTGTGAGTTTCTTTTCATTAATCCATGAACCACAAAAAATTAAAGCCCATGTTGATGACAGTTTTGCGAAGGCAAAACTGGAAACAAGGCTTTCGGAGTTATTTGTCTCGGCAAAACAACGTCAGCCAATCATATTTTGCATTGGAACTGACCGTTCTACAGGTGATGCTCTCGGCCCGCTGATCGGAACTCATCTTTCTCGTTTAAAGCTCCCTCAGCTTCATGTTTACGGTACTCTTGATGATCCTGTCCATGCAACTAACCTCCGAGATACTCTCCAAATAATCCGAGAATCATACCACGAGCCTTTTATTATTGCAGTCGATGCTTGTCTCGGGCGCCTGGATTCGATTGGCTGCATTACTCTTGCTGATGGACCCTTAAAACCAGGCGCCGGAGTTCATAAGAAGCTGCCTGAAGTTGGAGAAGCTCATATGACTGGTATTGTTAATGTCGGTGGATTTATGGAATTCATTGTTTTACAAAATACTCGCCTTAACTTGGTGTGGAAAATGTCCGAGAACATTAGCTCCCTTATTGCTCATTCTTATTTAAAAACTTACTATCATTAAATTAGATTTTAGGACCGATCATTGCCTTTGCAATTACTTCTTTTTCCTCATTAGCTAAGGTATAAGTAGATTGCCCACCACTGATAGGTTTAGCATATACCCTTGAATCTTCCCGACTATGAATCGAGTTTAAGACAATTCCATCCCCATCTTGATTTAGTAATGCTAAGGCAAAGCTTAAGTCGCTTCCTACATTTTCAAATGCTCGATAACGGACCATTGCTGCTCGATCAACACTTGCTTTCAATTTTAGTTCAATTGGATCAAGCCGTTTAGCACATTGTTCTAACTTTGTCTCTTGATCGCCTAATTTTTGTTGAAACTCATGAAGTATACTTTCCAAATCATCGCCTGACATGAAGGTTTTTAATGTTAAGTATGCCTCCTCGAAGCGTTTCATACGTCTAAATAATATTATGTTAATACTATAAGCGATAATTACTAAGATAACTAATACTCCAAATCCCCACCAAATAGCAGGTGATGTTCCTAATAATAATGTCAAGGGAAATTGCCTCCTTTAATTTATAGCCTTTACATACCTAGATGAAGTTTCGTGAACAAAAGGGTTATCGGAATAGCGATAAAAATACCTGGTAATAGATTACCCACTTTTACTTCTTTTATTTCTAAGATATTAAAACCGATGCCAACAATTAATAGTCCTCCGACAGCCCCCATTTCTGACACAACTTGACCTGATAATATCCCCTGAAGCAGTCCTGCTCCTAGAGTAATTGCCCCTTGATAGATAAATACCGGAATTGCTGATGCTAAAACGCCAAGCCCCATTGAGGAAGCAAATACTACTGCGGAAATTCCATCTAACATCGCCTTAGCGAAAAGTATATTATAATTACCCTTTAGCCCGCTTTCCAGAGAACCCATTATAGCCATTGCACCAACACAATAAATCAAACTTGCTGTAACAAATGCCTTAGTAAAACCAGATTTTTCTCCATTTCTCGCAAGTTTACTTTCCAACCAACGGCCAAAATTTTCTAAGCGCAGTTCTATATCTATCAATTCGCCTATTATCCCGCCCAATACAAGACTTGCAATAACAACCAGAGTATTTTTTGTTTGTATGGCCATTGTTATGCCGATAAGTAAAACTACAAGTCCAATTCCTTGGATCACCGTAGTCTTCATCTTTTCTGAAAGTGCTTGTCCAAAGAATAGACCGATAAGGCCGCCTAAGATAATTGCCATAGCGTTTACTATTGTACCTAACAACTTGAGTTTACCACCTTCCGTAAGACATTAAAAATAGTGATGAGATAATCCTTATATCTCAAGTACATTAGCTCAGTTCTTTGATTATGTTCCACGTGGAACATAATTTAGAATCTCTGTTCCACGTGGAACACTTGCAGCTTTCGACTCCCTGAGCCTGGGCCACTCATGAGAAGTGAACTCGTTCAGTTAAAGCCGAACAACGAAACTTCTGTGGGGGACTCTACCCCACCAAAGCAGAGTACGAGAGTCCCACTCCCCCTTATAGAAGTGGGAGTCTTCCGATTGGATCAATTCTTCATGCCGTAGCAACGGTTTTCGCAACTCCCAAGAATTTGATCCACAAGACAGCTTCAGTAAAATAGCCAGAGTGTATCTTGTAATCTTCTACCGCTTACTTCAGTTTATACTTTCATTGAAGGGATCCAACCAAGTTCACCCACATGCATGTAGCCCTTAATCTTTTAAAGTAGCTGTCTTTGCTCCAAATTCAGTTTATGCTTTGCCTTATCCCCTTACGATTTGACGAATACGAGGTTGCCTGATGCTCACGATTCGATCATTTACTTGATCTCTCTTTAAGGTGTATATCAGACATTCAATTTTGTAAAGGGTGCGAATTTAGTGGGAAGCCTATCGTTATTAAGTTTCTTCCTACATATCCAAGCTTTTTACCTATGGCTTTACGTATGGTATTCGTTAAAGACTTAGGTTGTTTGGGGACTGAGAAGAATTGTTAAGGAGGCTTTTTACGGTAAGTGCGTGGCTTCTTCTTAAGTCCCAAATCCCCAGGATACAAGCTGTCGATGATTGCTGCTGTTTTCTCTAGCTTCATTTGGCAGTGAAGGATCCGTTGGCTAGTATGCATCAGCGGAGTACGCGTTGCATCCAGGATTAATTTCACCTTGTTTGTTTGCTGATTGCTGTTTAACATATCTTCGGAACCGCCAACTAAAAGAGGCGGCACCCCATGACCTTAAGAATCCTGTTCGTCATTTTCAATGATATATCAAGTTTAGCCGGCTGGTTTTCTAATGACTGATTATTTCGTTGATTGTCATCATGGTTTCTTATCTAATCGCTTTCTAAAGTAAACCATGAGTGATGGGTCGAAGGGAAGTTTATCATCTTGAGCATATTCTAAGCCTATTAACAATCGGAAATAGTTTTTTCTTTGAAAAAAACTATTTCCGGAGCCATGCTCAGAGATTTGGCTGTTCTTTTACGTGAACTAAAATGTTGGGCATATGTTTCTTATTTTTTTACATTCCAAGGCTAAAACAAAGTCTTCTATTTATGTTTGACCACTTCATTGACGATACTTAGTCATACTTTTTAGAACATGGTATTTGCCCCGTTTTTCATTATTGCAATTCCTAAACCTCAGGGCTATTCAGTAAGTCCAAGTGAGTGTTCCACGTGGAACAATAAAGCAAACATTAAATAGATTCATACTGCTGTTTAGAATACACAGTGAACTCGTTCAACTAAAAGCGAATTACCAGTACTTCAGATTCAATAATCTCCAGTGAACATTATTATTATTGCCGATCCGTCTTTCCAATAGGAATACTTAGTGGAAAAGAGGGCTCTCCCCCAACTGAAGTTAACGAAGGACCTCCCCCCTGACACTTATAGAAGTGGGAGTCTTAAAAACAAATGGAAAAATACTTAGAAATTTTGTTCCACGTGGAACAGTAAAACTTTATTAATCGTATAACTCCCACCTCTTCAAGTGTGGTTCCTATGCCTTTACTCCACTTGAATATCCCAAATATCTAAAAGTCTGTTTAATTCTTCTTCTGAGAAATATTGAATTTCTATTCTTCCGCGTTTTAGGTTGCCTTTCAGCTGTACTTTGGTTTGAAAGTTGGCTCGAAGACGATCTTCAACATGTCTAAGATCAGCAGGCTGTCCATAAGTTTTAGGACCGGCTTTAATCTTTTCTGTAGGCTTTAACAGACGATCGATAAGTTCCTCTGTTTCACGAACGGACAATTGCTCTCTTACAGTTTTCTCTGCAGCAATAACTTGTAAAGATGTATCCTTAACTCCTAATAAAACTTTAGCATGCCCTAATGACAGTTTTTCAGCTTTTAACATCTCTAAAATTACATCTGGTAATTGAATAATCCGCAATAAGTTAGCTATGGTCGTTCTAGCTTTACCAACTTTCTGTGCAACTTGATCTTGAGTTAAACCATATTCCTGAATAAGTCGATGATAAGCCATTCCTTCTTCATAAGGAGATAGGTTAGCCCTTTGAATATTTTCAACAATTGCTCTCTCAGCCATTTCTTGATCAGTACATAATTGAACAATACAGTTAATCTTTGTGATTCCTGCAATTTTTGCGGCTCTTAAACGTCTCTCACCAGCGATTATGATATAACGTTCACCAACAGGCCTCACTAAAATAGGTTGAAGTAAGCCATGTTCACGGATTGAATCAGCTAACTCATTGAGAGCATTCTGCTCAAAATCCCGTCGAGGTTGTTCAGGATTTGGTTCGATTTCTGAAATGGGGATTTCCTTAATTACAGGATTTTCATCCATCTCGTCAGATAGAAGTGCTTGAAGGCCACGACCTAAACCCTTTTTAGACACGTTCTAAGACCTCCTTCGCCAGCTCCCTGTATACTTCTGCTCCTCTCGAGCGACTATCGTAAATATTAATTGATTTGCCATGGCTCGGCGCTTCACTTAGCCGAACATTACGCGATATTATTGTTCGAAAGGCCTTCTGAGGAAAATACTTTTTCACTTCATCAACAACCTGTATTGCTAGATTTGTTCGCGCATCAAACATTGTTAATAAAGCACCTAAAATATTAAGACTAGGGTTAATATGTTTGCGAACTCTTTCTAGAGTATTCATCAGGAGAGTTAACCCCTCCAAAGCGTAATATTCACATTGGATAGGAATCAAAACGTCCGTTGCAGCTGCCAAAGCATTAATAGTCAAAAGTCCCAAAGAAGGAGGACAATCAATAAAAATAAAATCGTAATTGGCAAGGACATTGTTTAATGAAAGTTTGAGCTTGGTCTCGCGATACTCTTGAGAAACCAACTCGATTTCCGCACCTGCTAAAAGAATTCTAGCCGGCACTACCTTTAAGTTTTTCTGATCGCACTTCTGAATCACTTGTTCAATGGTAACATCGTTGATTAGAACATCATAAACACAACGTACTAACTTATTCTTCGCTATTCCCAGCCCACTCGTAGCATTCCCCTGTGGGTCTAAGTCGATAAGTAGAACGTTATATCCCAGTTCCGCCAGACAAGCACTCAAATTTATAGCCGTAGTGGTTTTTGCCACACCGCCTTTTTGATTAGCAATTGCGATCACTTTCGATATCAATAACATACACTTCCTTTTTATCTAACTGCCACTCTGAAGGGTTTACATATACTTTAAATACTATCAAACCAATAGTAATAAAAAAAGCGTTTTCGAACGCTTTTTTTAGAGTTTCAAAAATATTTATTTCCATAATGCAAAGTAAATAATATCAAGGCCCAATATTAATAATTTTAGGGAGAGCCTTATAAACACTTTTTTGCAGAGGCTCGGAACTAACCACTTTTCCATCCAACTTAACCGTTCGTATGGAATTTACGACATATCCCGGTTGACCCTGTTGTTTAACAACCGACTCACCATGTTTTAACGTTTTATCTACAACCCGCTGTTCATCAGGTTGAACTACCGATTCAGTTGTATCCGTAATCGCAACTTCCTGGCCAGGTTTAACTTTTCCATAGAGATCAATGGTTAACGTATTTGACGTTGTCCTTGTCCGTACTAAAACATAACCTCCGGTATTATTCCTAAATTTAAGGTCTAAGTCAGGATATGCAACGGTTGCATCTTGGCCAAGAGGTGCGTACGTAATAGCAAGATCATGATTCGTTCTTTGAACAACAGAAAGATCTGCTAACAAACCAGTATTATATAACGTGCTGGAAACCTGACAGATCCCTCCAGCTAAACCGGGAATAAATTTACCATTAACAATAATGTAAGCGTCCTTATACCCGCCTGCGACTGTCCTCTCCCCTACAATATTATTGAAGGAAAGAATATCACCAGGTTTAATAACCGCCATATCAAGAGATTTTGCAGCAAGCTGAACGTTTTCGGTACGTGCAGTCTGAGAAGGATCAAAATGAGTTGTGTAAGAAGCTAAAAGACCGGTAATTTTTTCTCCCTCGAGTTGTGCGGCAGTAACCTTTGGTTGCTGCTCTTTAAAATTAACTTTAAGCTCTGATACAGGATTTAAGTAATTGATTGCTTTGATTTGGGATTTCAAGGCATCAACATCATAAATTAATCCAGTTTGTTCATGTTCTATAAGCATCGTATTTGCGTTAGTAATTTTATAGGTGGCATCAATAGCCGGCTTATTATATTGTCCAAATAACTTATCTAAGCTCTCTTGCATTTTTTTATCATCCCACTGCGAAGAGAACTTAAAACTAACCCCTTTGGCAGCATCCATTTTGGCAACAATTCTATGATATATTGAACCGGTTCTGCTAAGATCATAGGCATCTTTTAAAGCCTTATCGGCTGAAATCGATAGCCCTAAATCTCTTAATTTAACGTCATTACTATGCTGACCATCAGTTAGTTTAACCGTTTGATTTAGCAAAAGATCAATTTCCTTGTTAGCAGCGATTTTAGCCTGTGATTGAGTCATATTACTAACATTAATTCCAGAAATTTTTACACCGTCAACAATAGTATGCTGATCCCAAGTGTAGTAACCAATGAAGGAACCACAAGCAACAAATAAAAACACAACCACCCCAGCAGCTATATAAAAAATCTTTCTTTTAGATGTGCGATTTCTTCTTATCCGGCGGTTTCGAATAGATTTAGATGCATTAGGTAATGTCTCGGCCGATATCATTTCAGTCTGACTATTAATTCTCTGATCAAGTGACTCGTCCAAATCGCACCTCCTCATTGTTAACTAAAACGATATTAATCTTATTTATTCGACGTTAAAATCATATTCCCTTCATTAACGTTAAAAAGAGCTTTACCATATATTGTAGTAAAGCATGGGGATTGAGCTTTGATTCTCGTCAAATATATAATTTTCCGATTTAATGAATTGGCGACTTTGCAGGTATACCTGCCTTACGTGGAAATCTTGAAGGTGTTTCCTTACCCTTTTTTATGACAATAATAGCTCGATGTTCCGCAGTTTCACCAAAATTATAGGTTTTAACGCATTCTACATTTCCGCCTAAAACATTCAAAGCAGCTTGGGATTCTTTAAGCTCTTCTTGAGCCTGTAATCCTTTGAGAGAAATAAATAGCCCATTTTTCTTTAATATAGGAAGGGAGTACTCCAGCAGGATTGGAAGACGGGCCACTGCTCGAGAGCTAACGCAATCAAATGTACCTCGATACTGCACATTTCGACCAAAGTCCTCTGCACGAGCATGTACTGTTCTTGTGGTCTTTAACTTCAATTTTGAAATAACAACATCAAGGAAATCTAAACGTTTTTTCAATGAATCAACTAAGATCACATCCAATTCAGGCCGCAAAATTTTAATTGGTAGGCCTGGAAAACCCGCCCCTGTGCCTATGTCCGCTAATTTATTTCCTTTTAGATATTTTTCAATTGCCATAGAATCAATAAAGTGCTTTAGGATAATATCTAAAGGTTCAATAATTCTTGTCAAATTTAACTTCTGATTCCATTCAAGTAAAAGATCTCCATATACACAAAATTGGTTAACCTGTTCGTCCGATAATTTATAACCTAAATTTAATAACGTCAGATCTTTAATTTGTGAAGCAAACACATTAAACATTACTTATTTTCTCCCTCGATGCCGTTGTTCTAGGAAAACAAGTAAAACCGAAATATCAGCCGGAGTAACACCCGTAATTCGAGAAGCTTGACCCACATTAAGAGGCCGCACTTCCATTAGACGTTGTCTGCCTTCGGTAGATAAACCTTTTAACTCACCATAGTTAAAATCATCTGCTAATATTCTATCTTCCATCTTGGCAAACTTTTCAATATCAGTCCATTGTTTATCAATGTAACCAGCATATTTTGTTTCTATAACTGCTTCTTCTAACACTTCTTGGGAATAACGCTTTAATTCAGGAATTAATTCAAGCATATGATTTAAAGTAATTTCAGGTCTGCGAATTAAATCAGAAGCATTAATTCCTCCACGCAGCGGAGTAGAATTTACTTCATCCATTATCTTTTTCAATTCCTGATTGGAGGGAGAAAAAACCGTTGACTTCCAAAGATTTTTTATTTCATAAAAATCCTGTTTTTTATGTTGAAATCGTAACCAGCGCTCATCATCAACTAAACCGATAAGACGCCCTTTTTCAGTAAGTCGGAGATCGGCATTATCCTGTCTCAGAACTAATCGATACTCAGCCCTAGATGTTAATAACCGATAGGGTTCCTTGACACCTTTGGTAACTAAATCATCAATCATAACACCTAAATATCCATCAGATCGACGCAGCACAAAAGGTTCTCGCTCCAAGCATCGTAAAGCTGCATTAATGCCGGCCATTAACCCCTGAGCAGCAGCTTCTTCATATCCTGAGGTGCCATTTAACTGACCAGCAGTAAATAAACCAGACAACTGACGAACCTCAAGACTTAAAGACAACTGGTGGGGATAAACATAATCATATTCTATAGCATAACCAGGTCGCATCATTTTTACATGATCTAAACCAGGAATACTTTGGAGAATTTCAGTCTGTACTTCTTCAGGCATACTGGTCGATAAACCGGCAACGTAAAGTTCATCGGTATTCCATCCTTCAGGTTCGAGAAAAATTTGATGAGCATCACGTTCAGCAAAACGAACAACTTTATCTTCGATCGAAGGACAATACCTTGGACCAACTCCCTCAATTTTTCCTGAATAAAGAGGTGCACGATAAAGATTATCACGAATAATTTCATGAGTTTTGGATGAAGTATAGCCAAGCCAACAGGGAACTTGTTGGGAAGGGTCCTTATGCCAAAAAATACTCTCTGTGGAAAGAAATGAAAAAGTCCATAAAGAGTCATCTCCAGGTTGGAGTTTAAGCTGAGAATAGTCAACGGAATGGCGATGAATCCTTGGCGGAGTTCCGGTTTTGAATCTTCCTAATTCTATACCAATCTCCTTCAGAGATTGAGAGAGAGACATTGCGGGCATTTGTCCATTTGGTCCGCCCTCGTACATAGAATCACCAATGATTATTCGTCCACGTAGATATGTGCCGCTCGTTAAGACAATATTATTAGATTCGAAGCGAGCGCCGGTCCTGGTCACAACACCTGTCACTTGATATTGATCGATAACCAATCGTTCCGCTAAACCCTGAATAACTGTCAAATTAGGCTGATTAAACAAGACTGCGCGCATCCGATTTTGATACGCTTGTTTATCCGATTGAACTCTTAAGGCATAAACAGCCGGGCCCTTACCGGTATTTAACATCTTAACTTGTAAGGATGTTTCATCTGCATTTATACCCATCTGCCCTCCAAGAGCATCAATTTCACGAACTAAATGCCCTTTCGCGGGCCCGCCAATTGAAGGATTACAAGGCATATGGGCAATCGTATCAAGGTTTAAAGTAATTAACAAGGTCTCACAGCCAAGCCTTGCGGCAGCTAAAGCTGCTTCACATCCTGCATGCCCGGCTCCAACAACAATAACATCATAATTACCAGCGAAGTATTCCAAAACTAAACCTACTTTCCAATGCAAAATCGTGAAAAAATATCATCTAGCAAAGAATCTTGAACATGATGTCCAGTCAGCTCAGAAATGTATTGAAGTGCTTGACGTATATCTATAGAAAGGATATCCCATGGCATAGTTGAATTAAAGCTAATCTTAGCCTGTTGAAGAGCAGCATAACAATGTTCTAAAGAAGAGATTTGACGAGTATTAGAGAGCAGAGGATCAGCTGAATTAATTATCTCCCCTTGGTAAACTCTTCTTTTTATCTCCTTCTCTAACTCATCAAAGCCTTGGTGTAAAAGAACCGAAAAAGAAATCCAGTGATCAATATTAGGTATATCAATTTTTTCATTCTCTAGTAAATCAATTTTATTGACTAAAACAATTATTTTATCAGAATATGTCTTTAAAATATATAATTCATCCTCAGATAGTTGAACATTAGCTTCAATGACTAGAATAATAAGATCGGCATTTTTTAAGGCATTCCATGTTCTTTCAATTCCTAAACGTTCTACAATATCCTGACTTTCCCAAATTCCAGCAGTGTCTACCAGTTGGAGAAGAATTCCTCCCACGCTGACATATTCCCTAATCTCATCTCGTGTCGTACCTGGAATGTCAGTTACTATAGCACGGTCTTCTTTTAATAAAGCATTTAATAAACTTGATTTGCCAACATTGGGTCGTCCAACGATAACAGTAAGAAGTCCTTCACGTAAAATTTTTCCAGTCTTACTTCCTTCTAATAAATCCCTCGCTATTGCCAGAGCTTCTTCCAATCGGTTCGCTAATGATTCTCGATCTAAAGTTTCAACATCATCCTCTGGAAAATCAATACTCGCTTCAATAAAGGCTAAAGTTTCCAATATTTTTTCTCTAAGATCCATTATTATTTTTGTTAATCCACCGCTAAGTTGTGATAAAGCCAAATTAGCAGAAGTCTCAGTCTTAGATGTAATTAAGTCAATAATCGCCTCCGCCTGTATTAAATCTAATTTACCATTTAAAAAAGCTCTTTTAGAAAACTCGCCCGGTTCAGCAGGGTGAGCACCATAGCGAAGACAGGTATGGAGAATTCTCTGCGCAACAAAAGGTCCGCCATGACAATTGATCTCATAAACATCTTCTCCTGTAAAAGAGTTAGGAGCAGACATCCTGCCAATCAGAACCTCATCAAGGACACGATCCTCATCTTGGAAAACACCAAGAGTAAGTGTGAAATTATCCTGACGTAACCATCGTTCTCTTGATCTAGGTATAAAACATTCATCAATAATTCGTCTTGCCTCTGGACCACTTAACCTAACTATATGGATACTTGCTTCTCCCATAGCAGTAGCCAAAGCAACAATTGTATCTTCCACTTAATCATCTCCAAAGCAACTATTTATCCAATCGTAAAACTCCCACTTCTATAAGTGCTGCTTCGATGGAGGTAGAGTCCCCCACCGAAGTCTGGATGTATCTAATATAAAAAAGAGGGGTTATTCCCCCTCAACTCAACTAATATCTTGCTTCACATTTCATTAAGTTTAAGGCAGTTAAAAAGTAATACCCTTTTAACCTCTTTTTAGAGCAATTACAACACGACGATTAGGATCATCACCTTCACTAAACGTAGAAATCCTACTGTCATCTTGTAAAGAAGTATGAATAATTCTGCGTTCATGAGGATTCATAGGTTCCAAAACGATTCTAACACCTGTTCTTTTCACTTTATCAGACAATCGTTTAGCTAAGCGAATAAGAGTTTCTTCACGACGAGACCGATATCCTTCCACATCAACAATAATGCGAACACGATCAGATAATTTTTTAGATACTGCTAAATTGGTTAAATATTGCAAAGCATCAAGGGTATCCCCTCGACGTCCAATTAAAATTCCCAGTTCGGGTCCAGTAATATTAACATGACAATTTTCAGAATTCCTAGTTACCTGAGTTTCTGCCTTGACTCCCATAGCTTGACAAATATTTTGAATAAATCCAGTTGCCAGAAGTCCTGGATCATCTTCATAAGTAACTCTAACTTTTGCAAGTTTTGTACCAAAAAGACCAAATAATCCTTTTTTCGTAGGTTCCTCAAGGATTTCAACCTGAACATATTTTCTGTCAACAGCTAATTCTTGAACCCCCGTGGCGATCGCTTCTTCAACCGTTTTGCCGGTTTTCTCTACAACTCTCATGAACGATCCCTCCTCACGTCTTCCCCGTTATCTAGGCAACGCTTTTCTTTTGATTTGTCAATTTACGATTAATATAAAGCTGCTGCAGAATTGAAACACAATTCATCGTAACCCAATATAAGGCTAAACCTGACGGCACCGTAGCACTAATATAGGCAAAAAATATAGGCATTATGTACAACATTGTTTTCTGAGTCGGATCTGATGAAGCATTAGGATTCGTGACCTTCGTTTGCAAATAGGTCGTAGCAGCGGCAAAAAGAGGTAAAATAATATGATAACTTAAACTAAAACCATAAATTTTTGTTAAATCGAATCCAAGAAACCAATGTGCTGCATTAGCAGAAGCCCCATAAGGAAAATTCCGCAGAGTACTGTACAAACCCCAAAAGATTGGCAATTGAATTACAATAGGTAAACAACCACCCATAGGATTTACTTGGTTCTCTTTATACAACTCCATTATTTCGGCATTAGCTTTTTCTTTATCATTTTTATGTTTTGTTTGAATTGCTTTAATCTTGGGCTGTAAATCAACAGTTTTACGCATCGAAGCCATTTGTTTGTAGGTTAGAGGATAAATAATAGTTTTAATCAAAATTGTTAATAAGATAATGGCTACACCATAATTAGGAAGACCCAAAGCAGATGATAGATTGTAAAAAATATTTAATAAATAGGTCATCCATTGCACAATGATACTCACAAAAGCCCTCCTTAAACTGGATCATGCCCTCCCGGATGAAACGGATGGCATTTCAATATTCTCACAAGTGATTTATAGCTTCCTCGAAATAAGCCATACTTTTGCAGCGCTTGAATCGCATATTCAGAACAAGACGGATAAAAACGACATGTTTGTCCTTTCAGAGGAGAAATAAATTTTTGGTAAAAGCGCAAGAGCAGAATTAGTAGTTTCTTCATCATTAACGACTCATTTCGTGGTTAAAGCCTTTGCTTTTTTCAACATCATCATAATAGAAGTTTCTACTTCCGGGAAGTAAACTCCTCTGATCCGAGGCCTTGCAATAAAAATAATTTGAATATCTGGCTTAATTTCAGAAATATGTAATCGAACAACTTCGCGAAGCAATCTCTTCGCACGATTTCTCTGAACAGAATTACCTATCTTTTTTGATGCAATAAAACCAAACCGTTGTTGTTGTTTACCTTTTAAAATATAGATAGCGGCATATTTCTCGGAAAAATTATTGCCATTATCAAAAATTACTTTAAAGCCTGATTTTTTGCGTAGTCGAAATTCTTTTTTAAGCATAAACCCTCCAGGCTTATATAAGAGACAATCCTATCATATTTTAACTCCTTAAGCTAAAAATTAAACCTGCTTTGCGGAGCGAATTAAATTTATCCAATACTTTGCTTCGGTGGGAGGTAATGTCCCACCGAAGACCCGATGTTCAGCTTCAGCTAAACGAGTTCACTACATTTAAGCGAAAGCCGTTAGCTTATTTATCCTAGTTATACTAAAAAAGGCCACATAATTGCGGCCTTAGACTGATAATTTTTTACGACCTTTTAATCGACGGCGTTTTATAACATTTCGCCCAGTTGGCGTACTCATGCGACTTAAAAAACCGTGAACTCGCTTATGGCGACGATTCTTCGGTTGATATGTTCTTTTCAATTTAAAGACACCTCCTTTATAAAAGCGAAGAAGCTTACGAAGCAACAGACTTACTAACAGATTATACTCTAACAATTTTTATTCTGTCAAGCAACTACACTGGAAAGGATGTGGATAACATCTGGATTAAAAAAGTTATCCACTTGTGAATAATTTATAAAAACACGATATCTTCCTGTTGATAACCCTTAAAAAACTTGATATTATAATTTCACACCTTCTTGCACTACTGCAAATCATAGTTAATATTATCCACAGTTCGAATTTTGACCAAGTTATCCACAAATGTGTATAAGTTTGTGTATAACTTTTTTATTGTCGTAATTACTAATTTCTTAAAATAAGGGAGGTCCATTCATGCCACCACTACCAATCACACCTCATTTATTGTGGCAGGAAACACTCGAAAAACTGAAAAATGAACTTACTAGACCTAGCTTTGAGACATGGTTAAGTTCAACTCAGCTAATTGAGATTGATGGGGATACATTGGTAATCAGTGTTCCTAATGATTTTGCTAAAGATTGGTTAGAAAGTCGGTATGCATCTTTAATAAGGTCCTCCGTTCAATCAATTTTAGGCCACTCGATTAGCCTCCGCTTTGTTATCCCTTCACCAGAGGATTCTTTAAAAAAAGACCCAATTTTAGAGTCCCCTATACCAGAAAGTGCTCCAAAACAAAATGAACAAGTACCAAATTGTCTTAACTCTAAATATACCTTTGATACCTTTGTTATTGGCAATAGTAATCGCTTTGCGCATGCTGCATCACTTGCTGTTGCCGAATCTCCCGCGAAATCTTATAATCCTCTATTCATATACGGCGGCGTAGGTTTAGGCAAAACTCATCTTATGCATGCCATTGGCCATCATATATTACAACGTTCCCCGAATACGAGAGTGCTTTATGTTTCTAGTGAAAAATTTACAAATGAACTCATTGATTCAATTCGCGATGAAAATGCCATTGAATTTCGTAATCATTATCGAAATGTTGATATTCTTCTAATTGATGATATTCAATTTTTGGCGGGAAAAGAACGAACACAAGAGGAGTTTTTCCACACGTTTAATGCCTTACATGAGGCCAACAAACAGATAATTATCTCCTCAGACAGGCCTCCTAAAGAAATTCCAACCTTAGAGGATCGTTTGCGTTCAAGATTTGAATGGGGCCTGATCACAGATATTCAAGCACCGGACTTAGAAACACGAATTGCTATTTTGAGAAAAAAAGCTAAAGTTGAAAACTTGCAAGTTTCGAATGAAGTAATGGTTTATATCGCAGATAAAATTCATACTAATATTCGAGAACTCGAAGGTGCCTTAATTCGAGTTATTGCTTTCGCATCGTTAAGCTCAATGCCAATAACAGCCGAAGTTGCCATGGAAGCATTAAAAGATATTTTACCCAGCAATTCATCAAAACCAATAACTATTGACACTATCCAAAACGCTGTTGCAGATTATTATCACCTTTCACCCAATGATTTTAAAGCTAAAAAAAGAACACGTGCAGTAGCATTTCCAAGGCAAATCGCTATGTACTTATCACGTCAATTAACAGACTCTTCATTACCGAAAATTGGCGATGAATTTGGAGGGCGAGACCATACTACGGTTATGCATGCCCATGAAAAGATTTCTCAAGCAATTCAAGATGATCCTATTTTGGAAAAGAAAATTAATGAATTGATACAACGCATTCAAAATGATTAGTAAACTAACAGTTTTAAATGTTGATAACCTGTTAATAGTATCTTGATAACCTAAAGCAAAATTATCGAATGTGGACATGTGGACAAACAGTATCTCTTGTCCACCAATTTTTCAACACCCTAAACTTAAGGAACTATAGCGAATTACATTAGTTATCCACACATTGACAAGGAATACTACTATAACTACTAAATATTATCTTATTATTAATAATCGTCGTTTAGAACCGGGAAATAGCATAGGAGGATCCAAGATGAAAATCTTCTGTTCAAAGGATTCATTAATTTCTGGAGTGAATGCTGTACAACGCGCGGTATCTGTCAAGAATACACTGCCCGTTCTTTCAGGAATCTTGATAAGTGCTGAGAAACAGAGTTTACGTTTTGCAGCAACTGACCTTGAATTAGGAATACGATGTGAAATACCTGCTCAGATTGAGGAGGAAGGAACAATAGTAGTTCCAGCCAAATTATTTGCAGAGGTCGTTCGAAAACTACCAGATACAATGATAACTATTAAAGAAGAAAATTTAGCAATTACTATTTATTATTACCAATCAGAAATAACCTTAAGAGGTTACGATCCGGAAGAATATCCTTTACTTCCTGATTTAATTGACCCGATGTCATATACTATCCCTACACTAATTTTTAAAAATATGATAAGACAAACTATATTTTCTTGTGCAGTTGAAGAAAACAGACCTGTTTTTAATGGAACTCTTATGCAAATTGAAGGTTCAAATCTCAGACTAGTAGCAACCGATACCCATCGCTTGGCTTATAGTATTTCAGAAGTAGAAAATCCTAAAAATGCAAGTTTTAATGGTATCATACCGGCTAAGACATTAGCGGAAATATATCGTTTATTAAAAGATGAAGATGAATCGATTCAAATTAGTTTTAATAAGACACAAGTCGTTTTCCAATTTGGTTTAATATATTTAGTATCAAGATTAATTGACGGAATGTTTCCGAACTATAAACAAGTAATTCCCCAAACTTGTGAAACAAAAATTAATTTGTCAGTAAAGAATTTTTTAGAAGCTGTAGAAAGAGCATCGTTATTATCTCATGATAAATCAGGAGCAAATATTATTAGAATTAAGGTCGAAAGTACGCAATTAAAAATTGATCAAACAACGGAATTAGGCAAAATATCTGAACAAATTGAGGTAACTACTCAAGGAAATGATGTAATGATTGCCTTTAATGCCAAATTTTTAATTGATGCCTTAAAAGTTATTGATACAGATCAAATAATTTTTGAACTTTCCGGCCCTTATAGTCCAGGAGTGATGCGTCCTTTAGATAATCCAAATTACCTTTATCTTGTTTTGCCTGTCAGAATATCATAAATGCCCTATGAATATAATTGATTTTCATTTGCAAAATTTCCGTAACTATGACAAAGAAGTTGTGACATTTATTCCCGGAATTAATACCTTGATTGGAAATAACGGACAAGGGAAAACTAACATTATCGAAGGCATATACTATCTTTTAACCGGCAAGTCGTATAGAGTAAAAAGAGAGCATGAACTCTTAAAATGGGATAAAACTGATTTTCATCTTTATGGTGATTTTATTGTAAAGCACCATAAAATATTCTTAGAGAGCCACTACCAAAACAATAAAAAAAGAGTAAAAGTCAATCAAGTTCCCTGTCAACGTTTATCTGATTTTGTAGGTACCATAAATGTGGTTTTTTTTTCACCCGATGATCTTATTATGGTCAAAGGCGGGCCATCCGAACGCCGGAGATTCATAGATTTGCATATTGCTCAGATACGGCCTGGTTATGTAAGTTTGTTAAATGCTTATAACAAAGTAATTCAACAAAAGAATGCTCTTCTTAAAACGTATAACGATAAATCTCTAAAGAATTCTCAATTACAGCTTTGGAATGCACAAATTATTGAACTTGGAACAAAAATTATTCTTCAACGCGATGAATTAACGAAGCAAATACAAAAGGTTGCTGATCAGATCTACATGAATCTAACCTCGCAAAAAGAAAAACTTGATATTAGTTATTATGCCTTAGGAAAAAAAAATATTCAGGATGCTTTGTTAGAATTTCCTGATTTGTTAAACCAGAAAATGGACCAAGAAATTGAACGACAGATGGTTCTTATTGGTCCTCACCGTGATGATTTACAGATACTTTTAGATGATAAACCTGCGCGTCTATATGCTTCACAAGGGCAACAGCGTTCTTTGGTTTTAAGTTTGAAACTTGGTGAATTAGAGTTAATACGTCAAGAAAAAGGGGAGTATCCTCTTCTTTTATTAGATGATGTATTGTCTGAACTGGATAGTTTTAGGAGAAACTATTTAATAGAGTTTATTGAATCCTCACATATTCAAACGATAATTACCATGACAAGTGCTGAGAGTCAACTTGGTTCTGGGGCATTATTCCAAGTTGAACAGGGGCATATAAGGAGGGAACGATAAATGTATTTGCATCTTGGCGGTGATATGTTAATAAAAAAAGATAAAGTTGTGGCAATTATAGATCTTGAAATAGCTTCTGAAGGTAAAGGGAATAACAGGTTTTTAACTAATATAAAAGACAATAATAAAATTATTTATATTTCTGAACCGGGTAAAGAAAAGTCACTTATTATTACAACAGAAAATTACTTTCTATCTCCGATTTCATCAACAACGTTATTTAAAAGATCCTTTTTTGCTCTAGATGAAAAATAATTTTTAAATTGGTGCAATAAAACTAATTAGCCACTAAATGACATCTCAAAAAAGACGTTTAGTGGCAATTGTTCATAGTCAAAATTGAAACAAAGTTTTATTTAGTGTACAATAATAATTTGAAGGTATTATTTGGGAGGAAACAGCTTTGCAAGATAATACAGATATTAATATTCCGGATACAGGTGATAATTATAATGCAGGGCAAATTGAAGTTCTAGAAGGACTTGAAGCTGTACGTAAGCGCCCTGGAATGTATATCGGATCAACAAGCAGCCGTGGCCTTCATCATCTTGTTTACGAAATTGTTGACAATAGTATCGATGAAGCATTAGCTGGTGTCTGTGATCTAATTGATGTTATTATTCGAAAGGATAATAGTATCACTGTTATTGATAATGGACGGGGAATTCCTGTTGATATTCACCCGAAAATGGGTAAACCTACTGTCGAAGTATGTTTAACGGTATTACATGCCGGAGGAAAATTTGGAGGCAGCGAAAGCGCCTATAAAGTATCCGGCGGTTTACATGGTGTCGGTCTTAGTGTTGTTAATGCTCTGTCTAAATGGCTGACTGTAGAAGTTTTTAAAGGCGGGCATGTTTATCATCAGGAATATGCTCAAGGTAAGCCAACTACAGAACTTCTAAATTTAGGGGAAACAGAAAAGACTGGCACACAAATAACTTTTATGCCAGATCCGGAAATTTTTGAAGATACAGTTTATGATTATGATGTCTTGGCTCATAGGCTGAGAGAATTATCGTTTTTGAATAAAAGTGTAAAAATAAATTTAACGGATGAGCGAACGGATAGTCAAGAAACTTTCTTTCATACAGGAGGTATTCAAGATTTTGTCATTTATCTTAACAAGACAAAAGATTGTTTACATCCCCAACCTATCTTTATTGAAACCAGTAAAGATGGAGTCCAAGTAGAAGTTTCTATGCAGTATAATGACAGCTATACCGAAAATCTATATTCCTATGCTAATAATATTAATACCCAAGAAGGCGGAACTCATGAAGCAGGCTTTAAATCGGCGTTGACTCGGGTAATTAATGATTATGCCCGGAAAAATAATATCTTAAAATCATCCGATTCTAATCTTTCCGGAGATGATATCCGGGAAGGTTTGACAGCAGTTATCTCTGTGAAAGTACCTGATCCCCAGTTTGAAGGGCAGACAAAGACAAAACTTGGCAACAGTGAAATTCGGGGAATTGTGGATTCTGCGACAGGCGAAGGGCTTAGTATTTTTCTGGAGGAAAATCCAGTCCTAGGCAAGAAATTCATCGAAAAATCACTTCAAGCTGCTCGGGCACGGGATGCAGCCCGTAAAGCGCGAGAGCTTACTCGCCGTAAAAGCGCTCTTGAGGGGACATCTTTGCCGGGTAAATTAGCGGACTGTTCATGGAAGGAACCTGATTTATGTGAAATGTATCTCGTTGAGGGAGACAGTGCAGGAGGTTCGGCTAAACAAGGTCGAGACCGGCGTTTTCAAGCAATTTTGCCCTTGCGTGGAAAAATCTTAAATGTTGAAAAAGCAAGGTTGGATAAAATATTAGCAAATGCTGAAATTCGAGCTATGATTACGGCGATGGGAACCGGTATATCGGATGATTTTGATATTAGCAAAGCACGTTATAATAAGCTGATTATTATGACAGATGCTGATGTCGATGGCGCTCATATTCGGACTCTTTTATTAACATTTTTTTATCGCTATATGAAACCGTTAATTGAAAATCACTATGTATATATTGCGCAGCCTCCTCTTTTTAAAGTCAAAAAAGGGAGAGAAATACAATATGCTTATTCAGATGATGAACTTACCAAAATCTTAGATACCATAGGCCGGGATAAAGTAGAGATTCAACGATACAAAGGTTTAGGAGAGATGAATCCTGAACAATTATGGGAAACCACGATGGATCCAGCAAAACGTACAATTTTACAGGTGACCATCGAAGATGCCATCAGATCTGAAGATATGTTTTCAATCTTAATGGGCGATAAAGTGGAACCACGCCGAGATTTTATTCATCGGCACGCTAAAGATGTACGTAATTTGGATACTTAAAGGAGTGCTCGTTCATGTCGGATGAAATCCAAGGGGGAAAAGTTCTTCCTGTTGAAATTGCAGATGAAATGAAAAAGTCCTTTATCGATTATTCTATGAGTGTTATTGTCAGCCGGGCTTTGCCGGATGTTCGAGACGGACTTAAACCGGTTCATCGCCGAATTTTATACACACTTCATGAATTAGGTATGACCCCAACGAAACCATACAGCAAATCTGCAAGGCTTGTCGGGGATTGTATGGCTAAATTTCATCCTCATGGAGATAGTTCAATCTATGATGCCGTCGTGCGCATGGCTCAAGATTTTGCCAGTCGTTATCCCCTAATTGACGGCCATGGAAACTTTGGATCCATTGATGGAGATTCTGCTGCTGCTATGCGTTATACAGAACTTCGTATGGCTAAAATGGCTACGTATATGCTGGCGGATATTGATAAAGATACTATTGATTTTACACCAAACTATGATGAAAAGCAGGACGAACCCACAGTCTTACCTGCTAAATTCCCCAACCTTTTAGTTAACGGTTCTTCGGGAATTGCTGTAGGTATGGCAACGAATATCCCTCCCCATAATTTAAGTGAAGTTATTGATGCTACGGTTGCTTTGTTGGATAATCCTGATCTGACAACTGTGGATTTAATGAATTATGTTAAAGGTCCTGATTTTCCAACCGGCGGAATGATTATGGGGCATGAAGGGATTAAGGCAGCCTATTCAACAGGAAAAGGTTCAATTAAAATCAGGGCTAAAGCTGATATTGAGGATATGGAGAAATCAGGTAAGACAAGAATTGTTGTTACTGAAATTCCCTTTTTAGTTAATAAAGCAAGACTCATTGAAAAAATTGCTGAACTTGTCCGGGATAAACGTCTTGATGGTATTACCGATCTGCGGGATGAGTCTGATCGTACAGGGATGCATATTATCATTGAGCTTAGACGGGACGTTAATCCTCAAATTATATTGAATCAGCTTTATAAACATACTCAAATGGAAGAAACTTTTGGAGTTAATTTGTTAGCACTTGTCAATAATCAGCCAAGAGTTCTGACTCTTAAAGATATGATTCACTACTTCATCGAACACCAAAAGGATGTTATTGTTCGCAGAACGCGGTTTGAACTTAATAAAGCTGAAGCTGAGGCACATATCGTCGAAGGATTAAGAATTGCCCTTGATCATATTGATGAGGTTATAGCAACGATTCGTTCCTCCTCTGACGAGTCTGAGGCTCGAGAAAATCTATCGAATCGTTTTGGTTTAAGTGAGAAACAAGCCCAAGCGATTGTTGATATGCGTTTGAAACGTTTAACAGGTTTAGAACGTGACAAATTAGAAAGTCAGTATCATGAACTTATGACAACGATAGCCTATCTTAAGTCAGTTCTTGCTTCACCTAGTATGGTTATTGAAATTATTAAAAACGAAATCAAGGAAATTCAGCAAAAGTATGGCGATCCACGAAGAACTTCTATAACTGTTGATGTCAGCAGGATGGATATTGAGGATCTTATTGCTGAAGAGGAAGTCGTTGTAACAGTTACCCATTACGGCTATATAAAACGTTTGCCTTTAAACACCTATAAGAGTCAAAATCGTGGTGGAAAAGGTGTTCATGGAATGGCTACCAAAGAGGAAGATTTTGTCGAACACCTTTTTATTACTTCAACTCATCATTATATTCTCTTTTTCACGTCACAAGGTAAAGTTTATCGTCTGAAAGCTCATGAAATACCAGAAGCCAGTCGCACAGGAAAAGGAACGGCTATCATCAATCTCTTAAGTTTAAGCCCAAATGAAATGATTACGGCCGTGATGGCTATTAAAGATTATAGTCCGGATTATTTCTTAATTACCGCCACGAAAAAGGGTATTATGAAAAAAACAGCTCTGCAAGAATACGATTCATCGCGGCGTGAAGGCTTAATAGCTTTAACCCTTGATGAAGGTGACGAATTAATAGGAGTAAAATTGACCCAAGGTTTAGACAATATTTTGCTGGCGACACGTCAAGGAATTGCGATTCGCTTCCCGGAAGATGAAGTAAGATATATGGGTCGCACAGCACGAGGCGTGAAAGGAATAAAACTTGAAGATACTGATGAAGTTGTAGGAATGGAAGTCATCGGAGATGAAGGCGAACTTTTGACCATGAGCGAAAATGGCTTTGCTAAACGTACAGACCTTAAGGAATTTAGGGTTCAAGGCCGGGGCGGCAAAGGGATTATTGTTATGAAGTTAAATACTAAAACCGGTTTGCTCATTGGTGTAAAAGTTGTTAAAGCGGAAGATGAACTTATGGTAATTACAAATAATGGAATTATGCTGCGTCTCCAAGTTTCAGGTATTTCCAATCAAGGCCGGACGGCCCACGGGGTTATGGCTATGAGAACTGGTGATGACAGTAAAGTTGTTGCCATGGCTAAGATTGTCGTGAGAGAGGAAGACAGCTCTGAGGAGACAGAATCTGAGGATTAAATTGACAAAACTATTGCAAGGTGTTACCATGTCTGGAATCAGAAGTCAGGGTTTAGAAGCCAGATAAGAGATGATACTGGTACTAACATAAATTTTAGGAGGAATTATCAGATGGCAGAATTCGGATCATTAAAAGTTAAGACTGGGCTCGCAGAGATGTTAAAAGGCGGCGTCATCATGGATGTGACGACTCCTGAACAGGCTATTATTGCTGAAGAAGCAGGAGCATGTGCCGTTATGGCTTTAGAACGTGTTCCTTCGGATATTCGTGCAGAAGGTGGGGTTGCGCGTATGGCAGATCCCACTATTATTCAAAGCATTATGGAAGTTGTTTCTATTCCAGTGATGGCTAAAGCAAGAATTGGTCATTTTGTGGAAGCTCAAATTCTCGAATCCTTGGGTGTTGATTATATTGATGAATCAGAAGTTCTGACTCCAGCCGACGACGCCTTTCACATTAATAAACATGACTTTAAAGTTCCTTTTGTTTGCGGCTGTCGTAATCTTGGCGAAGCATTGCGCAGAATTGGCGAAGGTGCAGCTATGATTCGTACCAAGGGTGAACCAGGAACGGGAAATGTTGTGGAAGCTGTACGACATATGAGAACTGTCATGAGTGATATGCGCGCCTTATCGGTTATGCCTAAAGAGGAGCTTATGACGGCAGCTAAAACTATGGGGGCACCTTATGAGCTGGTACTTTACGTAGCAGAACATGGAAAACTTCCTGTAGTTAACTTTGCTGCGGGCGGAATAGCAACACCGGCGGATGCAGCTCTCATGATGCAGCTCGGAGTAGATGGAGTTTTTGTTGGTTCCGGAATTTTTAAATCAGATAATCCTAAAGCAAGAGCTAAAGCTATTGTTATGGCAACAACCCATTATAATGATGCCAAGATTTTAGCT
This sequence comes from Desulfosporosinus acididurans, assembly GCF_001029285.1. Taxonomy (GTDB): domain Bacteria; phylum Bacillota; class Desulfitobacteriia; order Desulfitobacteriales; family Desulfitobacteriaceae; genus Desulfosporosinus; species Desulfosporosinus acididurans. The sequence goes on from NZ_LDZY01000003.1 coordinate 296,674, forward strand.
GAAGTGTCTAAGGACCTTGGACAACCTATGACAGGTATTGAAATTTCAACTCTGACAGATGCTCAGCGTATGCAAGATCGGGGTTGGTAAACATGGAAAAACGTGTCGGCGTTTTAGCCTTACAAGGTGCATTTCGCGAGCACCGGCAGGTTTTGAAGCAATTAGGCTGCGATGTTGTTGAAGTGCGTAAAACAAGTGACCTTGAGGGAATCCATGGCTTGATTATTCCCGGTGGTGAAAGTACAGCAATGGGTAAACAATTGCAGATTAATGATCTCGGTGAAAAGATAAAAGAGCTGGGCGCAAAAGACTTACCAATCTTTGGGACTTGTGCCGGTATGATTCTGCTCAGTAAAACAATTATAGACAGTGATCAGTATCGATTAAATTTAATGGATACAACAGTAGAACGCAATGCTTTTGGCAGGCAAATAGCTAGTTTTGAAACAGATCTTCAGGTGCCTGCTATGGGCACTCATCCTTTGCGCGCTGTCTTTATTAGAGCACCTTATCTTCGGGAAGTTGCTCCTAATGTAGGTATTTTAGCTGAGTTTGAGGGAAAGATTGTCTTTGCCCGACAAGGAAATTTATTGGCCAGTGCCTTTCATCCTGAGCTTACCCCGGATCATAGGGTCCATCAATACTTTTTGGGTATGATTGATGAACATTGGGTAAAGTAAAAGCGTTCATGGTATGGGAGGATTTAGTATGTTAGATCTGAAGTTTGTCCGCAGCAACCCTGATTTGGTAAAAGAAGCTTTGCAAAAACGTCAGGTTTCTATTAGCTTAGATCATTTTTTAGAACAAGAAGAAGAAAGACGTCGTCTTCTTTTTGAAATCGAAACCTTAAAGGCACGACGTAATGCCGTATCAGAAGAAGTCGGACGACTTAAGAAAAAGGGAGAAGACGCCGAAGCACTCGTTTTGGAAATGCGTGAAGTCGGCCAAACTGTGAAAAGCTTAGAACAAAAATCTTCGGAAATTGTTCAAGAGATGGAAAAAGTTCTTTATGAAATTCCAAATATACCCCATCCTTCGGTGCCAGTAGGCACAGATGAAAGTGCGAATATTGAAGTTCGAAGTTGGGGAACTCCGAGGTCCTTTGATTTTGAGCCAAAGGCACATTATGAGCTCGGGGAAAACTTAGATATTTTCGATTTTACGCGGGCCGGAAAAGTAACTGGTGCACGTTTTACCTTTTATAAAGGTTTAGGTGCCAGGCTGGAACGCTCTCTCATCTCCTTTATGCTTGATAAGCATACAGCAAAGGGGTATACAGAGATTTTACCGCCTTATATGGTAAGTCGTACTTCGATGTTTGGAACTGGTCAACTGCCAAAATTTGAAGATGATGCCTTTAAAGTCATGGGTACCGATTATTTTTTGATTCCTACTGCTGAAGTACCCGTTACGAATCTCTATCGAGATGAAATTTTAGATGGCAGCAGCCTGCCTATTCGACATTGCGCATACAGTGCATGTTTTCGCTCAGAAGCAGGCTCAGCGGGCCGTGATACTCGGGGCTTGATTCGGCAGCATCAATTTAATAAGGTTGAGCTTGTTAAATTTTCACTTCCGGAGAATTCTTACCAGGAGTTGGAGTTATTAACGAACGATGCCGAGAGTATTCTTCAGGAATTAGAGCTTCCTTATCGGGTAATGACGTTATCGACTGGGGATCTTGGATTTTCTTCTGCTAAAACTTATGATTTAGAAGTTTGGCTGCCGAGCTTTAATACATACCGGGAAATTTCTTCATGCAGTAATTTTGAAGATTTTCAGGCACGAAGAGCAAACATCCGCTTCCGCAGAGGACCGAAGGAAAAACCTGAGTTTGTTCATACCCTAAATGGCAGTGGTTTGGCAATCGGGCGAACAGTCGCTGCTATTATGGAAAATTGTCAGGATTCGAAGGGCAGAATTTATATTCCAAAGGCCTTGCAGCCATATATGGGTGTAGAATATATTGGTTAAGATTGGGTATAAATCAGTAAATACATGGTAAATAGTTTAGAGATTTACAGAAATTTTTAGTTGCCAATCATCCCTAATTGTGCTATTGTATATATTGTTCGTCTTACATGGAGGGGTGTCCGAGCGGTTTAAGGAGCCGGTCTTGAAAACCGGTGACTTCGTGAGGGGTCCGTGGGTTCGAATCCCACCCCCTCCGCCAGATCGAATGTCGATGTTCGAAGCTCGATGTTCGAGTAAGTGAACAGCATAGGTAGTTTGAGATTCAAGTGTTTTCTTTGCGCTCGTAGTTCAGCTGGATAGAGCGTCTGACTTCGAATCAGGATGTCGGGGGTTCGAATCCCTCCGAGCGCACCATTATTGACCATTTTAGTGCGATAATCGATATTCGAATATTGCACATTTATTCACTGAATAATACGGGTCATTGCTTAATTAACAATTACCTTAGATTCAGTGGTTAATAAAAAACTGAGGCCTCGTAGCTCAGTGGATAGAGCGGGGGTTTCCTAAACCCTGTCTTGCGGAGGTTCGACTCCTCCCGGGGTCACCACTTTGAGGTGTTTATGCGCCACCAAGATTGGATGCGTTTAGCGCTTTTACAAGCACAAATGGCTTTTGAACAGGGAGAAGTACCAATCGGTGCTGTAATCGTTCAAAATGGCACTGTTATAGCAGAAGCACACAACGAAAGGGAACTTCGCCATGATCCTACAGCCCATGCTGAGATTTTAGCAATTCAACGTGCTGCTGAAACGTTAGGATCTTGGAGATTAAGTGAGGCATCTTTGTATGTAACCTTAGAACCATGCCCCATGTGTGCAGGCGCTATACTCCAGTCTCGCCTGAAAAATATCATATATGGATCGATGGACTTAAAAGGCGGGGCTGCTGGTTCAGTAATTAATGTGCTTGATTTTACCTTGTGGAATCATAAAGTAGATATCTTAGCTGGAATTTTAGAGGACGAATGTACGGATATCTTAAAGCGTTTTTTTAAATCTCTAAGGTAGGATAAAATTCTAAAAATGGTTAACCTCTAAGCACCTGCGAAATTCTGTGATATGTTTATATCGTGATGGAAGTTTATAGGTGTCTTACCAGTTATATTATACGGAGGAGTATCGAAGTGGTCATAACGAGAGCGACTCGAAATCGTTTGACGGTGTAAGCCGTCCGTGGGTTCGAATCCCACCTCCTCCGCCATACTTATAAAAACAAGAGCCTTTCTCTAAAAGGGCTCTTTTATCTTTTTGTGACTGTTTGTTTAAAATTTCACATTCTGGGCAAAGTATAGGAAATAGAGATAAACATGTACTGTGTTCAGAAAGAGGTTTTAACAAGAATGGATCATATAATAAAAAGAGCCGGGAAAAATATAAACAATCTGCTAAATGGCTGCCAAGGCCTTCAATTATGGCTTCAAACCAGAAGCATCAAATGGAAAAAAACAATCGGAGTATTAATGGTGTTCTGTATTTTTGGAATTTTAGGTTATGGATCTCTTAGTGCTTTGATTTGGAGAGGAAATCTGTATATACCCACAAAAGTATCTGAAAATGTCATCTATGATGAGGGAAAATTGGCGCAAACTCCTGATCAATTGATTCGATTTCATGTCCTTGCCAATTCAGACAGCGAGCAAGACCAAGCATTAAAAAGAGCTGTCAGAGATGCTATCTTAAAAGAAGTTTCCCCAAAACTGGCATCTTCGAGATCTTTGCAAGAATCTCGGCAAATACTTGCGGAGCTTCGTCCGGAAATGGAGAAGATTGGACGCGCGGTAGTTAAAGCTTGGGGTAAGAATTACAGTGTTCATACGGAGTACGGTCATTTTAGCTTTCCAACGAAATCATATGGTACTTTGATACTGCCCGCAGGAGATTATGAAGCATTAAGAGTTGTTATTGGTGAGGGCAAAGGATCTAACTGGTGGTGTGTTCTTTTTCCTCCGTTATGTTTTATTGATATTGAGCATTCAACAGCCGTCCAAGTGGATGGAAAACCAGGGATACCAATTAATGATAAAGCTCCCCTTTATTCAGTAAATCAACAAACCGTAAATCACCAAACTAAACAAGTTAATGATAAGGGAGTTGTCAATTCAGGCAATAAATCGGCGAATAATAAAATTGGGAGTTCTGTTCCTGGGAATTCACTTCAGGTTAAATTTTATTTTTGGGAACTTGTAGAAAGGCTAATAAGTAGAAAGTGAACTTTATTGCCGATCCGCCTTTCCCAATAGGAATACTTAGCGGCGAAGGAGGACTCTGCCCCACCTGAAGTTAACGAAGGATCCACCCTCACTTAGCGTAAAACAATAGCGAGAAATGTATTACAAATATTTACAGAACTTTATCCTTGACTCCTTTGCTAAGATAAGCTATAATTCTTTTTGTTCACTAAAATTCTTGCAGATTAATATGTTTGTAGGGTTAGAGAGCACGGAGAGGTGGCTGAGTGGTCGAAGGCGCCCGCCTGGAAAGCGGGTACACTGGGTAACTGGTGTCGAGGGTTCAAATCCCTCTCTCTCCGCCATATTGAAAAGAGAGCCAAAGTATTCGACTTCGGCTTTTTATTTTGTTATAATTGATTTAGCCGTACTAGACGGGGAGGTAGCGGTTCCTTGTAACTTGCAGTCCGCTCTAGCAAGGTGGAATTCCTGCGAAAGGTCCACATCTGTGAAGCTGTCTTTGGTAGATGGTGATGAGATTTTGGTCTTACGCAACAGAACACTCCGAACCGTGTCAGGTCTTGACGGAAGCAGCACTAAGGAGGATGTTTTGTGTGCCGTAAGGTTGCCTGAATCGAACTGTTCGACCAAGGTAACGTTCGGAGGTGAAGGATCGATCTAAGGTGTACGGCTATTATTTAAGATAAAGGTGGTATTGGTACCATCTTTTTTGTACTATCATAAAGTATAACCTTCGTTTAAATACTGCAAGAAGAGTTAATACCTGCGAAGACAGTGTCTACTTTTCAAAACGCTCGAATTATGAGGGTGAATTTATGGCTTATCTGGCATTGTACCGTGAATGGAGACCAAAAACTTTCCAAAGTATTGTAGGACAGGAACATATTACCCAGACATTGATGAATGCTCTTAAACAAAATAAAATTGCTCATGCGTACTTGTTTAGCGGGCCGAGAGGTACAGGTAAGACAACTGCTGCCAAAATTTTAGCCAAGGCCCTGAATTGCGAACACCGCAATGGGGTTGAACCTTGTAATCAATGTTCCTCATGTTCAAGTATTGATCATGGTTCTGCTATTGAAGTTTTTGAAATTGATGCCGCGTCTAATCGAGGAATTGATGAGATTCGAGATTTACGAGAAAACATCAAGCTAAGCTCGATAAAAGGCAAATTTAAAGTTTATATTATTGATGAAGTGCATATGCTGACAACAGAGGCTTTTAATGCCCTGCTTAAAACTTTGGAAGAGCCGCCCTCACAAGTAGTTTTTATTTTAGCGACAACTGAGGTTCAGAAAATACCTCTAACGATTCTTTCTCGGGTTCAACGTTTTGAATTTCACCGTATTTCGGTTGAGAATATTACAAAACGATTAACTGTTGTTTGTGAATCATTAGGGCGCCAGGTTCAGCAAAGTGCCTTATTGGTAATTGCCCAAAAATCTGAAGGCGGTCTTCGCGATGCCTTAAGTATCTTAGATCAATGTCTGCTTCAAGATGATCCCATTGGTGTTAAGGAAGTCTATCAGGTTTTAGGAATGGTAGGTGAAACTTTTAGTTCGGAATTAGTCGATGGATTAATTGCCCTTGATTATGGAAAGAGTTTAGAAACTCTGACGGGAGGAATACAGCAAGGTCGAGATCCGAGGCAAATTATTCGAGAGCTTTTAGAGTATCTTCGTCAAATGCTCTTGAACTTAACTACAGGCGTTACTCCGCTTGTGGCTCCCGAAATTCAAGAGCGATTAGTTGAACAAAGTAGAAAAATTCCCATATCTCGTTTATTACATTGGATTTCGCTTTTAATGCAAGGCGAAGGACAATTGAAATATGCATCTAATGCTCGCTTAGCAGCCGAACTTTTAATAGTTCAGACAATTCATGAAGGGCAAAGCGTTATTAATGATCAGGAAGAGATTGTTAAACGTTTGACATTGCTCGAACTTCAATTGCAAAATCTTGTGACAGGTCAAGATCTGCTGCCTAGGAAAAATCCGTCAAAAAATTCAGCTTCAGCAGAGTATGTTGGACAAGAAAATAATAAAAATCAGGCAAAAACAACTGACTTGGGAATTGAATCAAATGCCTCTTCTGAAGGGAAATTAACAGTAAAAACGGAATCTTTAGCAATAGAGACCGTTCAAGAACGCTGGAACGAGATTTTAGATCAGGTTAAACGCCGAAAAAAATCTACACAAGCTTTTTTGTTAGAAGGCAAACCGGTTTATCTTGAAGGAAACGTTTTAACCATTGCTTTTCGCCAAGGGTGTTCTTTTCATAAAGATAAAGTTAATCAGCAGGAAAATCGCCAGACAATTGAAGAGGCTTTGCAGCAACTATTTGGAATAACTATTGCCTTAAACAATGTTATGGAAAACGAATTTCAAAAGAAAGATCCTTCAGAGCCGGAAAATAAAGAACTTGAAGAACAGGCTCTTGTCGATAAAGCAAAGGATATGTTTGGCGAAGACCTTGTTACCATTCGGGAGTAAACATCAAATATAGGTGATAAAATTAGGATTGGAAGTGTTAATATGGCAGGTTTTAAAGGAATGGGCGGCGGTATGGGTGGAAATATGAATCAAATGTTGAAGCAAGCCCAAAAGCTTCAAGAAGACATGGCTAGAGCACAAGAGGAATTGCAAAATAAAACTGTGGATGCCTCTTCTGGGGGCGGTATGGTTCAAGTTGTTGTCAGTGGAAAAATGGAATTAGTCGAAATGAAAATTAATCCTGAAGCTGTTGATCCTGAGGATGTAGAAATGCTGGAAGACCTTGTTAAGGCCGCAGTGAATGAAGGGCTGAGAAAAGCTCAGGAAATGGCTAGTAATGAAATGGGGAAATTAACCGGTGGTTTAAAGATCCCCGGCTTGTTCTAGGTGAACTATGGATTTTTTGAATTATCCTCAGCCTTTGGCAGATCTTATCAGCTCATTGGCACGTTTACCGGGGATTGGTCCTAAAACAGCAGGAAGATTGGCATTTTACCTTCTTCAGCAGCCACAAATTTCGCAAGATTTGGCTCAGGCAATTCTGACAGCAAATCATTCGCTTAAAAAATGTTCAATTTGCTCCAACTTTACGGACCAAGATCCATGCGCACTCTGTCAGAACCCACAAAGAGACTCCACAGAACTTTGTGTCGTGGAACATCCAAGAGATGTGGTATCGTTAGAAAAAACCAAAGAATTTAAAGGCCGGTATCATGTATTGCACGGTGTACTCTCACCTATGGAAGGAATTGGGCCGGAGCAATTAACTATTAACCTTCTGTTAAAACGTTTAAAAGGTGTTCAAGAAGTTGTTATGGCTCTCAATCCAACGGTAGAAGGCGAAGCAACTGCTTTATATTTAGCTCGTTTACTAAAACCGTTAGGGATTAAAGTGACCCGTATAGCTCATGGGTTACCTGTTGGCGGAGATTTGGAATATGCTGATGAAGTGACCATCGCACGAGCTTTGGAAGGGAGACGCCAGCTTTAGTTCACTTTAAAGTAAACTCATAATATTCAACCACTTCCACTTCTACAAGTGGAGAGTCTTATGAGTGGATAGAATAGTTAAGATAATGGAGAGCTATTATTAATATAGAATAGTAAAAATTAATTACGCTGCTTAAACTGTGACTTTGACCTTAGGTTGAGCACAGTTTTTATTTATAATTCTGTTCTTCTTTATCCGTGAAGTGCATATCTATGGACTAGCATCGGACGAGGGGGAAAACTATATGACACTGGTCTTTCTAGGATTTTTTATAATATTAATAGGATTAACGGTTCGTTCAATTCTCGGAAAACCAAATATTGTTCTAAAAATCACAATTCATAGCTTGGGCGGAATTGTCGGACTTTGGTTATTTAATTTTCTTTTAAGTATTCTTGGCTTTTCAATTCCAATTAATTTTTTTACAGTAATTATTGTCGGAATTTTAGGATTTCCTGGAGTATTAACCTTATCAATCCTACAGTTATTAGGAATTTAAATCTTTTTACTCAAAGATTTTTTAAATTAAGTCCTTGACTCGTTCGACAAGTTGGAGGTATACTAAAAATTGCTAAAGGGAACTATTCGACGTAAATGCGAAGTAGTTCCCTACGTCTGTTTTTACGGGCGTTTTACGAAAATTCTATTTCTTCCTCAAGTTTAATAGTTCATTTTCTGAAAAATATGAGGACGAATAGAAAAGGTATTTTCATTAACTCCCGGAAAATTAAATTTATCACATGATTAGGAGGAAACAAAAAATGGCTAAAATGAAAACCATGGATGGTAATGAAGCTGCGGCTCATGCATCGTATGCATTTACTGAAGTCGCTACCATCTTTCCCATCACCCCCTCTTCGACAATGGCCGAATTGGTTGATGAATGGGCTGCTCATGGAAGGAAAAACATTTATGGGCAAACTGTTAAAGTCGTTGAGATGCAATCTGAAGCAGGTGCCGCAGGTGCAGTACACGGTTCACTCCAGGCTGGTGCATTAACCTCTACGTATACAGCTTCACAAGGCTTACTTTTGATGATTCCTAACATGTATAAGATTGCCGGTGAGCTGCTTCCAAGTGTATTCCATGTAAGTGCTCGGGCTTTAGCAACCCATGCTCTTTCAATTTTTGGTGATCATCAAGACGTAATGTCTGTTCGTGCAACGGGATTTGCAATGCTTTCTTCACATAGCGTCCAAGAAGCGTTAGACTTGGGCTTTATTGCTCATTTAGCGACAGTTAAGGCAAGAGTTCCTTTTATACATTTCTTCGATGGATTCCGTACGTCTCATGAAATTCAAAAGATCGAGATACCGGAATATGATGAAGTTGGCAAATTAATAGACATGGATGCGGTTCAAGCATTCCGCGACCGTGGTTTAAACCCAGAACATCCTGTTCTGCGCGGAACAGCTCAAAATCCTGATGTTTATTTCCAAGGCCGTGAAGCGTCTAATAAGTTTTATGCTGAGATTCCTGATATTGTTGAGCACTATATGCAAGAGTATAAAAAACTGACCGGTCGTGAATATCATCCTTTCCAATATTACGGTGCGGAAGATGCCGAATATGTAATTGTTGCTATGGGTTCAGTCTGTGATACGATTGAAGAAACCATCGACTATCTCATGGCCAAAGGAGAAAAAGTTGGAGTTGTCAAAATTCACCTCTTCAATCCTTTCTCCAGCAAATATTTCTTCAACGTATTACCCAAAACTGTTAAAAAGATCGCAGTTCTGGAAAGAACAAAAGAGCCTGGTTCTTTAGGTGAACCTCTCTATTTAGATATTAAAGAAGTTTTCTATAATCATGAGCAAAAACCCGTTATTGTGGGAGGTCGTTACGGCTTAGGATCCAAAGATACAACGCCTTCTCAAATATTGGCTGTTTATAAAAATCTAAAGGCCGAAAAGCCGGTCAATGGATTTACCATTGGAATCGTTGATGATGTAACCTTTAAGTCTCTACCTGAAGATGAAATCATTGATACCGCTCCAGAGGGAACTATTGCTTGTAAATTCTGGGGCCTTGGCGCAGACGGGACTGTTGGTGCCAACAAGCAAGCTATCAAGATTATCGGGGATCATACTTCTCTTTATGCTCAAGCTTACTTCCAATATGACAGTAAGAAATCCGGTGGTATTACCATTTCGCACGTTCGCTTTGGCAAGAAGCCGATCAAATCTCCTTACTATGTGACAGGTGCAAACTATATTGCATGTCATAACCAAACCTATGTTTACCAATATGACCTTTTAAAGGGCTTAAAGAAAAAGGGTAATTTTGTGTTGAATTGCCAATGGACGCCTGAAGAATTGGATGAGAAACTTCCGGCAGCAATGAAACAGGCACTTGCTCGTAATGAAGTTAACTTCTATATTATTGATGCGGTTTCTATTGCCCGTAAAATTGGTCTTGGTTCACGGATTAACATGGTCATGCAGGCTGCTTTCTTCAAACTTGCTAATGTTATTCCTGTTGAAGAGGCAATTGATTATTTGAAAGCTTCCGTCTTAAAGACCTATGGTAAAAAAGGCCAAAACATTGTTGACATGAACAATGCAGCCATAGATCAAGGTGTTTCGGCTCTCGTCAAAGTGGAAATTCCTGCATCCTGGGCTAACGCTCAAGACGGAGAAGTCGCCGCTGCTTCTGATGAACCCGATTTCGTTAAAAATATTCTTCGTCCTATGAATGCCATGGAGGGAGATGATCTTCCCGTCAGTGCTTTCAATGGTCGTGAAGATGGTACCTTCCCGGTTGGTACCACGGCTTACGAAAAACGTGGTATTGGAGTTACAGTTCCAGAATGGCAAATGAACAATTGCATTCAATGTAACCAATGTTCCTATGTTTGCCCTCACGCTGCAATCCGTCCTTTCCTTATGAATGAAGAAGAGGAAAAAAATGCTCCGGAATCCTTTGTTGGTAAGAAGGCTATTGGTAAAGAAGCTGCAGGTCTGCAATTCCGTATCCAAGTAAGTAGTTTGGATTGCACCGGTTGTGGAAACTGTGCGGAAGTTTGCCCGGCTAAAGAAAAAGCGCTGGTAATGAAACCTGCTGCTGAACAATTTGAGCAACAAACGGCAAACTGGGAATTTGCCCTTTCCCTTAAAAATAAATCGAATCTCTTTGATGTTACGACTGTTAAAGGAAGCCAATTTGCGCAGCCTTTACTCGAGTTTAACGGTGCTTGCCCAGGTTGCGGAGAAACCGCTTATGTTAAGCTTCTAACTCAACTCTATGGTGATCGTATGATGATCGCTAACGCCACCGGTTGTAGTTCAATCTGGGGCGGAAGTGCTCCTGCGGTTCCATACACCACGAATCAAGAAGGTAAAGGACCGACTTGGGCTAACTCTTTATTTGAGGATAATGCTGAATTTGGTTATGGCATGTATTTGGGAGTCCGTCAGCAACGTGAAAAATTAGCTGAATTAATGACGCAAGCACTCGAAATGGAAATTAGTGCTGAGCTTAAAGGTGCCTTTGAAGAGTGGCTTGCAGGTTGGAATGATGCAGATGCTTCAAAAGCAGCCGCAGCAAAAATTAAGGCATCTCTTGAAGGCTATAATGGCGACAATAAAGTATTGGCTGAGATCCTCCGCAGGAAAGACCATCTTATCAAGAAATCCCAATGGATTATCGGGGGAGACGGATGGGCTTATGATATCGGCTATGGCGGTTTAGATCATGTTTTAGCATCCGGCGACGATGTCAATGTCCTCGTTCTCGATACTGAAGTATATTCCAATACCGGTGGTCAATCTTCAAAATCAACGCCTCGTGCAGCTGTTGCTAAGTTTGCTGCAGCAGGTAAGAAGATTCGTAAGAAAGACCTTGGTATGATGGCTATGAGTTACGGCTACGTTTATGTCGCTCAAATTGCTCTTGGTGCTAATATGAGCCAAGCCATCAAAGTTATTAAGGAAGCCGAAGCTTATAAAGGACCTTCATTAATTATTGCTTATGCACCATGCATTAACCATGGTCTAAAAGCAAGTATGACGAAGAGCGTTCAAGAAGCTAAGAAGGCCGTTGATTCTGGGTACTGGCATCTCTATCGCTTTAATCCTGATTTGGCGGAAGAAGGAAAGAACCCATTTAGCCTGGAATCCAAGGAACCAACTCTGCCTTTCCGTGACTTTATCATGGGCGAAGTTCGCTATACATCTTTGCTGAATACTTTCCCTGAAACGGCAGAAGAACTCTTCAGCGGAGCAGAAAAATATGCTAAGGTACGTTACGATTCTTATAAACGCTTAGCAGGGCAAAAGTGGGAAGAGTAATTCAGCCAAGTTTGTTCTAAATGTAATTTAGTCACCAGTTTTGAGAGCAGAATTTCTGCTCTCTTTTTTTATGCTGTCAGGAAGGTCTGTTTGTGTGAACAAAACTATAAACTTAGGAATAATATGTTCAAAAGGAAGAGGGAGGTGTTTTATGACGAGCAGTATACCAATGGTTGGAGATTTCGTAAGGGAATCGCTGGATTTACACTTATTTATGGCTCGAATTATGAAAGAACATGCAACGTTTATGCAAATAGGATTTCTGCCCAAAGATGTTACTTACACCGCTCAAGCAGAGGAGTTTAAATGTCAGTATGATGAAATCCTTAAGGAAGCTATAATGCTTAGTGATTGTACGGCATCAGAACGTGTGCTGCAATCGGGAGAATTAGTAACGGATAAAACACTTGGGGCAGAGCAAAAAACTCAAGAATTGACAGGGATCTATATTGAATGTTCACTAACGGTCGAGGAGTTAAAATTCAGTTCCGATCCGGGGACAATTCCCCAAGAGATTATTCCTAACGTTCAGGCCTTAAATGAAAAGGCAAAAATTTTAACGACCTCTTTTGCTGAGTTCAAAGCTATGATTTTAGACCAAGTGACGAAGTGTTGTTTGTTTACAAATCTCTTGCCATCTCAGTACTTCCACATTCATAAGGAGGCCCTTTTTTATCTAAAACTGATCAACCGTTTACAAAACAACCAATTTGTAAATTCTCGAGTTGAATTATATGAGCAGAAGGTATTTTGGGACGATATCATGGGAGAGCATGCTCAGGTTATTAGTCATTACCTAGATCCTTCTGAGAAGAATCTTATCAGTAAGGCAAAAGATTTTGATCGTCTGTTTAAGCGATTAGAGCAAAAATTAAAAGGTGAGAGGGCACGAGCAACACAGCTCGAACAATTGAGACAGGAGAATATTCAGGCCACGACGGCAATCGCAAATTTTAAAGCCATAAGTACAGATCTTCTTCTGGGCTGTCAAATACGATCTATGCTTACTCCTTTATTGACTGATCATACTTTGCGAGAAGCTTATTATTATTTAAGAATTTTGAAGACTTTAAAGCTAGTTTATCTTGGGCGGGGTTAGTAAGGCAGAAGGTCATACTTTCCTAAAGCGAGCGAAAAGAAACGTTAAGGTTTCAAAGTTCGCTTTTTTGGCTTTGCTTAAATTAACCAATTATTTTCGAATAAATTATAAGAATTTGGCAGAATCCTAGTTGAGAAGCTTCAATGGTGGAGGAATTCATGGAAGACGCTATACTTACGTTTAGTTTTGTTCTAGTTGCTTGGTTTTGGGGTGATTGGAAACAGTGGAGACAGTATTATTCTACAATTATATTTTGGGCCTTGGGTAATATGATTTATTGTTATCTTACGTTCAAAAAGCCTTTGTGGAAGTTTACGACGATTATTCCTGAATCAATTGCCAACATTCTTATGACTGTTGTTATTTTTCCGTGTGTTGCTTTATTATTTCTCCCTTATTTTCCGAGAAAGAATTTTTTTAAGCAATTAATGTATGTCTGCTTCTGGACATTCATTTTTTCATTGATTGAATGGTGGGCATTACGAATGCACCGCTTTACTCATTTTAACGGTTGGACCTTAACATATTCTGTGATTTTTAATTTTGGCATGTTTATTCTTCTTAAAATACATTATGAGAATCCGCGCTGGGCATGGCTGATTTCAATAGCTGCAGGCGTCTTTATAATGGCTTATTTTGAAATACCTTTCTGATGACATTGTTAGTTGTTGTGCATAATCAATGTAGTGCGGGAGAAAATAAGCGGATAAGGAGGAGAAAGCGTTGCGCAGCTGGATGAAAATGCTCAAAGAACTTACCCTTCGTCCTAAGGTTCATCAGGTTAGAAAGTCCCCTGCCTATTCCTTTGATGAAGACCTTGCTAAGCCGGTTTCGGGGCAAAAAGCAAAAGAAATTTTGTCTAAGAGCAGTGATATTGTTTTTCGGGAATTCTATCTTCAAGGAAAAGAATCTATTCCCTGCCTAATGGCAGGGGTTGATGGCCTAGTTGATAAAAACCTTTTGGATCAATTTGTATTAAAGCCTCTTATGGTTGATTTGCCGGGGCGTCGGGAATTAGCTCAGCTGACGTTGTCTAATGTAGTTGACAGCACTATTCAATATCTTCTGCCCGGTCTTGAAATCAAAAAAATCTCGAAATTGAGTGACGCCATTAACGCAATTTTGTCCGGTGATGCGGTAATTTTTTTTGGTGAGTCCAAGGAAGCAATTGTTATCGGAGCTAGAGGGTGGGCTAATGCCGGGATTAACGAACCTGTAGCTGAGTCAGTAATTAAAGGCCCTCACGAGGGATTTACAGAAACACTAAGAATAAATACATCTCTGTTACGGCGAAAAATCAAACATCCCTCCTTGAGGCTGATATCATTAAAGCTTGGTGAGTTAACTAATACTGATATAGTTGTCACCTATGTGGACAAGGTCGCTAGTCCTGATATTGTTTCCGAAGTATTGAAAAGGCTGAGCACCATTAAAATGGACGGGGTATTAGAAAGCGGCTATATCGAAGAAATGATTGAGGACTTTCCCTATTCGCCTTTTCCTCAAATTGCTTATACAGAAAGGCCCGATGTACTGGCAGGTAAGCTTTTGGAAGGAAAAGTGGGTATCATGGTTGATGGAACTCCAATAGTTTTAGTTGTCCCAGCCATTTTAACGCAATTTTTAAATGTTAATGAAGATTACTATCAACGCGCTATGACAGCAGTATTGTTTCGCTTTGTTCGCTATATTGGAGCCTTTATTGCTGTGACGGCTCCAAGTGTTTATATTGCAGTGACTACTTTTCATCAGGAAATTATTCCGACTGATCTCTTGATGAGCATTTCAGCAGGACGAGAAGGAGTGCCTTTTCCAGCTCTTTTAGAGGCTTTACTTATGACAATAGTCTTGGAGATCTTACAAGAGGCCGGGCTTCGTTTGCCGAGACCGATTGGTCAAACTATTGGTATTGTCGGTGCTTTAATCATAGGAGATGCTGCAGTAAAGGCTAGCTTAGTAAGTCCGTTGATGGTTATTGTCATAGGAATAACTGCCGTATCGAGCTATGCTATCCCCTACTACGATTTGAGCTTGGCGGTACGGCTTACACGTTTTCCACTTATGATTTTAGCCGGAAGTCTTGGCTTTTTCGGTGTCGCTGTCGGGTTTTATGCAGGTTTAATTCACCTCTTAAGCCTTCGTTCTTTTGGGGTACCGTACATGAGCCCTATTGCCCCAATGCGCATTCGGTCATTGTTACAGGATACATTTGTACGAGCTCCATGGTGGGCGATGAAACGAAGACCGCAGCTTTTGGAAATAGAGAACCCTCAATCAGGAGGGAAGGGAAAAGAATAACTATGGAAAGAATCTCTCCACATCAGTTCATGACCTTAGGGGGAGCTGTACTCATGGGTACGACATTTCTCCCGGTTGCGTCTATCGTCAGCAGTGCCGGCGGCCGAGACGGCTGGATGATTGTTTTACCCGCCTTTATCTTGGGGATACCTTATGGCTTAATGGTACTTTCATTACTGTCTCAATTTCCTAATAAAAATTTATTACAGGTTTCGGAGATAGTCTTTGGCAAAGGAATAGGAAAACTTATCGGTGTTCTTTATATCCTAATCACAGGTTATTTTGGCGGTTTGCTTCTGGGACAAGTAGGAGATATTTATGAACGTTCAATTATGCCCTTGACTCCCATAAGTCTGTTTTATTTAGGGACAATAATTCTTGTCTTTTATTTGTGTAAGTCCGGAATTGAAGTATTCGCCCGGTTCTCAGAAGTTATTTTTCCTTTGATTATCTTAGCATTAATCTTGAACTTAACGCTTTCAATCTCGCGAATCGAGCCGGGCGTGCTGCTGCCAATTCTCAGTGAAGGGGTAATGCCGCTTTTCTGGGGAGGTCTTAAAGTAGCTCCCTTCGTTATGGAATATATACTTTTCATGGCCGGGATTTTAGCATTCCTGCCTACTGATATGAAGGAGATTGGACAATTAAGGAGAGAAGTTTGGCGGGCAGTATTTTTGGTGGGGATCTTAGACATGTTTGTGGCATTCACGCAAATCCTTGTATTTGGGCCCTTCGAAACGACTCGGATTGTGTATGGTTTATTAGTTTTAGGGAAAATGGTAGAAGTAAGCCGCACAGTGGCAGGTGTTGAATCATTATTTTTGGGGGTTTGGCTTGGGGCCTTGGTCATAAAGATTAGCGCTTTTTTATTCACTGTAGTTTGGGGCCTGGAGACTGTAATGAACCTTAAAGGTCTAAAATGGGAAATTGCGGTTTGTGCGGTCTTTATGGGGATTGCCTTTGGTTTTGTAAGGGGATCTGTATTGATTTCTGAAATATCGTTCGTTGATAACTATCTTATTTTGCCATTCACCACTATTTGGATACTAGGACTTTGGGGAACAGCGCGCTGGAAGAAGGGGAAAAACATCCGTGGAAACTAGAAGACATCAAAAAGTTAATAGAATTGCGGCCTTAATTTTAATAGTATGTCTCTTATTCTTGCCGGGATGTTGGGGAAAACGGGAAGTTGAAGAATTGGCACCTCTGATCGGCGTGGGGTTTGATCTTGGAAAGAAGCCGGGAACATTTCTGATAACCATGCAATTAGCCAAACCTAAACAAGGCGGAGGAGAATCCGCGGCCAAAATCGAAGATCGAACCTTTAGTGTAGAAGTTGCCAGCGCTCGCGAAGCAACAGAAATGGTGTATAAGATTTCCAGCCGTATACCCTTTATGGGCTCTTTAAAGGTCATAGTTATAGGGGAAGGTGCGGCCAAAGCCGGTTTTACCGATATCATTGATTTCGCTCAGCGGTTTTCAGAGTTTCGGCGGACAATGTACCTTGTTTTGACAAAAGGAAAGGCTCAAACTCTTTTAAATATAAAATTGCGCGATGGAGAACTTCCGGCTATGAGCATTAAGAATCATATGGAGCAAGGCAATAATCTTTCTACCTTTCCTACAGTTCGGCTGGGACATTACTTAACAATTATTGGCTCACAGAGTACGGCTCCAATTCTTCCCGTCGTTGAAACTATAAAGTCAGGAGAGGATGGCATTGAATATAATAACGCAAAGGAGGGAAAGGAACTACATATACAAGGTTCAGGTGTTTTGCGCGGAGATCACTTAGTGGATTACCTTACAGATAAGGAAACTAAAGGGTACATGTGGCTTGAAAACAATGTTCAAAATTGTTTAATAAATACAATGGATGATAAAGACAAGGTTAGTTTTGGCGGACAAGTTTTGAAATCTAAGACTAGATATAAATTATTCGACAATAACGGAGTAATCGGTCTTCAGTACCAGATTCAAGCAAGTATTTCCGTCGATGAGGTAATGGGTGTAAAGCAACAACTTTCGGAACCGGAATGGGTCGATCTTATGAATCAGGCAGAAACTAGTTATGCCAAAGTCATTCAAGAAGAATGTGAGATGTCAATCAAAAAAGAGAGGGATTTGAGTCTTGATTTTTTAGGGATTGGGCGGCTGATTGACGAGAGAGACCCTTCGTATTGGAAGACCATAAAAGACCAATGGGAAGAGAAGATTGCAGATTTTCCTCTTAACCTGAATGTGCAGGTTTCTGTTCATCATTCAGGGATGTCAAGCAGCAGTTCTACGACTAACGATTAATTCAGTACGAGAAGGGGAAGAATAGGTGCAGGAGGAAGTACTAAGGGGGAACGTAACTATGATAAAATCAGATACTATTCAGTCAAGAGGCCCAAGTGAGGGAACCGACTCGATAAAGGATCAGAAAACGGTTATCAATAAAGGAAAGGTCTATCCGGTTTGTTATCGCTGTGCTCAAGTTCCTAAAAATGGATTATATGACGGATTTAGAATAAGAGGAATGTTTTTCTGCTCTGATTGTCAACGGGAGTTGTACTCTGCCGACCAGGATACTCCAGAATATCGAGAATTCTTAGTTTTAATCCAAGGACTTTTATTTTAATACTTATTATCATAACCCGGGATATTGATTCAAATCTCGGGTTATGAAATGTAGATGAAATATTGGCTTAGATGTGATAAAATAGTTTGAATATGATGTATTGATATAAAGCGTTATAAACCATTTAATGGAGGTTCATTGGTGGGTGATCTGGGAGAGGGATTGAGCCAATATCAGAAACAGGGGTTTTGCTCTTTCCATACTCCTGGCCATAAAGGGCAACAGGAGTTTTTTCATGACTTTGATTTCTGCGGATTTGATTTAACAGAACTTCCGGGACTCGATATGCTCCATTCACCGAAGGGAATTATAGATCAAGCACAGAAACGTTCGGCCGAAATATTTGGAGCGGATGAAACATTTTTTTTGGTCGGCGGGGGGACTGTCGGCAATCAGGCCATGTTTATGTCCCTTACGAATACGGTGAATCAGGTTATTATTGAAAGGAGTTCCCATCGCTCTGTAATGTCGGCTTTGGTTCTCAGCGGATTAAAACCGGACTATCTAAAACCTATTATTCATCCGGATTTTAACCTTCCCTTGGGTTTGGACTTACGTCCTGAGCGATTTCCTTGGTCAAATATCGCTGCCTGTCATGTTACTTATCCTAGTTATTATGGAACGTGTATAGAGCTGCGAGACCTTTTAAATAAAAGGACAAATTTAGCACCGGATGTGCCGGTGTTTGTCGATCAAGCGCACGGCTCTCATTTTATGGGATTCTTGTTTCCTGCGAGTGCCTTAACATTGGGTGCAGATCTTGTCTTACATAGTACTCATAAGACGCTTGCTGCTTTAACTCAGTCAGCTATGCTCCATGTTCAAGGCTCGAGAGTTTCCCGTATTCGATTAAGACAAAGCTTGGAACTGCTTCAATCATCAAGCCCCAGCTACCTATTGTTAGCGTCTCTGGAACGAGCCGGGGAATATGCTTTGGATCTATGGCGCTGGGAGTACCTTAAAGAAGAAGTCGAAAATCTTCAGCAAAGGGTTGGGGAGAAATTCCGCATACTCTCTCAGAACGATGTTGGGACTTATGGTATAGATGCTTTGGATTGGTCAAAAATTCTGATTAATACGCGGCCGCTGGGATTGCCTGCTTCTCGCTGTGTTGAATTTTTGCGTGGGGAATTTGGCCTGGAACCTGAATTATGGGACGAAGAGAATATTTTGTTTTTGCTGGGAATCGGCAATACCCCTGAGGACATTCGGCGACTCACGAGGGGGTTAGAAAGATTGGCTGATTGTACTCAGCTATTGTCTTTAGGATCTGAACATTTTAGAAAAAACGCTAGAGATGACAGAAGCGACGGTTTTCTTTTACCGCCCCAGATTCTCACACCACGAGAGGCCTTTTTTGCTAAAAAAAGGAGAGTTCCTCTGAAAGAGAGTTTAGGCCATATTGTCGGGGAAACTATTTCTCCATATCCGCCGGGTATTCCAATCGTTGTCATGGGAGAACAAATGACCCCGGAAGTTCTCGAGACACTGCTTGTTGTTGAAGAAGGACGTTGGCAAGGGTGGGAAGGCTGTGAAAGCCGAACAATTTGGATTGCGGAGGAGGAAAAAGGAATGTCATGAATCTAGCACAGGCTCTTTTAGAAAAGGCGGCTCGAGAAGAACAATTGGCACATCTTTTACTCTTCCATGGGGGAAGTGAATTACATCGGCGGGAAGAGGCTCTTCGGATCGCCCAGATTTTAAATTGTTTTTCGCCAAAATTAGAAAGACCGTGTCAAAATTGTATAGCCTGCCATAAAATTTCCGGTTTTAACCATCCGGATGTACTGTGGCTGAAACCGCTTAAGACAACGATTGGAATCGAACAAGTTCTTGCCTGGCATGAAAAGGTTTATTTAAAACATTACGAAGGAAACTATAAAGTTTCTATAATCGAACAGGCAGACACGTTAACGCTGCCTGCGGCGAATGCACTTTTAAAAGTTATTGAAGAACCTCCGGAGCATTGTGTTATTATCCTTAGTGCCGGAAATGCGGAAGGAATATTGCCTACAATACAAAGTCGTGCTCAATTAATTTATTTTTCTGATCCTCCCGAAGACGAGTGGCTAAGGGAATTGGGAGCGGAAAATCAGCAGGAAGCCAGATTAGCTCTGGAGTTAAGCGGGGAAAACCAAACCCTGGCGACTGCAATAATGGAGCAGGGTGTTTCCTCTCTTCAAGAATGGGTTTCTAGATTTTTTCAGGTTGTTAAGGATAAGGATTTTCTGGCGCTTTTTTCTCTTTTCCCCTTAGACAAAAACCAAGTAAGTATCTATCTGCAGGTTTTAGCTGTTAGGATACAGGAAGGCATCCGTAATGGCGCGAACCAACCTTTTGAACTTCTGGCAATTGGTAAAGCTAATGAAGCGTTAAGACAACAAGTAAATCCGAGATTGGTTATAGAAGTATTGGCTTTAGAACTATTTCAACAAGGAGGGGTTCTCTGTGATTGAGGTTGTCGGTGTTCGCTTTAAAAATGCGGGTAAAATATACTATTTCTCTCCGGGAGATCTTAAGCTTGAGGCCTCGGACCGGGTGATTGTTGAAACCGCAAGAGGTATTGAATTCGGTGAATTGGTGATCCCTCCTCGAATGGTAGCTGATGAGGAAGTGGTACTTCCTTTAAAGCAGGTTATTAGAAAAGCCACACCAGCTGATGAACAGTTTGTAGAGCAAAATAGAATAAAGGAAAAAGATGCTTTTCAAATTTGCTTAAAGAAAATATCCGAGCATCAGCTGCCAATGAAATTAGTTGACGTTGAGTATACTTTTGACGGAAATAAGATTATTTTTTCGTTTACAGCTGAAGGAAGAGTTGACTTTCGGGAATTAGTGAAAGATTTGGCGGCCATTTTCCGTACGCGTATTGAGTTAAGGCAAATAGGAGTTAGAGATGAAGCTAAGATGCTGGGAGGAGTCGGTTCCTGCGGCAGAATACTTTGCTGCACATCATTTTTGGGGGATTTTGAACCGGTTTCCATCCGTATGGCAAAGGACCAAAAATTATCTCTAAACCCAACAAAGATCTCTGGAATTTGCGGGCGGCTTATGTGTTGCCTGAAGTATGAAAATGGCTGTTATAGACCTAATGATAAGGAAATGTATGCCCAAGACTTAGAAGACATTAAGATGCTGGAAATTCTGGAGGAATCGAATCTTCTTGTCGATAACCCTGTCGCCAATGCTAGTAAAATGAATGGCAAACAGCGTTGTAATAGGAAAGGGGAAAAGCCCAAAGGAAAGAGTGATAAGGTATGAGTCAGTTAACTCAAGCCCTTACAGAAGTGGAAGAAAAATTGCGTTCCCTGCTGGAGGAAGTTAACCAATTGATACCTTACGTCAAGGCTTTAGAAGAAGAAAATATCAAACTAAAGCGTGAGTGTACTCTTCCGGAAAAGGAGACGGAGCGGGTTATTGCCAATGCCGAACATATCCAAGGTGTTGCCCATGATAACTTAGAGCGACTCTATCATGAAGGATTTCACGTTTGTCATCTTCATTTCGGGCAGCCTTTAGAAGGGGATTGTCTGTTTTGTATGGGCTTTTTACGGAAAGACTAGAATTAAAGGATATTTTAAGGTCGGGAGTCTTTAGACATGTTAGTTAAAGGTACATTATATGTATGTGGGACCCCAATTGGCAATTTGGCAGATATAACGCTGCGTGTCTTAGATACATTGCGGAATGTTGATTTAATAGCCGCTGAAGATACACGTCATTCACGTAAGCTTTTACAGCACTATCAGATAAGTACCCATTTGACAAGTTATCATGAGCACAACGAGAAGAAGAAATCGTTAGAACTCGTAGAACGACTTAAAGCAGGCCAAACAGTCGCTCTTATTAGTGATGCGGGACTACCTGGAATTTCTGATCCGGGAGGTGAGGTTGTTCGGCTGTGTCTTGAAGAAAATATTCCGGTGGATGTTCTGCCTGGACCGAATGCGGCTCTGACGGCTTTGATTTTATCGGGTATGCCGGCCGAACATTTTACGTTTTATGGTTTTTTGCCAATTTCAGCAGGGGAGAGAAAACGTAGTTTAGAAGGCCTGGCAAATCGTCAAGAAACTTTGATCTTTTATGAGGCTCCCCATCGATTATTAAGCACCTTACAAGGATTGTCGGAATCCTTCGGTGACCGTGAAGCTGCAGTTGTTCGTGAGTTAACAAAAGTGCATCAGCAAGTTCATAAGAATTATCTTTTTAAGCTAAGAGAAGAGTTTGAAAAGACCCCTCCGCGGGGAGAATGCTGCATAGTCATTGCTCCATTTGTGCCAGAAAAATTAGCAGGCGGGCCTCAAGACTGGTGTATTGAAGTCAATGAGGGAATACAGCGGGGGTTAACCAAAAAAGAAGCCATGAAAGAAGTAGCTAAGCGTTATGGAGTGAAAAAGTCGGAGGTATATCAAGCCTTAATCGAAGAATTAAAGTAGAATAAAAAGAAGGCCGATCCGGCCTTCAAGGAGAGTTTTTAATATCTCTATACACAAACTTCTATCTATGTAAAACTGTTAAGCTTAGACAGCTTTAGAACCGGTATCTACGTTGCCAAGGATAGCTTCTCCCATTGCAACAGCACATTCACGGCAAACATTTTTACCATGGAAAAGTTGATTGTCACTGGCATTACCACAAAATACACAAGCCGGCTCATACTTTTTAAGAATAATTCTTTCTTGGTCCACATAAATTTCCAGAGCGTCTTTTTCGTCAATTCCCAAAGTACGGCGAAGTTCGATAGGTAAAACAATGCGGCCAAGTTCATCAACTTTTCTCACGATTCCTGTTGATTTCATCATCTTCACTCACTCCCTTTACTACAACTTTCGACAGAAAACTACAACCTTATGATACCAATGGTTCCAATTAAAGTCAACCACTTTTAAACATGATTAGGAATTAAATTTCTTAAATAAAAAATAGCATTTACATATTAATTTTTTATTATGGATATACTTGACAAATATGAGTTAATGTGTCGATAATTCATAGATTGAGAGGAGATCTAACGTGAACTATTACATTACAACCCCAATTTTTTATCCTAATTCGAGTCCCCATATTGGCACTGCCTATACCACGGTTGCTGCAGATGTCTTGGCTCGTTATCATAGAATGCTGGGAGATCAGGTTTATTTTTTAACGGGTACCGATGAAAATGCGCAAAAGATTGTTCGTACTGCGGAAGCCCATCATCTTGAACCGCAAACTTATGTAGATGGTGTTGTAGAGCGCTTCAAAGAGTTGTGGAAATCATTGGATATTTCCAATAACGATTTTATTCGGACGACAGAGGAACGTCACGGAAAAGTGGTTCAACAAATTTTCGCCAAATTATATGAACAAGGTGATATTTACAAATCAGAGTATTCAGGCTGGTATTGTACACCTTGTGAAACATTCTGGACTGAAAGTAAGCTGATTGATGGAAAATGTCCCAACCCAGATTGCTTGCGCAGTGTAGAATTGTTAAAAGAAGAGAGCTATTTTTTCCGTTTGTCAAAATATCAAAATGCACTCCTTCAATACATTGAAGAACATCCTGATTTTATTCAGCCCCTTTCCCGGCGCAATGAAATGATTCGTTTTATTGAAAGCGGCTTAGAAGATCTTTGTGTTTCCAGAACGACATTTAAGTGGGGAATTAAGGTGCCTTTCGATCCCAAGCATGTGGTTTATGTTTGGCTTGACGCCTTAATCAACTATATTTCTGCTTTAGGTTACCCAGACGGAGAAAATTATCAAAAGTACTGGCCGGCTAACGTTCAAATTATGGGGAAAGATATCGTTCGCTTCCATGCGATTATTTGGCCTATTATTTTGATGGCTCTTGACCTCCCTCTTCCGCGTCTTGTTTATGGGCATGGGTGGTATTTGTCGAAAGATGGAGGAAAAATCTCGAAATCACGTGGGAATGTTCAAGATTCCTTTGAACTAATTAAAAGGTATGGTTCAGATGCTATCCGTTATTTTCTGTTGCGTGAAATGCAGGTTGGAACTGATGGAACATACTCTGAGGATAATTTAGTGGAACGAATTAATAGTGATTTGGCTAATGATTTCGGTAATTTTGTTTCTCGAAGTTTGGCTATGGTCGTTAAGTATCGAGGAGGAGTTGTTCCTCGACCAGTTCAAGATGGTCCTTTAGAGATGGAATTAAAAACCTTAAGTTCGGAAGTTAAAAAGGGCGTAGACGAAAGCCTTGGACGTTGTGACCTGGCAAGTGCCCTGGAACAAATTTGGCGTTTTATAGCCCGCTGCAATAAGTACGTTGATGAAACTGCTCCTTGGTCCTTAGCGAAGCAGGAGGATCAACAGGAGCGTCTTGATACTGTTCTTTATACTTTTGTAGAATCTATTCGAATTATGGCGATTTTGACCGCTCCCTTTATGCCGGGAATTACTCCTCGAATATGTTCACTCCTTAGCAGCGATGAGCATCTTATTCGCTGGGAAGAGGCGGATCAATGGGGAATCATAAATTCGGGTGCCAGCGTCCAAAAGGGTGAACAACTCTTCCCGCGAATTGATATTTCTCAATACGCTGAAGAGGTGGCGAAACCAGTGGAATCTGAACCTAAGCAAGAAACTAAACATGTGGAACTTGAACCAATGAAGGAAGAAATTAGTATTGAGGATTTTGCGAAACTTGATTTAAGAGTTGGAAAAGTTCTGAGTGCCGAGAAGGTTGCCAAGACGGATAAACTCCTGAAATTAGAAATCGAAATCTCTGGACAAGTGCGTACGGTTGTTTCCGGTATTGCTCAACATTATGCTCCGGAAGACTTGATTAATAAATCTGTAGTAGTTGTTGCCAATCTAAAGCCGGCAAAGTTAAGAGGAATAACGTCTCAGGGTATGATTTTGGCAGCATCACAGGGAGAAGTTCTTGAAGTACTTACGCTTGACAAAGAACTTCCTGGCGGAGCACAAGTGAAATGATTTGGGATACGCATGCGCATCTTGATGACGAGGTATATGAAGAAGATTTTCAAGATGTCTTAGAAAGAATTAAGTCTTCAGGAATTTCTCGAGTTACGAATGTTGGCTATGACCTTCCTTCTTCTAAAAGGTCAGTGCAGCTTGCCCAGAATTACGATTTCATCTATGCAGCTATCGGTATCCATCCTCACAATGCAGAAGAGTTTAGTGATGACGTTATGGCTCAACTGCAAGCTTTGGCTCAACAGCCCAAGGTTCTGGCCTGGGGGGAAATTGGCCTTGATTATTATCGGGATTTATCTCCACGAACTATTCAACAAGAGGTTTTTGTTCAACAGATTGACTTGGCCAACAAAGTTGGCCTGCCGATTGTAATTCATGACCGGGACGCCCATCAGGATGTTTTAGAAATTGTCAAAGCCCACCCGCCGAAACATGGAGGAGTCTTCCACTGTTATTCAGGTTCCTGGGAAATGGCGAAAGTTCTTTTAAAGCTTGGGTTCTATCTTTCTTTTGCCGGCCCTTTAACGTTTAAAAATGCCCGCCATACTGTTGAGGTGGCAAGAAATGCCCCCATCGACCGTATTCTTGCGGAGACAGATTCTCCCTATTTAACCCCGGAACCGCGACGAGGCAAACGCAACGAACCTGCTTATGTAAGGGAAGTAGTCAGGAAACTCGCTGAAATCAAAGAACTGAGCATTGAAGAAATGGCTCTCCAGACGATGCATAACGCAGAAACAATATTTAAGCTTGTTTAAACTGGTTAAAAAGGACCTTCAGGAGAAGGTTCTTTTTTTTGAATTTGCTTCATACCTTCTGATTAAGGAGGGATAGGATGTATTCGCTACCGATCACCACGTATTCCGATTATTGGCGGGCAACCAAGACTTGGAGTTCGTATCTGGGCGGTTTAGCAGTGTTTGCAGCTGGTACAAGATATTCAGCACTGAAAGCTCCAGATATATCTCAGACCATGTCTGTTCCTTATCAACAAGTAAAACAACCACAGACTATTCAAAAACCGAAACTTGAGATAGGCCTTTTAGACTCACGCAGGAAATTACTACGTGTCGGAAATATTAGTCGCGGAGCTCCTGCCTTAGGCGGCAGTAATTTAAAATCGCGTATTTCAGAGCCAAGCAGCCTGGAAGTTGTAAATGATGCAGGTAAACTTTACACAGCTGAAACGCTAAATCAGGTTAAGGATTCAAATCAGAACGATTTAGGGGAAACGTCGCAAAAGGAACATTTAAGTGAAGATAGGTCTATCAAGGGTTCAGGAAGCATGATGACGAGCGATATTCAAGTTGTAGACAAAGAAATTGCCTATGATACGCAGGTTATAGAATCGGATCAGCTTCTTCCCGGAATGAGCAAGGTTCAGGAAGAAGGGGAAACTGGTGTTTTGAGACAGGTGGTTAAGACCTATAAGGTAGATGGACAACCATTGAATCAACAAATACAACTTTCCTTTGAATTAAAAAGGCCTAAGAAAAAAGTTGTAATTCAAAACTCAAAGCCGGTTGTCGGAGAACACTTTGACATTGACAAATTGAATATTAGTAAAACGTTAACAATGGAGTCAACGGCTTATACTTATACAGGCAACAAAACGGCAACGGGACTAACGCCAAGACAAGGCATTATAGCCGTAGACCCCAGAGTCATCGCTATGGGAAGTAAAGTATATGTAGAAGGGTATGGGTATGCTATAGCAGCTGATACGGGCGGAGATATCAAAGGCAATAGGATTGATTTGTTTTTTACAAACCTTAGACAATGCTTGGATTGGGGAAGAAAGCCTGTACGCATACACATCCTAAAATCCATATAATGGAAAAAAAGTTTTTGACAACCAACTACTTATCAATTAAAATGAGGTTGGTTGATTGCTATGGGTTTTGGAGGGATTCAATGTTTCAGAATTCTCGAACTACGGTTTTGGCGTTAGTTCGCAGAGGTCGCTTAGGTAAAGCTGCAGTTGCCCTCGTGATTTTTTTCCTGCTTGCCTGCGGAATTCTGGCCTTCAATATGAAAACAATTAAGATTGAAGTTGATAACAAAGTAATACCTGTGACAACGATTTTTAATACTGTCGGGCAAGCCCTTGCAAATTCCAACTTAGAGTTTAACCCTGAGGATGTAGTGGATCCTCCTCGAAATTCAAGAATTACCAAAGGTATGAGGGTCGTTGTTACAAGAAGCATACCGATTCACCTTACTGTAGATAAACAGACTCTCTCAGTGAGGACTACGGCTAAGACGGTCGGTGAAGCAATTAATGATTTGTCAGAACGCTATGGCCTTCAAATTAAAGACGTCGATGAAGTTAATGAACCACGTTCCGAAGACCTTAAAGAGCAAATGGATATTAAAGTGCGAAGGTCTGTTCCGGTTGTTGTGCAAGCGGATGGAAAGACAATCAATACTTTTTTAGCGCCCCGCACAGTAGCTGAGGTCTTAAAGAAGTTGAATATTGTTTTGGGAGCAAAGGATAAGGTTTCTCTGGCGCTTAACCACATATTGACGGCTAATGAAAAGGTTAAGGTAGTAAGAGTGGCTGAAAAGGTGGAAACTGAGAAAAGTGAAATTCCCTATCAGATGGTAACTCAGCCTGGGGATTATCCTGTTGGATTACCTGATAAAGTCATTAGCCGCGGTTCTAATGGTATTCAGGAACAGACTATACGTTTAACCCTCGAAGATGGAAAAGAAGTCGATCGGCAAATTCTTGAGCAGCGTGTGGTTGCCGCTCCTATCAATGAACTCGTTTCTCGGGGAGCGCAAACATCTGTTTCTCGCGGCGGGCAGACGATTAATTTTAAAAAGGCCTATATTATGAGAGCAACGGCTTACTGTATTCCCGGCGGTATAACGAAAACTGGAGCGCCGGTTCAATGGGGAGTAGTTGCTGTTGATCCGAGGGTTATTCCTTTAGGCTCGAAGGTTTATGTAGATGGTTATGGGAGCGGACGTGCTTTGGATACAGGAGGCCTGATACAAGGCAATCGAATTGACCTATATATGGATTCTCAAGCGGCTGCAATGTCTTGGGGCGTTCGTTATGTATTAATTTACCTTCAGTAATTATGGTGACCATTCTCTTGTTGAAGTGGAAATGTTTTCAAAAGGCTCCTGAAAAGTTTATTCAGGGGCTTTTCCTATGATCATCAAACATCTATGCCCCGGGCAGCTCCACCGGACATCTTCGTGCTAAACCTTCGGATAATACCTAAGGCGAGAAGTTATAACTTTTAACTTAGGGTCATAGTCTTTAGGGTAACCTAAGAAACGGGGGAATTTGAATGCGTCTGCTTTTGGGAGTACCGGGAAAGAAAATGGCAATTGGTTTTGTTCTTGGGGTTATGAGTTTGTTAATTTTTTCAGTACTTTGGCAGGGCTCCACAGCAGTCGTTAGTCATTTCGCAGAACATTATACGGTAATGCTCGATCCCGGGCATGGTGGGTACGATCCGGGAGCAATTTCATCTCAGGGAGTTTATGAAAAATCGATCAACCTGCAAATTGCTCAAAAAGTTAAGGAAATGCTTAGGCCCTCCGGTATTGAGGTTTTTTTAACGAGAGAGGAAGATATTGACTATGTGCCTGCCGGAGTTAAAGGGAAAATTACGAAAAAGCAAATTGATCTAAACCGCCGTATAGCAATGGCCAGTCGAGCAAAAGCCGATGTGTTTGTCAGCCTTCATGTCAATGCTACACCTCAGGGACGGAATTCCGGAGCTGAGACATTTTATCATTATAAATCAAAATCAGGCAAAGAATTAGCTGAATTAATCCAACAAGAACTGATAAAAATACCAGCAATGAATCGAAGAATTGCCAAACCGGGAGATTTTTATATCATCAATAATACAAGTATGCCGGCAGTTATTGTTGAAGTAGGGTATTTATCCAGTGCTAAAGAACAAAAAAAGCTTCAACAATCATGGTATCAAGAACAATTATCCAGAGCAATTGCTAAAGGGATTGCCCGATATTTTGAAATACCATAATTAATAACTATAGGATAAATTATACTCTTAGAACTATCATACATAACGTTGTTTGAAGCGGGGAGAATAAAGTCAGTAACCGAATCTATTCGAAGGAGTTGAAGCGCAGCATGAAACGGTTTCTGACTTTTATGATGAGCAGTACCCTGATTCTGGGACTTGCCTTAACAGGATGTTCGAATGTACCGACTCCTAACACGCCATCAAATCAACAACAGCAAACTTCAAAGAGTACACAACCCCCGAAAGCTGAGGCTGGAGCCACTCGGGATTCTGTTTTGGGATCAGACAAACGAGTTGTTATGGGATTTTACACAGACCCAGAAGGGCCGACTCCCGGTTCAAAGGCATCTATGACCAAGAATGGAAAGATGCTTGATGAAGTTGCCTTTTTCTGGTATTCCTTTGATGGTTCAGGAAAAGTGATTCCAGCAGGAAATGTTGATATGAGCGCCAAAAATACGGCGAAAAAAAATGGTTCGAAAGTCTATGCCTTGGTTCATAACATGAATATGAGCGGAAGTGTAGGGTTTGATGCCAATTTAGCGCATCGTGTTTTAGCAAACGCCGGAGCACGTTCCAATTTCGTCACAAATTTGGTAAATCTCGCAATGAAAGATAACTGGGATGGAATTTCTGTTGATATCGAGAAAACACCACCTGCTGACCGCAACAATTTTTCGGCCTTTGTGGCGCAATTAGGCAAAGCATTGAAGGCCAAGGATAAAGTCCTCAATATCTCTATTCCTGCAAAGTTTGTGGATTATCCTTCTGATTTGTGGTCTGGTGCTTATGATTACGCGGCAATTGGTAAAGCAGCCGATCAAGTTGTTCTTATGACTTATGATGAACATGGTATGGGAACAACGCAAGGACCTATTGCTTCACAGGGTTGGGTTGATCGTGTTATTACCTTTGCAGTTGGCAAGATCCCCAGCAATAAGATCGTAATGGGACTTCCCGTATATGCTTATGACTGGGGTTCAAATAAGCCATTAATGCCGGATTATTTATCCTATGCTCAAGCTGTTGCACGAGCCAAAAAACATGGCGTTCAAATTTTAACTGATCCCAGTGCTAAAGTTCCACAGTTTACCTATACGGTAAATGGAGTTCGACACGAAGTATTTTTTGAAAATGCAGCAAGTTTAAAAACAAAAATGAAGTATACATTACAACACAAGCTGCATGGTGTCGCTATTTGGCGTCTTGGAATGGAGGATCCCTCAATTTGGAATTCTGTGTCGAGTACCTTTGGAACAAATAAAACAACAGCTAAGTAGTGAACTCGTTCAGCTAAGCTGAACGCCTAGCCCAGCCCATAACAAATGCTATCGCTTAAAACTCCCACTTGTTGAAGTGGGAGTTTTACATTGGATAAATTAAATCAAAATTTGAGTCTTTGCCGAATCTCAGGTAAGATAAAAGGAGTTGGAAACGGAGGGAATATTGTAGTGATCAAGGAACTTATAGTGGTAGAAGGGAAAAATGACGCCCATGCAGTTCGTCTAGCCCTGGGAAATGTTGATATTCTTTGGACTGAAGGCTTTGGACTAACAAAGGAAAAACTAGAATATATTGCTGAAATGGCAGTTCGCCAAGGTGTCATTGTTTTTACAGACCCTGATACCGTTGGAGAGCAGATTCGAAAGCGTATAGGTAACTATGTTCCTCAGGTTAAGCATGCTTATCTTAGTAAAAAGGCTGCGACGAAACGGGGAGACATTGGGGTGGAGAATGCCAACCTCGAAGAAATTCGCCGTGCTTTCGCTCATATTCAACAGGAGCAAGAGAGTTCAGTTGAGACATTTACCATGGACGATTTATGGTCGGCAGGCCTTGCGGGTTCGAGCCGGGCAAGTGATTTTCGCTTGGCCTTAGGGAGACGATTAGGAATAGGTGACAATAATGCTAAACAATTTCTTCACCGCTTGAACCGGTTTGGGATATCTCGAGAATTATTTTTTAAGGTAGTTGAGGAGGCTAGGCATGGAGAGTACTGCTGAATATGTCAGACGTCTCATCCGAAGTGGTTCACGTGCTTATAAATC
This sequence comes from Desulfosporosinus acididurans, assembly GCF_001029285.1. GTDB lineage: Bacteria > Bacillota > Desulfitobacteriia > Desulfitobacteriales > Desulfitobacteriaceae > Desulfosporosinus > Desulfosporosinus acididurans. The sequence goes on from NZ_LDZY01000003.1 coordinate 327,643, forward strand.
CCTGGGACAAGTTTTTCTGGTCAGCGATCAGGCAATTGAGGGGATTGTTAAAGCAAGCACTTTTAGACCGGATGTGCCCCTGGTGGAAATTGGCCCTGGTCTGGGCGTCTTAACACGAGCTTTGGCCCCCAAAGTCGAAAAGATGTGGGCTGTTGAATTAGACTCCCAGAAAATTGATACTTTGAAGAAAGAGCTGCAGGGACTTCCCATCGAATTTGTACATATGGATGCACTTGAACTTAATTTAAAAGAACTTTGGGGAGATCAAAAGGGATATTTGGTCGGCAATTTGCCCTATTATATTACAAGTCCTCTCATCATGCATTTTTTAGATCAAGAAGACATTTTGAGCGGGATGACAATCATGGTTCAAAAAGAGGTAGCTGACAGGATAGCTGCCCGTCCGGGGAGTAGAACTTATGGGGTTTTATCCATAGCTGTTCAAGTTTCGGCCCAGGTTACAAAAGTAATGGATGTCATGCCCAGGGATTTTTGGCCGGCCCCGAAAGTAACATCTTCTGTGTTACGATTAGATCTTCGCCCTTATCCAGGTCTCGAAGTCGATAAAACAAAGTTTTTTCGAGTTGTAAAAGCTGCTTTCAGCCAGCGTCGTAAAACCCTGGGAAACTCTCTTTCTGCAGGTTTAGCCCTGGATAAGGAAGTTGTTGTTAAAGAATTGAATATGGCTGGAATCTCAGATGGACGACGGGCAGAGTCATTAAGCATTGAGGAATTTCAGATTGTAACGAAGTTATTTTACTCATAGTTAACTACAGAAGTAGAAAGTTTTTGAAGCAAGGTATGGTGAACCACTCCCACTTTTAGAAGAAGTGAGAGTCTTACGAATTGGATAAGTTAGAGAAATATCTTATAAAAGGAAAGCCTTATTGTATTAATTAGGCTTTCTTTTTTATACAACAACATTTTAGAAATGTCTATCTTTTCAGGAGCAAGCATAAAATTGGAGAAATTTCCGAATTCTATGGAAGCGTATTTTTTGTTTCAATATAAGGATTAAATTAAAGGGAGGATAGGTTTGAGTAAAGAAAGTAACCATTGGTTAATGAAGTGGTCAAATATTATTGCCACACTGGCGACAACTGTATTGGCAATAACTGCTTTAATTACTGTTTATTTGACGGTTGCCGCCTGGAAAGTACAGCAAGAAACAGCGCGGCCATACTTTGTTTTGAAGGAATCACCTCAAGTGGTTTTAGGGAATGAGCTGAGTTTAGAATTAAAATTTAATAATGTTGGAGTTCATCCGGCAGTAAATTTATCAAGTGAAACTATTGTCTTTGATGAAACATTATCGGGAGAACCGATTCACCATGACGAATCAGCCATTGTCAACGAAATTCCCAAAGATGCTCTGTCAAGTCTGGTAATGATACTTCCAAGTGAGAAGCCTAATTATCAGCAAAGTGATATCAAGCCTCATTATGTTGTTGTTGACTTACAATATGGAGATCCAATTTTAAATAAATCATATAACCAAACTATTTATATGAAATGGAATGGCATCGAAAAAGGCAAAGTTCAGCCAACGGTTCACGTTCGGGTCGATGAGAAGACGAAAGTATTACAATACTTTCAGAAACACGGGATAGACCTCAAAGAGAGGAGTTGATAGTTTCTGGTTAAACATTAGTTTCGTCTGATGATATTGAACTGCAAGCTAAGACAGGGGTTCTGGGAAGAATAACATGTTGTTCGTAAAATATGTCTCGAGATTTTAACGATTGTTCCCAAGTTTGGAGCAGATCAAAACGTCTTTCCGGATGATAACCAAGTAACTGATGCTTGCCGAGTGAACGAGTTGAAGGAAGATCTTGGCTCAGCGCCATTCCCATAAGGCAATCGCCGATAATGGTTTCGGCAATTAAGCGGGCATGGCCCCGATGTTTTCTGGGAGAGTGAAGTCTTTGATGGGGAATGGATGTTGCTACTTTTATCGCGAGATCCAATCTTTTGGCCCAAAATAAGGTGAGAGGCGGAATCGCAATAGCCTCAGAAGGGATATTTAACAAAGCCCGCTTGGAAAGGGCATGAGGTCCGTGTGTTGGGGTAGATAGGCCAAGACTTTTAAATAAATCGAGTTCGCGATTGAGCTTGGCACGAAATTTCAGAACAAGATTGGCCAGCTTTTGGCGGTTGGTTATATAGGGATAACAATTTGTTAGAGCGACATCAACTCCAGAGTTCACTGTTGTGATGAGAGAAAGCAGGTTTTGATAGATATCCCCGGACATATCGCCGTCAATAAAAAGGGTTCCATCTACGCCTAAAGAGCGAGCATAAAGGGACCCTACCGCTCGTGGTATATCAATGCCTAAAGGGTCAGAAAAGAACAATATATGGATACGGGAATCAGGAATGGAACGAGCAAGTTCTAAAGTCTGATCTGTGCAGCCATTGAGAACTAAAATAATATAATCTACGGGAAGACGCAAAACCGTTGTTAAAACTGCCAAAATGCTCTTCTCCTCATTTTTGGCGGGTATGATCGCTGAGAACATTCTTGCTCCTCCTTTGGGATTTACTAGTTATAGTATATGTCGTTTGCTGGTATGCGACATAAGATATAGCGAAAAGGGGAAGGAGGGGAGTCCATGTTTCGAGTCGGGGATATCGTAGCCAGACGTTCTCATCAGCAGGATATTTATTTTCACATCGTCAATGTCATTGATGGTAATCCTGAAGAGCGTTCGGCGATCATCAAAGGGCTTAATTTAAGGCTATTAGCTGATGCTCCGTTTTCGGATCTTGTGTTTAAAAGTCCAGTCGAAGTAATGAACTATGAACGAGAAGATAATAAAATGATCTATAAAAAGTTACACAAGCTTACAAGTCAGAGAAAGGCAGTACAGGACGACTTAAAGGAATATTTTGAAATCCCCGGCCGGGTTCTGCAGTTAGATGGGGATCAAGAGTATTTAAATCAATGTATAAGGACCTATCGTCAAATGGGAATTGAAGCCAAGGGGATTTGTAAAAGTGAGGTAGAACAACCAAAAGTAATTCGTAAAATTTTGCAAGAAAATCCAACGGATATTTTAGTGTTAACTGGGCATGATGGATTTCTGCGAGGGAAAAAGGATTTTCATAGTCTAGACAGTTATCGGAGTTCGAGGTATTTTGTAGAGTCAGTTTTAGAGGCCCGCCGCTTTCAGCCTAATCGAGATGGCCTGGTTATTTTTGCCGGGGCCTGTCAATCTAACTATGAGGCTATTCTGGAAGCGGGAGCAAATTTCGCTTCATCACCGAAGAGGATGTTGATTCATGCTTTTGATCCGGTGTTTATAGTCGAAAGAATCGCTTTTACTCCCATGGATCAAATTGTCTCAGTCAAAGACATTTTAATGCATACAATCACAGGAACGGACGGGGTTGGCGGGATCGAGACACGGGGGCAAATGCGGCGAGGTTATCCGAGAAGCCCTTATTGATGTGTTAGAGAGCGGTTGTGTTTAACAGACCGCTCTCGTTTCTCTTAATCTCATTTTTATCCACTTGTATCAATGGATGGTTCCTTGCTATCTACGATTGAATTTTAACAGGTGTGCCTATTTCTACATGTTGGTAAACAAATTCCGCGTCCTGGTTATACATGCGGATACAGCCTTTCGATACAGCTTGACCAATACTGGCTGGGTTATTTGTGCCATGAATTCCATATTGAGGAAGAGAAAGGCCCATCCAGCGGCTGCCAAAAACTCCTCCGGGATACATAGCTTTGGCTGCGATGTAGAAGAAACCATGGGGCGTGGGAGTTTCGTTTTTGCCAACGGCAATTGGAAAACGATATATTAGGCGGTTGTCTTCGTAAAGCTCAAGTTGGCGGCGTTGAGTATGAACAACAAGAGAAGAACTGGACATTGATTTCATGCCTCCTTTCTTCACTAAAGGGTATATTTCATGGTATGTAAGGAATTCTTGAATGTTCGTTGCATAATACCCCTTCTTTAGGCGGAAAATAAAAGGGACTGGAGGGATTTTTTTGACAGAACATGTGGAAGGAAGGCTGCTCATCATTGGCGGCGCTGAAGATAAAAAGAATGAGTGTAAAATTCTCAAACGCTTTGTTCAAGAAGCAGGGGGAAAGGAGAGCCGGATTACGGTTTTGACAGCCGCAACAGAATTACCTTTGCAAGTGGGAAATGAGTATCATTCCTTATTTCTTGAATTAGGGGCGCGAGAGGTACAGGTTCTCGATGTTTCTGATCGTATACAGGCCAACAGGAGAGGGATTGGTAAGGAGTTTGAAAACTCAACAGGGGTTTTCTTTACCGGCGGAGATCAATTAAGAATTACCGGTTTGTTGGGCGGAACTATCTTGGGAAGTACACTCCAACAATTATATGAACGTGGAGTTATTATTGCAGGGACCAGCGCAGGGGCTTCTGTGATGTCGGATACGATGATCGTAGGCGGCGAAGCAGGGACTGCTAAAAAAGATTCTTTAACCATGGCGCCGGGACTCGGCCTTTTGCGTTCTGTAGTTATTGATCAGCATTTTGCTCAACGGGGACGGATAGGTCGTCTCTTATCAGCAATATCTCACAACCCTTATGTTCTTGGAGTTGGCATCGATGAAGATACGGCAATTTTAGTTCAAGATGATGCAAGGTTTACTGTAGTGGGCAGTAATACAGTAACGGTGGCAGATGCATCTTCCTCCACTACCACTAATGTTTCTGAAACAAGTCCGGGCCAGTCCTTAGTGTTAAGTCCGATTTTGCTGCATGTTCTATCCGATGGTTATGGCTTTGACCTTAAACGAAGGGAATCCTTACTATAAAGGACTGATTTAGAGGGAGGAATACCAAACGGAAAAAAGGTTAAAACTATTGTAGTATGATCCATGCTATTGAAGGGAGAAAAACAACATAATGGAGATAAGAGAAATCCAAGCGATCGAAGGGGCTAATGTTTATTGCCATCGGCCAATTATTCGAGCGATTGTGGATCTCCAAGAATGGACGGAACGCTTCAGTAATGAGTTAGGAGATTTTTCTTCTCGTCTTATCCAAACGTTGCCATCATTAGGTGAGCACTATTGTTCCAAAGGGAAACCGGGAGGTTTTTTAGAGCGTTTGCATGAAGGCACTTTAATAGGACATGTGATTGAGCACGTAACTATTGAATTGCTGACCCAGGCGGGGCAGACGGTTAAATACGGCAAAACAATGGCTATCCTTGAAGAACCGGGCTGTTATGAAATTATCTTTAACTATGAAGCAAAAGAGGGGGCAATTGAAGCGTTTCGCCAAGGATTCGCTTTAGTTAAGGCTCTTTTGAAGAACGGAAACTATAACGTTTCAGAGGCAATTCGGAGAATCGAAAATGTAATGAATGATTATAAACTTGGAGTTTCAACGCAAATGATTGTTGATGCATGCCAAGAACGGGGTATCCCTGTATGCCGGTTAAATGGCGGCAGCTTGCTCCAATTAGGTTATGGCCGCAGTCAACGACGGATTCAGGCGACCGTTACCGGAGAAACTTCAAGTATTGGGGTAGATATTGCCTGTGATAAAGAATTAACGAAGAAGATCCTTAGTGAAGGAGGAATTCCGGTTCCCTGGGGAGTAATCGTTAACACGGAAGAAGATGCTGTAGAGGCCTTTCTTGAAATGAATACCACCGTAGTGATTAAACCTTTGCGAGGTAATCAGGGAAAGGGGGTTACTTTACAGCTCTCAGATGCCAGTGAAGTTAAATCTGCTTTTAAGGTTGCTCAAACTTATGGAGAATGGGCTATCGTTGAAGAATACATTTCCGGACAACATTATCGCTTGGTCGTTGTGGGAGGGCGTTTGATAGCTGCAGCCCAAAGAATTCCGGCACATGTGGTAGGCGATGGGGTATCAACTATTGCTGAATTAGTAGACAAGATTAACAAGGATCCACAGCGCGGGGATGATCATGAGAAAGCTTTAACGAAAATTAAGATTGATCCAGTGGTGCTTCTGACACTTTCCCAAAAAAGAATGACGACTTCCACCATTCCATCCTTGGGAGAGATTGTTTATTTGCGGGATAGTGCCAATCTGAGTACCGGAGGTATCGCGCTGGATGTGACGGATCAGGTCCATCCTGATAATGTCGAGTTAGCCGTATATGCTGCTCGATTAATTGGGTTAGATGTTGCAGGGGTAGACATAGTTATCGAAGATATTGCAGAGTCCTATCGAAACAATAATGGGCATATTATTGAAGTTAACGCAGCACCAGGTATACGCATGCACCATTTTCCAAGCATTGGTCAATCGCGGGACGTTGGAAAGGCTATTCTTGATCATATCATGCCAACAGGAAACGGGAGGATTCCTATAATCGCCATTACAGGTACCAATGGGAAAACCACAACAACTCGGATGATCAGCAAAATGCTGAGTGACCAACAGCTTCAGGTAGGTATGACCTCAACTGATGGCATTTATTTTAACCAGAAATTATGGCTCAAAGGAGATATGACAGGACCGGAAAGTGCCAAAATTGTTTTAAGGCATCCGGATGTCCAGGTGGCAGTTCTTGAAACCGCACGGGGAGGGATACTGCGAGCAGGTTTAGGTTACGACTATGCTGATGTCGCGGTCATCACCAATGTTTCAATAGATCATCTCGGGCAGTATGGAATCGAAACCCTTGAGGATATTGCCCATGTCAAGAGCCTTGTCGCGGAGGTTGTTAAACCTCATAGTTATGTTGTATTAAATGCTGATGACCCCCAGGTTGTTGCTATGGCTAAACGCACACAGGGACGAGTTATTTTATTCAGTACAGAGAAGGATAATATTCATGTTCGAAAACACCTGGGTTTAGGCGGAACAGCTGTCTTCGTCATACGCGGAATGATTGTACTTTGTCAGGGCTCAGAAAGTTCTCGAATCTGTTCAGTAAAACAGCTTCCGGTTACATGGGACGGAAAGGCAAAACATAACCTCCAAAACGCGTTAGCGGCTGTTGCTGCAGGGTGGGCTTTAGGGTTAAGCGCTGTAACGATACGAAATTCTTTGAAAGCTTTCTCTTCAGACGTAAATTGTAACCGGGGACGTTTAAATCTTTATGAATTAAATGGGATTCAAGTTGTTGTTGATTATGGACATAATGCTGCTGGAATTGGGGAAGTATGTAAGACCTTAAAACAACTTAGCTGTAAATCCTTAGTAGGGTGCATTACCGTCCCGGGTGATCGTCCCGATGAGCTGGTGCGCGAAGTTGGCAGGGTTTCCGCTCAAGGTTTTAACCGGCTTGTGATTCGTGAGGATACAGACTTACGGGGACGAAAACGCGGAGAAATTGCCAATATCCTTTATGATGAAGCGGTCCGTTCCGGAATGGATAAAAATAAGATTATAATAGTTCTTTCCGAAATAGAAGCATTTAAGCAAGGTCTCAATAGTTGTAAATCCGGAGATACCTTTGTCATGTTTTATGAACATCTCGAACCGATTGAAGAAGAAATTCAGCGGAGATTGGAGCTGCAAACCGAAAGTAAAAAATCTATCCCCCATGAATTGGCGGTCGGAGGTTAATACTAATTTAGTGAACTCGTTCAGCACTCCCACTTGTAGAAGTGGGAGTTTTACGGTTGGATAAATTTGTGAATTATGAAGCGATGGAATTCCTTCGCTTCTTTTCTTTTTGTTTTGTTTCATTTCATGAGAGAACGCTGGAATCCTTCGGAAAAACATGTATAATAAAAAGAAATGCAATCCTAACGTTCGGAGATGGTTATAGTAATGAAACATCCTTTCCTTACAACGTTCGCTTATGCTAAGATAAATTTTGCCTTAGCGGTTCTAGGAATTAGGGATGATGGATATCATGAACTTCAAAGTGTAATGCAATCAATTGACTTACATGACATTGTACGGGTGAGGCGTAGTGGTGAGACTATAACGTGTCACTGTGGAGAGCTAAGCGGCAGAGGAAATCTTGCGTATATAGCGGCCGAATTATTTTTCAGGGAGCTTGGGATTTCTGATGGCGTAGAAATTGATATTGACAAGAAAATCCCAATTCAGGCCGGTTTAGCCGGCGGGAGCAGCGATGCGGCCGCGACACTGCGGCTATTAAATCAACTTTATGACAAACCTTTGACAGCGGAAAAGCTGTTAGACCTCGCAGGGGAGTGTGGCGCCGATGTGGCCTTCTGTTTGAGGGGGGGGACCATGTGGGCTACGGGACGCGGAGAACGGCTGGAATTATTGCCAAACGTTCCTAATATTGATCTGGTCTTGGTTAAACCAACATTAGGCGTAAATACTGGGGAAGCTTATCGAAGGTTTGATAGAGAGGGTAAACCCGGATATCTCTCGAGATCGGATTGGGAGAAAGCATTAAAGGAATCGTCGCCACAGCAGATTGCAGCGTTGTTATCCAATGATTTAGAGATTGCTTCAATTCTAATGGTCCCGAAGATTTTCGAACTTAAGCAACAATTGTTGGAAGAGAACTGTTATGGGACTTTAATGTCAGGCAGCGGATCGAGCGTTTTTGGGATTGCTAAAGACAATGAACATGCACGAAGTGTTGCCGAAAAATTGAGAAAAAGAGGCTGTAAAAACGTTTGGGTTACCAAAACTGTAGGTAGTGAAGCAATATAGTGTGAAAGGGGAGCTGTTAAATGGAAAAACGATTATTACCGGTAGTGCTTGATGGTTATAAACCTTTGCGGGAGATAGTTTTTGAATCCATGCGAGAGGCAATTCTTAATGGAGTTCTTGAACCCGGGGAGAGATTAATGGAAATTCAGCTGGCCGAAGAAATGGGTGTCAGCAGAACTCCTGTACGCGAAGCTATACGCAAATTGGAACTGGAAAATTTTGTCGTTATGATTCCTCGTAAAGGTGCTTATGTAGCGGGAGTTTCTCTCAAAGACGTTGCGGATGTTTTTGAAATACGCTCAGCCCTGGAGGGCCTGGCTGCAGGCTTGGCTGCGGAGCGGGTCACAGATGAAGAATTAGAACAAATGGAGCAGGCATTATTTTACCGGGTGCATGAAGGCGAAATGGATTTAGAGCAAATTGTTAAATCTGACACAGATTTCCATGCCCTTGTTTATAAAGCAAGCCGCAACGAACGCTTAATTCAAATCCTGGCGAATTTGCGGGAACAAATTCAACGCTTTCGATCAACTTCTTTAGCGGTTCCCGGTCGGAACAAGGATGCTATCGAAGAACATCGCATGATTGTAGAAGCCTTAAGAAATCACAACAGTGAAGAGGCTCAAGCACTGGCTATGGCTCATATCGTGACTGCCGAGAATGTTATGTTTGAGACTTTAAGAATGAAGAACGATCCCGGTAAGGCGGACAAATAATCGTGGAAAAGATGAAACGGGCGGAACGTATGGTGGCTATCACCCAATTATTAATGGCAAACCCGAATATTCTGACTCCACTGACCTTTTTTGCAGAACGATTTGGTACTGCAAAATCTACTATTAGTGAGGATCTAATGGCAGTTAAAGGGAGTTTACAGCTTTCCGGACAAGGACGTTTGGAAACTATTTCTGGAGCAGCAGGTGGGGTGCGTTATATTCCCGAAATTTCAGATAAAGAAGCGGCTCACTTTTTAAGCAGCCTGGCACAGCGGCTCAGCGAGAAAGAAAGAATTTTAGCGGGCGGCTTTCTTTATATGACTGATCTGCTTTATGATCCGGCAGTTCTTCGTCCACTGGGACTGATTTTTGCAAGTGCTTTCAGAGAGAAGGAACCTGAAGTTGTTGTTACCATTGAAACAAAGGGAATTCCTTTGGCTTTGGTTACCGCAGAAGCCCTCGGCTTGCCCATGGTGGTTATTCGTACAGGAAATAAAGTAACTGAGGGTTCTTCAGTAAGTATTAATTATGTTTCTGGATCATCTCGTCGTATTCAGACCATGTCTCTGTCACGAAGGGCTCTGGATCCCAGGCGTAAAGTTCTGGTGATTGACGATTTTATGAAGGCAGGAGGTACTGCCTTAGGTATTAAGAATTTAATGCACGAATTTGAAGCAGATGTTATCGGTATCGGAGTTCTGGTAGAAACTCAAATAACCTCTGAGGCAAAGCTTGTAGATGGGTATCTATCACTTTTGAAGCTGCGTGAACTCGATCTTAATTGCGGAAAGTCAACTATAGTCCCCGATGATTTGCTATTCGCTAAAATATTAGGCAATTATTCAACCTAATCAAAATTTTCCCGAATTGCAGGCAGGATTTTTTTACCATGCAGAGAATAACATTATGGACAGACCTGGAAAGCAAAGGGAAGGGTGGTGATTCATAATGAATATTACTGATGTGAGGGTTCGAAAGATTAACACGGAAGGTAAGATGAAGGCAGTGGTTTCTGTGACCTTTGATAATGCATTTGTTGTGCATGATGTCAAAGTAGTCGAAGGGATGAATGGCATCTTTGTTGCGATGCCCAGCCGAAAAACACCTGAGGGAGAATTTCGTGATATCGCTCACCCTATTTCCGCTGCAGCACGGGAAGTCATTCAGACTGCTGTTTTAAAAGCGTATCAAGAAGCGATCTAATTAATTTAAAAGATTAAGGAGACCTTTGAGGTCTTCTTTTTTTGTGGGCAAAAATAAGCAGGTTTTTGAAAAGTCTGTATACTCTAGTTATACGTTTTCTTTTTGATATATCGTTGTACTAAAAAAGGATTTTGGGCATATTTGACGAATAAAGAACTTTTGGAATGTAAAAATCTGTAGAGGTTAAACTAAATTGGAGGCGAATAGAAATGCCTGATTTGGTAGCGGTGATCATGGCTGCTGGAAAAGGAACAAGAATGCGATCAAAATTGCCAAAGGTTATGCATTCATTAGCAGGGAAACCGCTCATTGAACATGTCTTGGACGTGGCCAACCAAGTTGGGATTGAACGACCTTTCGTGATTGTCGGACATGGACGTGAGGCTGTTGCGGCCAAAGTTCAAGAACGCGCAGAGATAGTAGTTCAAACTGAACAAATGGGAACAGGACACGCTATCATGCAAGCTTTGCCCTATTTGGAAGGCGCTCAAACGGTACTTGTTCTGAGCGGGGATCAGCCGTTACTTAAACCTGAGTCACTTCAAGCTCTCTTAAAACTGCATCAAGATGGAGAAGCCTGTGCTACTGTCTTAACGGCTTATTTAGATGAGCCGTTTGGTTATGGGCGGGTCCTTAAAGATGGTGATCAACTTGTAAGGATTGTCGAGGAAAAAGACGCAACTTCTGATGAACGCTTAATTAAAGAAATTAACACTGGTACCTATTGTTTTAGAGGATCAGCGCTCAAAGATGCTTTAGCAAAAATTAGTCCTCAAAATGCTCAAGGAGAATATTATCTTACCGATGTTTTTGATATCTTTTTAAAGCAAGGAGAACGAATACTGACCTATTGCACCGAAGATTCTTATGAAGCGCTGGGGATTAATAGCAGGAGCCAGCTGGCAGAGGCAGAGGGAATTCTGCGCGAGCGCATTCTTGAACATTGGATGGCAGAGGGAGTAACGATTGTTGACCCTGCTTCAACCTTTATTGATACTGAAGTAAGGCTGTCCCAGGATGTCACGATCCTGCCTTTCACCCGGCTTTTGGGGAAAACCAAGGTCCAGGAGGATGCTGTAATTGGTCCTCAGACAACGTTGGAAAACTGTGAGGTAGGAAGTGGTTCTGAAGTAACCTATACGGTTGCCAAAAATACGAAAATTGGCGAGCGCTGTCATATTGGGCCTTTTGCGTATTTGCGGCCTGGTACAAGCCTAGAGGCAGATGTAAAGGTTGGGGATTTTGTCGAAATTAAAAATAGTAAAATAGAAGCGGGGGCTAAAGTCCCTCACTTGAGTTATATAGGTGATGCGCAGATTGGAAAGGCTGCAAATATTGGAGCAGGTACGATTACCTGCAATTATGACGGCAGCAGTAAACATCCTACGAAAATTGGAGACCATACTTTTATTGGCAGTAATACGAATTTAGTGGCTCCCGTTGAAGTGGGAGACTATGCTGTAACAGGTGCAGGTTCAACGATTACTAAAAATGTTCCTGCAAAGGCCTTGGCAGTGGAACGGAGTCAACAAATAATTAAGGAACAATGGCATCGCGAAAAGAGAAATAGGGGGCAAAAATAGGCATGGCAGCAAAAGAATTTAAGATTTTCTGTGGAAATGCCAATCGACCGTTAGCACAGGAAATTGTTGATTATCTGGGAGTTCCACTTGGGGACGCTAAAATTAAACGTTTCCGAGACGGAGAAATCTCTATTGTCATTGATGAAAGTGTCCGGGGATCAGATATTTATGTGGTTCAGCCGACCTGTTTTCCAACCAATGACAACATTATGGAATTGCTTATTATGATTGATGCGATGCGCCGGGCTTCGGCACGCCGAATTACTGCTGTAATGCCTTATTACGGCTATGCTCGCCAAGAACGTAAATCAAGGGCCAGAGACCCAATTACTGCCAAACTTATGGCTAATCTAATAACCACCGCAGGTGCTGACCGTGTTGTAACCATGGATTTGCACGCCCCTGCAATCCAGGGTTTCTTTGATATCCCTCTTGATCACTTACCCGGTGTTCCGATTCTTGCAGAGTACTTCCGCGAAAAGGGTTTGGGAAATCTCTGTGTTGTTTCGCCGGATTTGGGCGGAGTTACCAGGGCGCGAAACCTTGCGGAACGCATTGGCGCTTCCCTTGCCATTATCGATAAACGACGGCCTGAACCAAATGTTTCCGAAATCATGAATGTCATCGGCGAATTAAAAGGAAAAACAGTAATCATGATTGATGATATCATTGATACCGCCGGAACGATTACTCAAGGCGCTCAAGCGCTCCTTGAGCGTGGTGCTAAAGAAGTATACGCCTGTTGTACGCATGCTGTCCTATCCGGGCCGGCTATCGAACGTCTCGAGAACTCAGTGCTGCAGGAAGTTGTGGTTACGAATACAATTCCTCTCGGTCAAGAGAAAACAATTCCTCGAATTAAGGTGCTTTCAGTGGCTCCGCTTTTAGGAGAAGCAATTGTTCGTATTCACGAAGATCTCTCAGTGAGTAAACTTTTTAGTTAAAAAGAAGACCCCTGGGGTATTTACCCCAGGGGTTCTTTGGTTTGAGGAGTTTCCGGCGGATCTTGATCTTCTGTCGGTGTTATGTCCAGTTCGGTTACAATTACGGGAGGTTTTTCTTCCGGAGTCTCCAAATTATTGTTGTCATGTTTTTGCTTTTTGAAGTAATTGCTAACTGCATGGGTTGTTTCGGAGGCACGATGGGACGTTGAATGTAAAAGATTTTTAAAGGATTCACTAAGTCCCTTGTCGGCAACGGACAGATAATTTTCGCTTCCCCGCTGAGTAACAATGACATCATGTCCCAGGGTTGTAATATAGTCTGCGGACATCCAAGCCTTGCCGTTCAGGAACCCATTGAGTTTTCCGGACGAGATTTCAATTTGGGTTATTTTCCCTGAATTTGGATCAATATAATATTCATCAGCTGTTCCGAGGGTTTTTCCGGATTCGGTGATTATCTTTGTGCCGATAATTGCCAGCTTTTCTTTAACTAATTCTAACAGTTCGGGAAGATTTGAGGTTTTTTCCACGTGGGTTTCTTTATCAATGGTGATTGCGTCATCGCCGACACTGATGACTTTGGCATAGGGTATAATGCGTTGATCTTTAAAAAATCCTTTGGGGTCCACAATAATTGCAGCGAGCGATTTTGTTCCGGCATCGAGGACCAGACTTTTTACAAATCCTATTTGCTGTCCTTCTTGAAGGGAGATAATGGGTAAGGATAAAAATTTTCTACTTGGCTTCAAAAGCTCACCCCCTTATGGTGAAGATTTATTCGTTGCTTATCCATAATGAATGTATTCGGAAAAGAAGATGAATATGCTTAGGAGGGTATTTAAATGAAGGTTATTGTCGGCCTGGGCAATCCGGGAGCTCAATATGCAGAGACACGTCATAATGTTGGCTTTCTGTTTCTTGACGGTCTAGCCGAAGTCTTAGGGCTTCAGTTTCGAGCCAAATTTCAGGGATTATGGGCAGAAGGTTTCCTGCAAGGGGAGCGCTTGTTGTTCTTGAAGCCTCAAACCTTTATGAATTTAAGCGGACATTCAGTTAAAGAACTTGTTAACTTCTACAAAATTGCTGCAGAGGATGTCCTGATTGTCCACGATGATATGGATTTGCCCTTGGGCAAACTGCGTTTGCGCGATCACGGGAGCGCCGGAGGGCATAACGGAATTAAATCAATTTTAGGCGAGTTAGGCACAGAAGCCTTCTGGAGACTCAAGTTAGGTATAGGCCGGCCGCCAAAAGAGTGGGATCCTGCACGCTATGTCCTTTCGACTTTCGGAGAAAGTGAGCTGCCTATTATTGAAGACTTATTAGAGAGGGCAGAAAAAGTGGCAGGTCTTTGGATTAAGGGAGATACAAACCGGGCCATGAATTTATACCATCGTTAACCTGGTATAACCTTTCGCACTAGGGGTAATTCTAGTGCTAGGGAGGTGAAACGGGATGAGGGTTATGAAAGTATGTCATGCCTGTGACAGGATCCTAGGAGAGATTGAGCTTGATGACTTGACCAGCGCCGATTCGGACTCTATAATGGATATCGTTGGAAATGTCTCTTATACCCTTTGTCCAGATTGTCTGAATGAACTGAAAACAGAGTCTGGAAATGTTTTTCATTAAAGATATTTCAGTACTAAGAGTTTAGGGCGGACAATAATTTGTTAAATGTAGGCATGTCGCTTGACGCCATGCCTTATTATCAGTTTAGAGGAGTAGGCAAGTGGGGGTCCCATGATGGACGTTCATCTTTTTTGCCGCCCGAAAGGATGGGTGTTTTGAAAATAATTCGTGATTACCTCTGCCGGGGGCTGGATATTGACAAGATTGAGGGGTCCCTAAGGTCAGGAGAATGGCCTCAAATGATTTATGATTTAAGCGGCAGTCAAAAGGCAGCTCTGATCTCCCAACTATTGCAGAATTCAACCCCGGGATTAGTGTTGACCTATTCTGAAGAACAGGCTCAAAAGTGGACTGCGGATTTAAAAACATGGTGCCCTCAAAAAACGATCTTACATTTTCCCGCTACTGAGTGGCTCCCCTTTGAAGTTCTGGGAAAAAGCAAAGAAACGACGGCGGAGAGAATTCGTGTTTTTAATCGTCTGTCATTGGATCAAGACTGCACGGTTGTTGCCTCTGTATTAGCATTAGAGCGGCGCGTGTTTCCACTTCGGCGCTGGAAGGATTATTCCCTGACCTTAGAAGTGGGAAAAGGGTATATGCTCAATGATATTCTTTCAATCCTGATTTCTGGAGGATATGAGCGTGTCGAAACGGTTGAAGGAAAGGGTCAGTTTGCCCTGAGAGGGGGGATTTTAGATATTGCCCCTCTTGATGGAGAAGCCCTGCGTATAGAATTTTTCGATGAAGAAGTGGATTCTATTCGAACTTTTAATCTTGAAACCCAGAAATCGATTTCGTCTCAAGAGAGAGTTTTAATCTCTCCGGCAATGGAATATGTAGTAACAAGGGAAGAACTTGAAGAACTGCGCTTTACTATTCGGGCAGAAGCCCGCAAAGCGACAGGCCGCCTGCAGCGAGCAGGCAGAACAGAAGCAGCGGAGCGTTTGCGCAGCAGGGTGATTTTCCTCGAAGAACGTTTGCAGCAGGGAATCCTCGATGAGAATGTCTATCCATTCCTAAGTTTGGTTAATACGCCTCTCGTTCCCTTTTTCTCATATTTGGCCGAAAATCATTATGTCATCTTAGATGAGCCGCTGCGCTTAAAAGAACAGTTAGAGTTTCAGGCTAATGAACGCTTGATGGAATTTACACAGCAATTAGAACAGGGTGAAGGCTTTGTCCACCCTGAGACTCTGTTTATCAGGTATGAAGATTTGCTGAGGCACGGCCAAAAAAATCCTTTCATTGGTCTCTCTACGTTAATAAGGCAGACGCCGGGTCTGACTCCTAAACGGGTTTTTAATCTCAACGCCCGTTCTCTGACCGGTTTTATGGGAAAAACAAGCAAGTTAGTGGATGAAATCGAACATTATAGGGATGCAGGAAATATTGTTGCTCTCTTCGCGGGAGATGAGGAACATACTGAGCGTTTGCTCCAAGGTCTTAAGGACAGGGGGGTCACAGCCAGCCGCAAAAATCTCGAAGATACAATTGAAGATGGACATGTATATGTCTATCCGTATTCCTTGGATCAAGGCTTTGAACTGCCTCTGGGAAAACTCGTGGTGCTTACGGAAGCTGAAATTTACAAACGCGAGAGTAAGGTCGCCGGAAAGAAACCGAGTCCTGCTTCGACAAAAAATATTTATGTCTCGGACCTAAAACCCGGGGATTATGTAGTTCACGTTCATCATGGAATTGGGCAATTTACCGGGATTGAACGCTTAGAGGTTGCCGGAATAGAAAAGGATTACTTTGGAATTCGCTATGCCGGTGAGGATCGCCTTTACGTTCCTTTGGACCAACTTCATCTTTTACAAAAGTATTTAGGAAGTGCTGCGGAGAGTTTGCCCAAGCTCTACAAGCTCGGAGGAACTGAGTGGCATAAAGTAAAAAGCAAAACCCGCTCCGCGGTTAAAGAAATGGCTTTTGATTTACTAAAGCTCTATGCCCAGCGGGAGGCTACTTCGGGATATGCCTTTTCACCGGACAATGTTTGGCAGATAGAATTCGAAGAGAAATTTCCTTATGTTGAAACAGACGATCAACTACAGTGTATTGCCGATATTAAACGGGATATGATGCTTTCTCGTCCTATGGACCGGCTTCTTTGCGGAGATGTAGGTTATGGGAAAACAGAGGTTGCTCTCAGAGCAGTATTTAAGGCGGTTATGGACAGCAAGCAGGTAGCCTTCTTAGTTCCGACCACCATCCTGGCACAACAACATTTCAACACTTTGCGCGAACGATTTACAGGGTATCCCATAACGATTGATATGTTGAGCCGGTTTCGTTCGCCTAAGGAGCAGAAAGAAATCATCCAGGGCCTAAAAGAAGGACGGATTGATGTTATTGTAGGAACCCATCGCATTTTAGCGGATGCTGTTAAATTTAAGGATTTAGGGCTTTTGATTATCGACGAGGAACAACGTTTCGGAGTTGCCCATAAAGAAAAACTGAAAACCATTAAGGGTAATGTTGATGTGCTCACCTTGTCGGCAACACCGATTCCCCGAACTCTTCATATGTCCCTAGTCGGAGTCAGGGACATGAGCGTAATAGAAACTCCGCCGGAAGGCAGATATCCCGTACAAACCTATGTCACGGAGTTTCGGCCTGACGTAGTGCGGGATGCTATAAGACGGGAACTTCAACGGGGAGGACAGGTGTTTTTTGTTCACAATCGAGTTGAGGATATGGACAAGGTTACTAACTTTTTAGGTCAATTAGTTCCGGAGGCTCGTTTTGGTGTGGCTCATGGACAGATGCGGGAATCCATGCTGGAACGGGTTATGCTTGATTTTTTGGAACAGCAAACGGATGTCCTAGTTTCAACTACGATTATTGAAACAGGTCTTGATATGCCCAACGTCAATACACTGATTATTGATGAAGCTGACCGCATGGGTTTGTCCCAGTTATATCAGCTTCGCGGCAGAGTTGGAAGGTCAAACCGCAAAGCCTATGCTTATCTTCTGTATAAACCTCAGAAAGTTCTTACAGAAATAGCTGAGAAACGGCTGGCTGCCATTCGTGAGTTTACCGAATTTGGAGCAGGTTTTAAGATTGCTATGCGGGATTTGGAAATTCGCGGTGCAGGGAATTTGATCGGGGCTCAACAGCATGGCCATTTAGCAGCTGTCGGCTTCGAACTTTATAGTCAGATGCTCAAGGAAGCAGTTCAGGAATTGCGGGGAGAAAAGGTTGAAGAAGCTGCAGAGCCAAGTATTGAGCTGCAAATCGATGCCTATTTGCCTGATTCTTATGTCGCTGATAAGCAAACTAAGGCTTCTTTGTATCAGCGGCTGGCCAAGGTTGCCGACGAGGCAGAACTTGGAGAAATGGTTGATGAATTAATAGATCGTTTTGGAGCGCCGCCTCGTGAGGTGGAACATTTAATTGAAATTATCCGTATCAAGCTTTTAGCCGGTCCGATTCGCATAGAACAAATTCAACAAACAAAACAAAATATCAGCCTTCGCTTTGGAGCAGATCTTGGGATGTCCGGAGAGAGGTTAATGGCCATCGCTTCAGCTTCTCCCTTGCCCCTGTCGTTTAATTCTCTGCCTAATGGAAATCTGGAATGTAAGGTTCGCACTCGTACGCTTGATCAAGAAGAGGTGATTGGGGCAGTGCGGCGTGTCCTTATAATTTTTGGGAACATTGCTTCGAGGGGAACTCCCTGATATACTGGACTAAGTGAATTGAAAGGGTGTGTCGGAATGAAAAAATCCCGGCTGGGGATACTAGTGAGTATTCTTATGGTGACGCTGATCACTGTGGGGTGTTCCTCGCTGGTTGACGGCAAATGGGCAGCCAAAGTTAACGGAGAATCTATCTCAGTTAAGGACTATGATGCTCGTGTGGCAGAGGCTCAAAAAACCTACGAGAATCAAGGCATGAAGTTTGATACAGACCAAGGAAAACAAGCGTTGACCCAAATTAAAAGTCAAGTCCTAGAGCGAATGATTGAAGGTAAAATTCTTGACCAAGAGGTTAAGAACCTTAAGTTGAAGACAGAGGATCCTGCTATTAAGAGTCAGGAAGACACTATAAAAAAGAATATGGGAACAGATGCTAAATTTCAGGATATGCTAAACCAACAAGGAATGAGCGAATCGGAATTAAAGAACTTCTTAGCGGTTTATACCAAGATAACCACGGATGTGAAACAGCCGACAGAGAGCGAAGTTCAAGCCTATTTTGAGAAAAACAAAGCCAATTATGGCCAGCCTGAGAGTGTTACTGCTCATCATATTTTGCTCAAGACTGAAGCTGAGGCCAAAGCAATTATTGCCCAGTTAGAACAGGCCCAAAAAAATAACGTTCAGATTCTTCCTTTGTTCGAACAATTAGCGAAAGAAAAATCTATTGAACCGGGAGCCAAGCAGTCGGGAGGAGATCTTGGCACCTTTACGAAAGGGAAAATGGTGCCGGAGTTTGAAGCGGCGGCCTTTGCTCAGAAGGTAGGGACATTTTCCACAACTCCGGTTAAAACGCAGTTCGGTTATCATGTAATTTACGTTCAAGCGCATACGCCTGCTACTACTCCGGATTTTGCGAAAGTAAAGACTCAAGTAACCCAGGATGCTTTTAATGCGGCTAAGGACACCAAATTTCAGACGTTTTTTGATGACCTGCGTAAAAAAGCTAAGATTGAATATGCTAAAGGATATCAACCGGCAAGTTAAGGGTGATAAAAAAAGAAGGCAAAATTTATTGCCTTCTTTTTTTGTGCATTGGAAAATAATGAATAATTGGCAATCTCTAGATATATACTATCATTGATCTGAAATAGTAATAGAAAGGACGAAATGAGTCTTCGGGAACAAAGGAGGAATGTGCGCCTATGAAAGCAACAGGCATTGTAAGAAGAATTGATGACCTCGGTCGTGTCGTTATTCCAAAGGAAATTCGTCGGACTCTTCGTATCCGGGAAGGAGATCCGTTAGAGATTTTTGTAGATCGTGAAGGGGAAGTTATCCTAAAAAAATACTCCCCGATAAGAGAATTAGGGGAGTTTGCCAAGGAGTATGCTGATTCGTTGTTTGAAGCAACCGGACACATTACTTGCATTTCGGATAGAGATACTATTATTGCAGTGGCAGGCGCTTCGAAGAAAGAGTATTTAAATAAACCAATTGATCATCCAGTGGAACAGGCCATGGAGGAAAGGAGAACTATTCAAATCGGGTTGACGAACTCCGGTGAGACCAATGTACCTAAAATTAGCGACGATGACGAAGACGATAAAGCAAAAATAGTCTGTGAAGTCATCGCCCCCATAATATCCCAAGGGGACCCTATCGGAGCGGTTATTATCATATCGAAAGAGCCAAATGCCAAGATGGGGGATTTAGAAATTAAATTGGTAGAGACGGCAGCAGTATTTTTGGCCAAACAAATGGAGCAATAGGCGTTACTATAAATTAGTTACTCTTATACTTCCGGAATGTAATTATATATTAATTGAATTTCTGGTCGTAGGAATAAAGCGGTACTCCCGCTTTATTTTACTTTATGCTACACTAGCTTTAGGAGGTGAAAGAATGTCTTCGTGTCTTCATGTCATTGGTCTTGGCCCTTCGGGGCTTGAACAATTAACGTTAGGAAACTATCGCCGTCTTTGTAACGCCAAGAAGGTTTTTGTAAGAACTTTGCATCATCCCTGTGTTCAGGAATTAATGGCGGAAGGCGTTCAGTTAGAATCCTTTGATGAAGTTTATGATTCGGAGGATACCTTTGAAGAGGTGTATCAAAAGATAACGGAACGATTAAGAACAGAGTTAGGAAAGGACTCGGAAGTTATTTATGCCGTGCCAGGTCATCCTATGGTAGCTGAGAAAACTATTCAGCTGCTCTGGAAAAATTTAAGACCAGAATATGAAGTAATTGTTCATCCTGCTATGAGCTTTGTTGATGAGATTTTCCGGGTACTGAATTTTGATCCCATTGAAGGGATGCTTATTCGAAATTATGATGCGCTCAAAGATGCGGGACTAACAGGGAGAGAGTGGCTCATTATTCCTCAGGTTTATAATCAACTCATTGCTTCTGAGGTTAAACTTGATCTCATGAGTTCCTATCCCGATGAGGCAGATGTCTTTATTGTACAGGGACTGGGCACTTACAATGAGCGGGTGGACAAGCATCCTCTTTTCGAAATGGATCATGGTTCCTTTGATCACCTAACGACAATCGTCTTGCCACCTTGTTCGGAGGTTATTTCTTGGACAAAATTACTTCAAATCATGGAAATTTTGCGTTCGCCAGATGGTTGTGCTTGGGATCGCGAACAAAATCATCAAACCTTAAAACCTTGTCTGATTGAAGAGAGCTATGAGGTATTAGAGGCGATCGAAAAAGAGGATATGTATAATTTATGTGAAGAGTTGGGAGACTTATTACTGCAAGTTGTATTTCATGCTCAAATTGCCTCAGAGAACAAGATATTTGAAAGTCAGGATGTTTTACAAGGGATTATTCAAAAACTGCTTCGCAGGCATCCTCACGTATTCGGTGAAGAAGTGCTTGAAACTGCTGACGATGTGATTCGTTCATGGGATAGAATTAAACAAGAGGAAAAGGCTGACACAAAGGAAGAAAGAGGCTTTTTCAGTGACCCTAAAGGGTTGCCTGCTCTTATGCTGGCTTCCTCAACGCAGCGCCGGGCGGCTAAAATAGGGTTCGATTGGAGTGATCTGGAGGGACCATGCCAGAAGGTTCAGGAAGAATTACTTGAGCTGCAGAATGCCTTAAAAACCGGAGTAGGTATTCGGGAGGAATTTGGGGATTTGTTGTTTGCAATGGTCAATGTATCGAGATTCCTTAAATTGGACGCAGAGGAAGTTCTAAGGGAAGCAGTACATAAGTTTCAGGCGCGTTTCCTTAAAATGGTGGAATTAAGCCGCGAAGAAGGTCAAAAAATTGAGCAACTATCCCTTAACGAAATGGATGCCTATTGGGAAAAGGCAAAATTACAAGAAAAAGGCGGCAAATTAATGTAATCTTACGCGAATAAGCAGGAGATTGATTATTTATCGCGAAATATAGTTTACGAGATAAGATCAGTTATTTAGGAGGGACTAGTTTGAATAAGGCTGAGTTAGTAAGTGCAGTTGCTGAGAAGGCAGAAATGTCCAAGAAGGACGCAGAAAAGGCAGTAAGTGCCGTTTTCGCTACGATCGAAGAATCTTTAGCACAAAACGAAAAAGTCCAATTAGTGGGCTTTGGGACTTTTGAAGTCAAAGAACGTGCTGAAAGAACGGGAAGAAACCCGCAAACTAAGGAGACAATTGTCATTCCTGCCGCTAAGGTGCCTGGTTTTAAAGCGGGAAAAGCTCTAAAGGATGCAGTCCAAAAGTAAGGATTTGGACTTTTGAGAAATCAGGTTCCGGTTATACTGGAACCTGATTTTTAGTGAACTCGTTCAGCTAAAGCTGAACATCGAGACTTCGGTGACGAAAGTGTCCTGTGGACACTTTCGCCGAAAGCGCCTAGCCCGTAACAAATGCTATCGCGCTAAAGGATGGACTTTACCCCCACCGAAGCAGAGTACGGGGACCCACTCCCACTTAAAGAAGTGGGAGTCTTACGATTGGATGAAAACTGGGTCCGAGTTTTGAAAAGGGAGGGTTATTGACAGTAACTTATGCGTATTGACAAATACTTAAAAGTTTCTCGCCTGATTAAACGACGCACAGTTGCCAAAGATGTTTGTGCAGGAGAAAAAATCAGTATCAATGGACGAATTGTTAAACCCTCTGCGGAAGTTAAACCGGGAGACCAGATCATTCTGGAAATGGCTAATCATGTCGTAGAAGTAAAAGTTTTGGCTACCCCCAATAGCGTTAAGGCTAACGAAGCCCACACCCTCTATGAATTAATCAGAGATGAACGAAGGACAGAGTCTTGTTAAAAAGGCTCTGTCTTTTAGTTTTTAAAAGTGTTTCGGTATGTCTAAAGGACAGTCAAACTGAATAGGGTTTAAGAAGAAAAAAGTGTTGGGGGGATGGGGCATGGCAGACAGTTTTGGTAAGGGACATCGCCTTGTCATGGAAAACCGAGAAATGATTGCATTGACAGGAGTGAAAAAGGTTCAGTCCTTTGATCCGAAAGAAATTATTCTTGAAACGGAATTAGGGATACTTAGCATTAAAGGGGAGCAGTTGGGAATTAAACAGCTTAACCTTGAAGAAAGTATGGTCGACATTCAAGGATATGTTAGTGCTCTCATTTATCATCGGAGTACCGGAGGGAACTCTCGGCAAGGTATAATGCATAAAATTTTTCGGTAGGTAAAGGTTCTTGAAAAGTTTTCCTCAGATTAAGGAGAGGAGGGGAAAGACTATCTCGGAATTTATGGCTTTTTTTTGGGTCGTTGCAGCAGGATTAATGGTGGGTGTAGTCTTTGATTTTTTTCGAACGTTTAGGCGTTGGCAGAAATGGGGGCCTGTCGTAACGTTCGCAGGAGATATCCTCTTTTCTCTTATTGCTTTGGTTATCCTCTATCGATTGTTTTTTAAAGCAAATGCACTGGCCTTTAGGTTTTATAATGTTTGGGGCAGTCTCTTGGGCCTTGTCTTATATTTGAGGATTTTCAGCTACTCTCTAAAAAAAGGATATTTCAAACTATTCCAATTGGTTGCCGCCCTTTTAAAGCTTTTCGCCGGAGGGGTTATGATTCCGGTTCGAGGGCTCGTTCTTCTTATGCGCCCGCCCTATGCGATTTTATGTTGGTTTAGTTTGCTTTGCTTTCGTATTGGAGAACATATTATTTATCGGCCCCTAGTAAATCTGGAAATAACTATAAAGGAGTGGTGGAGACAATTATGGCCGCCTAGGACTAATGGGTAAAAATTACCAAAGGGGTTGATTCGCTTCTAAGGAGTAGTTATAATAATTTGTGTAACTGATTGTAGGTCCTTTGTAGTTTTTTTGTAATTAATTTGTCCACAAAGTTATCCACAAACTGTGTATAACTATTGAGCAAGGGTGTGCCGCAGTGCAGATTGAAATCAGAGGCTTGGAAAAACTTAGCTTTCGTGAACGTCAAGCAGTGATCCTTAAAGAAAGCGGGAAATCTTTGGAGGCCATCGCCAAGCAGCTTCAGCTTAGTTCAAGCTCTGTAGCCACGTTACTAAATCGTGCCCGGAGTAAAGGGTATGAAATCGTATGCATTATACCAAGTGGAGAGCTTGGTTTGGAAGGAGCAGATTGGGATGAAGAAATCTTATCAGAAGATTAAACCGCAAAAACGACAAAAGCCTCATCTTCGGCTAGGAACAATCGCCCTTTTGCTTCTTGTTTTTCTGGGGGTCGGCAGTTCTGCCTGGCAGCTTTGGAAACTTCATGTTTCGGTTGAGCAGCAGATTAATCAATTGACTCAACAAAAAGAAGGACTAATGCAACAAGAAAAGTCACTTCATGAAGAGATTGCCGAATTAAATACTCCCAGTTATGTTGAACAATTGGCCCGGGAACAACTAGGTCTTGTTAAACATGGCGAAATCCTTATTTCTCCCAAGAATTAGTAAGTAACATTGATTTTAAAAACCTTGACAGTTACGAAATTTACTGCATATAATATAATTATGTATAGATAGATCATCACAAGGAGGAGTTTACTTCGTATGGCCATTGACGTTGGCAGTATTGTTGAAGGAGTCGTTACCGGGATCACGAACTTTGGAGCATTTATTGAATTGCCGGATAGAGTAACCGGACTTGTACATATCTCGGAAGTTGCTGATGCTTATGTCAAGGATGTTCGGGATTATTTAAAAGAACAAGATCATGTTAAGGTAAAGGTCATTCATGTCGACGAAAAGGGTAAAATCGGTCTCTCGATTAAACAAGCTAATCCTACTGTTCGTAATACTAGTCGTGAACGCCGAGTTCCGCCAACGGTGTCCTTTGAGGATAAATTGGCCAAGTTTATTAAAGATAGTGATGAACGTCAGACAGAATTTCGCCGCGCCACAGAATCCAAACGTGGTGGAAGAGGCTCAAGCAGATACTAGGAATTAACCGCCGTAAGGCGGTTTTTCTTATACTGTCAGAAAGTATAACTTCGTTGCATACTTTCCTCCTGCATAAGTGCAACTAACCTGCCGCCTGCGCCAGAGGCTTGGCGCCAGCCAAGTTTTCTTTATATTTAGAAGTCAGGGACAGCAAGAAGATATGAAAATGCTGGCGTTTTAAAGAGGCCGTGGGCATATGGCGGAGTCGTGAAGAGATTATCTATGAATGACGTCGAAAGTTGTTTTCCAAGCCTGACTATAGTAGACAAGCTTTGCTAATCCTTTAAGCTATAATATTACCATAAAAAGGTAAGAGGTGATATTATGGCTGAGTGGGCAACCTTAAAAGTTAACCAAGGGCTGCGCAGCGGGATTTCTCTGGAAAGCACATTTCTGCCTATTATTTTTGGCGGATGCTTAGCTCGGGGCACTATCTTAGGCCTCCATCCCTTCGGGATTGCCTTCGGTGCTGCTGTCATTTTACTTGGCGAGCGCGGGTCCTTGTTCGGTTTATTAGGGATTGTACTGGGGACAGTTTCTCTCGGTATAACCTCACTAAACGACGTATCCTTTGTGGTTCAAATCATTGTTATTTTAGCAGCTATGTACGTGCTGCTGCCTTTCATTCGTAAGAAAAGACATGAGGGAACCTACTTGATTCTTATTACAGGTTTAATGGTGGCAATAGTTACTTCTTTGACCGTAAGTTTTTCCAAATCGGACACTTATGCCCTATTTCTAGTGGCCCTTCAGAGTATTTTAGCAGGTGGCTTTGCAATTATTATTTGGTTTGCCATGAAGCATAAAGAGGCAATTTGGAGGGGAGAATTTCAGCGTGAGCAAGGAATAGCTTGGCTGATCATTCTTGTTGGTATTATTAGTGGGCTTCAGGGGGTTCAAGTAAGGGAGATAAACTTTTCCATTGTGTTGATGAGCTTTTTCACCTTATTTGTATCTGAACGTTACGGAGCTGGTACTTCAGCGGGTGTTGGCGCTATCCTTGGTTTTTTGCCACAGCTGACCGTAAGCAATGAAAATTTAATGGCTGCCGGTATTTATGGACTGGCAGGTTTCTGTACAGGAGCCTTTCGAAGGTTCGGGAAAATTGGACTTGGAACAGCATTTATTGCTGTAATGTTGATGCTAACCGTCTTCCTGCGCCAGGATGCGGTTTATTCCCAGTTAATCTCTTCTGTTGTCGGCTTATTTCTTTTTTTTCTCTGGCCTGGCATTTCGCAGCAAAGGGATTTTTTGAAACCTAAGGTTATACCTGAAGTTGAAACAACAGTTTCGAAGGTAAAAGCTATGGCAGAGATCTTTGATCAAATTGCTTTAAGTTATCAGGCCGCAGAAACGGAATCTTTTGAGACACGGCAGGAAGTCCCCGAACTTATGAATGTTTTGGTTGAACGTGTTTGTTACAATTGTCCAACGGTTGACGTCTGCTGGAAGAGAGAATTTTATAAAACCTATCATATTTTCTTTGAACTCTTTGGACTCGTTGAAAATGAGCCTGACGTTAAGCTGCAATCTTTACCGGTTGAGTGGAAGCGTCATTGCGGCCGGCTCAAAGAAATGTTGTTAGGGGTTCAATTTATTCTGGAACAACAAAAGAACCAAGAGACCTGGCGGCGGCGTCTGGTCCTCAATCAGGAGGCTTTATCGCGGCAATTTTTGAATGTCTCTCAGGTTATCGGGAATCTCGCTAAGGAACTTCATACACAGCGTAATTGGGAAGTAGTTAAACCTTCGAATTTAGCACGCCGGCGGCGTAATTTTCTTGATGTCGGAGTTGCTTCTTTCACAAAATCAGGCAACGGACTAAGCGGAGATAATTATGCTTCAATTGCTTTCTCCAGAACCCAGCATGCTTTTATTTTAAGTGATGGAATGGGAGTGGGGGAGAAGGCAGCGAAAATGAGCGCAACAGCGCTGGCTCTCCTAGAACAGTTGCTTACTACAGGCTTTGATCCGATAGGCTCAATTCAAGCCTTAAACTCTATCCTGGTATTGCGTTCACCTGAAGAAAGTTTTGTAACTATTGATATGGCAATTCTCGATTTGGAATCATCGAACTTAAAATTAATTAAAGCGGGAGCTGCGTCTTCTTATCTCATTACCTCTGAAGAGGTAAAAAGACTCGTTTCTTCGAGCCTTCCGGTGGGAATATTGAATCAAATTGAAATTCCAATCATAGATGAAGAGATGCAAGGCGGAGAAACCCTTGTGATGATCACCGACGGAATGCAAGATGTTTTGAAAGAAGGACCGGACTGGATTCAGGAAATTTTGAAACAATCTGTTTCGTTAAAATCCCAGGATCTGGCTGATTTGATTTGTAATGAGGCTAGACGGCTTTCTGAGGGAGAATTAGAGGATGATGGAATAGTACTTGTCATCCGCAAAAATTACTGGAATGAATGAGAATTATTTACATGTATAATTATTTGTGCAGCAGGAAATCAGAAATGTATGTCGAATCAAACTATTGTGATATTTCGCTAAACGGATTTATACCAGTTGGTAAAGCTTTCTGTGCCTGTCATTCAGAAAGAAAAATTATAATAAGGGAGCGGATTTATTATGGCTTGGGATGCAACAAAACTCAAAGATTGGCAAATTGCCGAAGAAGCCGAAAAGACCATGCCCACTATTGATCAATTGGTAGAAAAATTATCCCTTGAAAAGGACGAATTAATTCCTTATGGGAAAACGCCAAAGGTTGATTTTTTGAAGGTAATGGAACGTCTCAAAAACAAGTCCGATGGTTATTATATTGAAGTCACAGCAATTACTCCTACGCCTCTTGGCGAAGGAAAGACAACGACATCATTAGGGTTAATTGAGGGGCTTGCGAAACGAGGAGTTAAGGTTGGGGGCGCAATTCGTCAACCATCCGGAGGACCGACCATGAACATTAAAGGCACTGCTGCTGGTGGCGGCAATGCCCTGTTGATTCCTATGACGGAATTTTCTCTCGGTTTAACCGGTGATATAAATGATATTATGAATGCCCATAATCTGGCGATGGTTGCTCTTAATGCCCGCATGCAGCATGAGGCCAACTACACTGACGAAGAACTTGCCAAAAGAGGCTTAAAACGTCTGGACATAGATCCCAAAAATGTTGAAATGGGCTGGATTATTGACTTCGCAGCTCAAGGGTTACGAAATATTATTATAGGGATTGGCGGGAAAAAAGACGGCTTTCAAATGCAGTCAAAATTCGGAATTGCAGTAAGTTCGGAGTTAATGGCCATTTTAGCAATTGCCAAGGATCTTCCAGACCTAAGAGAACGGATTGGTAATATTATTGTAGCCTATAACAAGAAGGGTGAACCTGTAACTACTAAGGATCTGGAAGTCGACGGTGCAATGACTGCTTGGATGCGCAATACGATAAATCCGACGATTTGCTATTCCGCTGAGGGGCAGCCAGTTATGGTTCATGCCGGTCCCTTTGCTAATATTGCCATTGGGCAGTCTTCGATTATTGCAGACCGTTTAGGTCTCAAGATGTTTGACTATCACGTTACGGAGAGTGGATTTGCAGCAGACATTGGATTTGAAAAGTTCTGGAACGTCAAGGCTCGTTTGGGCGGCCTGAAACCTAATGTTTCCGTCCTTGTGGCGACAATCCGTGCCTTAAAAATGCATGGAGGAGGGCCTGCTGTTATACCTGGACGCCCGCTTCCGGAAGAATATGTACAAGAAAATCTTGAACTTGTCGAAAAAGGGTGTGCTAATTTACTTCATCATCTTAAGACTGTTAAAAAATCGGGCATAGTGCCAGTTGTCTGTGTCAATGGCTTCTATACGGATACGGAAGCTGAAATCAATCTGGTTAAGAAGATCGTGAAAGAAGCCGGAGCACGCTGCGCCTATTCCAACCATTGGCTCGAAGGCGGCGATGGCGCTCTGGAATTAGCAGACGCGGTCATGGAGGCTTGTCAAGAAAAGTCAGATTTCAAATGTCTCTATCCTCTTGAAATGCCGCTGCGTCAACGTGTCGAGCTTATTGCCAAGGAAGTTTATGGTGCCGATGGTGTAGACTGGTCTCCGGAAGCGGAAGCCAAGGCTAAAAAGTTTGAATCGGATCCCCACTATGCCGATTTTTCCACGATGATGGTCAAAACTCATTTAAGTTTGTCCCATGATCCTGCCTTAAAAGGAGTTCCCAAGGGCTGGAGGCTGCCAATTCGTGACGTTTTAGTATATGGCGGTGCAAAATTCCTCTGCCCAATGGCAGGAACAATCACTTTAATGCCCGGTACAGGTTCTGACCCCGCTTACAGAAGAATCGATGTTGATACCAAAACAGGTAAAGTCAGCGGTTTATTCTAAAGCAAAGGGGAATAACTCAATAGATTTGAAACTTATTTGGCCCCGAGAAATCGGGGTCTTTTCCTTCGACATCCTGCAATCTGTCTGCCAGAAAGTTGTAGAGAGATAAACCTTAATAATTATTAAATATTTTTTTGTCAAATGAACGTTTTATGGAAGTATGGCGTTGTGTTTATTCGGAGAGAATGTTAAGGTTATAATGTTTAATAGGAGTTTTTGATCAGAGCGGAGAATCGACGATGTTCGAAGAATTGCGTACTTACATATTGCCTAATCTGATTCCGAGAAATTCCAAATTGCTGGTCGCTGTGTCAGGAGGCCCTGATTCTATGGCATTAGGGCATATACTTTGGCGATACATGCGGGAAGACCCTGCTCAGGGAATTTCACTCGTTATTTCCCATATCCATCATGGGGTTCGGAAAGAATCGGACCAGGAATTGGAACTTGTTCGAGAAATGGCAGAGCGATGGGAAGTTCCTTGCCGGATTCATCGTTTCGACTCTATCGGCTATGCTCAAGCCATGGGGAAATCCTTTGAAGAAGCCGCGAGAGAGTGGAGGTATGCTCGTTGGCGGGAGGATATGCGAGAAGATGGGTGCACTCTTTTAGCAACAGCACATCATTTAGGCGATCAAGCTGAGACTATTCTTTATCGCTTACTGAGAGGAAGCGGAGCTGCTGGCTTAACAGGTATATATCCGTCAAGAGACTCCATAATTCGTCCCTTGCTGACATTTACAAAGGCAGATATTTTTAGATACTGTGATCAAGAGGGGTTACCTTATGCCATCGATCAGACAAATCGGCAGCCGATTTATGTCCGAAATCGAATTCGCTTGGAACTAATACCGTTATTGGAGCGAGATTATAATCCAAGGCTTCAGGAAGCCTTGGGAAGGATGGGAGAACTTCTGCGCTGGGATGAGGATTATTTAGCTCAGCAAGTGGAAAAGGCTTGGAATGTATATGCTTTAAATGGACAGCAAGCGATTGGATTAAAGCCGGCGGTCTTTAATGAACCGGCTGCGATTCTTTCGCGCCTGCTGCGATACGCGGCGACGATGGTCACTGGGGAACGCAGAGGGTTAAGTTATGCTTACATAACCAGAATTATGTCCTCTCAAGGCAAGTCAGGATGGAAACAAGATCTGCCGGGTTTAACTGTAAAAATTAATGAAGAGGGTATATGGTTTTGCAATAAAGTCCAGGCTATAGAGAAGGACTCTAAACCTTCGTTTTCGGATATTTCCTTAGAATTGGGAAAGCGGATCAAAATTCCTGGTTATGAGGCTGAAATTACGCTGTTAACAGAAAAGGAGTTCAAATTAGCGGAGGAAGGATTGAGAGACTCCGATAATGAAGTGGCAATCTTTGATCAAGAGTTATTGATTCAAACACAGGGCCGGCTTATGTGTCGAACACGGCGACAAGGCGATAAAATGTGGTTCCCGGGTGTCGGGCACAAGGCTTTAAAAAAGGTATTTCAGGAAGGTAAAATTTCTGCCTTTAGGAGGAGCAAATTACCGCTTGTTGCGGTTGGAGACGAGGTGCTCTGGATTCCGGGTCTTCGTCAGAGCGGCTTGTGGCCGCCGCAGAAACAATCTTCAAAAGTATATTGTATGATTATAGCCACAAACTGGGAGTTCTAATTTGAATTCATTGTAAAAGGAAATTCAGCATGGTATAATATGTGGAATTGCTTTGTAAGATTAGGCGGTTTGCCAACTAGAGAGGAGGACCATATTTGAAGGTCTTTAAGAACGCAACAATTTATGTGCTCATAATTCTTATGGCAATTGTATTAATTAAATGGTCGGCCCCTCCCGTGAACAAAGACGTGGGAATGGACTATACTACATTTAAAAGAGATGTAGTAAATAACCAGGTTAAAGATGTTTCAGGTATCATTGAAAACAATACCATTAAGTATACGGTTACATTAAAAGACGAGACGAAGCATGATGTGGTTGGCTACGCCGATGATCCGCAGCTTGCCTCCGATTTGTTATCCCATGGAGTTCCGCTTAACTTATCCGAACCGACTGAGTCACCTTGGTGGGTCGGGCTATTATCCACGCTTCTGCCAACTCTCGCTATCGTGGGCCTGTTCTTCTTTATGATGCAGCAAAGCCAGGGCGGTGGTAATCGCGTCATGCAGTTTGGGAAAAGTAAGGCTCGCCTTGTCGGTGAAGACAAGAAGAAAGTAACTTTTGCTGATGTAGCGGGTGCTGATGAAGTTAAAGAAGAACTACAAGAAGTGGTTGAGTTTCTAAAGTTCCCTAAGAAGTTTAACGAATTAGGGGCTAAGATTCCTACAGGAGTATTATTATTCGGCCCTCCTGGGACTGGTAAAACATTACTGGCTCGTGCTGTTTCCGGAGAAGCCGGTGTCCCGTTTTTCAGCATAAGTGGTTCCGATTTTGTAGAGATGTTTGTCGGAGTCGGCGCTTCGAGAGTTCGTGATTTATTTGAACAGGCTAAAAAAAGTGCACCGTGCATTGTTTTTATCGATGAAATAGATGCTGTTGGGCGGCAGCGGGGCGCTGGTTTAGGCGGCGGCCATGATGAGAGAGAACAAACTTTGAACCAACTTCTCGTTGAAATGGACGGTTTTAACGGAAATGACGGTGTTATCATTATTGCGGCAACGAATAGAGCTGATGTACTAGACCCAGCCCTTTTACGCCCTGGCCGTTTTGATCGGCAAATTGTTGTCGATGCTCCAGACGTAAAAGGACGTGAAGAAATCTTAAAAGTTCATGCCAAAGGCAAGCCTATTACTACAGAAGTTGATTTGGAAGTTATTGCGCGTCGAACTGCGGGTTTCACCGGTGCAGATATATCAAATCTCCTTAACGAAGCTGCTCTTCTTTCCGCACGAAGAGGCGAAAACCAAATTCGCCAACAAACGATCGAAGAGTCGATCGAACGAGTTATTGCCGGTCCGGAGAAGAAAACTCGAGTCATGAGTGCTTTTGAAAGGAAACTTGTTTCCTATCATGAGGCCGGACATGCATTGCTTGGAGAGCTGCTTACTCATACTGATCCTTTGCATAAAGTGTCCATAATCCCACGTGGGAGAGCCGGTGGATATACACTCCTGCTTCCTAAAGAAGATCGCAATTATATGACAAAATCTCAGCTGCTTGATCAGGTTACAATGTTATTAGGCGGACGTGTGGCTGAATCTGTGATCCTGCATGAAATAAGTACGGGAGCTTCTAACGACTTGGAGCGCGCAACAGGTATTGTCCGCAAAATGATTACTGAACTTGGGATGTCTGAGGAACTAGGACCTCTAACCTTCGGACATAAAGAAGAACAAGTTTTTCTGGGAAGAGATATTTCTCGTGATCGCAGTTACAGCGATGCAGTAGCCTATGCTATAGACAAAGAGGCTCGTCGTATTATTGATGACTGTTATCAGAAGGCTCAAACTTTAATACGGGAAAATATTGACAAGCTTCATGCTATTGCCCAAGCTTTGATGGAAAAAGAAACTTTAGATGTAAACAGTTTTGCTGCAATAATGGCTCAATTTGACAAGCCTGCAGTTGAAGGTCAAAAGGAAACAACGGTCGATTTGGAAAAGAAACCGGAAGATCTGCCATCACAAACCCTTGAAGAAGAGTTAAATAAGATTGAGTGAATAAAGATTATTAGTGGAGGGAGATTATGTGTATGGAAAGAACATTCTTGATGTTGAAGCCGGATGCCGTTCAACGTGGGCTGGTCGGGAGAATTGTTGCTAAGTTAGAAGACAAGGGCTTCAAGCTCGTCGGAATGAAGTTCATCCAGGTAGATCGTGCATTGGCTGAAGCTCATTATGCTGAACATAAGGGCAAAGGGTTTTTCGAACCAACCGTGGCTTATATAATGTCATCGCCCGTTGTTGCTATGGTTTGGCAAGGAAAGAATGTTGTGGCTTTGGCAAGAGAGCTGATGGGAGCCACAAACCCCGCGAATGCTAATCCAGGGTCAATTCGGGGTAAATATGGAATGGACATTAGCCGCAATGTAATCCATGGTTCGGATTCTGTGGCGAGTGCCGAACGTGAAATTGCCCTTTATTTTAAACCTGAAGAGCTTGTCGACTATACTAAAGCCGGGGAAGATTGGTTAAGCGAGTAAAAATTTGATTTATCCTTTTTGGTATACAACTAGGGACGCCCTGATGGGTGTCCTTTTTAAAAATTTGCTCTCTTTTTGGAGGTGGCAATGAGATGCAGTTGGAGATTAGGGAACGATCCTTACTAGGTTTAGGGTCTGTATTGATTGGTTTTCTGTTTGTAATGCTGCTCAAGGCGCATGGGATTGCTGGCAATGATCCTTTAGGGCAAGAAACGGCAGTACCAAATTTAGTTCAAACCGAACTCGAAAATCAGCAGATTTCTGTGGAAAATGATAAGCTGCGGCAAGAACTTGCGAAGTATGCTCAAGGCCAAAGTGCCTCGACTTTAGCGAATCAACAACTTCAAGACGCTGAAATGAATAGCGGGTTAATAGCTGTTTCGGGACCGGGGTTACGAATTACCCTTGATGATTCAAAGCGAACAGTTCAGGGTCAAGATGATTTAAACAATTATTATATTCATGAGCAGTATATTCGGGAGATTTTTAATGCTCTATGGAATGGTGGAGCAGAGGCTATTGCAGTTAACGGGCAGCGTGTAACCACGAATACTGAGGTCTTTTGCGGGGGCTCTTTTATTCAAATTAATGGCACGCGTCAAATGCCGCCCTATGTTATTGAAGCAATTGGTGATAAGACTAACCTCACTGCGGCTCTCAAGTTTTATGGATGGGATAGGCTGGGGGATTTTCAACAACAGTATGGGATTACACGTAAACTTGAGATCGAACAAAATTTAATTTTGCCAGCCGGAAAACTGAAGCCGTATCGCTTTGCTCAACCAGTTAAGGAGGGAACATAATGCATCGTTGGAAAAGAAGTTTAGCCCTCCCTGTTACGATGGTAGCTATTGCTTTAGGTTTTCTCGTCTCGTTACAGGCTCACACTCAAAAAAATGTTTCTGCGGCGGAACAAATAAGTGCTGAGCGTTTAACTCAAATGAAATCAGTATTAGCTAATTCCCAGGCCCAAAATGCCCAACTTCAGAAGGAACATCAGAATTTATTAACAGAGTTGGATACGGCGCGCAAAAAAGTAGGAACTGATCCTCAGGTGCTAGATCGACTGAAGCAATTACAGATTCTTGAGGGGACACAAGCTGTTGAGGGTCCAGGCATACAAATAAGCATCGATGATCGTGGCAAAAACACGATCTTTCCTGTAAGTACTGAGGATATTACCAGGATGGTCAATACATTGAAATTTGCCGGAGCTGAAGCAATTAGTGTGAACGGACAACGCATTGTGAGTACAACAGCTATCGTTCTCAGTGGAAGTTCGACAATTCTCATCAACCAAGTTCCAATTAACCGAGCCGAAGGAGTTCCTTATGAATTGGATGCCATTGGAGATCCAGACACTCTTCTAGATTATTTCTCTAAAGTAGAGGCACCTACTTTGAAACAGAACGGACTGATAGTAAGTATTACGCGAAAAACCTTGACGATTCCCTCCTTTAAAGGTTCATACACCTTCAAATATGCAAAACCGATAGTCCCTTAAGGATTTCCGTATTATGAGAAATAATGGCATTATAGAGAAGGGAATTCACTTAGTTTATCGAATTTAAAATATTATTGGAATAATTCGATCAAGGTGAGTTACTGGCGATAGAAGTAAGTGAAAGCAGGCCTTGGGTGAATTCCCAAGGCTTACCTTCTTTATAACCACTTGCCTTGATTGCAGGTTGGGAGTGGGTCAAAATAAAACATTCGATGGCTCGCCTAAATCGGCTCTTAGATCATCGAGATTATGTTACCTATCAGGAGACAATCGATCAGTTAGAGAAAAATCGGCAGTTCTGTAAACATGGTTTTGATCACGGGATAAGTGTTGCTCGTATAGCTTATACCTATATTTTAGAGCAAGGCAGTCGTGCTCTTTCTAAAGAAGTAGTTTATGCCGCTGCCTTTCTTCATGATATAGGACGATGGATGGAGTATCAGAGCGGAGAAGACCACGCCGAAGCGAGTGCTGAACTAGCATTGCCGATACTTGAAGATTGTGAGTTTAAGCAAGAGGAAATTACGATTATTCTTAAGGGGATACGTGAACATCGCCAACACAGCGCAGTTGGTCTAAGTATATTAGGTAATGCTCTGGCTTTGGCTGACAATTGGGCAAGGGACTGCCGTCATTGCCCAGCTCAAAAAGAATGTCACAAATATAATCAAGTAATGAGACTTATTACGTATTAATTTGGAGGGTTCAACATATGCAAAGTTATGGCATGAGATGGGTTAGCATGGATGATCTGGAAGAGGCCAAAATGGCCTTAAAAGAAATTGGCACAGATTCTGCGGGAATTGCTCATATGGCCGGAAAAGGATTGGGACGAGGAATTAAACTTGAGCAAGTGCCCTTGCGTGTGGCTCATATTCTAAAGCAAGAGATGCTCTCTTTGGGCGGAGATGCAGCGGTCCATCGCAATGTGATTGTAAACCAAATTGAAATGACAGATATTATGCTGCTTGGAACAGTTCGGCAGCTTGAGAGGCTTTCGACAAAAGTTTTATCTCAACCCTTCGGATTGAAGCAAATCGGCTCTGATTTGAGGAAATTGCTGGGCAATTTAGAACCTCCTAAATCCAGAATATTAAACTGCCGTGGCAAAGAATTAAGACTTGGTGAACGAACCTTAATTATGGGAATTTTAAATATAACGCCTGACTCTTTTTCCGATGGGGGGAGATATAATAATCTTGAGGATGCGATCGCTCAAGCAGAACGAATGGCCGCTGAAGGGGCGGATATTCTGGATATCGGGGCAGAATCCACCCGGCCAGGACATCTTGAAGTTAGTGAGGAAGATGAATGGAAGCGCTTGGAACCTATTTTGAAAACTTTAGCGGAACGTGTTGATTTACCGCTTTCCATTGATACCTATAAAGCAAGTGTGGCGGCTAAGGCCCTTGAAGCCGGGGCCCATATAATTAATGATATTTGGGGCCTGCAAAAAGATCCTGAAATGGCAAGAGTTGTTGGTGAATATAGAGCTCCTGTGATTGTTATGCATAATCAGACGGAAACAACTTATCATCATTTAATGGGGGATATTCTGACATTTTTAAAACAGAGTATTGGACTAGCCGAAGCCTATGGTTTAACGGGAGACCAAATTATCGTAGACCCGGGAATCGGCTTTGGCAAAACCCTGGAGCAAAATCTTGAGGTCATGTCCCGCTTAGCAGAATTCAAGGCCTTAGGTCATCCCGTACTATTGGGAACATCTCGCAAATCCATGATCGGAAAAACGTTGGATCTAGCAGTTGATGAACGTTTGGAAGGGACGCTGGCGACAAGCATTCTTGGAGTGGCTGCCGGAGTAGACATTGTACGAGTTCATGATGTTCAAGAGAATCGCAGAGCTGTAGAAATGGCAGATGCCATAGTTCGAGGGCAGAGAGGAGTTAATTATGTCGGGGCATGATGCTATTCACCTTCGAGGCCTTGAGTTCTATGCCTATCATGGGGCTCTGCCTGAGGAACAGATTCTTGGGCAGAAATTCATAATAGACATTGATCTTTTTGTGGATCTCAGTCGGTCAGGAAGTTCAGATCAAGTTCAGGACACTATTCATTATGGTGAAGTTTACAATGTTATTAAAACTTGTGTGATGGATGATAAACATCAGTTGATAGAATATTTGGCTGAAAAAATTGCCCAAACAGTTTTGGCCCAGTTCAACTGCAAATCTGTTCGGGTAGAAGTACATAAGCCCCAAGCACCGGTTGCCGGCATTTTCCGAGACGTTTCCGTGGAGATTTGGCGACCGGCAGGAGGAACAGCATGAGAGCATTTTTAGGATTGGGCAGTAATCTTGGGGACAGAGGCTACTATCTTAGCGAGGCTCTTTCGGCTTTAAAGCGTCCCGCCATAGCTATTCTGTCACTGTCACGAATCTATGAAACCGAACCTTGGGGAGTCCAGGAGCAGCAGCCTCTGTATTGGAATCAGGTGGTAGAGGTGGATACCACTCTTCCTCCCTTGGATCTGCTCCATGTCTGTCAAGAAATTGAACAGCAATTCGGACGAGTGCGTAAGGAACATTGGGGGTCCAGAACGATTGACATTGATCTTCTAATTTATGATAATGTGGTTAGCGATTCGAAGGAATTAACATTACCTCATCCCTATCTGGAGGTTCGGGAGTTTGTACTGGCTCCCCTGCGTGAAATCGCGCCAAATCTTATTTTACCTTCGGGAAGACCAATTAGTAAGGTTTTTGGAGAGGGAAAGGTGTTTCCAAAAGAGCAATACTCGGAGCTCCAACAAGACTAAACTGTGAGCCGACGACATCGAAAGAGTTGTACGGTGGTTTTGGTGTCAACGAATGAATCATGCCTACCAAACTAATACTATTGCATAAACACCGCTTGGATCATTGGACCGAGACGGAGGGTAGATTAAAGTGCCTTCACCTTGGTGAGGGTATTTTTTTTCACTATCAAATTCCCACGCCGTAAAGCGGCACCACAGATTGTTGCTAAACCAGTTTAGAGAGTAGGTCTAAATGGAGTAGGGAGGGGAAAGAATGAAGTTTGGGATTATCGGAACAGGGATTGTCGGGACTGCGTTGGCACTTCGCTTAGAGGAGAAGGGTCACTATTGTATTGGTGTTCACACGCGAAGTCGCAGCTCTTATGAACGCTTCTGCCGGTATTTGCCTAAAAACCATCTTACGTTGGATGAACTCGCCTCAACTGCGGATGGACTGTTTATAACTACCCAAGATGATTTAATCCGCACGGTGGCTGAAAACCTTAGTATTAGACCTTCGATTAAATCAGAACAACTTTGGGTTCACTGTTCAGGTTCACTCCCTTCGACTGTTCTGAGGGTCAAAGAGGATTTGTCTGTACGCTGTCTTTCTCTGCATCCTCTTCAGGCTTTTGCCAGCATAGAAAAGGCTTTGGAGATCTTAACCGGGACTCATTTTGGAATAGAAGGTGATGATGAAGAGTTTGGTGAGGGTCTTGTCAACGATCTGGGGGGGATTCCTCATCGCATCTTAGCGTCCCAGAAATCTATGTATCATGCAGGTGCCGTAGTTGCTTCAAATTATCTGGTAGTATTGGCTTCTTTGGCTGTGGAACTTTTTGCTGAGGCCGGATTCCAAGAGAATGAAGCCTTGGCATCATTAATTCCTTTGATGCGAGGGACTCTCTATAATCTGGAGCAGGTTGGACTCCCCCAAGCCTTGACAGGGCCGGTGGCGCGAGGCGATGTTAAAGTGGTACAAGGCCATTTAGACCATATGCCCTCGAAGCTCAAGGGAATATACAGGGAATTAGGGTTAAAAGCTCTGGAGCTCGGAGAAGACAAAAAGGCTCTACAAGGATTGACTTATTCTCCGGAAGATTTAAATAAGCTGAAATCAATGTTAGGCCATTTATTTAATTAAAATTGATATGAACTGCCAAAATTGTTGGTACTCTATTGACAGAGCTAAGATTTCCTTGAAAATTCACTGCACATCGAATTTACTATAAAGGTAGGAAAGGCGGACATAGGTATGCTTAGAACTGCTAATATTTCAGAACTTCGTAAAATCATTAAAGAGGAAAAACAAAGGGGGAAAACCATCGTTCTTGTTCCTTCAATGGGTTACTTGCATAGAGGACATTTAACCTTAATTGAAAAGGCTAAAGAAACAGGGGCTTTTGTTGTTGTAAGTATTTTTGTTAATCCCCTGCAATTTGGACCTAATGAAGATTATGCACGTTATCCGAGGGATTTAGAAAGAGATGCACAATTAGTGGAAGAGTGCGGCGTTGATCTACTCTTTCACCCATCTGTGGAGGAAATGTATCCCAGACCCATGGTAACTTTTGTTGAGGTAGGTCAATTGGATAAGGTATTATGCGGTGCGAATCGCCCCGGGCATTTCCGAGGAGTTACCACTGTTGTCAGCAAATTGTTTCATATTGTCCAGCCGGATATAGCCTTTTTTGGTCAAAAGGATTATCAACAATACTTGATTATCCGACGAATGGTTAGTGATTTAAATCTTCCAATTGAAGTTCGAGGTGTACCTATTGTTCGAGAAAAAGATGGTCTAGCTCTCAGCTCGCGTAATGTCTTCTTATCGGCTGAACAACGCCAGGAAGCCTTAGTACTGTCTCGTAGTCTTCAAGAAGCGGCAGAATTGATTCGACGAGGAAAGCAATCAGCCCGAGACATTGAAGATTTTATTCGCACTGCCATTAGGCGTGACAGCCAAGGGGTTATCGATTATGTAGAGGTCAGGGACGCCGAGGATCTGTCGGAAGTTACAGAAATCAATCGGCAAGTACTAATTGCGCTAGCGGTGAAGTTTGGCCCAACGCGCTTAATTGATAATATAGTCGTGGAGGTTGAAACTAATGTTTAGAACGATGATGAAATCGAAAATTCACAGAGCAATCGTGACAGAAGCTAACCTTCAATATGTGGGGAGCGTGACGATAGACTCAGAATTGATGCAAAAAGCGAATATTTTACCTAATGAGAAGGTTCAGATTGTCAATAATAATAATGGTGCCAGGTTTGAAACCTATGTCATTCCCGGAGAGCCGCATTCCGGTGTGATCTGTCTCAATGGTGCCGCAGCTCGACAGGTGCAGGTCGGAGATCAGGTAATTATTATTTCCTATTGTTTACTTACGGATGAGACAGCCCATAATTACAAACCAAACGTTGTTTTTGTGGATGAGAATAATCGGCCAACTAAAATTGAGTCCGAAGAAATTCATGGACAAAAATCATAATTGGATCAAGCAGGGAGCAAAAGCGAATGGCAAGTCACGATATTCTTCAGCTTCTCGTCTCTCTTCCCGGAGAGTTTGTATCGGGTGAAAGAATCAGCCAACAACTTAATGTCACTAGAGCTTCAGTTTGGAAGCAGATTAAACAGCTAAAAGAAGAAGGATTTGATATAGAGGCCCATACCAAAAAAGGATATTGTCTCCGTAAAACTCCCAATTCATTAAATGCTTGGGTTATTGAGCAAATGGTAGAAACCAAGTCCTTTGGGCATGTACTATCTATCGAGGACAAACTGAAATCAACAAATGCTAAGGCTAGGGAATTAGCACGTGAGGGAGGAATTCATGGTCAGGTTGTTATAGCAAAGTCGCAATATGCAGGACGTGGAAGAATGCAGAGGGAATGGCAGTCTCCGCTGGGAGGATTATGGATGTCGGTAATTATCCGGCCAAATTTGACTTTAGCCAATGCTTCAAAGCTAACCCTTGCTGCAAGTGTGGCGATTGTAGATGCTATAGAAGAATTATATCAATTGCGGGTCGGAATTAAGTGGCCCAACGATCTTCTCTATAATGGCCAAAAGATTGCCGGAATACTCGGGGAAGTTGTTGGAGAATGGAACAGAGTTCAGACCTTAATATTAGGAATTGGCATTAATGCTAATTTTTCAAGTGAAAAATTAGGTTCTATTTTAACGGCTGCAACATTAAAGGAAATTTTAGGGTACGAGGTAGATTTGAATAGGTTGGCGGCCACGATTTTAGAGTACTTAGAAAAACAGGTTACAGCCCTGGAAGAAAATCTTTTTGAAGACCTACGTTCTAATTGGATGGCTCGAGCGGTTGGTCTTGGAGAAGAAGTAAGGGTTTTGCGTGGTGAAGAGGTCTTTAGGGGCGTGTTTAAAGGAATTTCTCAAGATGGTGAATTGCTCCTGAGCACAGAACAGGGCGAAGAGCGGTTTTCTGCCGGAGAAGTTAGGTTGAGGTCTAAGCAGGGATCATATTTTTAGAGAGATTCCTTACGGATACTTAGAAAGATATTGCAAGTTATCGGCTCTTATTGTAAACTCAAAATAAAAAATAAGTTTACAATGGAGGGCTAGATTTATGAATGTTCGGAAATTAGCTATGTCATCGGTTTTTGCTGCATTAATGTGCTTAACAGGTATGCTGATACATTGGGCACCTGCCTTGATTCCTTTTAGTATACTTCCGGTTTTTGTGTATCTTTCGGGGCTTATTCTCGGAGCGGAATATGGTGCCATGGCAATGCTCGTTTATCTGGTATTGGGGCTGTTTGGACTGCCCGTTTTTGCTTCTGCACCGTTCGGGGGCTTAGGTTATATCTTAAAACCGACATTTGGCTTTCTGTTAGGTTATGTTGCGGCAGCTTATGTTGTGGGGCGTTTTTATCGTGAAGGAAGTCTTTGGCGGGCGATTACTGGTGTGTTCTTCGGTCTTATTGTTTTATATTTATTTGGTTTAAGTTATCTTTACGTAATTTTACATTGGGTTTTGCATCAAACAACAAGTATTGCGGGTGTTCTGGCGATCGGATTTGTCCCTTTACTTTTTATGGGAGATTTGATTAAGGCCGGACTCGCAGTCTGGGTTGGTCAAGAGATCGTTCGTCGGCGCTAAACTGCCTCAAATCGTTAGGGAAAAGGAGTGGTAGTGTGATTCTTCTATTCGATGTAGGAAATACAAATATTGTTTTAGGGGTCTATGATGAAAGGACATTGACGCATCATTGGAGAGTTTCAACCGAAAAATCTCGAACTGTTGATGAGTATGCGGTTGTGATTAAAAATCTTTTTGACTTTAGTGGATTAAGCTTTAGGGAGATAAATGCTGTTGTCATTTCTTCCGTTGTCCCGCCTGTTATGCCTACCTTGGAAACGCTTGCTCGAAAATATTTTGGCGTAGAACCGCTTGTAGTGGGGCCGGGGATTAAGACAGGCATGCCGATTATTTATGATAACCCAAGGGAAGTTGGAGCTGATCGGATTGTAAACGCTGTTGCAGCTTATGCCAAATATGGCGGTCCCCTAGTCATTGTAGATTTTGGCACAGCAACAACGTTCTGTGTTGTTTCCAAACGGGGTGAATATTTAGGAGGGGCTATTGCGCCGGGGATTGGAATCTCAACTGAAGCCCTCTTCTTGCGTGCATCCAAATTACCAAGGGTCGAGATGGTAAAACCCACTTCGGTAATTGCTAAAAATACTGTTTCCGGAATGCAATCAGGGATATACTACGGTTTTACTGGCCAAGTTGATGGGATTGTTAAACGGATAAAAGAGGAATTAGGATCAGAGACTAAAGTTGTAGCAACTGGCGGGTTGGCGAAGATGATTTCTCAAGAATCTGAAACCATCGAAACAGTGGATCCTTTTCTGACCCTCGAAGGGCTACTAATCATTTATGAACGGAATCAGAAATAATTTATCGAGGAATGAATATGAATCTAGGAAATTATAACCTTGGAGTTCCTGTATTTTTAGCACCTTTAGCAGGAGTAACGGATAAGGCCTTTCGCGAAACGGTATGTGCCTTAGGCGGAAGAACTGTATGGACAGAAATGATCAGCGACAAAGCATTGAATTATCGTAATTCAAAAACGTTGAGCATGTTAGATTTAAGAGATGAGCCAGAGCCCAGGATTGTTCAGCTTTTCGGTTCAGATCCGGAAACAATGTCTCGGGCAGCTCTTTTGGCTCTAGATGCCGGTGCAAATGTTATTGATATAAACATGGGATGCCCTGCTCCTAAAATCATTAAAAATGGCGAGGGCTCGGCTCTGCTAAGAGATTTGCCGCGGGCACAAGCTATTGCGGCCGCTGTCGTAAAGGTTGTTAGTATTCCGGTTACGGTAAAGATTCGCCTTGGCTGGAATCACGATGAAATTGTGGCTTTGGAGATGGCTCGTCGTCTTGAGGCAGTGGGAGTTCAGATGTTAACTCTTCACGCCCGAACTCGAGAACAATTCTATTCGGGACGAGCTGATTGGTCCTGGATCCAAAACGTTAAGCGTGAAGTTAAAATCCCTGTTATTGGCAACGGGGATATATTTTGTCCGGAAGATGCGCGTAAAATGATTGAGGAAACGGGATGTGACGGTGTCATGATCGGCCGTGGAGCTTTGGGAAACCCCTGGCTTATTTCCCGAACCCAGCATTTCCTTGAACACGGCACAATAGTACCTGAACCACTCCTTGAAGAACGTCTTATGGTCGCCACGCAGCATTTTGAGCGAGTGTTGCGCTATAAGGGCGAACATATTGGTCTTAACGAAATGAGAAAACATGCTGTTTGGTATATCAAAGGAGTACGAAATGCGGCACAATTCAGAGATATTATTATGCAAACAAGATCCGCTGATGAAATGAGAACCGTCTTGAGTCGAATATTACAAAATGGGGAATAGATTTTGTCGAAGAGAGAAAAACTATGGGAACATTGCTCGGTAAGAGGGAATGTGGTATCCTTGACAATATTTTGCAAGGTCCTTATAATAACGAGTAATGTAATTGAGGAATTATTTTTTACAGTTCCTGGTTTAAATGAAGTACGCTAAAGCTGTTAGAAAGTGCAAGGTACTATAAATGGCACAATGCGTAGGACGAGAAAAGGGAGCGAGAAACTATGCCTGAAAAAGAAGTCATTCTGACCTTAGAAGGCCTCAAAAAACTTGAGGAAGAGTTAGAACTAACAAAAACAGTAAAGCGTCGAGAAGTTGCCTTGCGGATCAAGCAGGCCATTGACTTTGGTGATATTAGTGAAAACTCTGAATACGACGATGCTAAGAATGATCAAGCTTTTATCGAAGGTCGAATTATTACCCTGGAAAAGATGCTCAGGAATGCACGGGTTATTGATGAGGTTGAAGGAACAGATGTTGTAACCTTAGGTGCAAAGGTACGTTTGAAAGACGTTGATTATGGAGACGACGAAGAGTACTATATTGTTGGTTCAGCAGAAGCAGATCCGGGTACGAATAAGATTTCTAACGAGTCTCCGGTAGGTAAAGCCGTTTTGGGTCAAACAAAAGGATCTATCGTGGAAGTTAATGTACCTGCGGGGATTCTTCACTATCAAATCCTCGACATCAAGTAAGATTAGAATCCCATTAGCAAATTAGGACAGAAAAAATAGGCTTTTTTCAGAGTGCAGTGTTTCTGTATGGTTAATCAAATACAGATCCTGCACTTTGTTTGTTGATCTTGAGATAGCCATATTATGGGAAACGCGGCCAAAATGATGAATGATCGTTGGTTTTACGTTCAAAATCTTGATTCTTCTTGTTTATCTGCGTCCATATTTGGTAAAATTGATAAGATAAGAGTAAATGATGGAGGAATTAAGATGGATAATACTAACGACCTTTGGCGAATACGTTTAGATAAGCTTGATCTTTTCCGCCAAGCAGGTCTA
Organism: Desulfosporosinus acididurans; assembly: GCF_001029285.1. Taxonomy (GTDB): domain Bacteria; phylum Bacillota; class Desulfitobacteriia; order Desulfitobacteriales; family Desulfitobacteriaceae; genus Desulfosporosinus; species Desulfosporosinus acididurans. Next base: position 372,018 of record NZ_LDZY01000003.1, read on the forward strand.
GAACCTTATGCAGACCGCTATATTCGTTCTCATAAAGCTCAAGAGATACTGGATGATTTTGAAAATCTGGAAGGTCAGAAGGTTAGCATTGCCGGCAGAATTATGAGTAAACGAGATCAAGGAAAGGTTATTTTTGTCCACAGTCAAGATTTAAGTGGGCGGATTCAGATTTATATGCGTAAGGATGATCTAGGCCAGGATCTCTTTGATTTGATCTCCAAATTCGATGTCGGGGATATTATCGGAGTTGAAGGAGAGGTTTTTCGCACCAAACGCGGGGAGATCTCGATCCATGCACGAGATGTCAAGTTGCTTTCCAAGGCAATGAGGCCTCTGCCGGAAAAATTCCATGGGCTGACTAATGTAGAAACACGCTACCGCCAGCGGTATTTGGATTTAGTCATGAATCCTGAGGTTCGTCAAGTTTTTGTGACACGGAGCAAAATTATTCGCTGCATGCGAGAATATCTTGAAGCGAAAGAGTTTCTTGAAGTTGAGACACCAACTCTGCACAGCATACCAGGGGGAGCGGCGGCTCGTCCTTTTATTACCCATCACAATACCCTTGATATTGATCTTTATTTGCGAATTGCTCTGGAGCTTCCTTTAAAGCGTCTTATTGTCGGGGGATTTGAAAAAGTCTTTGAAATTGGCCGAACTTTTCGTAATGAAGGAATTTCGATCAAACATAATCCTGAATTTACTATGATGGAACTCTACCAGGCCTATGCAAATTTTGAAGATATTATGGAACTAACTGAGGAGATGATCTCCTACATTGTAAAAAAGGTTCATGGAACGACGATGATAACTTATCAAGGGCAAGCTATTGAGTTTAAAGCACCTTGGCGCAGACTACCCATGTTGGAGGGGATTCTTGAGTATTCAGGCGTTGATTTTCGTGAGATCGTAACAGATGATCAGGCACAAGAGATTGCTAAGGAAAAGGGAATTCAAGTTGACGAGGGAACATCACGTGGAAAAATTATTAACGAGTTTTTCGAAGCCTTTGTCGAACCTAATTTGATTCAACCAACATTCATTACCGGACATCCTGTTGAAATTTCTCCTTTAGCTAAGCGTAATGCCATACATCCGGAATATACGGATCGTTTTGAAGCGTTTATATTTGGGCGTGAGCTTGCTAATGCTTTTTCAGAGCTTAATGATCCTATCGATCAGAGGCAGCGTTTTGAAGCCCAGGCTGCGGAAAGAGCCAAGGGAGATGACGAGGCGCATATTTTGGATGAAGATTTCGTGCAAGCTTTGGAATATGGTCTTCCGCCGACAGGAGGTTTGGGGATTGGTATTGACCGGTTAGTAATGTTATTAACGGATTCTGCGTCCATTCGAGATGTAATCCTCTTCCCAACCATGCGTCCGCGAGACGAGAATGTTCAAGATGCGGATAGCGATGAATAATTTGCCTTTGCTGATATCTCTAGATGCCTGGAATTGGTTAGGTATCTGAATTAAGCCAAATTATTAAGAGCATATTATGGGCGTTGTCATAGAGTTATTTTGCTTGGTTAGGATTGAGAGTCTGACTAATAAGTTGGACTCTTTTTCCATGGGATACATTGTTATCCGGGTTATAGAAGCAAGAAACATATAAAGATGATTGTCTTACCTATTGCGAGAATATGAAAGCATATTTAATAAATAGCACTATAAACCCTTATAAACACTGAATTATTATGGTTGAAAACGTTAATACAAATATGGTATATTAGTCATTGTTCGCTCGGCAATATATTAGAGAGAGCGAAACAATACAAATTCAAGCTAAATGGATTAAAAATAGATATTGACTTTAACAGTCATTAATGGTATGATTGAAATCTAGCTTGATAAGGGATATGTTTTTTAACAACTAATTCGTTTACAACACTGGTCTTTGAAAACTAAACAACAAGGACAGCCAATGAGAGAAACTCGGAAGAGTTTCAAAAGAATCATGGAATCATGAGCAAGTCATCATCTTCTTTAAGGAAGTTGAAATAACTTTTTTGGAGAGTTTGATCCTGGCTCAGGACGAACGCTGGCGGCGTGCTTAACACATGCAAGTCGAACGGAGAGAATTCTAAGTTTACTTAGAAGGATCTTAGTGGCGGACGGGTGAGTAACGCGTGGGTAACCTACCCAACAAACCGGGACAACCCTTGGAAACGAGGGCTAATACCGGATACGCTTATAGGTTGGCATCAACGTATAAGGAAAGGCGGCCTCTGAATATGCTGCCGATGATGGATGGACCCGCGTCTGATTAGCTAGTTGGTGGGGTAAAGGCCTACCAAGGCGACGATCAGTAGCCGGCCTGAGAGGGTGAACGGCCACACTGGGACTGAGACACGGCCCAGACTCCTACGGGAGGCAGCAGTGGGGAATCTTCCGCAATGGACGAAAGTCTGACGGAGCAACGCCGCGTGTATGATGAAGGTCTTCGGATTGTAAAGTACTGTTTTTAGGGAAGAACGGTTTCTTCAGGAATATGGAGGAGACATGACGGTACCTAAGGAGGAAGCCCCGGCTAACTACGTGCCAGCAGCCGCGGTAATACGTAGGGGGCGAGCGTTGTCCGGAATTATTGGGCGTAAAGGGCGCGTAGGCGGGTATTTAAGTCCGGTGTGAAAGATCAGGGCTCAACCCTGAGAGTGCATCGGAAACTGGGTATCTTGAGGACAGGAGAGGAAAGTGGAATTCCACGTGTAGCGGTGAAATGCGTAGATATGTGGAGGAACACCAGTGGC